>CBDCYS010000036.1:0-25450 GCA_965224215.1 Bryobacterales bacterium | reverse complement strand
GCAGACGCTCACCCTGGCTGATCGGATCCCACGTCAGCACGACAAAGCCCGAGCGTGCCATCAGCGCACAGAAGCGCTGATAGGTCTCAAAGGCCTTGCCCGTCGCCCCATGCCCGGGCGGAAAGATGACCGCCGGGAGTTTTCCTTCGGCTCCCTTCGGCCGATTCGGGCGATAAAGATTCGCCGTGACAAAGTGCTGCGGGCGGCTTTCGTAGATCAGCTTCTCGACAACAATATCCGGCCGCTCAACGCTCCCCACGTGGCGGACGTTCAGGGAGTTTTTCTCCTCGGGAAACGGTCCCCACATTTCGGCGAGCTTTGCGCGCACGCGCCGTTGCAGTTGGGTCAACTCCAGCGGAGTCTCCAGCGCCTCAAAACGCTTTCGGCGACGCTCGTCGAGCCGCCCGATATAGTCGAGCGTGAAGTCCCACATCATGCCGCCGAGGCTGCTCGATCGCGCCGGCGTGGCGCGAAGGCCGCTCGCGCCGAGCAGGCCCATCGCGAACGAGCGTCGTGAGATCCGTGGAGTCAAGATGGCCAATGGAATCGGCTGACCGATTGGTCCGATTGCTAAGAACGCGCGCCTGCGCTACAGCGCGCCGATAGACTTGCTACTAACATTCTAAAGCAGCGAAGAAATCGAGGGGCTTGACGATGGGGTCTTTGACCTCACTCTCGAGTTTGGCCCTTCCGAATCTGGCTCGCCTCTAGGCGGATCACCGCCGGCCAACCGTGCGGTTTTGGTCTTCGGCCCGGCGGCCCGGCCTGGGGATACAGTAGATGCCGCGCACAGAGGGCAGCCCTGCGTTGACTCGTGGAATGTATAAACTCAAGTTGTGAAAAATCGCTGCCGCTGGATGACCATCGTCGCTCTCGCGGCAATCTTGCCGCTCGCCCCCGCATCCAAAGGACAATCCGCTGGCTCCACAATCCTGAATATCGACCACCAGAGCCTTGTCTCTCGCGGAGATCTCCACTACGACACACCGGCTTCGCGAAGTGAGGAGGGCCTGCCGATTGGCAACGGCCGCATGGGCACGCTCGTCTGGACCAAGCCAACGGCCCTCAAGCTTCAGATCAACCGCGTGGATGTGTTCGCCACCAATACCGCGACAAACAGCTTTGTGGAACGCAACTCCGACTATTGCTGCGGCGTTGGGCTTGTGGATGTCGACTTTGTGGATTTTGGCGAGGACGTGTTTCCGCGGGCGCAGACGCCGCAGCATCTTTCTATCTACGACGATCTCCTGAGCGTGGAAGGCCGGGGAGTCAGCGTTCGCGCGTTAGCCTGGAACGACGCGGACGTGATCGCCCTCGCCATTAAAGACACGCGGGCGAATCCGGTTCCGATCAAGACGAATCTGCGCATGCTTCGTCCCCCTGTGGTGAAAACCAGGAATCACACGGCTCACTCCGCACTTTCTACAAAAGGAGACAGGATTATTCTGCGCCAGGAATTCACCGAGGGTGACTATTACAACAGCTCCGCACTGGCCGTGGCCGTCCTGGGACGTGCCGTGAACACGAAGACGGTCAGCGAAGGCGAGCTGAGCTTGGTGGTGGAACCAGGTGCGGGCGCTTTCACAATCCTGATTGCCAGCGCCTCCAGCTTCAACCGTTCCGATGACGTGGCGGCTGAGGCGCTCTGTCAGCTTGACGCGGCTTCCGATAAGGGTTTCGAAGCGCTCGTGGAATCGAACAGGAGTTGGTGGCGAGATTTTTGGGCTCGATCCTTCGTTCATCTGAGCAGTAAAGACGGCGTCGCTGACTATGTCGAGGCGAACTACAACTATTTCCTGTATCTGATGGCGTCGAGTTCTCGCGGCAAATTCCCGCCCAAGTTCAACGGCATGCTGTGGACGACCGGCGGAGATACCAGGGACTGGGGCAGCCAGTACTGGTGGCACAACGTCAGCAGCTATTACCAGGGCCTGCTTGCCACGAATCGTCCCGAGTTGATGGAGCCGATGTTCAATCTCTACTCCGGCATGTTCGAGTCGACCGCGCGGGCGGCTCGTGAGCAATGGGGCAGCCGGTGCATCTTTATTCCCGAGGTCGTGTGGTTTGATGGGCTGCCGCCCTTGCCCGACAAAATCGCCGCGGAGATGCAAGACCTCTATCTGCTTCGAAAGCCTTGGGATGGCCGTTCTTTGGCGTTCCGGGAGTTTGCGCGGACGAAACCTCCGCATGCCAGCCGCTGGAACTGGAAAGCGCCTGGAAAATGGGTGGATGGAAACTGGGTCGTCTCTGACAAAGGTGGAGGCCCTTTCGGACACGCCGTACACATTCTTTCGAGCGGCGCGAAGATTGCGTTTCTTTACTGGGAGCGTTACCAATACACTCAGGATCGAGATTGGCTTCGGGAAAGGGCCTACCCGATGCTGAAAGGCGTTGCGGATTTTTTCGAGTCCTATCCCAACCTGAAAAAGGGTGCCGACGGAAAGTATCACCTGCACGATGTCAACAACCACGAGCCGGTCTGGGGTGCGCAAGACACCATGGAAGAACTCGCCGCGATGCAGGGCGTCTTGCCTCTCGCGATCAGGGCCTCGGAACTGCTCGACGTGGACTCTGACCGGCGCGCGGCCTGGCAAGAGCTGCTGCGGGAGCTGACACCTCTGCCGACGAATGACGACCCGGACTCCCTCGATCCAAGAAAACCCGGGCAGCCCCGGCTGTGGACGAATGGCCGAAAACCCCACGCACACGGCGACGGCACAAACCGCAGCTACCACACGATCGTTCCGGGCATCCACTACGACCTGTCGACGCTCGAAACGCCCGATGACAGACTGATGCGCACCGCGAACGACTCTCTGGAGTCTTTGTTCCCTGACGGAATAAATTCGCGGACGAAAATCGATTCATTGAACCCGAGTCCTCGTTCGGCGGCGCTGCTGGGGCGGTCCGGAGACATCGAAGTCATGATCCCCAGCCAGATCGGCGCCTGGGGAGAGGATGAAACGGTCACGCTAGGCCGAGACGAGAAGGCGGTCTTGCGGAATCGTTTGTCTCTCTTGGAAGGGCGGCAGGCGATGGATGCCGAGCGCCTCGGGCGCGCATTGGACGCTGTCCAGTTGGCACTACTCCAGGGGGTTCCGGCTCGTCCAGGTGGCGATCCGGTGCTGCGCGTTTTCCCTGCATGGCCCGAGGCCTGGGATGCGGAATACACGCTGCTCGCGCGCGGCGGCTTTCTTGTGACGTCGGCGATCAGTGAGGGCGTCTTGCAGTTCGTGGAAATAAAATCGCGAGGGGGGCGTGAATGCAGGTTGCGCAACCCCTGGGGTGAGGCGGCGGCCCTCCTCTACAGGAACGAGACGGACCCCAAGCGAATGATCGGTTTGCTATTGCGATTCGCGGTGCCCCCGGGAGAAACCGCCGTCTTGGTGCGCGAAGGCTCTTCGCCCGGTGAGTTCAAGCGCGATGTTCGCCGAGGCAACTAGTTGCACTCATGGGCTAACGGTGGCCTTCAGCGGTCTGTGCGCGGGCCCTGGGAGTATACTCTTGATAGAAGTAAGATACGTAATTATCTACTTGACACAAGGTCATAACCATAGTATACTATTCTTGTGATCGGGTTGTCTTCTTTCCTTTCAGTTCTTTGTCGTCCTTCTCGTGCGCTACTCGGTGAAGTTCTTCGCGTACCTTCTTCGGGAAGATCCTCCGCATCGCTTCGTCGGTCGTTAGATCCTTCTCTGGTTTCTTTCTGGTCATAGCTATGGCTTCCACCGCAAATATCGATTTGATGACGCTAATGGACCGGTTCCACTCTGAAGAGAAATGCCGCTCCTACCTTGAGGGCTTACGCTGGCCCAAGGGTATACAGTGCCCACGATGCGAAAACGAGAAGATCTCTCGAATCCACAAGCGCGGACAGTTCGATTGCGACTCATGCCGGTACCAGTTCTCCGTTACCGCCGGGACAATCTTCCATGATTCTCACTTGCCGCTTCCCAAGTGGTTCGCGGCCATCTACCTGATGTGCGAATCCCGCAAAGGGATTTCGGCCAACCAACTCAAGCGCACCCTGAAAGTAGCCTACAAGACCGCTTGGTATCTCTGCCATCGTATCCGAGCCGCCATGAAGGACGCCGACACCGAGCCCCTTGAAGGCACCGTCGAAGTCGATGAGACCTGGGTCGGCGGTAAGGCCAAGGGCATGGGCCGGGGATACACGGGGAACAAAACGATGGTTCTCGGGGCTATCGAACGCGATGGCAATATCCGGCTGACGGTCGGCAAGCGGCGCAATCGCGAAACGCTTCACGGATTCATTGAGGAGCACGCCCCGGATGCCGAGAACATCTATACCGACGACTACGAAGCCTACAAAGGCATTGGCGATGAGAAAACCAAGCACGAGAGCGTAAACCATTCCGCTGACGAGTGGGTTCGCGGCGATGTCCACACGAACTCGATCGAGGGCGCGTTCTCGCTCTTCAAGCGGTCTGTTGTCGGTGCCTATCATAAAGTCAGCGTGAAGCATCTTCCTGCCTACCTTGATGAGTTCGAGTTTCGGTTCGACAATCGGAACAATCCGTATTTGTTTCGGGACACCCTGCTGCGGCTCATTAACTCGGACTCCCTGAAGTATAAGGATCTAATAGGGAAATCTGCTGATGACAGCACGCACGGAGCTGCTTTATCCGCTTGAGAACCGCGTCCATTTCACTGTGAAATGCCCCTCCAGCCAAATCCATCTCCTGACTCATCTCTCGAATGTTCACCTGTAGACTCGCCTGAAACGATTCTAGACTAGAAATAGTCTGTTGAAGCGGAGCCCCAATAGATCGGATCAGTGGGAGAAGCGACTGAATTTCATCTGGTCCCTGCCGCTTCCGGACCCAATCAGACCATCCGGTTATGCTTTCGATGAGTAGGTCAACGTTGCGCTTTACGGGACCCGAGCGAATCCTCATAATGCTCGCCTGCCGATTGATCTTTTTTGATACCTTTACGACTCCTGCGTGGATCGCGCGGTGCGAGGATGTATCTGGACGTTTTGAAGCATTCGACGCGATCTCGCCCATCCGCTGATTTATTGCCGTAATCTTGGGGATGTCCACTTGTAGTTGGTGAATTGCAGCCTCCGCGTCCTTTCTGAAATCCAAATATCCCTTACGACCAACCGTCTGTAGCGGCTTTGATTTGGAGCGTTGCCAAACGACGACACCAGTGGTCACCAAGACAAGAAACAGGGTTCCGAGCGCACCTAGGCCCAAAAAAACCCATTGCTGATCCGCTCCGGTAATCCAAGCGTATATTGTTCCACCTGCTGCTAACACGGAGTACACCACGCCAGCGTAGAAAGCCTGAAGTATAAAGTTGATAGCCTCATTGGCAATTTTCTGCCTAGCGGATGGCGATAGCATAAAAGCGAGGCTACCACGGCACCCACCCTTGCGTCAAGTAGATAATTACGGATCCTTCCACCAGCTCGGTCGTCATCACGAGCTGATCTTCGAGCGGCATCGCGTTATAAAAAGAAACGATATTGGGATGCGAGAGGCGTGCCCGGATGTTGACTTTTCGAAGAAACCTGTCGACTCGCTGCTGGTCTTCCTGCAACTCTTTCGGCAGGACCTTCAGCGCTTCCAGCCTTTTCACGAGGATGTTACGGACCTTATAGGTGACGCCGCTCTCGGACGTATCCAGTACGGCTAAGAATTCATATCCACCGACGGTCTGTCCGATCTCGAACTTCATGGGCAGGGTTTGTTTCGTACTCATCGGCTGCGGTGCCCTCTTACGCGATTATCCATTGGCCACTGGGCGTCGTCTCGCGCGGATAAACACCTCCAATGTCAGGATAGGCAGCTACGGCTTCGAAAGTAAATGGAGCCTCGGTACCGATGTCCTTCGTTACTATACCTGACACAAATGTCCCGAAACACCCTAACGGGGTACCGTAAGTCCCATGGGCAGAATCTCTTTGTCACGCTGGGCTTTCACGATGAACAACCGCCGGCCGCGAAAAAGTGCCTCGATTCTCTCGTGTATTTCAGAGCCAAGTCTTGCGGATATTGCTCGCGCACGAGGATCAGGAGCGGCCGATCGCACTGTCAGTGGGCGGGCCAAGGCAGGGCGGCGGTCACAGAGAGCGCATTCCGTTGCTTTAGGGCCGTTCGCTGGATGGGGGCACGATACCCTTCAAGCGCATGTGGACAGCCATCTGGGCATACTCGTGTTCGATGTGGATGGCGTTGCGGTAGAGGCTTCCCAGCCGCGAGCGGCTACCGCGTCTGCCTTCAATCATCTCGGTTGCCTTGGAGTCGCTAAGCGACCCGTAGGCCTTGTCGCATTCGGCCACCGCGGTACCAAGAACGGCGATCAAATCAGCCTTGGATCCAGTGGCGTCGGCACCGGCCTGCTTCCTCTCTCCATTGAAGGCCGAGCAGTCGCGCATGGCCGAATTGGCTGTGTGGGCCACCAAGTCGCCGAAGCTCTGGCTCTCGGGAGAAGGTTTGAAGCTGTAGTTGTCCTCGGGCATCTTCGCGGCTGCAGCGACGACATACTTTTTGACGCGCGCCCAGGCCTGCTGTGCCTCGGTGCTCAGCGGGTTATCCTGCGCCGTCAACGGCGAGGTGAACGCGGCAATCATTGTGACCAGCAAATAGCGATTCATTTTGTTTTCTCCGTTCTGTCGAGTATTGGGGACTTACTTAAAATGAGGGTTGCCATCGCGGTCTCCGTTGCAGCACAAGTATACTGCCGCGCTCGGCGCTGGTCAAACGGCCCATTGCCAGGACCCGTCCGTGAAGCAAGCCCGAGCGCAACAAGGACGAATCGCATGGTCACCGAGAGGCTTTTCCGGAACAGATCTACCAATCTGGACGGGAGTCCTGGACTGCGGCCGCACGTGGGTTTTGGCGAACTACTCGCGCTTCGTCTATTCTCGAAGTAGATCAAGCGCCTCACCCATCAGCGACTCCGCGCGCTCCAGACAAATCCAAACTTCGTCGATATACCCATCGGCTGAAGCGGACCAGGCACGATTAATATTACGCTCAGCGGCCGCAAAGTGATTCATTACATCGGCGTAGAGCTTTAGGCTATGAGCCTCGCTGATCGCTTCTCGATCGGCGGCGAAATCGCGCAGGTCGCCGGCCAGATCGCCATCAATGCGATGACGAACGTCGTAAACGTCCACCGTTGCCCGCTCGGCCCTCAGCTGCGCCAGCTTGTCGCGGAGTTGTTGCAGCGCCTCCGTCAGATACCCCACCGTCTCGTGCGCCTTTCGATCGGAGTCCGCGTTCGCCCGATCTTTCACGCGCAACAGAACGACTCCAACGACGCCCACACCGGCGGTGAGGGAGTAGGTCAGCCAGTCCACATTGTCGGTACGACTGCTCGCGACAAAAGCGGACGCGACGAAGCCGGCCCACATCAGCACGTGTCCCAGTCGCTTGCCGCCGCTCATCCTGCCTCCCGCCGCCGAAATCCCATCACACGCCGCCATCCTCTTGCCGTAGCGTGCTCGCTATGAGCCTGCGCGATCACATCTATTCCCATCATCACAACGCCCCGAATACCTGCACCATCGCCGTACCCACCCCGACCAGCGCCTCGCCGACGATCAGGCCGGCCGCGATCGGAATGCCAACATTTTCGACAAACTCATTCCCTTTGATGCGATCAATCAAGATCCGCGCACCGCAGCCAATCGTATACGTCAGCACGATATTGAATGGCATGTAAAATCCTAGACCGATCAAGACGCCGATGCCCCCTAGTCCGCTGAAAGAGAGGATCGCTCCCAGTCCCGCGCCGGCCGCATACCGAAAGGCCGGAACGTCGCCTCCCAGGATTCCTTCGATCACACCGGCCAATGCCGTGGCCTGCGGAGCCGGCAAGCGGCTGCTGCCCAGTCCATAGGCCCCGTCGAGAACGTAGATCAAGCCCATCACGAGAATCGGCCCCAACCAGGTCGCCAGCATTTGGGCAATCTGTTGCTTTTTCGGAATTGCCCCGACCAGGTAGCCGGACTTGAGGTCCAGCATCATATCTCCCGCTTGCGCGATCGCAACACAGATCGCCGCGCCGACAATGATGCCACTGACGATCAGATCGCTGTCCGCCATCCCGCTGCCGATGAAAATCAAGATCGTCACCGCGATGAGGGTCATTCCCGAAAGCGGACTCCAGTTCGTCCGGCCCAGGCACTCGGAAACGATCACTCCGGCGACCCAGATCCACAGCGTTCCCAGCAGCGCCATGGCCAACGCTCGGCCAAAGGTCATGCTCGGTGCGGACAGAAATGCCACCACCATCAGCACTAGCCCGCCCACGCCGATCATGCCGTAGAGCAGTCCGATCGGCAGCTCATCGGATGTGACGCCGCTAGCGCCGCCCTTCCCCTTCGACGCATCCTGCATCGAACGAATCGCACTGACGATGAGGGGAAACGCCGCTACGATGCCGCCTATCGCAGCGCCGATCAGGATTCCGATCCCTAGCGGACGAAACAGCGCTCCGCGAAACACATTGGGTACGCTGGCCCCGGCAGAAACCGCCAGAGCCTGCACCT
The DNA here is from genome assembly GCA_965224215.1 of Bryobacterales bacterium. Taxonomy (GTDB): domain Bacteria; phylum Acidobacteriota; class Terriglobia; order Bryobacterales; family UBA6623; genus CBDCYS01. The sequence goes on along the minus strand of CBDCYS010000036.1, from coordinate 16,923 downwards.
CGGGCGATCCGAACTGAATCAGCAGCGGCGAAAGAAGCCAGTAGCAGAGGAAACCGCCAAGTCCGAACAGCAATCCGCCCCGGCCGGACAGAAATCCGACGCCAACCGTGAGCAGCGACAAGTAGAAGGTCAAATTCAGGAACGCCGGCCAACCCATTCGCGCGCCTAGTGGGAAGTCTTCCGCCCCGATCAGTTGCAGAACCAATACATGAACAACGCCGGAAACGAGCGCGCCGCCCATCAGAAACATGGCCTTGCGTAGACCGGCTCCCGGCGATTTCAGAATGGATGCAACGGCGATTCCGCCCGGGTAGGCGAGGCGGTTGAAATCGATCATCTGCTTGCGCAGCGGAATGATGAACGCCAGCCCTATGAGTCCACCGGAGATGCAGGCCAGCACCATCAACGCAGCACTGAAATCGGTCACCCCGGGATATTGGCGGTTCAGAATAAACAGCGCCGGAACGGTGAACATCATCCCTGCCGATGCACCGTTGACCGACGAGGCGAGCGTTTGGTTGATGTTGTTCTCGACGATGCTGGTTCGCCGCAACGCGCCGCGCAGCACGCCCCAGCCCAGGATTGCCGCCAGCTCCGAGCCCTCGATCGAGAAGCCCAGAATCAACGACGCGTAGCCGATCGAAATACAGATGATCGACCCCAAGGCGTAGCCCACCAGGACCGCCGCCCAAGTCAGCTCCGGGTAGGGACCGTGACGAATCGGTCCGTTCGGGGATGTGCTTGCGTCTGTCATTTGTATCTGCCCAGGTGTTTCTCCCAGGCGCTTATGTCCAGCAAAGGTAGGGCGCTTCGGCGCCCCAAAAACCGGCTCTTGACTATATCAAATGGGTCTCCGGCGCGGTCGCTCATACGGCCCGCTCAGGGCCGCCCGCGCCCTGATCCCCCCTCTACAGCGTCGCTCCGCTCCGGCCTCCACTACACTAAAGCTCCATGACCCACGACATTCCTACTGCCTGGCCCACTCATTGGGATCAAGAAACCGACGTGGCCGTGGTCGGCGGCGGCGGCTCAGGCTTGGCGGCCGCGCTCGAAGCATCCGCCCAAGGCGCTAGCGTCGTCTTGCTCGAAAAGCAACCTCATCTCGGCGGAACAACCGGTATCGCCGTTGGGTCTTTCACTGCCTCGGGAACTGCCCTCCAGAAGGAGGCGGGAGTTGGAGACGACCCGGCCTGGCACGAAGAAGACCTGGCAAAGTTCGCGCCCGAACACGAGTCAAAGAACAACGCCCCTTTGCGGGCGTTCCTCACGCAACACTTGGCCGAGAACTTCGAATGGCTGCGCGGGCTTGGTCTCGAATTCGGCGGCCCGAATCTGGAGCCGCCCAACCGAGTTCCGCGCATGCACAACGTGGTACCCAACGCGAAAATGTATATCGCGGTTTGCCACCGCCGCGCTCTCGAACAGGGGGTGCAGATCCTCGCCGACCACAAGGTCACTCGTCTTTTTCGCAAGCCCGACGGTGCGATGGCGGGGCTGAAAGCCCGGGGACTTGATGGCAAGGTCGTCCACTTCAAGGTGCGGCGCGGTATTGTGCTCGCGGCCGGTGACTACTCCAATGGCGACGCCGTCAAGATGGAATTCGTCTCCCCGAAAATCGCCGCCATCGAAGGAATCAACCCAACTGCTACCGGAGACGGACACCGCCTAGCCCGCGACGCTGGCGCCGCGCTGATCAACATGGATTTGGTGTATGGTCCCGAGATCCGCTTCATCCCACCGCAACGTGAGCCATTTGCGCAACTACTACCGGCCGATCCCGAATCAGCCAGGCAGGGGATCGCTGAGTGGGATCGCGAAGGGGACGAGAAGATTAGCGAAAGGGTCGCCGATTTGCTCGTTCCCTGGCAGCATCCCGAGAACAGTTTGTATGAACACGGAGCGGTGCTCGTGAACGCCAACGGGCATCGGTTTGTCGATGAGACCGCTGCGCCCGAGCTGGCGATACCCCGCCAGAACCAGAAGGCCGCATACATTGTCTTCGACCGCGCCGTAGCCGAGACATTTTCGTCCTGGCCGAACTTCGTCTCGACTGCTCCGAAGATCGCTTATGCCTATGTGGAGGACTACCATCGGCTTCGCCCGGACCTCTACCATGAGGCCTCGACAATCGACGCACTAGCCGAATCCATTGGACTCGACTCGGCGACCTTCGCATCAACGATCCACGACTACAACGAGGCCGCCGAAGGTCTTGACCTTGATCCCTTTGGCCGAGCGTTATTCGGGTCCTCAATCGAAAATCCGCCTTTCTACGCACTCGGGCCCGTCAAGAGTTGGATCGTCACCACCGAAGGTGGAGTGCGGATTAACAAAGACTGCGCCGCGCTTGACCATGGCGGCGAAGTGATTCCCGGCCTCTACGCCGCGGGCTCGAACGGCATGGGTGGCCTTGTTCTGTGGAGCCACGGCCTGCACATAGGTTGGGCTATTACCAGCGGCAGAATTGCCGGCCGAAACGCGGCCGCGGCGGCGTAGATGCCCACGTGGGAACTACGATGGGATACGTGGGTGTGGGCATGCCCTGCGCTAACATGCAAGAGTCAAAAAGCCAAAGGTTCCTCAATGAATATAACCCTCAGCCCTGAAAAAGCGAAACGACAACCGGTACCTCTTATAGAGCGCAACTCGGTAAGCCATTGAAGACCTACTCTAGAGAACTCCTGCTTATACGGTTGTTTCAGCAAGCCCCAAGATGTTGGGGTGGAGGTCATCGCGTCTTGTCCAGGTCACGCGCGCGGCGGATGTGGGCGTAAGGCGTAGGAGCGTGTTGAGTTCCGAGACCGAGGAGGGTTTGGAAGGCTGCCATTGGGGTCTTGCGGCGGTTGTGTCTAAACACGAACTCATCGAGGTAAACCTGAAGCTGAGCGCGGCTCACGCCGTGGTACGTTCCGGTCAGCCATTGCTGCAGGTTGCCAATGGCACGATCCGCCAGCGGCACCACCGACTTGGCGCCTTTCCGCAAGTCAGTCCGGTGAGGTTGCGGACGAGAGACGTGTTTGTAGCCGGCCTCTTCGAGGGCGGTAAAGGTCTTCAGACCGTCTGTGTAGATGGTCGAGCCGGGAACAACGTTCTGGGCAAGAAACCTGTCGATCGTCACCTTCTTGAAGTCTGGAATAACGGACATGCGAACGCGCCCGGAGCGCTTCCCGCGTTTCTCAACAGCGACCATCACAAGGGCCGCACGGCGCCCCTTCAGTTGCCGGCTGCCTCGCAAACCTGCTTGCGGGCCGCCAATCCAGGTGTCATCGACCTCTACTTCTCCGTGCAAGGGCTCGCGAGCTACGTTCACCATGGCCCGTCGCAGTTTGTGCAACATCATCCAGGCGGTTTCGTAGCGCGACAGGCCGAGCTGACGCTGCAGTAGCAGCGCCGACACACCTCGTTTATCAGTTGTCATCAGGTACGCAGCCCAAAACCAAACCGTCAGCGGGGTCTTCGTATTGTGGAGCACCGTTCCCGACGTCAACGAGACCGGGTGTCGACACGCCGCGCACTGCCACCGTAGTTTCTGCTCGAGAATGTAGGCCTGCCGATGCCCACACTGAGGACAAAGGAACCCGTCGGGCCAACGACAAGCAGCCAGGTACTTCTGGCAAGCCTCCTCGGTCGCGAACTCCACCTGAAACTGACGCAGACTCTTCGCAAACGGCGGCCGGGCCACGCCCTACCCTACATCTTGGGGCTTGCTGAAACAACCGTATAAGCAAGAGAGAACTAAGCTCCGGAGGACGACACCCGCCCTCCTGACCCCGGGACGACCGCCGTCAGGTCATCGCTGAGAATCGAAGCGCACCAGTGGCGCTCGATATGCTCGATGACGAGTTCGGTGCCTCTCTTGTGACTGACGTAAGGCTTGTCACGCGGGTCATACATCGCATCTGTAAGGTCGCGAGCCAACAAGACATTCATCCCTACTTTTGTCATCTGCCGAATCCCAAATGACCGCCCCAGCACGCACATATTGGTGTGGACACCCATCATCGCCAAGTTGGTGATGCACTCTTGGCGGCAGAAGTTATAGACCTCCTGACCTTGGTCGGTGACGCCGTCGTGGCCACTCATTCCGATGGTCGTGTGTTGTCGGCTCCAGGCTCGATGCGACTCGGTGGGGTTGGCGTCATCGCAGCCACCGTCGGAGTCGTCGATCGGCAGTTGATGTTCCTTGTCCAGCTCCAAATGGCACCAGCTTTGGATAGGAACAGGTGGCTCGGCATGCAGCGCTTCGACCATCCGCTGGCGATAGGGCGTGTCCGCGTAGAAGTCAATCGTTGCACTCGGGGCGTGAATAATCATCACACCGAGCTTCCGCGCCGCCTGGACCACCTGATTCATCCGCAAGGCCATTTCGCCAACCCGGCGCGCCGCGGATTTGCACCAATGGTCGTCCCACATATCACAGATGACAATGGCCGACTCGGATACCTTCCAATCCAGCGTTGCCGTCTCGACTCGCAACTTGCCGCTACCGGATGGTTCCTCGATGCGACTTCGGGCCCGTAGCCGCAGCGTACCCGCAAGTCTGGGCCGATTCTGAAGCGGGCTTCCATACACGACGCCCCCCGCTAGGAAAATTCCAGGTATTGAAACGATGGCTTCTCTTCGGGTCATAAGCCGCTGCCTCCGCGCTGCAACCTCGCGCTGCTAGCTATCGTATCGAGCCAAGTTCGGCTAGGCAACCCGCCAAGCAAAAGTAGCGAACGGCCCTCCGGCCTGCCCCAGCCGTCCAAGGCGGCTCCCGACGCCAATTCGTCTCGTCAGCGCCGCCCCACCGGCTTCATGTTTTTATCCATGTGGTCGATCAGGTTTATGTCGTGGCAGCGCGCCCGAGCAAGGCGCCGCGGCACGTAAGGAATTCTATGCCCAAAGTTCTCATTGTTGACGATTCTTCATTCCAACGACGCTTGATTCGGCGAGCCCTGGGCCCTCTGGCCGAAGATACGATCGAGGCAGGCGACGGAATGGCCGCCTTCGAGCTTTTGCAACACGAGGCGCCGGGCGTCATACTCCTCGATCTGCTGATGCCGAAACTTGACGGCTTCGGGTACTCGAGGAGCTGCAGAAAATACAGTGCCCAATTCCGCGAGTTGTCCTTACTGCTGACGTTCAGGATTCGGCAGCCCAACGCTGCAGGGACCTCGGGGCGTTCGATGTCATCAATAAGCCGCCAAACGAAGCAAAGCTGCGGGGCATCTTGGAACGGGCGTTGGCCGGCGGTGAGGTGGATTCGTGAGAATTTCGGCCGATGAAACTGACGCTCTTCGAGAACTCATCAACATTGGAGTTGGCCGCGCTGCCGGCGCGCTCAACGACATGGTCGGAGCCCACGTCCAGTTGCGCGTGCCCTCGGTTCGCCTGGTTTCTACGGACGATATCAGAGAACTCATGGGTTCGATCGGGGAACAGAAGCTGGCGGCGGTTCGGCTGGATTTCGCGGGCGGAATCGAAGGGGCTGCTACGCTCGTGTTTCCCACCGACAGCGCCTCCAAGCTTGTGGCCATGCTGACCGGCGAGAAAGTCGGGACGCCGGATCTAGACAGTCTCCGGGCCGAAGCCCTCACTGAGGTAGGGAACGTCCTGCTGAACGGAGTGATGGGTTCGATCACCAACGTCCTCAGGCAACATATCACCTATCAGATTCCGACCTATAGCGAAGAGACGCCGAGGGACCTGGTTGAAGGTGTCCTTTCGCAGGATGAAGCAACGGTCCTTTGGGCGGAGACTCACGTCCTCGTGGGACAGAGTCACTTCTCCGTCGAGCAAGAAAAAATCGAGGGCGACGTAACGCTCCTCTTCGACGTGGGCTCTTTTGAGGTCATCATAAAGCGCGTCCACGAGATGCAACAGGATCTCTCTGCCTAGGGGAGGGCGTCTTGAAGCCAACCGGAACCCAACTCTTCGCAGTCTTGGATCACCTGCCTTTGGGCGTCTTTGTCTTGCGCCCAGACGGTATCGTGGCCGAGTGGAATCGGTGTCTTGTTCAGTGGACGCGGATTCCACGCGCGGCTATCGTCGGGCAGCCGCTCGCCGGTTTCTTTGAGTCCCTGCGCCGGCCGCAATATGAGAAGCAGCTCGAAGCCGTTTTCGAGGCTGGGGCGCCGCTCATCCTCTCATCCCAACTCCATGGTCAGATCATCCCTTCGGTGTTGCCGGACGGCCGTCCGCGCATTCAGCAGGCGATGGTTACGGCACTTCCCCAAAGCGGATCGGCCGACTACTGGGCCTTGTTTGCTATTCAGGACGTGACGGACTTGACGCATCGCATTCAGGCCCACAGTGAAATGCGGGATGAGGCGGTTCGCGCGAAGAAACTGGCGGAGCAGAAGGCGGAAGACCTAAAGGCGACGCAGCACGAACTGGAGCAGTTCGTCCACGCAGCGTCCCACGACCTTCAAGAACCCGTTCGAACTTTGATCTCCTATGGCAGTTTGCTCGCTGAAGATATCGGGGACGACCTCAGCGAGGACGCTCGGGCGGATATCGGCCACATCCAAACGGCTGCTCGGAGGATGCAGATCCTGATCACTGATTTGCTTCAACTTTCACGCACGGGCCGCAACCCATTGCAGCCGACCCTCGTGTCGCTGCAGGAGTGTTTTGACGAGGCTCTCGGGAGCCTGGCCAGCCGCGTCGAAGAAACCTCTGCTTCGATTCACTCGGCTGCTCTGCCCGAAGTCTTGGGTGAGCCTACGTTGTTGTCCCTCACATTTCAAAATCTACTCGGCAATGCAATGAAGTTTGTTTCTCCGGGCGTGCGGCCGAGGATCGAAGTAAGCGCCGATCGGGACAGTTCGCAATGGACCGTATGCGTCCAAGATAACGGCATCGGAATCCGGCCGGAATACGCAGTTCAGATCTTCCAGCCATTCAAACGATTACATGGAATGACCGAGTACGAGGGTAGCGGCATCGGACTGGCGATCTGCAAAAAGGCCGTCGAACGGCACGGCGGAACCATTTGGGTCGATTCTCAACCAGGCCAGGGAGCGCGATTCCGGTTTACCCTGCCCGCAGCGGCAGAGAACGGAAAGTGGCCCACAACGTAGCGCCAGTCCAGCCGGCAATCCTCTCCACCTGTCAAGGCCTGGCAAGGCAACTCCTCAAGGCCCGCCCCCCTCGCGTATAGGCGGGAAAACGAACCCGCGATTCCGGCCCAGAAAAGTCAGATGTTGCTTGTATCCCGGAGACAGCTTGCCGAAAGACATGCCAAAATCAGACGTATCCTCCCATGCCAATCTGCGGTGTCATCTTCGATCTCGACGGGACAATTGCCGACACGCTGCCGGTTTGCTTTGCTGCGTTTCGGGAAGTCTTCCAAGACGCCCTTGGCCGTGACTACACCGACCAGGAAGTGCGAGCCATGTTCGGGCCCGCCGAAGAAGGCGTTTTTCAGCGGGTCGTCCCCGACGATTGGGAGCGCCGTATGGAGCAATACCTGGCGGCCTATCAGCGTCAGCATTCATTGTGTCCCGAGCCCTTTCCAGGGATGCGGGAGTCGATCGACGAGCTTCGCGCGCGCGACATCCGGTTAGCGGTTGTCACCGGCAAGGGACTGCGGAGCGCGGCCATCTCGCTGCGGGAGCTGGGCTTGGAGGGGGTTTTCGATCCGGTCGAAGCGGGTTCGCCGAACGGTGGAGTGAAGCCCGCCGCCATGCGGCGAGTCCTCGATTTCTGGGGGCTCGAGCCAAGCGAGGTAGCCTCTCTCGGGGACGCGCGGCCAGATATCGAGTCATCCCGTCAGTTGGGGATGACCTCCCTGGCGGCTGCCTGGGCGACCACGGCGAACTTCGAGACGCTTAGCGCCCTGGATCCCGACGCGATTTTTCAGCGGGTCGACCAGTTCCGCAACTGGATCAAACTCAATACGCCCTAAACGCCAACCGGCTGTTCACCCCGCGGCAAGAAACAGAGGCGTGGACGGAAGTCCACGCTCGCCCGTCCGCCCATAGCCATCGCGTCTCGTGAGAATGAAGTCGCCGCCTGCCTTGACAAGCCGCCTTTAAGCGGCAAGGACAAGCAGGATTTCGTGTCCATGCGGGGTGCCCATACGCTGTTGCCAGAACCTGAATCGTGTGTCATAACCCGCAAGCGAAGTATCATGTCTTGGGCATGACAAGCCGGATCCAGCGACAAAGCCGTAAGTCGTTCACGGTGATTCGCAGCTTGTTCCCCGCGCCACGAAGGAGTCAGCAACCCGTGAAAGCTTTCTTGAGAATGCTCTGCCGCCCAATCCTAGTCTCCCTCCTCTGTTGGGGCGCCGCGGTAGCGATCCTGCCCGGCGCGGACCACGCTGAATCCCTGGCGCTAGAGCTCGCCAACACTCCTGTAAGAGCCCGAGACATTAACGACATTTACATCTTCCGATCGCCCTCGTCACCAGAACACACGGTAATGATCCTAACCGTCAATCCGTTCGCCGCGGGACGATTTTCCCGTATCTGGCGGCGCCGCACTAGGTTGCAGTCCGCCGGCGCTTCATAGGCTATTCTCCCGGGATTTGGAAAGTTAACGACGCCCACCAACTGTGCCAGTCAGCGCCGCTTCCGGCCTCCGCGGCAACCATGTGGACGGCATTGACAAGCCATGTATCGGGGCGATCCAACTCAAGCACCGCTCTTCCTTTGGCGCCGGTTCTGGCTCTCACGGTGGATGACGCCCTACTGCGGGCAGTTGCTATGACCAAGGCTCCCTCGACCGGAGCTCCCAGATAGCTGAGCCGAATGGAGAGCGACTGAACACCGCCGTTCGCGTGCGGATTCGTAAGCGGAAGGATCTCCAGCGGGAAACCGAGGGAGCGGCCGAATGGGCCCTGGTCTGAATTGTTGCCTACTCGGATGAACGTTTTCGCGCAGCGCGAGAACAACTCCCGGCCTGGTTTATCCGAATCTCCGTGCTCGCGGCGGTACTCGACGATGTGTTCCAGGCCTTGGTCGCTCAAGTATTTTTCGAACTTGCCGGCCTCCAGCTCGATGAAAGTCGGATTGCTTAAATAGCCCACCACGTAAAAGCCGCGCTTGACCTGACGCGAAAAACCCGCTGGATCGATTCCCTCGACGCCGCCAATCGCGGTTTCGCCGCCTGGGCCAATACTGACAAACCGCGAAATATGTTCCTCGCTCCGAACAACTGTGGCGCCCTCGAAGTTCTCGCCGACTCGCAACCGGAGAGCCACGCTCGCGCCGGGATTGACGACGTAGCTCGATGGCTCAATCCAAAAATCGTGCCCGACGGCCGTTTCCACCAGCACCAGCAGGAGCGTGATAATGATCGGTCGCATCGAATTGCGTAGCGCGGGGAACACGGTATTGCCAAGGTTATCACGATGCCGAGGCGAGATCGGGAGGGCGCGGTTCTTCCCCGAAAACTCGAAAAATCCCCTCCGTGGGTTGCTTTACCGGCAGGAACGGATTCGTTTGTTTCCTACCAGCGCGGCGTGTCGACTGCGCCACGAGCATTGGAGCCGATGGAAAATCGGTCGTGGTGGACCCTCTCGGCTGCCCTGCCGATGCTGCCAACTGGGATTCCACGGCGTTCTCCCCGCAGACGCGGCTCTACTATTTCATGGCTCTGGAGGAATGTGTTGGCAAGCCGACAGGCTACCCAGAGCAGACCGGCCAGCGGTTCCTGGGAGTCCTGAACATTGAGACAGGCGACATCGTTTGGACGGTTCCCCAACCCGGGCCAGCACGCGCCAAAACGTGGACCGGCGTACTCGCCACCGCAGGAGGTCTGATCTTCTACGGCCGTCCAAACGGAGGCTTCGCGGCTGTGGACCAGCGCAACGGCAAAGCTCTGTGGGAATTCCCGACCAACGTGCGAATGAAGGCCTCGCCGATGACTTTACCGTAGGCGGCAAGCAGTATGTCGCGGTTGCCGCCGGTCCGAATATCCTCTGCCGCGGTCTGTGACGGGCTGCCACCCAAGCTGCCGGCGCATCTCCAACTGCCGGCGCGTCCAACTGCCTCTCCCCGATTTTTCCGTCCTCGACTTTCCTGAGCACCAAGGCCCGGGCTAGCGGGCTCTTGCTTATACGGTTGTTTCAGCAAGCCCCAAGATGTAGGGTAGGGCGTGGCTCGGCCGCCGTTTCCGAAGAGTCTGCGTCAGTTTCAGGTGGAGTTCGCGACCGAGGAGGCTTGCCAGAAGTACCTGGCTGCTTGTCGTTGGCCCGACGGGTTCCTTTGTCCTCAGTGTGGGCATCGGCAGGCCTACATTCTCGAGCAGAAACTACGGTGGCAGTGCGCGGCGTGTCGACACCAGGTCTCGTTGACGTCGGGAACGGTGCTCCACAATACGAAGACCCCGCTGACGGTTTGGTTTTGGGCTGCGTACCTGATGACAACTGATAAACGAGGTGCGTCGGCGCTGCTACTGCAGCGTCAGCTCGGCCTGTCGCGCTACGAAACCGCCTGGATGATGTTGCACAAACTGCGACGGGCCATGGTGAACGCAGCTCGCGAGCCCTTGCACGGAGAAGTAGAGGTCGATGACACCTGGATTGGCGGCCCGCAAGCAGGTTTGCGAGGCAGCCGGCAACTGAAGGGGCGCCGTGCGGCCCTTGTGATGGTCGCTGTTGAGAAACGCGGGAAGCGCTCCGGGCGCGTTCGCATGTCCGTTATTCCAGACTTCAAGAAGGTGACGATCGACAGGTTTCTTGCCCAGAACGTTGTTCCCGGCTCGACCATCTACACAGACGGTCTGAAGACCTTTACCGCCCTCGAAGAGGCCGGCTACAAACACGTCTCTCGTCCGCAACCTCACCGGACTGACTTGCGGAAAGGCGCCAAGTCGGTGGTGCCGCTGGCGGATCGTGCCATTGGCAACCTGCAGCAATGGCTGACCGGAACGTACCACGGCGTGAGCCGCGCTCAGCTTCAGGTTTACCTCGATGAGTTCGTGTTTCGACACAACCGCCGCAAGACCCCAATGGCAGCCTTCCAAACCCTCCTCGGTCTCGGAACTCAACACGCTCCTACGCCTTACGCCCACATCCGCCGCGCGCGTGACCTGGACAAGACGCGATGACCTCCACCCCAACATCTTGGGGCTTGCTGAAACAACCGTATAAGCAGGAGCGGGCTAGACCTTGTCCAAAATCGACGGGTCCACGTCGTCTTGCTTCTTTTGGATTGATCCGGCGAACTGCTCTGATTGGTTATACCTCGACATAAAGTCCTGGACTTGGACCGTTGACAAAGATACCCCGCCCGCGGCTCCTTCAAGTTGCTCGTCGGATAATTTTTCGCTCTGGATTCCTTCCTTGTTGGTCTCATCTGCCATGGGTTCGTAAACCTCCTGTTTGCCTCGGTAATAGTATTCCTCAGGGGAAGCCTTGTGTCAACAGGGCCCTAGAGCGCCAACACCATCCGCAACCTGTCCTTCAAAACCCGTTCCCGCGGCGATCTCGCCCCGCCCTGGATCCAAGACTCCAGCCGGCCGACCGTCAGCTCGTGATGACTCTCGACCTGCTTCACCGAGATCTTCAGCTTCGTCACCGTGCCTGGCCGGACTTCCTCGGCGAACAGCGACGAGCGGAACTGCTTCAACCCGAGAGCGGCAGCTTCTTCGTACAGTGAAGCTGCGGTGACCTCAACGGAGTGCTCCATTCCCTCGAGATCCCGAAAGGAGACGACGCAGGTGCGGGGGTTGGACACGAGGGCATTGTAGCGAATAAAAGGCGAAAACACAGAGCCGTGACGGGATCCCGTTCCGCTCTTCGCGGTAGCCGCGGCCATTGGTTATGAACCTCACCGAGACATAGCCCGCGTCGTATTGACGACGATCACCTTCATGCTGATAGTGGCTCCGTCAGGAGCCACGAGGAGCCACGAGAGCCACGAGGCTGCGAGCCCTGCGCTACGGGTGGTTAAAACTAACGCGGAGACCCGGGGGCAGGTTCGCTCCGGCGGTCAGGTTGTCGACTTCGCGAGGGACAGGCGGAAGGCGGCCATCTCCTCGGCGTTGCGAACTAGCAGGAGGTCGCTGACCAGGACCGGGTGGTTCCAGGTCTTGCCCTCGATCGCGGGGAACCGCGCGATTTCGGTGAATTGGCCGGGGGCTGCCGCGACCAGCGCCAGCTCACCTTGCTCGGAGAGCACCAGCAGCAAATCCTGATCGGCCAAGAGGACGAGCTTGCCTTCGACCGCGACGGCGACGACGTCATCGATGACCAAGGGCGAGCTCGCAAAGCCCCAATACGGGACCTTCACTTCGGCGTCGGACGCCGCGTTGCGCGACCAGATGAGGGTGCCGTCAGACGCGTCGAGCACGTTTAGGATTCCTGTCGCGCCCAGTGTATAGACGCGGCCGTCGTTGACGGTCGGCGTCCCGCGTGGACCGGCGCCGCCCATTGACTCCCAGAATCGCGCGTCGTCGCTGTATTTCCAGACCGGCTCGCCGGTTGCCGCGTTGTAGCAGGCGACGACCTCCTCTTCACCGCGCTGCTCCTGGGTGTAGAGGAGGCCGCCATGGACCGCAAAGGACGACCAGCCTGGCCCGATCGGCCGACGCCACAGCTCGACCGGCGGCGACGCGGACCAGTCGGTTTCTATGCGCACTCCCGAAATGATGCCGTCGCGGCCGGGCCCCCGAAAGCCAGGCCAGTCTGCTCCTGTCTCCACTGATGTCGCAGCCGATGAGAGCGCCGCCGGCTCGTCGCCGGTTTCGGCCAAGAGCCGTTCCTCGGAAGTTTCCGACCAGCGCCATGCGAAGTCCGCTGTGCCGGCGCCGGTGATGCCATTGAACCGGACCAGCGTCCATCCGCCGCAGGCGAGCAGGATGGTTGCAACCATCGCGGCGCGCCGGGGCCGGTCAGCGAGACGACGGCTAGCTGCCGCCCAGCCAACAAAAGCGAGGCTCAGCAGCGGAAGAGCGAAGAGGACGAACATCATCCCGAACATCCCCTCGCCAATTGACGCGTGGATGACGCGCGATGTCGCGAGCATCGCGACGATCATCAGGACGATGGCGCCCCAGCGATCGGATCGGGGAGCCCGGCTAAAGAACGCCCACCACACGATGACGGCCAATCCGCCGAGCACTGCGCCAAGTGGCGCGATGTACCCCGCGCTGGGCCCAGGCAGGACGATGGGGACGACATAAAAGGCCAGCCACTGCAGAACCACGGCGACGATGCCGGGCCATAGCCGGAGCGGCTTTTGCTGAGTCGGTTCGAGGGTCTGTGAGTTGACCATACTAGATTCTACGCTCTCCAGGGGCGGTTTGTTCGCGGTTTGCGGTTCGGCGGTGGAAGGTGGCATTGGGTTGACCGCGAAGCTCGATGTGTCATTTCGCACGTGACTTGGGAATTCAAGTGCTTACACTTTGTGATGCGTGGAAGCGGTGGGAAACACGACAGTCGGCGTGAAGGGTTCGTAGGAGGGGCGGAGGAGCCTAGCTCGGAATCGACGATCGACAACTCCGCGCGGGGATACGAGAGTATTGAAAAGATCTGGAGAGGAATACGTGAGTTTACATAATATATCTTATACGACACTTTTCTGGGGTTTGGTAACGATGCCCTGAATGGTTTGCTGTATTGGGGCTGCGACTGTGGGTCTGGTAGATTCGTGTGTGGCAAACCATGCCATTTGAGATGCGTGGCTTTGGCTGGCAAACTGTGTTATTTCTGTTGGTTGAACGAATTTCTCTAAAGTATTTATGAAATGCGGTGGTCCTTCACTTCAGTTTAAGCCATGCCGTTTAGAGAGGGCGTGAGACACGTCGCTTCTACTTGGATGGCGCTTGGGTGAACTTACCGTTGTACCGGATTACTCCGGCGGCCCCAAGTGCCAGCGCAGCCGCAGTCGTCTTCGTGACAAGGCTGTCCGAAGCGTGAGCGAGACCGTGGCTGTCGGGCACCAGACGGAACGGGTGTCGGGTGTTAGGCCCGTCATTCCCGAATCTTCTTCAGGATGACCTGGTAGTCTCGGTGGAGGACTTCTACTTGTCCCGCGGAACACTTCGGTGAAGAAGTCGATGGCCATTAGGGGGCGAAACGGAGGCTCACGCTGGTGCTCCCAGGCATAGTCGTCAAATATTATTAGGCCGCCTACTTTGAGCAAACGCCAGGATAAAACCGCGTCTTCCAGAACCGCCCGAGCCACGTGATCGCCGTCGATATAGATTATGTGAAAGCTGTGGAGCGGCAACTCGCGCAGCTCGACTTGCGAATATCCTTCAATTACATCCACGCGGTTAGGGCCGCTCGCGGTTTGAGCGTTTGCACCTGAATTATGCACTGCGGCGTGGACCTGAGGAGGGCTGAGCCGCAAGGGACCATTGGGGACCCCCTAAAACATGGGGTAAAAAGGTCGACTGGCAAAGATTCCAGCTTCGCCAGCCAACCCCAAGGAAGTCACCCACATGGTTACCAGACGAAAACAGCATAGCTCCCAAAGGCCCGTCCAACAAGGCCCAGCCGTGACGGCCTCGCGGCCCAATAAAATCGGGGCTTCGACGCCTTACCACTTCCGCGGCAGGAAGCCGACTCCCTACGGCGGCTTGCTGCCGGTGGTCGGGAGGGCGCTGATCTGAGAGCCTGGCTATGCGCTATGCATAAAATTTTATGCACTAGCCGTAACGCACTGGAAACACGTCACTTTCGAGCGAGGTTTTGACGACGCGGATTCTGGGCGGGAAGGGAAACCGGACACGGAGAAGCCAAAAGACCAGTTGCCGAGCTACCACCTCACGACGACCGCCAACCCGCTACGAACGCAGCCACACTCGCAAAGTGAATCTGTGCATAATTCAGGTTGCAAGGAACCGCTGCTTAGCGATCTGACCTCCAAACTGTTCTAGGAAAGGATCGATGCAAGTCAGGGTAGATGAGGGTTCAGTGAGGACATTCTCGAGCATCCAAACGGCCGACCGGCCCTCATAACAACCTACCTCGAGGTAGCGAAGGTCAGGTGTGTTCTTGAACCCGTCAAGGATTGTATTCCACCTGAATTATGCACAGATTCGGCGTAGCCATCGTCGATGGAGTTGTGGCGATAGCGGCACTCGTGTCAACTCAGTGATTTCGCAAGTCGTCTTTTCTGCTGTTTCCCTCCCCGTTTGAGCCGCCTCCTGATCCCGGCAGGGCAAAAGCGGGCTGGCAAGCGGCGTGTTCCCAGTACGTTGCGGCGAGTGCATGAAATTTTATGCATGGAGTGCCCCTCAGCTCAGCGCACCCTCCACCACCGGCGCCAAGCTCGATCCCGGCGGCCCCATCGCCCGCAGCCGTCGCATCAGCCGTTCAAACAGGCCCTTTTCCTGATAATGATCGCTGTAGCTGACACCCGTTCTGCCGGCGTGCCGCCAGATCTTGGCCGCCACGAACAGAAAACGCAGCCGCGCCGTCGCCAGGGTGGTGTGCCGCAGCGTCTCCACGCTGGCCTGGGCTTCGCGGTTGAACAGCAGCAGCCAGCAGTTGCGATTGTAGGCCAGCATGGCCAACTGAAAGTGATTGCGGTTCATGTCAAAGCGGCGCGAGGGATGGGCCGCCAGCCCGGCGTCGTTGTTGGCCTCCTTGATCAGGTTCTCGGCTCCGGCGCGCTGATTGTAAAACCACACCACCGCCGCGATCGGCTCGGCCAGATTGGTAACAAACACGCGGTAGGTGTAAGCGCTGGTGGCGAACAACTGGTATTGCTCGGCCGCGCCGGCCTTGGGCTCGTTTTCGTAACGCAGCGCCAGGAAACGGCAGGCCCGCGCCCAGCCTTGCGGTTGGTAGAGGAATTCGCATTCCGCGTCCGCGTCGGAGCGGGGGGAGGGTTTCCATTCTGCTTGCTGCAAGCGCTCGACCAGGCGCCGCGTTTTGCGCGCCACGATGACGAACTGACAAGCCGCCTTTTCATAGGCCTCCACCGCCTCCCAGCAATAAAAGCCGGAATCGGCCCGCGCCAGGATTTTCTTCACGACGCCCGGCAAAGTCCGGAAAGCGCTTTCGAGGTGGGCGGCGATCTGTCGGCCCGTGGGCCGGTCGCCGTTGCGCAACCCGCCCATCAGGTATTCGCGCGTCTCGGCCAGGAAGGTCAGTATCGGCTGGTAGCTGCGCTTGCCCTTGTTCTTGGGGTTGTAGCTCTTGCGCCCGCCCATCTGGCGGCCGTAGAGGGTATGCACGGTGGTGTCGGTGTCCAGCGTCACCGTCTCCAACTTCACGTGGGCCGCGGTCCAGACTCGTTCCCGCAGCTGGCGCTGAATGGAAAGGATCTGCTTCGCCACGTTGAGGTGCAGCGAGGCCAGAAAGCGCCACAGCGTGGACTGCGGCGGCAGACGCGTCACTTGCAAGATGCCGGTCAGGATGGGGTCGCGAGCGATGAAGCGGAGTTGGTTGAGCCGCGCAAAGCCGACATAGAGGCCGAGCACGAGGGCCAGCACGAACTGGTAGGGGCTCATGGCTCGGGTGATCCGTTTGGTCGTGAGGGTTTCTTCCAGCAGCGCTTGGAAGCCGAGTTTTTCGAGCAGGGTGGCGACGGGCAGCAAGCCGCCGTAGGGAGTCAGATTCTTGCCACGGAAGTGATAGGGCGTGGCAGCCCCGATTTTATTGGGCCGCGGGGCCCTCGCGCCGGGGCCTTGTTTGACGGGCCTTCGGGAGCTATGCTGTTTTCGTTTGGTAACCATTTGGGTGACCTCCTTGGGGTTGACTGGCGAAGCTGAAATCTTTGCCAGCCTACCTTTTTACCCCATGTTTTCGGGGGTCCCCAAATGGTTCCTGGCGGCTCAGCCCTCACCAGGTGCACCGGCAGTGCATAATTCAGGTTCCATACCGGGATGTTTTGCGTAAACCAGTCGTTCTCAGGCGTAAACACGTAGGCGGCTTTGTAGGGTCTTTGCGGTTTGTCAAGGGAGGGGCCGGGTTTTGGAGTGACATCGATGTCGTAGCGGCTCATACTCGCCTGCGGCAATGGCGCCGGTGGCCCC
>CBDCYS010000035.1:0-459236 GCA_965224215.1 Bryobacterales bacterium | reverse complement strand
CGGTTTGGGGACTTGGGGGAGTGCCCCCACACACTAAAAAACAAATTCTATGAATCACACACAAGAAAAAATTACCTGTAGAGACCTCCCCCACCTCCCCCTCAACTGGAGGGTTGCACTTCCTCCAATCGCCAGATTTGGGTGTTGTGCTCGACGCCTGAGTTCCTGAGAAAGACGGCTAGCTTGGCACCGCCGGATTCAATCTCGAACCGCTGGTCTCGCTTGGCAGAGAGTTTCTTACCCAGGCTGATCTTCTGGCGGTGCTCGTCGCCCTTGCCGAGATCCAGCGGGCACTTTTGCGCCAGTGGGAACACATCCGCGACTTTGACCTTGGTATTCCCGTGCTCGCCCCACCACTCCGCGAAGAACTGACGCCACGTGAGGTCCTCGGGGTCGGCAGTCGCATAGAGGTTTTGGCGGTTTTCGAGAAGATGGGTATCCGGTTGACTCAGGTAGCCCCAATATCTTGTGGTTTGGAGATTTTCTTGGGTTCTGTAACCGGGTGAACAATCATCTTGTAAGTCGCGGGATCCACGGCTACCGCCTGCTGGACGAGCCGATAGAAGAGTTTGCCGCGGCTTTTGGATTTGCGGCGGTTGAAACGGAAGGTGAACTCGTCCAGGTAGTAGTCCAGATGTTTGTGGCTCACGGCGCCCTGATGGGTGCCCAGCAGCCAGCGCTTGAGCAGTGACATCACGCGGTGGACGCGGGGCATCAATTCCGACGCGGACTGCTCCTGCCTGCTGACAACTGTGACCTGATGGACGTAGCCTTCCTTTTTCAACCCGGAGTAACCGGGCCAGCCGTCGGTATGCACCACGCTGCCCGGCTCGATGCACTCCTCCACGAAAGGCAACAGGCTCTCGCCCGAGGCATCCTCGATTCTCTTCATGCGAATCCGGCCGATACCCCGCCCATCCTCTTGAACGGCCACTGCGATCAATGCTTTGTTTTTCAGGTTTCGGCCCCGCAGGCCCTCTTCGAGCCCGCCCCAGTAGCTTTCATCGACTTCCACTGTCCCGGCCAGCAAATCCCGTCCCGGCCGCACCATCGCGCGCCGCATTTTGTGCAGCCAGGTCCAAGCCGTTTCGTACCTGTTGAGCCCCAACACTCTTTGCAGTCCCAAAGCGCTGGCTCCGGTTTTTTTGGGTGGTGACCCACCACATCGCACGAAACCACAACGGCAAAGGGCTGCGCGTGTCCTGAAAGATGGTCCCGGCGGTCACCGAGGTTTGGCGCCCACACGCAGCGCACTGCAGCAGCACTTTTCGCAAAGGCCACGACTTTCCACAACCGCAACCCGGACAGCGGAAACCGTCCGGCCAGCGCAGCCGGAACAGATACTCCCGGCAGGCCTCCTCACTGCTAAAACGGGCCTCGAACTCTGTCAGGTTCTGAGGGTAATCTTCCATCTGCCGGCATACTACATCTTGGGGCTACCTGAGTCAACCGGATACCCCCCTTCGAGAAAACCGGGAATCTCGGCGACCTGGAGGATGCCGCCGATGACAGCAGCCCACGACTCGAAAGAGCCTAGTCTTTGTTTGCCGGGCGGCTGGCCGGCAACAATCCAACCCTGTGCCAGCGTCAGCACCGCGCCAACCAACTCCGCCCGGTTTTCGCGTGCCCACGTCTTCAAATCGGAATGCTTGAAACCCTTGCGCTCCCAAGGCTTCTCGACGCCAGCGTCCAACCGAATGCGCACCGTGCGACGCTGAATCTCATCACTGAGGACGGGATTGTTCGCGGTCGCCACCCAAGCACAGCGCACGGGTAGCCGGACTGTCTCGGAACTACCGATCTTGCGGTCTTCCCAGACCGTCGAGGTAATCGCAGCCGCAAGGTGCGGTGATTTTAACGGCTGGTGCAGGTTATCGATTAGCAGAAATGGCTCAACCTCGCGGAGCTTGGAGGTAATGCGATAGCGCCACTCATCGTCGCTGCGAGCCTCGGTCATGGTCGGGATCGGACGCCCCGTGACGACATAGGCGATCATTTCAATCAGCAATCCCGCGCCAGTGCCGGCTTTGGGCTTTTCCATGAGGTGGAGTGGCGTAGGGCCGTCGATCAGATTGCGCACGAGCGGCAGCACCAGCAGGCAGACGGCGTGCGCACGGTCAGCGGCGCTGACGAAGGGGAAGTCAACAAACAGATCGCCGAGGATCAGCGACTTCGCTCGATTCAAATCTTCCCGTGTTGGATTCTTGGGTAGGTCCGAGAGCCTGAAACCCGGCGGAGGTTCGTAGAGCGTTTCGCTTGCAGAATGGTAGCCGGGCTTAGTAATCAGGCTGCCCTCAGTTCCGAAAATCGGCACCTCTACGATTGCTAGCAGTACCGGCAACGGGCAGTTCGGCGTTGCTAGAACGTTCTTGACGACCGTAGTCGGCGGGTTCGCGGGAATTGGTCCCTCGTCGGTTTTCTTATACCACTTCGCGATTTTGGCCAGCCGGTACGTCATCCGGTCTTGGGTCACACGTTGGGTGATGGGTTTCTTGTGAACATCTCTCTCGACCCAAACAATCTGACCTCCATGGCGAAACAAGATGGGGCGGCGAGTTCGCTTCAAGAAGTGCCTGCCAAGTCTCGTTCGTAATAATTTCGAGGTCCTACTGGCCCGCGTTGATTTTCAACCGCGGGCGGTGCTCTTTCTTTCCACTGCGCTCACTGCCTTGGCGGGGGCGACGCCGCTGGCGCTTGGGTCTAGTCGTGGTGCCTGCGCTTTCGGCGTTAGCGCTCGGTTTGCGCAATTCACGTTTCTTTGGAGTGGGATTTTTCATTGATACAGTTCCCGGCCTCGCACGTCTTTTCTCATAAAGTTCTCCTAAAAAATAGATTTTGAACCAGAGCTACAACAATAAAGCTGTATCTATTCTACGCTCCACTTAAACTGCCGGAGAAATTTTCGGAGGGTAGGTTGCTGCTAGAAGGTTCCCGGAGAAGGAGAAAAAAAATTCACGGCGGCCCAGTCGAGACTTTTCCGAAAGTTTCCGAGAGTTCCTAGAGTTATTCGGCAGGGGAGGAATATTTGCCGGCCAGCTTCAGGCGGTGCTCGATTGCTTTAATCACGCGGTCGGGGTGATAACTTAAGGCTCGGGCCCAGGAACGGGCTGATGGCTTCCAATTGGCCCAGACTTTGCTAGGCGGAAGATTTTCGTTGTCGAGCAGTTTGCAAATCTTCTCAAGGTTTGGTGTGCTTTTCCAGTCGCCAGGGCACTGCCCGACCACCCCCGCGATCTTGTGGTAAGTCTCCACGGGTGGTTTCGGCCCCCTCTTGGGACCCGTTGGCTTCTCTGAGTCTTGAGTCTGCGTGCTGGTACTTGTATCACCAGCACTAGGGCGATCAGGTTGTTTTGAGTCTTTGGAAGGTTTGATGGAACGGGCAGCCTCCCGCTGTGCTTCTGTTTCCTCCGACTCCAAGCCCTTGGCCGGTAGCAGAGAGTACAGGGGGCACTCGCTGTAGTGTATCGGCGTTACAGCCGACCAGCCGGTCTTCCAGTCGTCATTCGCCCCCTCGTCGGCATCGAGGGCACGTTGAGCCGCGCTCGCAAAGAAGCCGAAGTAATCAAACGAGACCTCCGGGCAAAAGTTCGTAGAGCCGGTCGGCTTGTATTCTTTATACACAGGTCGCCTATCTTCGTCCTCGATGGGCTCACCGACGCCTGTCATCCCGATGGAGGGTTGGTGGAGTTTGGCCGTGGTCCAAACGTCCGTGTGCTTCCATTTGTCCCATAGTCTGTTGACATCATCCTGAGACAGAATGGGCCTTCGCCTCTGCTCCAGCCCTTCTTGGGCGTAATCGAGTTCCTCCAGGCTATGAAAATACTTGGGGCAGCGGTCTAGGTTCGCGAAGGGACATCGCGGTTCGAGGCCCTTTTCCTGGCTGAGGCTGGTGTACCAGCCAATGCCTCCAGGCTTGTCTCGGTCGGGGCCTTTCACGGTGATCTCGGGGGACCTGTCCCCTGGAGCGAGCTTAGCGGTTGCCTAGTGTAGTTGTCCTCCGAGGTCAGCCCATGACTTGGGCTTCCATTCGCTCACAAAACGCAGTGCCTCGGCTCGTCAACAAGGCTCCTTTCTACTCTCGGCCCAGCCGCGAGTGTCGTGAGATCAGTACTCCAACTGAATCAACCGCCACTCATCCGCCATCTCTTTGATTGCGACTTTGGCTGCATCAACTCCCAACCGCTTGACCAGAACGTTGATCACGACCCGGACCATCTTCCGCTGCATGTCCGGGATAGCCGATAGCGGAACCTGATGACGTGACTCGACCTTGGAGATCGCGTCCACCAATCTAGCGACCATGTTCAGCAACTTCGTAATGTCGGTCGGGTTGAACAAATGGGGCGGTTTCGGAGGCATCTCACTTTGGAGCGCCTCCAGCTTGGCAAGGGCCTTCTCCCGCTTGTCAGGATCGTCGGACCGCAGCATTCTCATGATGGCGTTGTATTCCCTGCGATGTTTTCCGGTCCACCAGGTAGAGAAAACTTGGAGAGCCCCAATATACTTGTCGTAGTTTTCCAACCAGTACATAAGCTGAGCACGAGCGACGTTTAGTTCAACCTGAATTATGCACTGCCGGTGCACCTGGTGAGGGCTGAGCCGCCAGGAACCATTTGGGGACCCCCGAAAACATGGGGTAAAAAGGTAGGCTGGCAAAGATTTCAGCTTCGCCAGTCAACCCCAAGGAGGTCACCCAAATGGTTACCAAACGAAAACAGCATAGCTCCCGAAGGCCCGTCAAACAAGGCCCCGGCGCGAGGGCCCCGCGGCCCAATAAAATCGGGGCTGCCACGCCCTATCACTTCCGTGGCAAGAATCTGACTCCCTACGGCGGCTTGCTGCCCGCCGCCACCCTGCTCGAAAAACTCGGCTTCCAAGCGCTGCTGGAAGAAACCCTCACGACCAAACGGATCACCCGAGCCATGAGCCCCTACCAGTTCGTGCTGGCCCTCGTGCTCGGCCTCTATGTCGGCTTTGCGCGGCTCAACCAACTCCGCTTCATCGCTCGCGACCCCATCCTGACCGGCATCTTGCAAGTGACGCGTCTGCCGCCGCAGTCCACGCTGTGGCGCTTTCTGGCCTCGCTGCACCTCAACGTGGCGAAGCAGATCCTTTCCATTCAGCGCCAGCTGCGGGAACGAGTCTGGGCCGCGGCCCACGTGAAGTTGGAGACGGTGACGCTGGACACCGACACCACCGTGCATACCCTCTACGGCCGCCAGATGGGCGGGCGCAAGAGCTACAACCCCAAGAACAAGGGCAAGCGCAGCTACCAGCCGATACTGACCTTCCTGGCCGAGACGCGCGAATACCTGATGGGCGGGTTGCGCAACGGCGACCGGCCCACGGGCCGACAGATCGCCGCCCACCTCGAGAGCGCTTTCCGGACTTTGCCGGGCGGCGTGAAGAAAATCCTGGCGCGGGCCGATTCCGGCTTTTATTGCTGGGAGGCGGTGGAGGCCTATGAAAAGGCGGCTTGTCAGTTCGTCATCGTGGCGCGCAAAACGCGGCGCCTGGTCGAGCGCTTGCAGCAAGCAGAAAGGAAACCCTCCCCCCGCTCCGACGCGGACGCGGAATGCGAATTCCTCTACCAACCGCAAGGCTGGGCGCGGGCCGGCCGTTTCCTGGCGCTGCGTTACGAAAACGAGTCCAAGGCCGGCGCGGCCGAGCAATACCAGTTGTTCGCCACCAGCGCTTACACCTACCGCGTGTTTGTCACCAATCTGGCCGAGCCGATCGCGGCGGTGGTGTGGTTTTACAATCAGCGCGCCGGAGCCGAGAACCTGATCAAGGAGGCCAACAACGACGCCGGGCTGGCGGCCCATCCCTCGCGCCGCTTTGACATGAACCGCAATCACTTTCAGTTGGCCATGCTGGCCTACAATCTCAACTGCTGGCTGCTGCTGTTCAACCGCGAAGCCCAGGCCAGCGTGGAGACGCTGCGGCACACCACCCTGGCGACGGCGCGGCTGCGTTTTCTGTTCGTGGCGGCCAAGATCTGGCGGCACGCCGGCAGAACGGGTGTCAGCTACAGCGATCATTATCAGGAAAAGGGCCTGTTTGAACGGCTGATGCGACGGCTGCGGGCGATGGGGCCGCCGGGATCGAGCTTGGTGCCGGTGGTGGAGGGTGCGCTGAGCTGAGGGGCACTCCATGCATAAAATTTCATGCACTCGCCGCAACGTACTGGGAACACGCCGCTTGCCAGCCCGCTTTTGCCCTGCCGGGATCAGGAGGCGGCTCAAACGGGGAGGGAAACAGCAGAAAAGACGACTTGCGAAATCACTGAGTTGACACGAGTGCCTCAGGGTGGCGAAGAGCTACTTCGCCCCAACGCTGGCGAGGTTTCTTCAGGGATTCGGGTTTCCTAGGCCGTCCGCGTGGGTTGGGTGAGGGTCTTCTTGGCATTAAATTTCAAAAACGTATGATTTTTTGCTAGGGTTCAAGAGGTTTGGTTTTTTGGGGAAGCGGCACGACCGATTCGGCTCTTCTACGGCTCCTCAGTACCCCCTTGCCTGAAGGCCGGATCGGGGCAGAATTTCAGACTTGACCATCTCAACACGCCTCCGTGAAAGGCGTTATTGGTGAACCAAGCGATAACGAGGCAGCGATCGAGGCGCTCATCGATTCGCTTGGCGATCATACGTGGTGCGAAAAGAATCCTTATTCGCTCGATGACGTTGAACGCTATCAATTTCGAATGATTGAAGTACACCAGTGCCAATAAACAGCGCCTTTGGGGAGTCGGAACCGAGGTTCATCAAGGTAATTGCTTCCCCAACGTCTTTCTGGTCGGTCGAAACGACTACCTCGCAGGGCTCAGCTTCCCCAATAAACGAAAACCCAGCCGAAGGGTTTAGTTCGGCATCCGGGCTCTCGGCAAGCCATTGAAGATTAGCCTCTTGCGAACAAGCGCAGGGGCTAGGTTTAAGGTTTAAGGCTCTCGCGTCGGCTCATCGGAGGGGCTAATCTCTGCCACCTCGTCACTATACATGCCCTTGATCTCGACCTTGAAGTACTTATTTAAAATGCTCTGATCCTCGCTTTTCGTCTGGGCTCCGCCGGACGCTGTTTCCAACTGGTCGTCGGAAAGTTCCGGCGTCTCTTCCTGTTCCTGAACCTCGGGTTCTTTCTTCTTGCTCTCGTCAGACATGTCCTGTTTCCTCCTTTACGATTTGGTTTCAATCTGTCGAAACTAGACGGCGACCGCCATCAGCTTTAACCTCCACACCTGCTATCTGCCTGCCCAACCGGGACGAAGCGGGATACGCGGGACGGATAATGCGGGGAAACGACCCCTTGCCCAGGATTTCCATTTTGGCCCTGTCCCGGCCACAGTATACACCCGCGCCGCTGAAGTTCGTGTCTCGGGAGAGCAGGTTCTCCCAAGAGCAATTGGACCCTAGAGGTCAGGTTTGACCGGACCTGCATCAGCTTGGTCGAAAGAGCCTCAGGAGTCCCACGGTGCGGGCTCTGGTTAAGTTCGGAGAGGTCCTGGAGAACCTTCCGTCGCAGATCCTCCGGGAGTGGAATCGGAGCTGAGTAAAGGCCGCGAACGGAGACCGTGACGCGTCTCTCCAGGGCGATTAGTCCCGGAACAGAGGGAGCCGTCATCAGCCCGTTACAGCGCTTCCTAGGCTCTGTAAATAGCCCTCGTCTGGAGCTTGTCGGTGAAGCTGGAGCTGGCCCGGAATTCTGTCCCTGACAACCCGTCCGAATCTCCCGGATTTTCCCTCGGATCCGCCCAACCTACGGTGGACTACTCTTTGACCTTCTCTGGCATCTGCCCGGCTAGATCGTGCAACTCCGTGCCGTCGGTTTCGGTGTAGAGTTCTACGGTGAATCGTGCAATGCCGTCCTTGTTCATTCCACCCGAAGCGTCTTCGAGTTGCTCATCCGAGAGTTCGGGCGACTCCCCCAACTCGTTTCCCTTCTTTGCGTCGTCGGACATGCTCAGCACCTCCCAGTTTTCGCCACTGCAATCGAACTAGCGGCACTATCTATCAGGAGCATACACGCCGCAAAGGTTCTTGGCAACGGTCTTTCTGACTGCCTGCTCCGCTTAGTCCACCAGATCGTCGGTCCGGTCATCCCTTCCCGCACTGCACTTCCCCCGACAGCCGCCCCTGATACTCCGCGATGGCCGCTTCCTATTCCTCTTCTTTGCCAAATCATCCAGCACGCAGATACCCGCTGCTCTCGACCGAAACCGTCTTGATTACAATTACGTAGGGTGCTCAACGCAGCGATCTTGAGTAATAGGATTCCCAGGCTGATCCAGTGCGGCACCGTTGGCCTCAGCGTGGCCTTGATGATCCTTCCACCCCGCGTCAGTGCCCAGGGAGCGAAACCAACACGCGAGCAAGTCTTGAGACATCTTGACAAGATGCGCGAGAGGCAGCCGGGGATGTGGAACGTCGCCCCGTCGGAAGGCGAGTATCTCTCCAACCTAGTCCAGAAGCTGAAAGCTCAGCGGGTGCTAGAGATCGGAACGTCGAACGGTTACTCCGCAATCTGGTTGGCACTGGGACTACGGGATGCGGTTCTCGTAGTAAAGCGGCACCGTGTTCTCGTCGTCCACGGATTCCTTGAAGTTGTAGACCGAAACATAGTCGCCGAATACTTCCTTGGTGCGCTCCTCGCCCGCCATCAGCGGCGTTCCGGTGAAGCCGATAAACGCGGCCTTCGGCAAGGCGCTCCGCATGTTCGCGGCGAAGATATCGTATTGGCTGCGGTGCGCCTCGTCGGTGATCACGATGATGTCCGAGCGGGTCGAGAGAACCGGGTAGCGTTCGCCGTGCTCGGTGCGGAACTTCTGGATCAGCGTGAACACATAGCGGTGGTCTTCTTCGTTCAGCATCCGCCGCAAACCCACGGCGCTCTCCGCGCGAACCCGCTTTTCGTCTTCTAGCAGTGCGCCGGTATTGGCGAAGTTGCGGTAGATTTGCCCGTCCAGGTCTTCCCGGTCGGTGACGATCACGAACGTCCAGTTGCCGGGAATCTTCCGCAATACCTTCTACGAGAAGAAGACCATCGAATAACTCTTGCCGCTGCCCTGCGTGTGCCAGAAAACGCCAAGTTTGCCCCGGTTCTCGTGAAGCCGTTCGACGGCAGCGATGGCATTATTCACGCCAAGGAACTGGTGATTCTTGGCGACCAGCTTCGTCAGTTCGCCCTTTGCTTCGTTGTAGATCGTGAAGTTCTCCACGAAGTCCAGGAGCTTTCGTTTCTCGCACACGCCCCGAATCATCGTCTCCAGGCGGATCAAGCCCGGTTCGTTTTCGTCGTCAATCTTCTTCCATTCGGAAAAGTGCTCGAACCCAGCTGTCATGCTGCCGATTCGGGCTTTCGATCCGTTGGATAGGATGATGACGGCGTTGTACCAGAGCACCTGCGGGATGGTGTCTCGGTAGTCCGACAGGTTCTTTTCGTAGGCGAGTTCGAGCTTCCTGTGGGACGCCTTCAGTTCGATGAAGACGAGCGGGACACCGTTCACGAAGCCGACGAGATCGGCGCGCTTTTTCCCGTAGTCGCCGGAAATCCAGAACTGCGAAGCGAGGAAGAAGTCGTTGTTCTCGGGTTCGTTCCAGTCGATCAGCTTGACGCTCTCGACAGCCTCGTCTTGGTCCTCTTCATCGCCCGGCTTGTGGGAGAACTTAACGCCGTCTTTCAGGAGCTTGTAGACAGCCTGATTCGCCCGAGCCGGACTCATGGCGCTGCGGTCCTTGGTCAACTCCTGGACGGCGATCTCGACGGCCTCGGGCGATAAGCCGGGGTTCAGTTTTTCGATTGCAGCTTTGAGGCGATTCGGGAGTACAACCTCGCCCATCGTTTCGCGGCCAAGCGGGGAGAGTGGCTCGAATTTCTCGTGGTAGCAGTTCAGCGTTTCCCACCCCAACTCTGCGAAGAGAGCAATCGTGGGTTGTTCGATTGCGGCGTCTTCGGAGTCGGGATTGAGGTAGCTCATGCCGTCTGTTCCATGAGTTCGGCGGCTTGTTCGTCGGCTGCATCAACCGGGACTTGGCCAGAGATCAGCTTGGGTAGGAGAAAGTCTCGGGTGGCGCGGAGGTTGAGATTCCGGGAACTAAGCGTCTGAATGAGCCGGAACATTGGCCCGACAAAGCGCTGGAATCGCCCAAGGGTTTCGTCGTCAGGTTGGGCGACAAAGAAGCGGTTGAAGCACGCCTCCTGGACACGCTGCCGTCCCGTCGCACCAGACATGCTTTTGATGGCGTTGTCTCTGAATTCACTTGACCGAGCCACCAGGTACACGTATTCTGGGCAAACCGTTTTCGACCGCAGCACGATAAACTCGGTAGACCCGAAAGCCACGGCATCGTCGGAAGGAAGGAACTGCACGAATCCCGTCTTACCGTTCTCCAGACATGGCGTGATCCGAGCAAACAGCGTGTCGCCATTCTTGAATTTCGATCCACTGTTTCCCTCACGCTCTCCTACATTGGCTATCAACATTGAGTTGGTCGATAAGCCTCCCATCGGCAGGAATGGCTTGACGCCCTCCCGTGGGACTTTCGTCGCAGGATTCACAAGCACTGCATCCGTCACACACTTAGCTGTCCAGCCTTCCGGGATCGGCCCCAACTCCGACTCGACCAGCTTCACGTTCTCGTGGCCGGGGAAGCGGAAGTTGACGAACCACTCCCGGTAGATCATCTGCGCCATCCCTTCGAGAATCTTGATGCGCCGGGTGTTGTTCTCAATCAGGTCGTCGTAGGCGGAAAGGATGGAGGCAATTTGTTTCTGGATTGAAAGATCTGAAAAGGAGACCACCTGATCCAGAATGTCTTCTTTATATAATCTGGGAACAGTGGTGCCGTGTGACATCGTCTGGAGTTTTCTTTTAACTCCATCTGACATCAGGTAATACTTTACAAATGCTTCATCAGCCTTGGATGGATTGATCTGAAGAGCTATTACTCTATGTGTGATAAGGAATGTTTGTCCGGCTGGGAGCTGGGCCACCTCAGCCACTGGTGCTTCTGTCGTCACCAGTACATCGCCCGCTTTCACGAAACCGCGAGTTGTCCATTTATCGTAGGTCTCTTCACTCACGTATTTCCCATCAAGCACGACATCACCGCTTTTGACGTTGGCAGCGGAAATCACTGGAACACCCTGGTTTGACTTGGGCGGAGTCTTTCCGCGGTAATCGATAACATCATCTAGGTAAGAACTGAGCGGACAACCACTCGAATTTGTCTGTGTAGGGGGCATAGGGTTCATGCTTCAAGGAGCGCCGCCACATTCTCCGCGATTCTTCCCTCCAGCTCCCGCGCGTCACCATTCAACACTTCCAACTCCTCGTTCAGTTCCTCCAGCCGCTCCGCGAACTCGAAGTCATCCGCCGCCCTTTCCGCCACGCCCACATAGCGGCCCGGATTCAGGCTCCAGCCTTGCGCTTCGATATCCTCAATCGTGGCGACTTTGCACAGCCCGAGAACATCGGTGTAATTGCCAGCTGGGAACTTCTCGTTCATCAAATCCTGGCTTCCGGTTTCGGTCTCGACATCCTCTTCCCGGTACAGCCGCACGATGTTCGAGAGAAACTCCACCTGATCCGGCGTCCAGTCCCGGTGCGCCCGGTCGATTTGGCGGAAGATGTGGCGAGCGTCAATGAAGAGCACCTGATCCTTGCGCTTGGTGGCGTTCTTGCCCCGGTCGAGGAACCACAGCGTACAGGGAAGCGCGACGGTGTAGAAGAAGTTCGGCCCCACCGAAATCATCACGTCCACGGCCCGGTCTTCGAGCAGCTTCTTGCGAATCTCAAGCTCGGAGCCTCTGGCATCCCCGGCGGAATTCGCCATGACGAACCCGGCGCGTCCGGCCTCGTTGAGCGCCGAATAGAACACCTGAATCCAGAGGTAATTGGCGTTGTCCGCTTTCGGTAGCCCAAACGGATATCGTGGGTCGTCCTTCAGTTTTTCTTTGTCAACCCGGTCCACGTTGAATGGCGGATTCGCCATCACGAAGTCGAACCTGCCGACGCTCTTGTGGATGTCCTCGTAATAGGTGACGCCCTGCCGGATGTCGCCTGAGAGGCCATGAACGGCAAGGTTCATCTTGCAGAGGCGGATAGTCTCCGCAACCTTCTCTTGGCCGTAGATGGAAATGTCGGTAACGGCCTTCTTGTGGTGATCGACGAACGCCGCCGACTGCACGGACATCCCGCCCGATCCGCACGCCGGATCGTAGATTCGACCGTGGTAGGGTTCGATGATTTCCACGATCACCTTGACGATGCTGGTAGGTGTGAAGAACTCGCCGCCCTTCTGCCCTTCCGACATGGCGAAGCGCCCAAGGAAGTATTCGTAAATCTTCCCGAACGCATCGCCTTCGATGTCCATGGGCACGGCTGCGAAGCTCTTCAGGAGCGAGACGAGAAGGTCCTTGTCGAGGCGGTTGTACGTTCTCGGGAGTACGTCCTTCAAGTCCTCGTTGTCGGCTTCGATGGCCCGCATCGCATCGTTGATTGCCTTGCCGATGTCGGCACCTTCCGGAAGTTGAAGCAGGTTCGAGAACCGGGCGCTCTCGGGCAGGTAGAGAACGCCTTGCGCCTGATAGTCGGCCTTGCCGATGGTGCGGCGTCCGCTGCCTTGGCTGGTGAGTTTGGCTTGGGCCGTGGCGAACTTGTGATCGGCGTAGCGAAGGAAGATCAACCCGAGCACGGGAACGGAGTACTCGGAAGACTTCAATTTGGAGTTGGCCCGGAGTTCGTCAGCGGCTCCCCAAAGGCGCTTTTCCAGTTCGGTGGTGTTGGCTGGCATGTGGCTCGGCTACCTGTGGTTAACTCGTTGGTGCAATTGTCTGCACAGAAATAGGTCTACCACCTGAATTATGCACAGATTCACTTTGCGAGTGTGGCTGCGTTCGTAGCGGGTTGGCGGTCGTCGTGAGGTGGTAGCTCGGCAACTGGTCTTTTGGCTTCTCCGTGTCCGGTTTCCCTTCCCGCCCAGAATCCGCGTCGTTAAAACCTCGCTCGGAAGTGACGTGTTTCCAGTGCGTTACGGCTAGTGCATAAAAGTTTAGGCATAGCGCATAGCCAGGCTCTCAGATCAGCGCCCTCCCGACCACCGGCAGCAAGCCGCCGTAGGGAGTCGGCTTCCTGCCGCGGAAGTGGTAAGGCGTCGAAGCCCCGATTTTATTGGGCCTCGAGGCCGTCACGGCTGGGCCTTGTTGGACGGGCCTTTGGGAGCTATGCTGTTTTCGTCTGGTAACCATGTGGGTGACTTCCTTGGGGTTGGCTGGCGAAGCTGGAATCTTTGCCAGCCGACCTTTTTACCCCATGTTTTAGGGGGTTCCCAATGGTCCCTTGCGGCTCAGCCCTCCTCAGGTCCACGCCGCAGTGCATAATTCAGGTACCACCTGAATTATGCACAGATTCGGCGTAGCCATCGTCGATGGAGTTGTGGCGATAGCGGCACTCGTGTCAACTCAGTGATTTCTCAAGTCGTCTTTTCTGCTGTTTCCCTCCCCGTTTGAGCCGCCTCCTGATCCCGGCAGGGCAAAAGCGGGCTGGCAAGCGGCGTGTTCCCAGTACGTTGCGGCGAGTGCATGAAATTTTATGCATGGAGTGCCCCTCAGCTCAGCGCACCCTCCACCACCGGCGCCAAGCTCGATCCCGGCGGCCCCATCGCCCGCAGCCGTCGCATCAGCCGTTCAAACAGGCCCTTTTCCTGATAATGATCGCTGTAGCTGACACCCGTTCTGCCGGCGTGCCGCCAGATCTTGGCCGCCACGAACAGAAAACGCAGCCGCGCCGTCGCCAGGGTGGTGTGCCGCAGCGTCTCCACGCTGGCCTGGGCTTCGCGGTTGAACAGCAGCAGCCAGCAGTTGCGATTGTAGGCCAGCATGGCCAACTGAAAGTGATTGCGGTTCATGTCAAAGCGGCGCGAGGGATGGGCCGCCAGCCCGGCGTCGTTGTTGGCCTCCTTGATCAGGTTCTCGGCTCCGGCGCGCTGATTGTAAAACCACACCACCGCCGCGATCGGCTCGGCCAGATTGGTGACAAACACGCGGTAGGTGTAAGCGCTGGTGGCGAACAACTGGTATTGCTCGGCCGCGCCGGCCTTGGGCTCGTTTTCGTAACGCAGCGCCAGGAAACGGCAGGCCCGCGCCCAGCCTTGCGGTTGGTAGAGGAATTCGCATTCCGCGTCCGCGTCGGAGCGGGGGGAGGGTTTCCATTCTGCTTGCTGCAAGCGCTCGACCAGGCGCCGCGTTTTGCGCGCCACGATGACGAACTGACAAGCCGCCTTTTCATAGGCCTCCACCGCCTCCCAGCAATAAAAGCCGGAATCGGCCCGCGCCAGGATTTTCTTCACGCCGCCCGGCAAAGTCCGGAAAGCGCTCTCGAGGTGGGCGGCGATCTGTCGGCCCGTGGGCCGGTCGCCGTTGCGCAACCCGCCCATCCGGTATTCGCGCGTCTCGGCCAGGAAGGTCAGTATCGGCTGGTAGCTGCGCTTGCCCTTGTTCTTGGGGTTGTAGCTCTTGCGCCCGCCCATCTGGCGGCCGTAGAGGGTATGCACGGTGGTGTCGGTGTCCAGCGTCACCGTCTCCAACTTCACGTGGGCCGCGGCCCAGACTCGTTCCCGCAGCTGGCGCTGAATGGAAAGGATCTGCTTCGCCACGTTGAGGTGCAGCGAGGCCAGAAAGCGCCACAGCGTGGACTGCGGCGGCAGACGCGTCACTTGCAAGATGCCGGTCAGGATGGGGTCGCGAGCGATGAAGCGGAGTTGGTTGAGCCGCGCAAAGCCGACATAGAGGCCGAGCACGAGGGCCAGCACGAACTGGTAGGGGCTCATGGCTCGGGTGATCCGTTTGGTCGTGAGGGTTTCTTCCAGCAGCGCTTGGAAGCCGAGTTTTTCGAGCAGGGTGGCGACGGGCAGCAAGCCGCCGTAGGGAGTCAGATTCTTGCCACGGAAGTGATAGGGCGTGGCAGCCCCGATTTTATTGGGCCGCGGGGCCCTCGCGCCGGGGCCTTGTTTGACGGGCCTTCGGGAGCTATGCTGTTTTCGTTTGGTAACCATTTGGGTGACCTCCTTGGGGTTGACTGGCGAAGCTGAAATCTTTGCCAGCCTACCTTTTTACCCCATGTTTTCGGGGGTCCCCAAATGGTTCCTGGCGGCTCAGCCCTCACCAGGTGCACCGGCAGTGCATAATTCAGGTTCCAGACTCCCATAGAGATGCAGGGCTCTTTCCACGAGAGGGTCCTTCCCTGCCGAAGCCACGAAAGACTCGATTCGTTCATGGGAAGGGACTGGCGGAATACCGACCGAAAGCTCGCCAAATCGAGTGCGGGAACGAAACCCTTCAAGGACGAGAAAGGCTTGAAGAGTTCCGTCTGCTCGCAGTCGCATCGGGCCATGGACCGACACCGCCTCGAAGCCATCGATCCGAACTTGCGCTGCTCCATTCAAGACGGAAAGGAAGTCGCGGGCAAACTGTTGGACTTCCGACGGACCATCAAGCGCTTCGAAGCCTGAGTGTTTTAGATAGTAAGTGCCGTCCCTTTCTTCAACCGCCCAGTCGGGAGCCTCGATCTTACGAAACTCAGCGAGGCTTGACCTCGGCCCGTTCCAATCTAATCAACCACTCGCTCGACTGGGACATGGATGCTGCCGCTCAGTGTAGCTCGTTTCCCACCACGCAACTCTACACAATCACCACCGTGGCCGAGCTAACACGCGGGTTATTTCACTAAGCCGGTCTCGGAACCTGCTAGGGAGCATCTATAGCGAGGATGGGGTCGGACAGGGGCTGAGAGGGATAACCAGAATGCGGCATTTCTGTCCCTTTTCCTCCTCTTGCAGCCGGTGACGCGATTGCAGGCGAGCTGCTCGAACACACCGAGGTAGAGGGTCCGTTGAACTGACGGACTGGGTTCCCGTGGGGGGGGTCCGTTAAGGGTTCCAATTATGGGCATGTCTTTGAGGTTTGTCCAACCAGACGAGCCTTTAGAATCAGTTAGTTAGGGTTGAACTTAAGCACTTTCGCGCTTCCATGGCATGGAAGAGGTCGACGGTTCGAACCCGTCCAGGTCCACCATCTTTTTAGCCTTTCGTTTCATAGCTTTAGCGGTCGCCCGAATCACCGTGTACAACTGGCGTACAAAAGTTAACACACTTTCGGCGACTTCTCGCCTTTCTGTGCCAGCGCAACCGACTCAATATCATGCTCCTTGACGTAGTTCCTTGCCACTCAAGCTCACTCTCGGAAACGCCTTGCATTCTGATCTGTCCGCGCCTGTCCGTGACGTCGATTAGCCGGGTCCGTGGACTTACAGAACGCCCCGCCGTGGATCGAACTCCAACTGACAACCGTCGACAACTTCAATACTTGAGTTCACTGAACCATCTCCGCTCCATCGCTCATCCCATGAGCAGCCTTGAACAGCCGCGTGATCCGCTCCTGCCGCCCCTTCGACCACTTCGCGTAATGCTTCTCGACAATCCGCGCTGAGTTTCCCAGCACGGCAGCCACGTCTTCGTAGGACGCCCCTTGCTCAAGCATCCGCGTCGCCAGCGTGTGGCGGAAGCGGTGTGTCTTGCCGCCCGCTACGCCAGACACTCGGAACACCGATTTCATCGCCCGTGAGCAGCGTCTGACGGCATTGCCAATGTGCCGGTAGCCGTTGTGAAAGTACCACGCGCAATCAGGAGCGGCGCCGACCGGCAGCGGCGTCAGATCCAAAGCCGCCTGTAAATCAGCCGGCACGGGAAGCAGCACCGGCTTGCCGGTCTTGGTGCGCCGCGTCTCAACCATCCCGTCCCGTACTTGGTCCCGGCGCAGAAGGTAGACGTCGGTGATGGCGAGAGCTGTGTAGCGCATCGCCAGCACCATCGCGCGCGCACGCAAGCGCTCGTAGGGCTCCTGTCCTATGCGATCGCAAGCCTGGAGGATCGCCACCATTTCGAACTCGGTGTAGGGCTCGACGTTGGCGGGCTTGATATTCTTTGGCGTCTCGACTTCCCGCGCGAAGTTGCGGGCGATCCAGTCCCGGCGGTAGGCGTACTCGCATAGCCCCCTCAGAACTTGCAGTTCGTTAGCCCAAGTAGCGGGCGCCACGTCTCGCGTCTGCCGATAGACGTCGAAGGTTTCCACGCGGAGTTGATCCACCCGCTCGTAGCTTTGGTGCTCACAGAAAACCAGAAACAGCCGCATGATCTTGCCGTACTTGACAAGCGTTGCTGCGGCGTCGTCTTTGTGCTGCTGGAGAAACGTTTCGGTAGCGAACTCAACCGAAGGCGGCGCGTCGGTTTTCTGTTCGCGCTCCCACTGCTCGACGGTTCGCCGCGCCTGGCTCATGCTCCGGGTGCCGACTGATTTGCACACCCACTGACGGTTCGGCAACTCGCCCCACGTCCAGACTGGGCAGTTGCACTTCAGCCACCGGACTCTCTTGCGACGGTGCGGGCAAGCGAACGTGAGACGACGGTAGAGACTCAGCATGGAGTCTATTCTACGCTTGCGTGGGATGCGGAGGATCACTTGTTCACCAGCTCCTCGTGCTTTCTCTCCATAAGGTTCTTGGGGATTCGTAGGAACATGCGCCGTTGCTTGCGGTTCTGCGGCACCCTGGTACCCAAGAACACAACGCCCGGCTCGTTTTCAAACAGCCGTATCATCGCCTGGGTGCTGAATCCCCACAGCTTCCCCACCTCGGCAGGCGTGTAGTGTTTCTCGGTGGCAGGGCAATGAATCTCGGCGTTCGGCATGCCTTGTGCTGCGTAACGCTCGCGCATCGAGCGCTGTCGGTCGGCCAGTGTGGACGCGGTGGCCATAGCTACGATCCGAACTCCCGGCGCTCTTGTGCCCGGCGTGCCGTGCAGTGCTGTGCCCAGTCGATCAGCAATTTCATTTCTCCACCGCACCACCGCCAAAAGTGATCACTGAGCCCCACTCCACGTAGTAGCCTCAAATGTCATCAAAGCCCCTCCTCCACCTCTCGCTCCGCAAGGTCCTCGAACCGCATAAATCTGTCGACAAACGTCAGCGGGATGCGCCCGATCGGTCCGTTCCGCTGTTTCGCGATGTTCAGCTCCGCCCGCCCTGGTAGGTCCTCTTGGTCGGGCTTGTAGACCTCCTCGCGGAAGATGAACGCCACCAGGTCCGCGTCCTGCTCGATCGAGCCGCTCTCCCGAAGGTCGCTGAGCTGCGGTCGATTATTCGCCCGAAGCTCGGGGCTGCGATTCAGTTGCGATAAAGCGATGATCGGAACGTCCAAGTCCCGCGCCAACAGTTTCAGGCTCCGCGAGATCGCGGTCATTTCCTGCGTTCGGTTCTCTCTCCGCCCCACCGACGACAGCAGTTGCAGGTAGTCCAAAACCACGAGCGCCAACCCATGCTCCCCTTGGATGCGCCGGCATTTGGCGCCAACCTCCATCACGTTGGTGTCCGCCTTGTCGTCAATGAAGAGACGGCTGCTCGTTATCGACGTGAGCGCCGCGCTCAGTCGGCGGCGCTCTTCTTGGTTCAGATAGCCGTCGCGATACCTGTGGCTATCGACGCGAGCAGCGGCACATAACAGTCTTTGCATCAGCGACTCTTGCGACATTTCGAGCGAAAAGAGCGCAACCGGTTGCCCCGTTCGGCCTTGTCTATTACTAGCCACGTACTCGGCGATGTTCAGCGCCAGCGCAGTCTTCCCCATCGATGGCCGAGCGGCGATGATGATCAACTCCCCCGGATGAAGACCGGAGGTCATTTGATCGAATCGAGCGAACGGAGTTGATAAACCCTTCTCACCTTTGCTTGGGTCGAGCAGCGCTGAGACGCCGCCGGGATATCTCTCGGCAATCTCGCGCGTCGCCACGGCAGTCTTTGTCCCCGAACCGTCGGTGAGTTTCAGAAACCGGGACTGCGCATCCGCGATGAGCTGATCCGGTTCTTCGCTGCCGTCAAGTGCTCGGGAGGCTACCCCATGGCAGGTTCTGATCAACTCACGAAGGCGGGCCTTGTCTTTGACGATTCGGATATAGCTGTCGATACTCTTAAGCCGTGGAAGGCCGTCGGTGAGGGAGCTAATGTAGGCGATGCCGTCACACGACTTCAACTGGTCGTGTTTTTCCAGTTCATCGACGACAGTCAAGTATTCGATGCGTTCGCCGCGACTGTGCAGCTCGCCCATGCGCTGGAAAATACGGAGATGCTTCTCGATGTTGAAGGCAGCCGCCGTCAGGGCCCCGGCCACCTGTCGGAACACCGTCCTTTCTTCGTCGAGCAGGATCGAACCCAGAACGAACTGTTCCGCCTCGATGTTGGCCGGCATGCCCCTCTGCAACGCGGCTGACTCGATGCTGACGACCGGGGCGGTCATGCCGCTTCGCCCCCTTCGATAGCCCGGCGGCGGTCACGCTCCCGATCGGAGATCCAAAAACCGGTCTCATCGTGACCGTTTGGCTTCGTTCCGACATCGGACTCGCGCTTTCGCAGATAGACGGTGATGTCCTGCGCCACGTAAGCCGGCCACAGGGGCTGGCTATCCCACTTCGGCGACTCTCGCTTGATCTTGAACTTGACGAACTCGGTGATGTCGCTGTCGGTGAACTTAGCGAGAGCTTTCGACTCCTTCAACCACCGCCGCAATGAACCGACGTCGTCCGGGAAGTTGAGACCCTGCGCGTTGGCTACGATCCGGCCCGAATGGTAGGTAGAGTTTGAGCAGTCCCCGTGGGAACAGTCGAAGGTGGGCGGCGCGTTTTTTGCACCGCCATCCCCCTTCTTTAACTTCTTATCCTTCTTAGGAGCTGACAAGTCGTTTGCATTCTGTGGACTAGACCCGCTGCTGTGTCGCTGCTGTGTCGGTGGTTGTTCATATAGACTCACAGCAGAATCGCCGCGTGATCACCACGGCGCACAGCAAAATCGCGGACGGTCTTGTATTTGAGAACGCGGAACATCGTTACCTGGTACCTGAATTATGCACAGATTCGGCGTAGCCATCGTCGATGGAGTTGTGGCGATAGCGGCACTCGTGTCAACTCAGTGATTTCGCAAGTCGTCTTTTCTGCTGTTTCCCTCCCCGTTTGAGCCGCCTCCTGATCCCGGCAGGGCAAAAGCGGGCTGGCAAGCGGCGTGTTCCCAGTACGTTGCGGCGAGTGCATGAAATTTTATGCATGGAGTGCCCCTCAGCTCAGCGCACCCTCCACCACCGGCGCCAAGCTCGATCCCGGCGGCCCCATCGCCCGCAGCCGTCACATCAGCCGTTCAAACAGGCCCTTTTCCTGATAATGATCGCTGTAGCTGACACCCGTTCTGCCGGCGTGCCGCCAGATCTTGGCCGCCACGAACAGAAAACGCAGCCGCGCCGTCGCCAGGGTGGTGTGCCGCAGCGTCTCCACGCTGGCCTGGGCTTCGCGGTTGAACAGCAGCAGCCAGCAGTTGAGATTGTAGGCCAGCATGGCCAACTGAAAGTGATTGCGGTTCATGTCAAAGCGGCGCGAGGGATGGGCCGCCAGCCCGGCGTCGTTGTTGGCCTCCTTGATCAGGTTCTCGGCTCCGGCGCGCTGATTGTAAAACCACACCACCGCCGCGATCGGCTCGGCCAGATTGGTGACAAACACGCGGTAGGTGTAAGCGCTGGTGGCGAACAACTGGTATTGCTCGGCCGCGCCGGCCTTGGGCTCGTTTTCGTAACGCAGCGCCAGGAAACGGCAGGCCCGCGCCCAGCCTTGCGGTTGGTAGAGGAATTCGCATTCCGCGTCCGCGTCGGAGCGGGGGGAGGGTTTCCATTCTGCTTGCTGCAAGCGCTCGACCAGGCGCCGCGTTTTGCGCGCCACGATGACGAACTGACAAGCCGCCTTTTCATAGGCCTCCACCGCCTCCCAGCAATAAAAGCCGGAATCGGCCCGCGCCAGGATTTTCTTCACGCCGCCCGGCAAAGTCCGGAAAGCGCTTTCGAGGTGGGCGGCGATCTGTCGGCCCGTGGGCCGGTCGCCGTTGCGCAACCCGCCCATCAGGTATTCGCGCGTCTCGGCCAGGAAGGTCAGTATCGGCTGGTAGCTGCGCTTGCCCTTGTTCTTGGGGTTGTAGCTCTTGCGCCCGCCCATCTGGCGGCCGTAGAGGGTATGCACGGTGGTGTCGGTGTCCAGCGTCACCGTCTCCAACTTCACGTGGGCCGCGGCCCAGACTCGTTCCCGCAGCTGGCGCTGAATGGAAAGGATCTGCTTCGCCACGTTGAGGTGCAGCGAGGCCAGAAAGCGCCACAGCGTGGACTGCGGCGGCAGACGCGTCACTTGCAAGATGCCGGTCAGGATGGGGTCGCGAGCGATGAAGCGGAGTTGGTTGAGCCGCGCAAAGCCGACATAGAGGCCGAGCACGAGGGCCAGCACGAACTGGTAGGGGCTCATGGCTCGGGTGATCCGTTTGGTCGTGAGGGTTTCTTCCAGCAGCGCTTGGAAGCCGAGTTTTTCGAGCAGGGTGGCGACGGGCAGCAAGCCGCCGTAGGGAGTCAGATTCTTGCCACGGAAGTGATAGGGCGTGGCAGCCCCGATTTTATTGGGCCGCGGGGCCCTCGCGCCGGGGCCTTGTTTGACGGGCCTTCGGGAGCTATGCTGTTTTCGTTTGGTAACCATTTGGGTGACCTCCTTGGGGTTGACTGGCGAAGCTGAAATCTTTGCCAGCCTACCTTTTTATCCCATGTTTTCGGGGGTCCCCAAATGGTTCCTGGCGGCTCAGCCCTCACCAGGTGCACCGGCAGTGCATAATTCAGGTGGTACTGGTTCTTCGCTGGGGTGTACTCGACGTAGCGCCCTTTTAGTTCAGCGATTGCTCGCCGCACCGTCTGATAGTGCAGCCGCAAACGACTAGCGATGTCACCAAATGTTGCAGCGTAGGTTCCCTTGTTTTTTCCTGTATGGGCGGCATTGATGAGCAAATGGATGTAGGTCTTCACAGCGTTGCCGGACAGCCCTGCAAGATGCTCGTCGAGTCCACGACTGAGGGGCACATAGGTCTCGCTGGTGGGGTTCTCGATCACGTTTGCCCCCGATTCATTAACATCACGCCCGGCCCGACGAGTGTTCTTCACCCCTTGTGTGCCGGGGATGTCCTTTTTCGGCTAGCAGATTGGCAAAAAGGTGCGGCTCTAGACGAAAAAAACCACCGTAGGCAACGCGAGCCTAAGCGGTGGTTTATTCTCATGTGGTCCGCCCCTTAGCGGACCATCCGCCGAAAGTTTTACATGATTGGCAACGGTGCGGATTTCGGCTTCGACTTAAGCCCTGGGATGAGTAAGATCAGCACCTCTTGGAGTCTCTTTACCTCGGCCCTCTCCACTTCGCCAAGCAATTCATCGGCGCGGGCCAATGCGTTCGCCTTCGCCTGAGCCTCGCCCAGGGCGGACCGAGCCGCGCGGACCATAAGGGTTTGGTCCGTGATCCTGGCGATTGGAACAGGACGACCCTTCGCTGTGGGTGGTTCGTAGACCAGAACAAGCGCCAGATCCTTATTTTTCATAACCAAATCACTCGCCTGAAGCAGAAAGAGTCTCTTTGATTCGTCCAAATTGCCTGCCAAGTCTTCTCCAGGATGCTTGAAGCTCCAATCGATCCTGTTCGCTCTCGGCTAATTCGTCCAGAATCTCGTCCCGGTTGAAGCCCATGAGCCGAAATTCAAGAATGTCGTGCTCGCCATCATCTAACTGCGCAGCATCGGCGACTTTGTCCCAATCGATTTTCATTTCGGCATCAGGCCACTCATCGTCGGGACTCGTAACGGTGGAAG
The DNA here is from genome assembly GCA_965224215.1 of Bryobacterales bacterium. Lineage (GTDB taxonomy): Bacteria > Acidobacteriota > Terriglobia > Bryobacterales > UBA6623 > CBDCYS01. The sequence goes on along the minus strand of CBDCYS010000035.1, from coordinate 436,496 downwards.
ACACAGCACGGCCAGAAACAGACCGGTAGAGATGGCCTGCGTCATCGCAGTACTCGTCTGAGTCGGACAGCCCTGTGTCTGCGTCGTATGCCCGATAATCCATGGCATCCTGATAGGACATTTCCTCGCCGTCTTCGCCGTAGAGTGGAGACAGTTGGGAGAAGGTTATCTCCTTGGCGTCATCGACCGGCGGTTCAATTATGTTCATCTTCAGAGCATCGCGAAGGGGCAGGATCGCAACCTTCTGGTGATGGCCACGGGCACGGGCAAGACATACGCCGCATTCCAGATCATCTGGCGCTTGTGGAAGGCGGGGCGGAAAAAGCGCGTCCTGTTCCTCGCCGACCGCAATGTGCTCATCGACCAGACCATGGTGAACGACTTCCGGCCTTTCGGCTCATCCATGGCGAAGCTCAGCACCAGCTCGAAGACAATCGAGCGCGACGACGGCAGCGCGTCTGAGTTGCCTACAGCCGTCCTCAAGAAGCAGCGACGCATCGATACCTCGTACGAAGTCTATCTCGGCCTCTACCAAGCGATCACCGGCCCCGAAGATCGCGAGAAACTCTTCCGCGAACTGTCGCCCGACTTCTTCGACCTCATCGTCGTCGACGAGTGTCATCGCGGCAGCGCAGCCGAGGATTCCGCTTGGCGGGAGATTCTCGAATACTTCTCCGGTGCCACGCAGATCGGCCTCACGGCGACGCCGAAAGAAACCGAGTACGTCTCGAACATCCACTACTTCGGTGAACCCGTCTACACCTATTCGCTCAAGCAGGGCGTCCACGACGGCTTCCTGGCGCCGTACAAGGTAGTGAAGGTTTACACCGACGTTGATGTCGAAGGCTATCGACCCACTCGGGGCGAGAAGGACGAGTACGGCTACGAGATTGAGGATCGTATTTACAATCAGAAGGACTTTGATCGCAACCTCGTGATCGACGAGCGCACGAAGTTAGTCGCCCGCAAGGTTACCGCGTTCCTGCGCGAGAGCGGCGACCCCTTCCAAAAGACCATTGTGTTCTGCGTCGATACCGAGCACGCAGCCCGTATGCGCCAGGCACTCATCAACGAGAACGCCGAACTCGTGCAGCAGAACAGCCGCTACGTGATGCGCATCACGGGCAACGACCCCGAGGGCACGGCCGAGCTAGGGAACTTCATCGACCCGGAGGCAAAGTACCCCGTGATCGTCACCACCTCACGCCTGCTCTCCACGGGCGTTGACGCCCAGACGTGCCGCCTGATCGTACTCGACCGCGAAGTGGGTTCGATGACCGAGTTCAAGCAAATCATCGGACGGGGCACACGCATTCACGAGGACACGAAGAAGTACTACTTCACGGTGATCGACTTCCGAAAGGCGACCAACCACTTCGCCGATCCCGACTTTGACGGGGAGCCGGTGCAGATTTACGAACCGGGCGACGACGATCCCATCCTCCCGCCCGATAACGGCGGCGACTTTCCACCCGATCCTGGGGAAGGCGAGGAGGAAGTGCCGGACATTACGATTGACGACAGCCCGTGGACGCCGAAGAAGTACTACATCCGGGGCAGCGAAGTCACGATCGTCGCCGAACGGATCGAATACCTCGACGAGAACGGCAAACTCGTCACCGAGAGCTTGCGCGACTACTCAAAGCGAACGCTCCGCAAGCAGTTCGTCAGCCTGGACGCTTTCCTCAACCGCTGGAACGCTGCTGAGCGCAAGCAGGCCATCCTCGAAGAGTTGGAAGTCGAAGGGATGCCCCTCGAACCGCTGATCGAAGAAGTGGGCAAAGATCTCGACCCGTTCGATCTGATCTGCCACGTCGCCTTCGATCGGCCGCCGTTGACTCGCCGCCAACGGGCGGGCAGTGCACGCAAAAGCGATGTCTTCGCCAAGTACGGCGAGCAGGCACGCGCGGTGCTCGAAGCGTTGCTACAGAAATACGAGGACGACGGCGTCACCGAACTTGACGACCCCCGTATCCTCAAGGTGGCTCCATTCGCCACGATGGGCACACCGGTCGAGCTTCTGAAGAGTTTCGGCGGACGAGGCGGCTTCGAGCGAGCCGTGCACGAACTCCAGTCCGCACTATACGAAGAGGCAGCCTAACCTTTCATGTCCGTTCGCACAACCGTCAAATCGATTCAGGACATCATGCGCCAGGACGTTAGCGTCGATGGCGACGCCCAGCGCATCGCGCAGCTTTGCTGGATGTTCTTCCTCAAGATCATCGACGACCAAGACCAAGAGCTAGAGCTGATGCAGGACGGTTACCGCTCGCCCATACCGGAGCCGTTGCAATGGCGAGCGTGGGCTGCCGACCCCGAAGGCATGACCGGCGACGAGCTGCTCGATTTCGTCAACGACGATGTCTTCACGACGCTCAAGCAGCTCCCCGGCGCTGCTCAGGATGGCCGCCGCCCCGTCGTGCGGGACGTGTTCGAGGACGCTTATAACTACATGAAGTCGGGGCAGCTCATGCGGCAGGTGATCAACAAGATCAACATCGTTGACTTCAACAACCTCGCCGAGCGCCAGCACTTCGGGGACCTCTACGAGCAGATCCTCAACGACCTGCAAAGCGCCGGCAACGCAGGCGAATACTACACGCCCCGCGCCGTCACCGCCTTCATGGCCGACCGCATCGACCCGAAGCCCGGCGAGATTCTCTTCGACCCCGCGTGCGGCACGGGTGGCTTTCTCACCTGCGCTCTCCGCCACATGCGCGAGCGCTACGTCAAGACGCCCGACGACGAGCAGGTGATGCAGCAGGGTCTGCGAGCCACGGAAAAGAAGCAACTCCCGCACATGCTCTGCGTCACGAACATGCTGCTGCACGGCATAGACGATCCCTCATTCGTACGTCACGACAATACACTGGCTCGCCCGTACATCAGCTACGGCAAGTCTGACCGCGTCGATATCGTCCTAACGAATCCTCCCTTCGGCGGCAGGGAAGAAGATGGCATCGAGACGAACTTCCCGAAGCACTTCCAGACACGCGAGACGGCCGACCTGTTCCTCGCGCTGATCGTGCGCCTGCTGAAGCCCAACGGCCGAGCTGCGGTGGTGCTACCCGACGGCACGCTCTTCGGCGAAGGCGTCAAGACGCGTCTGAAGGAACACCTGCTCGCCGAGTGCAACCTCCACACGATAGTGCGCCTGCCGAATAGCGTCTTCCGGCCCTACGCCTCGATCGGCACGAATCTGCTGTTCTTCGAGAAGGGTTTACCGACGAAGGAAATCTGGTTCTACGAGCACCGTGTCCCCGAGGGCCAGAAAGCCTATTCGATGACCAAGCCGATTAGGCTGGAGCACTTGAAGCCCTCCATCGAGTGGTGGGACAAGCGCGAAGAGAACGAAGTCGCGTGGAAGGTCACCATCGAGGACGTCAAGACGCGCAACTACAACCTCGACTTCAAGAACCCGCACACAGAAGAAGAGGACCACGGCGACCCTGCGGAGATCCTCGCGAAGCTTGACCAGAGCGAAGGCGAGACGGCAAAGCTACGCGACCGGCTCAAAGGGATTCTCGAAGAGGCGTTGCTGCGATGACAGCGGTGGCGCTACTGGAACACTTCGCGCGAATTGCGGAGGCGCCTGACGCCGTGGGGCGTCTACGGCGGCTGGTTCTTGATTTGGCCGTGCGCGGGAAGCTCGTGCCCCAGGACGCGAACGACGAACCGGCAGCTGAACTACTCAAGCGGATCGAAGCGGAAAAGGACCGCCTCATCAAGACGGGTGAAATACGAAAGCCCAAGCCACTCCCGGAAGGGGAGCAAGAAGAGTTTCCGTATCGGATTCCGCCAAACTGGTCGTGGTCTCGTCTCGCAGACGTCAGCCTCCGAATCCACTACGGCTACACAGCGTCGGCGACTAACACTGTCGAACACGTGCGACTTCTTCGCATCACAGACATCCAGAACAATCGAGTGGATTGGCAGTCTGTACCGGGTTGCGCAATCTCAGACGTGCAGGCAGCTCAATACGCGCTAGCTAACGGCGATATCTTGATCGCTAGGACCGGTGGAACAATCGGCAAGAGCTTCCTAGTCAAGGATGTTCCCCTAAAGGCCGTTTTCGCGTCCTACCTGATTCGTGTACAGGGATCACGTGAGGTGTTCGATCGTTTCTTGAAGCTGTTCCTCGAATCGCCGGTCTATTGGAGTCAACTGGAGGCCGGGGCGAGAGGAGCAGGCCAGCCCAACGTCAACGGTCGAACCCTCGGAAGGATGGCTGTCTCGCTCCCACCCCTCGCCGAGCAGCACCGCATAGTGGCGAAGGTGGACGAGTTGATGGCGCTATGCGACGAGCTGGAAGCGGCGCAGGCCAAGCGCGAGTCCCGGCGGGACCGGCTCGTCGCGGCCACCCTGCACGGGCTGAACAACGGCGACACCACACTCGAGGACCAACGCCACACCGCCCGCTTCTACTTCAACCACCTCCCCCGCCTCACCACCCGCCCCGAACACATCCGCCAACTCCGCCAGACGATCCTCGACCTTGCTGTCCAAGGCAAACTCGTCCACCAAGACCCCAACGACGAACCAGCCTCAAGCTTGATTGACCGAATTCGCGAGGAAAGATCACAGACTGAGAAACGAGGGCTCAAACCTCCCCCTCCAATCGATTCTTCTGAGACTCCTTTCAGCTTGCCCGCTGGGTGGGCATGGGCGAATTTTCCGGAACTCGGCCTTTTCGGGCGTGGCAAGTCAAAGCATCGTCCACGCAACGACCCATCGCTTTTTGAGAACGGTGCGCATCCATTGGTGCAGACGGGGGACGTGGCGCGCGCCAATGGCGTCATCTGGACCTCCACTAACCAGTACAACGAACGAGGGCTCGCGCAAAGCGCCAAGTGGCCCGAGGGCACACTGTGCATCACCATCGCCGCCAATATCGCCGACACTGGAATTCTGGGCTTCGACGCATGCTTTCCAGATAGTGTGGTCGGATTCGTACCCGCACCACCATTCCCAAATGCCCGCTACTTCGAGTACTTCATGAGAACAACGCAGGCCAATTTACTCAAGTTCGCGCCGGCAACAGCTCAGAAAAACATCAACCTCGGGGTCCTTACTAAGCTCCTTATTCCTCTCCCGCCCCTAGTCGAACAACACCGCATCGTCGCCAAAGTCGACGAACTCATGGCCCTCTGCGACGACCTCGCAGCCCGCCTCACCGATACCGCCGACGCCCGCCACGCTCTGCTCCAGGCCACACTCAGCGAAGCCCTCGCTTCGACCCAAGCTACCGTGGCGGATCTAGATCAGTTGCGCTCAACCGACAACCTGTCGATAACGGCAAGACACTCTAATAGTCCAAGGACTTCGCAAGCAAGCTTTTGACCTATGGATCTAACACTCGACGCTCTCCGAGCAATCGTTGATACCAAACAATTCGAGGAGCAGCTCATCGGAGCGGTTGAGAACGAGTGTTTCGACTGCAAGAGTCAACCGTACCGTCTCACCGAGGGCGAAAAAGCAAAGCGAGAACAGGCAAAGCGAGAACTGGCAAAGGACGTCTCAGGATTCGCAAACAAAAATGGCGGCTATATCTTTATTGGCTTCAGAACCGAGCGCAGTGCAACCCGCTTTGGCGATGAGGTAAAAGAGATCCGACCATTCGCGTGTCCTTTAACCTGAATTATGCACAGATTCACTTTGCGAGTGTGGCTGCGTTCGTAGCGGGTTGGCGGTCGTCGTGAGGTGGTAGCTCGGCAACTGGCCTTTTGGCTTCTCCGTCCCCGGTTTCCCTTCTCGCCCAGAATCCGCGTCGTCAAAACCTCGCTCGGAAGTGACGTGTTTCCAGTGCGTTACGGCTAGTGCATAAAATTTTATGCATAGCGCATAGCCAGGCTCTCAGATCAGCGCCCTCCCGACCACCGGCAGCAAGCCGCCGTAGGGAGTCGGCTTCCTGCCGCGGAAGTGGTAAGGCGTCGAAGCCCCGATTTTATTGGGCCGCGAGGCCGTCACGGCTGGGCCTTGTTGGACGGGCCTTTGGGAGCTATGCTGTTTTCGTCTGGTAACCATGTGGGTGACTTCCTTGGGGTTGGCTGGCGAAGCTGGAATCTTTGCCAGCCGACCTTTTTACCCCATGTTTTAGGGGGTCCCCAATGGTCCCTTGCGGCTCAGCCCTCCTCAGGTCCACGCCGCAGTGCATAATTCAGGTGCCACGGCCCACCACAAAGTCGTGGACTTACAGAGGGCACTTCGCGCTGGCTTCAACTACGAAACGAAGATTGCAACCCGGCTAGCCAATGTCGAATCGCTCATAGGACGCCTTCTTGAAAATAGTGGAAAGGCAACCGAAGCGGAAGCGGCTGACAAGAAGCTTAGCGAACAGGTTGCCTTGCCGACCGAAGCGGAAGCGGCTGACAAGAAGCTTAATGAACGGGTTGCCTTTGCCCTCCAGCACCAGGCCATGGATCAACAACGGGCCCTCGTTCTGGCCGCCTGCCCACGCCCCGTCGGGGAACTGCGGACGGTGCTCGCCAGCCACGATGGCAGCATTCGGCGGAGGCTGGAGCGTCCACCTATCCTGCGGCAATCTGGATTTAGCCTTGAGACGCTGGATCAAGCGCGCATTGTCAATGGAGAGCTGATCCGGGTCACCAACGGAGACCGTAAAGTGATCGACCTCTACCGCGACGGTCCCATGATTTTCGGGGCCCTTGCCGATTCATCCTTCCTTGCGTGGAAGAACGACTGTAGGCTCAACTCAATCGCGCTGATCGAGGCAGTCTACAGTTTTGCGAGGTTCTACCAACTTGTACTCTCCGACTATCGTAAGCGTCCCGAAGAAGTGTTGTTCCGCGTGGAACTGAGGAACATGCACCTGGGCGGCGACAAGTCATTCTTGCTGCCGTATAGCTCCGGGAGTAGTGATTTCATGAGTGCTGAAGGCAAGCGAGAAGCGCCAACAAGCGCGTGGGCCAAGGAACTTCCAGTCATCACCGAAGGGTACGATCCAGCTAGAGTCGCTGCAACGCTCGTCCGTGAACTTTACTTCTGGTTTGGCCACTGGGAGAAGGTCATTCCCTACGTGAAGGTGGTTGACGACGTGCAGCTAGTAGACTTCGAGAAGATCCCAACGCAGTCGTAAAAACGTCGTTCCTTCAGTCTGACCGCATAGAAGACGCGACAAGGGCGAAACTCGTTGTTCTAGTTCTGCGGTCTCGATCGCTCGTTTCTGGGTTTCGAGCATGGAGGCGAGGGCCTGACCCTCGCTCGGCGTCAGTTGACCGTCAGCCACGGAGGACAGAACCGCTCCGATTGCGGCAGGTACTTCTTTCGCCGATCGAACTTCAGGAAGAGAAAGACTGATCGGTCGATCCTTGCGAGCGGGGAGGATGCGATCGAGACACAGGCGCAAGGCTTGAATGTCGCCCTTCTTTGCCAACTCGACGGCCTTGCGCGTGATCGCCTCGCTCTCGCCTTCTAGAAGTGCCTGACAGGCGAGCGTCGTCTTGTTGAGGGCACCTTGTGGTCTACCAGCCGGGTTGCCCGATACACCCCTGGGAAACCGCCCGCCGGCTTGTTTTTCACCTGTTTTTTCAGGCAAGGTCTCACGCTCGTTCCACTTCGCCTGCTGCCTAGTGTCGGTGCGGAGTTTGTCGGCATCAGTAGCCCTCCAACGCCGACAAATCGGAGTCAATCTCGTGCTCCGTTCCCGCGTTGTCGAAGTAGCCGTGATGCTGTAGTTCTAGGGCCGTCCAGGTCGCCAGGAATTGGCTCCTGGCGTCTTTTTCGGCTCGCAGCAACGGGTTCGCGTGTACCGCTCCCGTCCGCTCGGTAACTTTGACAAGCTCGCCCTTCCCCAGCGCCTCCCTGACCTCGTCAAGCCGATCCAGGGCCTCCAGCCCAGTCTGCAGGAGCGTCAGCTTTTCGGGGGATAGCACGCGGCGCGGCACGATCTCCCGCCAAAGCCGCTGGGATCGCTGGGCGAGATGTCCTGGCGGCTTCGGAGGGTCCCCGATACGCCCTCTTTAATACCTGGAGACGCTTCTTTTCTTCCGTCCTTGTCATATCACCACCATAGGTCCTTTAGCTTCAGGGCCACGTGCAACTTTCTTGTGTGTGCGCACATGTAGCTCGAAACCATGAGTAACGCACGCTCGCCCCGTAGGGTCTCACTGTGCCCGCTTGGTAGAGATCCGACCCTCCCCTCCCCTTGGTCCTTTCATCTCGGTCGGTGCTCCCGCTTCGTGCTCTCTTCTGCCACGGTCCGCAACCCCCAACGGGCAAGGATGGCTTTCTCGATCGCTGAGCGCTTCTTGTGGCCGCATAACAGTTACAGGTACGAAGGCATCAAAATCTCTCCCTCGCGTACTGCAACCGAACATCCCTTGCCGGCCCGCTCCCACATCTTGCAGGTTATAATGCGGGCGCTAAATCGTTCTGGGGCGATCCCGTGTACAGCTCACGTACAACGCAAGTCCATTTTGAGTGGTTCAGGTGGAATGGGTGGCTATAAGAATCAGTAACTTGCAGATAATAAAGGAGCGTGCGTGGAACGAACCCGTCCAGGTCCACCACCTTTTCGCCGACTTGGCGACTTTGCAGTTGATCGAGAACCGGACTCCTAAGCACCCGCTGTCGTGACAAAACGGCCAGCGATGCCCTCAACGGAAATTACCATACGATCCGGGCGGCCTGACGACGCTCCTACGATTGCACGTCTGGTAGCCGCTTTGACTGAGGAAATCTGCGAGCGGTCCGGGGCTCCCCCCCTTGACATCAACGTTGCGGAGACGACCGAGACCTGCCGCGAGTTGATTGCGAATGGTCACTATCCGACATTGTTGGCGTTCGCGGAGGCTACCCCGATCGGTTTGGCGACGATCTCCGAAGGACATGCCCTCTACGTAGGTGGTGCGATGGCCACCGTGCAGGAGTTCTATGTCGCTCCAGCATGGCGATCTCGGCATGTTGGTGAAGGCCTAGTCAATCGGATCAGGGAGCTCGGACGCCAGCGTGGATGGAAGGCGATTGAGCTCTGCACGCCACCGTTGCCAGCGTTCGGCAGGACCGTAGCATTCTACGAGAAATGTGGCTTTGCGGTCTCGGGCGGGCGCAAGATGAGGACCTGGCTCAAAGCGCATTGAGACAGCGGGCCGTCGCCCATCTTGGTGGGAGCCGGGCTGACAGCACTGGAGTGGGCTCCGCCGCAAGAATCATTGGCTGAGGCCGCCTCCCCACAAAGAATAGGCATAGAGCCCTGCGGCGGCTAATGACGAGGCGGTCCTTACGTGATTCCAGAGAGTCCAACGCGAGAGGTAGTGGCGCCACAGCTCCCCCGCGCCCGAGCTTTGGGGCTCGACCGATGCCAGCCGATCGTTCAGTGGCACGTTGAACGCCACCGTCACGAGAAGGCACCCCACCAAGTAGAGTGCACAGGCGACGAGCAGAGAGGCCCGCTGCATGCTGGCGGCACTCCCTGAAGCGAGAAACGCGACCGGGAGGCAGACCGCTCCGGTTCCAAAGAACGCGAGGAAGAACCACGGGTTGAGTACCGTGATGTTGATGGCCTTCATGGCAGCTATTCCCTGGTCCTGAGGCAGCCGGCCGAGGGCTCGCATCACGAAAGTGGAGAAGGCGAAGAAGATTCCAGCGACCAAGCCGGAGCCCAGCACCGCAGCGACGGTGAGTATGTCCAGTAAGTTGCTCATTGATTCGCCCCCCAAATGCCGGTGGCGGCGGTCTCTCGCGCGTAGTCGGCAAAGTCGCGAGGGGCCCTGCCCAGAGCCTGCTGAACTTCGTCCGCGAGGTGGGCGTTACGACCGTCCAAAACGGTTGTGAAGAGATACATCACCAGTGAGGCGAATTCCTTGGGAAGGCCGGCTTCGGCGAGACCTTCTTCGTATTGCTCGGGCCTGATACTGACAAACTCGACGGGCCGATTCGCCGCTTCAGCAACTGCCTCGACCGCGTCTGCAAACGTCAGCAAACGCGGCCCCGTAACTTCATAGAGGCGGCCTTCGTGCCCCTGCTCGGTCAATGCGGCCACCGCGACGTCGGCGATGTCATCCACGTCCACGAAGGGCTCCCCCACGTCTCGGACCGGGGGTGCGACGGTCCCGCTTTGTACGGCGTCCAACAGGAAACTTTCGCTGAAGTTTTGCGAAAACCAACTGGCGCGAATTAGCGTGAAACTCGCACCGCTCTCCCTGACGATGTTCTCGCATCGCTGCGCTTCTTCCTCGCCGCGGCCCGACAGCAGGACCAACCGCTTGACGCCGGCATCGATAGCGCGGGATGTCAACTCTTGAATCGCCGCCGCTGCGCCGGGCACAGCGAGATCTGGATAGAACGAGATATAGACCGCCGCGACGCCATGCAGAGCCGCGGACCAGGTCTCGTTGTCGTCCCAGTCGAATGGCGGCTCGGATTGCCGTGATCCTTTCCGCACGGCGTGGCCTTTCGCTGAAAGCCGCTCGACGATCCGCCGACCGGTCTTTCCTGTTGCTCCGAGAACAAGAATTGGTTGTTGTGGCATGTTCATTCTCCCTGAATTATGCACAGATTCGGCGTAGCCATCGTCGATGGAGTTGTGGCGATAGCGGCACTCGTGTCAACTCAGTGATTTCGCAAGTCGTCTTTTCTGCTGTTTCCCTCCCCGTTTGAGCCGCCTCCTGATCCCGGCAGGGCAAAAGCGGGCTGGCAAGCGGCGTGTTCCCAGTACGTTGCGGCGAGTGCATGAAATTTTATGCATGGAGTGCCCCTCAGCTCAGCGCACCCTCCACCACCGGCGCCAAGTTCGATCCCGGCGGCCCCATCGCCCGCAGCCGTCGCATCAGCCGTTCAAACAGGCCCTTTTCCTGATAATGATCGCTGTAGCTGACACCCGTTCTGCCGGCGTGCCGCCAGATCTTGGCCGCCACGAACAGAAAACGCAGCCGCGCCGTCGCCAGGGTGGTGTGCCGCAGCGTCTCCACGCTGGCCTGGGCTTCGCGGTTGAACAGCAGCAGCCAGCAGTTGAGATTGTAGGCCAGCATGGCCAACTGAAAGTGATTGCGGTTCATGTCAAAGCGGCGCGAGGGATGGGCCGCCAGCCCGGCGTCGTTGTTGGCCTCCTTGATCAGGTTCTCGGCTCCGGCGCGCTGATTGTAAAACCACACCACCGCCGCGATCGGCTCGGCCAGATTGGTGACAAACACGCGGTAGGTGTAAGCGCTGGTGGCGAACAACTGGTATTGCTCGGCCGCGCCGGCCTTGGGCTCGTTTTCGTAACGCAGCGCCAGGAAACGGCAGGCCCGCGCCCAGCCTTGCGGTTGGTAGAGGAATTCGCATTCCGCGTCCGCGTCGGAGCGGGGGGAGGGTTTCCATTCTGCTTGCTGCAAGCGCTCGACCAGGCGCCGCGTTTTGCGCGCCACGATGACGAACTGACAAGCCGCCTTTTCATAGGCCTCCACCGCCTCCCAGCAATAAAAGCCGGAATCGGCCCGCGCCAGGATTTTCTTCACGCCGCCCGGCAAAGTCCGGAAAGCGCTTTCGAGGTGGGCGGCGATCTGTCGGCCCGTGGGCCGGTCGCCGTTGCGCAACCCGCCCATCAGGTATTCGCGCGTCTCGGCCAGGAAGGTCAGTATCGGCTGGTAGCTGCGCTTGCCCTTGTTCTTGGGGTTGTAGCTCTTGCGCCCGCCCATCTGGCGGCCGTAGAGGGTATGCACGGTGGTGTCGGTGTCCAGCGTCACCGTCTCCAACTTCACGTGGGCCGCGGCCCAGACTCGTACCCGCAGCTGGCGCTGAATGGAAAGGATCTGCTTCGCCACGTTGAGGTGCAGCGAGGCCAGAAAGCGCCACAGCGTGGACTGCGGCGGCAGACGCGTCACTTGCAAGATGCCGGTCAGGATGGGGTCGCGAGCGATGAAGCGGAGTTGGTTGAGCCGCGCAAAGCCGACATAGAGGCCGAGCACGAGGGCCAGCACGAACTGGTAGGGGCTCATGGCTCGGGTGATCCGTTTGGTCGTGAGGGTTTCTTCCAGCAGCGCTTGGAAGCCGAGTTTTTCGAGCAGGGTGGCGACGGGCAGCAAGTCGCCGTAGGGAGTCAGATTCTTGCCACGGAAGTGATAGGGCGTGGCAGCCCCGATTTTATTGGGCCGCGGGGCCCTCGCGCCGGGGCCTTGTTTGACGGGCCTTCGGGAGCTATGCTGTTTTCGTTTGGTAACCATTTGGGTGACCTCCTTGGGGTTGACTGGCGAAGCTGAAATCTTTGCCAGCCTACCTTTTTACCCCATGTTTTCGGGGGTCCCCAAATGGTTCCTGGCGGCTCAGCCCTCACCAGGTGCACCGGCAGTGCATAATTCAGGTAGCACCGAAGGGAGAGCTAGTGCACGACGCGAGGCGCAGAAACTTTCAGATCGGTGTTTCATAGGTTATCCACAAGAGTGCATGGTAATACACCACACGCTATTGCCAAGAACCACGCCACCAGAACGTCAAAGCGAAACGACTTTTCTGACAATCTCGCCCTCATCGCGGGTTAATACGGTCACAGCTCCCACTCCGTTTTCGAGCAGGTATTGCCTAGCCTCGTCGATGCCCGCGCCGACTTGGGCGGGACCGTGGCTGTCATCGCCAAGACAGAACGGAATTTCCATTTCGCTGGCCCGTGTCACAAGCCACGGCGCGGGGTAGGGACTGCCGAGGCCCTTGCGGTAGCCGGCCGTGTTGAGGTCGAGGATACAGTGATGTTCGCGAACTGCTTCTAGTGCGGCGTCAGCAGCGCGGCGAATCTTCGGCGTGTCGAGCGAAAAGTCCGGAGCGGCGTTCTTTCTGATTAAGTCGAGGTGTCCGACAACATCGGGCTCTAGTTCCGCGACCATTTCCGCTACGGTTTCGTAGTAGCGCACAGCCAATGCTTCGAGCCCGCCGCATGCGTCGATGGTGCGTTTGAAATCCGCGTCTTCCGAGTCTATCGAGATCTCATCCACGTAGTGGACCGAGCCTACCATGTAGTCGAATCCAAAGCGTTGATGGTGGCCGAGCATTTCCTCCCGGTAACCTTGAGCGGGAACGACTTCGGCTTCGAAACCACGGAGCACAACGAGCCTTCCGGCGAACTGCTCCGAGAGTTTATGAATGGCGCCGGCATAGGCCTCAAAGTTGCGTTGCAACCGCTCGACCGTGAAGCCCTTATCTTTTTCGGAGTGGTAGACGAACCGGGATTCGCTGCGGGGCGCGTGTTCACTGACGCCGAAGGTGTGATATCCGGCGGTAACGGCAGCCTCGAGGACTTCAGAGAGCCAGCCTGTGGCGTGCTCGCAGAACTCACCACTGTGGCCGCCGTGAAGGGATACTCTCCAAGGCTCAGGAACCATTGGTTTCAGTCTAGTTTGAACCCGGTCGAGCCCGCCAAGTCCCGCTCGTGTAGCAGCGCAGCCGCAACAGTCCGCCTACCAGTCCCTCGCGATCACTGCCGCGAAGAAGGGTCGCGAAGAAGGGCCGCAAAGAGGATTGTCAGCCCGATGCTTGTGCCAACTAGCTCTCCCCGCCGCCTTCTTCGTTTTCGACGCGCCGAACGGTCTTGATGAAGATCGGGAGATCGGGCACATTCTTAGCGGAGCTTTTTTGTACGGTCTTGACCTGGCCGATCTTGGACACGACATCCATGCCTTCGATGACTTTTCCAAAGACGGTGTATCCGATGCCGTCTCCCTTGGCATAATCGCGATCCAGGCGGGGATTGTTTCTGACACTGATCATGAACTGAGTGGTGGCGCTTTGGGGGTCCTCTCCGCGCGCCATGGCAATCGCCCCCTTGACGTTTTTGAGGCCGTTGTCCGATTCGCTTGCAATCGCGTCCCTTGTGGCCTTCCTTTTTAAGCGCACGTCGTAACCACCAGCTTGAATGTAGTAATTTCTGATGACCTTATGTACGATCGTGTGGTCATAGAATTTCCGATCGACGTATGCCAGGAAGTTCTCGACTGTTTTCGGCGCGGCATCCGCGTCGAGTTCGATCTTGATGTCTCCCTTGGTTGTATCGAGGAGAACATAGTGCTTGCCCGTCAGCGGTTCGGGCTCTGGAGGAGGGGCTTCCACCTTCTTTTCAGGAACCGCCGCCTCGGGTGGCGCCGAGGAGCAACCAAGGGCCAAGGCCAAAGCAACGAACAAAAAGACTGCACACACTTTGCTAGTTTTTCTCATAACAATTTCCCTCTTTAGGCCGCTCCCATACAAACGAGAGCGTTGCGCTTTCTTGATGGGGAACCCGTGGTCATCCGATGGTCAACACACGGGACCTCAACACACGGCGACCGGTCCCTGCACTGTGTGGAAACGTACAGGATTTCTGCCGCTCCAACGAGAGGATACACTCCTGGACCTCGGGACGCAACCTCGGGCATACGCCTCGGGCATACGCCTGTTCGTAGGATCCCTCAACGCGCCGCGAACTCCACCGGATAGTTTGGGTTCGCATGAGTCCTCCCGTTGAACGTGGCCACGCTCCTCGACGCGCGTGTCAGAATGCCCCGAGTCTTCTCCGCCGCATAGCGCCAAGAGCTTGAAAACATTGAGCCGCCAGAATGGCCATCGGGATGAATAGGGCTATGCGCCGATGCCTCACCGGCGAGCAGCCGTGCGCCTTGAGGCAAAGGCATCCATCCGAAAGTAAAAGGAGATATCTGTGGAAAAAATGGAAACAATTCGAAGACTGACCAGATGGAAGATAGCCCGGGTGACGTTGATAGGGCTGGCGACTGTTGCGGGATCAAATCTGATCGCACAAACAGAGCCCACTGCCACCCGGACCTTCATCTATTCTGCCAAATATGTTTGTAAGGACGTTCCGGTACCCTCAACCGAGCCAGCACTACGGCTTGGGCCTGCTGCTCTTCGCACGGTCGTGAATGTTCATCACTCCGGCGACGAGCGGATCAAGGTGGGCATCAAAGTGATCGAAGCTCATGGCCTGGGCAATCCCAACGATCTGCAGGCCGGCCGTACGATGACCGTCTTGCAGCCGATGGACGCGGTGTTCATCGACTGTCGAGACATCGCCCGTATTCTGGAGGATCCGATTCGGGCCAGCGACGGCTTCGTGGTGATCGAAACGGATCGAATGGTCGATGTGACAGCGGTCTACACGGCATTTAACCGGCGTCTCGATGCACCGTCTGAAGGCGTGTCGATTGATGTGGAATCGATCCAGCCGCGGGTTAGGCGAGCCGCCACACTGAATGACACAGCGGCCAGGCTGAACGCACCGTAAGACCCAGTTTGAAGTGGACTTCGAAAACTTATCGGCCAACCTATGGATTCCTCAGGTTGGCCGGTACCTCACGACGAGACCGTGCGCTACGGGAGATTGACAACAACGATGCATCGTGTATCTCTTCCTGTAGAAAGCAAGCGGCCGAGCGGGTAGAGCGAAACGCGCCGTGCTCGCGTATAATCTGGATGAAGCGGCGGCGTGCTAATGACCTATTCGGAAGCCCATCTTCCTCGAAGTTTTCGACTGTTTCGTACTCTCTCGATTGCTGTCTTCTTGTCCGGCTGGCTCTTGGTTTCGATCTCGCCGGCCGAGCAGCCCACCGCCGAACAGCTCGAGTTTTTTGAATCGAAGATCCGCCCGGCTTTAGTTGGGAACTGCTATTCGTGTCACAGCGCCCAGACGAAAACTCCGTTCGCCAACCTGCGCCTCGATAGCCTGGCCGGGTTTCTCAAAGGCGGCGACGCGGGCCCCGCGATTGTCCCAGGAGACCCGGGAGCCAGCCGCCTGATTCAGGCATTGCGCTTCGCCTCGACCATCAAGATGCCCCCGACCGGGAAGTTGAGCGAGGAGCAGATCAGCGCGTTCGTCCAGTGGGTAGAAATCGGCGCTCCCTGGCCTCAAGAGCAAGCCCCGGAAACGGCCGGCCCCAAGCCCAAGTTCGACTTGGAGGCGCGCAAGCGTGAACACTGGGTATGGCAACCCCTCAAGCAATCGCCACCGCCGTCCGTCGGTCATTCGCAATGGTCTGACCATCCAGTTGACCGCTTTCTCCTCGCCAAGCTGGAACAAGAGCAACTCGCACCGGCGGAACCCGCGGATCGCTACACGCTGTTGCGCCGGCTTTCTTTCGATCTAACCGGACTGCCCCCCTCGCCTCAACAAATTGAAGCCTTCGTTCACGATGATTCCGATGGAGCCTACGAGCGGTTGGTCGATCGCCTGCTACATTCGCCACGTTTCGGCGAGCGCTTTGCCAGGCGCTGGATGGATCTGGTCCGCTACACCGTATCGCATGGCAGCGAAGGCGATTCCGATGTACCTCTGGCTTGGCGCTACCGTGACTATCTTGTGCGGGCGTTCAACAACGATGTCGGCCTCCGGGCCGACGTATGACCAGCGCTGACGCTGCTCGAACCCTCCCTGCCCTCGTTGTGGCCAAGGCCATATTCCATTCCCGAATTTAAGAGAGAAGTAATCCCAGTGTTATCAAACAAACGCGCCTACTCAGGGCTTGACAAACGCCAATGTGCCGCTATCCTGAGAGCGGTGAACTGAACGACTGACAAGCCGTCATTCGCAAGACACCCGTTCATGAAAGCAATGAAAGGGTGAGTGGGCCCTAAGGCCAATACTCTTCACTTAACGATCCTGATGCGTTTCTCGATATTCTGAATGGGGGGCGAGATCGGCTGGTTTCGCCGCAGCGGATAGCCGCTCATCTTGCGCTTGACCCCGCGCGGATTGCGGCGTCCTCGGCTGCAGGCCACACGCTCCTCCAGTATCTCTGCCAGCACGGCCTCATGAAAGACTTTTCTGTCCCGAGGGGGGAATAGCCACAAAGAGCGGAAGCTTGCGGCGGACAACTCTCACCGCATGCAGAAACGATAGCCGGTCGGGATCTTCATCCGCCTTCAGCGCCGCTTCGTGCATCAGCCCCCGAATAGCAAAGTGCGCCAGCAGCAGCCCATAGAACTCTTGCTCGACCAGCTCTGGGGTCTTGCTGCGCAGAACGATGCGGGCTCCCCGCAAATGCGTCTTCAACTCGTCCAGCGCCGTTTCGATCTCCCAGCGTTCGGGGTAGAGCGCGGCGAGTTCCTCCGCCCGGGCCTGCTCCGGATCCAGAATCGTCGTCAACAGGCGATAGAGCGGCTCGGCGTCTTCCAGCCCTTCCAGACGGTATTCGATGACCCGCACCCGCACGCCGTTGGCGCCGCGCCGCCGGTCCCGCTCGGAAGGATAAATGCGGCTAAGATAGGAGCCGTCCGGCAGGCGTTTCTCGCAGGGAAGAATCAGATTCTTCTTGATTCGCCACAGCAGATCGGCGCCCCAGACCCGCGCCTGGTTCCACAACCGATAGCTGAAGAAATTGCGGTCAGCCAGGCACAACATCCCCTTTCGCAAGTGCGGGATCACCTCCTTGGCGAGGGCGATTTCGCTGACATCATAGGCGCCCATCCGGGTGCCGAACAACACGTGGGTCCCTGCTTCCACGAGCGAAACGAAGCGCAGTTGCGGATAGGCGCTCGAGCCGCGGCTGGCTCCGGGCCGGCCGTAGGCCGCTTCGTTGCGCTTCTGATCGGCAAGGTCGAGGGTGCTGCCATCGATGCTCACCAAGCGCCATTGCCGATACCAGGCGCCCTGGGTAGCCGCCGCCGCGATCGGCTGCACGAGCTCATCATGGAGTTGCCGCAGCACGGCCGGCCCCAGCCGCGAGCGCGCCTGGGAGATCGCCGAGTTGCCCGCCACCTTCACCTTCGTTCCCGGTTCGCTGAGCCACTGCAACCCTTCCAGCAAGCAGCGCAGCACCTCCCGGTAGGACGACTGCATGTAAAGGGCCAGGGCAATGACGTAGTAGACGACCACGTGAGCGGGCAACTCGCGCTGCCGCACGCTGGCTTTGCCCGTGGCCGCCAGAACGGCCTCAATCTTCCCTACCGGAAACGTCTTGGCCATCACGCCGAGACTGATGTAATCGCTGATTCGCGCCCCTTGGGGCAGTTCTGCCAGCTTGCGCGCCATGGCGTGGTCCTCCTGTTCCTGTCTGAAACAGAATACCACAAAAATGTTCTTAAGTGAAGAGTATTGGACCCTAAGGGGCAAAAAACGCTAATCATGAAAATATCTGCAAAATCCTGCAATTGAGATTGTCGGTCATTGAAATAGAAGCACTTACGAATTTCTTCGAAACCTCCAACAAGGCGCGCGGAGTCGACAGTTTACGTATAAAGTAGTTGCAAAAAGCAAGGAAACCGCCGAAAACGGAACACTTTGCCGGGTCGCGGCATGCCGCGACCCTTCCACCGGCTCGCAGAGCCGGTGGTACGATGCCGTCAGACACGGCGCCCGCGCGCAGGAATGCGTGCGGCATCTCACTGGCTTGAGGCCACCGCTGCTGTATTATAGGCCCCATGAAACCCCTTGTGAAGCTTGTCGTTGGTTTGGCCGCCGCCTACCTCGTGATCATGCTGGTGAGCGGGCTGGCGATCCAGATGATGGTCTCCGGATCGGCCGACACGATCCGCGAGCAGTTGGAGTCTCGTGTTCCCATCCCCGTCTCTTTCGGCGACGGTGATTTTGACTTGGCGCAATGGTTCCTGTTTCAACCCGCGATTACGCTGCACGACGTTTCGATCGGCAACCCCGACGGCTTCTCGAAAAGCAATCTGCTCGATGCGAGTGAGGTGTCCACTCAAGTGGCGCTTCTCTCGTTGTTTGGCGACCGAATCGAGATTCGCTCGGTAACCCTGGGACACCCGGTTCTCCATGTTGAGCGAAACCGTCAGGGAAAGACGAATCTAGAGGTTGCCGCGGCGCTCATCGCTAACAGCGCCACCCAAGGGGCCGCTCCCGCTTCTGAAGGTGCTGAGGGCTCGGAAGGCAAAGCGCTGGCCATTGAAGGTTTTTATCTAGACCAAGGCGAGGTTAGGTATGCCGATGCCGCGAAAGACAGCGGCAACCCCACGCTGTTCGTCGGGGACATCGATCTGCGCTTGCTGGACTTTTCAACTGATGCCACCTGCAAGCTGACCCTGCAAGCGTCCTTCTACGGGGGCAGCCGGTCTGAAGTGCGATTCAGTGGCCGGGGCGGCCCCTTTAAGCCCCAGTCGCTGCCGGCTCAGGGGGAGCTGGCCATTGAAATAGCGCCCTCGGAGATTCCGGCGGATTTGCGGGAAGAATACCTCGGCGAGTTGTTACGCGACCCACCCGGTGACAGCTTGGTGGCTTTCGAAACCACCATGCAGGGCGATCTGATGAAGACGTTTCAGGGAGACGGCAAGCTGACACTCTCCGATTTCGAGATTGGCGACGAACATCGCCTGCCTCTCAACGGCGAGGCTCCGCTGAAACTTACTGTCAAGCGCATGATGACCAACCCGTCTTTCGACTTGGTGATCCCGGATGGCTCCCTGACGCTTGGCGACGGGACTTGGAACGGGCAAGCGAAGGTCTCCTATGCAAATTCGAAAGTCCAGGGGTCGAGCAGCGGCAAGATCGCCGACGCTGATATCGACCAAATGATGAGCGCGCTAGCGTCTGCCAGCGACAAAGTCTCCGGTACTGTCGCCGTTCCGCAATACAATGTGCGCTTCGCCGGCGCGGACGCGGACCAGATCCGCAACTCGCTCGCGGGATCCGGCAACCTGACGCTCGAAGAAGGCCAGATTAGCGCGTTCAACCTGCTCGGTACGATTCAGAAAAAGGCGGACAAATTGCTCGGCGGCGACAGCCCAGAGCCGGGCGAGACGGAGTTCACGACTCTATCGAGTGACTTTGAGATTCGAAGTCAGCAAGTCCACCTGACGAATATTCTGCTGGACAGCCCGGCGTCCGATGTGAGCGGCCAAGGATACTTCACATTCGAAAAAGAGCTCTACTTTGACCTGCAAGCAACGGTGCAAGGCGCGTTGGCCGCCACTCTCGGAGGCAAGCCCAACAGCGAAGGAACGACGGTTGCCAGCGTTCCGGTAAAGATCAGGGGAACGGTAGACTCCCCCAAGGTCTCGCCCGATATAGGCCGAATCGTTGAGGACAAAGTGAAGGGCGTGCTGGATTCACTTTTCAAGAAACGGCAGCAGCCGAGCGAAGAAGCGCCGCGACCGTAGCCGGACCGGCCGGCCGGGTCAGTGGTTCACGTCAAAATAGGTGCAGTCGGGGTGCGGGAACACAAGGGCGCTCACGCTGGCTTCCGGGTCCATCATGCAGCCTTCGGTAAGCTGGATGCCGATCTCTTCAGGACGCAGCAAGCGGAACAACGCTTCCTGGTCTTCGAGAGCAGGACAGGAGGCGTAGCCAAAGCTGTAGCGGCGGGTCCGATACTTGGCCTTGAAGCGGTCGAGCATGGTGGTTGATTCGGGATCGGGGAAGCCGTAGTCCTCGCGGATTCTCCGGTGCAGCCATTCCGCGCAGGCCTCGGCCGTTTCCAGCGCCAGCGCTTGCACCGCGTGCGACTTGAGATACTCCCCTTTTTGCTTGTAATTCTCGGCGCGTTCGCGAATCCCTTCGCCCGAGCTGACGGCGAAGAGCGCGACCGAATCCCGGGTTCCGTTATTGCCGGGTAGGACGTAGTCGGCCAGACACAGCCCGTCCTCGTGCCGCTGCCTCGGAAAGGTAAACGCATGCACGACGTCTTTCTCTCCTGGAGGAAACAGGCGCAGGGTGTTGCCCGAGCCGTCGGCGTCGAAGAACTGCCACACGGCTCGTACTTTCATGAAAGTGGCGGCTTCGGCCTTGACGTCTTCCATGATGCCGCTCAGCTCGATGGCCTTGGGGTCACGCTCGGCAAGCAAGCGCTCGAAGTTGCCGCGGAAGCCCATGTGCTTGACGTAGAGCATCTGCGGATTGAGATAGCTCCAGACCTCTTCGAGCTGAGGGACTTCCCGCACGATTCGCTCGCGGTAGGGCGCCGGGACAGGAGGCAGATCACTGCGGACCTTTGAGCTGCGCTGGGTCGTCTCGACTCCGAGTTGGACTTTCGGCACCGCTGCCATCGCGGCGGGTGCATGCTCGGCGGCAACGGCCAGCCGTTCGTTCGGGTCCATCAGACGGTTCATCAGGCTCAACCCCGTCATGGCGTCCTTGGCATAGCACACAACAGAATCGGGGTCGTAGCTAGTGGCGATCTTGCCGCGCGTGAACTTGTCGCTGAGCGCCGCCCCGCCGACGAGGAGAGGGACGGAGATGCCCGCCTCGCGAAGGTCGCCCGCGGTGATTGCCATCTGTTGCGCGCTCTTCACTAGAAGACCTGAAAGGCCAATGGCGTCGGGTTGGTGCTCGCGGCAGGCTCTGATCAGATCTTCTGGTGGAACCTTGATCCCGAGGTTGAGCACTTCATAGCCGTTGTTCGTGAGGATAATGTCCACGAGGTTTTTCCCTATGTCGTGGACGTCGCCCTTGACCGTGGCGAGAACGATCTTGCCGTTCGAGGTCACGTCGGCCTTCGCCATGAACTGCTCGAGGTAAGTGACGGCCGCCTTCATGGCTTCGGCGGACTGTAACACCTCGGCGACGATCAGCTCGTTGTTGTTGAACAAGCGGCCGACTTCTTTCATGCCGTCCATCAGAGGGCCATTGATGATATCGAGCGGCACGAAGCCTTCTTGGCGTTTGAGGTCGAGGTCGGGGACGAGCCCTTCCCTGGTCCCTTCGATGATGTAGTTGGCGAGGCGCTCGTCGATCGGAAGGTCGGCGATTACCTTCTTGACGCGCGCCTGGGCGCCGCGAAAGTGCTCGGTGATCTTGGCGATGTGGTGCTGGTTGATGGCGGCGCGCTGTTCGGCGGTTTGTTCGCGGTAATCTCTGGGGGCGTCAGAGCCATCGATGGGGTAATTCCACAAGAGGTCTTCAGCGAGCTTCTTCTCTTCCTGCGGGATCGCGGCGTAACGCTCGAGTTTTTCGGTATTGACGATCGCGAGGTCCAGACCCGCTCTTGTGGTGTGATACAGGAAAACCGAGTTGATCACCTCGCGGGCCGCCGGGGGCAACCCGAAGCTAATATTGCTGACGCCAAGGATGGTTTTCGACCGCGGCAGTTCTTGCTTGATCAGCCGGACACCTTCGATCGTCTCGACAGCGCTGCCAATGTAGTTTTCGTCTCCCGTGCCACATGGAAATACCAGCGGGTCAAAAATCAGATCTTCCTCGGGGAGGCCCCACTTTTCGACGCACAGTTCGCGGGATCGCTGAGCGATCGCAAGCTTCCTTTCGCGCGTGACGGCCTGCGCTTGTTGCTTGTCCTCGTCGATCGCTCCGATGACGACCGCCGCACCGTATTTCTTGATCAGCGGCACGATGAGATCAAACTTTTCCTCACCATCTTCAAAGTTGATCGAATTAATGATGCTCTTGCCCTGGCAGTAGGTCAGCGCCTTCTCGACCGCCACGTGACTCGTCGAGTCGATCATGAAGGGAGCTTTGATGGCCTTCTTGACCAGCTCGGCGTAGAAGAGGTCGATGTCTTGGAGTTCTTCGCGGTCGGGGTTTTCGAGGTTGATGTCGATGATCTGCGCGCCGTTGCGGACTTGCCTGCGGGCGATCTCCGCGGCCTCCTCGTATTTCTCGGCGGAGATGAGCCTCTTGAACGCACGCGAGCCGACTTCGTTCGTGCGCTCGCCGACCAGCAGCGGCCGGTTGTCCTCGTTCGCTTCGACCAGGTCGAGTCCGCTGTAGAAGCTCTTCCGTTCCGGCCGGTGACGCCGCGGTTGCTTGCCCTCGACCATCTGCGCAATGGCTCGGATGTGGTCTGGCGTTGTTCCGCAGCAGCCGCCGATCAGGTTCATCCAGCCGTTCTTGACGAAGCGCTCGAGCGCGGCTGCCAGCGAGGCCGGTGACTCCGGAAACCTGCCCTTCTCATCCGGCAGGCCGGCGTTGGGGTAACAGTGGACTCGCGTTTGCGCCATCGAGTGAATGGTGCGCAAATGGTCGGTCATGAACTCCGGACCCGTCGCGCAGTTCAGGCCGATCGAAAGCAGATTGACATGTTGAAGCGAGGCCACCAGCGCGTCCGCCGGCTGCCCGGCCAGCATGGTGCCTGATGGCTCGATTGTGCCCGAGACGATGATGGGCAATTCGTATCCAGCTTCATCGAAAACCCGTTGGATGGCTAACAGGCCGGCCTTGATGTTTCGGGTATCCTGCCCTGTTTCGAGAACGAGGATGTCAGCCCCACCCTCGGCCAGCCCCATCGCTTGCGTGTAATACTCCCCGATCACGTATTCAAAACCAATGCTGGGATTGAGCGTGATCGGTTTTCTGGTCGGCCCCATGGAGCCGGCTACAAAGCGCGGCTTCGTGGGAGTCGAGTATTTTTCGGCCGCCTGGCGGGCCAGCGCCGCGGCTTGGCGGTTGAGGTCGAGGGTTTGCTCCCCGAGACCAAATTCCCCCATATCAGCGGGGGTACCATTGAACGAGTTGGTTTCGATGATGTCGGAGCCGGCCTCGAAGTAGCTGGAATAGATGTCCAGAATAATGTCGGGACGGCGCGGATTCAGGACTTCGTTGCAGTTCTCAAACGCAGGGCCCCCAAATTCTTCGATCGGGAGGTCGTGTTTGTGGATGGCCGTCCCCATGGCGCCGTCCATGACGGCGATCCGCTCATCGAGTAGCTCATGGAGAAGTTTCGTTCGATCGGCTCGGTTGCTCATGGGAATTGCTAGAGTTCGGCGCGGCCTTGGCCGGAAAACCGGCTGTTTGTCTGGGCCTGGGGTGAAACCGCGCTTCGGTTGCGGCCAGGTGCCGACTGGCGGGCGTTGGACAACTGCACAACTCTCAGTTAGATCGGCACTTTGTCTCTACTTTTCCATTATACGCAGTGGTTCTCGCGATCGAGAAATCGAATCGCGGAGAGTGTCTTCTGGGCGACCTTGCCCGAACCGTCAATAAACCCTGCTTGGAGGAACACTGCTTCACCTCGAAACCCGGACGTTTGCGTCCCACAAGGAAGTGCTAGACTCTTCGTTCCCTCAAACAGGATGGACCGTCGAAAAGGAGGCAGATGCTACGAGTTAGACCGATGAAACCCAAGGGTGCCGCCGCGAGAGGCATTGCAGTACCACCAGCCGCAATGAACTTCGTTGCGCTGTCACTGTTGACAGCGCCTAACCGCGCTCGGATGCCGAACCCGGACGACGGACCGCCATGCCACTTATGCACGGCGCGATGCTGTAAGTATTTCGCCTTCGAGATTGACCGCCCGACCGCCGCAAAAGACTTCGACACGATTCGCTGGTATTTGATGCACGAGGGAATCGTCGTTTGGGTGCAAGACGGAGACTGGTATATCGAAGTGCGCACTGTTTGCAAGCATCTGCAACCAGACAACATGTGCGGCATCTACGAGACGAGACCGGAGGTCTGTCGCGATTACGGTGCTTCCGCCGATGACCCTTGCGAATACTTCACCGAGCATCTGAAGCACGACCAGTTTTTCGACTCGGACGAGAAGTTTCAGATCTGGGCCGAAGAAGAGCTGGAGCGGCGGAAGCAGAAGCGTAAGCGAATCCGTCAGAGTCCGAAACGCCAGTGACAGGTCAAACGTTCTCGGCCACGATCGTCTCGGGTGTGATCGGGGTCCTGGTTGAGCTTGCTCCCGGGAGCGCTGGCCCGTCTTCTTGATGAGCTTTCGTCCACAATCAATAACCGCTTCTTGCGTCCCCGGCCGCTTCCCTGTCACTTGCGTTCCGGGCTCTGAAACCCCCTCAGCCTGTTTATAAATCCGAGAGCTGTTCCAACTTGCCGCTCGAATCGCCTAGCGTCTCGGTGGGAACATCGACGCGGTCCAGCATGGAGAGGTAAAGGTTATTGAGCGGGGTATTCTCGGGGTAGACCACGTGACGGCCGGCCTTGACCGTTCCGCCCGCCCGGCCTGCCAGCAATAACGGAAGGTCGTGGTGGGTGTGACGATTGCCGTCACCTATGCTCGAACCGTAGACAATCATCGTATTGTCGAGCAGCGTTCCATCGCCATCGGGCACCGAACGCATCTTCCCCAAGAGGTAGGCGAACTGCTCGATGTGGAAGCGATTGATCATGCTGATTTTGTCGATCTTCGCCTGATCGTCTTGGTGATGCGTCAATCCGTGGTGCGGGTCCGGGACGCCAATTTCGCGATAGGTACGGTTGCTGCCCTCGCGGCCCACCATGAAGGTTACGATCCGTGTCATGTCCGTCTGCAAGGCGACGGTCATCAGGTCGAACAGGATCTTGATGTGGTCGCTGAAATCGGCCGGAATGCCGGCCGGTTTCTCCAGGCCGGGGGGCAACTGGACGCTCAGGTTTTCATCCGAGGAAATACGGCGCTCGATATCGCGGATGCCGTCGAGGTACTCGTCCAGCTTGCGCTGATCGGTCGCTCCTAGGGTCCGTTGCAGCTTCTTCGCATCTTCCTGGACGAAATCCAGAATCGACCCATCCTGACGTAACCGCCGCGCCTTTGCTTCGGGCGTTTCACCGGCCCGGATATCGCCGAACAGTCTTTCGAACACCAGCCGTGGGTTGATCTCCGGGGGATTCGGCGTTGTCGCTGTACGCCAGGAAATACTGTTCGAATAGGCGCAGCTATAGCCGGAATCACAGTTTCCCGCTAAGCGGCCCGGCTCTGTTCCCAGCTCCAGCGAAGCGAGGCGCGTCTTATGGCCGACTTTCTGAGCAGCCACCTGATCGACCGAAATGCCGGCATGGATGTCCGCTCCGTCGGTTTTCTTGGGATGGACCCCGGTTAAGAAAGTGGCCGCCGCCCGGGCGTGATCTCCCGCTCCATCGCCGAGCGCTTTTCCGTTGTGCTGAGCTAATCCGAACAAGACCGACATATCGTCGCGGAAGGGCTCGAGCGGCTGCAGGATCGACTTGAAGTCATAGCCCGCACCCGTTTTCTCGGGCGTCCAATCCTCCATGATGGCGCCATTGGGGATATAGACGAACGCCATGCGGCGGGGCGCCTTTTCAACGAGCCGTCTTGAAGCAGCGAACGCCGGAACCATTGAATCGAGCAAAGGCAGAGCAATTGTCGTTCCCAGCCCGCGCAGTACCGTCCTGCGGGAAAGATGTTTGCCGGTCATGATTTAGTCGACTCCTTCCGGCCGCCGCATTTGAAACGGCGGGCTTTCGACGATGCCCAACAAGAGGCTGGCGAAGCGATATCCGTTTTCGGACATGCCGCTACTGATCTTATCGACCACAGGTTTATCATAACGCTCCAGCCCCCTCCCCAGCGCGTAGGTCAGCATCTTTTGAACCAGGTTGCGGGCGAACTGGTCAGCCCGGTCATGGAGCAGCGATTTCAGCTCAGCCGGGCCGTTGAAACGAACACCACCGGGCAATTCGCCCGATGCGTCAATAGGAAAATCCCCGTCGGCTGTTCTCCAGCCGCCGATAGCATTGTAGTTTTCGAGCCCGAATCCCAGCGGATCCATTCGGTCGTGGCAGACGGCGCAGCTTGGGTCAGCACGATGCTTTTCTAGCTGCTTCCGTATGGAAACCGGCTTGCCGGCAGTCTTTTCATCGAGCTGGGGAATATCGCCGGGCGGATCCGGGGGCCGGTCACCAAGCAAGTTGTCGAGTACCCATAAGCCGCGTAACACCGGCGATGTCCTGGTCGGATAAGACGACACGGTCAGCACGCCCGCCTGAGTCAGTACGCCGCCGCGCTGTCCCCCCGCGAGTTCTACCTTGCGGAACCGGGGTCCGGTTACGCCTTCGATACCATAGTGTTTCGCCAGGCGTTCGTTTACGAAAGTGTAGCCGGCATCGAGGAATTCCAGGACACTGCGCTCTTGCTCGACGATGTTCGCGAAAAACAATTCGGTCTCGCGGACCATGGCGTACCGCAGGTCTTCGTCGAATTCCGGAAAGATGTCGGGGTTGGGCCTCGCCAGAGCGATGTTTCGCAACTCCAGCCACTGCCCGGCGAAGTTTTCGATCAGGGCGCTGAACTTCTCGTCACGAACCATGCGCATCACCTGCGCTTTGCGACCCCTGGCGTTTCGCAAATCTCCGGCTGCGGCTGCGATCAGCAACGCGTTGTCGGGCATGCTGCTCCACAGGAAATAGGAAAGTCGCGAGGCCAACTCGAAATCGCCGATCTTGTGGCTCAGGCCGGGCTCGGTTTCCTCCGGGTCATGCTCGATACGGAAAAGGAATTGCGGCGAAACCAGGATTGCTTTCAAGGCAACCTGGATGCCTCGTTCGAAGCTCTCGCCGGCTTTCACGGCTCTTCTCGCAAAGCGGACGTAGGCGTTGACTTCGCCAGCGGATACTGGACGGCGGAAGGCCAGTCTCAATAGGCGCGCGACGATTTGCCCCGCGCATTTGTTGTCGAAACCGCGTCCCTTGGGTTCACAGACCATGATCCGGCGGTGGCTTCCGGGCAATGGCGCGAGCTCGGCAGTGTAGGGGCCGGTCACTTCCACGTAGTCGGCGAAGACCATCCGCCTGGACGCCAGCGTCGTCTCCCCTCGGTACTCGGTCCATTCGAGCAAGTTAGGGTTCCAATGCTCGCCCTCTGGGCTGAGGATCTCACTATGCAAAACCCGTTCGCCGGCTTCGACCCGCATGCGAACCGGCTCGGGCCGCTTATAATCTTCAGCCTCTGCGTCACCTGCGGCGACGTAGCTGATGAGGCGCTCACCGTCCAGACTGAAGATCACGTCAAGAGGCACAGGCGGGGGTGGCTGCTCCGCTGGCTCCGGGTTTTCCTTGATCCAGGCGCTATACTCGCGCAACTTTTCCAGCAGTGTTTTGCGCTCGATGATGTAGGTCTCGCCTTGTCTGAGAGCGTCGAACCTCTGCATGAACCACAGGGAGTCATCCTTCGGGATTTCGAATTCCTGCTCCGCCAGTTCGCGATCAATCATCTCCACATCGAGCGACGCAGCCTTTTCGATCACTTCCGAGACCCGATGCGCCCACTCAGGCAGACGCGGCTGAAGGCGGCGGCGGTCGATGAAACTCAACTTCAAGACGTATTCGCCGGACGCGGGAAAGATGTGGCTTGCGGTTAACCTGCCTTCCGGCGAGTAGGGCAGGCGAGCGGCGGAGCCAATTTGGCTGCGCTCTCCCGCGGACCGCGGCGCGCTGTAGCGTGTCATCGTCGGCTTGACGCTGCGGCCGGTCATGATGGCGCGGCGGGTGATTTTGTCGGCCGCCACCATGTATTTCTCCATCAGAACCGGCGAGATGGACAAGACATCGCCGATGTTGTCGAACCCATAGCCGGTGTCATCTACAGGGAAATCGTCGGCGGGCCGGGTATCGACGCCCAGCAGATCGCGCACCGTGTTGTTGTACTCCGCGCGATTCAGCCGCCGAGTGGTCACGCGGCCGGGATCGGGCCGGATCGATTCCTCCGGAGTATTCGCGGCGATCCAATCCAGGACAATCGCCACTTCTTGGCGCGCGGGACGTGGGCGACCGGCTGGAGGCATTCTCCCCCCGCCCAGCATGGTGCTGACACGCTGCCAGACGTCAGCATCCCGCGCAGCCGCCTCGTCGTTTTTATAGCTGTCGAGCAACAGGTCGGCGGTCCTCACCTGGGCGTTATGGCAGAGAACGCAATGCTTTTCAAGAAAGGGCTGGACATCGGCTTCAAAGGTAGGAGCGGCGATTGAGAGTGCCGGTGCCAAAAAGGAGCAACACAAGCCCCAATATCGCGGTGTTCGTGGTGCAGCTCCCATGGCTGTTGCCAGAATACCATGGGGCCTGCATCGTTGACCCTTGCCGCCGCCCTATTGGGGCCACGACAGGTTTAGTGTGGCAGGCTCTTGACTCGCCAGCGTGTTCAGTGCGATAAAGCAACCAGGGACACGGAGGTCTTCTCATGCAATGTCAGGATTGTGAATCACTTGATCGCAGAAAGTTTCTGAAAACAACGGCGATGGCGGGAACTGCCGTCGCTGTGGGCGGGGCCGCGAGTTTGCCGCAGCAGACATCGGAGACTCTCGTCACTCATCTTTACGGGTCTCTCTCGGCGGAGCAGAAGCAGAAGATTGCTTTTGACTTCAACCATCCCTTGAGGTCGAAGGTCGATAACAATTGGTACATCACGCCTGTCAAGATTGGCGACTTTTTCAATCGAGACCAGCAGGCCATGATTAGCGGTATTTTCAAGGGGTTGCACAACCCGGAATTTGTCGACCAGGTCATGCATCACCTCCAGGAAGACGCCGGAGGGATCGGAAACTATTCCGTCGGACTGTTTGGCACGCCGGGGAGCGGGAAGTTTGAATTCGTCCTCTCCGGGCGTCATTGCACGGTCCGTTGTGACGGCGACTCGGTCGATGGGGCTGCTTTCGGCGGTCCGATGTTCTATGGGCACGAAGCCGGGGGATACCGCGAATCGGCTGATCACCCCGGTAATGTCTACTGGTACCAGGCGAAGCGCGCCAACGAGGTGTTTCAAGCCCTCGACGGCAAACAGCGTGCCCAGGCTCTGCTCGGCGACCCACGCAGCGAGCGCGGAACGGAAACGATTGCGTTCAAGGATAGCGCCGCGCCCATTGCGGGTTTGCCCGTTTCAAAGATGAGCCGCGACCAGAGGGAGCTGGTCGACCAGGTGCTCGCCGACCTGTTGCATCCTTATCGCCAGAAAGACAGTGACGAGGCGATGAAATACATTCGTTCCAATGGCGGGGCCGAAGCGTTGACGATGTCGTTTTACAAGAACCTGATATCGCCAACGACGGCGTCTGGGATGTTTGGGAGCTGGAGAGTCCGAACATGATTTGGTATTTCAGGGGATACCCGCATGTGCATACGTGGGTGAACATTCGGGGAAAGACATAGGTGATGTCAGGGGCGAAGTGGCTGAGCGACCGTCCCTCCCCAAACAGAGCCGCGCCAGCAGGGTGCGGTCAAGGCCACTTAGCTCCTCGGGACCGCCATCGGAATGCGGTCACTTGCTAGACTCGACCGCACCCTTGCAGGCGCGGCTCCGATTTATCCCGGTGATGTTTGGGACGACCTGGAGCCCGGAAAGATTCAAACGTCGCGGGCGCAGCGGAACCCAAGGTTGGTCGTCGAGCTTTCAGGAGTGTTGGACGTTCGGGCCGCCACGCGATAGCGGTTGCAGTAAGACTCGTGGCACAGATACGACCCGCCGCGCATGACCTTGGATTGGCCCTCCGGGGGCCCAACTGGATTGAGGCGCGTCGCTAGAACATGGTAGTGCGGCGGGTCAAACCAGTCGGCACACCACTCCCAAACGTTTCCGGCGGCTGAGTAGATCCCATACCCGTTAGCGGGGAAGGCGTCGACAGGACAGGGTCCTGCGTAACCATCTTCCGCAGTATCATGATCGGGGAAGCTGCCCTGCCAGATGTTGCACATGTGCCGGCCGCCCGGGGTCAGCTCGTCGCCCCAGGCGTAGGTTTTCTCAGCTAGCCCGCCCCTGGCCGCGAATTCCCATTCAGCCTCGGTTGGCAAACGCTTACCGGCCCATTGGCAATATGCCGCGGCGTCGCTCCACGATAGATGGGTTGCCGGGTAATCGAGCTGTGCTTCGATCGTTGAGTCCGGCCCCAGCGGGTGGCTCCAGTCAGCGCCCGTTACTTTGCACCACCATTCGTGGCCGAGGACCGTGTCATCGACTAACTCCGGATACTTATCGCCCGGCACTTGGCCGTGGAAGACGAACGACCAGCCGAACTTTTCGGCTTCCGTCTTGTAGCCGCTCTTGTTGACAAATTCGCGAAACTGGCGGTTCGTGACTGGGCAGGGGGCGAGATAGAAGGGGTCGAGGGTTACCTCGCGAATCGGCCCCTCCCCGTCGGCGGGGAACCCGCTGGCGGATTCGCTTCCCATCAAGAAGGCCCCGCCTTCGAGCCGAATCATTCCATCCGCCGAACCGCCGGCAACCTTGCGGCGCTTTTCCGAGAACCAGCGCGACTCGCTCAGGCGCTCTGCACGTTGCTTGCTCGGGATGCAGCAGGGGCTCGGACCAGCGCTAGACCGCATTTCTCACCGCCTGACGGTCGAAGCACGCAATAGGCCCGCCATTACTTCGTTGCGCTTGCTTGCCGTGCTCAAGGTACTGTCCGAGTACGCCTCGTTGATCAAGTGGGGTCGTCAACCGGCGCGCGCCTCGTGCTGACAGGCCTCTCACGCACTTCGTCTCGCCACGCGGCAAGAAAAGCGGGCTAGGGGGATGAAGCCGGAAAGGACCAGTCATTGATAGTTCGTGGGATAATTTGCGGGGCCTGGGCAACCGGCTGGGCTTGCGTGGCTTACCCAGCCTTGCTTTCACTCGCCATGGAGACATTCTCTTCCGCGGATGAAACCACTTCGCGCACTTCGGCCTTGGCCCGCAGCCCGTCGACGAAGTTCTCGATTGCGCGATTCTGCTTCTGGCTGTGGAGCTGCTTCTTGATCTCTTCCTGGACTTCAGCTAAAGGACGAGTCGTTTCCGGCGAGTGCTCGTAAACCTTGGCAATGTGAAATCCGAAAACCGTTTGAAATATTGGGCTCACCTCACCAGGCTCCATCTCGAAAACGACCTGATCGAACTCCTCCACCATTTCCCCGCGCGGGAATTGGCCCAGGTCGCCGCCGCTGCCGGGACAGTCAGAAAGCTTGTCCGCCACTTCTTCGAACACACCTCCAGCCGTGAGGGCCCGTTGCGCTTCCTCGACCACGGAGCGCGCCGTTTCTTCGTCGACTCCGTCGCCAACGTGCTTGACGATGTGGCCGGCCCGCACACGTTCTGGAAGCTTGAATTGTTCTCGGTTTTTGCGGTAGAACTCCGCTATTTCTTTGTTCTTCGGAGTCGATACTTTGGCAGTAAGCTTTCCGACTAGCCTGTCGAGGCGTAGCCGAGTTTCTACTTCGCGACGAAGGTCCTCGTCACTCACAGGGGACGGCTCCGGCTTGCCGCCTCCCTCTTCTTTCGCTTCACCGCCGTCGCTCTCTTCGGCTTTGCTTGCCTCGGCCCGGAACCGGTTCTTTATCTCTTCAACGGCTTGCTCGATCTCGTCCGCCGGGATGGGCTCGGAATCCTTCAGGGATTCTTGGCGAAGCAGAGTTCGCTCGATGACGTTCTCTTTGGACCATTCGGGAGCGTTCTTCTCCACCTCCGCGAGGTCAAACCCCTGCCGGGGGGTGTCCTCCGCCGACATTCGCTGCATCTGAGCGCGGAGGGCCTGCTCCTCCTGCTGAATGATGGAGTCGTCGATGTGCTCGCCGTTAACGATCAGTGCCATTCGTGGAGTCAGTTTTTGTTCGCGGTTGCGGAGCGGATCAAGATGTTAGGCCACATTTCTCACGGCGTTACGGACCGAGCGTGCGAGAGGCCCGCTTGTACTTCGTCGCACCTCATTGGACTGATCGAGCGCGGACTTCCGTCCGCGCCTTGTCGCGCCGTCTGCTAGTTTCTCGGCTTAGGCGCATCAGGTCATGTGGCCCGATGCGCGAAGCAGCGTTTCATGCACGAGCAGTTCGTGGTCGTAGCCGTGCTTGAGCGGTTCTCCGGTCCGGATGGCCTGAGCCAAAGCTTCCATCTCGTACTTGTCGTAGGGGTGCGGAGCCAGCGCGATTTCCTGCCATCCTTTCTTGTAAGGCCCCCGCGCAACGCGCATGTTTACGGTCATCGTGCGGTCGCCCGAGATCGGCTGGATGAAGAACGATCCATCGCTTCCAACCAGCTCGAACGAGCGATGGGCTCCGGAGTTGGCCATTTTCGCGGCAGTCGAAATGACGGCCATGGACTTGTCGTATTCGAGTACGGCCATCGTGTTGTCCTTCAAAGTATCCGGCACGCTTGTGTCGTGGCGCAGGAAGCTCGTTACCTTTTCTGGACGTCCCCACAATTCCACGGCGCGGTCCACCATGTGACCGCACAGCTCGAAGAATGCGCCGCCCGGGTAGCGCGCTTCGATCGCGCGGCCGTCGGGGCTGCGGTCAGAGTTCATCGTCGCCCGTAGCAGGTAGGCGTCACCGAGCCACCCTTTCTTGGCGGCGTCGATTGCGGCCAGAATGCCGGGGTGAAAGCGATAGTTGTAACCCAATTGCAAGACGCGCTTCTTGCTCTTCGCTTTTTCAACCAGCTTGCGAAACGGCTCCAAATCGGGCGATGGGGGCTTCTCGAGATGCAGATGGCGGCCGGCATCGAGCACCTTGTTGCCCCAGGATATCGCCTCCCAGATGCGGCATTCGACGAGGATCACATCGAGCGAATCGTCTCCCAGGATTTCGCTTTCGCCGACGAACTTGATTCCGGCGAACCTTTTCTCGGCTTGGCGCTGCTTGCGAACCGGCTCGTCAGGTTCGTGGACGCAGACGACCTCGTAGTCGCTGTTGGCGGCAAGCGCGCGCATCTTGCTGGTCAAATGGCCGTGCTGGGTTCCGAAGATGCCGAGGCGGATCTTCTGCCCCGCTCCGTGGGCGGTGGAAGCGGAAACGGCGGCCGCTCCAGCTACTTGTATGAATCTTCTGCGGTCGACTGGATTCATCTTTTTCACCTCGTGAAGAAAACATGTCCTGGGTCAGACGGAGATAATCCCGTGCTTGATGGCGTACTGCGTGAGTTTCGGCGCGGTGCGCAATCCCAGCTTTTCCATAATATTGTAGCGGTGATACTGTGCGGTGCTGACCGAAATCCCTAGGGTTTGCGCTACTGCTTTGTGAGTGTGACCCTCGGCCACGAGCTGAAGGACTTCGCGCTCGCGGTCGCTCAATGCGGAGGGGAGTTCTTCGGCTCCACCTTCCTTATTCATCAGCGAGTTGACCACGCCCTTCGTGACAAGCGGGGAGAGATAGTTTCGACCTTCAAGAACCTGTCGGATGGCAGTAACAATTTCCGAGGCGGGCGAATGCTTCAGGAGGTACCCCGAGCCGCCGGCGTTCAAAGCTTCCTTGGCCAGCGCTACGTCCGGATGCATTGTCAGAAAAATGATCTTGGCTCCCAGATCCACCTTCTTGATCTGCCGGGTTGCTTCCAATCCATTGAGGAGCGGCATCGTGATGTCGGTAAGAACCAAGTCAGGACGCAACTTTTTGAAAGCTGCCACCAGCGCTCGCCCGTCGGTGACTGCTCCGACAATCTCGAAATCCGCCGCGAGGATGCTTCGCAGCCCATCGAGAATGACCGTGTGGTCATCAGCCAGCAGTATTTTAGGCTGTTTCAATTCACCCCTAGGAACGGGATACGAACTTCCACCTTCGTACCCCTACCCGGCTCTGATTCTATCAAGAGACTGCCTCCGAGTGGACGTACCCGTTCTTCCATACTGACCAGTCCCAAGCCACCCTTGGTGTGTCCACCAGTGACATCAAACCCGTCACCAGAATCCTGTACGCCAAGGACAATGTCGCTGGCCTGGCTGGACAGTTCGATCCGGACCCTGGATGCGTTGGCGTGCTTTGCGATGTTACGAAGGCTCTCTTGCGCGATTCGGTACAGACACAGCGATATGTCTTCGGGAAGAGCTTTGGGAAGCGACGCCGAGCTAAACTTCGCTGTGATTCCTTCGCGTTCGGAGAAGCCGTCGCACTCGGCCTCGAGAGCCGCTGCGAGTCCGACATTGTCCAGTACTGATGAGTGCAGTTGGCGCAAAACGTCGTTGATGTCCTTGGCGAGCGTTCCGATTTTGTCTCCGATACCGCGGACTCTT
This sequence comes from Bryobacterales bacterium, assembly GCA_965224215.1. GTDB lineage: Bacteria > Acidobacteriota > Terriglobia > Bryobacterales > UBA6623 > CBDCYS01. Next base: position 401,975 of record CBDCYS010000035.1, on the reverse strand, counting down.
TCATGAATTCCATTGGCGGAGCTGGGAAGCTTTTGTTCGAGCAAAGAGACTTCCATCAGTAGACCGGCCAGCCTCTGACTGAAGTCATCGTGCAGCTCTCGGGCTAGTCGATTGTGGGCCTCTTCCTGAGCGAAAATCAATTGACCGGTGAGTTCTTGGAGTCTCCCGTGACTCTCGCGCAGCGCTGCCTCGGTCTGTTGAACCGCCCTCTTTGCGTTCGTGTGTTCCACGGCTATGCTGGCGAGCCGAGCTGATTCCCGCAAGAGGTTGAGTTCCTCATCTCCTGGTGCATATGGTTTGCCGAAGTACATAGCGAATGTCCCGAGAACTTTGCCTGACTCGGACTGAATCGGGTCCGACCAACAAGCCGCGAGATCGAACTGTCGAGCGAGTTCGCGATAGTCCTCCCAGAGCGGGTCGATCATGATATCGCTGACGACCACCCGTTTCGCTCGAAAAGCAGCCGTGCCGCAGGAACCGACCCGGGGGCCAATTCTCAACCCGTCGATCGCTTGCGTGTACCCGCTCGGTAAATTCAGAGCAGCGCCGTGCCGGACCACATCGCCCTCCAACAGCAGAATCGAACAAAAAATGCCAGGCTGATGTTGACCCTCAATCGAGAGGGCCAGATCAGTCAGAATCTCTTCGAGAGCACTTCCCTTGGCCAACAGCTCCAGCACCCGATTGTGAGTAGCCTGCAGTATTTCGGCTCTCTTCCGCTTCGTGATGTTGCGAGTGGTCCCTACCATGCGGTGTACCTGGCCCGCATCGTTTCGATAGGTGCGACCTTGTGAAGCCAACCACTGGCTACTGCCGTTGGGAGCCAATACGCGGAACTCCGCCTTCAATGGACTCCCTTGCTGAACGGATCGGGCGATGGCGCTATCGACCGTGTCTCTGTCACCGGGGTGCAGCCTTTCCAAGAAGGCCTCGACGGTGGGTTCGTAACCCTCCGGCACCAGCCCCAACATGGACCGGTTCCACTCGTCTTGCACCACTTCGTTGGTGAGAATGTTCCAATCCCACATAGCCAACTCGGTGGCTTCCGCCGAAAGCCGTACTCTCTCCTCGCTCTCCTGTAGCGCCTTTTCTGTTCCTTTGCGCTCCGTGATGTCGATCATGAAGCCGTGCAGCAGCTTCGGGACACCGCCGTCGCTTACCACGTTGACAAGATCGTGAATCCAAACTACGCTTCCGTCGGAAGCGATCATGCGGTATTCGAACTCGTAGGCAGCCTGAGTGGCGGAAGATATCTGACAGAAAGTGAGCGCAGCCTCTCGATCTTCCTCGTGAATATGAGCTTTCCAGAACCCGTCTTCGTACCATTGGGCCCAGGAATAGCCGAGCAGCCTCAGGGCTTGCGGACCCACATACGTAAACCGCCACGTCTTGGCGTCCGCCTCCCAAGGAATGGCGTTAGTGGATTCGAGAAGGCGGCGCAAGCTTTCGTCGTTCATCGGCAGCGGCTCATTGGCTAAGGATTCCGGTTAAGCTTTCTGGTGTTAGCCTGCATTTCTCACCACCTGACAGCCGAAGCACGCAACAGGCCCGCCATTACTTCGTTGCGCTTGCTTGCCGTGCTCAACGTACTGTCCGAGTACGCCTCCGCTCGTCAAGCGGCGCGCGCCTCGTACTGACAGGCCTCTCACGCACTTCGCCTCGCCACGTGGTGAAAAATGGAGGCTAGGGTGTTTCCGCGCTCGGGCAAGGGCGTTCTATCCTTTCATCATTTCGTCCCAGGTGACTTCTCTACGCAGCTCGACCGCCCTGTATCCCAAGAACGCGGTCAGAGTGCTCTCGGCTCCCTGGACGCCGGTGTTCTCGGGCTTGCCCTCGACGATGCGGTTGATGAAGGCGATGATCGAATCCTCGGTGGTGGATCTCGGGGAGTCTTCCGCCAGCACGTGACCCTGGCCGCGGTAGTGCTTCCAATACTCCTGTGACGTTTCCACGATGTCGGTTGGCGTGAAGAACTGCTCCTTGACGTCGCGGTAAAAGCGCGGGGCCAGAACCGACCCGGTCACCATGGCCTGAACGTCTTTCGGGTAGTCGTAGATGATGTAGGCATGATCGGTCATGTCGCCGCGAGTGCGAGTCGTGCGGCCGCCGCTGCCGATGGCTTTGAGCGGATGCCCGCCAAGAAACCAATTCAACACGTCGACCGAATGGACCTCGTTTCCGACGGTTTGGCCACCCGAAGTCTCGTTCCAATACTTCCAGCGCTGAATCTTCTCCATCTCGGTTGTTGGACGAGGATATACCTTTTCATTTTCGGGAGCTTCTCCCTTGATGAAGTCAGCGCGCGCCATGCGAATCTCGCCAATCTCCCCTGAATCGAAAAGCTTCTTGGCCTTTTTGTAGACATGGGCGTAGCGGCGCTGGAATCCGGCCGTGACGTTGATGTTGCGGTCCGCCGAGTCAGCGGCGCGCATGATGCGGCGGCAACCTTCCACGTCGTTCGCCACTGGTTTTTCGAGGTAGATGTGCTTTTTGGCTTTGACGGCGGCTTCGAAATGTTCCGGGTGAAGGTAATGAGGCGTGGCGATGATGACGGCATCGACATCGCTATCCAAGAGGTCGTGATAGTCCTTGTAGATCGTGGGGTTTTCGGTTCCGATTCGCTTCTTGCCCTGTTCGATCTGCTCGTCGAAGAGGTCGGAGATGGCAACGATACTGGCTCGCGCATCCTTGTGGGCGAAGCCTCCCAGAGTCGGTCCGCGGTTGCCCGATCCAATGAGGCCGACCTTCACGGCCGAGTTGGCAGCGGTGCCGGCAATCGCTGAAAACGGTACGATCGTTGCCGCTTTGACCAGGTTGCGGCGGGAAATACCAGGGTGCTTGGGGTGCATAATGATCTCCTCCAGCGAAGTATCGCACTATTGCGCATACTTTAGCGGAGATCGGAAGGGTTCTGCTAACCGAGGCGATGGCGAAAGCCCGCGGCCGTATCGTGCTGGATCCCTGCGATTCTCTCCGCTTGACTACCGATGATTGACTCATGACCCGTTCGCTAGAACAGGACTTTGAAGCGGCGGCGTAGCTTACCTCCGACGACCGCATGGATTTGGGGCATGCTGGAGCGGGCGGGAATCTCCCTTTTCATCGCACTCGCCGACGCCTGCGATACGAGAAAACTCTATTGTTCAGGATTACGGGGAAATCGCCAGTAGGGCAAACGTACGCCGCCAACGAATACACGATCAGCCAACCTCTCGGAAGGCGGCTCAAACCCGACAGCGCCAGCCGCCGTTACGTAGTCATCCTGCTCGACACCATCGCCAGAGACACCCAATCCACCGACCAAAACACCGCTGCGATAAAGTGGCGCCGAGCCTGGGAAGAAAACAATCCCTGACTGGTTAAGGTTGGAACGTTGGCGACCTTGCGTGCATGGGTTGGCAAGATCGAAGAGATACAATTCTCGAAAGGGACCGGGGTTCGATCCGGAAATGCCCGTTGGAAAGAACGATTGGGAGCCGAATCCGATCGTACGATTGGTGACGGCCGTTCCTTGCGGGACGCCCGGTAGATCGTCGGGAACCCGTTCGAGACTCGAGAAGTAAATGACGTTCCGTGCCTTGGTGGCGGCCACGTCGATCGAAAAGACCGTGCCGTCGGGCATGCGGAACATCCCGAGGATCTTGCCGTCGAGGTCGCCTACCGCAATCACCATGCGGCTGCGGCTGCCGAGCGGCAGGCGGATCACGGCGCGGGTTTTTTCGGCACGAGCTACCGCGGCGTCGATGATGTCCCGTACTTCGTTGGCGTTGAGGCCGTTACCGTCGATTGGTTCGACTAGCCAACCACTCGCAATGTCACCGCCGGCACGGGGTTCCTGCAGATAGTCGCCGTCGATTGCCGAAGCGGGGAACGTTCCCACCGGCTGGGTGCGCTGCGCGACGAATGGCAGGCGGATGCCGTCAATGAAGACAGCCCCGGGAGGCGGTAGTTGATCTTCGGGAGCTGGCAGCGGCAGGGTGCCGGCGACACTCAGCGAAGCGGTGAATGCCGCGTACTCAGCATGGTCGGCCGGAATACCGGCTACGCCGATCCCCCCAACTAGCTTGCCTGATTTGAACAGAGGTACCGAGCCCGGTGTAGTGCCCACCCCGAGGCTCGGGCCGGTGCCCGCCATATCCATTGGCGGCGGCACCTGACGCCCGGGTGCGTAATTGGTGGAGAGTATGCAGCCGCGGTTGGTGTTCTCGATCCCGAACAGAGCGGCCGCAGGCTGGTTCGGTACGTTGTTGGGAAAGTTTTCGCGGCTGATCGTCTGGACGGTCCGAGACGACAGCGGCGCCATGTCGTTGCTGAACAGCGCGGAAGCGCGGGCGAGGCTGAGTGCGACCTCGGGAGTGTCACTCGCGGCGTCAGCCTTACGAAAGGCGGCAAGCGGGCGTCCGGCGCGATCGGTCACCGCAATCGCCATTCGCCGATCGTCGATCGCGCCGGCGGCCGCCTCGATCAGAGCTCTTGCATCGGCCTGTGTCAGCAGCGCGGGATTATCCTGCTCGCGCCTGACTGCGAGAGTAGCCGCGTCGACGCTGCCAAAGGAGTCTGCCACTGCGATCGAGGCGAATCCGCCTTGCGTGGTTTCCGGCACGACGAATTCGAATCGAGGCCACGTCTCTGATTGCGCGGCTTGTCGGCGCTTACCTGCTCCGAATGAGCGTGAGCGGAGCACCCTGCGTGAGTTTCGACTGGGCTGAAATCGATACTCGACGGCCAGTTCAGCATTGACGCGGATCGACGCGCCCGAGTTCGCGTTCCGCGCGTATCCAATCAGCCGTTCACCCGGAGATGCCGGATCATTGTCGCCAACGGGTGTGCCTATATCGGCATGCAACAAGACGGCCCTCTCGATGCCTCCCGCCGTCACTACGGATCGCAACACGGGTTGCGCGAGGCATGGGATGGCCGCCAGCGCCAGGAGCCACCGCAACACGGCTAGCGCCCCCCCTCGGGCGGACCCGGCGGCGCGTCCGACACTTTGTAGACCTCGCCGTCGCGAACGAAGAGTCGCCTCATTTCCTCGTCGTTCAACGGCCGGGCGCCGCGGCGTCCGAACACGGCTACTTGGTTGCCGCTTTCGTCCACCGCGCGATCGCGATCGAGCCCCTTGGAGAGGGCGACCGCCGGGCCGCTCGTCTCGTAGGTAGCTATCAGCCGGGGTCGAGGCAGCGGGCTGAAAACCCCACAGGTCTTGCGATGAATTGGGCGACACAAGTTCGAGCACCCGCAGTCCGTTCTTGCCGTCGGCGACGTAGGCGAACAACGACGCGTTCGTCATTCCGACTTTGACGGCGTACGCGTCGTTGATCTTGCCGTCCTCGCCGAAAAATTTCGGGCCGTCCGGCTGTTCGGGGTTTTCGACATCGATGATCGCCAGGCCCTGTGATCCGGACGCGACGTAGGCGTAAGTTCTCGCCACGTAGACGTCGCGCGCGTCGTTGATCGCGATCGATGATTTCACTATCGGCTTCGACGGATTGGTGACGTCTATGACCTTGACTCCTTCGCCGTCACAAACGAATGCGTAGCGAAATTGGATCGCAGCATGTCCAGAACCTACTAGCGGGACGGTTGCGGCGATTCGCGGCGCGGTCGGATCGTCAATGTCGACCACAACCAGACCGCGGTCGGCGGAAACGTAGGCGTAGGTCCCCGCGATGACGATGTGGTTAGCGCCGAGCAGAGCCTCGTCGGAGTTGAACGTCAGCGCTCGCTTCAAAAAGTTGTTACGGGGATCGCCGTCGAGCAATGTGGCGGCGCCGATCAAGATCAGACCCTCCTCGCGATCAGCGACATAGAGGTAGCCGTAGAGCGGATGAATCGGTTGCTCTTCGTTCTCTGGAATCCTTGTGTGGGTCCGGTCCACGGCCAAAGTAGTCGGCGAGGCGATCCAAGCCGCGTCTTTCGTTTTCACGAAAAACTTCTGACCCAGTGGCGAGACTGGCGCGCTAACGATGCGCTCGGCTAGGAACTTGTTGTCGACGTTGGCGATGTCGTATATCTCGATGCCGTCGTGTCCTTTGGCGACGTACACGTACTCTCCGCGCATCTGGATGCTTTGTGCGCCGTGGGCGTGGTGATGAAATGTCGTTGAGTGGCGGCCGGGCTCGGGGACTTCGCGATCGCGGGCGAGATGCTTGCCGTACTGGTCGGGAAACGCCATCTCGTGGAGGCGGCTGCCGATGACGGCCTGTGGCTCTTCTCGCTCGGTCACGGGGATCGCCTCGAAACCGGCATCCATCTCGGCGACGTAGATGAAGCGGCCGAGGAAGTTGACGAAGTTCGTGCCCTGCAACAGCACCTGCGCCATCCAGGCGTTGTTGTCGTTGCTGCCGGAGAGGTGGCAGTCGGTGCAGGTCTTCGTTTCCGTCTTGCGCACGCTATGCGGAAAATGCGGATTAAACGCCTGGCCGCTGTAGCCTTCCGACGAAATCGTTTGTTGCTGCGAGTAGAGCCACTCGCGTTTCGGGCCCTGCGACCCGACCAGCACCGCGCTCGACGAACGCACGGGCGCAATCTTGCCTTTTTTGACCGTGCTGTCGCGGCCCAGCATGAAGACGTCATTGCGCAGGACTTGATAGTTGTAAGTCGTGAAGTTGCGCGTTGACTGATCGTCTTTGAAATGGAGCGGCGGCCGGTTGGCGTTCGCTTTCATCGAGAGGTGGCAGCCGAAGCAGCTCGTCATCCAAGAGCTGTGGCAGGTGTAGCACGCGATGTTCTGATCCTGATGGGCGAGAGCGCCGTCGTCTTCGGGCGCCTTGCCCCACGTCGATCCGTCTTTCTGGATTGTCTTCGCCAGCCGCGCCTTTTCGTTGTAGCGCGGGTGGTCGGGCGTGATCGAATCAATCACCTGCGATACGAGCCACTCTCTATCGGTATCGAGCATCGAGCGTTGAACGAGCGCGTCGCCCCGCCATTCAAACCGCTTGGTGCCGAAGGGCGTGCGCAAGAGCGACAAATCATGCGGCGGCGTCGGCGCGGCGGAGTTCGACGTTTTTAATTTTGCCCGCGCGCGAATGCTGCCATGGCAGTCGGTGCATTCGATCTCGACGGCAGCGCGTGGTTCGCCGTAGAGTTTGCCGTTGCCGTGCACGTCTTGCTCGAAATGGCAGTCGATGCAGTGCATACCGCGTTCGAGATGGATGTCTTTGAGGTGAACGGCGCGCTCAAAGTTTTTGGGATCGTTGAAGTCCACGACCTTGCCATCAGCGTCTAAAAGATTGCCCTTGCGGTCGCTCTTGTAGACCGAGCGATAGATCCAGCCGTGGCCGTGAAAGTCAGCGAACTGAGTCTGTTTCAGGTCGGGATTGACATCGATGATATCCGCTAGGAACTCTGGGTCCGACCACTTGCCGCGCAAAGACGCGGCCTCGGGATTGCGGGCCAGCGAACGCGCACGCTCCTCGTCGTTCCATTTCTTTTGCTTGCTGGGGTAGAGCTGATCGCCGTCCGTCTCGTTGTCCCACCACATGTAGCCGAGGTACTGCACGGCGTATGAGGTGCCGGGGTGGATGTGGCAGACGATGCACTGGCTGTTGGGGATGCTGCGGGTGAGGCGGTGAGAGATCGGATGGCCGGATTCGTCTTTGGGAATCGACCTATCGGCAGAGTGGCTATAGCCGCGGTTGCCGTACTGTGCGTACGGCCCGGAGTGGTAGGGGTTGCGGTCGTTCGCGTAGATGACGTGGCAGGCCGTGCAGCCCGACGAGCGGTAATCGCCGGCGTGGTCATTTGTCCCGAGAAATGACAACAGCGGGTCGAGCAAGCGCGTCTTCTGCAGGCCCTGGAAGACGGGATCGGTGCGCGCGAGTGTCCCAAAGCCGCGATTGCTGAGGCGGGTGTCGCCGCGCTCGAAGACGCGCAGCGTGTTGCCTGGTTCGGTGAACTCAAAGCGGGGGAGCGGCGAGAGACTGGGCAAGATGCCTTCATTCTTTTGCTGTTCGGGAGTCGGTGGCGGAATGGTTTTTAGGATGCGCGGCTGGCCGTCGGGCGTGTACGATTCGCCGAACGCCGAGTCCTTGAATGGATAGGCACCGTTGTTACCGGAATTATGCACTGCCGGTGCACCTGGTGAGGGCTGAGCCGCCAGGAACCATTTGGGGACCCCCGAAAACATGGGGTAAAAAGGTAGGCTGGCAAAGATTTCAGCTTCGCCAGTCAACCCCAAGGAGGTCACCCAAATGGTTACCAAACGAAAACAGCATAGCTCCCGAAGGCCCGTCAAACAAGGCCCCGGCGCGAGGGCCCCGCGGCCCAATAAAATCGGGGCTGCCACGCCCTATCACTTCCGTGGCAAGAATCTGACTCCCTACGGCGGCTTGCTGCCCGTCGCCACCCTGCTCGAAAAACTCGGCTTCCAAGCGCTGCTGGAAGAAACCCTCACGACCAAACGGATCACCCGAGCCATGAGCCCCTACCAGTTCGTGCTGGCCCTCGTGCTCGGCCTCTATGTCGGCTTTGCGCGGCTCAACCAACTCCGCTTCATCGCTCGCGACCCCATCCTGACCGGCATCTTGCAAGTGACGCGTCTGCCGCCGCAGTCCACGCTGTGGCGCTTTCTGGCCTCGCTGCACCTCAACGTGGCGAAGCAGATCCTTTCCATTCAGCGCCAGCTGCGGGAACGAGTCTGGGCCGCGGCCCACGTGAAGTTGGAGACGGTGACGCTGGACACCGACACCACCGTGCATACCCTCTACGGCCGCCAGATGGGCGGGCGCAAGAGCTACAACCCCAAGAACAAGGGCAAGCGCAGCTACCAGCCGATACTGACCTTCCTGGCCGAGACGCGCGAATACCTGATGGGCGGGTTGCGCAACGGCGACCGGCCCACGGGCCGACAGATCGCCGCCCACCTCGAGAGCGCTTTCCGGACTTTGCCGGGCGGCGTGAAGAAAATCCTGGCGCGGGCCGATTCCGGCTTTTATTGCTGGGAGGCGGTGGAGGCCTATGAAAAGGCGGCTTGTCAGTTCGTCATCGTGGCGCGCAAAACACGGCGCCTGGTCGAGCGCTTGCAGCAAGCAGAATGGAAACCCTCCCCCCGCTCCGACGCGGACGCGGAATGCGAATTCCTCTACCAACCGCAAGGCTGGGCGCGGGCCTGCCGTTTCCTGGCGCTGCGTTACGAAAACGAGCCCAAGGCCGGCGCGGCCGAGCAATACCAGTTGTTCGCCACCAGCGCTTACACCTACCGCGTGTTTGTCACCAATCTGGCCGAGCCGATCGCGGCGGTGGTGTGGTTTTACAATCAGCGCGCCGGAGCCGAGAACCTGATCAAGGAGGCCAACAACGACGCCGGGCTGGCGGCCCATCCCTCGCGCCGCTTTGACATGAACCGCAATCACTTTCAGTTGGCCATGCTGGCCTACAATCTCAACTGCTGGCTGCTGCTGTTCAACCGCGAAGCCCAGGCCAGCGTGGAGACGCTGCGGCACACCACCCTGGCGACGGCGCGGCTGCGTTTTCTGTTCGTGGCGGCCAAGATCTGGCGGCACGCCGGCAGAACGGGTGTCAGCTACAGCGATCATTATCAGGAAAAGGGCCTGTTTGAACGGCTGATGCGACGGCTGCGGGCGATGGGGCCGCCGGGATCGAGCTTGGCGCCGGTGGTGGAGGGTGCGTTGAGCTGAGGGGCACTCCATGCATAAAATTTCATGCACTCGCCGCAACGTACTGGGAACACGCCGCTTGCCAGCCCGCTTTTGCCCTGCCGGGATCAGGAGGCGGCTCAAACGGGGAGGGAAACAGCAGAAAAGACGACTTGCGAAATCACTGAGTTGACACGAGTGCCGCTATCGCCACAACTCCATCGACGATGGCTACGCCGAATCTGTGCATAATTCAGGTGCACCAGTTCTCGATTACGATGTCGAGGCTACCCTTACGCCGGATCGAGCCGACCGGGCAGCGCGTCATGCAAACCGGATCTTCACAGGCCCGATAACTGGTTGGCACCAGATATTTCTCAAATCGCAGACCCTCCCGAATGAGCCGCGTTACGCCGTCGTCATGGGTAGCTACGCAAGCCTGCACGCATTCATCACAGCGCGTGCATTTGTCGAGATCGAATAGCAGCAAGTTCTGGCCTTGAACCAGGTCTTGTTCGAGAAACTGATCAATCGAAACATTACTGACTGTGTTGAGGACCTCCGCTTCGGTTTGCCGCCGAGTCCTCGCGGCCTCGGATATCCCGCGCGAGACCGGCGGGTAGCGCGTGACTAACTGCTGAAAATCGGAAGCGTCGATTCGCACCAACTGGACGTAGTCGAGTGCTGTGTACGTTTCCGTGTATGTGCCTACGGGCGCGTGATCTTCAACCAACTCGAAGCGCGTGTCTCCCACCGTAAAAAATTCGCCGACAGATAGCAAGAACCCCTCGTCCGCATTGCCGTTGCGGACGATAGGATTGCGCCCCTGCGGCAATTTGCGTACCCGCAGTTTCCTGCCATCGAGAAAAACTTCGAAGTGCTGTCCAGAAAGGCTGGCGTCCCAGTCGACTTGGAATGACCGTTTGTCGACTGGCGCACGGCCACAGATGAGCGGCTTATTGCCGACGTAACAACTGGCGGCTTCACCCGGTTGCTGCCCCTGCGCTCGTAACCGCAACGCTGGCGGGAGCAGCCCCGATTCTCCGAAATAGTCGCCACGCGAGAGGTAGTTCAACACGACTTCGCCGCCGGGCAAAGTCCGCGAAACCTTTACGAATCCCAGCCGAATCAGATAGAAGCAATCGGCCGGCTCGCCCTCGCCGCAAATGACGTCTTCGGGTTCGACGTTGCGGAACTCCGCCCGTTCGCGCAGTTCGAGAATGAATTCCGGGTCGGTCTCCTGCAGTATCGGAACGGAGCGAAGGTGATTGTCAAGCGCTCGAGAGCGGTAGTCCTCGTTTAACTTGTCGCGAAACGCGGGCGACTTGTAGAGGATATTGTTCAAAATGTGAGGCAGCATCTCCAGAACAACGACTTGAGTCGATGCCACCACTGACGCTGAGCGCGGATAGTATTTTGCTCTTGGAATGCGCCCCTGCTTCAATGTCGCGAGGGCAACCTGTTCACCAAAAAGGTCTCCTTCCGTAAGTTCCGCGACAGGATTATCCATCGGCAAATCGATCGTCGCGTCGATCGGGATGTGCGAGCGGGTAGCTGTTGGCTGTGGCGACCGTTTCTTAGAACGTCGACGCCCTGTAAACAAGTAAGCGAGCTTCGCGAATGGTCCGCTCAATGCTTCCCTAGTTCCAAGCGATTTACCGGTGCTCCCCTCGTGCGGATCGAGAAAGATCTTGACGCGTCCGGTAAAGATGAAGAAAGCGGTGGTGCCGTGATCGCCCGCGCGAACGATCAGTTCTCCAGGTGAGAACTGACGCCGAACGATCGCACCGGGGAAACGGCTCCAGCGTTTTGCCGGGATATCGGCGAAGGCGAAAATCCCCTCGAGCTCTTCCGCGCTAAGCGCATCGCCCACCAACTCGGCATCACTAAATCCCTGCGCCGCCATATCCGCCGAATACCCGAATCCAGGACTCTATCTTAGCCAACACGGGTGGTCGATGCGTGTGGGTAACCTAAACTGCATCTGAAGCGATGCGGCGCGTCCCACTACGACCGAATACTTGTATGAGAGCCGTCGAAACTACCCTTCTCCGCTGAGTAGCCGACTCGGCGTTAGTTTCGCTGGGAGGGCCCTACTCGCGGGACTTGGCCCTTCTTGGCTCGCAGCTCTTCCTCGAGCTGGGCGACCCGTTCGTTCAAGTCGGCCAAAGTTTGACCCACTGGATCGGGAAGCTGTCCATGCTCGAGCATGGCGTCTTCTTCGTCGGCGATCGCTACTCCCTGGATCGCAACGACGCGACCCGGAATCCCTACGACGGTGGAGTGATCCGGCACCGACCGAACGACGACCGAGCCCGCCCCGACGCGAACCCATTCTCCCAGCGTGATGTTGCCCAGGATCTTGGCCCCCGAGCCGATCACGACGTGGCTCCGTATCGTGGGGTGGCGTTTGCCTTTTTCGTGACCGGTGCCGCCAAGAGTGACTCCTTGGTAGATCAGGATATCGTCGCCGATCTCGGAGGTCTCCCCAATCACCACGCCCATGCCGTGATCGATGAAGAATCGACGGCCGATCGTGGCGCCGGGGTGGATCTCGACGCCCGTCAGCCAGCGCCCAAAATGAGAGAGGAGGCGCGCGATAATAAAAAGCCGCCAGCGATAGAGCTGATGCGAGAGCCGGTGGAGCAGGATGGCATGAACGCCGGGGTAGCAAGTCAGTACCTCAAAGACGCTCTTCGCCGCTGGGTCGTCGCGGAATACGGTTTGGATTTGTTCTCGTATGGCGCTGAACATGAAGGGCCCCCCTTGCTTGGATGCTGCTCGCTCGTTCTTCGATTCGTAAACGTTTTCGGAAAGTGACTACATCAAAAGTGGCTACATCAAGTGAGGAACTCGGCAAACGAGCCGACGCGCCGCAACTTGGGTTGAACCGTGATGTTTGGGGGCCGACTTAGACCGGCTTGCAGGGAATTGCTCGTTCGCAAGCCGACGCTAGGCCGGCTTGATACAACAGCACTTGTGAACGAGGAGCATGGTGGGACTTTCCTTGATGCTACGCCATGTTATGGCGTAAGTCAAACCTTATTTCGCGCTGACCCTGAGCCATGTCGACCGTAGATTGCGCCCGATCTAGGATTACTTTGCGTCCAGCCCGCAAAGTTGCTATGTTATGTTGTTGCCGATCCCGATAGAAGCCCGAGTCCGCTGGAGTGTCTGGATCGGATGGCTGTTGTGGGTGGTGCTGGCAGGACTGTCCATCTGGTTGGTTTCGTCGCCCGATACGGCCTTGGAGGCTCACGACCAAGCCCAGCAGCAGTTTCACTGGATTCCCTTCTTCGCGGCCTTTCATTCGGTTATTCTCCACTTCCCTATCAGCTTTATCGTCATTCTGGGAATTCTCGAATTGCATATGTTCCAGCGCCGGGACTCAGATTGGCGGCGCGTCATTCATTTGCTGGTGAGTCTGACGGCGTGGAGTGCCGTGACCGTGGCCTGCTTTGGGCTGCTGCGCGGCAGCGGCGGAGGCTATGACCAGGAGATCCTGAGAACCCATTTCATCTCGGGGCTGATCGTCGCCACGCTCGCGGTTGGGGCTCTCACCCTTCACGCGCCAATAGCCCTGTTGCAGGCGGATGGCCGGCGGCTCCGCGCCTATCGCGTGGTGTTGGTGGCTCTTTCCGCCGTGGTCGTCGTTGCTGGGCACCAGGGCGGTAACCTGACCCACGGCTCCCGCTACCTCGTACGCAATGCACCTGACTTCGTCCGTGAGTATTGGATGGGCACGCCCGGCGGCAGCCCGCCACCCGCGATGGAGGATGGTCAGAAGAAGTACGTCCGGGAAGTCTTGCCCATCTTCGAGCAAAAGTGTAAGAAGTGCCACGGCGGAAACGCGCAGATGAACGGCTACCGCCTGGATGTGGAGGACGTAGCCTTTGGGGGTGGCAAGAGCGGAAAAAAAGCCATCGTCGCCGGCGACCCGGCGGCCAGCAATCTCGTGCGTGCGATCCTGTTGAACGAATCGCATCCCAGTTTCATGCCGCCGGCCGGGCTGCAACCACTCACGGCAAGCGAACTGATCAAGATCATCGCCTGGATCCGTGACGGAGCACCTTACGTCCCGGACGAGTTGGCACTCCTGCCACTGATCGAAGCCGACAAGGAATGATTGTGTTCGACCGTCAGGGTCGCGGCGCTCTCGCCGGGTGGCCCGGCTAAAAAGCACACTCGCCTACCCTATTAGCGAATTGACATCGACCGTCATAGCGGTTTTCCGATGACTCCGACGCCGACGTGTTCGAAGAGTTGCAAGCGATCACTTTCATCTCCGTGATATATGGATGCTCCACTCTCATTTGCCCTCTTTTGCCGCTCAAATGGTCGTTTTCGTCACTAAAAGGGCCTCAAACGGCTTTGTGCTCTTGATATGTAAGTTGTTCATCCGTAAGGAGTTAACCTAAACATGACAGCATTTGACAGTTTTTGAGAGGTTTCCGGCTTTTTTGTCCCGCGGAAGCCGTCGCGGCGGCGCAGGCGATCTTGGAACTCCTTCGTGGAGGTGGGTAAGGCTGTTGATAACAAAGGGACTACAAGCATGGTTTCGTGCACGGCTCTGTGGCTTCGTGCGGGGTGAGCAGGTTTGAGCGGGTGTCAAAAAATGCGTGCGGCTTTTGTGCGCTTGTTTTTGGCCGTTAGTGCTGGTTACGTGCCGGTATTGTTGGCTGACGCAGGTGGTTTCAGTCATTTGCTGACCAATCACTTGCTGACCGTTCTCTGTGTGACCTGTCCCCTGTTGGCACATGATTGCTGGCGGACCCGTGATTACTTGCTGACCTGTGACTGCCTGCTGACCTGTGATTGTCTTTTGCCCCGATATCGCTTGGTGGCGGCTCATCGCTAGGTGACCGCTCTTTTGCTGAGTCCTCGCTTGCTGACGCCCCGCTTGCTGACGCCGCGCTGGCTGAGTCGTCGCTTGCTGACTGCTGGCTTGACGGCTCGCTTGCTGATCCCTCTTCGCTTCGTGACCCGTCACTTGCGTTCCGGGCTTCCATGAGAAGGTAGGTCGCTGTCAAGGGCAATGCTGTCGGTGAGGCGTTAGCCTGGTTGCCGGACTCTGTCTCGATCGCCGCTGGGTTGCGCCAGCGTTGACCGGGCTTCCATCCGCACTGTTTGTTACGTCCATTCCCGGACGTTGTGCTGGTTGAGGTCCTGTCTTTTCGGCGCTGCTTTCTCTGTGCCGGCCTGGGCAGGAAAGCTCTCGCCTCCCCACGCGGCCTGCCCGGAACGCGCAGTCACCGTGACACGGTCTCGACTCTCTGGCTGCTGCCTCTCCGTAGTTGCCCAATCTTGCCCTTTCCTTCCTTCAACAGAAATTCTTTGGCTACGCGATGCCCGTCAGGGCCAGCGTGCCAGAAGAACAACCCTGCTACCTACCGCCCTGCTGCCGCGGTGGCCGCAGTGGCTACAGTTGTCTCGGCCGGTTCACCGTTGGGGAAGGGCTGCCAAGCTTTGTTCTTCGCCCACATCGCATGCAGCACGACCGCCAGCTTGCGCGCCACCGCCACCACCGCTCGCCGCTTGGCCCGCTTCTTGCCCCGCGCCGCCAACCCCAATCCCCAGCTCCGCAAGTCCGATTCCAGACCAAAAGGTCCTATTATCCTTTGGGACGACTGCACCAGCAGCCGCCGTAGCATCGGGTTCCCCGCCTTCGTGATGCTCAACTCCGGCGACGACTCCCCCGAGTCCCGCTGCTTAGGACGGCAGCCGACCACCGCTCCCATCTGCCGCGACCGCTTCACCCGCCCGACGTCGTTGTTCAACTCCAGTACGTAAGCCAGGCTCGTCAGCGGCCCCACCCCGTCGACGCTGCGCAGCAACTGCGTGGCCGGATATTGTTCCTTCCCCAGTTTTTCAATGCGCCGGTCCAGCTCGTTGATCTCTCTGCTCAGCTCCACAATGATCCGCGCCATGGGCTCGAGAATCGTCCGCAACACGTCCGGACATTCCCGCACCCTGGCGACCCACTGCATCATGCCGCACTGCCCGAAACGGATGCCGTGCGTTTTGGCGATGCCCCGCACGCTGTTGACGAGTTTGGTGCGGGCTTCGACCATCGTTTCGCGTCCCCGCAGCCAACTGCGATGCTGCTCGACGTGCTCGTCGCGCGCGGCGACCGGTGCTAGCAAGTCCGGGTTGCTGCGGCCCAACTCGGCCAACCAGTAGGCGTCGTTGCGGTCGTTTTTGGCGTCGGACTGGCTGATCAGCCGCAACTGCCGGGCGTCGGCCACCAGCACTTCGTGGCCCAACCCAGCGATCAGGCGGCGCATCCAGTTGGTGTGCCCGCCGGTCTCGAGCACCACTCGCAGCCGTGGCCAGGAGCGGAAATATTTCTCGATGGCGGCGGGACGGGTCGGGATCTGGACCTCCTCGATCAACTCGCCGTCGAGGCCAACCAAGCGTACGTAGCTGCGCTTGTCTCCGATGTCGACTCCCGCCACGGCGCTGATTTCGTTGCTTTGTTGCATGCGCTGGCGCTCAGCTTCCAACTGCTGGGCGAATTGTATTTGCTCTTTGCAGGCTTGCGGCTGGGGTTTGGCCTGCTGCCACTACTGTCCGGTTAAAAGTCGAATAGAATCAGCTGGTTAGGGTCATCGAGTAAGTTTTCGTGGGAGTCGGACGGCTGCAAGGCCTGTAAAATGGGCGTTTTCTCGAAAAGGGTAACGCTGAGAATCTGTAGAATTTGGTAGAGACTCGCCTCCAGGCCCAACCTCTTGCGCGCGATCGCGACCAGTACGTAAACCGAGACCGCGATCCAGATTTGCGTCTTCACGGCGTTCTCGCTGGTACCGTAAAACTGCTTGATCCGCAGGTGCTGCTTGATCCACTTGAAGAACAACTCGATCTGCCAACGCGACTTGTAGATGCGGGCGATGGTCAGCGCCGGGAGCGCGAAGTTGTTGGTCAGGAACTTCAGCCGCTTGTTCGTCGCGGCGTCAAAGTAGCTGATCCGCCGCAACGGGTCCGGATACGCCAGGGCCGACTCGATGGCAGTCAGTAGGACGGTCTGATCCGAGCGCACCCCCGTGGACTTGTCGACGGGATGCGAGTAGCGCCGTTGGAGCAAGATGTTCTTCTTGGTTCGCACGACGAAGAACGACGAGCAGAGGGTGAACACGAAGAGACGTTCGAAATCGACGTAGGCCCGATCCATGACGTAGAAGGCGCCGGGCTCGGGGAGGAACTCGTCGAGGATGTTGACGTCGTGCGTTTTGCCAGCGGTAATGCGGATAAACGTGGGGATGTTACCCCGCAGGTCCAACAGCGTGTGCATCTTCAGGGCGGCCTTGTGCCGGCGGAACTTGGCCCAGGGGAACAGCGAGAGGCACAGATCGATGGTGGTCGAGTCCAGAGCGTAGAGACTTTGATCGAGATCCACGCCGATCGGATCGCGGGCGTACAAAGGCCGCGCGATGCGAATCAAGACCTGGGCGAAATCGGCATAGATCCGCCAGTCGCGCGACTCGTTGGCGTCGGCCAGTGTGGAGCGCGCCACCTGGGAGCGGAATCCCATGTGGTAGAGCTTGGCGCCGAGCGAACGCAGGCACGCTTCGATGTCGCGCAGGCTTTCGCGGTAGGTCAGCTGGGCGAACGCCATACAGAGGAACTGATCCCAGCAGGAAAAGCCGCGCCATCTGCGATCCCCGTCGTAGCGGCTTACGCAGCGGCGGAATTCGCGATCCGGAAGGAAGCTGATCAACTGGGAGAATACGGTGCGGCCGAGGTTCATGAACCATTGTCGGCCGCCTCCGAAGTCGTTCCAGCCGTCCTTCGCCGTTCAAATCGCGGCAAGGGGAAAACAGCCCTAAGCTATGCTGGAACAATCAGTTGCCGCTCGCCAGTGAGTCGTTAACCGGACAGTAGTGGCCTGCTGCGTACTGTGCTGTTTGCTCTGCTGGGAGTTACTCTGCTGTGATTTGCTATTCTTCTTCATGGCTGGTCGCCTCCTTTGTTTGAGAAATCAAAGTTCCGCAGCACGTTCTTGTTTGAAGCGCGTGCTGCTGCCGAAAGCTTAGCGCTCTCGGTTCTCGGCGACCAGCCTTCTCATCTTATCTCTGTTGTTGCGTTTCGGGATCTGCTGGTTTTTTGAGGGGCCAGATGGAGACCCGGTAGGTCGGGGATCGGCCGTTGCCTCGGAACCAGTCGATGTCGGGGCCGGCGACCATCACGGGGCCGTCGTCGTCCCTCCAGACGAGATAGGCGCCGGTTGGGGTGTTTTTCGCTTGGCGCGCTTCGATACGTTCCAGAAAGCTGAAGACTCTTGTGTAGTAAGTCCAGTGTCTCATTGCCTGCCTCCGATGTTTGTTTGTGCTCTTACATTTACGCCAGCAGGCGGCCGTGGGGTGATTTCGGGGCTTGGCGGCTAACGTGTTGATTTTATTGACACTATTTTTGCAATTTATCCGTGAATGAGTTGGGAGTATTGCGTTTTCTTGATTAACGTGGCTGAAATCCCACGGAACGTGTCTCAGCCGCGAAATGCAGGAACTCCAGGCCCCCAGACCACGTCCGGCGCAACCCCAGGTGCGAGCCCGGGGTTGATTCCCGAAACTGGGATCAATCCCCGGGGACCCAACACTCTCTCAAGCGCCAACTTGTATGCGTTTGGGTGCTTCTAGTGTGCGGCAAGGCCGCCCAACCCCTTGCACTTCTTGTTGAGGTGCGCTTTGATAGGGATCATGCAAAAGTCGCTCACCGTCGTTGTCGCACTACTTGCCACCGCTATTCTTATCACCTGTGGCGACACCACCGAACCAGTCCGCGAGAAAGCCGCTGCCAAGGACGAATATTTCGTCTACATCGGCACCTATACCAAGGGCGACAGCGAAGGAATCTACGCCTACCGCTTTGATGCCGCGAGCGGTCACCTAGGCTCTCTCGGCGCGGTGGCGAAACTTCGCGAGCCCTCGTTCCTGGCGATCCATCCCAATAGCCGTTTCCTCTACGCGGTCAGCGAGATCGACGACTTTGACGCGGACAAGAACGGCTCCGTCAGCGCCTTCGAGATTGACGCGGAGAGCGGTAGTCTGACGGCCCTGAACACGGTCCCGTCGAAGGGAGCCTGGCCTTGTCACCTCAACGTTGATCAAACGGGAAAGACACTGGCCGTTGCCAACTACAGGTCGGGTACGGTTGCCACGATTTCGCTCGACGCTGACGGCAAGTTGGGCGCGGGCGGCGGGGCCATTCAGAACAGCGGATCAAGCGTCCATCCCCGCCAGCAGAGCCCCCACGCACATTGCGTGGATTTTTCGCCGGACAACCGCTATTTGATCTCGGCCGATTTAGGGACAGACCAGGTCGACGTATTCCGGGTGGATCCCAAAAGCGCGGCGTTGAAAGCGAATGACCCCGCGTATGCGAAAGTCAATCCTGGCGCTGGCCCGCGCCACTTCGCTTTTCACCCGAACGCCAAATATGGATACGTAATCAACGAGCTGCAATCGACGGTAACGGCGTTTGACTGGGACAGCGAACAAGGATCGCTTACCGAGATTCAAACCATTTCGACGCTTCCCGAGGATTTCACGGGAGAATCCACCACCGCCGAAATCGCGGTCCATCCCTCCGGCAAGTTCCTGTACGGTTCCAACCGCGGACACGACAGCATTGCGGTGTTCACGATCGATGAGTCCAGCGGCAAACTAACCGCCACCGAGCGTACGTCGACGCAAGGGAAGAAGCCGCGCAGTTTCTCCATTGATCCATCAGGCCACTTCCTCTTCGCCGTGAATCAAGACTCCGACAGCCTGGTGCTATTTCGAATCGATCAGCAGACCGGCCGCCTCACACAAGAGGGCGAGCCGCTGCAAGTGCCCTCGCCGGTTTGCGTGAAGTTCGTCAAGGTAGGGTAGCCTTCCGGGTTGCCAGCAGGGGCCGTTGGCGCCGCCAGCATGAACTCGTTGGTGTTCCTCTCAGATACGCGGTGATAAAGTAGAAATGTGGACGATCTGAAGTCAATCGTCGAATACCACGAGCAAGCACGGCGCTCGATCGAGGATCAGCTAGGCAGGGTCGTCGACAACCTTGACAAGCTTGAGCGGAAGATGGACCGGAACGAGCAGTTCCTGGCGCGAGCGTTTCGCCTTGGCGGGGTTGCCTTCCCTCGTGAACGCGTCCGGCGGAAGGAGGAAGACAAGCGGCTTGCGGAAAGACAGGCAGCCGATCGCGCCGCCTGGGAAGAAAAGCACGCCACCGACCGTGCGGCGTGGGAAGAAAGAATGGAACGGACCGAACGAAATATCGATCGTTTTCTGGAAGGTTTCCAAGGCCGCAATGGCGGCAACGGCAGCGAGCGCACAAACTAACCCGTGCCGGAGCGAATCCTGCTCTGCTGCTAGCCTGCATTTCTCACCACCTGACGGTCGAAGTGCGCGATAGGCCCGCCATTACTTCGTTGCGCTTGCTCGCCGTGCTCGCCGTACTGTCAAGTACGCCTCGTTGACCAAGTGGGGGTCGTCAAGCGGCGCGCGCCTCGTACTGACGGGCCTCTCACGCACTTCGTCTCGCCACGTGGTGAGAAATGCAGGCTAGCGGCTCCTCCCGCTAGTTCGAATTCTCTCTAGGACCCCTTCCATCCGGGCTGCAATCTCCGGGTTCTTGTCAATCGCATTGCTTCGCTCCGAGATATCCTTCGTCATGTCAAAGAGGTGATAAGACTTCTCGAAAGGCGTGCCGGTCGGTTTCTCCCGGCCGCCAGAACCGTTACCGGCGACCAGCTTCCACTTGCCGTCACGGATCGAGAACATCCCGCCTGAGGAGTGGTGAATCACCGGCGCGCGCGGAGTGGGACGGGATTTCCCCAGCAGCA
This sequence comes from Bryobacterales bacterium, assembly GCA_965224215.1. Lineage (GTDB taxonomy): Bacteria > Acidobacteriota > Terriglobia > Bryobacterales > UBA6623 > CBDCYS01. The sequence continues at coordinate 381,554 of CBDCYS010000035.1, read as the reverse complement.
CTGGAAGAAAGCTGAAGCTGTATTCCGCGGCTGCGCCGGGCAGCTCAGCTCCAACGATTTCGGCTGCGGTTGCGAAGAAATCCGTCAGGCAAATCGTTTCCGGCGCGCTGCTATCCGCCTTGATCTTTCCCGGCCACCTCGAGAAGAATGGTACATGGTGGCCCGCTTCCCATACATCCCCTTTCGTCCCTCGAAACACGTAGTTAGAAGTGTGGCTATCACCGCGATACGCCTGAACCGTGCTGTCCTTGGCATGATCGGCATCCAAGTAGTCGCGCCGGTACATGTAGGAGCCGTTGTCGCTGGTATAGATGACCAGCGTGTCCTCGCGAAGACCGGCCTCATCGATCGCCTTGAGAACCTGTCCCACGGTCCAGTCAACCTGGACGATGAAGTCGCCATAAGGCCCCAACTCGGTCTCACCGCGGAAGCGCCGGTGCGGTAAAACCGGTTTATGCGGCGCCGTCAAAGGGAAGTAAAGGAGGAATGGTTTGTCGCCCTTGGCCTGCCGTTGTATATAGCTGGTGGCCTGCGCTAGCAGGTCGTCGAGACAATCTTCCATAACGAGTTCGGGTGACCGTTCCCCCTTTCGAAGGAACTCTGGAAATGGCTGAGCGGCCTGTTCCAGCAACGGGTACTTTGTATTCTTGCCGTTCTTGATATAGAGGTAAGGAGGGAAGTCGAGCGACGCGGGAATTACGTAGGAGAAGTCAAAACCTCTCGTGTGAGGCCCGTCGCTGATCGGTTTGCTGAAGTCGAATTTCCCATCCGCGGTTTTGGCGAAACCGAGTTCCAGGTGCCATTTCCCAACGATGCCCGTGAGATAGCCATGCTGCTTCAGAAAAGAGCCTACGGTCGGACGCCTCGGCTCGATCAGAGGCTCACCATATCCGTTGAGCACACCGCTCTTGAGCCTCGTTCGCCAGCTATATCTGCCGGTCAGCAGGCCGTAGCGTGTTGGCGTACACACCGCCGACGGAGAATGAGCGTCGGTGAAGGTCATTCCCTCAGCGGCGAGTTTGTCGAGGTGCGGAGTCGGTATTTTCGACTTCGGGTTCAGCGCCTGAACGTCGCCGTAACCCATGTCATCCGCTAGGATGAAAACAATATTGGGATGATTAGCTCCAGACGCCGAAAAGCAAACAATCAGGCTGAATAAGCAAACCGCCAGGTACCGCATAATTAACTCCGCAAACAGATCTCCGAGCGTATCACGCGGGGTAACTAGCACGCTGATTCAAACTCAATCCAGCCGCCTGCAATTGACGTCCCCGCTATCGCACCGACTGGAGCTTCAGCGGTGCGAGTTTCGCGTACTGCGCCGTGATTTCCACCAGCCTGGGACCGGACGCGTCGAACACAAGCGCTTGCTGGCGATCGAGCACAAGCAAAGTTTCCGCGACCGGCAAGAAGTATTTTTCGATCGGGTGCGCATAGTCGGCACGCCGGTTGATCTGATTGTCTGGAGTGAGAGAGACGTCATAAACGCCGACCGCCCGAAACGCGTCGTGTGCTATCGAAAGGTAGAAGACCATTTCGGGCACATTCGCTAGCAAAATCGTTTTGCCAGGATATTCAGCGCGGACGCGCGAAGTGTCGGAAAGAAGTTGCTTGACCGCCAGGCTGAGCGGCTGGAAATAGGAGACCTCGCGGTCAGCCCGGCCGACCGAGGCGAAGACGAATGTCCCGACGAAGAGCACAACGCCAACTTGAAAGACGAACCGCGCTGGAGCGCGGGCGAAGATCGTCACCGCAGGCCTGAATTGGATACCGTCATCGGTCGATTCCTGCTCCCCGTCTATATACCCTGTTGGGCGGCTCGAACCCGACGTCCACCAGCCGCCCCTACCGAAAGCCAAGGACACCGTCCAGCCCGCGAGCATCGCGATTCCCATACTCGGAAGGACGAGATAGTAGTCCAGGCGATGATCCGGCAGGGGAGATAGGGTCCCAGCGTGATCGCGAACCAAGATAGCATGAACACTTCCAGGAGTGTCCCACGCCAAGCCTGGTGTGCCGCGAATGCCACGGCGGCTATCACCATCGCTACGGCAATTCCGACCAGCTCGTCGGCCACCAATACCCGCTGCGTGTAGTGCCAGAATCCAGCGGCACAAACTTGCCAACCCGAGAATCCGTCTGATAAACGCCCTCGCTCGCCGTAGGCGCCGCGCTTAATTGCAACCAGGCGAATGCAGCGGACCCCGGCAACATCGCTGCTGCATGCCGCCATAGCCGCCTGTTCGCAATCAGCACATACACCAACAGCACCACGGGATAGACAACCATCGTCTCCAAGGCGCCCAACCCCAGCCCAAACGTAATCCACTGCGCTGCGTAGTATCGTTTTCGTCGCGATTCCGCGAATCGCAAGAACAGCAAGAAACTCAACAACAAGAAAAACGCGCACAACACCTGGTTGTAGGCTGACGTCCAAGTCATGCTGCTCGACAATCCGTGATGAACGCCCCAGAGCGACGCCGCAACGAAGCCCGCGAGGCGCTTTCCTGTCAGGCGATTCGTGAGCGCCGCTAGCAGCCACAGATTCACAATCTGCGTCCCGAACACCAGCAGACGGTAGGGGAACGCGTCGAATCCGAACCAGCCGTAGAAAAAGTAGAAGAACAGGCGCTCGCTCAGCGGACGAAAAGTCCCTTGCGCGCGGGGCTGGAAAAACGCCTCCCAGAACTCTTTGTCAGGGAATGCCGCCAGTAGCAGGAGTGAAAAATCGTCTCCGAAGAACCAGCACCACAAACCACGGTGATAGAGCCACAAAAAAGGAATCGCCGGCACGACCCAGTAGAGAACGACTCCGAGCCGCTGAGTTGGGCGCTTTGATGGCTCCTCACTCACTTGACGACAACCGATACCGTGATGCCACCTGAATTATGCACAGATTCGGCGTAGCCATCGTCGATGGAGTTGTGGCGATAGCGGCACTCGTGTCAACTCAGTGATTTCGCAAGTCGTCTTTTCTGCTGTTTCCCTCCCCGTTTGAGCCGCCTCCTGATCCCGGCAGGGCAAAAGCGGGCTGGCAAGCGGCGTGTTCCCAGTACGTTGCGGCGAGTGCATGAAATTTTATGCATGGAGTGCCCCTCAGCTCAGCGCACCCTCCACCACCGGCGCCAAGCTCGATCCCGGCGGCCCCATCGCCCGCAGCCGTCGCATCAGCCGTTCAAACAGGCCCTTTTCCTGATAATGATCGCTGTAGCTGACACCCGTTCTGCCGGCGTGCCGCCAGATCTTGGCCGCCACGAACAGAAAACGCAGCCGCGCCGTCGCCAGGGTGGTGTGCCGCAGCGTCTCCACGCTGGCCTGGGCTTTGCGGTTGAACAGCAGCAGCCAGCAGTTGCGATTGTAGGCCAGCATGGCCAACTGAAAGTGATTGCGGTTCATGTCAAAGCGGCGCGAGGGATGGGCCGCCAGCCCGGCGTCGTTGTTGGCCTCCTTGATCAGGTTCTCGGCTCCGGCGCGCTGATTGTAAAACCACACCACCGCCGCGATCGGCTCGGCCAGATTGGTGACAAACACGCGGTAGGTGTAAGCGCTGGTGGCGAACAACTGGTATTGCTCGGCCGCGCCGGCCTTGGGCTCGTTTTCGTAACGCAGCGCCAGGAAACGGCCGGCCCGCGCCCAGCCTTGCGGTTGGTAGAGGAATTCGCATTCCGCGTCCGCGTCGGAGCGGGGGGAGGGTTTCCATTCTGCTTGCTGCAAGCGCTCGACCAGGCGCCGCGTTTTGCGCGCCACGATGACGAACTGACAAGCCGCCTTTTCATAGGCCTCCACCGCCTCCCAGCAATAAAAGCCGGAATCGGCCCGCGCCAGGATTTTCTTCACGCCGCCCGGCAAAGTCCGGAAAGCGCTTTCGAGGTGGGCGGCGATCTGTCGGCCCGTGGGCCGGTCGCCGTTGCGCAACCCGCCCATCAGGTATTCGCGCGTCTCGGCCAGGAAGGTCAGTATCGGCTGGTAGCTGCGCTTGCCCTTGTTCTTGGGGTTGTAGCTCTTGCGCCCGCCCATCTGGCGGCCGTAGAGGGTATGCACGGTGGTGTCGGTGTCCAGCGTCACCGTCTCCAACTTCACGTGGGCCGCGGTCCAGACTCGTTCCCGCAGCTGGCGCTGAATGGAAAGGATCTGCTGCGCCACGTTGAGGTGCAGCGAGGCCAGAAAGCGCCACAGCGTGGACTGCGGCGGCAGACGCGTCACTTGCAAGATGCCGGTCAGGATGGGGTCGCGAGCGATGAAGCGGAGTTGGTTGAGCCGCGCAAAGCCGACATAGAGGCCGAGCACGAGGGCCAGCACGAACTGGTAGGGGCTCATGGCTCGGGTGATCCGTTTGGTCGTGAGGGTTTCTTCCAGCAGCGCTTGGAAGCCGAGTTTTTCGAGCAGGGTGGCGACGGGCAGCAAGCCGCCGTAGGGAGTCAGATTCTTGCCACGGAAGTGATAGGGCGTGGCAGCCCCGATTTTATTGGGCCGCGGGGCCCTCGCGCCGGGGCCTTGTTTGACGGGCCTTCGGGAGCTATGCTGTTTTCGTTTGGTAACCATTTGGGTGACCTCCTTGGGGTTGACTGGCGAAGCTGAAATCTTTGCCAGCCTACCTTTTTACCCCATGTTTTCGGGGGTCCCCAAATGGTTCCTGGCGGCTCAGCCCTCACCAGGTGCACCGGCAGTGCATAATTCAGGTAACACCAAGCTCGCGCAAATCCGAGCCCGTTGGGGGCAGCGCCTTGTCGAGCTCAAAGAGCGCTTCAATCGTTTCGCTCGCCAGCACCTCAGAGGGCACGGGCTTCGTGAAGGTGTAGTCGCCCGCTTGATCGTAGGTCTCGTTACCCACTGCCGACCCGTTCAAAGTGGCCGTGAGGGTGAGGGGCCCAAGCCTGCTGATCGAAGCCTCCGCGATGCTTAACGTGAACTCGACATTCACTTCCGCTCCGGGCTCCACGGAAGGAGGCTGCAACGCCACGGCGAACACCTTTTCTGTCCAGCGCCATGCGCCCTGTTCCACTGTGTGAAAACCCTTCAATAATTGCGGGGCGCCGCGAGGGTCGGCTAGGTGAACAGTCGAGAGCAACTCACCAGGTTCGACCGCCGCCTCCGAGGCGCCGCCCGGCGTGGTAAATAGCTCCGGCTCATTCGAGGGACAATTGGTTAGAAGAAGAACTACGAGGCATACCAAGGCAGGCGTCAATACGCGCATAGGGAAACGAAGCATGGGGAAACAGGGCATGGGGGAACGAAGATGATACAAGCTTGACGCGGGCCTCAGCAAACATGGGCCTCAGCAAACATGGGCCGCTACTCGACTCCAGGGAACCCGGCGCTACTAGACGCATCCAGTGAGCCCGCAGGGAGCTCGCCGGCTACGCGGGTTCTTTCCACTTCAACTCAGCCTCCGGGCGACGCACATAGTTCGCGTCCACTGCCTCGGGCGGGACGCCATCGCCTGACTCAAATTGAAGACAGGCAAGCTCGGCGACCGCGGCTACCAGCGGCCCCGTGACCGTCACCGTCTTTCTTGATCCATTCGGGGCGGGAGGCAGCGGGGCCACGCCGTCAGCTTCAAACATCTTTGCATCTGCGGAGACAAACGTGATCTGGCGGTCCGAAACTAGCTGGAGAAACTCGTGCCAAGGAGAAACCACTTCGTCCACCAGAACTCGAGACTGATCGTCGTAAACCGCTGCATACACCTCGCCGCGCCGTGCGTCAAGTACGGGTGCTCGGTGCCTCCCTTCTCCGGCATATGCAAGCGCCGCCAAATTCGAGACCGGGACCACGGGATTGCCGTGAACTTCCGCCAGCGCTTTCGCGACGCTGAGGCCGACCCGAATGCCAGTAAACGACCCTGGGCCTGAGGCTCCAGCGTAACAGTCGATATCTCCAAGCGTTACATTATGAGAGGCCAGCAAAACATTGATTTGTTGGTAGATAACGCTCCCGTGCCCTTTAGGCGCTTCGATCCGAACCGACTGCAGCACCTCGCCATCGCGAGCGAGAGCGATACCGCCCAAGTGTGCCGTGGTATCAAGCGCGAGAAGAAGCATACGAAGGATTGTCGTGCCTGGCGGAGTGGGCCCGGGCTGGCACCTGGGGCTCTGTTCTTACTCCTCGAGCTCCGGCCACACGATCTCGCCCTGGGAGACGGAAGTCAGCAGGAAAAGTCCCGAAAAGCATCTCATAAGAGCGGTGGGTGAAGTTCTCACTCCTCTCACATGGTGGCGAAAAAGGTCCCTGACGTCCAGATGATCGGAATTCCCACAAACAAAGCGATCCGCCATGGCTCGAGGCTACCGTTGGGCGTCGGTCGCCCTCTCAGTACAAAGTTTTTTGCGACCAAATCGTGTAAGCCTTGTCGTTTCTCACCTGCTAGGATTGTGATCAAGCTGATGATCGCCAGGCCAAACCACTCGAGCGCCTGCCTTGCGAATAACCGACCGGCAGAGCGCGGTATGCCGATTCGTTTCCCTTCATAATCGGTCACGTAGATGCCCAGGAACCGTTTGCCTATGGTGGCCTGCCAAGCAGACGACTCGCAAAGCACGAAATAGAGAGGGCCAGTCGATAGATAGAAAGCGATCACCACCAACACTCGCGGTCCAATCCCCATGACAAGCCAGGTTGTCTCACCGCTACTATCTGGAAAAACAGGTGTCCAGACACCGGCCGCAAGGAGTAGTCGCATGATGATCCAGACTGGAACCATCACGGCGAGGATCGACGCCGCAAAATCCAGTGCGAACGCCACCAGCCTGCGCCCAAGGCTGGCATATTCCAAGGCACGGTCAGCATCCTGTTTTCGGACTAGATCGTCCGCGCGCTGGTCGTCGCTCTCTTCGGTACTCATTGAAAGCTTCTTCAACGGGTCCTGGGCTTGCTTGACCCGCTCACTTGCGTTCGCGGCTCTGACGGGGGTTCTGGCAGCGGCGCTGAACTAGCCGCCGAGATAATCCCAGTTGCGGCCGCCGTTGTTGGCCATCAGGTTGTCGCGCTTCCAGTCTTCCAGGCGCGGGCCGGCCAGATCCTGCGCTGAGTGGCGCAGCAGGGCCATTTCGTTCTCGGAGAACTGTTTGTACCCTTGGGCAATGCGGACGTCATCTTCGATTTGACCCAGCGTCGTGCAACCTAGTGCCAGGCAGTGTATCGGCAGGCTGAGCACGTAGTTGATGCACTTCTGGGCGCTGAATGCTTGCAGCAGTTTGGCGTTGGCCGTGCTCTTCATAGCCTGAATACCCATGCCGCGCGCGACGGCCTTGGGCAGCACTTGGCGCTCGAAGCTCAAGTAGGAGGGATCGGCCGGATTCAGCGGCATCAGGATCGTGTCGTATTTGTCGTAAAGCTCCAGCATCTTCAGATGCGCCGCCGGATCGTGGTGTCCGGTGAATCCAATGAAGCGGCACTTACCGGCTTTCTTGGCGGCTTCGAAGGCTTCGATCGCGCCGCCGGGAGCGAAGATCTTGTCGAGATTCTCCGTGGAGGTGACGGAATGGATCTGCCACAAATCGACATAGTCGGTCTTGAGCCGCTTGAGCGAGAGGTGCAACTCGGCCTCGGCTTCCTCGCGGCTACGCTTGACGCTCTTCGTTGTGATGAAAACTTCCTTGCGAAACTCTGGCAGCACGGCTCCGTAGACCTCCTCGGAGCAGCCGTCCCAATAGCTGTGGGCGTTGTCGAAGTAGTTGATCCCCAGCTCGTAGGCACGTAGTGTGACGGCCTTGGCTTCGTTGACGGAGATGAGCGGGAAGCGTCCGCCGGCTTGTCCCACGATTGTTAATTCCTCTCCCGTCTTGCCGAACTTTCGCTTCGGAATATCCCCGGGCTTGAGTCTGGCTCCAGATGCAATCGAGTTCGAGGTTGCGATTCCAGCGATCACGCCGCCGACAAAGTTTCTGCGCTTCATGATTCCTCCTTCTTGCGAGACACGTTCTCTGTAAAGATCATAATACTTATTGATGGAGCTTCAGAGCCCCGAACGCAAGTGACGGGTCAGCGACGCGACACCAGTCCTCGGAAGGAGACGAGTCTTCCAACGGAGACCACTCGCTAAAGGGAGACCGGTGAACACCCAACAGCGGGCCCAACGAAGCAAACAAACTTGAAGTTGCTCGCTCCCTCGAAGCGCTGACCCGTCACTTGCGTTTCGGGCTCTGAAACCGCAAGCGGTGCCTCATCACCCAAAGGAGAACTATGAAACCTGAATTATGCACAGATTCGGCGTAGCTGTAGCCATCGTCGATGGAGTTGTGGCGATAGCGGCACTCGTGTCAACTCAGTGATTTCGCAAGTCGTCTTTTCTGCTGTTTCCCTCCCCGTTTGAGCCGCCTCCTGATCCCGGCAGGGCAAAAGCGGGCTGGCAAGCGGCGTGTTCCCAGTACGTTGCGGCGAGTGCATGAAATTTTATGCATGGAGTGCCCCTCAGCTCAGCGCACCCTCCACCACCGGCGCCAAGCTCGATCCCGGCGGCCCCATCGCCCGCAGCCGTCGCATCAGCCGTTCAAACAGACCCTTTTCCTGATAATGATCGCTGTAGCTGACACCCGTTCTGCCGGCGTGCCGCCAGATCTTGGCCGCCACGAACAGAAAACGCAGCCGCGCCGTCGCCAGGGTGGTGTGCCGCAGCGTCTCCACGCTGGCCTGGGCTTCGCGGTTGAACAGCAGCAGCCAGCAGTTGCGATTGTAGGCCAGCATGGCCAACTGAAAGTGATTGCGGTTCATGTCAAAGCGGCGCGAGGGATGGGCCGCCAGCCCGGCGTCGTTGTTGGCCTCCTTGATCAGGTTCTCGGCTCCGGCGCGCTGATTGTAAAACCACACCACCGCCGCGATCGGCTCGGCCAGATTGGTGACAAACACGCGGTAGGTGTAAGCGCTGGTGGCGAACAACTGGTATTGCTCGGCCGCGCCGGCCTTGGGCTCGTTTTCGTAACGCAGCGCCAGGAAACGGCAGGCCCGCGCCCAGCCTTGCGGTTGGTAGAGGAATTCGCATTCCGCGTCCGCGTCGGAGCGGGGGGAGGGTTTCCATTCTGCTTGCTGCAAGCGCTCGACCAGGCGCCGCGTTTTGCGCGCCACGATGACGAACTGACAAGCCGCCTTTTCATAGGCCTCCACCGCCTCCCAGCAATAAAAGCCGGAATCGGCCCGCGCCAGGATTTTCTTCACGCCGCCCGGCAAAGTCCGGAAAGCGCTCTCGAGGTGGGCGGCGATCTGTCGGCCCGTGGGCCGGTCGCCGTTGCGCAACCCGCCCATCTGGCGGCCGTAGAGGGTATGCACGGTGGTGTCGGTGTCCAGCGTCACCGTCTCCAACTTCACGTGGGCCGCGGCCCAGACTCGTACCCGCAGCTGGCGCTGAATGGAAAGGATCTGCTTCGCCACGTTGAGGTGCAGCGAGGCCAGAAAGCGCCACAGCGTGGACTGCGGCGGCAGACGCGTCACTTGCAAGATGCCGGTCAGGATGGGGTCGCGAGCGATGAAGCGGAGTTGGTTGAGCCGCGCAAAGCCGACATAGAGGCCGAGCACGAGGGCCAGCACGAACTGGTAGGGGCTCATGGCTCGGGTGATCCGTTTGGTCGTGAGGGTTTCTTCCAGCAGCGCTTGGAAGCCGAGTTTTTCGAGCAGGGTGGCGACGGGCAGCAAGCCGCCGTAGGGAGTCAGATTCTTGCCACGGAAGTGATAGGGCGTGGCAGCCCCGATTTTATTGGGCCGCGGGGCCCTCGCGCCGGGGCCTTGTTTGACGGGCCTTCGGGAGCTATGCTGTTTTCGTTTGGTAACCATTTGGGTGACCTCCTTGGGGTTGACTGGCGAAGCTGAAATCTTTGCCAGCCTACCTTTTTACCCCATGTTTTCGGGGGTCCCCAAATGGTTCCTGGCGGCTCAGCCCTCACCAGGTGCACCGGCAGTGCATAATTCAGGTGTAACGCAACTTCTTGTGCGAGCGCGGGAGGGCAACCGTGAGGCTGTCGAGGAGTTGTTGCCGCTGGTCTACACCGAACTCCAACGCGTTGCACGACGGCAGTTGCGCAATGAGCGCGGCGATCACACCCTTGGCGCCAGCGGGCTCATCAACGAAGCGTATCTGAAGCTTGTCGACCAGCTACAAGTTGACTGGCAAAGCCGCGAGCACTTTTACGCGATTGCCGCGCGCGCGATGAGGCAAGTTCTGATCGACTACGCCAGGAAGCGCAACGCGGAAAAGCGCGGTGGCGACTGGGCTCGTACATCCCTCGACAACATTGCCGTTGACAACAAGGGTGTTGGCTTTGACGCTCCGTTGGCCGACCTGCTGGCTCTGGACCAGGCGCTGGAGAGGCTGAGCGGAATCGACGAGCGGCTCCGGCGCATAGTGGAATACCGCTTCTTTTGCGGGCTGACCGAAATGGAAACCGCCGAACTGATTGGGGTGACTGTTCGGACTGTCCAGCGGGACTGGATCAAAGCTCGCGCCTGGCTTTACAACGAGTTGTATTCGGGCGACAATTAGTCACGCACCCGCGCTCTCCCAAATGCCTGAAAAACCCTCCTGGAAAAATATTTCGGCGGTATTCGACGGGGCCATCGACCGCCCAGCGAAAGAGCGGGCGGAATGGGCTGAACGCCAGTGCCAGGGCGACACCGCCCTCTATCAGGAAGTCGAAAAACTGCTCGTCGCGCATGAGCGCGCCGAGGGTGTCCTCGAGCTGCCGATGATGCAACTGGCATCGGAAGCGCTTCGCGATGCACAACAACCGGCCTCCGGTGACGAGCAGGTCGGCCCCTATCGGATCGTCAGCGAAATTGGCCGCGGCGGGATGGGGATCGTCTACAAGGCTGAAGAGCCGCGGCTGGGCCGCTTCGTAGCGCTAAAATTTCTGCCTCCCCACATGATGGCGAATGAGCGGGCAAAACAGAGATTTCTCGCCGAAGCTCGCGCGGCGTCGGCTCTTGATCACCCAAACATCTGCACCATTCACGACATCGGACAAACGCCCGCTGGCCGGCTGTACTTCGCCATGGCCTACTACGACGGGCAAACCTTGGCGGATCGCGTAGCCAAAGGGCCGCTTCCCATCGATGAAGTTCTTGGCATCGCGATCGAAGTCAGCCGCGGCCTCAGCCATGCCCATGCGGCCGGCGTCATCCATCGAGACATCAAGCCGGCAAACATCCTTCTTACGTCGAATGGCCAGGTTCAAGTCCTCGACTTCGGGCTGGCCAAGCGAAATTTGTCACCGGCCTCGGATCCGGATACGCGTGTCGGCACGGTCACCTACATGTCACCCGAGCAGGCCGGCGGAGGCAAAGTCGATGTCCGCACCGATCTCTGGTCGCTCGGAGTCACCCTCTACGAAACGATCGTCGGACGCCCACCTTTTCGGGGCGAGTATACCGAGGCGATCATCTACTCCATCCTCAATGAAAATCCGGAGTCAATTACTGGACTTCGAACGGGCGTGCCGATCGAGGTGGAGCGTATTGTCGACAAGTCTCTCGAGAAGCAATGCGACAACCGCTATCAGCACGCGGACGATCTGGTCGTCGATCTGCAACGAATCCAGAGCGCGGTGGAATCGGGATCGGCGCGAATCTCCGGCGCAACGGCGATGCCCCGTTCACTGCCGTCGATAGCCGTTCTGCCGTTCGCCAATATGAACCGTGACGCGGAAAACGAGTTTTTCGCGGAGGGCATCGCCGAAGACATCACCCGTGCTCTCACGAAAATTGAAGGGCTCAGCGTGGCGGCCCACAACTCCGCTCTTCAGTTCAAGGGAGAGACGCCGGAACTGCAAGACGTAGGTCAGCGGCTGGGCGTTGACAATGTCCTGGTGGGCAGCGTCCGCCGCGCGGGCAACCGTGTGCGCGTTACGGTTCGGCTGAGCAATGTGACCAGCGGTTATGACGTTTGGTCCGATCGCTACGACCGCGTGATGGACGACGTTTTTCAGATTCAAGATGACATCTCCAACGCGGTAGCGGAAACACTCAAAGGCCAGGTCGCGTTGCGGCCGGCACGTGGGCCGAGCGAGGCAAGGGGCAGAACGACCGTTCGTGACACTTCCGTGCGGGGCGGGTTAGGTACCGGAGAGCAGCGAAAGACGCATCCGAAGACCGGCGCAACTCGCCTGGATGTGCGCTTCTGCACGCGTCAGGACGGTGTCCGGATCGCCTACGCCACCGTTGGAAATGGGCCTCTTCACGTTTTGCCGCCCGGCTGGATCAGTCACCTCGAGGAGAGCTGGGCGAGCCAGTCACAGCGGGCATTCTATGAAGCCTTGGCGCACGGCCGGACGCTGGTCATGTACGACAAGCACGGCACTGGCTTGTCCAATCGTGACCGCGAGGACTTTTCGCTAGGGGCGGAAGTGCGCGACCTCGAAACGGTCATCGACCATCTGGCGTTCGAAAGAGTTGCTTTGGTCGGGGTTTCCCAAGGCGGACCCGTGGCGGCGGCGTATGCTGCCGGGCATCCCGATCGAGTCAGTCGGCTGATTGTCTACGGTGGGTATGCCGACGGCGAGGCCATCGCAACGTTGGACATGCGTGAGTCAATATTGGGGCTAATCCGGGCGCACTGGGGAATCGCTTCCAAAGCGCTAGCCGACATCTTCATGCCGGGCGCGGATGCCGCTGACAGCGAAAGCTTCGCACGGTTGCAGCGGGCCTCGGCGACATCCGAGATGGCCTGCGAGCTCCTGGGCCTGGCTTACCGCATCGACGTCAGGTCGATGCTGCCGCGGCTTCGGGTTCCGACGCTGGTCATCCACCGGGAGAAGGACCGCGCCATACCCTTCCGGTTGGGCCGTGAAGTCGCGAATCTAGTTCCGGATGCTCGTTTTGTATCTCTGCCCGGGAAGGTCCACTTCCCTTGGCTGGAGGACAGCGAAGCGATTGTTCGAGCGATGGACGACTTTCTTGCCGAGGAGCCTCCAGGGCAGGGAGCTAAGTCGACCCGGCAGATAACAAGTCGCTCGGAGGTGGGGCGGGCGGAAGCGGCTGGGGCCGCGCCGCCAAGCGAGGGCGGTCAGCCTCTGAGTCTCCGCAATTTCCCGAGCTACGTCACCAGTTTCGTTGGCCGTGAAGGAGAAGTTCGCGCGATCGCGACGGCCTTTGAAACCACCCGGCTTCTCACTCTAATCGGGCCTGGCGGAACAGGAAAAACTCGCCTGAGCCAGCGAGTTGCCATTGAGTTAGCGAATGGCTTTCGGGATGGCGCCTTCTTCGTGGGATTAGCGTCGGTCACTTCCCCGGACCTGGTCCCTTCCACAATGGTTCGGGCCTTGAATCTTGCTGACTTGCCCGGAACGTCAGCCATCAACTCCCTCAAAAGGGGCATCGAGGACAAGAATCTGTTGCTCGTTATCGACAACTTCGAGCAGGTGCTCGAAGCTGCCACGGTGGTGGACGAGCTATTGGTATCTTGCCGGGAAATCAAGATCCTGGTCACCAGCCGGGCGCCGCTTCGGGTTGCGGGAGAGCAAGAGTTCCGTGTTCCCGCACTGCAACTGCCAAGGCGTCCGAAGGACGTGACAGTTGACTCCGCCGAGCGGCATTCCGCCGTCAAGTTGTTTGCCGACCGTGCGCGAGAGGCGCGCCCAGGGTTTGTGCTGACCGGCTCCAACGCCGCCGACATTGCACAACTTTGCTCGCGCCTCGATGGTTTGCCGCTCGCGATCGAGTTGGCCGCCGCCCGGGTTAAACTCTTTTCGCCAGACGAACTCCTGGCACGCTTGGCGAAGCGGCTCGACTTGCTTGCCGGAGGTCAAAAGGAGCGTCCCGAGCGGCATCGCACTCTGCGAGAAGCAATTGCCTGGAGCTACGACTTGTTCGAACCTCCGGGGCAGTGCCTGTTCCGGCGGCTTTCGGTGTTTGCCGGCGGTTGGACGCTGGATGCGGCCGAGGCCATGTGCGCCGGCGACCCGGAACTGGAATCCAAGGTTCTCGATCTGCTCACGGCCCTCACCGAGCATAGCTTGGTCCGCCATTCGCTGATCAAGGGTAACGAGACGCGCTTTTTGATGCTGGAGACGATCCGCGATTACGGCCGTGAACAACTAGCCCAGGCCGGGGAGGAAGAAGCCGCCTTCCGCGCGCATGCGGACCATTTCGTCACCCTGGCCGAGCAGGCCGAATCCAAACTGACAGGTGCGGAGCAGGGCCGCTGGCTCGACCGCCTCGAACTGGAAAACGCCAACTTTCGCACGGCGCTTCAGTGGGCCGGGCAGAGCGGCAATGCGGCGCTCGCAGTTCGCTTTGGCACGGCGTTGTGGCGTTTTTGGATCGCCCGCGGCCACCTCGCCGAAGGTCTGCCCGTCTACGAAAAGGCTGTTGCCGGGCTGTCATCGGACACTCCCGTCGAAACGCGCGTCCAGGCTCTCAATGGCCTCGGCACGCTCTATCACTCTAGCGGACGGGTCACCAAGGCGCGGCAGGTGCTGAAGCAGTGTGTTGCGCTTGCCAGAGACCACGGCAGCAAGAGGGACATGGCCAAGGCGCTCACGAATTTAGCCTGGGTCGATTCTGAGCTCAGCGACTACGGATCGGCGCGGGCGCTCTCTCATGAGGCTTTGCGATTGCACGAGGAGTCGCAAGACAAGCGCGGTGCGGCATTGGCGCTGAACAACATCGGATGGGTACACAACTATCGGGGAAACTACCGCAAGGGGCGGTCTTATCACGAGCAAAGCCTGGCGCTCCGGCGCGAGATCGGGGACCAGCGTGGCATCGCCTTTGCGTTGAGCAATCTCGCCTGGGCCGAGCAATACCATGGTGATCTCGATCGGGCTGATTTGCTGCTGGATCAGGCGATGGAAATCTTGCGCCCGTTGAATGACGGTGTGCTCATTGTTTTGGCATCGCTGAATCGTGCCCGGGTTGCCCGGGACAGGGGCCATCGCGACCAAGCCGTCCGCATTTTGGAGGAGAGCTTGGCTCGCTGGTCAGCCGGCACCCATCCAACTCTGATTTGCTGGGCGCACACCTATCTCGGAGCGGTCTTTCACGAAATGGGAGAGCCCGAACGCGGTGACGCGTATTTTGACCAGGGGTTACGGGGCTGGAAGGCGAGTCACTGCCCCTGGGGTGTTGCCGTAAATTTTTATGAACAAGGCATGGCGGCGATCAGGCGGGCGGGGTCAGCGGATGCCAACGGAGAGACTCAACTCCGTCAGAGCCTCAAGATTCGTGGCGAGATCGGTGTGCCAAGGGGGGTAGCCCAATGTCTCGAAGGCTTGGCGTTGCTTCCCGTGGAGACGCAAACCCCCAACCGCGTAGCTGTCCGCGTCGCCGTGATACTGGCCGCCGCCGCCTCGATTCGAGAAGAGCTGCAAGCACCGATGCCCGGGCGATATCGCAGCGCCGTGGGGCAGGTGTCCCGCTCCGCCGCGGTGTCTCTTGGTAAGGAAAAATTTGACACCGCCACCCAGCGCGGGCGCAAAATGCACATCGACGAGGCCGTCGACTTTGGATTGGAGACACCGCGTGGCTAAGGACCATCAAACTAAGATGGGGCCTGGTTCAGTCCGGGTGAAAGCTTTGACCAGCAACGACCGAATAGGACCTAATTCTCACGTCGCTTGTATGAACTTGCCCTCCGTCTAAAGACTCGAGGCCCATCTTCCACTCAAAGAGCGGCAGAAGGTCGCGAGCGTTTTTCATCAAGCCTAGCACCCACCATGCTATGCGCGCCGTTCCTCGCTCAGCGAAACTCGATCGCAACGACTTCCCCCACCGTCTGAAACTTCGCATCTTCCTTCGCGACGTATTCAACCTTCACCGCCCTGGGATCTTGCGGACCGCAAGCCAGATCCAGCGATCCCGAGTTTCGCATCACGATATTACTCGGGTCGGAGATCAAAAACGCCACGTCTCCAGTCGCCGTATCGAGCCACATGCGGCCTCGCTCTCCCAGGCAGTCGAGGCCCGTGAACTTGCCTTCCATGAAGCTCTTCTTCGCGCCCTCGAGCCACAGCTCGACGGAGCTGCCCTCACCGCGCAGTTCCAGTCCGTCCATGGGGCGGGTGTGGCGTTTGAGGCGAGGCATTTCCGTACCGGAAAACTCGTCGTCGTCCGTCCGCCGAATAGACGCGGCGTCAGCGGCATGCCCGGCCCCCGAGGTTTCCTCGGTTCCTCTCGCGTCGTCCGGTCTTCCGGCGAGCCCTCCCGCCGACGGCAACGAATATTGCCCGCCAGCCGCGGCTTCGCGCAGTCGTTTTTCCTCATCGGCTCTGTCAGACCAATTCATCCAGCGGGTAAGATCCTCGATGCGCGAAAGTTGATCCGGGGACTCCGCTTGGGACTCGGCTAGTTCGACGTACTTTCTTCCCTCCTCCTTGCGGCCCACTTTGAGGTTTGCGTGAGCGACGGCCTGGTAAACAGAAAAAGCTTGCTCAGGCGTCACGCTTCCGAGCTGGGAGAACTCGACCAGGGCCTGCCCGTAGCGTTCGCGTCCATAGAGATGAAAGGCAAGCCGATAACGAGCTTTCTGGTAATCCTTCCCCCCTTTGTCCTCTAGAAGTTCGATCGCTCGCCTGAGAAGACCTTCGATCTCTGGCGTCTGACGGTCTTTTCGGAAAAAACTTTGGGCGTAATCGTAGAGCAGCTTTGCATTGGTGGTTCCCAGTTCCGCGGCACGTGCGAAATGTGGCGCCGCCTTGTCCCAGTCCCCACCGTAGGTTGCAAGATATCCCAAGGCCGCCGGGATCTCAGGCTCATCAGGATACTTCGCCGCGAGCGCTTCGTACATTTCCCGCGCCTGGTCGCGTTCACGAGTCTGTGCCATCAGATTCGCGAGCACGAGGCCGGACTCCAATTCGGTGGCCGGCTGAACAGTAGGCTTGTCGGCGAGCTTCACGAGTTTGGCGTCAAACAACGCGCCGGTAAACCGGTTGCTTTTTAGATAGAGGCGCAGGTCCTTCTCGACCCGCTCGAGTGGTTTTCCATAGATGTCCCGAAAAGCATCCTCGGCATCTTGCCCTCTTGACAAGGCGCTGACCAGGTCGCTGAACTGCTCCCGGTACTGCTCGTGCAGGTTGAGCATGTGGGCCAGCGCCCAACTCTGGGCGTAGAAGAGGCCGACGCGGTCCTTCTCGTTGTAATGCGCGGAATCATGACCCGCTGCAAACAGGGTTTCCAGCGGCAGTAACTTGGTGCGCTGGAGCAGTTGAAAGCGGCCGGGAAGCAGTTCCCCGACGAGGATCTTCCCGGCGTATGGCTTCAGCGTCGAGTAGAGGTCAGCGAAGCCCTCGTTCAGCCAGACCGGCAATTTCAGCCCGGAGTGCCGCACGAGCAAGTGAATGTATTCGTGAATGGCGACCGGGCGCGTGTCGACCCCGATCTTGCCCATCACGATATAGTCGCGGTCGTGGCCGGCCAGGTAATAGGCCGACGAAGACTCGCGAGCCCGGTAAGGATCAAACTCCTTCCGCGAGCGAAAGGCAATGATGCGGACCGGAAGCGACGGCGCGCGCTGCGCTTTCGTCACTTCGACGAAAAAACTTCGAATCTGTTCGAAGTCTTGGAGCGTGCGTTTGGCGGCGCCTTCGCCCGCGCTCGTGAACATCTCGAAGTGAGGACTGCTGACCTTGATCCACTGGGAAGCCGAGTAGCCGGGCGGGGCGGCCAGCAGAAGGACCAGGACGGCCCAGCCGCGCATCAATCCAACGTGGCGCCTGTCAAAATGCACGTCGTAGCCGATTATGACAGAACTTTCTGCGATTATCATGTGATAAATTCGTCAGGTGCCGCACCCCGACAATCCGTCCGTAAGGCGACCTTCGCGTTGCGTCGTTGTTGTCCAATTCTCGTGGTTGTCCAACTCCCGTAGTTGGCCAATTTCCGTAGTTATCCAAGTCCATTGTTGTCCAATTCCCACTGTTGCCCACTCCCACTGTGGTCCAATTCCCGTAGAGAAGATGGAGTGACCTGTCCAACCGCGAGAGTCGCGGGTTACGCTTCAAACAGATGCGCAGAGCCGCATCGAGGAGGACAGGTCATGAAAGAGTCTAGCGAGTTCAACAAAGAGATGAACAAGTGCAACAGTTACGACAAATACGTCGGGATGGACGTTCACAAAAACAGTATCTCGGTCGCCGCGGCGGGGCGGGGCGAGGCGCATTTCTACGGCAAGATCGACAACCGGCCTGAAGCCATTCGTCGCTTGATTTCCGCACTCGCCCCGTCTGGTCAGAGGCTGCACTACTGCTACGAAGCCGGCCCCTGTGGCTACGGCATTTGCCGGCAGATTCGTGACACCGAACACGATGGCGACCTGGTCGCGCCGTCGCTGACCCCGCGCAAATCCGGCGATCGCGTCAAGACCGATCGGCGCGACGCGTTGACCCTGGCTCGGCTCGATGGCGGCGGCGAGCTCAGCACGGTCTGGACGCCCTCTCCGGAACACGAAGCGATCCGCGATCTGAGCCGCGCGCGCGGCGACTGCAAACTCATCGACAAACAACTTCGTCAACGCCTCGGAGCTATGCTGCTGCGCCACGACAAGCGTTTCCCCGGGCGCAAGAATTGGACGCAAGCGCACTTTCGCTGGCTCGAGACGCAACGCTTTGAGCAGCCGGCCTCGCAGATCGCCTACGAAGAATACGCCGAGGCGGTACGCCAGGCGCAAAGCCGAACGGCTCGCCTCGAGCAGCAGTTGCATGATCAGCTGGAAGGCTGGAGCCTGGGAGGGCCAGCGCAGGCGTTGACGGCGCTGCGGGGCGTGGACTGGCTGGCGGGGATGACGTTGCTGGCCGAGCTGGGCGATCTCACACGTTTCGACTCCCCGCGCGAGCTGATGGGTTTCGTCGGTGTGTGACTTCGTCGGAGAACACGAGCGGAGCGCGACGCCGTCAAGGCGCGATCACCAAAGCAGGCAACGAGGAAGCTCGCCGTCTGCTGGTCGAATGCGCCTGGGCGTATCGCTTCCCGGCACGCCGCTCGCGGCTGATTCAACGCCGTGCCGAGAAGGCGTCGCCCCCAGTCCAAGCGATCGCCTGGAAGGCGCAGGTGCGGCTTTGCGGTCGCTTTCGCAAGCTGCGCAACAACGGCAAACACGCGAATGTCGTCGTGACCGCGATCGCGCGGGAACTGCTGGGATTCATCTGGGCAATCGTGATCGAACAGACCCGAACACAACAGGAGAAACAGGGATTGAATGTTTGCTGAACGCTCGGGACGACCGACAGGGAGACCGACAGGGAGACCGACATCGCCCTCGATCGACGTCGTAGGCGACCGGCCGAAACCTGTCAAGGGTACGCTTCGCCGCGGTAACCCGCGCCCTTGACAGAACCCGTCCGGCCGCCAAGAGGCACCTTATACGAGGGCGATGGCTAGCTGCCGAGGACGATGGCTAGCTGCCGAGGACGATGAGCTGCCAGCAAGCGGTAGCGAAAACGATTTTGGTTGCCGGCTTCGGGCGGCAGCCTCACAAGGTAGGACAAGGAGGACGGCTGACTGGAAACTGAGCCTGCCAGGAGAACCCTCGACTGCGCTAAGAAGCGCTTGATGGAGCGACCTTCGTCAAGGAAGCGCTCGGTTGAACGACCTTCGTCCGTAGAGTGAGGCAGCTCCACGACGCAGACTACTCTGGCGAGAACCCGCGAATATCAGATGGATCCATCGTCGTAAACGCTCTCTTCCACAGGCTGTTCTTCTTGTCCTCGTTCGTTGGCCAACGCGGAGTTGAGGCTCCGCGCGACAGCAGTCGTGCGCACAAACTTGACAGGTCACACCATATCAGCGCAGGGCTCGAAGAGACCTGCGGCCTTTTCGCCGGGCCACACCCGTCGGGTGTCGGGAACGAAAAACCGCAGGTCTCTAACGAGTCCTTCGCTACGGACGTTCAAAACGCTTTTGCAGGCAACTAGAATCCTTGCGGACGGATCTGCCGCACCCTGGGACTGCCCAACGAACCTGCCGGTAAGTCGTACAATTAGGGGCGCCCAACTTTAGCTATGCGGACTGAGAGTTTCAAGGAGCTGCCGGCCGGTACCGGCGTGCTGCTGACGACTGCGGCTTTCGTCGTTGTTGTGGCGGGCATGAAGGCTGCCGAGGCGATCCTGGTGCCGTTCCTGGTGGCGGCATTTCTGGCGTTGATTTGTGGTCCTCCCATGTTTTGGCTGCAGCGGAAGGGCGTGCCCTCCGCTGTGGCCTTGCTGATCGTGGTAGCAGTCATCTGTGGTATCGCGGTCGGTGTCGGCGCGTTGGTGGGGAGTTCGTTCAACGATTTCACGACAGCTTTGCCGACCTATCAGGTGCGCCTACAAGAGCGCATCGAGACGCTTGTGGTTTGGATGGACGAGCTTGGAATTGCGCTTCCCCCCAACATCCTGAGCGACGTAGTTAATCCCGGGCAAATCATGCAGCTCGTGGGCCGCATCGTTTCGGGGCTAGGCGGCTTGGTCGCCAACAGTTTCTTGATCACGCTAACGGTGGTTTTCATCCTGCTCGAGGCTTCGAGTTTTCCAGCTAAGCTTCGTGCGGCCTTTGGGGACGCACACGGAGCGTTCGGCAGATTCGACGAAGTGGCGGACAACGTCAATCGCTACCTCGCCATCAAAACCGCCATCAGCCTGGCTACCGGAGTGGTGATTTCCGTATGGATGGCTGTGATCGGGGTGGATTTCCCGTTGCTTTGGGGCTTGCTGGCGTTTCTGTTGAACTATGTACCCAACATTGGTTCAATCATCGCGGCGGTTCCGGCAGTGCTCCTCGCCTTGATTCAGTTGGGGCCCGGCCCGGCCGGCCTTGCGGCACTTGGCTTCCTAGTGGTGAACCTTGTGATGGGCAATCTGGTCGAGCCCCGCTTCATGGGGCGTGGGCTGGGCTTGTCCACCCTGGTGGTGTTTCTGTCGTTAGTCTTTTGGGGATGGGTTTTCGGAGCCGTGGGAATGTTGCTGTCGGTGCCTTTGACCATGACGGTGAAGATCGCGCTCGACAGCCGCGAGGAGACGCGCTGGATCGCGGTTCTTTTGGGGTCGGAGGCAGCGGCCGAGGCCGCTCCCGCCGCGAAATCCGCGATTGTCCCGGCAACGGCTGAGAAGTAGGATCGTCCATAGTAAGGGTATCCGAAACTCTGAACCGGTGACAATCGCCTATAGTCCAGGGCTCGGACAAACTCAAGGATCGGACAGACCTCGGTATTGGCCGTTCCCGCGGTCGGGTGCTATACTGAAAAAACCTCGCTGGGCACTTTCTAGTTGTTCCCCCGTTTGGGAAGATTCTATCGATTCAGGAGAGTGTGCATCCGCTACAGCGGATGGGTGACCGTGTGTATCCGCTACGGCGGATGAGTGAAAAGGACAAGTTGTGCCGAAACTAAAATCTCATCGTGGCGCGGCTAAGCGCTTTAAACTGACTGGCTCCGGGAAAGTGAAGCGGAGCCATTCTCTAAGGAATCATATCCTGACCAAGAAGACGACGAAGCGCAAGCGGCATCTGCGCAAGAGTGCTCTTGTCAGTCCCGCCTTCGCGAAAGCCATTAAGGCGATGATCTCCGTCTAGTCCTTTTTTAGTTGTGCGGGCAGCGCCAAACGCACGTGCCTGACTCGCCTTCGGGACTCGATCTGGATTCAAATCACAAGTAGGAGGAAACCGTGCCCAGAGTAAGACGCGGCTCCAAACGCCGCCAAAAACGTAAGAAGATCCTTTTACGCGCAAAGGGTTATTTCCAGACAAAAAGCAAGCTTTACCGCGCTGCGAAGGAAGCGGTCGACCGCGCTCAAAAGTTTGCCTACATCGGCCGCCGACTGAAGAAACGTGATTTTCGCGGCCTTTGGATTACTCGCATTGGCGCGGCCACCGACCAGCACGGTCTGTCCTACAGCCGCTTCATTCACGGTATGAAGCTGGCGGGAATCGACCTGAATCGCAAGATGCTAGCGGAGGTGGCTGTCAAGGACCCGGATGGTTTCGCAAAGCTCGTGGAGCTAGCGAAGGCGGCGATTGCATCGGCCCCCGAGGAGGAAGCGGCCCCCGAAACGGCAGCGGCTCCCGAGACTGAAGCGGCTCCGAGCACCGAAGCCCCCGCCGAGGCTGAGCCGGAAGCGGCTGCCCCCGAACCTCCCGCTGAAGAAGAACCTGCTGCATCCAGCGACGATTCAACGGACGCCTAGGCGCTTCGGAGTGTATTGCCATGGGAGCCGGAGTCTTGGCCGGTGCGTCAGCCAACCCCGCGGAGCGTTGCGTATGCCGGCGGGTCCGGTTGCATGAACAACAGGACCGCTTCCATGCGATCCTTTCTCGGATAACGTCACGGCTCTGAAATGTCTTTTGAAGAGAAGACTTCCCGCTCCTTGGACGAACTGCTCGCCGACGGTGGTTCGGCGGAAGGTCTTTATTCCGAACTCCGGGCTTCCTTCGAACTCGAAAAAACCAACGCTTCTTCCGACGAACAACTCAAGCAATTGCGCGACCGCTGGCTGGGCCGAAAGAATGGCCTGCTTGCGGCCGCGAATGATAATTGGCTCAAGGCCGCGCCGCGCGAGCTGAAACCCGAAGTCGGTCGCCTCCAAAACGAGGCCAAACGATATCTTGAAGGGGCTCTCGCGGATGCCAAGAATCAACTGGCTGCTACCGCTCAAGAAACCCAGCAGCACATCGACATCACCCTGCCCGGTCCGCCGCGCGAAATCGGCGCACGTCATCCCGTTCGCTTGGTGAACGAAGAGGTGTGGTCCATTTTTCGGAGCCTGGGTTATTCGATTGCCGAAGGGCCCGAAATCGAGACGTTTTACAACAACTTCGAGGCGCTGAATTTTCCGGAAGATCACCCGGCCGTCGACGAGATGGACACCATCTTTATCGAAGACCGCACCGTCCTGCGCACCCATACGTCTCCGAACCAGATCCGCATCATGAAGGATCGCGAGCCGCCGCTGCGCTTTCTCGTCCCCGGCAAGGTCTATCGCCACGACACTCCCGATTCCACGCATACCCCGATGTTTCACCAGATCGAGGGCTTCGCCGTAGGCGAGAACATCACGTTCACCGACTTGAAGGGAACTCTCGACTACTTCTCGAAACAATTTTTCGGTCCCGATACCAAGACGCGCTTCCGGCCGAGCTTTTTCCCCTTCACCGAACCCAGCGCCGAGGTGGACGTCTCCTGTCCATTTTGCTCGGGCGGCGGCTGCCGAACCTGTAAAGACACCGGCTATATCGAAGTCCTTGGTTGCGGCATGATCGACCCGGAAGTCTTCCGGCATGTCGGCTATGATCCTGAGCGTTATTCCGGGTTCGCCTTCGGTTTCGGCATCGATCGCTTCGCGATGTTGAAATACCACATTGATGACATTCAGTTGTTGTTTCAGGGGGATGTGCGGTTTCTCCGCCAGTTTCGGTAATGCAGGTCCTGCTCAGTTGGTTGCATGATTTCGTCGAACTCCCGGAGTATCCCGAGGAGATCGCGGAGGCGCTGACCATGGCCGGCATGGCTGTCGACGCGGTCAATCAACACGACGGCGAGACGGTCTTTGAGCTGGACGTCACGGCCAATCGCCCCGATGCGCTGAATCATTTCGGCATTGCCAGAGAGCTGAGCGCAATCTACCGGCGGCCAATGAAGACGCCGGTCGTGGATGTCTCGGAAAGCAATGAGCCGGCTTCCTCGCGTGCCTCAATCGAGATCGCCGACCCTGATCTATGTTCGCGCTATTCGGGGCGCGTGTTGGTCGACGTCGCGATAAAACCTTCGCCCGACTGGATGCGCAAGCGTCTGGAGCTTTGCGGCGTTCGCGGCATCAACAACATTGCCGATCTGACGAACTACGTGCTGCTCGAGTTGGGGCATCCCACACATGCCTTTGACCTGGACTTGCTCGACCAGTCCAAGATCATCGTGCGGCGCGCGCGCGCGGGCGAGGAACTCCAAACCCTTGACGGGCTGGACCGCAAACTATCCGCCGAGCATCTTGTGATTGCGGACGCATCTCGTCCCGTGGCCCTCGCCGGCGTGATGGGCGGAGCGGAGACAGAGATTTCCGAGTCCACCCGCAACGTATTGCTAGAGGCGGCCTGGTTCCAGCCAAGCGTGATACGGCGGACCGCGCGGCACTTCGGCATGCATACGGAAGCCTCGCACCGTTTCGAGCGTGGCGCGGATGTCGGCGCGACGATTTGGGCGGCCGACCGCATCGCGCATCTTTTCGCCAAGGTGGGGTTCGGCACTCTGCTGCGCGGAGTCATCGATTGTTACCCCGGAGCGGCAGAGCGCGGGAAGATTCACCTGAGGGCCGCGCGCATTGGCCGCCTGCTGGGCGCTGAGGTACCTGCGGAAGAGGTGGCGAAAATCCTGGAAGCTCTCGGGTTTGCCGCCGAGCCCGCCGAGGGCGGCTGGGAAGTGACTCCCCCGTCTCATCGTCTCGACGTCGGCCGCGAGATCGACTTGATCGAGGAGGTCGCACGCGTCCACGGTTATCACAAGTTCCCGATGACGCTCCCGCCCGCATTCGGCGGCACCGAAGAACCGCCGCATGCCCGCGAGGAGGCCGAAGTTCGCTCGGCCCTGCGGTCGCTGGGATATGACGAGACCATCAGTTACTCGTTTATTTCCGAAGAAGACGCTAGCTGCTTCGGATCCTGGGAGCCGGTCGCGATTCGCAACCCGGTTTCCGAACCCTGGTCGGGCATGCGGAACACCGCTGTTCCGTCCATGTTGAAGTCGCTCGAGTGGAATCTGAATCGCAGCGAGTCGGACGTGCGTCTGATGGAAATCGGACGCCTCTATCGTTCGGGCGGTGATCCCTACCAAGAGCCCCCCGTACTCGCGATGGGGGCGACTGGAATGGTGCGCCGGCCGTCTCTAGGCGACGAGGGCATGGCGTTCAACTTCTTCTCGTTGAAGTCGGATATTCTGACCCTTTTGTCGGGTTTCGACGTTCAGGAAGTTTCCTTTGATGCTAAGGATCTGCCGGCCTTCTACTCCGAGAGTAACTCAGCGCGGCTTCTACTGAACGGACTGGCCGTGGGAACGCTTGGTGAACTCGATCCCAAGCTCGCCGAGGCCCGTAAGATTCGCCAACCCATTTACCTCGCTGAGATCTTCCTGGATCAGCTCTGGCAGGCCGGACTGAAGGGCCACAAACACCACAAGCTGCCCAATGTTCCGGCCGTACATCGTGACCTGTCGCTGTTTGTGCCCGAGGGCGTTAGCTTCGCGGAAATCTGCGCCACCGTCGGACAGCAAGAGGACCTTCGGGGTCTTGAGCCCATCGAGATCTTCCGCGGCAAGCAAGTGCCCGACGGCTGCTACAGCCTCCTGCTTCGCGCTATTTGGCAGAAAGACAGCAAGAGCATGACCGACGAAGAAGTGAATCAATATGCCGGTCACATCGTCGCCAGCCTTTCAAAGACCCTAGGAATCCGGCAGCGCGGCTAACAGAGATAAGATGAGAAGGCTGGTCGCCGAGAACCGAGAGCGCTAAGCTTTCGGCAGCAGCACGCGCTTCAAACAAGAACGTGCTGCGGAACTTTGATTCTCAAACAAAGGAGGCGACCAGCCATGAAGAAGAATAGCAAATCACAGCAGAGTAACTCCCAGCAGAGCAAACAGCACAGTACGCAGCAGGCCAAACCCCAGCCGCAAGCCTGCAAAGAGCAAATACAATTCGCCCAGCAGTTGGAAGCTGAGCGCCAGCGCATGCAACAAAGCAACGAAATCAGCGCCGTGGCGGGAGTTGACATCGGAGACAAGCGCAGCTACGTACGCTTGGTTGGCCTCGACGGCGAGTTGATCGAGGAGGTCCAGATCCCGACCCGTCCCGCCGCCATCGAGAAATATTTCCGCTCCTGGCCACGGCTGCGAGTGGTGCTCGAGACCGGCGGGCACACCAACTGGATGCGCCGCCTGATCGCTGGGTTGGGCCACGAAGTGCTGGTGGCCGACGCCCGGCAGTTGCGGCTGATCAGCCAGTCCGACGCCAAAAACGACCGCAACGACGCCTACTGGTTGGCCGAGTTGGGCCGCAGCAACCCGGACTTGCTAGCACCGGTCGCCGCGCGCGACGAGCACGTCGAGCAGCATCGCAGTTGGCTGCGGGGACGCGAAACGATGGTCGAAGCCCGCACCAAACTCGTCAACAGCGTGCGGGGCATCGCCAAAACGCACGGCATCCGTTTCGGGCAGTGCGGCATGATGCAGTGGGTCGCCAGGGTGCGGGAATGTCCGGACGTGTTGCGGACGATTCTCGAGCCCATGGCGCGGATCATTGTGGAGCTGAGCAGAGAGATCAACGAGCTGGACCGGCGCATTGAAAAACTGGGGAAGGAACAATATCCGGCCACGCAGTTGCTGCGCAGCGTCGACGGGGTGGGGCCGCTGACGAGCCTGGCTTACGTACTGGAGTTGAACAACGACGTCGGGCGGGTGAAGCGGTCGCGGCAGATGGGAGCGGTGGTCGGCTGCCGTCCTAAGCAGCGGGACTCGGGGGAGTCGTCGCCGGAGTTGAGCATCACGAAGGCGGGGAACCCGATGCTACGGCGGCTGCTGGTGCAGTCGTCCCAAAGGATAATAGGACCTTTTGGTCTGGAATCGGACTTGCGGAGCTGGGGATTGGGGTTGGCGGCGCGGGGCAAGAAGCGGGCCAAGCGGCGAGCGGTGGTGGCGGTGGCGCGCAAGCTGGCGGTCGTGCTGCATGCGATGTGGGCGAAGAACAAAGCTTGGCAGCCCTTCCCCAACGGTGAACCGGCCGAGACAACTGTAGCCACTGCGGCCACCGCGGCAGCAGGGCGGTAGGTAGCAGGGTTGTTCTTCTGGCACGCTGGCCCTGACGGGCATCGCGTAGCCAAAGGATTTCTGTTGAAGGAAGGAAAGGGCAAGATTGGGCAACTACGGAGAGGCAGCAGCCAGAGAGTCGAGACCGCGTCACGGTGACTGCGCGTTCCGGGCAGGCCGCGTGGGGAGGCGAGAGCTTTCCTGCCCAGGCCGGCACAGAGAAAGCAGCGCCGAAAAGACAGGACCTCAACCAGCACAACGTCCGGGAATGGACGTAACAAACAGTGCGGATGGAAGCCCGGTCAACGCTGGCGCAACCCAGCGGCGATCGAGACAGAGTCCGGCAACCAGGCTAACGCCTCACCGACAGCATTGCCCTTGACAGCGACCTACCTTCTCATGGAAGCCCGGAACGCAAGTGACGGGTCCAACCGCGCGAATCCACTCCCTTGAACCTGGCGGCCGTCCAAGTTGCCGACAACAGGATATTCTTAGTTCTGGGCAACGGCCGGGCGTTACCGGAAAACTAGATGAGCTAGACGAGCGAGTTGAGCGGGTTGAGCGAGTTGAGCGAGTCAATATCGGCATTCAGAAAGTTCCCTTGGTTGCCGGCGGTTTCGGCTGCCGCTGCATGCATTCTCGTCTGCGCCCCCGAGGCAATCGCTCAAACCGAAAATCTCACTGCAATCGTCGATGCCACGATTATCGACGGGACCGGCGCCGACCCCTACCAGGGTTCAGTCCTGATTCGCGGTGACCGTATCGAAGCCGTCGGTCCCGCGCTGCACATTCCCGACACGGCTCGCTTGATTCGCGCCGACGGCAAGACGCTGCTACCTGGGCTTTTCGACCTTCACACTCACCTGCAATACGCCGCCGTGCGCGGCCGCTCGGGCGATTGGGGCAAGAACCTCAAGGCCTACCTCTATTCCGGCGTCACTTCGGTGGCCGACTTTGGCGCCTATCCCGAGACCTTCGCCCCCATGCGGAGGCTGCTGCGTGAGGGAGTGGTCGACGGACCGCGGATTCACCTCGCCGCCCGACTCACAACTCCCGCGGGACACGGCATCGAGGGCGGGCGCGGAGATTTCTTCAGCTTCGAAGTCAGCACTCCGAGGCAAGCCAGAGCTACGGTTCGGCGCCTGCTCACCTACAAGCCCGATGCCATCAAGGTATTCACCGACGGTTGGCGCTACGGCTATGCGCCCGAGTTGACCAGTATGAACGAGGAAACGCTGGCCGCGATCGTTCATGAATCCCATCGCGGCGGGCTGGAAGTGCTGACCCACACGGTGACGCTTGAACGCGCCAAGATCGCCGCACGTGCCGGAGTGGATGTGATTGCGCACGGAGTCGGAGACCAGGCGGTCGATCATGAGTTCATCCAGTTGCTCAAGGGACGGGGGACGACATACGTGCCGACCCTCGCTGTCTATCATCCGCGCGGCCGTGACCTGCTGACACCGTTGCTGTCGGCGGTGCTCGACCCGATTGTTAGGGACGCCGTGACTCCGCCACTGACCGCGCCGGCTTCGGATACCTTGCTTGTCAGGCCCTACAAAGTGGGCGGCGACGGTCAGCCCTCGGCGCGAGCGCGTCGCTGGGGCAATCTGGAAAAGAACAATCGTACACTTCACAGAGCCGGCGTCACGTTCGGCGCGGGTACCGATGCGGGCGTGCCCAACGCCTATCATGGATGGTCAACGCTGAGGGAGCTGCAACTACTCGTACACGCCGGGCTGAGCCCTTTGCAGGCGATCACTGCCGCGACCGGCAATAGCGCGAAAGCGCTTCACGTCGACGATGAGCGCGGAACCATCACTGCCGGCAAGCTCGCGGACATAGTTCTTGTGGACGGCGCGCCCCACCGTGATATCGCCGACATCCTCGAGATCGAACGTGTTTTTCTGGGAGGACGCGAAATCGACCGAACGCAGTTGTCGCAGGGCATTCGCTCACTCGACCCAACGCCGATTCCCGCGCGGCGTGTGGGTCCGCTTCTCGACGATATGGAGAAGCCTGGTCGCGAAAGCTCGATCGGCACCCACTGGGTGAACCGCAGTGACCGCGGCGTCGATGCTTCCCGCGCGCTGTTGAATCGAACCTTGCGCGGGCCATCGAATCACGCGCTGACGATTCAAGCCCGCATGGCTTCGAAGGACGAAGCTTTTGTCAGCGCCGATCTGCCCCTCAGTCCCGGAGCGATTGAGCCGGTTGACGTGTCTGGTTATCGTGGAGTGAGATTCGACGCCAGAGGCGAAGGTGAGTATCGATTCAGGATCGCCACCAGGCGTGTGCGGGACTACAACTATCTCGCCAGGTCTTTGATGCTGGAGCGGAGTGGAGCCGAGTTGCCATCGACTTCTCGTCCCTATCGCAACAAAGTACCGAGACGCCCCACAGATGGACAGGCGACGACGCAACGAAGCTGATGTTTGAGATCCACAGACCAGGCGGAGAGGGCGCCTGGCTAGAGTTAGATAACATTGAACTGTTCAACCTGAATTATGCACAGATTCGGCGTAGCCATCGTCGATGGAGTTGTGGCGATAGCGGCACTCGTGTCAACTCAGTGATTTCGCAAGTCGTCTTTTCTGCTGTTTCCCTCCCCGTTTGAGCCGCCTCCTGATCCCGGCAGGGCAAAAGCGGGCTGGCAAGCGGCGTGTTCCCAGTACGTTGCGGCGAGTGCATGAAATTTTATGCATGGAGTGCCCCTCAGCTCAGCGCACCCTCCACCACCGGCGCCAAGCTCGATCCCGGCGGCCCCATCGCCCGCAGCCGTCGCATCAGCCGTTCAAACAGGCCCTTTTCCTGATAATGATCGCTGTAGCTGACACCCGTTCTGTCGGCGTGCCGCCAGATCTTGGCCGCCACGAACAGAAAACGCAGCCGCGCCGTCGCCAGGGTGGTGTGCCGCAGCGTCTCCACGCTGGCCTGGGCTTCGCGGTTGAACAGCAGCAGCCAGCAGTTGCGATTGTAGGCCAGCATGGCCAACTGAAAGTGATTGCGGTTCATGTCAAAGCGGCGCGAGGGATGGGCCGCCAGCCCGGCGTCGTTGTTGGCCTCCTTGATCAGGTTCTCGGCTCCGGCGCGCTGATTGTAAAACCACACCACCGCCGCGATCGGCTCGGCCAGATTGGTGACAAACACGCGGTAGGTGTAAGCGCTGGTGGCGAACAACTGGTATTGCTCGGCCGCGCCGGCCTTGGGCTCGTTTTCGTAACGCAGCGCCAGGAAACGGCAGGCCCGCGCCCAGCCTTGCGGTTGGTAGAGGAATTCGCATTCCGCGTCCGCGTCGGAGCGGGGGGAGGGTTTCCATTCTGCTTGCTGCAAGCGCTCGACCAGGCGCCGCGTTTTGCGCGCCACGATGACGAACTGACAAGCCGCCTTTTCATAGGCCTCCACCGCCTCCCAGCAATAAAAGCCGGAATCGGCCCGCGCCAGGATTTTCTTCACGCCGCCCGGCAAAGTCCGGAAAGCGCTCTCGAGGTGGGCGGCGATCTGTCGGCCCGTGGGCCGGTCGCCGTTGCGCAACCTGCCCATCAGGTATTCGCGCGTCTCGGCCAGGAAGGTCAGTATCGGCTGGTAGCTGCGCTTGCCCTTGTTCTTGGGGTTGTAGCTCTTGCGCCCGCCCATCTGGCGGCCGTAGAGGGTATGCACGGTGGTGTCGGTGTCCAGCGTCACCGTCTCCAACTTCACGTGGGCCGCGGCCCAGACTCGTACCCGCAGCTGGCGCTGAATGGAAAGGATCTGCTTCGCCACGTTGAGGTGCAGCGAGGCCAGAAAGCGCCACAGCGTGGACTGCGGCGGCAGACGCGTCACTTGCAAGATGCCGGTCAGGATGGGGTCGCGAGCGATGAAGCGGAGTTGGTTGAGCCGCGCAAAGCCGACATAGAGGCCGAGCACGAGGGCCAGCACGAACTGGTAGGGGCTCATGGCTCGGGTGATCCGTTTGGTCGTGAGGGTTTCTTCCAGCAGCGCTTGGAAGCCGAGTTTTTCGAGCAGGGTGGCGACGGGCAGCAAGCCGCCGTAGGGAGTCAGATTCTTGCCACGGAAGTGATAGGGCGTGGCAGCCCCGATTTTATTGGGCCGCGGGGCCCTCGCGCCGGGGCCTTGTTTGACGGGCCTTCGGGAGCTATGCTGTTTTCGTTTGGTAACCATTTGGGTGACCTCCTTGGGGTTGACTGGCGAAGCTGAAATCTTTGCCAGCCTACCTTTTTACCCCATGTTTTCGGGGGTCCCCAAATGGTTCCTGGCGGCTCAGCCCTCACCAGGTGCACCGGCAGTGCATAATTCAGGTGAAAACAGCAGCCGTAGAGCAGAAAAATTTTAAGTGATCGAACAGAGGCGCGGACGGAAGTCCGCGCTCCGCACCGCAGTCGCGACCCGATCAGTCCGCCCCTGTGGCTAACGCCCAAGAAGTAGCGCCCAAGAAGTAGTGCCAAGCAGTAGCGCCTAGCCAGCACCAGGAATAACAAAAATGGAAAAAGAATACGCCGTTGAACTAGCGACTTCGAACATTAGGTACGGCCCGGGCACAACCCGCGAAATTGGACCGGAATTGGCCGACCAACGGCTGAACCGGGTCATGGTAGTGACCGATCCGCATCTTTCGAAACTGCCGATGGTCGACGCTGTCCGTGAATCCCTTGAGGACCAAAAGATCTCTTACTCTTTTTTCGGCCGGGTTCGTGTTGAGCCGACCGATCAGTCTTTCAAAGAGGCGATCGATTTCGCGCGCGAAAACCCGGTCGACGCCTTCGTGGCCATCGGCGGAGGTTCGGTCATCGACACGGCCAAAGCAGTCAACCTCTACACCAGCCACCCGGCGGATTTCTTGGACTATGTCAATCCTCCGATCGGCAAGGGCTTGCCGGTGCCTGGGCCGCTCAAGCCGCTTTTTGCGATTCCGACCACAGCCGGTACCGGTAGCGAAACCACCGGGGTCGCTATCTTTGACTACACCAAGCTCCACGCCAAGACCGGCATTGCCCACCGCCGTTTGAAGCCGACCCTGGGCATTCTCGACCCAGACAACACCCGAACGCTGCCTCCCGAGGTGGCGGCTTCGACGGGTCTCGACGTGCTCAGTCACGCCATCGAGTCGTTTACAGCAGTGCCCTATACCAATCGTCCCAGACCCGAACGGCCCATCCTGCGCCCGGCCTATCAGGGGTCAAACCCAATTAGCGACCTGTGGTCTCTGCAAGCGCTCAGGATGCTGCGGGAGTTCTTGCCGCGGGCCGTGGAAGATCCCGGCGATGACGAAGCGCGCGGAATGATGCTGCTGGCGGCTGCCTACGCGGGAGTGGGATTCGGGAATGCGGGTGTGCATTTGCCGCACGGCATGTCGTATCCGGTATCGGGAATGGTGAAGACTTATCATTCGCCGGGCTATCCCGGCGATCGTCCTTTGGTTCCCCATGGAGTGTCGGTGATTCTCAACGCGCCGGCGGTATTTCGGTTCACGGCTCAGGCCTGTCCGGAGCGGCACCTGGAAGCCGCCAAGGTGTTGGGGGCTAACACCGATGGCGCGAACCTGGAAGACGCCGGGACGATACTGGCTGATCAGATCACGACCTTCATGCAACGGTTGAAGGTGCCAAACGGCTTGTCGGCGATTGGCTACAGCAGTGAGGACATACCAGCTTTGGTCGAGGGTACGCTGCCGCAACACCGCGTGACCAAGCTGTCGCCGCGTCCGGCTGGGCCAGAAGAGCTGGCCGCGATGTTTGAAGATGCCATGACGGCCTGGTGACAGAAAGAAATCCATCGGAAAGGAATTCTGGTCGCGTGCAAGAGAGTTTTGGATTCCCGTTCGCCTGCTGGGAGTTATATGATCGAGAGGCTGACTGTGCCGCGATCAAGGAAGTCGCGGAACGAGTCAGTTTGTACACCGATCCTCACAAAGAAACTCACAGCCCCGGACGGAAGTCCGGTGGTCACACCGCCGCAAGCAACAGGACGCGATCAGCCAACAGGAAAAGTTTAATGAACACAAACAAGACAACCACCCGCAAACCCGCCATCAAACAACCCGCAATCCGCAAGGACGTCTGGCCCCTCCTTGCCGTTCTGTGCCTCGCCCTTTCGCAGTCGATCTCCGCGCAAACCGTTGCTCGTTGGAAAGCACACGACACCAGCCGCCCCAAGCCGCCTATGGTGGAATCGGCCTCCAAACTCCCCGTCCCCGCGCCGTCTGACGCCATCGTCCTATTCGACGGCAGTGATCTTTCGAAATGGCGGAGCAGGGACGGGAGGCCCTCCAAATGGGTCATCAAGGATGACTATATGGAGTCCGTCAAAGGGGCCGGCTACATTTTTACCCGCGACTCTTTTGGCGATGTTCAGTTGCATGTCGAGTTTGCGACTCCGTCCAACGTTCAGGGGCACAGTCAGGGCCGCGGCAACAGCGGCGTATTCTTGATGGACCTTTATGAAGTGCAGGTGCTCGATTCCTACGACAACCCCACTTACGCGGACGGGCAGGCCAGCGCGATCTATGGCCAGCATCCGCCGCTAATCAACGCCAGCCGTAAGCCCGGAGAGTGGCAAGCCTACGACATCATCTTCCGGCGGCCCCGCTTCAATCCTGACGGGGGCCTGGCCACGCCGGCGCGATTCACGGTACTCCACAACGGTGTTCTCGTGCAGGATAACGTCGAGGCCTGGGGAGCGACAACCTGGCTGCAGAGTTTCGGATATCCGAAACATGCGGACCGGCTTCCACTCTCGTTTCAAGATCACGGCAATCCTGTTCGCTTCCGCAACGTATGGCTGCGCGAGCTGCCCGACTCGCCGCCGCCAGGTCCTCCGATCGCACCGGCGAAACCGGTGATGAGCCTGCCCGAGAAAACGCTCGACCTCTATACCGGCACATATGAACAGGACGGGTCACCCTTCTTTACTATCAGCAGGCAAGGCAACCAGATGTCCCTCAAGCTTTTCTCCCTGCCCGGGTCGATCGATCTAGTGACGCACTCGAAGGAGGAGTTTTCTCTCCGATGGACTGCGGCCAAGATCGTGTTTAAGCTGGATGCCAAAGGCAAGCCCACCGAAGCTAGTTTCCACATCGGAGGCGAAGCCCGGGTCTCCAAAAAGGTCGACTAGCGAAACCGACTGGGTGGTTCGCCGGATGAGTTGACCTAGCCCTAATAATTAGAGCCCGCAAGCCGAGAGCGCTTGAGCCGCGACCGTGAGGGAGCGGTTACTGCGCCGGAGCGATCCGCCGCCCCCGGCCCCAAGGTTGTCACCGACAGAGCTGCTAAGCCGCGAAGCGGCGCAGGATCGTAGCCCAGGGTGCAGCGAAGCGCAACCCTGGGTACCCTCCCTGGTGGCGGGAGCCCTGAAAGGGCGGTAGGAAAACAGCCCGCATGACTCTGATGACGGGGCCGGCTTTAGCCGAAAACAATGCAATGAAATTGGGCAATCAACCAGGCCCAAAAGCGTTAAGTGAACAGCATTGGGGCTAGGCGGAGCTTTCGCTATCGGGCGGTAGGGGTCGCCTGTTCCACCGGGGCTTCGACGTACCGGCAGAGCGTCGTCGGTTCGGGAATCCGCTCACCCACCAATCGCATTCCTTCCAAGTGAAATTCGATAGCTTCACGAATCTCGCGTTCGACCTGTTCGGGCGTGGTCCCGGTGGCAATACAACCCGGTAAATCGGGCACATACGCGGAGTAGTTTCTCTCAGCGCGCTCGATAATGACTGCGTATTTCTTCATGGCATTTGCAGGCTCGCCTTCCTCTGAACGTTCTTCAAGTGCCGACGGGCAGGTCGTCGCCCGCCTTGCCGGGAACTGTGACCACCATGGGTTTGTTGGGATGCCGGTATTGGCGATGACTACCTTTGGGTCCGCATCAGCGTCCATCCGCCCCTTTAAGTTGCCGGATCACGTCAGGTACCTTCACTCTAACCTACTATCCCAAGCCCTACAGGTAAGCGATGCTGTCAATCACCCTGCGGACGACCGTGTCTGCGAAGGGCGCCGCCTACTTCTTCCCAGTGCGCTCGATCGTGATCTTTTCGGCCAGAACATCGTGCTGGGCATTGATGAGCACGGCATCCGGCATCAAAGGGAGCGTGACTTCAAAATCCGGCGTAGTGCCGTTCCCTTCGATGGCCGATGAGCCGAATTGGATGAGTTTGCCTTTCACCTGCAGGTAGACCGGCATTCTCATCACGAAGTTGTCCGATACGCCTGATTGGGTGATCGCACCTTTGAGATGTGCCTTTCCGCCGTCGACGGGGGTCAGAGTGTATCGGAACTCGTAGCTGGGCACTGCATTTCCATACACCCACTGCCGGAAAAACCAGTCCATCTTGCCGCTACCGCCGAGGTTCATTGCGGGCGTCATGTGCTTTTCAACAGTGGCCTGAAAGCTTTCGGTCGTCGCGTCTCTGTTGCGGTGAATATCGACGAAGTTCCTCATCATTTCGATAAACGGTTCGTCCCCTTTGCCGCGAGCTCAAACATCATCTGCCGCAACATATGGAGAATGTAGCCGCCCTTGGCGTAGATCAGTTTGTTATACGCCGAGCCGGTTCGGGGCGTATTCAAGCGAAGGCCCATCCAAAGCGGCCCCGTGTCGTTGGCGCTGAACCCGTACTCATTCTTGTCGAGAATCAGCCGCTGCCCACGCTCGAGGAACTCCCTGTATTCCCCAGCGTCTTTGACTTGAAGATATAGCCCCGCCGAAAACTCCGAGAAGCCTTCCGAGATCCATTGGTCGTGATAAGAGCCCCAGCCAACCAGGTGTCCCCACCACTGGTGGGCCACTTCATGGGGCGTAACCTCCAAAACAAATTAGGCGAACTTGAAAACGCGGGACCCGAGAAGCGACCAGCGTTGTATGGAATCGAGGAAGGCGCTGACCGGCAGGTAGACCAGCGTAGGCCAGAATTGACCAAAACCAAATTGAGGCTGCTGGGTGATGGCGATGCGTGAGTAGGGTAGCGGCCCAAACCAGTGCGTGAAAATCTGCGCCGAGGCTTGTGCCTCACGCATCACGTTCTGCATCATGCGCTTTGGAGACATGTTGCCCGCCACACTCGACATCCCCCCACCAGCGACCCGCCCCCTGGTCGGCAATTCGACATCGGTACTGGGGGATCGGAGGACGTCCGGAACCTGTTTCGCCGCGTATCCTTCGATAGGCTTACCCGTGCGCTCGTCCTGAACGACGTTTTTCTTGAAGTCACCATAGTTGAATCCAGCAACCTTCAGCGGGACATCTGACTTCCAGCGGGAATAGCCAACCTTGCCGTCTTTGCCTTCTTCAACGAAATCGCCGACA
Source organism: Bryobacterales bacterium (assembly GCA_965224215.1). GTDB lineage: Bacteria > Acidobacteriota > Terriglobia > Bryobacterales > UBA6623 > CBDCYS01. The sequence goes on along the minus strand of CBDCYS010000035.1, from coordinate 345,586 downwards.
CTGGCGAGAACGTACTTTTTCGGGTAGCGGAAACTCAGCTCATAGGTCGCGCGATCACGGAAGGAACCGATACTCGGATACCAGCTCGAACGTGCTTCGACGGCGAAGTTGCCGCCGCCGCTGCTGCGAATGACCTCATCGCCGGAGTAGGTCACCACCAGCTTGTATTCGCGTCCCTGTTCGAGCGCTTCCGGAGCAATGACATAGAAACCGCAATCCTCCTTCTTGCCCTGCTGGACAAAATGAGTCGGTTCCCCTTCGAGAGTCACCTCGGAAACCCGCAGAGTCGGGAAAAGCCCGAAACGCAGCACACGATCACCGCCGATGAGCGGCTGGAGGGTGATCTCCGCCGTAGCGGCCAAGTCTCTGTTTCCCGCGATCTCAGCGTCGATTTTGTAGTGCAAGACGTCGAGATTCTGGTTCCCTTCGCGGGAGCCGGCCTCGGTATCCTTTTCGCGATGCGTGAGGCACCAGATACCATCGCGGTTGCCCCCAGGAGAGAAATTGACAAGCGCAACCGGCTCGTCGGAAAGCAGTTGCGGGATACCGCCGCCGGGCCGCACGTGAAACCTCAGATCGTCCTATCGGTTGCCTTTGATGTAGGCGCTAAAAAAGCCCGGACGCTTGGGGTTGAGCAGCCCCGCGAGGAGGTCAGCGTCGACGTTGTCCATGTAGGAACCGTTGATGGTCGCCTCGGTTGTGCTCTGTGGATTTTCGTTTCGGTTGCGCAGCCTGGAACGAAGATCCTTCAGCACCCCGGCGGCCGCTCCGCCGACGCCGTCCCCTTGTGCTGCGTCACGGATCTCAGAGTACGTGTCATCGGTGAACAGAAAAACTGCCTGCTTGAAACTTTCGGCGACCGACTCGTTCTCGGTGTAGAGCCGGATCATGTGGCGCTCTAGTTCCATCGCCGGCTCGAGGGTAAACTCCCCGTCGCCGACGAACACCCCGATCGGCACCCGGTCCAGGATCGGCTTGAGAAATTGGACCGTGCCGCTTTTCAAATGGAATGTGCCGACGTCGCGACGCAAAGTAAAGTCGCTGACGGCAAAGCTTTGCCCCAGTTGCGCCGAGCGCATGGCCACATAATCTGAATGGCTGTTCGCTAGCGGCGAAATGACCGGCTTCGCGGCATGGACGCTATAGGAAAAAACAGTGGCAAGAACGAGGGCAACGACTCGGATGGAAAAAGTTGTCATAGAGCTACTCCCGCTAACGTAGGCGTAAACGGGGCTCAAAGTGGGCCACATTGTTTCTGCTTTTCTTGGGGGGCTCACACCCACAGGGCTTCCGACAGAGCTGCTTTCATGGCCTCGGCGTCAGGTTCCTGGCCTGTCCACATTTGAAATGCGATGACTCCTTGGTAGACGAGCATCGACAGGCCGTCCAACGTCGGCAGAGCCCGCTCGCGCGCGGCGCGCAGCAACGGCGTCTCCGGAGGGTTGAACACAACATCGCAGACCAGCGTGCCGGGGGCGGCGGCGCCAAGGTCGACGTCGGGCATGGCATCGACATCGGGGTAGAGGCCGATCGAAGTCGCGTTGACGAAAAGGTCGACATCGGGAGGAACCGCATAGGTCCCCTGCCATCGCTCGAAACGGATGTCCTTGCCCGTGCTTGCCCGCAGATCAGCCGTCATTTGTTCGCCGCGCTCGGTGGAGCGGTTGACCAGCAACAGGTCGCGAACACCCGCCAGCAGCAGTTCCGCCGCGACCGCACGGGCCGCTCCGCCGGCTCCGAGCATCACCACCCGCTTGCCGCTCGGGTCCACCCCTGCGTCTTTGCGGACCCCCCGCAGGAAGCCTTTGCCGTCTGTATTCTCTCCAGTCAGCCGCCCATTCTCAATGCAAACCGTGTTGACGGCTCCGATGGTTTCCGCTTCCTTAGACAGTCCGTCCAGATGCTCGATGACCGCGACCTTGTGCGGGATCGTCAGATTGAAACCGCGCATACCGATCGCGCGGGCTCCGGCGACGGCGGCTGCAAGGTCTCCCGCTTTGACCTGAAGTGTGAGGTAGCGCCAGTCCAGTCCCGCGGCATGGAAGCCCGCCTCCTGCATCACGCCGGTGGGGTTTTCGGCGATGGGATCTCCGAACGCGCCGACCAACTCGGCCTTGACGTTTCAGGACATTTTTCTATGCTTTCACGTGTCGCCTTTACCCTTGCTCGGAGAGTCCGCGGAGCGTTGTTTCGTACGGCGCCCGAGCTACGCCATGCTCGGTGATGATGGCGGTCACGTAGCGGTTCGGCGTTACGTCGAAGGCAGGGTTGAGTACAGCGGTTTTCGGGGGGGCGACCTGCAGCCCCTGCACGTGAGTGACCTCGGATGGATCTCTCTCTTCGATAGGAATTTCCTTCCCCGAGGCGAGGCTGAGATCGAGGGTCGAAATCGGAGCCGCCACATAGAAAGGGATGCCGTTTTCTTTTGCCAAGACGGCGACGGAGTAGGTGCCGATCTTATTCGCTACGTCACCGTTTCCGGCGATGCGGTCGGCGCCAACGACGACGGCGTTGACGCGTCCCGAGCTTAGGACATGTCCCGCCATGTTGTCCGTGAGTAGTGTGACGGGTATGTTGTCTTGCTGCAGTTCCCAGACCGTTAGACGAGCTCCTTGCATAAACGGGCGCGTTTCGTTCGCGAAGACAGCGACTGGGTTGCCGCCTTCGACCGCGGCGCGAATCACGCCCAATGCAGTTCCGTAGCCTGCCGTGGCGAGGGCTCCGGCGTTGCAATGGGTCATGACAGCCGCCTCTTGTGGCAGCAACGCCGCACCGTGTTTGCCGATCGCCCGATTGATTTCCACGTCTTTGATCCGGACCTCCAGGGCCTCTTGCACAAGGGCGTCGGCGACAGCCCCGAGAGACTTCCCCTCGGACCGTAGCGTTTCGTAGAGCTTTCGCATGCGATCGATCGCCCAGAAAAGATTGACTGCCGTCGGCCGGGTCGCCGCCAGCGTTGAGCAGATGTCGTTCATCTGCTGATCGAGACTGGCGCCTGCCTCCTTGCTCGTCGGGCCGCCGGCTGAATCAAGTTTTTCGACAGCTTGCCGGACTCCCAAGGCCACTCCCATTGCCGCCGCTACGCCGATCGCGGGCGCACCGCGAATCACCATGGTACGGATGGCGTTCGCTACCGCTTCGTAGCTTTGGCAGTTGAGGTAAACCTCTTCTCCGGGCAGCTTGGTTTGATCAATCATGACCACGCCAGCGGCGGTCCATTCAATCGTATTTACCATTACTCAGAAAGTCCTATGAGACGGGTCAGCCCCGCAAGTTAGGTGCCGCTGGACGCCTGACCCGCCGAAATCAGGCCGATCACCAGCGTCATATTGTATGAGGCGTGAATGATTGTCGGCGGAACAATCGACTTCGTCGCGGCTCGGACAGCACCGAAAACAATTCCAACGTACGTGAGCAACAGCAGTATCTGCCAGTGCCAGCCATACTGCGGACCGTGAATGAGAGCGAAAGCTCCCGCCGTGATGATCACCGCCGCCAGCTGCCCGTGCGTCCGTTCGAACACTGAGTAAACAAATCCGCGAAAAATTAGTTCCTCGAAAACCGGCGCGATCGCTACGCCGAAAGCGGCCACCAGCAGAAGCGCGGAGGGATCCTGCAGCAAGTCCTCAAACGGCGTTGGTTGATCCGGCATCGACATGAGATTAGACGCCAGCGCCACGGTGGCAGCCAGAAAGACCCCAGCGGCGCCGTAGGCGGTGCCGTAGAAAAAGGGGCGATACACGATCGGACGCCATCCGATTACTCCTCCGAAGGGCAGCTCGTGTTTGACCGTGATCAGCGTGTACATGAAGGCCAGAACCAGAACCGACGCCAGAGCCTGGATGATAATCGCGACAAACGCCTTCGTGGTCGGATCGCCGAAATCTGTTTCCCACTCGAGGAAGTACCCGAGCCCGAAGTAGAAGCCGACAGAGATAACCGAGACCACCACTAGCGCCGCGATGGAGAACAAGACCAAATACAACAGGTCCCAATAGTCCAGACCTGGGGAAGGCCGGGCTTCCTCTACCTGTGGAACTTCCGCGGCGGCCGGGGCGGCTGGGCCGGGCGGCTCGCCGGATACGTCGTCCGACGCTGCGATTACGGGCGCCGCGACCGTCGAGCTTGCGGCTGATTCAGGAGACAGAACCGCTTGAGAGGCGTCAATTCCCCCGTTGGGTACAGGCCCGCGACTGTTAGAAGAATCCTGCAGATCAGTAACCAGCCTCTATCGTACCAGTACGACGATTGGTGTCACTTGACCCGTGATTTTTTGGGACATGGATGAGTCAAACACGTGCCAACCATGGCGAAAGATTTCCGGGGAAAAGTTACAGCCAGAGGGGCCGGCCGGATCGCCCGGCGTGGGCGAAGACTGCTTCTGCGCCATGGTGAAGCAGGCGGAGCGTTAGCTCAGGCTGTTCTTGAAATGCGGATCCTGGCTAAACTCCAGCCCGACGAGGAAGCCTTCTCCGTTGGGCACGCAGTACTTTATCGAGCCGACGCACTGGAATTCACTGCCGGTCAAGTAAGCGGCCGAACCGGTCCGCACGTACTCCGGCGCGTGCAGTTGCAACCCGTGGTCACTGATGTTGCGGACCTGGACAGCAGACTGTTTTGCCTCGGTACCGTGATCCCAGGTGAACTCACCTTTGCCGCAAACTCGTTCGCGTTCTTCCGAACGGGCGTGGCCTTTTTCAGTAGCGTCATGGACAGTCGCGAGTGCCATGTACGACCATCGTGCCCCGCCTCACGGAGTCCGCACAATAGGGAAAGCCCTGGTTTCGGTCTAGCGTTTTCGCCCTACTGCTGCAGCGGAGCCAGTGTGGAAAGAGCCGCGCCCGACGAAAATCTTCAAGCTCCGGTGAGGCAACGCGCTAAGAAAAGCGGGCTAGACTGGCTGGCCTCTATGGAGAACCTTCACGAGAGCCTGACCGGTATAGCTGGCAGCGCAGGCGGCGACCTGCTCGGGAGTCCCCGTTGCGACGATTTCGCCTCCCTTTTCGCCTCCCTCCGGACCCAGGTCAATGACCCAGTCCGCGCATTTAATCACGTCCAAATTGTGTTCGATGACGATCACCGTGTTGCCGTGGGAAACCAGCCGGTCCAGCACTTCGAGGAGCTTTCGGATGTCATCGAAATGCAGGCCGGTGGTGGGCTCGTCCAGTAAGTAGAGGGTCCGTCCGGTCTGACGCTTGCTCAGCTCGCGCGCCAGCTTGATCCGCTGGGCCTCTCCTCCCGAAAGCGTAGTCGATGACTGGCCCAAATGGATGTATCCTAACCCGACGTCGTTTAAGGTTTCGAGCTTCGGCCGAATCTGCGGAATCTTCTCCATGATGGGCAACGCTTCTTCCACCGAGGCCTCGAGCAGATCGGCGATGGAGTGGCCCTTGAATGCCACCTGTAAGGTTTCGTGGTTGTAGCGCCGGCCGCGGCAGACATCACAAGTCACGAATACGTCCGGCAAAAAATTCATTTCAATGCGGCGCTGGCCGTCTCCGTGGCAAGCCTCGCAGCGGCCGCCCTTGACGTTGAAACTGAATCGGCCGGGTTTGTAGCCCCGTGCTCTCGACTCTGGCAATAGGGCAAACAGCGCTCGAATCGGAGTAAACAAGCCGGTGTAGGTCGCCGGGTTGGAGCGAGGCGTTCGTCCGATGGCCGACTGGTCAATACGAACGACTTTGTCGATTTGGTCGGCCCCTTCCAGCCGCCGATGCGCGCCGGCTTGCAGCCGGGAGCGATACAGCTTGCGCGCGAGCACCGGATGTAAGATATCGTTGACCAGCGTGGATTTGCCGCTGCCCGAAACACCGGTTACGACCGTGAGAGAGCCTAACGGGAAAGAAGCCGTGATGTCACGCAGATTGTGGTGCCGCGCTCCCCGCACGATCAGAGGTTTGCCCGTGCCGGGCCGCCGGACCAGAGGCAGCGGAACCTGTTTCCGCCCGCTGAGGTAGTCGGCCGTCAGTGAGCCTGTAGCACGAGCGACGTCGCCTGGTGTTCCGCGGGCGACGACATGCCCGCCCAGCCGTCCGGCTCCCGGACCTAGATCGACCACATAGTCGGCTCGCTGAATTGTCTCCAGGTCGTGTTCGACGACGAGAATCGTGTTTCCCAAATCCCGCAGGCGCGTCAGCGTATCCAACAGCCGGCCATTGTCTCGAGCATGCAGCCCGATCGAAGGCTCATCGAGGACATAGAGCACGCCGCGCAGCTGGGAGCCGATTTGTGTCGCCAGCCTTACGCGTTGCGCCTCCCCTCCGGAAAGAGTCGCGGCCGTGCGATCCAGGCTGAGGTACTCGAGTCCGACAGCTTCGAGGAACTCCAGGCGCGTTCGAATCTCATCCACCACACGAGACGCAATTTTCTCCTGGCGGCCCGTCAGCGAGAGCTCGCGGATCGATACGAGGGCTCGGCTGACAGATGCGCTGCAGAACTCAGCGATCGATTGCCCCCCGACGCTAACGCCGAGACTTTCCGGGCGCAAGCGTTGCCCCTTGCAAGCGGTGCACGGAACCGGCGACATGTATCGAACGAGCCAGTCATGGTAGCGCTCCGACCAAGACTCCTCACTTGATTCCTTGACCAGTTTGAGAAGACCCGGGAAAACCGGGGAGGCGAGCTTTCCGCTGGGCTTGCCATTCCGTGGCCCGGCATCGCCAAACAGCAAGCGATCTTGGCCTGCTTCTGAAATTTCGCCGAACGGCCTCTTCAATTTGATCCTGGCCCTTCGAGCAGCGCTCTCCACGGCGCGCTCAATGCTGGTTGTTAGAAGGAAGGGCGCTGCTCCGCCATCGAGAAGGGGCTTTGACGGATCGACAACGACTTTCGCCGCGTCAAAGTCCCAGAGGCTTCCCAAGCCCTTGCAAGTTTTGCAGGCCCCGTAAGGACTATTGAACGAAAATGAACGCGGCTCAAGCACCGGGACACTGGCGCCGCATTGGATACAGGCCAGCTTCTCGGAGTAGAGAGTCTCGTGCGGCCCGGCTTCGTCTCCCCCAGCTTCTTCTCCCCCGACCTGGGCAACCACGACGAGACCATTCGCCATACCCGTCGCTGTTTTGACGGAATTTTCAAACCTTTTCTCGATGCCTTTGCGAATATTCAGGCGGTCCACGATAACGTCGATACTGTGGTTGCGTCGACGGTCCAGCGGGATCTCCTCGTCAAGCAGCACGATCTCACCGTCAACGCGCGCTCGGCGGAAGCCCATTTCCGCGAGCCGCTCGAACTCCTTCTTGAATTCCCCTTTGCGCCCCCGCACGATCGGTGCAAGGAGCATGACCCGCTTGCCTGATTGCTGAATGAGGACTTGTCGGACGATCTGGTCGGCCGATTGGCGGCTGATCGGAATGTGGCAATTGGGGCAGTGCGGGACACCGATTGACGCATAGAGTAGGCGGAGGTAGTCGTAGATTTCGGTGATGGTCCCCATGGTCGATCGGGGACTCCGGCTTGTGGTTTTTTGTTCGATCGATAGCGCCGGGCTCAGACCCTCGATCGAGTCGACGTCCGGCCGCTCCAGTTGGTCCAAGAACTGCCGGGCGTATGGGGAGAGCGTCTCGACGTAGCGGCGTTGCCCTTCGGCATAGATCGTGTCAAACGCCAGCGATGACTTGCCGGAGCCGCTCAGACCGGTGACTACCGTGAAGCTGTTGCGAGGGATCTCGACGTGAATATCGCGGAGGTTGTGTTGGCGCGCTCCGCGCACGATAACCCGGTCAATCATGGAAGGACTACTAGCATGGGGGGACTACTAGCGGAAGACGAAAAAGAGTCTTCATTGTAGTGACGCCCGGAAACACGGTCAAACGAGGGTTCGGAAACAGAGCCGCGCCCGCGAGGGTGCGGTCGAGGAGTCGCCGCCGGAATTCAGTCACTATCAGATGACCGAACCCTCGCGGGCGCGGCTCTGTTTCCGAACCCTCGTTCGAAGCGGATCGCCTGAAGGGCGCTGGGTGTAGATCTGGCGATTGAACCTAAAGTGCTCCACCTATTCCCCCGATTAATGGAAGTATAAGCACCTGGAAACGTGTGGGATAATCGAGTCGTATGCAAACTGCTACAGGCAGGGCGGGCCCCGGTATTATCGCGGCTGAATTGAGCGAGAAGATCCGGACGCACGCTGCTAACACGTGCGTGGTTGGGCTCGGGTATGTTGGTTTGCCGCTGGCGGTCGAGCTAGGGCAGGCGGGCTATTCGATGACGGGAATCGACCGTGACCCCGAGAAAATCCGGGCGATTCGAGGCGGCGAATGCTACATTGCCGACGTCGAGCCGGACATGCTGGCGAGTTTGGTCAACTCCGGCATGCTGCGGTCGACTACGGACCCGTCGGTGCTGGAAACGATGGATACAGTCAGCATCAGCGTTCCAACGCCCCTTCGCAAGACGCGTGATCCCGACCTGAGTTATGTCGTGGCTGCCGCGGAGGATCTTGCCGCGCACATTCACCCGGGGATGCTGGTGATCCTGGAGTCGACAACTTACCCAGGGACGACGGAGGAAGCCATTCTGCCGGTGCTGGAAAGATCGGGCCTTAAGGTGGGGCGTGATTTTTTTCTCTGCTTTTCTCCGGAGCGGGTCGATCCTGGGAACAAGGACTTTCACACTCGCAACATTCCCAAAGTGATCGGCGGGATGACTCCTGCTTGCACCGAGATCGGCGCGCTGTTCTATTCGCAGTTCATGGACCAAGTAGTGCCGGTCAGCTCGACGCGTGTCGCCGAGATGGTCAAGCTAATGGAGAACACGTTCAGGATGATCAACATCGCGCTAGCCAACGAAATGGCCCTGATGTGCGATCACATGAACATCGACGTCTGGGAAGTGATTGACGCCGCGGCGACGAAGCCATTCGGGTTCATGCCTTTTTATCCGGGACCCGGCCTGGGGGGGCATTGCATTCCGGTCGACCCGCTCTACTTGTCGTGGAAGACCAGGCAGACGGGACACGAAGCCCGTCTAATCGATCTGGCTGCCCAGATCAATGTTCAGATGCCGCGTTTCGTTGTGGAGAAGGTCCAGGCGGCACTCAACGACCGTTCGAAGGCGGTGAAGGGCTCGCGGATTCATATCGTTGGTGTTGCGTACAAGCGGGACGTCTCCGACGTGAGGGAGTCTCCTGCGCTCGACATCATCAAGCTTCTTACCGAACGGGGCGGGGAAGTGAGCTACACCGATCCGCTGGTTCCGCGCATCGAGATTGGGTCGCGGATTTTGGAATCACAACCGCTCGATGCGATGGCAAAAGCGGCCGATTGCGTCTTGGTAGTAGCCGACCATTCGTCCATCGATTACGGCCGTCTCCTCGCGAATTCCGATTTGTTGGTTGACACGCGCAACCGTTATAAGGGCGTTGCGAACGACAAGATCGTGCGGCTGTAGTCCATCGCTCACCCACTCTCTGGGGATGCCGGCTGGCTTCCACGGGATTCCACATAAGTCCGCAGGACCGCGTTGATTTGCGTCTGGTAGCCCTTGCCTTGGGCGCGAAACCAGGCCAGTACGTCCGGGTCGATCCGCAGATGGATAGACTGCTTGCGCTGGGGCAGGATAAGGCGAACGCGAGCCCAGTCGAGGTCGCCCGCTTGGGAGTCTGGATCTTCGGCGATAGCGCGCTCGAGTTCGTTTTCGCTCGTCGCATCTACCCGGGGCCAGTCGGTGAGACCGCGCTTCCTATCAGCCAAACGCCGTTTCGTAATGCTCTCGCTCATTTCTCCTGGTCCTCCTGGCGGAGATGATTCGCCGCACGCCATCGCGGTCCGTATGCACGACGGCAATTATTCGGCCTTCAAAAACACCGAAGCTCACGATGCGATTCTCGCCGTGTCGGCCCCGAGAGGGCACTTCGAGAACACCGCCTTCCCAGATGCCAATCGAGTCCTCAAAATCGATGCCGTGCTTTTCAACATGGAGAGCCGCTTGTTCTCGTCCCACTCAAAATCCAAAGATGATTGTAGCACATTTTGTGGCCACAATTACTGGAGGGGCTGGGACTGCGAGGGGCCGCTCCGTGGCGCAGCCGGGTGAAGCGCATCAGACGGCGACATCAATCACTAATTATCAGCGGCAGCTTCTTGTTGCGCTTCATCTCAAAGGGAGCGAGCAAGGACACCCATATATTCCCGAATCGCGTCACGGATGTTTTCGAGTGCTTCTTTTCTCGTCTCGCCCTGACTGTGGCAACCAGGAAGGCGGGGACAAGAAACGTCGTAGCCGTATTTGCTGCTATGAATCTGAATCAGAAACTCCATTGCCATCCGAATCTAGCCCCCCTGTGCCCTTGGCCACCGGCGTCCGCTAATTCGTCGGCTTCAGTCCCTCTTCCGATCCCGCGGCCTCTTCCAGCCAGCCGGGATACCAGTGAAATACGTTGCCGCTCAGGCTGCCGATGAAGATGTTGTTCTCCGGCGTGACGTGAATCCAATGGCCCGGGCTTTCCATCGCGCCGAGGATTTCGCCGGTCTTTATGTCGATCCGCATGATGCGGCCGGCGAGCGTGTCGTAGGTGATGTTCTCGATATTGTCGCGATGGGTGATGATCCACATTTCATCTTTGGGCGTGACGAAGATGTTCTGCGTTGCCCCCAAGTGGGTCCACATTCTAAGGAACTTGCCGTTGGAATCAAAGATCTGGATGCGGTTGTTCTCGCGGTCACTGGCGTAGACCGTGCCTTTCGAATCGACTGCAACCGAGTGGACGATGTTAAACTCACTCGGACCCGTGCCATGCTTGCCCCAAGCGGTGATGTACTTACCCTTCGCCGAGAACTTGACAACGCGGGCGTTCCCGTAACCATCGGCCACGTAAACGGACCCGTCGGGCCCGAAGGCGAGGTCCGCCGGGCGGTAGAAATGCTTGTCATCTTCGCCGGACTCGCCTTTGACTCCCAGCGTCAGCAGCCGTTCGCCCTTGTTGTTGAACTTGATGACCTGGTGATCACCGTTGTCGGTAACCCAAACGTTGCCATCGGGGTCGACGCGAAGTCCGTGTTCGTTGCCAAACATGCCGCGGCCCCAGGAGCGAACATACTTTCCCTTGGCATCGAAAACGACCAGCGGATCAGCGACCTCGCCGCGGTGGAAAACGTAGACCAATCCGGAGGAGTCGGTGGCGACAGACGACACTCTTCCGAAATGCCAGCCCTCGGGCATCGTGTTGGGCTCCATGCCGAATCGAATCTTGACGCGGTACTTCATCAGACCGCCCTCGTGCGGATACCAGCCCTTCTGGTCCGCCCACAGAAAAGCGGTCAAACAAGTCATCAAAAGCACGATCTTTTTCGTCATGAGATTCTCCGTTGAGTGGTTGAACCGTTGGGTCGCCGAGCCCCCGTAAATAGAGCCCGTTTGGCAGCGACTGCTTGCTGCTGGCCTGCAACGCCTCTAAGACGCCTCTAAAACGATAGCGCTCTCGTGGTGACTTGTCTACGGCTGGGGTGCGCGACATAGCTGTGGGTGACTAACTGGGGTCCCTTTTTGTGGCGCTTTTTCTTCAGTAGTGTTACGGGAAGGCGAGATGCCCAGTGCCCGACTCTATCGCAACGCTCGAACGGCAACGAACCGCCATTCTCTTTGAGATCGTCCAGTTGGCGGATTTCCGCAGTGGCTCCTTGACGGCCGGCGCAACAGCGGCCCGCCTCGATCTGCAGGCCGTCGAGATGGCCACCGGGGCGGCAGCGCATCGTGCTGGCGCGGTCTGTCTCCGAACAATTCCACCGAACCAAACTTCGTTCACGGATTTCTGAGAGCCTTAATTTCATTGTTATCAACAAATGCGCCCGCTCGAGACTTGACAAACGCGAATGTGCCGCTATGCTGAGAGCGGTGAAATCATCGACCGGCAAGCGATCATACACAGAGTCGTTCGCAGATGCCCGTTGGGGAAAGCGCGTTCACGAAAGAAACGAGTGTGAGTTGGCTCTCAGGGGCAAAAAAGCCGAATCATGACAATATCTGCCAAATCCTGCAATCGAGACTGCCCGTTCACTGAAATAAAAGAACTTACGAGTTTCTTCAAAGCCTTCACCAAGGCTCGTAGGTACAACAGTTAGCGTATATAGTAGTCGCGAAAGACGCGAAACTAGCCGAGAAAGACGCGGAACATGCCAAGCACGGAGGATGGTCGACAGCAGCCGCGGAGCAGCAACCAATGAAGGCAGCAGACGTGCCGTGAGCGTCCACGCTTGCCGCAAACCGATTCGTCGGTTTGTTCGGCCTGAGGGCGCGGTATCCGGGGACAGAGCAAACAGATCGCCCGGTGAGCGGCGATCTCATCCTCGCTGGCGTAGAAATGCGGCGAATCGCGGACCCATCCGAATGGTGCGAGAGGATGACGCTCTTACTCGGCTAGTTCTTGGATGCTGCCGGACCCCTGATTACCCGCGGCCGTGCTGGAATGAAACGGAACCAGCCTATCGGCTTGTCCGGATTCTCTCGAAAGTGCCTTTCTAAACTATGAAGCCTCGACTGCAAGACAAAGTGGCACTCGTTGCCGGCGCTGGCTCGGTGGGACCAGGATGGGGGAATGGCAAAGCCGCCGCTGCGCTGTTCGCCCGGGAAGGCGCGAAGGTCTTTGCAGTCGATATCAACCGCGCCGCTGCTGAAGAGACCCGGGACATCATCCGCTCCGACGGCGGCGTTTGCGAGTCCTATCAGGCCGACGTAACGAAAGCAGATCAGGTCCGCGCCATGGTCGATGCTTGCGTTGAGCGTTTCGGACGGGTCGATATTCTCCAGAACAACGTCGGAGGTTCCGTGCCCGGGGGGGTCGTGGAGATGCCGGAAGAAGAGTGGGACGCGCAAATGCAGTTTAATCTCAAGAGCGCTTTCCTGACTTGCAAATACGTGATTCCCGTAATGGAGCGGCAGGGCCGGGGGGCCATCGTCAACGTCAGCTCCATTGCCGGCGTTCAGTACTTAGGACGCGATATGGCCGCCTACTACACGGCCAAGGCCGGCTTGCTTCAATTTACGAAAGCGACGGCGATGCGCTACGTCAAGCAAGGAATTCGCTGCAATTGCGTCATCCCGGGTTTAATGCATACGCCGCTGGTTGCCCACCGTATCGCGGATCAGTACGGCGACGGCAACGTGGACGAGGCAATAGCAAAGCGCGATGCCATGTGTCCGGCCGGAAAGATGGGAGACGCCTGGGACGTTGCCTACGCCTCGCTCTACTTAGCGTCAGACGAAGCGAAATATGTGACGGCCACCGAAATTCTGGTGGACGGCGGGCTGTCAGCGAAGTTCTGACGTGCCGGCCTCCTACTGGCGGGCAGCGTCCCGGCCGACGTAGGGGCGTAGCGTGCTACGCCCGCGGGGCGCAGCGTGCTAACGCCTGAGCACCGACTCCCTACCGACTTATCCATGCACCTCGTGAGGTCGATAGTAATGCCGACGCTGTCATACTATGCCTCATATCATGTTTCCTCGTTAGCACCTCACACAGCCCCTCTGCTCTAATGGCCTTATGCGCCTCGCCGTGCTGTTGCTCCTGGCTGCTCTGCCGTTGTCCGCCGAGTTTCTGCGGATCGACGTGGCCTTTGAGGACATCGGCTGCGCTGCTTGCGTTGACTCGCTTGAAGGGCGGCTGGCACGTGTGCGCGGTGTCGAGCGCGTCGAGATCGACTCCAAGCGCGGGGTCGCGACGCTGCAGCTCGCGCTGAAAAACCGGGTTCGTCTCAGAACTCTACTCTCGCGCATTACGCAGGACGGGACCAAGATCGCACGAATCGAAGTCATCGCACTGGGATCGATCGGAACCTCCGCGACAGGATTCATTTTCGAGTTGTCGGGCCTGGCCGAGAGGTATGCCCTGAACTTCGACGCAAAGGCCACCGCAGGCCAGCCTCAGCCAGAACAGGCCTACTCCGCCCCCACGTACAAAGTGCAGGGAATCGTTTCGTCGATGGAGGTGGGAACGAGGGTGGTCTTGCAAGTCACCTCCATCGTGATCGCCGAGGCGGCTTCGGAGTGAAGCATCAACAGGATGCCTGTTTTAGGCCGAGTCCGCTAGCTGTGTGGCGGTCCAAATGTTGGACCAGCTGTCCGCCCGCGGCGCGTATATCGAGCACGGCCCAGTGTCCTTGAGATACTGGAATGCGATGGCCTTTCGCAAGCTAGACGAACAAAGCCTTCCGACTCATCGGGCCAGGATTTTGGCTCTTGAAGAGAGCACCCCGGCTCGTTGGGGCGGGATGAATGCAGCCGCTATGGTCTGTCACCTGCGTGCAATCCTGGAGCTTTCACTTGGCGAGACCAAAGTCCCGCTAGTGGTCTCTCCCATTATCGGCAAGCCCATCGGACTCCTCTTTTTCTACGTTTTCACCCGTTTCCCAAAGGGAAGAAAGGGATCAGCGCCGCCGATCCCGGCATTGTGTCCTCTCCCCACACTCTCTTTCCAGGAAGAGAGGCAGCGGCTGCTTGCGGCGCTGGAACGCTTCGTTGCCCGTCAAGAATCTGATCCGAGAGAGAAGGTCCCGCACCCATTTCTTGGGGCGACGACTCTCGCCCGATGGGCGCGCGTTCACGAAGTTCACTTTCGGCATCACTATCGGCAGTTCGGAGTGGGGTGAGTGCCGACCGTCGGGTGTCAAAACGCGGCCCAGCCCCGGCTAGCCCTGATAACCAAGAACCAGAAGGGTCAAATCATCGCGTTGAGCGGCCCCGGCGGTGAAGGCTTTGATCTCTCGCTGGATGGTCTGGAGCAGCTCCCGCGCCGGCTCCGAGGCATTCCGGGCCACGACCTCTTTGAGGCGTTCTTCCCCGAATTGCTCGGCTGAAAAATTCTCTGCTTCTGAAACGCCGTCCGAGTAGATAACCAATTTGTCGCCCGGCAAAAGCCGGCAGTCCTTCTGCGGAAATTCTGAGTCTGGAAATAACCCGATCGGGAAACTGGTTGGCTGGAGCCACTCGACTTCTCCCGACGCACGCGCCACGATCGTCGGACAATGGCCTGCGTTCACCCAGTGGACGAGGCCATCGCGCTCGATCATTGAGTAAAAGACAGTGGCAAACTTGGCGGAGCGCGAACGCTCGCAAATATAGTTGTTGATGCGCGCCACCACATCGGACAAGCTCGCGTCCAGCGTTGCAGTGGCGAAAAAAGCGCCCTGAATGAGGGATGTGAGCAATGCCGCTGAAACACCCTTTCCCGAAACATCGGCCAGCACCGACACCCAGTGATCCGGTGATAGTTGGATCACGTCAAAATAGTCTCCGCCAACCTGCTGGCAGGCCTCGCTGCTACCTTCGGCCAGCAGCCAACCATCGGCCGGCATCTTCGGAGGCAGCATCGACTGCTGGATGTTTCGGGCGATCCTAAGCTCTTGCTCGAGGTCGTGTTTCTGGCGCTCTTCGTCCAGGAGGCGCGCGTTTTCGAGAACCGTCGAAATCTCGATTGCCAAAGTCTGCAGCAGCTCCTGGTTACCGCTGGAAAGCTCGTCAAGCTTAGAATCCATGTACAGGACGCCCAGCGTGTCTTGCCGGGCCGAGAGTACACTCGTCTCGTGCTGCTGGCCCACTCGAATCCGAACAAGCGGCACGCAAATAACGCTGCACAGCGCGAGAGCCTCGGCGGTGCCGCCCCTGTCGAATGAACCGGTACCCTGATCCACCGCACCGGCAGCCATCGACAACAAATCGCGTCTGCTTTCGAGGGCCTTCTGGATCACTCCTCGCGGTACGCGCAGATCCCCTTCGTCGAGAATCTTTCCACTACGGTCACGGGCGACCTTGGTCTGAAGCTCTCCGTCGTCCGACCTCAACATCAAAAAACCGCGCTCGGCTTGCGTCACCACAAGAGCCGCGTCGACGGCTGCGTCGAGCACGTCGTCGACCGCCAGGGACGATTGCAGCGCCAGGGCGACATCGAGCACCGCGCTAAGCTGGCCGAGGTTGCCGGGGCCTTTGGCGGTCGGCATCGCCGCAACCTTTTCCATGAGCGGCGCCGAAAAGGACGGCTCGTCGCCGACAAAAACTTTATAGGAGTCTTCGGATCCAAACTCGATACAATCCGCTGAACGCAGCTCGTGACGCTTCGCTTTCTGCCCGTTGACGATGAGGCCGTGGCGGCTCTCTAGGTCTTCGATAAAGTACTTGCCGTCCTCGAGCAGGATCTGAGCATGATTGCGGGAAACGCGGCTGTCGCGCAGAGACAGATCACAATCCGGCAGGCGGCCGATTCGGAAAGGGCTGCGAGTGACCTTCAACTCGCGCCGTCCGCCAGAAGTGTCGACGACGATCAGCTTCAGCGTGCTGCCGGCGCTGGGCCCGATCTCTGAGGGGGAGGCACTTTGAGACGCCATCTCGGCTCCAAGTTACTTGGAATCGCTGACCTGCTCGACAGACGGGCGTGGCTGCGTCAACTTGTTCCGAGACGTGGAACTTTGGCCGCCGCCGGCCAGCAGGGAACCCTGGCAGTCAGCGCAATAGCCGCCGACTTCCGTTCTGGCAACGAGGATCTCGAAACCGAAGTCTGATTCGATTTGTTCCTTCAGTAGCTTCAGCGGTTCGCCGAAGTACTCCTGAACCGCGCCGCACCGCAGACACACTATGTGCGCATGTTCGCGCTTCAGCCTGGTTTCGTAGTAGTGCTGGTCGCCTTCGTGGTGGAGCAGGTCCAACTCGTCGATTAAACCCTCTTGTTTTAATACTTTGAGAGTTCTGTAGACGGTGACCCGGTTGATTTTCGAGTCCCGTTTCTTGGCTAGCTCGTAGAGCTGATGGGCATTGAGGTGAGTGTGCGAATTGTGGATGATTTCAAACAACAGCTCCCGTTGTCGGGTGAGGCGAATGCCATGTTCGCGCAGCGGAGCTTTTAGAGAAGCGGAGGAAGTGGACACAGCGAACAGCCTTTCAGCGATCCTTCATAGTAGCACAGCAATTTTCAAAAAAACGATTCTTGGAGACAAAGACGAGCGAATTACGTACCTACCTAGGGCAAGAATGCCCCCGTAATCTGGGATATAAACCTGAGGCGGTCCAGCTAGCTTTGACGTACTATTACTTATAGTACTATGTCAACTTGGACCGTCGTTCTACTTGCTCCCAAGTTTCGCGCGCTACCCTGGGTTCCGCTCGCGCGGTTCTGTTATCTAGCGGCCGCTGCGTATGGTGTCGTTCGTGTCGGAGCTTGGTCTCCCGCGCTATTGATGGCAGCGTTGGTGCCGCTCCTGCCGGTGTTGCTACATCTGTCACTAGTAGTACCGCAACGACGGCCAGTAACCCTTGACCGCCCCTATATTTTTCGCTGGATTTATGGTTTGCCGGTCGTCGCGATCATGGTTCCCGCTCTCCTTCGAACATTCGAGCCGGCGATGGGCGGGCATGTTGGATACCTATTTGCCTTCACGCTCCACCGCGTATTTGTGGAATCCTCCGTCGTGGCGCAATTTGCAATGGCGGCTGGCTGTTTCTGGATGGCTGCTCTTCCCACGATTCAGTTCTCCCGGACCATTCGACGAGAAGGCTGGGAAGAGTTGTTCAGTCGGCCAATCACAGCGCTGTTTGCGATTGTCTGCGTGCCGATCTCGGTGGGGTTGGGGCTGTGCTTCCTGGCTTTCGCGATCAGCCTTCCTGCCGCCGTGCCGAACACCGCCCGAGCGGTTTCATTGGGGATCGTCCAGGCAGCAGGCGTCCTGGCAACGTATGGAATCCTGGCCTTTTTCCCTCTTGCCATTTGCGTCTCGCTGTTCCGCAGTTGCCGTTCACTTGTTTGGCAGACTTCTTCTTAACGCTGTCGTTGCCTCTGGCCTCGGTTCAAAGACGTTAGCGGGCTGACCCTTACTTGGCGTTCTTCTGGCGTCTCCCAAAAGTTCTTGTGGGCGGACTACTACGAGCAGCCATGCTCCAGTAAGCTCAAAGGACCCGTAAGCAATCCGCGGCATCGCCCAGGCTCTACCCATTTGCCCGAAAGAACGAACGGCCGAGCATCTCTGACGCCTGCGCTACGGATTTTTGGTGCTCGCGCGAGCCACCGGGGGGCTCATTTTCCGTAGCCCGCGCCGTCCCGTCTGATACGATGAAAAGGCTGGTTTTCGCCCTCATTCCGGCGAAAATTGATACCCTCGGACCTTACCCAATCGCCTGGCACGCTACGCCGCGAAATGCGCGTCTCGGCTTCGCGATTGCCTGGCCGGACGCGGGATCGAGGTTCACGAGACTCCATGAAGATCTGCTACCTGGACTGCTTCTCCGGCATTAGCGGAGACATGCTGCTGGGCGCCCTGGCCGATGCCGGTGCTGACCAGGCGGAACTGCGCTCAGGAATCGCCAAGCTGGGAATCGACGGCATTGAGATCAACTTCGAAAAGTGCCTCCGCGCCGGCATTAGCGGAACCAACCTGACCGTCGGTGTTGCGCACAATCACCACCACCGCTCGCTCACACGCATCGAGGAGATCATCGGCGCCAGCACGCTTGATGACGTAGTTAAAGAGCGCAGCATCCGGATCTTTCGGCGGCTAGGAGAAGTTGAAGCGGCGATTCATCAAATGCCTGTCGAGAAGGTTCACTTCCACGAAGTCGGGGCGCTCGATTCGATTGCGGACATCGTCGGGGCTTGCATCGGATTCCAGCTACTCGGCATCGAAAAGATCTACTGCTCGCCGCTGAATCTTGGGAGTGGCACGGTAAAGGCCGCCCACGGCGTCATGCCGGTTCCCGCGCCGGCCACCGCCGCTCTGGTCGAGGGGCTGCCAACCTACGCCGACGGCCCCGCTGTTGAGCTGACCACCCCGACCGGCGCCGCCATTGTCGCCACCCTGGCGTCGGAGTTCGGCACAATGCCGGCCATGCGTACCTCGGCGATCGGCTACGGGGCGGGGGATCGAGACTTCAAGGGAAGGGCGAACCTTTTGCGCGTTGTCGTTGGGGAAGAGGGCGGCGAAAACGGCGGCGAACAGGGCGGCGAGCAAAGCAGCGAGCAAAGTCAGGCAGCCAAGGCGACCGAGGTCTTCGTCATCGAAGCCAACGTGGATGACATGAACCCGCAAGTAGCGGGCTATGTCCGCGAACGTCTGCTCGAAGCCGGCGCCCTCGACGTGACATTGGCTGCGGTCTACATGAAAAAGGATCGCCCGGGATTCGTGATTTCGGTGCTGGCGAGCCCCCCTGACCGAGAGGAACTCGGCGCGCTGCTTTTCGCCGAGACAACGACTTTGGGAATTCGCATGTATGCCGCTCAGCGGCGAGTGCTGGAACGCGTCTGGCGGCAGGTGACAACGAAGTTCGGCGACGTCCGGGTGAAGGTCGCGTCAGAGAACGGCGCGGTACGCAACTTTACTCCCGAATATGACGACTGTCGCAGGATCGCTCTCGAAAAGAAGGTGCCTCTCAAGGACGTGATTCAGCAGGCAAACTTCGAGTATCTGCGCCTCGGCGAAGAAGAAGAGACGAACTAGGGTCCGGAATCACCACTCAGTCACCTCAACAACAAACATGAAGTTCTACCTCACAACTCCCATCTACTACGTCAACGCGACGCCTCACATCGGGCACACCTACACCACCCTCGTAGCCGACACCGTAAAGCGCTTCCGGCGCATGATGGGCGACGATGTCCACCTGGCGACCGGCACGGATGAACACGGCCAAAAAGTCGAGGCGGCCGGACGAAACGCAGGCTGGGAACCACAGCATTACGCCGATCGTGTATCCAGTGCGTTCAGGCGTCAGTGGGATGACCTTGATATTGACTACGACGATTTCGTTCGGACCACCGAACCGCGCCACGCTCGAGCCGTGCAATGGTTGTTCTCCTTGTGCAAAGAGAAAGGGGCGATCTACAAGGGCAGCTACACCGGCCAGTACTGTTCGAATTGCGAGCTTTATGTCAACGACGCCGAGCCGGGATCTCCCTGTCCTGACTGCGGTCGCCCAACCGAGACGGTAACGGAAGAAAACTACTTCTTCAAGCTCTCCGAATATCAGGACAAGCTGCTGAAGTTCTACGAGGAGCATCCTGAGTTTATCCGTCCCGAATCACGCCGCAACGAGGTTCTCTCATTTGTCCGCGGCGGCCTGAAAGATTTGTCGATCAGTCGATCGAATCTGAAATGGGGGATTCCGCTTCCCGGTGATGAAGGGCATGTTTTCTACGTTTGGTTTGACGCCCTGACCAACTACATGACCGCCCTCGGCTATGGAGACGACCAGCCGGAGAAGGTCGACCCAAATCAGCGCTGGCCCGCCGATTTGCACTTGGTCGGGAAAGAGATTGTGCGCTTCCATGCCGTCTACTGGCCGGCGTTTCTAATGGCCGCCGAACTGCCACTTCCGAAACAAGTCTTCGCGCATGGCTGGCTCATTTTTCAGGAGCACAAAATGAGCAAGTCCCGCGGCAACGTTGTGCGGGCATCGCCGATCGACCGGGTCATGGGGATCGAGTCGTTGCGCTACTACCTGCTCCGTGAAATCGTTTTTGGGAACGACGGCAACTTTAGCTACGACGCGCTGGTGGAGCGCTACAATTCCGATCTGGCCAATGGACTGGGCAACCTGGTAAGCCGCACCCTCGCGATGATTCACCGCTATTTCGAGGGACAAGTGCCGGCTTCACCAAGCGGTGGCGGCGAAATCGCCGAAACGGCCAGCAAGACGATCGCCCAGACCACCGAGTGTTTCGAGAACTTTGAGTTTTCGCGAGGACTGGAGGCGATCTGGGCCATGCTCAGTTCGGTGGACAAGTTCATTGTCGAGCGCAAGCCTTGGGTACTGGCCAAAAACGCCGACGCGGAGTCTCAGGCTGCACTGCGCGAGACGCTTTACTGCTCCGCTGAAGTGCTGCGGATCGCCTGTGTTCTGCTCCATCCGGTGATGCCAAAGGCGACGGCAGCGATCTGGAAACAGCTTTCTCAGGAGACTCCGCTCGACCAGGTTCATCTATCCGACGTCCGGTGGGGACAACTACAAGAAGGGATCAAAGTCGGGGAAGCGACGGCTGCTTTCCCCCGGCTACACGTCAAGGAAACCGTTGAAAAGATGAAAGAACTGGAGAAGGAAACATTGCAAGAACAAGCTGAAATCATGGGTAAACCGACATCCGAAACGGCAGCGGAGACTGCGGCCCCCGCCGAAGCTGCCGCAAGCGCAAGTTCAACAGGGGCTGCTGCTGAAACGGCTGCTGCCGCTGATTCCGTACCTGCTGCCGCCGAACCGCCGCCAGAGCCCAAAATCGATTTCGAAGACTTTATGAAAGTCGAGATGCGGGTCGGAGAGGTCAAATCCGCGGAAAGAGTTCCCAAGACCGATCGCCTGCTGCACCTGATGGTTGACATTGGCGAACCTGAGCCACGTTCCATTGTCGCCGGTATCGCCGAGGCCTACGAACCCGAGTCACTGATCGGCCGCAAGGTCGTGATCGTCGCGAATCTCAAACCTCGCAAAATGCGCGGCGTCGAATCGAATGGAATGATCGTCGCCGCCAGCCTGGACGGCGGTAAACCCGTCCTAGCGGGGTTCCACGAAGACGTGCCGGCTGGAGCCTCGCTTAGGTGATCGTCGATTCCCACTGCCATCTCGATGACTCGGCATTTGACGGCGACCGCCCGCAAGTTCTCGAACGCGCCAAGGCGGCGGGCGTCGGCTTGATCCTCACGATCGGGACCGGTGACGGCCCTCCTGATCTCGAACCAGCGGTCCGTTTGGCCGAACAGCATAGTCACGTTTTTGCAACGGTCGGCGTGCATCCTCACGATGCCAGCAAGGCGGACGCCGGGACCTTCGACCGCCTGGCCGAGCTTTGCTCCCACGAAAAAGTGCTGGCGCTAGGGGAAATCGGTCTCGACTTCCACTACGATAATTCTCCCCGCGAAATCCAGCGTGCAGTTTTCATCAGGCAGATGGAAGTGGCACGTCACGCGCGCAAGCCGATCGTGATCCACACGCGGGAAGCCGGGCCGGAAACTATTGATCTATTGGAAGAGCACTGGCGCCCGAGCGGTCTGGGCGGTATCATGCATTGTTTCTCGGGAGATGACGAGCAAGCGCAACGCTCGATCGAGTGCGGGTGCATGGTTGCCTTCGGGGGGATGCTGACCTTCAAGCGCTCCGATGAGTTGAGGCAAACCGCCGCGCGTCTTCCGATTGACTGCTTGCTGCTTGAAACGGATGCGCCCTACTTGACACCCGCGCCCTTTCGCAAGATACGGCGTAACGAGCCATGCTACGTCGCCGAGACGGCCCGGCAGCTCGCCGAAGTGCGCGGAATGGGCAATGAAGAAGTAGCCCGAGCAACGACCGCAAACTTCTGTAGGCTTTTCGATTTGCCTGTTCCCGCCGGGGAAGTATAATGGGACTCTCCGTTGCTCCCACCATGTCACCCGTTGACCATGCCAACGACTAAGGTCCAGCCAGTTAAGGGCCCGCCGATCCGAGCTCAGCCGATCCATGCTCAGCCGATCAACGCCCAGCCGGTCAAGCCCCAGGCGATGACACGCCTGGAGGTCATAGCCCTCATTGCGGCGGACCTGGAGCGCGTTGAAAAGGCGATTGGCGTGGACACCATCTGCTCGGTCGAGGCGGTCACCGCGATTGGCCGCCACCTGCAACTGAGCGGGGGCAAGCGCTTGCGTCCGGCTTTGTTGCTGCTTTCGAGCGGTCTGTGCGGATATCGTGGTGAATCGGCGATCCGGATGGGTGCGGTGGTGGAAGTGATTCACACCGCGACGCTTGTCCACGATGACATCATTGACGGAGCCGAGGTTCGCCGCGGCAGGTCTTCGACCAACCATCGTTGGGGAAATCAGACCAGCGTTCTTGCCGGCGACTGGCTCTACATGCAGGCCTTCAATCTAGCGTTGAAGGAGCGTAATTTCTATGTGCTCGACGCGCTGATCGAACTCACCCAGATGATGGTCGAAGGCGAGCTGCTACAAATGGAGCGGTCCGGCCGCATCGACGTTACAGAGGAAGAGCATCTCGACTTGGTGAATCGCAAGACCGCCTGCCTGTTTTCGGTTTGTGCCCGCCTGGGTGCTGTGCTGGCCGGAGTTGAGTCTGACGCTGAACAGAGGCTAGCCGACTACGGCTGGAACCTTGGCACAGCGTTCCAGTTGATTGACGACGTGCTGGACTTCACCGCTGACGAAGCAACACTGGGTAAGCCCGTCGGTAACGATCTAAGGGAGGGCAAGGTCACCTTGCCGCTGATCCTCGCGCTGCAGCGCTGCACACCAGCCGAGAGGGGCCTGGTAGAAACCGTTCTCAAGGATGGCAGCTACGACTCAGTGCCCTTTGCCGATATCCGCTCGCTTGTGGACAAGTACGACGGAATTGAAATTGTGAAGAGCCGCGCCGCCGAATATACCGAACGAGCCACCGAGCAGTTGACCCACTTCGACGAGTCGCGCTATAAGCGAGCGCTCTACTCTGTTTCCGGCTGGGTCGTTGACCGCCAAACCTAAGTCGCGGCCCCTTAGCCAAAAGGGCGTCAGCCGAACGCTCTCCAAGGGCGTGAGGTGAGAATGGTTTCGATCCGCATGGCACGCCGTTACGCCTTCCTGCCTCAATCCACACCATGACGGAAACGGAAATCAAGCTCCCTGTCGCCAGTGTGGCGGCGATGCGCCGCCTCCTCCGCCGTCTCGGATGGAGAGTATCGGTCCGCCGCCACCTGGAGCACAATCTAGTCTTTGACCGTCCCGACGGATCTCTGCTAGCGGCGGGTTCCCTATTGCGCCTCCGCTCATCCGGCAAGCTCTGCCTGCTCACCGTGAAGCGGCCGATGCGGCCGAGCGCTCTCCATAAAGTGCGCGAGGAATTTGAAATCGAAACGACGGACACTGCTTCCGCCGCGGCTATCTTGAATGCGCTGGACTACCAGGTCTCCTGGCGCTACGAAAAATACCGAACCCAATTCACGCGACTGGGAGTCAAAGGCAAGATCCTGCTCGACGAAACGCCGATTGGGAACTACCTGGAACTCGAAGGGGACCCGGGGTGGATCGACGCGACGGCTGTCCATCTCGGCTTCGGGACGGATCACTACATTACGGCAAGCTACCGCAGGCTCTTCGTCGAACGAGCCCAGGGCAAGAAGAAAGTGCGACGGGACATGGTGTTCCCGGCCGTCCCCAAAAAGTAAGAGCCCCAGTGATTCCAGTAGAGAGGGGCTGTGATCCTGGCACCCGCGCAAAGGTCAACGTAGGCGAACACGCCGATCACAGTCACACTCGTGCGATACGATGGAGAAATGGGTCAGGACCTCTACAACCTGACGTGCCCCTGTTGCGGAGCCGTCATTGAAGTGGACGCCGCTACGCAAACCATCCTGACTCATCGAGTTCCGAAGCCCGCGTCTGTCCCACAGGATTTGCAAGAAGCCGTGAATCGCCTCAAGGCTGAGCAGGGCACGCGCGACCAGCGTTTCCGCGAGCAGGTGGACCAGGAGCGCCAGCACGGCGAGACCTTGGAAAACCGATTCGAAGGACTGCTCAAGAAAGCGCGTACGGAAGGTCCTCAGAAGCCCGGACTACGCGACATCGACCTCGACTAGCCGCTGCTCTTTCCGCCACGCCAGGCTACGCAATCTCAGGATTCCGGAA
This sequence comes from Bryobacterales bacterium, assembly GCA_965224215.1. GTDB lineage: Bacteria > Acidobacteriota > Terriglobia > Bryobacterales > UBA6623 > CBDCYS01. The sequence goes on along the minus strand of CBDCYS010000035.1, from coordinate 321,038 downwards.
CGGCGGGCTAACACCTCGGAGCCAGGGAGACGCCGTCCCGCCGGCGCGAGTCCGTGATTAGGTGCCGCACAAGGTCTGTTGCAAACCTAAGCCGTTCGAACCCCTGCTTAGTCGATCCGCCGAGCGCGGCCAGCGCCTCCGTGAGTTCAGAGGCGACACCGTCCAGCGCTTCCAGTTGCTCGAAGCGGAGAATGCTTCTTCCCCGCGCCGTCGCTAGGTCCAGGGGCTGTCTCGTCTCAAGGCGATGCCTCAGAGCGCGAAGACCCTCTTTCGCGACACGCAGTCGGCCCTGGTCGATTCCCGCGAGGATGGCTCCCGCGTCTTGACAGCAAAGCTCGTAAGTCTGCTCGATTGACAAATCGTTCCTCCTCCGCCAGGTGGGTGACGTGAAGCTCAACGGCTCCAAGCTCCTTATCGGTAACGACAGTCCGGCACTGAGGATGATTTGGGAGGACCTTCTGCAATGCCCAAGATAGACTTGGTTCTTGTTAGGACGGATGCGATTCGGAGGCTCCGCTGACTTGGAAAATGACTGTGCCTTGACTGGCGACTCGCATTCACAATCTGCGTTCTCTGGCGCGGAAGAATCGCACCAGGTCGCGTACGTGGTCGCGGCCGGTCATTACCGGGATGTGATCGACGCCGCTGGACCGGAACGATTCGGCCAACCGCTCATCTCGTTCACGCCCACGGGCCTCGTATCGCCGCCGCACCTGGGCGCTACCGGAATCGACCACGACAGTTTCGCCGGTTTCCGCATCTTCTAGTTCGATCAGGCCGACTTTGGGCAGCTCTTTCTCTCGCGGATCGGTGATCGAGATGGCGATCAAATCGTGACGGCGCGCCACAATCCCCAACGGTTTCTCATAGCCCTCCGCGAGGAAGTCAGACACCAGAAAAACCACTGCCTTGCGATGGGTAATGCGGCCCAGATAGTCGAGGGCTTGAGCGATGTCGGTCCGCGTTTGGTGGGGCTTGAAGTTGAGCAAGTCGCGAATCAGTCGTAGAACGTGGGACGTTCCTTTCCCGGGCGGAATGTAAAGCTCAATGATTTCGGTGAAGATAATCAGCCCGACCTTGTCGTTGTTCTTGATGGCGGAAAAAGCCAGCAGCGCGCACAGCTCGGCGGCCACTTCATTCTTGAGCTTTTCGCGGGTTCCGAACGCGCCCGAAGCTGACAGATCGACGACGAACAGGACCGTCAGCTCGCGCTCTTCGACGTAGCGCTTGACGTAGGGCTGGCCGGTGCGCGCGGTGACGTTCCAATCGATGGTGCGGATTTCGTCGCCGGGCGAATATTCGCGGACCTCGTCAAACTCCATCCCGCGGCCCTTGAACACGCTGTGGTATTCACCGGCGAGCACATCGTTCACCGCCCGCTTGGTGTGGATCTGGATGAAGCGGATTTTCTTGGCGAGTTCCTTAGGGATCATAGCCGATCAGGGAACTTCCACGGTGTCGAATATTTGCTGCACGAGGTCTTCCGAGGTTTTCTCCTCGGCCTCGGCCTCGTAGCTCACGACAACCCTGTGCCGCAGCACGTCCATCCCGATCGTCTTGATGTCTTGCGGCGTGACATAGCCCCGGCCTTCGAGAAATGCCTGGGCTTTCGCGGCCAGCGCGAGGAAAATCGTGGCGCGTGGCGATGCGCCGTAACGCAGCAAGTCGGCGATTTCGAGGCCGTATTCGCCGGGGTTTCGAGTCGCCTCGACGACATTCACGATATACTCCTCGATCTTCTCGTCCATGTAGATTTCATCCACCAGGGCTCGCAGGCGGACGATGTCGGACGGCTCGAGAATCGGCTGCACGCTCAGGTCAGGTGTCGAGCGGGCCATGCGCTTGAGGATTTGGTGCTCCTCGGATTTCGTGGGGTAGGTGATCTTCAACTTGAGCATGAAGCGGTCGACCTGGGCTTCCGGCAGCGGGTAAGTGCCTTCCTGCTCGATAGGATTCTGCGTTGCTAGAACAAGGAATGGGTCCGGCAGCGGATAGGTCGTGTCGCCGATTGTGATTTGACGCTCCTGCATCGCCTCCAGCAGTGCGCTCTGCACTTTGGCGGGGGCGCGGTTGATCTCGTCCGCCAGAATGATGTTGGCAAACAAGGGCCCCTTCTTGGTAGTGAAGTCGCCGGTTTTCGGGTTGTAGATCAGCGTTCCCAGCAGGTCGGCCGGCAGCAAGTCCGGCGTGAATTGGATGCGCTGGAACGTAGCCTGGACGGTGCTGGCCAAGGTGGTGACCGACAACGTCTTAGCCAGCCCTGGCACGCCTTCGATCAAGACATGGTTATTCGCAAGCAGCGCCAACAGCAGGCGATCGGTGAGGTAGCGTTGCCCCACGATCACCTTTCCCATCTCTTCGCGAAGACGGGTCAGCAACACGCTCTCGCGCTGAACTTTCTCTGCAATTTCTTTCACGTCGACAGCCATCGTAGATCTTCACCAAAAGGGATTTGTTACTGGGGATTATGAAACCTTATCCAAGTGTCGCGTGACGCTATCAGATAGCCCAAGACTTCGTTGCGCGAGCGGACGCCATGGTTCGCGGGCGCGGTTCCTACTTGGCGATCTGTGTTGTTTGGTGAGCGGCGAGCTGCCAGCCGCCGTTACCCTTGAACCACGTATGAATCATCATCAGCTTGTTGTCGAAAGGGCCGGCTGGGTTCGTGCCCTTCATCGTGGCGATGGAGTGCGCCACCGCCGCATCGCCTTGGGTCCGAATCGTCGTTTTGTGGTGCTCGATCGCGGTGTACTTTTGTTTGCCGCTACGCAGCTTAGCCATGTATTCGCCCTTCGTCTCGATGATTCCGGAAGAATGGGCGTAAATCAGCCCGTCATGGTAGATCTTTTCGAGCGCAGCGAAATCGAGGGCAATCACGGCCTTTGCCCAGCGTTTCTCGGCCGCGAGGATTTCGTCTTCCGGGCTGGCGCCAAAGGCAAACGCGCTGCAAGCAAGGGCTGCAAGCAAAATTAGGCAGATACGTTTCATTTTGGTTTCACTCTCCCTTGATTCTGAATAATAACAGCGGCTGGGGACCCCGGGTCCTTACTCCACCTTACTCGTCCCCGGTGCGCCCCCGGCTATCCATCGCCACCTGAATTAGCGTTCTCACGGGGACTCCGCTGGGACCCTCCGGCAGATAGGGCTTTTCCTTCTCGATCCAAGCCATGCCGGCGATATCGAGGTGAATCCAGGCGGCCGGGTCGGCGAACTGTTTGAGAAACATCGCCGCTGTGATCGAACCGCCCCAACGCGTGCCGATGTTGGGCAGGTCGGCGATCGGGGACTTGAGCTGGTCCTTGTATTCTTCGTCGAGCGGCATGGGCCACATCTTTTCACCAGCCGTTTCGGATGCCGCCAAGAAGCGCTCTTGCCAGGACGCGTCATTGCTGAACACGCCGACACGTTCATGTCCCAGGGCAACCACGATCGAGCCGGTCAGCGTTGCCGCGTCGACCAGGTGCGAGCAGCCCTGTTGCTGGGCGTAGGTCAGCGCGTCGGCAAGAATCAGGCGTCCCTCGGCGTCGGTGTTGAGCACTTCGATCGTCTTACCCGACATCGAGGTCACTACATCGCCCGGCCGTTGCGCCGCCGAGCCAGGCATGTTTTCGACCGAAGGAATGATGGCCGTGACGGGGATCGTGGGCTTCAGCTCCGCCAGGGCTTTCATGGCCCCCAGCATGGCCGCACCCCCCGCCATATCGTATTTCATCTTCTCCATCCCCTCGGAGGGTTTGATCGAGATGCCGCCTGTGTCGAACGTCACTGCCTTGCCGACAAAGCCAAGGTGCTCGTCCGAGCGCGGGCTACGCGTGGGCCGATAGCGGACGACGATCATGACGGGAGGCTCGACGCTGCCCTGGGCCACACCCAACAGCGCGCCCATTTTCATCTCTTCCAGGTGGCTCTGGTGGAGAACTACGACTTCGAGGTCCGTGTCATAGCCTAGTTGGATCGCACGAGCAGCCAGTACGGTTGGAGTCAGCAGGTTCCCCGGCTCGTTGACCAGCTCCCGCGTGAAGTTCTGGGCTTCGGCTATGATTCTCCCGCGTTCCAGCCGAGAGTTGTGTTCTCGCCCTCCGAGGATCGTGAGCTGTTCGATCTTGGATTCCTCTCGTTCCTCGGTCTTGTAAACGTCGGTTTGGTAGTCAGCGAGGATGGCCCCTTCGGCCATCGACTGAATCTGATCTCCTGGTTCGAGGTCACCGGCGGGGGCGATGGCCATGTGCCGCACGCCCTTCTTTTTACAAAGACGCAACGCCGTTCCCGCGGCCTGCCGCATTTTCGCGGAGGAAAACTCCGCGCTTTTGCCACCGCCAACGAGCAATAACCTCTGAGCGAGAAATCCTGCTGGGCGGTGAATCCAGGCTGTCTCCAGCGCTTTTCCGCTGAACTCCTTTTTCTCGTAGAACTCGCCGATCAGACTGCTGTTTTCGGCATCCAGGGCTGCCACCGACTGAAGGAGCGCCTCTTTCTCTTCAAAGAAGATGAGCGCAATGGCATCGGCTTCGACTTGTTGGGGTGAGGACGAGGTCAGTTGAGTTTTCATGGGAGGACTATCTGATTGTACTTGGCCTTGTGCCCGGAGCGGTGGAGCAAGGGGAAGAATTGGTCGTCCGCTTTTCAACCGTGAGCGCTGATCACGGTTGACCTGTCATCCGCTTCGAATTTGGAGTCTTTCCGGGGGATGGCGCGCGGGCCGTTGCTCAAAGGGCGTCCTAGCGGCCTTCGCGCATTGCGTCCCGTGCTTCTTTATCCGCCTCGTGTTGCTTGAACTTTTCGCGCTTGTCGTAGAGTTTTTTCGTTTGGGCCAGCGCCAAGTCACATTTGATGCGCCCCTTCTGCAAATAGACGCGTGTCGGGATCAGTGTAAGTCCTTTTTCTTGAGTCTTCCCGATCAGCCGGCTGATCTCACGGCAATGGGCCAGCAGCTTGCGCGGACGCAGCGGTTCGTGGTTCTGCAAGGTGGCGTGGCTGTAAGGGCTGATGTGTGCGTTCAGCAGCCATAACTCGTGGTCTTTCACTACACCGTAGGCGTCGGAGAGCTGGATTTTTCCGTTTCGGGCCGACTTGACCTCGCTGCCGAGCAAAACCATCCCGACCTGGAAGAACTCCAGCAGATGGTAATTATGGCGGGCCCGCCGGTTGTCGGTCAGAACCCGGACGCCTTCACTGTCACTCATTTGTCTCCACGCTTAGGGCCTTGGCGGCGTCTTTCTCTCTAGGAGATGCTCTCTTTGGGAAAAGTGCTCGTGCTCGAGAACAACGAGGATCATTCCCTGCTGGCTGGGCTGCCCGCAGGCCGGCCGCAAAAGGTGTCATGGCTCACCGATTGTGGGCGCACCTATTTCCAGCCCGCCTATTTTAGGTTGACAGGTTTGCTGGCGAAGGTCCATTGGCCCTCGAACGCCTGGGCCTCGAACGCCTGGCCCCAGCGCGGTCTCTCACTCGTAATCGTGCTGGCTATGGCATTCACGCTGGCGACGCCCGTGCAAGCCGGAGCCCGCAAAGCCAAGAAACTCTATAACCAGGGCCGCCAGGCCGAGTTTGTCAAAGACTTAGACAAAGCGCTCTCGTTTTACGAGCAGGCCCTCAATGAGCATCCGGGACATCAAGGCTATCTGCTCTCGGTAAGGCGGATGACCTTCGTCGCGGCTCAAGCCCACGTCAGCGCGGGCCGCACTCTTCGTAACGCCGGAAATATCGAGGAGGCGTTAGCTCAGTTCCAACGGGCGGTAGAAATCGACCCGGCCTCGACCGTGGCCGCGCAGGAGCGGAGCCGGACCGTCGAAATATTGGAGGACCGAGAAAAGAGAAAGGAAAAAGGGGAAACCGATTCCGGCGCCCCCGAAGGGTCCAGTCCGCTCGAACGCTCCCGAATAGCCCGCCAGAAAAGAATAGGAAGACTCAAGGGTCTTCCGCAACTCAAGCCCATCTCCAGCGAGCCGATCAACCTCAACATTCCCAAGCAGCAGAGCAAGGTCGTCTTCGAAACGATCGGCAAGTTGGCCGGCATCAATGTCCTGTTCGACGCCGAGTTCGATGAGGAGGAAGTTTCATTAGAGATCCAGAACGCGACCCTCGTCGAAGCCCTCGACTACGTGGGTCTGATCGCGAAAGCCTACTGGAAACCGCTCACCTCCAACGCCATCTTCGTCACCAATGACAACACGAATAAGCGCCGCGACTACCAGGAAGAGGTCGTCAAGACATTCTACTTGACCAATGCCGCCACGCCCCAAGAACTACAGGAAGTCGCAACCGCGATTCGAGGATTGACCGACATTCGCCGCCTTTTCGCGGTCAACTCGATGAACGCGCTGATCGTGCGTGGCTCGGCCGACAAGATCGCACTGGCGGAAAAAGTCATCAACGACATCGACAAGGCACGGCCGGAAGTCATCATCGACGTGTTGGTATTGGAAACCAGTAAATCCCGAAATCGTGAACTCGGCATTACCCCGGTTTCAGGCGGAGCCCCCGGATTGAGCTTCCCCGTCACCTTTACCGGAGCGGGCGTGGGAGCGGGTGGCGAAGGGGGGGGCGGGGTGCCACTCAACAAGTTAGGCAACTTGAGCAGCGCCGATTGGTCAACGACCCTGCCTGGAGCGCAGCTCACCGCCCTGCTTAGCAGCTCTGACACTCGGCTCTTGCAATCTCCGAGGATTCGGGCCTCGGACAATTTTCAAGCCAGCCTCCGTATCGGCGACCGGATTCCGATCGCCACGGGAAGTTTTCAGCCCGGTATTGGCGGCGTCGGAATCAACCCTCTCGTGAATACGCAGTTCACATACACGGACGTCGGGGTCGTGTTGGACCTGACACCTAAGATTCACAGCAACTCGGAAGTTTCCATGCATGTAGAGGTTGAGATCTCGACGGTGCGAGATTTCGTTGACATCGGCGGAATCTCTCAGCCGGTCATCGGACAACGGCGCGTGGTGCATGACATCCGCATTCAAGAAGGCCAAGCGAGCATCATGGGAGGCCTCTTTCAATCGCAGCTCTTCAAGACGAAGACGGGAGTCCCGTTCTTGGGTGAGATCCCGATTTTGGGTCGCCTTTTTAGTAGTACAGTTACTACGCTTTCCGAAAACGAGATCCTCGTCGTGCTGATCCCGCACATCGTCCGGCTTCCCGAGATTCGCGATATCAATCTGCAAGAGATCGCCTCCGGTACCGAGCAGACCTACAGGGTCCGCTACGAACCTGAGAAAAACGACAAGCCCGCTTTGCCGCCCGTAGGGGTCAATGGCACCCAGCCGGACACCGAGGCGGTCGCAGTAGCCGCACCAGCGGCCGCCGCCCCGGCGGCAACGCCGGCAGCGGTTGCGGCGCCGGGTGCAGTCCCGGCTCAGGTGGCCGTTCCGGCCGCTGGAACTGCCGCAACACCGATTCCGGCAACACCGTCTCCGGCTGCTCCAGGAGTACCTGCACCGGCAGCGCCTGCACCAGCAGCGCCCGCACCGGCAGCGCCCGCTCCAGCAGCGCCCGCGACGGCGGCACAAACGCAACCGGCGGCTCCAGCGCCCGCCGCCGCCCCGGCTCCAAATCCAGGAGCTCCGCCTACCTTGCGTTTCGACCCAGCGGAACCGCAAATCGGTGTCGGCGAAACGGTCGCGATCAATATCTACGTCGACGACGCCAATCAGTTGTTCGGTTTGCCGTTACGTTTTGGATTTGACCCCAAGCTGGTCCGAATTGCCGACATAGTAAAGGGAACGTTCTTGCAAGGTGATGGTCAGGATTTAATCTTCTCCAGGAACATCCGCAACGAAGTCGGGCAAGCAGCGGTCAACATCTCGCGTTTCCCGGGAACGGGCGGAGTCGACGGCGCGGGCTTGGTGGTTACCGTCAACCTCGAAGGCATTGCAGCGGGTGAGATGGCTTTCAGGGTCAGCCCGGCAGGTTCAAGAGACGCCACGGGCCAGCAGATAAAAATTGAACCGGCGCGGTTGACTGTCAACGTTCGATAATGAAATCGCAGCCATCCCGAACGCCTTGGAACTCGGGCAGTCGGCGTGGCCAGAAGGCAATCGAGCACGAACTGTCTGGTTGTCGAAGTGATCTGGATCGGAAAATGACTCGCCGCAGCCGTCAAGCTCGCCGCAGCCGTCAAAAAGGACTGACTCTGATCGAGCTGATTGTCTCGTTCAGTATCCTGCTAATTCTCTCAACGATCGCTCTGCCTTTGGCCCATGTTAAGGTCCAACGGGAGCGTGAACGCCAGCTCCGAGTAGCGCTTGCCGAGATTCGCAAAGCAATCGATCGCCACAAGGACGCCGCCGACAACGGAAAGCTGGGTCAGCTCGACCCGGACACCTACGGCTATCCCGAAAGTCTAGAGTTGCTCGTCGAAGGAGTCCCGATGCAAGCAGGAGGCATGGGAGGGATGGGCGGCATGGGTGGCCAGCAAGGCTTCGGCCAGTCCGCAAGTTCGATGGGCAACCGATCCCGCGGTGGCATGGGCGGTGGTCGCATGGGCGGTGGAGGATTTGGCGGCGGTGGCATGGGTGGCGGAGGATTTGGCGGCGGTGGTATGGGTGGCAGCTCCCGGGGCGGGGGAGGTTTCGGCAGTTCGGGGGGAATGGGCAGTCGGGGTGGCGGAATGGGCGGTCGCTCCGGCTCCCAGGACAGCATGCGATCCGGTAGTGACGAAGAGCAGACGATTCGATTTCTCCGCCGTATCCCCCTCGATCCCATCACCAGAACCACCGATTGGGGTATACGCGCGGTGCAAGACGATCCCGGGGCGATGAACTGGGGCGGTGGCAACGTATTCGATGTGTTCACCAAGAGTATGGACACGGCGCTGGATGGGTCTCGATACAGTGAGTGGTAACCGGCATAGTTCGCGTTCGGGTTTTACGCTCGTTGAGGTGATGGTCGTGATGGCCATCGTGCTAACGATACTTTCGATCGCCGTGCCGATGTACACAACCTCGATGATTCGAGCGAAAGAGAGTGTTCTCAAGAGCAACCTATTTACGATGCGTTCTGTGATCGATCACTATACGTACGACAAGGAAGCCCCCCCGCAAGGGCTCGAAGATCTCGTAACCGAAGGTTATTTGCGTCAGGTGCCGATAGATCCTTTTACGGAATCGAGCGATGACTGGGAAGTGATCACCGACGTGGGCCCGACCGGTGAGTCCGGGGTATTTGACGTCAAAAGCAGCTCGGATCGAATCGGGCTCGACGGCACTCTCTACAACGAGTGGTGAGCCGACGCGGTAACCTAACTAGCCCGGTGAGAAATACGGGCTAAAGCCCCCAAGCCTTTTCCCGAAGGTGAATCTTGTCGACAACCATCGAGGACCTACACACACCCGCGGTTAACACTGGTTCCGTCCCAGACCCCAATCCTTTTCTCGATCCGCTGCGGTTCGAGCGCCGGGTGCCCGAATGCACTGCCGTGATCTTCGGCGCCAACGGCGACCTGACAAAACGCAAGCTCCTACCCGCTCTTTACAGTCTGGCTCGCGACCGCCGCCTCTCGGCCGGTTTCGCCGTCGTCGGCAACTCTCGCACCGAAATGAGTCATGAGGCCTTCCGCGAACGGATGAAGGCCGCGGTAAAGGAGTTTCTCGAAAACGGGGAGTTCGACGAGGAGGTCTGGGATGGGTTTTCGCAAGGCCTCTACTATTTGCCGGGCAACGTCAAGGACCCCGCCTACTACGGGCAGCTTGGAAAACTACTTGACGAAATTGCCGAAACCCGCCACACCGGCGACAACGTCCTTTTCTACCTTTCCACCCAGCCCAGCCTGTATGCTCCCATCGCCCAGCAGATCGGGGCCGCCGGACTAGCGAAATCCTCTCGCGGAGGGTGGCGGCGGCTCGTTGTCGAAAAACCGTTCGGTCACGATCTTGGCAGCGCCCACGAGTTGAGCGCGGCGGTTCAGACCGTTTTTGACGAGTCCGAGATTTACCGCATTGATCATTACCTCGGGAAAGAAACGGTTCAGAACATCCTGGCATTCCGCTTTGCCAACGGGATCTTCGAACCGCTCTGGAATCGCCACTACGTGCGGCAAGTGCAGATCACCGCGGCCGAGTCGATCGGAGTCGAAGGCCGGGGCGGCTATTACGAAGAATCGGGCGCGCTGCGCGACATGATCCAAAACCATCTCCTGCAAGTCTTGGGAACCATGGCCATGGAGCCGCCCGCGCGCTTCGAGCCCGAAGCGGTCCGGAACGAGAAGGCCAAGGTGCTGCAGTCGATCCGGCCGATGTCACGCGACGACGTCCGAACGCAAGCTGTCGCGGGCCAATACGGTCCCGGCCGGGTGGGCGGGCAGGAGCTGCCTGGTTACCGCCAAGAAGAAGGAGTCGATCCCAACTCGCAGACGGAAACCTACGCCGCCGCTACCTTCTATGTGGATAACTGGCGCTGGGCCGGAGTGCCTTTCTATGTTCGCAGTGGCAAGCGCCTGCCCAAGCGGGTCTCGGAAATATCGATCGAGTTCGCGGCCGCCCCCCACGCTCTTTTTGCCGCTCAAAACCCGGTCCAAACTCCGAACTTGCTGATCCTCCGAATTCAGCCCGCCGGCGGCATCTCCATTCGCTTTGACGCTAAAAAACCGGGGGAAGGCATGCAGTTGCGCGGCGTATCGATGGACTTTCACTACGGCAGCAGCTTTGGAGCGCGCGAGCCCACTGCCTACGAGACCCTCCTGATCGACGCCATCGTCGGTGACGGCACGCTCTATACCAGGCAAGACATGGTGGAGGCTTCCTGGGCCGCGGTGGAGCCGATCCTCGATGTGTGGGGCAATACCAAACAGCGCTTCCCCAATTACCGCAGCGGCAGTTGGGGCCCCGAGGAGGCGGAAGAAATGCTTAGGCGCGGGGGGAATACTTGGCGCACACCCTAGGCACAAGCTCAAATCGACAAATGCCTATCAACCCCGCTATTCTGACAAAGAAAATTGATCACCTCTGGTCCGATCTCGCCGAGAGATCCGAGGGTGAACAACAAGCCTTGATGCGGGCATGTTCCCTGACGCTCGTCGTTTTTACCGACGCCGAAGAGAATGCGGCCGACGTTTCCGAAGCATTGGCCGAGTTGGCGCAGACCCATCCCAGCCGAGCTATCGTCGTACGCGTTTCGGCCGGCGCAAGCGATCGTCTTGAGGCCGACGTTCGCGCCCAGTGCTGGATGCCGATGGGGCGCCGGCAACAAATCTGCAGCGAGCAGATTGAGGTCGAAGCCTCCCAGGCCACGCTGTCGGAACTTCCTTCCGTACTGCTTCCTCTGATCGTGCCGGATCTGCCCGCCATCCTGTGGTGCCGCAGCGAAAGGGCCTCCTCGTCTCCCGCGTTTCGCGAGCTGAGAGCGCTGGCCCCGCGCGTCATTATGGACATCGAACGGTTCGGCCGGCCCGATCGGGCTCTGACGCGCTTGGCGCAATACGTCTCGGAAGATGTCACAACGGACCTGAGCTGGACCCGCCTCACGCGCTGGCGCGAGATGGTTGCACAGGTCTTCGAGAATCCAGTCTGCCGCTGCCGCCTCGCCGACTTCCGAGACATTGTCGTGTCCTATCGCGCCGATGCCGATGAGGGAATCCCTGCGTCGGTCTTCTTGATGGCTGGGTGGCTGGTAAATTCGCTCGGCTGGAAGTGGGCTGGTGCCTCGGTCCAGGCGGACGACGGCTACATTCTGTCCCTGAGCCACGGCGGCGCCCAAGCTCGAATCAGCTTCCGTTGTGCCGGGGACGGCGGGGCAGGGAGCCGGCTCTCTCGTTTGGAGATGGCCACGGAAGAGACGGCCACAGAAGGCGAGGAGCCAGCCCGCGTCACCCTTCAGCGGGAAGACGACCACCTCGAGATTCAAGTCGAAACACTCAACGCCAAACCCGTTGGAATGCGCGTCTGGTTCCCTCCTAGCCAAGACGGCCCCTTGCTTGGCGAAGAACTGCGTATTCTGCAAAAAGACCCCATCTTCGAGTCCTCCCTAAACACCGCCGCCAAGATCGCCGCGCTGGTTGGCTGAGTTTCCTCGATCAAAAACTCAGCCTTGGTGCGGCACCCCTTTTCGCGGTCAGCCAACTCCACGCTAGACTAGTAGTTCCAGACCCGTCGGAGAGGACTTTTGTTGCCTGCGAAAGCGTTCGGAATACCTGTAGCGCAGGGCTCATCAGAGCCCTGCGCTACGGGGTTCGGCAACAACTGCGCAGCGCAAAGGTCGGCCTAAGGACGGATTGTGGAGTAGTGCCCTCGTACCAACCAAGGGTTGTTCCGCGTCATAATTAGTGGTTGAAGTCGATGCATGGGGAGTCGAGCGCGCAAGCTTTCACGTGAACTGAAACCCAAGCTCTCCGCCGAGCGAAAGATCAAAATGAGATTTCATGAGTAGCGAAAACAAGCAAAACAACATTCACCGCCGGGATGCGATGAAAGTCATCGCGGCAGGCTCCTCGGCCTTCCTGCCTTTGGCTGCCTTGCAACCTGCCGGAGCAAGCGCCCAGGCGCACTCAGCGGTGGCCGATGCCGCAACCGGCGTTGCTTGGAAACCGGCGTTCTTTACAGCACGACAGAACGAGCTGGCTACCACCATCGCCGAGCTGATCATCCCGGAAACGGACACCCCGGGCGCGCGTGCCGTCAAGGTCAACGAGCACATGGACCTGGTGCTCAACGACGAGACTCCCGAAGTGCAGCAGGCCTTCCTTGACGGTCTCGCCTGGATCGACGGCAAAAGTAAAGAGCTCTACAATGCTGAGTTCCTGAAGCTCAGCGATGAGCAACAAAGTGCCATCTTGTCTGGTGTCTCCGTCAGAAAGAACGTCTCAGCCGAGGACGAGCCGGGGCGCCGTTTCTTCCTCGACATCCGCGGCAGAACTGCATATGCCTACTACACCTCGAAAGCCGGTATCCATGACGAGCTGAACTACAAGGGCAGGACGCCGCTGGCCGAGTGGGTGGGCTGTCCGCATCCCGAGCATCACGACGTGGAAGGCGAGAGGAGTCCAGCGTGAGCGCAACGAAAACGTACGACGTGCTGATCGTGGGCAGCGGCGCCACCGGCGGCATGGCCGCCAAGGTGCTCACCGAGCACGGACTCGAAGTGCTGCTGGTCGAAGCCGGCCCGGCCATCGATCGCTCTGATTTTCATACCCACTCGATGCCCTACGACTACCCCTTCCGGGGAAAGGGGAGCCCGAAAAAGATCCGCGCCGACGGCTCGCAGGCCGCGCGGGAAAGTACGCCCTTTCCCGGCTACTATGCGGAAAAGAGCCTGCACCCGTTTACCACTCCTCCGGGCAACCCTTTCGACTGGTCGTATCGCTCGCGCATTCTCGGCGGGCGGACCAACCATTGGGGGCGGCAGTCGTTGCGCATGGCCGAGTACGATTTCAAGGGCGAGACCAGTGACGGCTACGACGTGGACTGGCCCTTCAGCTATCAAGACCTTGAGCCTTATTACGACAAGGTCGAAGACTACATCGGCGTCCAGGGTTTTGCCGAAGGGCTTTCGCAGATTCCCGATGGGCATTTTCTCCCGCCGTTTGCCTACAACTGCTTCGAGCACTTGATGCGCAAGGCCGCCCGCAAGCAGGGCTGGCGGATGACCGCGCTAAGAACCGCGCAGTTGAGCCGGGCGCACCGTGGCCGGCCGAGCTGCCATTATTGCGGCAATTGCGGGACGGGTTGCGATGTCGGCGCTTTCTTTTCCACGCCGGCCGTGACACTGCCTGACGCGCAAGCGACCGGCAAGCTGACCTTGCTGACCGACGCGGTCGTCCCTCACGTCCTGGTCGACGAAGAAGCGCGCGCAAAGGGCGTGGGCTACTTCCATCGGGAGACGAAGGTTTACCGGGAGGCGTTCGCCAAGGTCGTTGTGCTGGCGGGTTCAACGCTGGAATCGGCTCACATGATGCTCAATTCCACCTCGCGGCACTACCGCACCGGGCTGGCCAACAGCAGCGGCGTGGTGGGCCATTATCTGCTGGACCACCTTGAGTTGGGAAGGATCCAAGCCGTGCTCCCCGAGCTGATGGGCAACGAGATCCTCAACGAGGACGGCAAATCAAACGGCTCTTATATTCCGCGCTACCAGAACGTTGATAGCCGGCATCCCGACTTCATTCGCGGCTACGCGATCATGGTTAAGGGCGGCGCCTCGATTTTCCCCGGGCATTCCCGCCACATCGACGGCTTTGGTGCCGAGTATAAGCGCCGCATCAAAGAGATGCATCCGGCCACCGTCAACGTCTACGCGCGAGGTGAGGGTCTGGCGCGTTTCGATAGCTACGTCGAGATCGACAAGAACGTCGTGGATAACTGGGGAATTCCCGTGCTGCGGATCAACTACAAGCGCTCGGACAATGACCGCAAGATGCTGCCCCACGCGGTGCAGAGTCTGAAAGAGTTGTTGCACGCCGCCGGAGCGGAAATCATCCACGAAGACAATACCTTGTCCGAGCCCGGCAACGTAGACCACCATACCGGGACCGTGCGCATGGGGAACGACCCCAAGACAAGCGCCCTAAATCAATACAGCCAGGCCCATGACATGAAGAACCTATTCGTGATCGACGGCGCCTGCTGGCCCAGCTCCGGCTGCCAAAACCCGACCCTGACCATGCTGGCCATCGCCTGGCGCGCGAGTGATTATCTGGCCGAGCAGTTTCGCTTGAACGAAGTTTAGACGCCCGACACCCGCCGAGGAAACCTGCCCGGACAGTTCTGAATCACCTCACGCACCTGTGTCGGCATCACGCATCGTAGGCGTGGACTTCCGTCCACGGCTTCCATGAGGAGGCTCGTCATTGTCAAGGGAGGAGTGAGGAACTTTCAGCTGATGGGATGTTTGACCGGGCTTCCATCCGCACTCGTTGGTCGTCGCTGAGGACGCGGTGCTCTATGAAGTTCGATCTAGCCCGCATTTCTCACCGATTGTCGGAAACGGGGTTGGCGCGGCTCGGGAGATGAGATTTTCATGGTCTTGGGGCGGCAGCGCCTCTCGGTTGGGCCGCCGTGGGTCATAAAGGGCCCCGTATGCCGTCGGCAGCCTTGGCCGAGACGTTTTGGATCCGTTTTTGCCCAAACCTCGATTGCCGCCCCTGTCGAGGCCTGTCTGCTTCCAGTGTTACTTGAAGTCGCCTCACCGTTTTCAGCAGCGCTGCGGCTCCCCTCGTTCGAGATGGTCATACACCTGGGCAAACACTCCCGCCCAGGCGTATCCCGTCGCCAGCGAAATCCACACCTTGCGCGCCGTGATCCGGATCCGCGCCCCGATCTTGAACAACTGCAGACGGATCGTCGTGCATTGCGCCCGCGCCATCTTCGTGCCCGCCAGCCCTAGCCGCCGCAGCGCTTCCAGAACACAGTATCCAATCGATGAAAAATATAAGCGGATCTGATTCGACCGGAATTCGGCCGTCGACGTGCGGTCCGCGAACAACCCCATCTGCTGCTCCTTGATGCGGTTCTCCATCTCCCCGCGGGCACAGTAAATCGTCTCGTAGAGCTGCTGCGCCGCCGCTTGCTTGGCCGTCAACGACGTCACCACGAAGCGCGGGTTTTCACCTTTCGCCAGATACTCCGCCTTGGCCACCACGCGCCGCCGCTGCGACCAGCTCGTCCGCGTGCGGTAGCGGAAATCTCCGAACGCCCGCGCCGCCTTGCCCGTCTTAGAGAAACGCCGTCGGGCCAGCTTCATTCGCCTCTGGATGCGGCGCCGCAAACGGGCGTTTTTCACCAGTCCGATCACGTAATCGACCGCATTCGCCTCGCACCAGCTCAGTATCTCGTCGCGGCAAAAACCGCTGTCGGCCCGCAGCAGGATCTCGCTTCGGGCCACATTCGCCGCAGTTGTTCGACAATGCGCTGGACTTCTTCCAGCGACCCCGCCGAGGCGTCGATGTTGGCCGGCCGCAGGCGCGCGCACAGCAGTTGGTCCCCGGCGAAAATGTAGAGCGGCAGGTAGCAATAGTGTCCGTAGTAGCCGTGAAAAAAACGCCCTTCCTGATGACCGTGCAGCGGGTCGTCGGTGGCATCGAGATCCAGCACGATGCGCTCGGGTTGGCGCGGTTGCGATTGGATGTAGAGCGCGGTCAGCAGGCGGTCGGCCGCACTCGTGTCGAGAACGATCTTCTTGTAACGGCTGGACGCGTCGGCCTTAGCCGGAGTCCCCTCGAGGCGGTTGAGCGTGCTCTTGCCGGCGCCGGCCTTGCCGCGGTCTTGGCGCCGCCGTCGCTGCTTGCCTTCGAGGTCTTGTTTGCCGCACAGCAGCGACAGCAGCGGGTCGCAGCGCAGCTGATCGTGATCGTTGAGATCCTCATAACCGAGCACCAGCCCGTAGACGCGCTGGGAAACCAGCTCGCGCACACTGTGTTCGATTTGCGCGGGCTGGCGGTGATCGCGGAAGCAGGCGGCGAACTGCCGCACGATGCCGCTGCGCTGTTCGAGTTGGCGCAACAAGCACGCCGCCTCCGTCGGAGCTGATCGTGCCGCCATCGAAACGGGCCACCACTTGGCGGCGGCCATGGCCGGCAAAGCTGAAGCTGGTTTGGGTACACTCTGTCATGGCGAAGGTCGCTTTCTTGTTGGCTCAAACATCTTGTGGTGATTATGTTTATGCCACAAAAGGCGGTCTTCTGCCACCCTACGATGAGAAATGCGGGCTAGCGGCGCTGCTCTCTCTGTCTCGGCCTCTTCGGACCGGGCGTGGACTCGCAGTCGCCGCGAACTCGGTCTGTCCCTTTGCGCTGTTACGATTCCTCAACCTCCTTCAATCCGACGTTCTTCCTCAACCTCCTTCAATCCGACGTTCTTCCTTCCCTGCTTCAATCCGACGTTCCTACGTGCCTGCTTCGATCCGACGTTCCTTTTTGCGCTCGGGGATTTCGCGGCTGACAGCCGCCACACGAGTGGTCGGCAGGCGGCTCGTTCCGGTTATTCCCTTTCCCTCATATAAGTCCTGCTCTCAGATCGGCCCGGAGCAGTCCAGGGCGCGCCGAGCGCGGCGAAGCGAACCCTGGACGGCGAGGACCGATCTGGAATCCTGCCAGCAGAGGGAAAGGGGATTCGCTGCTCGTAGCGGTCTGCTAAGATTCGCATTTCTCAGCGCTAGCCTGCTGCTCGCGGGTTCGTCTGGTAAAACGGATCGAAGTCCACATCCTGACGCCACAGCAGGTGCATCAGCACAGCCAGTTTGCGCGCCACCGCCACGATCGCTTTGCGCTTCGCGCAAGGGCCGCCGCGTGCCGCCAATCCCAGTCCCCAGCGCCGCAAGTCCGAATCTTCCCCGTGATATCCCAGAATGTATTGCGAACATTGCACCAGCAGTCGCCGCAATAATCGGTCACCGCTTTTGGTAATACTCAACTGTGGTGAGCGTTCGCCCGAGTCGCGGCGCTGGGGCCGCAGCCCCATCCGGGGCCCGGCGTCTCGACTGCTCCCGAGCCGCTGCGGATCGTTGTCCAGATTTAACACGAATGCCAGCGAGGTGATCGGTCCCACTCCGCGGATCGAGCGTAAACCTTGCGTGGCGGGATATTTTTCCTCCGCCAGCTTCTCGATATGTTTGTCATAGCGGAGGATTGCGGCGCTGACGTGTTGGATCACCTCGAGCAACGGCTCGAGCGCGACACGCAGCTCGTCGGGCAACTGGGGACTGGCTTTCTTTACGAAGGCCTCGCTGCTCGAAGCCGGCAAGCGGCCCCCGAAACTCTTCACGGTGCCGCGCACGCTGTTGATCAGTTTCGTGCGTGTCTCGACCAGGGTTTCCCGCGCTTTCAGCACGGCGCGGTCGCATTGGCTGGCCAGCGAACGGGGCTCGACGGCGTTCAGCATCTCGGGCATCCGCAGCCCCAACTCGGCCAGCCGTTCGGCGTCGCTGCGATCGTCCTTCGACAGCGATTGGGTGATCAGCGCCAGGCGGTGCGTGTCGGCCATCAGCGGCTCGTGCCCCAGCCGCTCGAGCAAGCGGTAGATCCAGTTGGCGTGGCAGCCGGCTTCGAGCACCACCCGCATCGCGGCCCAGCCGCCGAAGTAGCGCTCGAACGCTGCCGGCGAGGTGCTCAGCTTCTTGCGCTCGACGATGTTGCCGTCCAGATCGATCAAGCAGACATGGCTGTGCTTATCGCCCAGATCCACCCCGGCTACGACGTTTAGGCCTTGTTCGATCATCTTTTGCTTCGACACTTCTCTGAAAGTTTTGCTATTGTTTTTCATGGCTCGTCATCTTCTTTTTTTCTTAGTGGAAAAAACCTGGGATCGCCACCGCAGGCGGCGAAGCCCGTTTGGGGAGTTTAGCTCACTCCCCGGATGACGAGCCTCCCCATTTCATCTCTGTCCGATCGTCTGAAATTCCGTGCCACGAGCAACGGCCCTCAGCTAGCGATCACGTCTTCTGCCCTCAATTGAACTAGCGCGTCGTCGAGTGTTCTTGAAAACCGGTCGAACATTGCGTCGATTTGATCCTCGGTGATGATCAGGGGCGGGGCGAAGCTTTGGCGCTCGACGAATCCGCGCGGGATCAAACCGTGCTTGCTGCCGCAATCGCGCATCACCGGGCGAATTCTTTTGCGGCCCTCGTCATCGAAGGGTATGTCCCCAGGCTTGCCGGCGACCAGCTCGACCGTACCCGCCAGTCCCATCCCGTGGGCTTCCCCGACCAGCGGGTGCGCGGTCAGCGCTTGCAGCCGCTGCAAGAACCGCGGAGAGATCGAGCGCACGTGGGCCAGGATGTCGCGCTCTTCGATCAGCTCGATGTTGCGCAAGGCCACCGCCGAAGTCGTCGGGTGGCCGCCTGTCGTGAAAGCCTGCGCGAACATGCCGACCTCGCCGCTTTGTTTCGCGATAGCCGCGAAGATCTCGTCGGTCATCAGCACACCCGCAATCGGGAGATAAGCAGAGCAGAGTCCTTTGGCGATGGACATCAGATCGGCCTTGAGACCGAGAGTTTCGGCGGCGAACATGCGGCCGGTGCGTCCGAAACCGGAAATGACTTCGTCCACGACGAAGAGCACGTCGTATTTCCGCAGCACGGCTTGCAGGCGCTCGAAATAACCCTTGGGCGAAAACTGGAATCCCGCAGCGCTAGCCAGCGGGTCGACCACCATGGCGGCGACCGTTTCGGGGCCTTCTTTGCGGATCAGGTCCTCGACCTGCTGCACCAGTCGTGCCGCGTAGGCCTCCTCGTCTTCCCCGGCTTTCATCTCGCGAAACATGTGGGGCCCGTCGACCTTGAGAAAGCGGTCGAGCGGCACGTCGAACGCGGTCTGCATGGCTGGAACGCCGGTCAGGCTGGAGGCCGCGACCGTCGCACCGTGATAGCTGTCCTTGCGGGAAATGATCTTCTTTTTGTCGGGGCGCCCCAGTGCGTTGTTGTAATACCAGATCAGCTTGATGATGGTGTCATTGGCTTCCGAACCCGAATTGACCAGGAAAACCTTGGTGAGCTGCTCGGGCGTGATCTCGATCAGTTTCTTTGAGAGCGCGGTTGCAGGCGGCGTCGTGGTGGCCAACAGATTGTGGTAGGTGGGCAGGCGGCGCATCTGCGCATAGGCCGCCTCGGCTAGTTCAGGTTCGTTGAATCCAAGCGCGGTGCAATACATGCCAGCGGTGCAATCGATGTAACGGTTTCCTCGATCGTCGGTGACGTAGATGCCGTCTCCTTCGGTGATCACCATCAGCTCGTCTTCGTTGGGGTGAGCCAGGTCGGTGAACCCGTGGATTTGGTTGGAAATGTCGCTGGACGCTAGGGAGCTGCTGGGAGTGTCGGTCATGTTTTGAATTGTGAGGTTGAGGTCGTGAGATTGCGAGAGCTTCCGCTGGTATATTTCGCCCGCTTGACCCCACACTTCCGTCTGGGGCTCTGAGTATCTTCGCCGGATCTTTCCTGACGCTCGGTCGGTATTGTACTCCGCTGCGAGTCGTCCACCAAAGACTGGGGATCGTTCTCGACAGTTAGTTATTCAGTTCGGCCGGCGCGGGAGCGGCTGATTGTTCGGCGTTCCTGGCGAAGATCACTGCCAGGTCATCCGCGTAGATTCGCTCCCAATTGGGGAGATAGCCGAGGACCGATACAACCGACGTGCCCTTGTTCAAAAGGCAATACTCAACGTCGTATTTTTCGAGCAAGATCGTGGGGTCTTCGTGCACGCGGTGGAAAGCGATGTATTCGTTCAGCACGCCGGTGTAATCGAAAATGTCAGTGCGGCCGTCGATGAAGGTCTTATACTCGGGCGCCTGCCAAATCAGGTAACCGCCCCAGATATATTCATTCAAGACTCGTCCCTGGATTCCTCGTTCCTTCATGTAGGCAACGGCCGCGACTGGATTCTGAGCTTCGATCTGTTGGCGAAGGTCGTCGTTGCTCGGGAACTGCACGAAACAGACAGCCAGAGCGATCACGATTGCAACGGCGTTGACCGCGGGCTTGTCGGTCTTCACCTCGTACTGATCCCAGTCGTCCTTCACCAATCGGCAGAGCAGCGGCGCCGCCAATATTCCAAACACAAACAGCATGCGCATATGCTGCAGCGCTAGGAAGGAGCCAATCGCGACCAGCATCACTTCATCGAGATGAAGATCGGCCTTGCGAAATAACACGAGCGCCGCCATGAAAGCCAAAACGACGAACAGCCCGATGCCCCGCGGGTCGGCGAAATCCAATGTGCGCCATTCATAGATAAAGTTGAGGTTGTCGGACTGCGAAAACATCAGATTTAGCGGATAGGTCACCAAATCGATTCCAACTGGATTGATGAAAAGGGCCGCAACCGAGATTCCCGCGGCGATCGGCAGCAAGCGGCGAGGGCTTTCGGGCCAGCGATTCGATACCAACAATCCCCGGCGAAACTCGAGCCGCGAAATCACGACGTAGGCGATCAGGAACGCCATTCCCAAGAAGAACGACCCATGGCAGTTGACCCAAAGGGCGAAAATAATCGGCAGTCCCCACAACCAGCGGCGGTCGCGTGTCTTCCCCAAATGCAAGAACAACAATTCCAGGGCAAGAAACAGGTAGCCCAGCATGAGCGGGCGAATCGACAACGTAATCGTGGCGAAAAACCAGGCGGCCAGGCCCCCAATAGCGCGGTCTTCGCGTTCCCGGAGGAGTCCGCGCAGTGGGCGTATATCACCAGCAACAAGCACGACCCCAGCAGAATCAGCCAAAAGAATAAGCCTTGGAGCCCGCCTGCTCGATAAGCGGCGTAGATACTGAGATCGGCGAGCCAGGGGTGCGGTAGCCACTCATGGTTGTCGGTCGTATAGGAGAACTCGTCGGTCGTGGGAAGAGTGCCGGTTTCCCAGATTTGCTCGCCAATCTTGAGATGCCACCAGGTGTCGGGATCATTGAATCGGCCGTTCGCCGTCCAGTTGAGAAGGAAGATCAGCCCGACGGCCAGCAGTACCGGAAACGAAAAGGCGTAACGGAGAAACGAGGGTGGGGGAGTCTTGCCGGGACGCCCGCCGGAGCCAGACGAGATGGGATCTCCGGGCGAGTCAGGAGCCTGTTTTCCTTCGAGCATTTTTTTGGAGAATCCTTGTCGGAGAACTCGTTTCGGAGTACTCGTTTTTGGAGCACCTAACCGACAAATCCACAGTCTTCAACCTAGCAGCCCGTGGCAACTCCGGCTACGCAAAAAAATGGCACACCCACCGCGTTTTTGCTATCCGTACTCATTGGAAACAACGGGGACGCCGGAAACAACGGGGAGGCGAGCGAAACCCGGATGTCCGGCTGCCCTTTCTCGACGGGCGTTGTCGGGCGTACTGTCTCGGAATACTAACCCAAAGTATCAGAGAGCAGGCCGCGCACGACTGTCTTAATTGCCGATCGGCTGTGGTTCGGCGGCGACGATCAATTCGGATTCTGTCGTGAATTTGCGGTAGTTGCTGAAAGCGCCGAGCACTTCTTTGTTGAACTTCATGATGAGGCCGGCGCGGGCCTGGAAGCGGAGTCGGAACTGATCCATCATCCAAACTCCCCGTTCGAGTTTGCGCTGATGGAAATCGAGGGTTGAGCCTTTGGCGAGCCGCAGCAGGAAGAGTCCGAATGACACGGTGTCGGTCGTCTCGGCTTGGGTCCTGACCCAGCCATAGTCGGACTTGGCAATCCAAAATTTGCCGCGCATCTTCTGAAGGAACTTGGCCTTGCGGTATTCCGGTTTGTAGTTCGGCTTCGGCTTAGCGGCGACGATCCAGGTCTCGACGCCGTCGATCGTTTCTTCGCCGGCGAGTTCGAACACGAATATGTTCTGCATCTCGCGGATCCAGCGGCGTTGTTCTCCTCGCTCTTTCTCGACTTTCGCCAGCCGTTTTCGCCTCTCTCGAGGGGACTCTTTCCGGCGCTTCTCGATGCTCTTGTCGAGTTTGCGCTGCTCCTTGGCCTCGCGCTCCGCGTCGAGAGGTATGTCGTCGACCGCGATCAAGCGCTCGTATTGCTCGCCGTCCAGGAGGGTGACGTCGTGCGTCTTGGACTCGGCCTTTTTGACGGCGTCATTCTTGCCGATGCTGTTTTCTTCAATCCTGCGGTGGAATGTGTACTGGCGGGCCTTGCGCTCATTGGCCTCGTCCCGTTCAAACGCTTTTCGGACAATTTCGTGGACGTCGACCTGAGCGTAAGTCAGCGGTAGGGGAACGACTAGTGCGCACAGGGCCGTCGCCGCGATTCGCATCCGAACGAGCATTGTTTAGAGATACGAGGGGGCCGGTCGGCGGGTTTCCTTCTGGCTGAAAAAAACGTGGGGTACTGTCGACCACGCAGCCCTGCCCTTGGTCTCGCCCGCTTATAGGAAAGCGGGCATCGCTAGACTGGACCGCAGGCCAACGTGGGCACGGCGCTGTTTAGAAAGCAGCTCGAAGCTAACCACTCGAAATTCGGTCCGTTTAGACTTGCCGATTGAACCGGAACCCCGGCCGGCAAGAAAGCGGGGGCAACGTCAAACCAGCTCAACGCGATTCCTTTTTTCCCCGGCAACTGCCATCACGCCGCGATCCAAGGTCGCCAGGACTCCATCCCGAGCGGCCGCCAAAGCAACCAGGTAGGCATCTGTGACCTGCCGATGCCCGACCAGGGGACGCGTCTCGGAAATCGCGCTAGCCAACGGCAAATCCTCAGGCCAAAACTCATGCTCCGGCATAGCGGTGATTCGCTCAAGCAATCCCAAGGCTGCCATCGGGGAGACAGCCTGAGGAGAAAACGACGGGTTGCTAGAGATCCGGACGAAACCGGTCTGCGTCAACGGGCAAGTCCGAAAACCAGCGGTCTTCTTTCTTACGAACCACTCGAGAGCCTGCCGGTGATGCATATGGGAAGGCCATGCGAGAGCTAGCAATACGTTGATGTCGAGAAGATAAGGCTTCAAATCTCATCCTCGGTGCGCAAGGTCTGCTCAAGAGTGATCGGCTCGGCGTCGCTCGGTACAACGAAGTATGGAAACGCTTCCTTCGTGTTGAACTCAATTGGAGGATTGAGGCCCCGCCGAACGAGCCGCGCTAAAGCTTCGCCTAGCGGCACCCTCTCGGATCCAGCGATCGACCGGGCCGCCTCGTAGACGTCTTCAGGCAAATTAACTGTTGTACGCATCATGATGATCATAGCATCACGATGCGCCTTGCAGCAATTTAGTATTCTTGTGCGGGTGCGCGACGTAGATGTTGGCGACTAGCGAAAAATAACGGCGCAAGCGATCCAACAAAAAGTCACCCTAGAAGTGAGCCCTTTGCGCTTGCAGGTGGTCTTGCTTGGCCAGCGCGACAGCGGAAGCTTCGATCTGGAGGCCGTCGAGATGCCCACCCGGGCGGCAATGCACCGCGCTGGCACAAACGATCTCCACAAAATTCCAACGACACAAACTTCGAGTCACGGATTTGTGAGAGAATTAATCCCATTGTTATCAACAAATGCGCCCGCTCGAGACTTGACAAACAAGAATGTGCCGCTATGCTGAGAGCGGTGAAATGATCGACTGACAAGCGATGATTCACAGGGTCGTTCTCAAATGCCCGTTCACGAAAGGCCAGTTCACAAAAGGACGACAAGGTGAGTTGGCTCCTGAGGGGCAAAAACGCTAAATCATGAAAATATCTGCAAAACCCTGCAATCGAGGTTGTCGATTCACTGAAATAAAAGAACTTACCAGTTTGTCCGAAGCCCCCACCGACGCGTGCAGGGAGGACAGTTAGCGTATATAGTAGTTGCAAAAGACACGAAACTGGCCGGGAAACCGATGCTCCTGGGTTTAGGCGCACTTTCCCGCTTCGCTCATCCGCGAATAACCACGAGTGTTGACTAAGCAAGTAGAATGGTCGTTCTCTTTCGCGGCCGGGTCAGTGGCTGGACGGCGGAATAGCAGAGCGAGGTTCGAGGCCGCCTCTTGAATGGGCGGCAACGAGAGCTGCCGCCGCGGTTATCGGGAACAAGCAACCTGAGAACGACAAACCCAAACAAAACAACATGTCCATTCGTTGCGGTATTGATACAGGTGGGACCTTCACCGACCTCGTCGGCCTCGATGAGGCGACAGGCGAGCTAACCGCGGCGAAGTGGCCCTCGTCTCCGCGCAGTCCGGTGGACGCCATCGTCGGCGTCGTTCGCGAGTCGGGCTTGTCCGCTGACGCAATCTCCTCGCTGATCCTCGGAACAACGGTAGCGACCAACGCGCTACTGCAGCGCAAGGGCGCACGGGTCATCTACGTCACGACCAAGGGTTTCCGCGATATTCTGTTTATCCAGCGCATCAACCGCCGCTATCACTACTCGGTCGAATGGACGAAACCCAAGCCGCTCGCGGACCGTTCAGACTGCCTGGAAGTCGACGAAAGAATTAACCACAAGGGAGAAATTCTTGTCCCGCTGGCTGACGAAAAACTGCGGGCACTGGTCGGCGAGATCAAGGAGCGCATTAGCGACCAGCACGTCAACGCCCCGCAAGGCAATGCCCAGCAAGGCAACGCCCACCAAGACCAAGACGTCGCGATCGCCATTTGCCTGCTGTTTTCCTACCTGAACCCCGAGCACGAACTTGCCTTGAAGTGCTACCTCGAGGAGCAATTGCCCGGAGTGCCGGTGTCGCTCTCTCACAAGGTCGCCCCCATCTGGCGCGAATACGAACGCGGCAGTACGGCCGTCGCCGATGCTTTCATCAAGCCCATCCTGCGACGCTATATCGCTGGAATTCGTCAGGGTCTAGAGAGCCTGAACATCACGTGTCCCTGGGCCGTGATGAAATCCAACGGCGGCCACGCGACGGCGGAGACCGCCGAAAACCAGCCGGTCGACGTCGTTCTCTCGGGTCTCAGCGGAGGCATCATCGGCGGGCGCTACTTTGGAGAACTAGCCGGTGAAAAAAACTTGGTGACGCTCGACATGGGCGGCACCAGTTGCGACGTTGGCGTCGTCAGAAACGGTGAGATCGCCTACAACACCAACTACGAAATGGAATGGGGCATGCCGATTTCAGCTCCGTTCGTGGACCTGCTCACGATCGGCGCCGGCGGCGGCAGCATCGCCTGGATCGACAAGGGCGGTTTTCTTCGCGTAGGCCCCCAAAGCGCGGGTGCCGACCCGGGACCGGTCTGCTACGACCAAGGCGGCGAGCAGGTCACGGTGACCGACGCCAATCTGGCGCTCGGGCGGCTGAACCCTGACTACTTCCTCGGCGGCAAGATGAACTTGAACCCGGACAAGTCAGCGGACCGGCTATCAGAGCTTGGGAGGAAGCTGAACTTCGGCGTGCCCGAGACCGCGCAAGCGATCATCGACCTGGCGAACGAAAACATGGCCAATGCGATTCGCGTGATGTCAATCGAACGCGGACTCGACGCTCGCGACTTTACCCTGGTGGCCTTTGGCGGGGCGGGCCCGCTTCACGCCGGCGGCATTGCTGAACTGATGGGCATGAAGCGCGTGGTCATTCCTCTCTATCCTGGACTTTGTTCGGCCTTTGGATCGCTCATCGCCGACTTTCAGGTGGACAAAGTCTGGAGCAAACACTTTCGTTCAGACAGCGTTGAGGCATCGGTCGTGGCCGAGCAGTTTGAAAACTTGGCAAGCGCGGCCGTCGCGGAGCTTCGCGCCGAGGGATTCTCCGAAACACCGGAGATCGAGCGCACCATCAGCATGCGTTACTCTGGCCAAAACTATGAACACGACGTGCCGATCGAGGAAGGGCCCATCACCACCCAAACCCTGGAAAACACCTTCCAGCAATTCAATCAGTTGCATGAACAGTTTTACGGCTACTCGATCGGACACGAAGTCATTGAGTTAATCCGGTTCAACGTCAAGGCCGTGGGACGTACAAGCAAACCACGGCTCAAAGGGCTCGCTGCCCCACCCGGCGGGCCCGTTGCAGCCCTCCAGACTCGAGGCGTCTTTTTCAAAGGACAAGGCTTTGTCGATTGTCCGGTCTACCGGCGAAAGGAACTTCCGGGCGAATTCGAACTAATCGGCCCCGCGATCATCGAAGAGGTGGATTCGATGATCCTGGTGCACCCCGGGCACAAGCTGCAAACGAATAGTCAAGGCGTTATCACGCTGGACTGTTGAAGCTGGCGATTGCCGCAGGAAGCTGTACTCCGGTCCCGAGCTGGTTGCGCTCAGCGATTCGCTCACGCTGAAATTGCCGGACTAGTAGATCAGCCTGAAACTGCCGTCCTTCAATGTTACTGCCGCCGTGAAGCTCCACTTCGGTAGCGCCGGCCCGGCGCCCGGCTTACCGACGGGCTTGTTGTTCTCGTCGAAAACCTGCCAAGCAAGCGCACCGGCCTTGCCCCAACTGGCGCCTTCATTCCAAGCAAGCAATGTGTGGCCTTTCGAACTCACGGCCAACGAGGGGTACTTACGGCGCTCAGCAGGCCCGGCTGGCGCAAGCGGCTCCGCCAACGACAATTCCGCGCCGATGGGAGCCCAGTAAACTTGACCTTCCGTTTCCCATGCGGCGAGAACCCGGCCTGAGCCTTCGGCGAAACTCATGCTGGTCATCGGACAGGCCTGGATCTCCCATTCGTGAAGCTTTTGCGAACGGAAACTTTCACCCTGGTCGCTGGATGCCAGCAAATAAATATCGCGATGAACCTCAGCCGCCGCCGAGCGATAGAGCCCATAGAGTGTTCCCCGACTGTCGACGAATGTCCGCAACCCGCAGCAACCGCACGAACCAGTTCCTTGGGCCGAGGCCGGGCGCTCGTCTGAAAACGTCTCGCCGTTGTCTCCGGAGCGGGTGACCCATACCCGCCGGTCGGACTCTTTCCCGGCCCGGTCCAGCCCATGCCAAGTGACGAAAACATGGCCCGCGCGATCGACAGCCACCGACCCGCCTCCGTCCAAAGCGAACGTCTTTCTCATGAGGTTGCGCTGCCGTTCGAAGGCGGTCCCTTCTGTATTGGACCGGGCATAGAGCATAGGCGTACCGTTGTGGGGGCTATTGTTGGGCTGCCCCGGATTGAGTGGTCCTTTGGGTTTCGCAACCCCAGACCCGTTCCAGGCAACGTGGACTCGCCCGTCCGCTCCAACGGCAATTTGGGCGCCTCGAATCACGCCGGCTGCTGCCGCGGAGCCGCTCTGGCTATTGACCGGGACGGGAGCCGAGAAGCTGGCTCCTTGGTCATGGGATTTCACGTAGAAAAGATCGCCGTGGGCAACGTCACCCTTGTAGTAGGCCAGATGGATCGTCCCCTTGTCGTCGACCACGACCTGTGGCTGGATGCCGTCGTCGGGTACGGAAATTCTCCTGATTCCCGAAGCGCCGTCGACCGATACTGCAGCACTGCCGGCGGTAAAGATCACACCGAACGCGGCGGCAAGAACGGCGAGCCAGATACAGCGCCGCGACAAGGACAATGCGAATACTGAGATAGACACTGGATGACTCATCGGTGAACCTCTATGGGGTCTAGGCTAGCACCAGTTGGACATCTCGCTCCGTGTGAGTGCCGCCCCCACCGATCGTGTTGCCGCCGCTTCTAGGACCGTTCGTTCCAGGACTTCCCGCTGTCTGAACAGAGCCGCACCCGCGAGGGTGCGGTCTAGTCTGGCAGAGACCGCATTCCGATTGTGGCTCCGATCCGCTGACTACCCTCGACCGCACCCTTGGGGGCGCGGCTCTGTTTCGGCCAGGTATCGCTTCAGGCGGAAGTTTTCCCAAGGAAGCAGCGCGCGGCGGTGACCCCCTCAATTGCGTTGGGAGCTCCCAGCGTGGCCCCTGAATTCGGGTAAATGGGGATTGAAATTAGATTTGGCCGACGGGCGGCAGATCGGGCAGCAGGGGTGCAGGGTCCTTTAAAGCTTGGGTTGGCACGGGGGATCGTAGCTGAAACCTCTGGACTCCGTCGCAAGTCAAAAATGTTCGAGACATGCGGTCGTGCCAGGTGAGTTTTTCCTCGTCCGCAAAAGACCATGCGAATCCAAGCCCCAGTGTGGCGCTGCTGAGAATCAGTCCCAGTGCCCGCGCAGCCCTCTGGGTGGCGCTCGGCTTTTGCCCGTAAAAGTTCACGAGCCGTAATCCCATCCACGCCATGCCTGGTGTTCGACCGAAATGTCCGACGTAGAAGCCCCAGTAGAAGGCCACCAGGACGAATGACGCGAATCCCAGGGCCCGGACCCCGCCGTTGTCTGCAATCCAACGGCCGCCGAACCAATGAAATACCGCCAGAAACGTGCCTAGGGCAACCACAAGCATCGCCGCATCGAGCACCCCGGCGAGCATTCTAATCTTTAGCGGCGCAACAGTGGCTTTGCATTGCAATCCGCCTGCGCGTGGGAGGGCGGGCGGGGGAAGGTGGTCCGCTGCGATCGGGGCCGGCAAGGTCCCCTCTCCTCGACCAATGGACGGGAGATACTTCCCAGGAGTTCCCGATTCAAGGGCATGCTCACGGCGAACTGGTGGAATCGACGGGAGATCCGGTACGCGTTGGCCTGGTCTCGCCATCGCTGCGTAGCCGGAGCGCGCCGCGAGCTGGGTACTGAGTCGCTGTTCTGGGCGTTGCTGCTCTGGGAGTAGTTGCTGGGGGGGGGGGTCGCAGAGGAGGTAATCGCTCGGAAGGTGGCCGGTCTCCAACGGCCCGGTCGATCGAGACCACGTTGGGCATGGGCTGGTCGGGGGGCCGCTCGGTTGGAGCCAATGCTTGAAATTCCGGACCGTCGACTCTCTGCTTGTCCCGGTATTCGTCGAGCCTGCGGCTGATTTCATGGCGCCAGGGACGAACCGAAGCGCCGGAGCCGCGCTTGACGGGCATCGGTCCCGGCGATTCGTCAAGTCCTGTCCGCTTCCAAGAGCTATCCGGATTCAGCTCGACCGAACGACCGCAATGGGCGCAACGGTGCTCTTGATCGTCGTTCCAATGACCGCACGCGCCGCAGATCATATCTGATCTTACCGCTTCTTGACTAAACTTCTTTTGCCCGAAGCGCTCTTGCGGGGAGCCCTTTTGCTTGAACCGCTCCGCGAAACGTCTACTGACACGGCCACTTCCGATCACACACATTTATCGGAGGCGGAGGGCTGGTCCGGTAGAGGTTCAAAGAAATCCTTGCCCTTCCATGCCTTTCCACAAGTTGCCTTCCGACATGTGGTCTTCAGACATGTGGTCTTCAGACACGTGCCGCTTCACGCCATCAGCGTCTCAAAACATTGTATCGAAAATATGTTGTTGTCAACGAGGATGGGAAACGTGATTCGACTACCGGTGTTGGGCGCGAAACCGGGCACACCGAACGATCATTGCTCAACACTTGCTCAATTACTTGTCGTGCTCTGCCGCGCTGTGTTAATTTGAATGTTAAGGCTTGCCGAAGCCACCCGATCGGCGTTATCCCATACCCCACGTTACGTCCACTTCGACCGAGCGTCAAGCGTAGTTTTACGGCTCAATCGCGCGGCGGGTAGTTCTCCATCATGGCTCTGGCTCTAGCAAATCGATACGCCCAAGCACTAGCCGATGTCGTCAGCAAGCCCGGGGCTGAGGTTGACCCCGAGGCTGCTATCGGACAGCTTGCGCAATTCCAGGAGCTTCTCGAATCATCCAAACCTTTGCGCGGCGTCCTTGTCTCGCCTGCCGTAACACCCGCAAACAAAAGGGCGCTCGTCGCCACCTTATGTGGACGCCTCGAAGTCGCGGCTGTCGTGCGCAACTTTCTCTTCGTTGTGATTGACCATCGCCGCATGTCCTTTCTGGACGAGATGATTGAGGCGTTCCGGCAGTGGTTGGACGATCGGGCGGGAGTCGCGCGCTTGCTAGTGACGACGGCTACGCCAATCGGAGAGCAACAGCAAAGCGCCCTGATTGAAAAGTTCAGCAGGGTGACGGGAAGCACAGTCGTTGCGGAATTCGAAGTGTCTTCGGATCTGGTCGGGGGCGCCACCGTGCGCCATGCGTCCACGTTATTTGACGGCTCACTTCGCGCTCAATTGAAGGCTCTCGAACGCGTTCTCGCAGGAGAATCTTAAGTCCATGGCTCAAATCAGTGCAGATGAAATCTCGAAATTGATTCGAGAGCAAATCGAAAATTACGACACCGCCGTCGAAGTTGCCGAGACCGGTTCAATCATCTCTCTTGGCGACGGTATCGCACGGCTGCATGGTCTTGAAAGGGTCATGTCCGGGGAGCTGCTCGACTTCCCCCACAACGTCGCTGGCATTGCCATGAACTTGGAAGAAGACCAAGTTGGAGCGATGCTGCTTGGGGAATACCAGGAGCTGAAAGAGGGAGACGAAGTCCGCCGTACCGGTCGCATCGTCTCGGTGCCCGTGGGTGAAGCCTTGATCGGGCGCGTAGTCGACTCGCTCGGCAAGCCGCTGGATGGCAAAGGCCCGATTCAGACCGAGCACTCCTATGCTGTTGAGCGGCTGGCGCCCGGCGTGATCGACCGCAGCCCAGTGAAAGAGCCGGTGCAGACGGGCCTGAAAGCTATTGACGCCATGATTCCAGTGGGCCGCGGTCAGCGCGAGCTGATCATTGGTGACCGCCAAACAGGCAAGACCGCCATCGCCGTCGACACGATCATCAACCAAAAGGGCGGCGACATGATCTGCGTCTACGTGGCGATTGGGCAGAAACGCTCGACCGTTGCGCATCTGATCAAAACGCTGGAAGACCACGGCGCCATGGAGTATTCGGTGGTTGTGGTGGCTTCGGCCGCCGATCCCGCTCCGATGCAGTTTCTGGCCCCTTTCGCTGGTTGCGCGATCGGTGAGTACTTCCGCGACAATGGACAGCACGCTCTTTGCATCTACGACGATCTCTCCAAGCACGCCGCGGCCTATCGCGAGATCTCGCTGCTGCTGCGCCGGCCGCCGGGGCGCGAGGCTTTCCCTGGAGACGTTTTTTATCTTCACAGCCGGCTGCTCGAGCGCGGAGCGAAGCTCAGCGAAGAACATGGCGGCGGCTCACTAACCGCATTGCCCTTCATCGAAACGCAGGCCGGCGATGTTTCGGCCTACATCCCCACGAACGTCATCTCGATCACCGACGGGCAGATTTACCTGCAGTCGGATCTGTTCAACGCCAACGTTCGCCCGGCCGTGGATGTCGGTATCTCGGTCAGCCGTGTCGGTGGCAACGCTCAGATCAAGGCCATGAAGCAGGTCGCCGGAACGCTTCGCCTCGATCTCGCCCAGTACCGCGCGCTGGCGGCGTTCGCACAGTTCGGCTCCGACCTCGACAAGACATCGCAGCAGCAGTTACAGCGGGGCGAGCGGCTGGTCGAAATTCTCAAACAGAAGCAGTACGCGCCGGTGCCGGTTGAAAAGCAGATCATGATCATATTCGCCGGCACGAACGGCTACCTTGATGACCTGCCGGTTTCGCAGTGCCGCGCCTTCGAAGATGAGCTCTACGATCAACTGGACCGTCAGCAGGACGGAGTCCTCGCCAAGATCCGGGAACGCAAGGCACTCGATGACGAGCTGACCGCGGAGATCAAGTCCACGCTCGCCGAGTTCAAGGAACGCTTCGTCTCCCGCCATAGCCAGGAGGCCGTCGCCAGCTAAATGCCAAGCTTGATCGATCTGCGGCGGCGCATTAAGTCCGTCAAGAACACGCAACAGATCACAAAGGCCATGAAGATGATCTCGACGGCCAAGCTGCGGCGTGCTCAGGAAAAGGTTCTGGCGGCGCGGCCCTACGCTTCTTTGTTAGGCGAGTTGATGGGCAGCATCCTCGGCAATCAAGCGGAAGACTCGCCGGCGCTGACTCACCCGTTACTGGTGCGCCGGGAAGAAAAGCGAATCCTCCTGCTGCTGCTCTCCGGGGATAAGGGTCTCTGCGGGGCCTTCAACAGCAACGCGCTTAAGGCCTCGCAGCGGTTTCTGGTCGAGCACTCCGATGCCGCCATCCAGCTTGAGCTGATCGGCCGTCGCGGGGCGGACTATTATCGCCGCCGCGAAGTCCCCGTCGCTGGAGAGTGGATCAATGTTTTCGCGAAGGTTGATTTTAATGTAGCGAAGGAAATCAGCCGCAAAGTGATGGACCGCTTTATCGCCGCCGAGATCGACTCGGTGTATTTGATCTACAACGAGTTCAAGAGCGTGATGACGCAGACGATCGCCGTCGACCGCATGCTGCCGGTCAAGATGCCCGAATCGGAAGCCGGTTCGCGAGAGTACATCTATGAGCAGAAGCCGGAGGAGATCTTCCGGACACTGCTACCGAAGTACGTAGATACGACCATCTATCAAGCCATGGTGGAGTCGGGCGCCTCCGAGCATGCGGCCCGCATGACGGCCATGGAGTCGGCTACCCGCAATGCCGACGAGATGATTGACAAGCTGACGCTGCACCTGAACAGAGTGCGGCAGGCCAGTATTACGAAGGAATTGATTGAGGTTGTGAGCGGAGCGCAGGCACTCGAGTAATCAGAGCTAGATTCAGAGATAAGATGAGAAGGCTGGTCGCCGAGAACCGAGAGCGCTAAGCTTTCGGCAGCAGCACGCGCTTCAAACAAGAACGTGCTGCGGAACTTTGATTCTCAAACAAAGGAGGCGACCAGCCATGAAGAAGAATAGCAAATCACAGCAGAGTAACTCCCAGCAGAGCAAACAGCACAGTACGCAGCAGGCCAAACCCCAGCCGCAAGCCTGCAAAGAGCAAATACAATTCGCCCAGCAGTTGGAAGCTGAGCGCCAGCGCATGCAACAAAGCAACGAAATCAGCGCCGTGGCGGGAGTCGACATCGGAGACAAGCGCAGCTACGTACGCTTGGTTGGCCTCGACGGCGAGTTGATCGAGGAGGTCCAGATCCCGACCCGTCCCGCCGCCATCGAGAAATATTTCCGCTCCTGGCCACGGCTGCGAGTGGTGCTCGAGACCGGCGGGCACACCAACTGGATGCGCCGCCTGATCGCTGGGTTGGGCCACGAAGTGCTGGTGGCCGACGCCCGGCAGTTGCGGCTGATCAGCCAGTCCGACGCCAAAAACGACTGCAACGACGCCTACTGGTTGGCCGAGTTGGGCCGCAGCAACCCGGACTTGCTAGCACCGGTCGCCGCGCGCGACGAGCACGTCGAGCAGCATCGCAGTTGGCTGCGGGGACGCGAAACGATGGTCGAAGCCCGCACCAAACTCGTCAACAGCGTGCGGGGCATCGCCAAAACGCACGGCATCCGTTTCGGGCAGTGCGGCATGATGCAGTGGGTCGCCAGGGTGCGGGAATGTCCGGACGTGTTGCGGACGATTCTCGAGCCCATGGCGCGGATCATTGTGGAGCTGAGCAGAGAGATCAACGAGCTGGACCGGCGCATTGAAAAACTGGGGAAGGAACAATATCCGGCCACGCAGTTGCTGCGCAGCGTCGACGGGGTGGGGCCGCTGACGAGCCTGGCTTACGTACTGGAGTTGAACAACGACGTCGGGCGGGTGAAGCGGTCGCGGCAGATGGGAGCGGTGGTCGGCTGCCGTCCTAAGCAGCGGGACTCGGGGGAGTCGTCGCCGGAGTTGAGCATCACGAAGGCGGGGAACCCGATGCTACGGCGGCTGCTGGTGCAGTCGTCCCAAAGGATAATAGGACCTTTTGGTCTGGAATCGGACTTGCGGAGCTGGGGATTGGGGTTGGCGGCGCGGGGCAAGAAGCGGGCCAAGCGGCGAGCGGTGGTGGCGGTGGCGCGCAAGCTGGCGGTCGTGCTGCATGCGATGTGGGCGAAGAACAAAGCTTGGCAGCCCTTCCCCAACGGTGAACCGGCCGAGACAACTGTAGCCACTGCGGCCACCGCGGCAGCAGGGCGGTAGGTAGCAGGGTTGTTCTTCTGGCACGCTGGCCCTGACGGGCATCGCGTAGCCAAAGAATTTCTGTTGAAGGAAGGAAAGGGCAAGATTGGGCAACTACGGAGAGGCAGCAGCCAGAGAGTCGAGACCGCGTCACGGTGACTGCGCGTTCCGGGCAGGCCGCGTGGGGAGGCGAGAGCTTTCCTGCCCAGGCCGGCACAGAGAAAGCAGCGCCGAAAAGACAGGACCTCAACCAGCACAACGTCCGGGAATGGACGTAACAAACAGTGCGGATGGAAGCCCGGTCAACGCTGGCGCAACCCAGCGGCGATCGAGACAGAGTCCGGCAACCAGGCTAACGCCTCACCGACAGCATTGCCCTTGACAGCGACCTACCTTCTCATGGAAGCCCGGAACGCAAGTGACGGGTCAGCGAGCGAGTAACGCTACCAACACGCGGGCCCAGCTCCCGGTTTTGCGCCAGCTTCGCCCAACAAGGAAACAATACAAATGTCGACAATAGGCAAAGTCATCAAGGTCGCCGGCCCCGCCGTCGACGTGCAATTCAGTGAAGGCCACCTCCCGAAAATCCTTAATGCCGTGCGCATAACGAGCGAGGGTTTCGACGTCCCCGATCCAATCGACATCATTTGCGAAGTGCAGCAGCACCTCGGCGAAGGCCGCGTCCGCACCGTCGCGATGCAGCCGACCGAAGGGCTCGTGCGCGGCATGCAGGCCGAGGACCTGGGCGAGCCAATCACCGTCCCGGTAGGCCCGCACACCCTCGGCCGCGTTCTGAACGTTCTCGGCGAGCCCGTCGACAAGAAGGGTCCGGTCGAAGCGGAGAATCGCTACCCGATCCATCGGCCCGCTCCGTCACTCGAAGACCAGTCCACCGAGCTGGAGATGCTCGAGACCGGCATCAAGGTTATCGATCTGCTTGAGCCCTATCAGAAGGGCGGTAAGATCGGCCTTTTTGGCGGCGCCGGTGTCGGCAAGACCGTCATCATCATGGAGCTGATCAAGAACATTGCCACCGAGCACGGCGGTGTTTCCGTGTTTGCGGGCGTGGGTGAGAGAACGCGCGAGGGCAATGATCTTTGGCTCGAAATGCAGGAATCGAAAGTCATTGATCCCGATGATTGGCAGAAATCCAAGTGCGCCCTGATCTACGGACAGATGACCGAACCGCCCGGCGCGCGTTTGCGCGTGGGACTGACCGGCCTGACTGTCGCTGAATATTTCCGCGACGAGGAAGGCCAGGACGTGCTGCTGTTCATCGACAATATTTTCCGTTTCACGCAAGCGGGTTCGGAAGTCTCGGCGCTCCTGGGCCGCATGCCCTCCGCCGTTGGATATCAGCCCAACTTGGCTACCGAGATGGGCGAACTCCAGGAACGCATCACGTCGACGAAAAAGGGTTCCATCACGTCGGTGCAGGCGATCTATGTCCCGGCCGACGATTACACCGATCCGGCTCCCGCCACGACGTTTGCTCACTTGGACGCCACGACCAACCTTTCCCGCGAGATCGCTTCTCTGGGTATCTATCCCGCCGTCGATCCGCTGGCCTCGACCTCGCGAATTCTCGATCCCAACGTTGTCGGAGCCGAACACTACAACACGGCGCAGGCGGTTAAGCAGGTCTTGCAACGTTACAAAGAGCTGCAAGACATCATCGCTATTCTGGGTGTCGAAGAGCTTTCCGAGGAAGACAAGCTCAGCGTCTCACGCGCGCGCAAGATGCAGCGCTTCCTTTCGCAGCCATTCTTCGTAGCCGAACAATTCACGGGCATGCCCGGGAAATATGTCCGTGTAGCTGATACGATTCGAGGCTTCCAAGAGATCGTCGATGGCAAGCATGACGACTTGCCCGAGCAGGCGTTTTACCTTGTCGGCACGATTGAAGAAGCGATCGAGAAAGCGGAGCGTCTGGCGAAGGCGGCGTAACCATGGCCGGCAAACTCAAGCTTGACGTCGCGGTTCCCCAGAGGCTAATGCTCTCCGAGGAAGTGGACGAAGTGCAGGCCCCGGGCGAGGATGGCTCGCTTGGCATCCTGCCGGATCATGCGCCGCTCATGACACAACTCGGCATCGGCGTGCTTTCCTACAAAGCGTCGGACCGGACCCGCTATATGGCCTTGACCGGCGGGGTCATGGAAGTTCTGGCTGACCACGTGCGGGTCCTCGCCGACACCGCCGAGTGGGCGGAAGAAGTGGACATCGAGAGAGCCGAGCAATCCCGCCGCCGTGCCAACGACATGCTGCAAAGCCACGAAATGGAAATCGACGTCGAGCGAGCCACCCGTGCGATCCGAAGAGCCGAAGCGCGTCTCGAAGCCACAAAGCGCCATCAGGCCGGTTAGCCGCTCTGTCTTACCCGAGGGAATATCAAGCGCCCCAACGGCGTGGACGGAAGTCCACGCTCCCGCCCAGTCCGCCTTGATCTTCGAGTGGCGTCGAGAGCGGTCGAGTCCCCCCGTTGCGCCTCCTCGTCGCGCCGCATGGATACTTCAGGCCCGACGTAGAGGCGTAACGTGCTACGAGCGAGCCAGGGCCAGATTCTCTTAGAAAGCTTGTAGAAACTCGACACATTGCCGCGGTCAGTGGTCGGTGGGGCCCGCGCGTGAAGTATCATGGGTGCTGTCGGAAAGGAGGGCAACATGAAACGGCTGACATTACTATTCGCGCTAGGGGTTTGCCTTGGCTTGCTGAGCCATTGCGGCGGTAGCGGCGACGCGCCGCCCGAAAGCTCTGCTCCCGAACCCGCCCCGCTCCCAGCCAAGACCGCCCCGTGGGTCTACATCACCAACGAGGCGTCCGGTGACATGAGCATCATCGACTCCGCCACCAACGAAGTGATCGCAACGGTTCCACTAGGCAAGCGGCCCCGCGGCATACGAATCAGCCCCGACAAGAAAACGATCTACGTGGCTCTCAGCGGTTCTCCATTTGGCGGCCCCGATGTCGACAGAGAGACCCTGCCCCCCGCCGATAAGACCGCCGACGGAATCGGCGTCTTCGATGTCGAACAAAACAAGCTCATCAAGATACTCGACGGAGGCTCCGACCCCGAGCAGATGGCCGTCAGCGCCGATGGGACGAAACTCTACGTCGCCAACGAAGACGTGGGGCTGGCAACGATTGTCGATATTGCGGCCAACAAAGTCATCAAGACGATACCGGTCGGTGACGAGCCAGAAGGCGTGGGAATCAGCCCCGACGGGAAAACGGTCTACATCACTTCCGAAGACGACGCTGAAATCTTCGTGATCGATACGGAAACCGACACACTGGCGAAGAGCTTCAAGGTGGGACTGCGGCCTCGCGTCGCAGCCTTTCTGCCCGACGGCACGCGTGCCTACATCACGGCGGAACGAGGAGAGTCGATCGCGGTGGTGGACACGGCCAACCACGAGGTGATCGCGACAATCCCCGTGACCGGGAGCCCCGCAAGACCGATGGGTATTGCCGTCGCGCCGGATGGCAAGAAAATCTACGTCACCATGGGACGAGGTAAGACGGTGCTAGTCATTGATACTGCGACGAACGAAGTAGTTGGGTCCTTGGAGGCGGGCTTGCGTCCGTGGGGTATTGCGATCAGCCCTGACGGCAAGACTCTCTACACCGCGAATGGACCTTCGGACGATGTCTCGGTGATCGATATCGAGACCCTGAAGGTCGTGAAAAAGATCCCGGTAGGTGAGCGGCCCTGGGGCGTTGCGATTTTGCCTTAGCGGCGCGCGGCGGAACTGGGTAGAGACTTGAGCACCCGGTGGCTTGCCGTCGTTGTCTTGATGACGCCCGCGCATACCGCCCTCTACCAATCCTTTAAGCGGATATTGCGGTACTCGACCTTCATGGGCGGGCCTACATGCACCTGGACGCCGATCAGTCCGTCGACCGGGCGGTTCGGGGTGTCGTCATCGATCACGACGCTCATCAGTTGGTTGTTGATGATGTGAGTCAGCGTGTTTCCACGGACGATCAGGTGAACCGCGTTCCAATCGTCGGTAACATGCGTGGCTAGCTCATCCGGGTCGCCGAAACGAGAAAGCAGGATCGGTGGCCGTCCCCCGACGACGTGCGACACCTGTCCACGAACAGCCAGGAAGCGGCGCCCTTTCTCCTCATAGTTGTTGCCGGGATACCGCCTCTTGCCGTCGAGATCGCACTGATAGCCGCGCATGGCAAACTGGTTCCCCGGCGTCACCGGGTCGGGGATGACGGCGCTGCGGTAGTTGATGCCGCTATTGCCCTCCGGCGTGATGCGATAGTCGAGTTTGAGCTCGAAATCGCGTGGCCTGCCCCCGCGCCAGATGATGAAGGTATTGCTCCGAACGACGGTCTCGGGAGTGATCTCGCCGACCAGTGAGCCGTCCTCGACTCGCCAATAGTTGGGGTCGCCCTCCCAACCGTCAAGCGTTTTGCCGTTGAAGATACGGGTAAAGCCGGGCTCGTCACCGTCGATCGGTTCGGGCCGGTCGCTTTGTTTGGGCACGTAGGCGCTATCGGAGCCCTGCTGCGCGGCTAGGTGCCACATCCCCCCGATGAGGAGTCCTGCGACTAGGGAGGCTAAGAGATTGCTGCGGCCGGAAGGATTCATGGTAGAAGCTTAGCAGGGTGTTGAATCGGTATAGGTTACGGATCCCGGATCTGGCGCGAGTTTGCCCCTTGCAGGCCTAGCGGCGAGGCCAAGGGAGCGGGTTGGTGTCCAGGTGCCGTGCGGCCTTGGTCGTTGAGCGATATACTGAACCCAGTCTGTTATGGGTCTACTTCGTCAATTGGTGATGCGCGCCGCCCAGGAGTTTGCCCAGAATCCTGAGAATCGCGCCAAGGCCTCCGAGGTATTTGAAAAAGACTTCAAGCCGCGCGCAAAGCAGACTTGGGACGAGGCCGGGCCCAAAATCGAGAACGCCAAAGCTGGGCTCATGAGTTTCGCGCAAAGGGTGCGCGAGGAATATCGCAAGGGACGCGAAGGTGAGTAGACCGGTCGAGTCGTCGGGTTAGGCCATGAGCGCTCGGCGATCTCAACGCCACCCTCCTGGTGCCGGATAGCCGCCGCGCTTACTGGGCAGCCGCTTTATTTTTTGACCAACGCCGGAAACTCCTTTGACAACTTCTTGAGTTTCGGTAGCGCGTTCACGACCACATACATATGCCTCGGATGAAGCTTGACGAAGTCCTGATGGTAGGGTTCGGCCGTGTAGAACTTCTCCAATTCAACAACCTCAGTCACAATCGGCTTGCTGAACACTTTGGCTTTGTTGAGCTGCTGAATATAGGCTTCAGCGATTCGCTTCTGCTCCGCATCCTGCCAAAAAATCGCAGAACGGTACTGCCGTCCGTGATCCGGACCCTGCCGATTCAATTGAGTTGGGTCGTGGGCGGCGCTGAAAAAGACTTGGAGAAGCTGGCCGTATGAGATCTTGGCAGGGTCGAAGGTGATCTTGATCGACTCGGCATGGTTCGTGCTGCCCCGAGCCACGAGATCATATTTCGCCTTCGCTGCCTCGCCGCCTGCGTATCCAGACACCACGTTGTGAACTCCAATCAGCTCCTCCAGAACCGCCTCGGTACACCAGAAGCATCCGCCCGCCAAGACAGCGGTCTGCTTGCCCTTGGTGCTTGCGGATTCGGAATCGATGACCGGATCCGGTACAACGGCAGCGCAACCAATCGGGAGAGTAGCGGCCACGGCAAGAATCGCAAATGTCGAAACTAGCTGAAAAAGGCGTCTGGTGTCCATCGGAAGTCCCTCTGAATCGATCATTATAGCCAGCTGGCCGTTCTCGATTTAGAATTGTGCTCAACTCAGAATCGTTTGGCGAACTTTGCGGGCCGGTGATTGCCTAAGGCTTTGACGCACGGATTGGCGACAACGTTTCGGCATCTGTCCGGACATCCCTCAACCCTGTGGTATCATCGACCCCTCATGAAAACGCGCATCGGAATCGTGGGGGCCGGCGGCGTGGCCGATCGCATCCATCTTCCCGCCTGCCGAGCCCTTGCTGATGCCGAAGTCGTGGGAATCTGTGACTTGGATCCCGAGGCTCGGCGCCTCACTTCGGAGAAGTTCGGAGTCCCGCGTACCTTCGCGAGTCTGGATGAAATGCTCGACCAAGCGCGGCCCGATATGGTCGTGGTCGGAACCCCGCCGCAAAGTCACTTTGAGATATGCGAGAAGTCGATGGAGGCCGGCGCGCACGTGTTTTGCGAAAAACCGTTCATGCCGACCGTGGATGAAGCCGACCGTATCATCGAACTGGCTCGGCGCGAAAATCTGTTACTACCTGAATTATGCACAGATTCGGCGTAGCCATCGTCGATGGAGTTGTGGCGATAGCGGCACTCGTGTCAACTCAGTGATTTCGCAAGTCGTCTTTTCTGCTGTTTCCCTCCCCGTTTGAGCCGCCTCCTGATCCCGGCAGGGCAAAAGCGGGCTGGCAAGCGGTGTGTTCCCAGTACGTTGCGGCGAGTGCATGAAATTTTATGCATGGAGTGCCCCTCAGCTCAGCGCACCCTCCACCACCGGCGCCAAGCTCGATCCCGGCGGCCCCATCGCCCGCAGCCGTCGCATCAGCCGTTCAAACAGGCCCTTTTCCTGATAATGATCGCTGTAGCTGACACCCGTTCTGCCGGCGTGCCGCCAGATCTTGGCCGCCACGAACAGAAAACGCAGCCGCGCCGTCGCCAGGGTGGTGTGCCGCAGCGTCTCCACGCTGGCCTGGGCTTCGCGGTTGAACAGCAGCAGCCAGCAGTTGCGATTGTAGGCCAGCATGGCCAACTGAAAGTGATTGCGGTTCATGTCAAAGCGGCGCGAGGGATGGGCCGCCAGCCCGGCGTCGTTGTTGGCCTCCTTGATCAGGTTCTCGGCTCCGGCGCGCTGATTGTAAAACCACACCACCGCCGCGATCGGCTCGGCCAGATTGGTGACAAACACGCGGTAGGTGTAAGCGCTGGTGGCGAACAACTGGTATTGCTCGGCCGCGCCGGCCTTGGGCTCGTTTTCGTAACGCAGCGCCAGGAAACGGCAGGCCCGCGCCCAGCCTTGCGGTTGGTAGAGGAATTCGCATTCCGCGTCCGCGTCGGAGCGGGGGGAGGGTTTCCATTCTGCTTGCTGCAAGCGCTCGACCAGGCGCCGCGTTTTGCGCGCCACGATGACGAACTGACAAGCCGCCTTTTCATAGGCCTCCACCGCCTCCCAGCAATAAAAGCCGGAATCGGCCCGCGCCAGGATTTTCTTCACGCCGCCCGGCAAAGTCCGGAAAGCGCTCTCGAGGTGGGCGGCGATCTGTCGGCCCGTGGGCCGGTCGCCGTTGCGCAACCCGCCCATCAGGTATTCGCGCGTCTCGGCCAGGAAGGTCAGTATCGGCTGGTAGCTGCGCTTGCCCTTGTTCTTGGGGTTGTAGCTCTTGCGCCCGCCCATCTGGCGGCCGTAGAGGGTATGCACGGTGGTGTCGGTGTCCAGCGTCACCGTCTCCAACTTCACGTGGGCCGCGGCCCAGACTCGTTCCCGCAGCTGGCGCTGAATGGAAAGGATCTGCTTCGCCACGTTGAGGTGCAGCGAGGCCAGAAAGCGCCACAGCGTGGACTGCGGCGGCAGACGCGTCACTTGCAAGATGCCGGTCAGGATGGGGTCGCGAGCGATGAAGCGGAGTTGGTTGAGCCGCGCAAAGCCGACATAGAGGCCGAGCACGAGGGCCAGCACGAACTGGTAGGGGCTCATGGCTCGGGTGATCCGTTTGGTCGTGAGGGTTTCTTCCAGCAGCGCTTGGAAGCCGAGTTTTTCGAGCAGGGTGGCGGCGGGCAGCAAGCCGCCGTAGGGAGTCAGATTCTTGCCACGGAAGTGATAGGGCGTGGCAGCCCCGATTTTATTGGGCCGCGGGGCCCTCGCGCCGGGGCCTTGTTTGACGGGCCTTCGGGAGCTATGCTGTTTTCGTTTGGTAACCATTTGGGTGACCTCCTTGGGGTTGACTGGCGAAGCTGAAATCTTTGCCAGCCTACCTTTTTATCCCATGTTTTCGGGGGTCCCCAAATGGTTCCTGGCGGCTCAGCCCTCACCAGGTGCACCGGCAGTGCATAATTCAGGTACTACGCGTCAACAATCAGTATCGCTTCATGACTTTCTATACCGAAACGAAGCGGCGCCTGCTGGCAGGGGATTTCGGACGAGTTTTCTACATTCAATGCTGGCAAGAGATGTTTCATCCGCCGGAACAAGAGACCAATTGGCGGAACCAGCTTACACGGTATGTGCTCTACGAGTTCGGCACGCACGCGCTCGACCTGGTCAGTTTTTTCTTTGACGCGATGCGGACCTCGGTGAGTGCCCACATGCCGCGCTGCCGCCAAGAATACGACGCCGACTTGGTGGTCAATATGACGCTTCGTTTTCCAGACGAGCGTCTGGCCGCGTTTTCCTTCAACAGAATTAGTCACGCGCCGGAAAAGTATCTTGAAATGAGGCTGGCGTGCGAAAAAGCGTCGTTGCGGGTTTCGCTCGGGGGAGTGGCCAGAGCGAGTGTCGAATGGAGCCGCAACGCCGGCCGCCCAATCGCGAAGTGGGGGTTGGTCAAAGGCGGTCAGGCGCGTGCCGAAATCGACGGACGGAGCAAGACGTTTTGCTCCAGCCGCAAGAGCGAGTTTGCCTCGGCCACGGCCCGGCACCTCGAGCTGTTTCTTGCCGAAATGCACAAGCCCCAACGCTCCATTGAAAACGCCGAGCACGCGAGAGACATCTTGCGGCTTGTTTTCGCCGGCTATGAGAGTGCGGAATCGGGCAAAACGGTCCGATTGAACTAACCCACGTTTCTCAAGCGCCGAGGGGCTCAAGCGCCAATGGACCGGTAGCATCTCCGAGCGCCTCGATGGGAATGCCCATCTTGTCGAGTAGTCTCAGATGCAAGTTAGCCAGCGGGGTGTCCTCTGGATACCTGATGTGGCGTCCACCCCTGCCTGCGCCACCTCCGGCGAGCAGGATCGGCAAATCATAGGAGCCGTGTGTGTTGCTGTCGGACATCCCAGCGCCGTAGACGATCATCGCGTGATCGAGAATTGTCCCGTCGCCGTCGGGCGTCGAGGCCAGCAGCTCGATGAAATCCGAGAACAGCTCCACGTGGAAGCGGTTGATCTTTCGCAACTTTTCGAGCTTGATGGGGTCCTTCTGGTGATGCGAGATCGGATGGTGGGCGTCTCGCACGCCGATCTCAGGGTAGGTGCGGCCGGTGATCTCGCGCCCCATCATGAAGGTGGCCACGCGGGTGAGATCGGTTTCGTAGGCGAGCGCGAGCAGATCGAACATCAGCTTGGCGTGCTCTCCAAACGTAGTCGGGATTCCGGCCGGTTGATCGACAACGGGAAGCTCTCTGTCGCTTTGCTTCTCGGCCATCTGAATCCGCCGCTCGATGTCGCGAACCGCCTCGAGGTATTGGCCCAGCTTGACTCGATCACTCGACCCGAGTTCGCGCGAGAGGTCTGTCGCCCGCTCGGTCACTGAATCCAGCAAACTCGCGTCTTTTGCGAGCCGCGCTTTGCGAACTCCTGGATCGGTGCTACCGCTGTCGCCGAAGAGCCGCTCAAAGACCACCCGCGGGTTGATCTCCATCGGGAGTGGGGTCGTCTCGTTCGCCCACGAAATCGTGTTCGTGTAGGCGCAACTGAAACCCTCATCGCAGGAGCCGGCGAAGTCACGCCCATCGAGCCCCAGCTCCAGCGTGGCTAGTTGCGTCTGGCGACCCAGAACACGGCCGGCGATCTGATCCATAGAGATACCGGCGCT
Source organism: Bryobacterales bacterium (assembly GCA_965224215.1). Classification (GTDB taxonomy): domain Bacteria; phylum Acidobacteriota; class Terriglobia; order Bryobacterales; family UBA6623; genus CBDCYS01. Next base: position 277,093 of record CBDCYS010000035.1, on the reverse strand, counting down.
GATACTCGACCCATCATCTCGCTGAGAGGCCATCCCGGTGAGAAAGCGGGTGGATGCGCGGGCGTGCGGCCCCTCGGCGTCCATGCCTCGCATCCCCGAGAGCATCTGGACTGAGCTACGGAACGGCTCAAGCGGTTCCAGGATCATCGGGAAGTCGAAATCGGTGCCGTCGGCGGCAGGCGTCCAGTGATCCATCATCATCCCATTGGGGACGTAGACGACGCCGAGCCGCTGCACTGGTTTCGCGGCAGTCTTGCGCAGTGGCACGGCTGCCGGCACCATCCCGTCCAGCAGCGGCAACGCCAACGACGCACCGATTCCGCGCAGCATCATTCGGCGTGGAATACTCTTTTTCGTGATGATCATGGTTTCGACCTCCGCATGCGGAAAGGCGTACTCTGAACGATACCAATAATAATAGACGACCAGCGGTAATCATCAGCGGCTGCCGCTGCGGTGATGCGTCGTACGCTCGACCGGTCGTAATGCTCCAGGCCTCGTCCGAGACTATATGCCAACAGTTTCTCGGTCACGGCTCCGACGAACTGCTGCCGCCGCTCAATGAGAATCGTGCGGAGGCCCTGTGGCCCGTCGAATCGAGTCCCGTCGGGCAGGAGCCCCGAGGCGTCCAGTGGCAGCCCCGCCTCACCGGATGTTCGCCATCGGCCAACCGCGTCATAGTTCTCGAGGGCCAATCCCAGAGGGTCCATCGGCGCGTGGCAGGCCGCGCAGGCGGGGTCCCGTCGATGCCGTCCCAGCCGATCGCGTACCGTGGCTGGTTGACCGGTCTCACCGCGGTCGGGCAGATCCGGGATGTTGGCGGGAGGGGGAGGCGGCGGCGTCCCGAGAAAGTTCGTCAGCAACCATTTGCCGCGCAGTACGGGCGAAGTCCGGTTCGGATAAGAGGTAACCGTGAGCAGACTCCCGTGCCCCAAGATTCCGCCCCGTCGTTCGGCTAGCTCGCCATCCAGCCGAACTCGGCGGAAGTGGCTGCCGTAAACTCCGGGAATGCCATAGTGAGCGGCCAGCCGCTCGTTGGCGAACGTGTAGTCGGCGTTCAGTAAATCCAGCACGCTGCGGTTGTCGCGAATCATGCTCTCGAAGAAGAGTTCGGTCTCCTGCCGGAAGGCCTCTCGTAGATTCTCATCCCACTCTGGAAACACGGCTGCGTCGGGTACGACACTGCGGAGATTCCTCAGGTAGAGCCATTGGGCGGCAAAGTTTTGTACCAGCGCCTTCGCACGCGGATCGGCCAGCATCCGCCGCGCCTGCTGCTCGAGGACCGCCGGATCTCGCAGTTCGCCGTGTTCGGCAACTTCGAGCAGCTCCGCGTCCGGAATGCTACTCCACAGGAAGAACGATAGGTGCGAGGCGAGTTCGACGGCGCTCAACTCATAGGCTGTTCCCGGGGCGAGGCCCGCGGGATCTCGCTCGATACGGAACAGAAAATCAGGCGAAATAAGCAGCCGTTCGAGAGCGAGCTGGATGCCGGCGTCGAAGCTGGAGTCGCTGCGGCCCGCACGGTAGAAATCCATCAGCGCGTTCACATCGGCCGGCGCGGCCGGACGCCGGTAGGCCAGTCCCGCAAGCGACGACAGAATCTCGCGGGCGCACGCTTCTTCGTCAATTTGCGAGGCACCGGCTGGCACGCACGTAAATATTTTGCGGCTGCTCGGGGTGTCGCCCCGGCCGGCGCTCTCATACGGTCCCGTGATCGCCACGTGCTCGACGGCCGCATTGCCGTCACGCATTTCGTTTATCGCGGAAGCGAACACGCTCTGGCGGGGCTGCAGCACTCCTTCGGGCTCGGCAAACTTGCGGACGAACGAAACGCTCACCGCATGCGGCCCGGCATTTGCTTGAAACCGCACGCTATGGTTGGAGTCGGCGAAGAGCATGTATTCCTCCCACGCCGGATCGCCGAACTGGTTGCCGGCGTAGCTCGCCGGCGCCTGCACCCCTTCCGGCTCCTCGCCGCCGAAGGTGAAAGTCCGTACGAGAACGCCGTCGAGCCGCACCTCCAGCTCGTGACGCGTTCCCATGCCGCGAACGTAGTCCACGTAGTTCCTATGCAGCCGAATCGCCAGGTCGTACTTGCCGTCGACCGGAAAGAAATGTCGGATGCCGACACCGCCCCGCGAGCCAAACGGGAGGTCGTCGCCCATGCGGTCGTCCTGCACGAGCAGTATGGGCACGTAGTAGTTTTGCGCTGCTGGTCCGAGCGGGGTTTCGCCCACTGCCAGCCGGGCCGTTTTTCGGGCCGCCGAGAGGTACCGCTCCATCAATGCGGGCGAGAGCGTCAACACGCCGGCCATGTTGTCGAAGCCGTTCTTGTCGATGTTGTCCGCGGGCAAGAGCGCGTCGACATCGACTTCGAGCGCCAATAGATCACGAACCGCGTTGGCGTATTCGGAACGGTTCAGGCGATGGAACACTTCGGTTCTGCCGGGATTCGGATGAGCCGTGGCAAATCGATCAATCTTGGATTCGAGCCAGCCGGCAAACGCGTCGTAGGTCTCGTCCGCGGGACGTGGCTGGCCCACCGGAGGCATCGTTCTCGTGCGAAGCTTCCCAATGACCTTCTCCCAGATATCGGATTGCTCAGCGACCCGCGAGAGGTCGAGGCCCTCGACGGAGAGGTCGGCCGTACGGAGTTGTTCGCTATGGCAGGAGACACAATACTCAGTGATCGTGGCCTTGTGGCGCGCCGCTTGGCCATCCGGCTGTGGTTGGGGGTCCTGCTGGGACTGACCGATAGCAGCGTGCGGGGCCCACGCGAGCGCCACGGCAACGAGCATCGACGTTGCTGGCGCGAACCGCACGGATAGATATCGTGACATCAATTGCCCGTCCCCTATTGATTCTAGGCGAACCCCACGCATGCGGTCGAATGCGCTAAAGTCAGGGTGAAATTCGACGGTGCGACGGTGGCGAGTTGCGAACGGCGTCCGCTTGAATGACCTTGCTAAGTCGAACGCCTATGCCTCCGAGTTACTTCATACGCTTTGTCGGGATTACGGCCGCTCTCGGCTGGTCAGTTATCGCGTACGCGAACCCTGTTCCTGCTGTCATCGAAGCGGTCAAAGAGGGCGACCTCGGGATAGCGGGTACGCTGATCGAGGAAGGAGCCGACGTCAACACTCCCCAGGGCGACGGAGCCACGGCTCTGCACTGGGCGGCTCATCGGGATGATCTCGAGGCGGCCTCGTTGCTGATCGCGGCCGGCGCGGACGTCAACGCGGCCAACGAACTTGGCGCGACTGCCCTATGGCTGGCGGCGACCAATGGCAGCGCAGCGATGGTCAAGCGGCTGCTCGAAGCCGCCGCTGACCCGAACGTTTCACTCAAGATGGGCGAAACTCCGCTGATGGCCGCCGCCCGGTCGGGCAATGTCCGCGCCGTCGAGAGGCTTCTCGCACGCGGGGCTGAGATCGACGCGAGAGAGCACGAACGTGGGCAAACCGCTCTGATGTGGGCCGTCGCCCAGCAGCACGCCGATGTCGCGCGCGTACTGATCCAAACGGGTGCGGACCTTGAAGCCCGATCGAAGGTCTATTACCAACTGGAAAACACAGCGGGCAACACGAACACCAGCGGAAACTTCCGCATGGCCCGAGGTGGCTCGCCGCCGCTGCTCTTCGCTGCCCGCAATGGCAACGTCGAGACCGCCAAAGTACTCGTCGAAGCAGGTGCCAAGGTAAACGACTCCACCGCGTCCAGCACCAGTGCGTTGGTTGTAGCCGCGCATAGCGGGCACGGTCAGCTTGCGATTTACCTGCTCGAGCAGGGCGCCGATCCGAACGCCGCTGATGCCGGATACACGGCGCTTCACGCTGCCGTCCTTCGAAGCCAAATCGAGTTGGTGGACGCCCTCCTCGACCATGGGGCCGACCCGAACGCGCGCGTGGAGCACGGCACGCCAGGCCGGCGGTTTAGCGCCGACTACAGCATCCGTTCTCAACTGATCGGCGCAACCGCGTTCTGGATGGCCGCGAAATACGGTGAACTTGAGATCCTGCGCACGCTCGCCGAGCGCGGAGCCGACCCGCACCTGGCTCCCAAGACCGGCGCGTCGGCACTTCAAGCCGCGATGGGTGTGCCCGGCGGATCCCAGGAGAACCGCCGCGACCGCATTGTGAGTCTGCCGCCGGATAACTCCGAGGAGGAAAAGCTCACGCTCAAACTGGGGAGCTTTGTCTTCTCGCTCGGCGTCGACATCAACGCCGCCGACGCCTCAGGAAACACCGCGCTCCACCACGCTGTGCTCAAAGACTTTGTATCGGTCGTCGAGTTTCTGATAGCAAACAGTGCCGACGTCAAAGCAGCGAACAAGAAGGGACAGACGCCGCTGCTACTGGCCGAGACTCCCCAGACGATCCTTGGCCTAAACTCGATTAAAGGCACCCGACTCAAAGTTGCCGCACTCCTGCGTCAGTCCGGCGCGAGCGAATAGGACTCCGGGGCCTCTGACGTCTGTCTGCTTGAGCCCAACCGGTCCGCGGGACTACCCGACACCCAACTTGCATCTTATGGTCTGGACTTGCAGTATCAAACTTCGCCTATTGACGTCATTGAATGTAGGCCGCCAGCATTCGTGGGAAACTACGAATCTCAACAACAACCAGGTACTCCACAATGTCGAGGCTGATCAAATCCTGAGGATTATTGAAGAGGTGGTGTTTTGTGAGAGACCGGCCGCGACGCGACCGGTCTTGGGCCCATCCCTCCCCCCGAACGACCGTTGCTAACGGTCGTTCGCCAGGGCGGATTTCAGCGGTTGCATAATCTCGTCGGCTGATGTGATAGTCGCCAGCCTTCACAAACTGGGATACGATGGGGAAGAACCAAGGCCCTTTATGCCGATCGAATGGCTAGCCATTGCCGCGGCCCTCAGCCACGATGGCAACGGGGCGGTGCGGCAGGTGGCGGTGCAGGAGTTGGCGCGGGACTGGAAGGACGATGCCGACACGGTGGGGTTGCTGAAGGACCGCGCGGCCCACGATGACAACTACGTGGTGCAGCAGGCGGCGGTGCAGGAGTTGGCGCGGGGCTGGAGGGACGATCCCGACATGGTGGGGTTGCTGAAGGACCGCGCGGCCCACGATAACGACGGGGCGGTGCGGCAGGCGGCGGTGGATGAGTTGGCGCGGGGCTGGAAGGACGATCCCGACACGGTGGAGTGGCTGAAGGACCGCGCGGCCCACGATGGCAACGGGGCGGTGCGGCAGGGGGCGGTGCAGGAGTTGGCGCGGGGCTGGAAGAACGATCGCGACACGGTGGGGTGGCTGAAGGACCGCGCGGCCCAGGATGACGACGGGGGGGGTGCGGCAGGTGGCGGTGCACGAGTTGGCGTGGGGCTGGAAGGACGATCCCGACACGCTCGGGTGGCTGAAGGACCTCGTGGCCCAGGATGACGACGGGGCAGTGCGGGAGGCGGCGGTGCAGGAGTTGGCGCGGCGCTGGAAGGACGATCCGGACACGGTGGGGTTACTGAAGGACCGCGCGGCCCACGATGACAACCACGATGTGCGGCAGGTGGCGGTGCGGGAGTTGGCGCGGGGCTGGAAGGACGATCCCGACACGATGGGGTTGCTAAAGGACCGCGCGGCCCAGGATAGCGACGAAGATGTGCGGCAGGCGGCGGTGCAGGAGTTGGCGCGGGGCTGGAAGGACGATCCCGAAGTGCAGGCATTCCTCGAAAATCTCAGGTCTGAGAAGAACGGCTAATCGGCTTCGTCCACGAGGACTTCAAAGTGGGGACATCCATCCGAGAATCGATGGCGAGTGCTCGAGCGCGCGTGAGCGAAACCCGCTGATTTCCGCTGGATTGCCCCGATCTTCTCCACCGTCAGCGGTGCCGCAAGTGGTACGATTTGTAAGCAGTTGCAGGCAACGACTCAAGCATCTGGAGATCCGCAATGGCAATGGCAATATCTCAGACGAGCCCTTCGGCACCCACGACATCCCCAACCAAATCAGAGTCACAAACACCTCTCGGGCGACGCACCTTCCTCAAATCCGCGGGAACCGCCGCCGCTACAATGACCGCTGCTTCTTACTCCCAAATCCTGGGAGCCAATGAGCGCGTCCAAGTCGCCTGCATCGGCGTTCGCGGCCGGGGAAAGACCCACATCCGGGAGTTTGCGCGCGACGAGCGATCTGAGGTCGCCGCTGTCGTCGACATCGACCAAGCCGTGGCCGAACGTGCCGCCCAACAAACGCTCGAACATCAAAAGCGCAAACCCGCCGAGTACGAGGACCTGCGCAAGATGCTCGAAGACAAGAGCATTGATGCCGTGTCCATCGCCGCCCCCAATCACTGGCACGCTCTCGCGGCGATCTGGGCATGCCAAGCGGGCAAAGACGTCTACGTCGAAAAGCCCGCCTGCCACAGCATCTTCGAGGGCCGCAAGATGGTCGAGGCCGCCCGCAAATACAAGCGCATCGTGCAGGTCGGACACCAGAGCCGCAGCATGCAGCACAAAATCCGCGCGATCGAACTGCTGCGGGAGGGCGTGATCGGCAAGCTCTACATGGCGCGCGGACTTTGCTTCAAACGACGCAAGTCGATCGGCGCCAAAGCGACCGGTCCGGTGCCGCCCGGCGTCAACTACGATATTTGGCTCGGCCCCTCCCAAGAGCTAGGCTTCAAGGAAAACCGCTTCCACTACAACTGGCATTGGTACTGGGATTTCGGCAACGGTGACATCGGCAACCAAGGCGTCCACGAAATGGATGTCGCCCGCTGGGGCCTGGGCAAAGAGGAACTCCCGCCGGCCGTCTATTCATCCGGCGGACATTACATCTATCCCGACGACCAGCAGACCCCCAACACGCAAACCGCTGTTTTCGAATACCCTGACAGCCAAATCGTATTTGAAGTACGCGGACTAGTAACCGGCGGCGAAGCCGACATGCAGGGCTCGCCAACCAACAGGAACGTCGTCGGCAACCTCTTCTTTGGGGCGGACGGCTATATGACCGTCAACCACGACGGCTTCGCGACCTACTTGGGTGAAGAGCGTGAACCGGGACCGGCGATGTCCTCCACCTGGGGGCCCGGCTTGGACTCAGCGCCGCACTTCACGAATTTCCTCGATGCGGTCAAGAGCCGCAAACACACCGATCTGCACTGCGACGTCGAAGTGGGACATCGCTCAGCGGCCCTGTGTCACCTGGCCAACATTTCCTACCGTACGAATCGCAAGCTCAAATTCGACAGCAGGACCGAACGGTTCCAAGGAGACGACGAGGCCAACAAGCTCCTCAAGCGCGACTACCGCGAGCTCTTCGTCGTCCCGGAAAGCGTGTGATTATCAGAGCCAAGAACGCAATCAGAGCCCCGAAACAACAGAGGGAAACAACAGAGGGAACCAACAGAGCCCCGAACGGCAGTGAGTGGGGCAAGCAAGTGAAGTAGGTCGGTCGGTAGGGCGTCAGCAAGCGTCGGTCAAGCGTCTTAAACGCCGATCGGCAAAGCGCAGCGAGCGTCGGTCAGCAAGCCTCGGTCGGCAAGCTGCCGCTAAGCGTCCGGCCGGCATCGGTCGGCCGCCATCACCAGTGACCCGGAAGCGAACGCGATGAAACCGATACTCATCTTGATCGGAAAACTGGCTGTTTTCCTCGCCGCCGCATACGCGCTGGAGCGTTACGACCTCGTCGCGGAATACTGGTACGTCGGGCCCGTTTTCGGTGCCGTGGTGCTCTTGTGGCACGCTCGCGCGATTCGAGATCTGGCCTCGGCGCGAAGCCTGGGATTCCTGGGCGCATCCACGCTGATCTACGCCATCGTGGCTTGGATCATCATGGAATGGGACAGCGTGATCCCAGAGATACCCGATGTATTTGATGCCGGGTTTCTGGGAGTCATGATTGGATCTGCTTTGCTGCCCGTTGCGCAAGGGGCTCTCCTGGGAGCCTCCTGGAGACGGGTCAAAATTGCGATACCGTGCCTTTATCTGGTTTGGTACGCGCTGGCACTCTCTGGATTGTTTGACGTTGATGTCACTCTGATCAACTCGATGTCAGTCTGGCAGGCGCTGTATTTGGTCTGCCTGTTTGCGCCGAAGCCGGGGTTCCTGGAACGAAAATGAGAGAACGAGAATGAGAGAAAGGTGCGCACGAATCAGGCGGCAGCTCGGCCTAGGTCGTGCGGCCGCAATACGATCCCGAAACTGCATGACGAATCGCAGAGCCCCATGCGTGGGCCTGCCTAAAATCAACAAATTTCGGCGCATCTCCGGCGACGCTTCTGCTACACTAGCGCGATAAAGGTAGGGAGGAAGTATGCATTCATCGAGAAGAAGTTTTCTGACAGCCGTAGCCGGCGGTTTAACGACGTTGGCCTGTTCGTCTGCCCCTGATCCCTACCCGGGAGTCACGCGCTACGTGCGCTACGAACAAGGCGGCAGCGTGAAGTTTGGCGTTTTGAACGGGGACAAGATCGAGGAGATCGACGGAGATCTATTCGGCAGCCGCACGCCTAACGGAACAACCATTGAGGCAAGCAGCGTGAAGCTGCTCTACCCGATCGAGCCGTCAAAAGTACTGGCGATGGCGGGCAACTACAAGAGCCATATTGGCGAAGAGAGTGAGCTGCCGACCAATCCCGAAATCTTCTACAAGCCGATCACATCCCTCCAGCATCCAGAGGGCGACATCGTGATTCCGCCCGACTCCAAGGACCTTCACTTCGAGGCCGAATTCGTGATCGTGATCGGCAAGAAGGCCCAGCGCATCTCGGTCGAGGAAGCGCCCAGCCACATTCTGGGTTACACCTGCGGGCACGACGTCAGCGAACGTAACTGGCAAGGCGGCAGCGCCGGAGACCCAAAAGATCTGCAGTGGTGGCGTGCCAAGGGTGCTGATACTTTTTCCCCAATGGGACCAGCAATCGCGATCGGATTGGACTACGAAAAGTCCAGCATTCGGCTTCGTCTCAATGGAGAAATCAAGCAGGAGCAGGGTCTGTCCGATTTGATCCACAAACCACCGCTCACTGTCAGCTTCGTCAGCCAATACGTGACGCTCTTGCCAGGTGACGTGATCTTCACCGGAACTCCCGGCACAACCAGCGCGATGAAACCAGGCGACGTAGTGGAAGTCGAGATCGACGGCATCGGCGTGCTGCGCAACAACGTTGTGGCGGGCTGATTGAGATTCAGCCCAACGATTCAGGACCCGATCTAGCCCCGAACTAAGTAACGAGACACCCATGTCAACAACCCGCAGAACATTCATAACAGCATTAGCAGTTGGAGGAGCAGCAATGGCACAGAAAGCCTCAGACGGAGTTACCCTTTACGTAAGATTCGAGCAAGGGGGCAGTGTCTCCCACGGAATTCTCTCAGGCGACACGATCGAGAAAATCGAAGGGGATTTATTCGGCGCCCGCAAGCCAACCGGCGAGAAGGTGAAGACCGCCGACGTGAAGCTTCTCTATCCCATCGAGCCGCCCAAAGTGCTCGCCGTGGGACTCAACTACGGCAGCCACTTAGGTGAGCGGAAGCCTCCGGCCAACCCTGAAATCTTCTACAAGCCGCTGACTTCGTTGCAGCACCCCGGTGGCGATATCGTGATCCCCAAGGGTGCGAAGGACGTCCATTTTGAAGCCGAGTTCGTCATCGTGATCGGCAAGGACGCCCGCAACGTTTCCGAAGAGGATGCGCCCGATTACATCCTGGGCTACACCTGCGGCAACGACGTCAGCGACCGCAACTGGCAGAACGGCACCAAGGGCGACACGAAAGACGTTCAGTGGTGGCGCGCCAAGGGTTCCGATACCTTCGGGCCGCTCGGGCCGGCCATTGCCGTCGGGCTTGACCACGACAAGTCCTGGATGCAGCTTCGCCTCAATGGCAAGGTGATGCAGAAGCAGCGCGTGAATGACCTGATCTTCGGACCGGCCGCGATTGTCAGCTTTGTCAGCCGCTACATCACGCTTACGGCGGGCGACGTGATCTATACCGGAACGCCCGGCAGCACCAGCCCCATGAAAGCCGGAGACATCGTCGAAGTAGAAATCGACGGTATTGGCATTCTACAAAACCCAGTAGTCCAGGGCTAACGTCCTACCTGGCCACCGAAAGCCGTCGAGCTTGAGCCGCGAAACAGCACCGGATCGTAGCCCAGGGGGGACCGAAGTGCACAACCCCGAGGTTAGACCCCGTTGGTCCTGGAATAGGCGTTGAACACGTACTGCATCACCATCCGTTGCGTATTGAAGAATGTCCCGTTCAGCGCAATCGCCGAGCGCATCACTTTGGCATAGGCATCCGGGTCGTCGTAGTACATCGGCAGAATGATTTTCTCCAGCTTGTCGTAGAGTGAAGCAGCCTCTCCGGCCTCACCGTCCCCGTTGTCTTCAATCGCCCAGCCGGTCACTCCTTCGATGTGACCCTCGAGCCACCAGCCATCCAGCACGCTGAGACTCGGCACACCGTTCATGGCCGCCTTCATACCGCTTGTGCCCGAAGCCTCCCGCTCTTTCTCGGGAGTATTCAGCCACAGGTCGACCCCGCTGCAGATCATCGCTCCCCAAGTGATGTCGTAATTCTCCACGTAGATGATTTTGATCGAGGCGGAGAGTTTGTCGGCCGCCGCGAAAACACGGCGAATGAGATCTTTGCCCCCACCATCGCGCGGATGCGCCTTGCCGCCATAGATGATTTGCAGTTTCCCCGCTTTCTTGACGATCTGTTCGAGCCGCTTCACATCACGAAAGAAAAGATCCGCACGCTTATACCCCGTCGCTCGGCGCGCGAATCCGATCGTAAAAACGTCTTCCTCGAGCTGCTCTCCGGTGGCGTCAAGCAATGCGTTCAATAGAGTTCGTTTCGCTTGTGCGTGGGCCTTGCGAACTTCCTTGAGCGAAACATTGATGGCGTAGCGGAGGTAGATGTTGTCGTGACGCCATTCCGGAATCTCCCGGTCGAGAACTTCCTGCATCGGTCGCGACAGCCAAGTCGTCGCATGCACTCCGTTGGTCAGCGCTTTGATGCGGTACTTCGGAAACATCCTGCGCGAGACTTCCCCGTGCCTCATCGCCACGCCATTCACGTAGTTGGAGTGGTGCAGAGCCAGACGCGTCATATTGAGTTCGTTGGAGCCCGAAAATCCCGTCGAAAACAGCAACGTTGTCCTCACATCTCCCAGCACTTGCCGCACCATCTCTTCCGGAAACGAATCGTGGCCGGCCGGGATAGGAGTGTGAGTTGTGAATACACACTTCTTTCGCAGAGCCGCCAGATCATCCTCGCCAGGAAACTGGTGGTCGCTGTTGGCGAGCTGTCTTTCAAGGAGCCGAAGCACTAGCAGAGCCGAGTGCCCCTCGTTCATGTGATAGGTTTCGACATCGGTGTGCCCGAGCTGGCGCAGCATCTGCAGCCCGCCGACCCCAAGAATAAACTCTTGACAGAGGCGGTAGTACTCGTCCCCTCCGTACAATGAGCCCGTGATTTTTCGATCCCACGCGCTGTTGGTGCTCACATCCGTATCCAAGAAATAAACGGGCACCAGATGCCCGTTGACCCCGTAGACCGGGTAGCGCCAGCAACGAATGTGTACAGGCCTGCCGGACAGAGTGACCGTGACCAGTGGATCCATCGGTTCCAGACGGTCTTTGGGATCCCATTCGACGGGGTTCTCGGTTTGTTTGCCGGAAGAGTCGAGACTCTGATTGAAGTAACCCTCTCTATACAGCAGGGACATGCCCTGCATCGAAACACCTAGGTCGGCCGCGGATCGGATCGTATCGCCGGCCAGCACTCCGAGTCCTCCGCTGTAGGTCGGGACATCGGGGTGCAACGCCACTTCCATGGTGAAGTAAGCGACCTTCGGTGGGTGAAGCACCCGTGATTTTGCAGCTTCCGTCTCCGCGACGGGCTGATTGCTTGGCAATGGACTCATTCAAAAAAACTCCTGCTCTCCGGGGGCGCGAGGGCAAAGCCTGGTGACCTCAAAGAACGTCCCGTTTCGTTTCTTCTACCCGGCCCGTAGGTAACAGGCAATCGACGGCCCTAGCCCGCATTTCTCACCGGCTGACGGGCCAAGCACATGACAGGCCCGCCATCACTTTGTTGCGCTTGCTCGCCGTGCTCAACGTACTGTCCGAGTACTCCTCCGCTCGTCAAGCGGCGCGCGCCTCGTACTGACAGGCCTCTCATGCACTTTGCCTCGCCACCCGATGAGAAATGCGGGCTAGCGATCTCACGTCCGAGAAGAAGCGGTGGCAAAAACCTTGAATCATACTCCTACCGCGCCGCGCCCTGCCGAGCGGCTTGAGAGCGGGCCTAGAACCATTACTGTCCACTAAGAGCCTCTGAGCTGAGACCCTTTGAGCCCAGAGCCGTTCAGCCACCAAGCGGTGCAGGTTCGTGGCAGGGGCTGGAGAGAATCTGAACCATGAGTACGGTTCTGGGAGTACGGTTCTGGAATTTCGACATCGCCGCTTCCGAACCGTACTGTCGTAGAATGAGTTGGGACGAGGCGGTGCCTCTAAAATGACTCAACTCCGAAAAAAGATCAGACAGTTCGTTCGACTCGCGACTCATACTCAGTTGTTGCCCATCCTCGAAAGTGGCGACGATCCGCTGATCGGCGGCCAGGCGGTCATCGAGGGAGTGATGATGCGGGCGCCGCATAGCTACTGCGTTACGGTCCGAAGAGCCGATGGAACAACCGCGACCGATCAGGGTTTGCTAGCGCGCCCATCGGAGAAGTATAAGGTGCTCGGCTGGCCCGTCATCCGAGGTGTGGGAACCCTGGGCCAAGCGATGAGCCTGGGCATCAAGACCTTGCGCTTTTCGGCAAACCAGGCCCTCATCGATGAAGCTGAGCCGGAGAGTTCCGTTGCGGAACCGCCGAGTTCCGATGATGGTAAGAGCATGGCCGGTGACGGTCAGAACATAAACGTTACGAGCAGAAACGAAGCCCCGAAAGAGGACGCGAAAGAGGAAAAGGAGTCCGCCGAGATCTCCGGCTGGATGATGACGCTCAACGTGATTGTGTCGATTGCCTTCTTCATTTTTCTATACAAATTCATCCCGCTCGTTATCACAACTCAGATCCAGGAACACAGTTCTTGGCTTTCCGGCAACGTCGCGTTTAACCTCGTGGACGGCGTCATTCGCTTGGCTATCTTTCTCACATTTTTGGCTTTGATCTCCAGAATGGAGGATATTCGGCGGGTCTTCCAATACCACGGCGCTGAGCATAAGGTCGTGTTCAACTACGAATCGGGGAAACCTGTGGATGTCGCTACCTCGCAGGCGTTTACGACGTTCCACCCGCGTTGCGGGACCAGTTTTCTGATGGTTGTGATGCTGATCAGTATTGTCGTCTACTCGCTGATTCCAGTCGAGGGCTTTGCGCTCAGGTTCCTCATGCGGATCTTGCTGCTGCCGGTCATCGCGGGCATTAGCTACGAAGTCATTCGCTTTGCCGCCAAGCACCAGGGGACCCTGTGGGCCAGCATGGTGTTGCCCGGTTTGTGGCTCCAGCGGATCACAACCAAGGACCCGGCCGACGATCAGGTCGAGATTTCCATCCAATCGCTCGAGGCCGCCATGGCGCTCGAGAAAGAGCAGAACGGCGAGCTGGTGGTCGCTTAGCCTCGTCCGCATTTCTTGCCACGCGGCGAGAAGCCAGACCAACGGACCAGCTTTTGCCGGAGCCCCCCATGCAGGGACAGAAACAACTAGACGAGCTGGACGCTCGCTACGAACAGCTGACTCAGGACATGGCCGATCCCTCGGTCATGGCCGATCAGGACCGCTATCAAAAAGCGGGCAAGGCCTTGTCGGAAATCTCCGAGGTCGTTGAAAAGTATCGGCAGTGGAAGCAGTTCCAGTCCGAGCTGGAAGACACGCGCTCGATGCTTGAGGAGTCCGACGCTGAGATGGTCGCGCTTGCCGAGCTTGAGATTAGCGGCATCGAAGAGCGAGTCGCCGGCATTGAAGCCGAGATCAAGGTTTTGCTGATCCCCAAGGATCCCAACGACGAGAAGGGGGTGGTTTTGGAGGTTCGCGCAGGTACAGGCGGTGACGAGGCCACGCTGTTCGCGGCGGAGGTATTCCGGATGTACGGCCGTTTCGCCGAAGAGCATCGCTGGAAGGTCGAGACGATTTCGTCGAGCCCATCGGAGGTCGGTGGCCTCAAAGAAGTCATCGCGATGATTACCGGCAACCGCGTCTACTCCAAGATGAAATACGAGAGCGGCGTGCACCGTGTGCAGCGCGTGCCGAAAACCGAAACTCAGGGCCGGATTCATACCTCCGCGGTGACCGTCGCTGTCATGCCGCAAGTCGACGACGTGGAAGTCCACATCGAGCCCAAGGATATTCGTGTCGACACGTTCTGCTCCTCGGGCCCGGGCGGTCAGTCGGTAAATACGACCTATTCGGCTGTCCGCATCACCCACCTCCCGACCAATCTCGTGGTCAGTTGCCAGGACGAGAAGTCTCAGATCAAGAACAGGGCTCGGGCAATGCAGGTTCTGCGCTCCAGACTCTACGAAATGGAGCGCGAAAAGCAACACGCTGAGCAGGCGGAAGAGCGCCGTGGCATGGTCGGAAGCGGAGACCGTAGCGAGAAGATCCGCACCTACAACTTTCCGCAGAACCGCGTCACCGACCATCGTGTCTCACTGACTCTGCACCAGCTTGAAGACGTCATGGCCGGAAAGCTGCAGCCTTTCACCGACGCCCTGGCCGAGCAACGCCAGCACGTCGACTGAACCTGATCTGAACCTGGGCCGGGAACGCAAGTGACCGGTCCACAACTCGCAATCGTGTGCGGCCAAGAATGAACCAGGGAAAAGAAGAACAATCCTCAGCCGCAGCGCCCTTCCTTTCACAAACCCTCAAACAAGCCGTTCAACTTCTTACAGACGCCGGCGTCTCCGTCCCCCAACTAACCGCCGAAGTCCTCCTGTGCAGCGTGTTGGGAGTCGATAAATCGTTCCTCTACGCCCACCCCGAGCACCGCTTGAGCCACGATCAGCTTGTTCAGTTCCAGGCCGGAGTGGAGCGGCGCCGTCACGGCGAACCCACGCAATACATCACCGGCATTCAGGAATTCTATGGCCTCGATTTCCAAGTGACACCCGATGTGCTCATCCCCCGCCCGGAAACCGAGCACCTCGTCGAAGAAGCTCTCGCACGCGCCGAGGGCGCTCAAGCAATTCTCGACATCGGAACCGGTTCAGGCTGCGTAGCCGTCTCGATCAAGAAATACCTGCCTGCACTAAGCGTCAATGCCGCCGAACTGTCTCGTGCCGCTTTGCGAGTAGCGGCCGAGAATTCGAGCCGCCTGCAGGCACCCGTGGAATTCGTCCAAGCTGACCTGGTCGAGGCTTTCGCGGACGGCTCCTTTGATATGGTCGTCAGCAATCCGCCCTATGTCCCGTTGGCGGATCTGCCCGGTCTGCAACGGGAACTTCGCTCAGAACCCAGCATCGCCCTGTTCGGCGGCGAGGACGGCCTACGGATTTACGAAAAGCTAGCCGTGACGATCGCGAGAATCCTCAAGCCTGGCGGCTGGCTGCTGCTCGAGCTAGGGTACCGCGCTCGCCCAGCTATCGAAGCTCTCTTCCGCGGCCCGCAATGGAGCGAGTCCGCCGTCAAAACCGATCTCGCGGGCATCGACCGCGTGTTCGTCGTTCAAAGAATGTAGCGCCTAACGCGCGCCACCTCAGGCGGCAACGCCCTGCTGGATGGGCGCCGTAGCGGGAGCGGTAGAATCTCTTGTGGAGAGCCCGACCATGCCCACGACTCCTGTCCCCGCCCCGACAACCACCCGAAGAGAATGGCTTGCCGCACTCGGGGTTTCGATTTCGTCAACAGCTTTGGACCCGCCCCAGCTGGCAGCCGCCGCCAACGATGACCTTTGGCAGACCGATGTTTTCGTTGCGGGCCAGGGCGGCTATCACACCTATCGTATTCCCGCCCTCGTCCGAACCACCAAAGACACCCTGCTTGCCTTCTCGGAAGGACGAAAGAACAACCGCCGCAACCACGGCGACCTCGACCTTGTGCTCAGGCGCAGCCGCGACGGCGGGCGCACCTGGTCCCGGCAGCAGCTGGTCTACGAGGAAGGGGGCGCTGCCGAGGTTACGATTGGCAACCCAGCTCCGGTTGTGGACCAAGACACGGGAGTCATCTGGCTGCCTTTCTGTCGAGACAACGACAGAGTGCTGATGACGCACAGCAATGACGACGGCTTGACTTGGACCCCGCCCATCGACATTACCGACGATGTGAAAGAGCCCGATTGGACCTGGTACGCCACCGGACCGGTGAACGGCATTCAGCTTCGCCGGCAGCCGCACAAGGGCCGCTTGGTCATCCCATGTGATCATCGCGTTGGCGGTGCGGAAAACTCTTGGAACGAGGCCGGCCGCTCCCACGCCATCTATTCCGACGACCACGCCAAGAGCTGGCAGTTGGGTAAACCGACCGAGTTCGCGATGAACGAGTGCACCGTTGCCGAGCGTTCAGATGGGACGCTTCTGCTGAACATGCGCAGCTACCGGGGCCGCAACCGCCGAGCCGTCGCCACAAGCGAGGACGGCGGAGTCACCTGGTCCGCCAGCCGCGATGACCCTCAGCTCATCGAGCCGATCTGTCAAGGAAGCATGATCCGCTACACGTGGCCAGAGCAAGCAGGGCTTGGCCAAGCAATTGATACTGGGAAAAGCCGGATACTGTTCTCCAATCCCGACAGCAAGACCCGCGACCACATGACGGTCAGGCTCAGCTATGACGAAGGAGAGAGCTGGCCAATCTCTCGTTTGCTTCACGAAGGCCCAGCGGCTTATTCGGGTTTGTGCACGCTTCCGAATCAGTCCATCGGCAACCTATACGAACGAGGTGTGCAATCGCCTTACGAGACAATCACTTTCGCTCGGTTTACTCTTGAATGGCTGACGCGGGGAAAGGATAGCCTGGTGGGCTAGCCGCTGTCGGGGGGAGCGCTGATTCTCTTGACCGGCTTCTCAAAGACCAATGAGCGTTGACCAACGAGCATTTACCAATCAACGTTCGAGGATCACGCCGATTCAAAAGCCAGTGCCGCTTCGGTTTCTTCCTGGCAGGTAACGCAGCGAGTTGCCCACGGCAGGGCCTTCAATCGTCGCAGTACGATTGGCTCGTCACATTCCTCGCAAAGGCCGTACTCGCCGGACTCGATGCGGCTCAGCGCCACCTCGATGGCCTTTTGCACTTTCCAATCTGTATTTATGATATGAACGGCAAGCTCTCTCAAGCTCTGCGACTGCGCATCGTCAACGGGGTCCGGCGCCTGTTCGACATGCAGACCATTGGCGTGTTCCGACGGCTTTGCCGCTTGATGAAGCCTGGCCTCCAATACTTCTCTGAACGACTGTACTTGTTTTGCTGTCATCGCTACTTTCCTCTGCCCCAGATCTACCAGTAATTATCGCTTTCACCTTTGCATACGGCAATGGAGCCCCAGTACTCTTTCTCATTAAGTAATACGATCTATTTCACCTATCGGTTCCAGGACTCGTAAAAGATAGCACCTGAATTATGCACAGATTCGGCGTAGCCATCGTCGATGGAGTTGTGGCGATAGCGGCACTCGTGTCAACTCAGTGATTTCGCAAGTCGTCTTTTCTGCTGTTTCCCTCCCCGTTTGAGCCGTCTCCTGATCCCGGCAGGGCAAAAGCGGGCTGGCAAGCGGCGTGTTCCCAGTACGTTGCGGCGAGTGCATGAAATTTTATGCATGGAGTGCCCCTCAGCTCAACGCACCCTCCACCACCGGCGCCAAGCTCGATCCCGGCGGCCCCATCGCCCGCAGCCGTCGCATCAGCCGTTCAAACAGGCCCTTTTCCTGATAATGATCGCTGTAGCTGACACCCGTTCTGCCGGCGTGCCGCCAGATCTTGGCCGCCACGAACAGAAAACGCAGCCGCGCCGTCGCCAGGGTGGTGTGCCGCAGCGTCTCCACGCTGGCCTGGGCTTCGCGGTTGAACAGCAGCAGCCAGCAGTTGCGATTGTAGGCCAGCATGGCCAACTGAAAGTGATTGCGGTTCATGTCAAAGCGGCGCGAGGGATGGGCCGCCAGCCCGGCGTCGTTGTTGGCCTCCTTGATCAGGTTCTCGGCTCCGGCGCGCTGATTGTAAAACCACACCACCGCCGCGATCGGCTCGGCCAGATTGGTGACAAACACGCGGTAGGTGTAAGCGCTGGTGGCGAACAACTGGTATTGCTCGGCCGCGCCGGCCTTGGGCTCGTTTTCGTAACGCAGCGCCAGGAAACGGCAGGCCCGCGCCCAGCCTTGCGGTTGGTAGAGGAATTCGCATTCCGCGTCCGCGTCGGAGCGGGGGGAGGGTTTCCATTCTGCTTGCTGCAAGCGCTCGACCAGGCGCCGCGTTTTGCGCGCCACGATGACGAACTGACAAGCCGCCTTTTCATAGGCCTCCACCGCCTCCCAGCAATAAAAGCCGGAATCGGCCCGCGCCAGGATTTTCTTCACGCCGCCCGGCAAAGTCCGGAAAGCGCTCTCGAGGTGGGCGGCGATCTGTCGGCCCGTGGGCCGGTCGCCGTTGCGCAACCCGCCCATCAGGTATTCGCGCGTCTCGGCCAGGAAGGTCAGTATCGGCTGGTAGCTGCGCTTGCCCTTGTTCTTGGGGTTGTAGCTCTTGCGCCCGCCCATCTGGCGGCCGTAGAGGGTATGCACGGTGGTGTCGGTGTCCAGCGTCACCGTCTCCAACTTCACGTGGGCCGCGGCCCAGACTCGTTCCCGCAGCTGGCGCTGAATGGAAAGGATCTGCTTCGCCACGTTGAGGTGCAGCGAGGCCAGAAAGCGCCACAGCGTGGACTGCGGCGGCAGACGCGTCACTTGCAAGATGCCGGTCAGGATGGGGTCGCGAGCGATGAAGCGGAGTTGGTTGAGCCGCGCAAAGCCGACATAGAGGCCGAGCACGAGGGCCAGCACGAACTGGTAGGGGCTCATGGCTCGGGTGATCCGTTTGGTCGTGAGGGTTTCTTCCAGCAGCGCTTGGAAGCCGAGTTTTTCGAGCAGGGTGGCGACGGGCAGCAAGCCGCCGTAGGGAGTCAGATTCTTGCCACGGAAGTGATAGGGCGTGGCAGCCCCGATTTTATTGGGCCGCGGGGCCCTCGCGCCGGGGCCTTGTTTGACGGGCCTTCGGGAGCTATGCTGTTTTCGTTTGGTAACCATTTGGGTGACCTCCTTGGGGTTGACTGGCGAAGCTGAAATCTTTGCCAGCCTACCTTTTTACCCCATGTTTTCGGAGGTCCCCAAATGGTTCCTGGCGGCTCAGCCCTCACCAGGTGCACCGGCAGCGCATAATTCAGGTAGCACAAAGTGATCTCCAGGCCAAGTGCGTTTCCCCATTCTGCGTTTCCCCATTCCTCCGGGGGGGGGGAGAGAACGGCCCGTGGAATCAGACGCGGCTTGCGTAATGAGGGAGAACTCTGTTTACCGCGCCTGAAATCGTGCGATGCTCCGCAGGGCACGTTCGGTCAAAAAGTCCGCGTGGCGTGTTGTGCTTAGGTCCGGGGTCAGCGTGGCTGAGCGAACCGTGGCGTGGGTCAGCAGGTTGCGCCGCACCAGAAGCTGCTTATCCATATGAAGAAACAGCTCGAGGTTCTGTAGGCTGAAGACGATATGCGGCAGTATTTCCTGGAACAGATCGGTCGCCGCTTCGAGGTCGCCGGAGTGTGCGAGATGGAAGATTTCCTGCTGCAGGTCGGCCAGTCCCAAGCCCGGCATAGCGCCGCAGCAACCGGCGGAAACACCCTCCAGCAGAAACATGCCGCCCCAGCCTTCCAGCACGCCCACGCCGCCCTGTGTCGCTTCGAGTATGGCTTCGACTTTCGGCGCCATCAGCGGCTCTTCGAGCTTCAGGTATCGAAAGTTCGGGTGTGCGTGGTGTAGGCGTTTAACGAATGCGGGACTGACGGTGGGACCGCCGGGGTTGAAGTCCTGCACGACGACGGGCAAGCTTGTAGCCTCAATCACTCTCGATAGAAACGCAAAGTGGTCGTCATCGGAAAGTGTAAACAGGCGCGGCATGGCGATCGAGATCGCGCTCACACCCAGCTCAGCGTTTCTTGCCGCGATCTCGGCGGCGAGCTTCGCCGACACGTGGTTCGACTGCCCGATGACGGGTATGCGCCCGTCAGAAGCTTCCACCGCCGCCTGGACCAGTGCATATCTCTCGTCCATGCTGAGCTTATAGAACTCAGTGGAGTAGGCCGGCAGGCAAACGGCCGAGACGTTGGAATCGACACAGAATTGGATCAGCTTCGGTATCGAATCGAGGTCGATCGTTTCGTCAGGATTGAATGGGGCGGGCAGGACGGGGACGATGCCCTCGATCGAGATCGAAGCGTTTGGACTATTCATGGCGAGGGGAAATCATGGCAAGGCGCCGCGGACACGGTGAACAGATTGGCTGGTTTAGGCGGCGTTGTCAAGTAAGGGGCCCAAGGGGCCCAAGGCACGCGACCGATTGTGCTTCCCAAGCACGGCCATGTTTGTTGGTCCCGCGCCACGCGCTGGAATGGAGGTCTAGTTTGTCAGCTTCAGAACCACCGGACAGTGGTCCGATCCCATCACCTCCGGCTGAATGTAGCAGTCTTCGACTTCGTCGACCAAATCATCGCTCACAAGGAAATAGTCGATACGCCACCCTACATCACGTGTCCGCGCATCGAACAGGTAGCTCCACCAGGTGTAGTGACCAGGTTCCGGCTGGAACTTGCGGAAAGCGTCGGCATAGCCGCCGGCGACGAAGCGGTCCAGGCACGCCCGCTCCTCGGGAGTGTAGCCGGAGTTCGCTACATTTTCCTTGGGGCGTGCCAAATCGATCGCCTTGTGGGCGATGTTGAAGTCGCCGCAAATGACAACCCGCTTGCCGCGGCGGCGGAGACGATTGCAATACCCCAGCATGCTGTCGCAGAAATCGACCTTGTAGTCCAGCCGCGCCAGGTCCCGCTGGCTGTTGGGGAAATACGCGTTCACAAGGACGAAACGCTCGAACTTCGTGGCGAGGACTCTGCCCTCGCAGTCGAATCGGTCGATCCCCAAGCCGTGTGTTGGCTCGCCGATGGGAATGGGATAGTCGCCATCCTTACCCTTCGGGGTTTGATCAAAAAGGCGCGGCAGCTCGCTTCTGGCACTGCGGGTCCAAGTGGAGACTCCGCTATAGCCCTTCTTTTTTGCCGCTTCATAGACGGCGCGATAGTCCGCCGGAGTCGCCAACTCCGGCTCGAGCTGATCCGGATGGACTTTGGTCTCTTGCAAGCAAAGTACGTCCGGTGTCTCGCGATCGAGCCATTTGAAGAGCCCTTTCCGAGCGACAGCCCGAATGCCGTTGACGTTCCAAGTGACGAGTTTCATCCGCGTGCGCTGCCCTCCCAGTAACCCACTCCGAGTAACAACAAGGATGCCACAGATGTAAAGAATGCGACAGATGCAGGATGAGTGACACGTGAATCGCGGGACAGGTCCGAAATCTCCTAAACTCCAGTGGTGGGCGGCGTCATTCATTTGGCTTCGTGGGTTTCGAAATCTGGAGGTAAAAGGTGCAACGGACAGCGCTGGTTGGACTATTCGCCATTTTGATCGCCGGGGCGATTCACGTCACCGGCTTGGGACAAAGTGCGTCTACACCAAGCGGGTCAACACCGGGCGACGAATACACCTATGAAACTTCGCGGCGCGGTTTCCAGGCGATCGAATATCCCGGACCGTTGAACTACCAGGATGTCGTGCGTCTGTTGCTGCGTTATGAAGGTAGTTTTCACTTTCCAATCACGCGCTCGTTTCGCGAGCGGCGGCTAGCGCCCGAGGCCGACCTCTGGGAATTGGACCTGCCCCAAGCCCTGAAGCTTCGCGTCAGCGGCAAGGGCATCGAAGTCATCGCGAAACCCACGAAGCTTCTGCTGGCCGTCGACGACACCTACAACCTGGTCACGCTGCTGCGCAATGAGTTGGACAGCGCGATTGATGTCAAGCTGATCGCCGGTTTGGGCGAAGCCGGGACAACTGACCGCTGGAGAATTCGTCCGGGGATAAACTATGTGTCTGTCAATCTGCATCCGACCGCCGCCGGATCAACGGACTTACGCCTAAAAATTTACGCCGGGAAGGATCTCCCCGAACAAGGTTCGCCGCCCGAAACTCGTATTCACACTGAGGCGACGTTCCCTGCTCAAGTCATCCGATGGGGCAACCTCAGAATTCGCACATTAGAAGACGGCCGCCCGCAGGTCGCGCGCGTCTATGTGAGGGCTTCCGATGGACTCTCCTATGCACCCAGCGGCGACTCCGGCGATTCGACCCTTTCGCGCATCACCTGGACACACGGCGACTACTATTTCTACGGCCGAGGAGAGCACCTTCTGCGCCTGCCGGCAGGCCGCGCCACGATCGAAGCGGTTCGCGGCATCGAGTACGGCACCGTCCGGCGGCAAGTCGAAATTCGTGCGGAAGAAACGGCTGAAGTCAGACTCGACCTGGAACGCCGCTCAGATCTGGCTGGCGAAAACTGGTATAGCGGAGACGTTCACATTCACGCCAACTACAACAATCACGAATTCGTTACTCCCAGCGATGTCTGGCTCCAAGCGCTGGGAGAAGACCTCAACGTCACCAACTTGATGGTGGCCAATTCCGCTGGCGCCCAAATTCACGACGAGCAGTACTTTGAAGGCGAGCCGCACCGGCTGCGCGATCAGACGCATATTCTCAATTGGGGAGAGGAGATGCGCAATCGAGGCCTCTACGGCCACATGTGTATGACCGGGTTAAAGAGTCTCGTCAAGCCGCTCTACACGGGCTTTGACGACACGCCGTATCCGTATGACTATCCTCCGAATCACGTTCAAGCGCAGGCTGCGGCTCGCCAAGGAGCGGCGGTGAGCTACGCGCATCCGGGCTATCGATTCACCGATGACCCGCGCAGCATGAGTGCCCGCGAGGCCCCGGTTGATTTGGCGCTCGGATCCATCCACGCCATGGATGTGCTTAGCAATAACAATGAAGACGCGACGACTCCCTTCTGGTATCGGCTTTTGAATACGGGGTTGAAGTGCGCCATCTCCGCGGGCAGCGACAGTTTTACAAACCGCCGCCACATGTGGATCCCCGGAGGCAACCGGGTCTATGTTTACACCGGGGGGCCGCTCGACTACGACGAATGGGTGGACAACTACAAGAAGGGCCGCAGCTTCGCCACCAATGGGCCGATCGTGCGGTTTTCTGTGAACGGTGCGCTGCCTGGCGCGGAACTGAAGTTGAAAGCAGGTGATCGTCTTGAGATTGAGGCATCGGCTACTTTTTTTTGCCGATGGATTCGCTCGAACTCATCATGAACGGAAGCGTGATCGCCCAGGCGAAAGCTAACGGTAACAAGTTGTCGGTGGTTCTTTCAAAGGAAGTTTCAGTCAAAGGGGGAGCCTGGTTTGCGGCCCGCGTCAGGGGTCCGTTCGACCGTCATGTCGTCAACGACACCTACCTCTACGCCCACACCAGCCCGATCTATTGCGAAGTGGACGGTAACCGCACCCGGTTGCGGGAAGATGGAGCGTTCTTCGTGCGCTGGATTGATCAATTGATCGACATGGCACGACAGCGAGGCAAGTATGCCTCCGACGAGCAAAGAGAGGAAGTCATCGAGCTGTTCCGCAAGGGCCGCGCTTACTACGAAAAAGTCGCCGCCGAAGGGAGTTGACTTCCTTGACGATTCAGGCCCCTTATGATTCTGGGCCCGGAACGTAAGTGACGGGTCAAATCATGCGGGGCGATGGTCCGGCTCACTGCCAGACAAGCCGCGTTTTTCCGACTCACGTCAGATATTTGTTCGCGCGACTTTCCTGAGGTGCCGCAGGCCAAGCAATTCGAGGTAAGTCCGCTTGATGCGCCAGCCCCCAGTTTTGACCGCGGGCAGCTCATCCTGTGCGATCAGCCTTCGAATCACGGCCTCGGGCAACCCGGAGTATTCCGTGGCTTCTTGGACCGTCAGAAAGAGCTTGTGACGCAGAGCCTCGATTCGCTCCGCCGCTGTTTCGTATCCGTCACCAAGGCGTGGCTGCCTGCGCCGAGGGCTCATCGTGAGAATCGGCTCCAACGCGTGGCGTGGCGACAGTTGTACCGCTCGCGCGGCGGTCCCGGCCAGGCGCGCATCCGCTGAGCGCTGTGCCTCCCCGCTGCGCGCAAACTCTAGGCAAATCACACGAAGCTCAGACTGGATTTGGTCCGAGCCGGCCCCAGATTGCAGCAGCCGGAGCACCGTGCGGCATTGGGGAGCCAGTTCATCTTTTTCGCGGAGCGCAACATCTTCGATATAGGCGATCAGCTCAGAGGTGATCTCAGTTGAAACGACAGGTTGCACAGCGGTTGCTTGGTTTCTTGCCATGAAACTCCTTCTTGCGGCGACTTCCGTCGACGCTCTGAGGGGTATATCGGCGGATCAGAGCGGTTCTGCAGGGCAGGGCCGCAATCCGCTGTGTGGGAGCCGTTCGGGCTGGATAAATTCGGCCCACAAATCAGCCGGCGGGCCGCGAGTCTCATGGTTCGCAATGAGTCCAAGGCGCTGCTATACTGGCGTCAAGGGATTTGAAATGTCGCTATGCTTTCCCGCTCTGCCACAGTCTGTCTGGCCTCAATCCTCTTGCTTGCCTGGCCCTCCAGCGGCGAATGGCCGCAATGGAGGGGCCCTGCCCGCGATGGTATTTCAACCGAAACCGGGCTGCTGACTTCATGGCCTGCCGCTGGACCACCCCTTGTCTGGAAGACTCGCGGCCTCGGTGAAGGTTTTTCTTCTTTCTCGGTCTCGGACGGCCGGCTCTTCACCCAAGGCCAACGGAACGGCACCCAATATGTGATCGCCTTGGACGAACAAACCGGTGAAAAGGTTTGGGAGATCCCCAACGGCGAATCCTTCCACGAACGCCGGGGGGGGCGGGCCGCGCGGAACGCCCACGATCGAAGGCGGCCGCGTCTACGCCGTGGCCGCGAACGGTAACCTCACGTGCCTGCAAGCGGCGGACGGCAAACGCATCTGGAACACCAAGCTGCTCGATCGCTTCGGCGCCCGCAACATAAAATGGGGCATCAGCGAGTCTCCGCTGATTGACGGTAATCGCTTGATCGTCAACCCTGGAGGCAAAGGCGCCTCTGTCGTGGCGCTCAACAAGAACAACGGCAATGTGATTTGGAAATCACAGAGCGACTCGACAGGGTACTCCTCAGCGGTAGCAGCCGACATCGCCGGAATTCGTCAATACATCGTCCTGACAGGCAACGGCGTACTTGGCCTGCGGGCGGGCGACGGCGGCATTTTGTGGCGATACGATGAAATCTCCAATCGCACGGCGAACGTTGCCACCCCGATCGTCAAAGGTGATTCGGTGTTCGTCTCCACCGACTACGGCACGGGCTGCGCGCTGCTCAAGATCGAAGCCGCGGGAGCGGGAATCCGTGCCTCCGAGGTCTATTTCAACCGCGACATGCGCAACCACTACGGAACATCCGTGCTGGTGGGAGAGTACCTCTACGGCTTCTCGGGCAGCATCCTCACTTGCATGAACTTCTCTACCGGCAAAGTTGCCTGGAAGGATCGAAGTGTCGGCAAGGGGCAAGTCGCCTACGCCGACGGGAAACTCTACATCTTTAGCGAAGAGGGTGTCGCCGGACTCGCCGAAGCGACCCCCGAAGCCTACCGCGAAATCTCACGATTTGAGATCGAGCACGGCAACGTGCGCACCTGGACTCAACCGGTCATCGCCAACGGCAAGCTATATCTGCGCGACCAGGATACGCTCTCCTGCTACAACGTTGAGTCCCGCTAGGGCCCGCATCCTCAAAATCGCTCTACCTCAGAAAACCCAGACGGCCTAACAGAGGCGGGGACGGAAGTCCACGCTCGGCGGCGGCCTCCGCCCGGACCCTAACCGCGGACCTCGGTCTGCGGCAAGCCTAGACTCCTGTCTGGGCTTCTGTTTTTGCTTTCCGGGCATCTGCTGTGAACGGCAAGGTCTTCTGCTATGTTTGGCAGGGATGGACAAGCTGCCTCGACGTCCGCGCAAACAGTCTTGGCTTTGGACTCTGGGTCTCGACCGCAAAGAACTGCGGGCCTGGGCCGTCTACGATTGGGCCAACTCTGCGTTCGTCACCACTGTGATGGCAGCGATCCTGCCGGTCTACTACCAGCAGGTCGCCGCCGTCGGGGTTCCCGAGCACCTGCGGACGGCCTACTGGGGATATACGCAGACCGTTGCACTCGTTATCATCGCGTGCGCGACGCCAGTTCTCGGCGCCGCTGCCGATTACCTGGGCGCCAAGAAGAGATTCCTGAGTTGCTTTGTGGCCATCGGGGCCACAGCCTCGGCTTTGCTCTATTTCGTCACCGAAGGCGATTGGCTGTTTGCATCGATCGTCTTCATCGTAGGCAACATCGGCTTCGCGGGCAGCGAGATCTTTTACGAATCACTACTCCCTCACATCGCTCGCGAAGACGAAATCGACCGCGTCTCGACCGGCGGCTACGCTATCGGCTACGTTGGCGGCGGCCTGCTGTTGGCGCTTCAGCTCGCCTGGATCAGCTCGCCCGGTTCGTTCGGCATGTCCGACGCGGGCCAGGCATCACGCATCTCCTTTCTCAGCGTAGCCTTGTGGTGGGCGATCTTTACTGTCCCGCTCTTGAGGAACGTCGCCGAACCAAAGCGACGATTGGAACCCGGCGAAGCAAGCGGTCGCAGTCCCATTCGTGTCGGCTTCGGGCGCGTGGCCGAAACGTTCCGGGAGATCCGAGGCTACCGTCACGTCTTCCTGTTCTTGTTGGCCTTTTGGTTCTACAACGACGGGATCAACACCATCATCAAGATGGCCACGATCTACGGAGCCGAGATCGGTATCGGCCAGAACGACCTGATTGGAGCGCTGCTACTGGTGCAGTTCGTCGGTATTCCCGCCACTTTCGCGTTCGGAGCCCTCGCCGCCCGCATTGGGGCGAAGCGGGGCGTCTATCTCGCCCTCAGCGTCTACACGGGCATCGCCGTGCTCGGCTACTTCATGCGCGAAGCCTGGCAGTTTTGGGTGCTGGCCTGCGCGGTGGCTTTGGTCCAGGGAGGCAGCCAGGCATTGAGCCGCTCGATTTTCGCCACGATCATTCCCAAGGGGAAGTCGTCGCAGCTTTTCGGTTTCTACAGCATCAGCGGCAAGTTCGGCAACATCGTGGGACCGCTGGTGTTCGCTGTAGTGAGCCAGCTCGCCGGGGGCAGCCGCTTGAGCATTCTGTCGCTAGTCGTCTTCTTCGCGGGCGGAATGATCCTGCTAAGCCGCGTCGACATCGAGGAAGGCCGCCGGGTGGCCCGGGCCGAGGATGCGGAATCGCTCGGAGGGCCGGCCCGGATCCGTCCGTAACGACTCTAATTGCCTGCGAAAGCGTTCCGAAACCCGTAGCGCAGGGCTCGTTAGAGACCTGCGGCTTTTTGGTGCGTTTCACCCGCCGGGTGTGGCCCAACGGAAGGCCGCAGGTCTCTGACGAGCCCTGCTCTACGGAGTTCGCCAACAACTAGCAACGCAAGGGTCTCCTTATGGACGCATTGCGGGCCGGGGAAAAGCGCGGCCTGATCTAAAAACCACCTAAACATCCACCGCCTGAAAGGCGGTGGGTTACGTTTCGACTGAAAGTCGGGGTTGCGGCTCAAGCCGCCTGAAGCTGTCCGGCTCACAGCCGGCTCAAGGCTTGGTGGGCGCTGTAATCTTGAATCCTTCCCCGTCCTCATCCCATTTCTGGCTCTCAATGTATCTCTTGATCGTTTCTTCATCTACCGCGCCCACCGTCGCACAAAAGTAGCCGCGTGCCCACAGATGTTGGCCCCAATACCGTTTCCGCAACTCTCCAAACTCGTCCTGTAATCGCCGCGACGACCGCCCCTTCAGGTACTGCACCAGCTTCGACGGCGCTAGTTGCGGCGGAGCCGTCACCAACATGTGCACATGATCCGGCGACACCGCGCCCCGGATCACCGCCACTCCCCTCGCTTCACAGCTCTGCCGGATCAGATCCCGCACCCGCTCTGCCACCCTGCCCCGTAACACCTTGTAGCGGTACTTCGTGATCCATATGAGGTGATATTTGATGTCGTAGACCGAATGCGCTTCTCGCCGATATTCTTCCATCCCCCCATTCTCATCCAGAACTGCTTGAAGCTGACCGCCTGAAAGGCGGTGGGTTTAGACCTGGTGATTGAACTAAATTTCTATATTGTATATTAAGGTGTCATGGCTCTGAGCATAAAAAATCCGGAAGCTGACCTCTTGGCGCGTGAGCTGGCCGCTCGTACTGGAGAAACTCTCACGGAGGCTGTGCTGACCGCGCTTCGCGAGCGGCTCAGGCGTGAACAGGGACGGCTGCGAAAACCGAAGCTGATTGATGAACTTCTCGCTATCAGCGACCGTTGCGCCGCCTTGCCAGACTTCGATACGCGGCCGCCAGAAGAGATTATCGGGTATGACGAGCACGGCATCCCGCGCTGAAGAATTTGTTATCGACGCTTCAGCTCTCGCGGCTATCCTGTTCAAGGAGCTCGACAGACAGCACTTGCCGGACGACAAAGACCCAGTGCGGCTGATTTCCAGCGTGACAGCCCTTGAAACCGCGATGGTAGTTAAAGCTCGCAAGGGAGACTCTGGCGGACGCGAACTTGACCTCCTTCTGCACAGGGCTGAGATCGAGATCGTGACGTTCACTGCGGACCATTTCGAGATGGCGCGGCACGCATGGCGCAAGTTCGGTAAGGGAAACCATCCAGCAGGATTGAATTTCTGCGATTGCTGCTCCTATGCCATTTCGAAGATATCGGGCGAACCATTGCTTTTCAAAGGAAACGACTTCAGCCGCACCGACGTGGCTCGGGTTTAAGCGGCTTCGTGTTTTGAGAATAGGCTCGAACCGGTTTTTCGGATTAAGCGAACCCCTTAGCGGTCATTGAGGATGATTTCGTTGTCGGACCCGGGCAGCCAATCCCGTGAAGGAATGAGACTCGAGGTAGCATTGCCGAGCTACCCTTCGCCCGCCGCGAAATGCACTTCGGCGATTGCGATGCCGGCCTCGCCCGCCACTGCATACAGGAGGAAGATGCGGCCGTCCTCTTCGTAAATCGCCGGGTCGCGCAACTGATTGACCGGGCCGTACGCCACGCTGCGGATGGAGGGCTTCAAAGGCTCGCCAGCTCCTTCCCACGCCCGTTCTGGCCGCAAGACCTCGACCCCCTCG
This sequence comes from Bryobacterales bacterium, assembly GCA_965224215.1. Lineage (GTDB taxonomy): Bacteria > Acidobacteriota > Terriglobia > Bryobacterales > UBA6623 > CBDCYS01. The sequence continues at coordinate 247,821 of CBDCYS010000035.1, read as the reverse complement.
GTTTCCGACCATTGCTCCCACGGACCGGAGAGGTCGATCGTGCTCAGCAGGACTCGTTCCGGCACGTCTCCCACCTGGGTCCAGAAAACGTAAAGAAGGTTGCCTCGTTTGAGCATCGCGCTATGCCGCATGTGCGGATTGAAAATGACCGGGCCTTCCTCGAAATTGGTGAGCCCGTCATTTGAGCGATAGAGTCGCCCCGGCATCGCCAGCGCGTAAGTCATGCTTGCGTGCTGAAACACGCGAAAGTAGGACCGGCCCAATCTCTCGGGCAGCCCCTCGAAATGAATTCCGTCCTGGGACGTCGCCACCCGTGTCAACTGTGAATTGAAGCCGTCCAGTCCGTGAAAGTACATCACGATTCGCTTGTTCTCACGATCAATATGGACATCTGGTGACGCGATGTGGGGTGCGGTCAGCTCTTTGGCAAGCGAGTGACGCAGCTTGTCATTTCCCCCTCTGGATTTGGCTCTCTCGGCTCTGACTTTTTCCAACGCGCCGGGCGGAATCGGCGGCGGCTCGGCCGGGAAATGAGTGTTCTTGATCTGTAAACTGCCGGGCTCATGGACGCGCCAGGGGCCGATCAAATCGTCGGCGCAGGCTAGGCGAATGTAGCTGCCCTTGTGATCGGCGAAGTAAAGGTAGTACCTGCCGAGCGGATTCTGGACCCACTCCGGCACACGAATCAGCGAAGGCCCTTGGATGTTGGCGCCTATGCTCGGATGGGTCGCGGGCGTGATGATCGGCGCCTCCAACAAGCGCTCGACGCGAATGACCTTTTGCTTCTCGGATGCGACTCCAAGTTTCGTCATCTCCGGCACGGCAAACACGATGCCGAATGCAACAAGGAATATCCAGCGTCTTCCCATGGCCAACTCCAATCCCATCCGACGAGCCGATGATAACAATTTAAGGACTACCGGGCTGAATGGATGTGGGCGAGAAATCGGTGGTTGCCCTTTTCGGGCGGCCGGCCGTTTTTCGCGGGCTCGGGCTTGCGTCAACGGATTGCTACACGCGTACCGGTCTACACCGCCGCGGGCGCAGCACGCTGCGCCCCTACATTAGCCGGGCGGGTCAATTGTTGAAGCGATGTTGACCTCGTGGTATTCCAGCGCCCATTCCCTCATGAACCGAACTCGATGGGGCGTCACTTTGTAGAGAACGAACTCAGGATTGTCGATCGTACCCAGGAATTGCTGGAGCAGGGGATTGGTATCCCAAATTCCCTGAAGTACTTGGGGGTCTGTTACTCGTTCCGCAACACCCGTGATTCTGACCTGGTCGTGACCATCGTCGAGGTAGCACATCTCGACCTTGGGGCAGTCCTCGATCTCGAGAGTCTTGTTGGAGCTGTGGAGTGACGCGACATAAATAGTGAAGCCGTCATTCTTCACTGGCGAGACCGGCCGCAGACGGGGTTGGTCTTCGTCGACCGTCGCCAGCATGGGGAACTTTGCACGCTCGATGACCTGCAACGACAGATCGACTAGCTGGGCCGGGCCGACCGGTACTGGTTCCGGCTTCATGTTGTCCAGTGTAGCCCAGAACAGTGCCCTCGTTGATCGATTTAGCCATATTTTGGCTATCCATTTCGTCGGCCAAAAGCGCCGAGTGTCTGGTAAACTCCAAGCATCTGATGGCCCAGGACTCCGCCAACAGTCTTGAAACAGGTACACATGCCCTAGTCGGCAAACGACTTCTCGGTATCGTTCGAGGCTTGATTCTTGAGCTGCATCCTCACCGCGAAGGCACACTTCGCGTAGCCCTCGACAGTACTCTTGACCGCGACCTGGGGCTCGACAGCCTTGGGCGCGCGGAACTGCTGGTCCGTCTCGAGCGCGACTTCAACAGGCGGTTGTCCCAAGATCTGTTGGGCTCGGCCGAAACAGTGCGGGATCTGCTAACTGCTCTGGTGGAATCGGGCGAAGCGGAAGCCTTACAAGAATCTCACATCGACCTTCCTGCGCTCGAGCCGGTGAACGACATCCCCGCTCAGGCCGCGACGCTGATCGAAGCGCTCGATTGGCACGTTGAAAAGCACCCGGAGCGGCCCCATATCGTGCTTTGGGATGAGGTGGATAGTCCCACCATCAGCTACCGCGACCTTGCTGAGCGAGCCCGCGCCGTCTCGTTCGGGCTGCTGCAACACAGGGTCGAGCCGGGAGACCGTGTGGGTATCATGTTGCCGACCGGCGCGGACTTCTTTCGCACGTTCTTCGGCATTCTTTACGCTGGCGCCGTGCCGGTACCGATCTACCCGCCTGTGCGGCCGGCACAAATCGAAGACCACCTGCGCCGCCAAGCCGCCATCCTCAGTAACGCCGGCGTAGTCGGTCTGATAACTGTTCGGGAGGCGAGACCGCTGGCGTCGTGGCTCAAGTCACGGGTTGAGAGTCTGCGTTTCGTCGAAACTCCGGGGAAATTGGCGGGCATCCCGGAACAAGCGTCGACGCCAGGAACGCTGCTGCCCCCCCATCGTGGTACTCAGGACTTGGCCCTGCTCCAATACACCTCGGGCAGCACCGGCAGCCCCAAGGGCGTGATGCTGACTCACCAGAATCTGCTCGCCAACATTCGAGCTATCGGTCGAGCGACGAAAGCCGACTCATCCGACGTGCTGGTGAGCTGGTTGCCGCTCTATCACGACATGGGATTGATCGGCGCTTGGCTGGCCACGCTCTACCACGCGATTCCCGTAGTCATCATGTCGCCGCTGACTTTCCTGGCGCGCCCGGCACAATGGCTGTGGGCGATTCACCGGCACCATGCCACAATTTCGGCCGCGCCGAATTTTGCCTACGAGCTATGTGTTGGAAAGATCGACGACAGTGAAATCGAGAATCTTGACTTGGGGTCGCTCCGCATTGCGATGAACGGCGCCGAGCCGGTGAATCCCCGGACGATCGAGCGTTTCACACAGCGCTTCGCGAAATATGGCTTCCGGCCTGAGGCCATGTCACCGGTCTATGGGATGGCCGAAAACGGGCTCGGGGTGGCCTTCCCGCCCGTGGACCGCCCCCCGGTTGTGGACCGTATTCAAAGAGGGTCCATGACAGGGACGGGGGAGGCTGTTCCCGCCCACCGCGACGACTCGAATGCATTGCAATTTGTCTCGTGCGGTCAACCACTGGGCGGGCACGAGGTTCGCATTGTCGACCCCGCTGGCCGGGAGCTGCCTGAGCGAGCCGAAGGCCGCTTGCAATTCCGAGGGCCATCGGCAACACAAGGCTACTTCCAAAACGAAGCCGCGACACGCGAACTCTTCGACGGCGATTGGCTGAATAGCGGCGACCTCGGCTACATCGCGGCCGGCGACGTTTTCGTCACCGGACGCTCGAAAGACATCATCATCCGCGCGGGCCGCAATATCTATCCCCACGAGGTAGAAGAGGCCTGCGGTAATGTCGATGGGGTCCGCAAGGGTTGCGTGGCGGTCTTTGGCGTTGCTGACGCCGCTTCCGGGACAGAACGAATCGTTATCGTTGCCGAAACACGCGAGGCCGAAACACGCGAGACGGCGGGCCAAACTCGCGAGGCGGTTGGTGGAACCCGCAAAACAGCCGAGTCGAGGCTGAACGAGATTCGCCGCGGCGTTGAAGAAGTTGCCGGCCGTGTTCTCGAGGCTCCTCCCGACGAGGTCGTTCTGGTCCCGCCTCAGACGGTGCTGAAGACTTCCAGCGGCAAGATTCGCCGCTCGGATACGCGCCTGCTTTACGAGACTGGCAAGCTCCGCGCCGGGAAACGGGCGGTTTGGTGGCAGCTGGTCAGGCTGGCCGCCGACAGCATGCGGGCTCGGATTCGGCAATCGTCACGCCGTGCCCTCGAAGTTGCTTATGGCGGCTACTGCTGGCTAATGATTCCGATTCTTCTGACAGCATGTTTTCCCGTCTTGGTGGCGCTGCCGCGGTCGAATTGGCACTGGGGGGCGGCGCACGGGACGGCAAGATTGGCGCTTTGGCTGGCCGGCATTCCTCTCCACATCGAAGGGCTCGACCGGCTGCCATTGAGCGGTGGCGTGTTGGTCGTCAACCACGCAAGCTACATCGACGGGGTCGCACTGACAGCGGCGTTTCCCGAGGAAATGCTGTTCGTTGCTAAAAAGGAGCTGGCGAGCAATTGGTTCGGAAGAACTCTGCTCAATCGCGTCGGCGTCCTCTTCGTGGAAAGGATCGACCCGGGAGCAAGCGTGGACGCCAGCCGGGAAGCGCTCGAGGCTGTCTCGGGACGCAAGCGTCTGCTGTTCTTCCCCGAAGGAACTTTTCTGCGCATGCCGGGACTACGCGACTTCCGTCTCGGCGCTTTTCTGATCGCGGCCCGGGCCGGCGTTCCCCTCAGCCCGGTGACTCTCCACGGAACACGCTCGGTGCTTCGGGACGGCAATTGGTTGCCGCGAAGGACCCATCTACGTGTAGAAATTGGTGAACCGCTTCTGCCTGACGGGGACGACTTCCAAGCTGCGATCCGGCTCCGCGACGCCGCTCGTGCCGAAATCCTCAGCCGCTGTGGTGAGCCGGACCTTGCCGGTGACCGGGTGGTTTTTTCTGAAGGAGGCGTCGAAAGGCTGGAGGGCTGAAATCTCCAGCTCGGAACCTCACGATCGGACTTCTTCCCTTGGAAAAGCTCCACCAACCTCTGGGAAGGGGCACCGACCGGAATAGGTCTAGATTGTACTGATCTGTCTCATTTGTTTGGTAGCCAGGGTGATCAAGCTCCCGAAATGCAAAAGATTCGGGAGCCTGATCATGTCCTGGCCGATCCAGCGTCCCATCTACGAAACGGGTTTGAAAGCTGGTTTATTCCGGCCGCTGGCGGTGCGGGCGATCAATCAACGCCGCTCAATCGACAATGTCGTCTTTGAGCGTATCGATGATCGCGAACAGCTCTTTCTGTTCCTTTTCCGGCACGTTGAATTTGTTCAGCGTATCACCTAAATGGTTGGCAACAACGTTGAAGTCGCTTTCCGTGATACCCAGGCCCCCGTGCACGACCTTCGCCGACCGGCTGATGATCTTGCAAGGACCGCCGGTTGCGTTACACCTGAATTATGCACTGCCGGTGCACCTGGTGAGGGCTGAGCCGCCAGGAACCATTTGGGGACCCCCGAAAACATGGGGTAAAAAGGTAGGCTGGCAAAGATTTCAGCTTCGCCAGTCAACCCCAAGGAGGTCACCCAAATGGTTACCAAACGAAAACAGCATAGCTCCCGAAGGCCCGTCAAACAAGGCCCCGGCGCGAGGACCCCGCGGCCCAATAAAATCGGGGCTGCCACGCCCTATCACTTCCGTGGCAAGAATCTGACTCCCTACGGCGGCTTGCTGCCCGTCGCCACCCTGCTCGAAAAACTCGGCTTCCAAGCGCTGCTGGAAGAAACCCTCACGACCAAACGGATCACCCGAGCCATGAGCCCCTACCAGTTCGTGCTGGCCCTCGTGCTCGGCCTCTATGTCGGCTTTGCGCGGCTCAACCAACTCCGCTTCATCGCTCGCGACCCCATCCTGACCGGCATCTTGCAAGTGACGCGTCTGCCGCCGCAGTCCACGCTGTGGCGCTTTTTGGCCTCGCTGCACCTCAACGTGGCGAAGCAGATCCTTTCCATTTAGCGCCAGCTGCGGGAACGAGTCTGGGCCGCGGCCCACGTGAAGTTGGAGACGGTGACGCTGGACACCGACACCACCGTGCATACCCTCTACGGCCGCCAGATGGGCGGGCGCAAGAGCTACAACCCCAAGAACAAGGGCAAGCGCAGCTACCAGCCGATACTGACCTTCCTGGCCGAGACGCGCGAATACCTGATGGGCGGGTTGCGCAACGGCGACCGGCCCACGGGCCGACAGATCGCCGCCCACCTCGAAAGCGCTTTCCGGACTTTGCCGGGCGGCGTGAAGAAAATCCTGGCGCGGGCCGATTCCGGCTTTTATTGCTGGGAGGCGGTGGAGGCCTATGAAAAGGCGGCTTGTCAGTTCGTCATCGTGGCGCGCAAAACGCGGCGCCTGGTCGAGCGCTTGCAGCAAGCAGAATGGAAACCCTCCCCCCGCTCCGACGCGGACGCGGAATGCGAATTCCTCTACCAACCGCAAGGCTGGGCGCGGGCCTGCCGTTTCCTGGCGCTGCGTTACGAAAACGAGCCCAAGGCCGGCGCGGCCGAGCAATACCAGTTGTTCGCCACCAGCGCTGACACCTACCGCGTGTTTGTCACCAATCTGGCCGAGCCGATCGCGGCGGTGGTGTGGTTTTACAATCAGCGCGCCGGAGCCGAGAACCTGATCAAGGAGGCCAACAACGACGCCGGGCTGGCGGCCCATCCCTCGCGCCGCTTTGACATGAACCGCAATCACTTTCAGTTGGCCATGCTGGCCTACAATCTCAACTGCTGGCTGCTGCTGTTCAACCGCGAAGCCCAGGCCAGCGTGGAGACGCTGCGGCACACCACCCTGGCGACGGCGCGGCTGCGTTTTCTGTTCGTGGCGGCCAAGATCTGGCGGCACGCCGGCAGAACGGGTGTCAGCTACAGCGATCATTATCAGGAAAAGGGCCTGTTTGAACGGCTGATGCGACGGCTGCGGGCGATGGGGCCGCCGGGATCGAGCTTGGCGCCGGTGGTGGAGGGTGCGCTGAGCTGAGGGGCACTCCATGCATAAAATTTCATGCACTCGCCGCAACGTACTGGGAACACGCCGCTTGCCAGCCCGCTTTTGCCCTGCCGGGATCAGGAGGCGGCTCAAACGGGGAGGGAAACAGCAGAAAAGACGACTTGCGAAATCACTGAGTTGACACGAGTGCCGCTATCGCCACAACTCCATCGACGATGGCTACGCCGAATCTGTGCATAATTCAGGTTACATACGAGGTTCTTGTTCTTTTGCCGAAACTGCTCGCGAGTATCGGTACCCATTCCGACAAAGAACTTTCCCACCTGTTCGTCGACGAACAGCTTCGCCGCAAAGTCGTCGACCACCGCCGAGACAGCGTCGTATCCGCCGAGCCGATCGTAGAGGGACTTCTCGTGACTCTCAGCCTGTGCAGGCACTGGCATTGTGAGCATCAGCAGCAGCGCGGCAACCGTCGCGCAAAGGGCAAATCTCTTCGATTTTGTTCTGTTGGTGTACATGTCTCTCTCCTTTTGTGGTTGTGAGCTGTCAAGAATCCGACCCAGACGGGCCATCTCATTCAATCTGTCGTTAACCTGTTTTAGACTCCGCATGTCTCTCTCTCCTTTGTTCTGCTAGGTGTGCGATTCGTACAGCCGGGGTGATCAAGCCCCTGAAGTCGAAACGATTCAGGAACCTGACCCTGTTACCCCGAGTGGGGTCCCGGAAAGGGCGCCGCCCTGCTCTAGTCGGCGGTGTAGTAGTGCTCCGAAACGACCTTGCCGTCCTGCTATTGGCGGCGCAAGATTTCGTTCCAGACCATGGGGCCGTCCGGACCCACCATGTCGAAGGTCCACTCGGTCAGCGTGGCGTTCTCACCAACTCCTTGCGAGTGCAGCGTTGCGCCTTTGAATTCCTTCAGGGTGGAAAAGAATTCGGTCAAGTGGTCATGGTGGGCCTGCCGTCCGATCATCGGATCCTTGTTGCCCTCTTGGAACGTGCAATCCTCCGAATAGAAGCGCTCCAGGGCTTCAAGCATCTGACCAGCGCTGGTCATTTCGTTCAATTGGTCGTCAACCTGTTTTAGATTTTGCATTGTGTTCTCTCCTTTGTCTTGTCTGCTGTATGTGATTGGTACTGCGAAAAACTTGTGTCGCCGGCGTTTGGCGGTTTGCCCATGGGATGCGTGTCCTCTCTACAGGGCAACAGCTCCCATGGTTTTTCATCTCTCTGTCCTCCACACCCAATGGATCCGGTTTCCTCTGGCACGATCGTACATTTGCCCTGCATCGCTGTTCTCATTGGGCGTGAGGAGCTAACTATGCACCGGCGCGTGCTCACGAATCGGCAGCATGATCGTGAACGTCGTACCCTCCCCAAGTTCGCTTGTAACGGTGATGTCACCATTGCATTTCTGAATAATGTTGTAAACGCTGGCAAGTCCCATACCGACACCCACGCGCGCGCCTTTCGTGGTGAAGGTGAAGTCAAAAAGAGCTTTCAACTTTTCTTTGGGGATCCCGCTGCCCGTGTCACAGATTTGGATGCGGGCGCGGTCCTCGTATCGGGCGGTTTCCACGGTGATCTTTCCTTGGCCTCCAATCGCTTGCACCGCATTCGTCAGGAGGGTCATCAACACCTGATTCATCGCGGCGGGACCACAAGCAACAGCAGGAAGGTCGGTGAGCCTATTTTCGATGGTGATTTCCTGGCGCACGCCGGGGGAAATCTGAGCCAGTGTGCTTTCGACGCATTCGCGAATGTTTGCCGACGCCTCCGACGATTCCTCGACAGAGAATCTCTTGAGGCCACTGATGATCTTCGCGATTCTCAAGCTGGCCTCGGAAACAGTGCGGCTAACATCCTGGATGATCTCCAAGGACTGCTGAAAACCACGATCCGCCCGCGCCTCGTCCAGCGTCCGGCTCTTTTCGATCACCGCTACGATCCTCTTGACACCTGAATTATGCACTGCGGCGTGGACCTGAGGAGGGCTGAGCCGCAAGAGACCATTTGGGACCCCCGAAAACATGGGGTAAAAAGGTAGGCTGGCAAAGATCCCAGCTTCGCCAGCCAACCCCAAGGAGGTCACCCACATGGTTACCAGACGAAAACAGCATAGCTCCCAAAGGCCCGTCCAACAAGGCCCAGCCGTGACGGCCTCGCGGCCCAATAAAATCGGGGCTTCGACGCCTTACCACTTCCGCGGCAGGAGGCCGACTCCCTACGGCGGCTTGCTGCCGGTGGTCGGGAGGGCGCTGATCTGAGAGCCTGGCTATGCGCTATGCATAAAATTTTATGCACTAGCCGTAACGCACTGGAAACACGTCACTTCCGAGCGAGGTTTTGACGACGCGGATTCTGGGTGGGAAGGGAAACCGGACACGGAGAAGCCAAAAGGCCAGTTGCCGAGCTACCACCTCACGACGACCGCCAACCCGCTACGAACGCAGCCACACTCGCAAAGTGAATCTGTGCATAATTCAGGTGACACAAAGATCGAAGTTGAAGGCGCTGCTATTGACCACCCCAATGGGTGTATTCATCTCGTGGGCGATGCCGGCCGTGAGTTGGCCGAGAGCGTCCATCTTCTCGGCCTCGGCCCGCTTCCGCTCGAGTTCCGCTGCCGCGCGGGCCGTGAAGATTCTCAGCGCAGGAAGCTCGCTGAAGTTCTCGGTCAGTTCGTTGACGTCCAAAATCGCCAGATGCCCAATGACTTGGCCGGAAGCGTCGCGCAGTGGCAATCCACAGTAGCTTTCCGCCCCTAGAGTGACCAAGTCCCGATCCTCGGGAAACAGCGTCTGAATGTTCCGGGGGTAAAACGGCGTTTCCCCGTCGCAAGTCTCTTTGCAGGGCGTGCCCTCGACCTCATACTCAACGTTGTCTCCCAAGTGGTCGCCCATCCAAAATGCCAGCGTGCGGACCTTGGTCGTTGGCTGATCGAGGCATTCCGCCACGAAGGCGTAACGGACGCCAAGCGCACTCGTAAGGCTGCGGACGAAGGAGGAGAAGAAAGCAGGACCCTCGTGTGAAGTCCCTTCGGCAATTGTTTGCAGAATGTCTCTTTCCGACTGTCCGCGGCCCTGCCTTTCCAAGTCGGCAACCCGCCCCGACAGCGACCGCAACTCCGCGATGAGCTGGGCTTTGGTCTTTTGGGAGTCGTTCAATCGCGATTCGGATGAACCTTTGTGACAGCTTCGCCACTTCTGGGCCGGCAAGGTGCGTTGTGCTTTCACGGTTGCCTCCTTGGTGTTGGGATAAGCATTCCCTGGTTGGGATAGCATTCCCTGGGAGCTGGCTTGGGCCCGCTGTGAACCGCGCGGCGGGCGAGACGGGGTGGTAGATCGCTGTGTTGCGGTTCTCGTGAGCCCATGCGCTTGTACCTCTTGCAGTCCGTCTTCCCCGGAAACGAGTCGCTCTACTTCTTGCCCTTTGCCGCCTGAAGAACCGGGTAGTACTGGGTGAAAACCATGTCGTCCGCGGCCAAAGCCACGTGGCAAGCGGCGCAGGAGGCTGTCTTCTGGGCCTTTGTTTTGGACGCCAGGGGATAGCTGTGACCGAAGCTGAAGTAGGCCCAGTAGCCAGGCTCGTTCGGGAAACGCTTCGAGTCTTTGACCGCGGTTTCCAAGCCGATGAACTCGCCCATGAAGTAGCCTTTGCCGCTGGAAGCCGCTTTGGAGCCGACGCTGAGCAGCTCTTTGACCACAACGGTTCCGTCGGGGAAGTTCCCGGTGCGCTTGTAATTCGCCCAGGCGCTGGGATTGATGTAGACGCTGTGGAACTCAGGAAACGGGGCGTCTCCGCCGTTCATGTCGTTTGGCGTCACGGGCGTCCCGACATAGATCCACTCGCGGTAACCGGTTGGTTGTGCCAGTTCGCCCGCGCTGTCGAACATCACATCTTCAGTAGGCGCCGGCGATGCAAACAGCGACACCATTACACCTGAATTATGCACTGCGGCGTGGACCTGAGGAGGGCTGAGCCGCAAGAGACCATTGGGGACCCCCGAAAACATGGGGTAAAAAGGTAGGCTGGCAAAGATCCCAGCTTCGCCAGCCAACCCCAAGGAGGTCACCCACATGGTTACCAGACGAAAACAGCATAGCTCCCAAAGGCCCGTCCAACAAGGCCCAGCCGTGACGGCCTCGCGGCCCAATAAAATCGGGGCTTCGACGCCTTACCACTTCCGCGGCAGGAAGCCGACTCCCTACGGCGGCTTGCTGCCGGTGGTCGGGAGGGCGCTGATCTGAGAGCCTGGCTATGCGCTATGCATAAACTTTTATGCACTAGCCGTAACGCACTGGAAACACGTCACTTCCGAGCGAGGTTTTGACGACGCGGATTCTGGGCGGGAAGGGAAACCGGACACGGAGAAGCCAAAAGGCCAGTTGCCGAGCTACCACCTCACGACGACCGCCAACCCGCTACGAACGCAGCCACACTCGCAAAGTGAATCTGTGCATAATTCAGGTTACAAGCAATGGAATGACCGCCGCCAACACGATCACGCCTTTTTCAACAATTCGGTAAGTCATTTTGGTCTCCTAGTTGCTGTCGTTAGTGATCACCCTCTGGGTTGGTCCCCGGGTTGATGAAAGGCGAGTATGCATGGGCTGGAGGCACGATTCAAGTTATTAACCGTGTGAAACGCAGGGCTGTGTTAACCGCTAACCGTACGCCGGCCAACTGATTAGCTCTAAAGGGCGTCCAAAAGTTGAGCGTTTCCAATCGATGACTGAGGCTCGATGCTATAATCTCCTTGCCAACGAGGGTGAAACAGTCGGCCTGCAACAGGTCGCGGTACTTCGTGCCAGTGGTCGTGAGGGCGCGGCATCCATGAGGAGGCGGGATGAAGAAAGGGAATGCACCACCCTTGTCCCAGACCTCCCCAGAGGCCGTTCGAACACAACTCGATAACATTCTCCAAAGCGGGCCCTTCGCTCCATCCGAGCGAATGACCCGGTTTTTGCGGTTTATCGTAGAAGAGACGCTCGCTCAACGAGCCGATCAGCTCAGCGAGTATGCGATCGGGGTCGAGGCGTACGATCGCGGCGAATCGTTTGAGCCCAGTACGGATTCCATTGTGCGGGTCGATGCGCGGCGGCTGCGCGCAAAGTTAAGAGAGTATTACGATACGGCCGGGTTGAGCGATCCACTGTTGATCGAGGTTCCCAAAGGGACCTACTCCCCGGTCTTTGTCAATCGTCCAATACCTCCTGCACCGAGCCAAGCGGTCTCGACAGACCCTGCTGTTTCGCCGGAGCCCGCCACTCATAGCGAAACAGCGGATGGATCCGCAAGATCCCGCTGGGCCGTTGTACTTGCGGCCCTCGCGATCCTGGTTGTCGGCTATATGCTGGCAAACAGCTCCCGCGATCAAGACGCCGGAGCCAGACCCCCCGTCCCCCCGGGGCGAATTTTGTTGGCGGTGCTTCCGTTCGACAACTATTCGGGCAACCCTGAGCTCGACTATTTAGTCGGTGGTCTCACCGAGGAAGTGATCGCTCAGTTGGGCCGTCTAAACCCAAACCGTCTTGGGGTGATCGCGCGTACGTCCGCCGAAAGTTACAAGGCCGCCGCAAAGCCGATCGGGCTCATGGGCGATGAGCTGGGGGTGGATTACGCGGTCGAAGGAAGTTTCCGCCGGGAAAACGAGCAGGTGCGCATCACCGTTCAATTGATCGATGTCCGCGATCGAACTCACACCTGGGTTGAGAATTACGAGAAACGTCTCGACAGCGTGCTGCAGCTTCAGACCGAGGTCGCCAATCTCATCGCCCGTTCTTTGGCTTTGAAGCTACTCGACCGGCCGGATGGGCCCATGCGGGTGTCTGGCACGTCCAACGCCGTCGCCTATGAAGCCTATCTAACGGGCCGATACTTTCGCGAACAAATCACCGAAAGTGGGTTTCGAAAAGGCATCGAATACTTCGAAAAGGCGATCGTGGCAGATCCTGCCTTCGCTCAGGCCTATTCGGGTTTGGCTGGCTGCTACTGCTTGTTGGGAGGCCACGGGTTGGAGGTCGAACGTCCAAGCGACGTTCTGCTGCGAGCGCGCAAAGAGGCCGAGGCGGCACTCGAACTTTCCGAATCTATTGAAGAGGCTCATGGCGTACTGGGTATGATCAGCCTGAAATACGACTGGGAGTTCGAAGAAGCTGAGAGGCACTTCCGCCGAGCCACGGACCTCAATCCAAGCTACGCCCAAGGCTTTTTGTGGTATTCGCTCTACTACGAAGTCACTGGTCAAACGGGTGAGGCCATCGCGAAAGCTCAGCGCGCTAGAGACTTGGACCCCCTTGCCCTCGGCGCAAACCTGAATCTTGCTCAGCAGTATTATCGGGCCGGCCGCCGCGACGAGGCAGTCCAACAGTTGGGGAAAGTGCTCGAGCTGAGCCCCAATTTCTGGGCAGCTCACTGGATACTTGGCGATATCTATCAACAAAAAGGGATCTACAAGGAGGCGGCCGCCGCGCTATCAAAGGCAGCTCTCTTTTCTGACAACAACCCCGCTTCTCTTGGCTCGCTCGGTTTCACCTATGGCGGGGCCGGAGAAGAGAAACTCGCCCGTGCCATGTTAGCTGACTTGGAGGAAATGGCCCAGGAGCGATATGTATCACCTTTCAATATGGCAATCGTTCATCTAGGTCTCGGTGAGAAGGACAAGGCCATGGAAAAGCTCGAGGAAGGCTATCGGCTCCGATCCCGATCGATGGCCTGGCTCAACGTAGACACTCGGCTGGACCCTCTTCGAGAAGATCCGCGCTTTCAAAGCCTCCTGCTAAAAATCGGTTTCCGGCAGTGAGTCAAAGCGATCGTCGCAAAAACTACGCTACGCCCCGGCAAAGTGGTCCGTTTGCGGCGGTTTTCTTGTCTTTCGCGAAGACTTTATACGCTAACTGTTGACTCCGCAGACCTTGATGGAGGCTTCAAGGAAGTTCATAAGTCCTTTTGTTTCAGTGATCCGACAATCTCGATTGCGCGGTTTGGCAGATTTTGTCATGAAATTGCGTTTTTTGCCCTTCATCGCCAACTCAGCTTTTCGCTCCTTCGTGAACTGGCCTTTCGTGAACGGGCATTTGTGAACGGCGCTGTGAACGATCGCTTGCCGGCCGATCATTTCACGGCTTTCAGCATAGCGGCAGATTCGCGCTTGTCAAGCCCTGAGCAGGCGCATTTGTTGATAACAGAGGGATTACTTCTCTTTTAGATCCGTGAATGGAATATGGCCAGGGCCACAACGGGGCGCGGAGGGTTCAAGCAGCGTGAACGCTACTCCAGAGCCGCGCCGGGCGTGGACGGAAGTGGCGTGGACGGAAGTCCACGCTCTCGAGTTTGGCTTTTCCGCAAGGGAGGGGGCCGGGGCGGGGCCAAAGCGCTAGCGGGAAGCGTAGAGCAGGGCTTGGGGGAGCGAGTGCTGGAGTTTCTGGGGCTTCATGTCGGCCTGGCCGGGGGAGGGGAAGCTGCAGAAATGTCGCAAGCCTTCGCCCCACAGCTCGGCGCGCAGTCGCTGGAGCAGATCCTGCGTCGTGGCGCGCTGCTTCTTTTGGCCCGCCTGCCACTTCGGCGGCGGCAAAGCGTCGGGGGAATTTTCCGGCGCTGCGGCTCTGCGCGCCGCCAGCAACAACCAGCTGTAAGCCGCGACGATCATGCGCGGCACCTCGGCCACCGAACGCGGATGCCGCACTTGTGCCTCGCCCACTCCGAGCAGCGTCTTCTGGTCGCGAAAGTTGACTTCGATCTCCCAGCGCCGCACGTAATGCTGCACGATGCTCTGCAGCGAAAGATCCGGATCGCTGACGATCAGATAAGCCGGCTGGCGATAGAGCAGCTTGGCGCCCGGACGCGGCCGGTAGGCCAGCGGCGCGATCACCACCAAGCGCAAATTCCGCTGCCCTCCGGCCGGACGCCAGCGCAGCGGCGACAGCGTCTTGACGCGAAAGCGATGGACTTTGCCGGCCGCCCAGGCTTCGACCGTTTCCCACTCGACGTCTTCGTCGCAGCGCAACTGCTGCGGCGTCGGAGCGCGCTCGCCATAGAGTCGTCCCCGGCGGCGGGCGGCGGCGCGGGCAGATGGTAGAGCTTGGCGTCCTTGCGCACACGTCCGATCAAAACCGTGTTGGAGGGCAGCTGCCGCAACACCACGCGGTTGGTGAAACGGCCGTCGACGACGACCTCGAGCGGCCGCTGCGCCGAGCCCGAGTCTTGATCCAACTGCTGCCGCAGAAGCTGCAGCCGGCGGGCGCCTTGGGCCGCCATCGAGTCTTTGCGGCAAGCCTGCCGATACTGCTTGCGTTCTTGGTCGGAGGCGTTGATCAAGTTGCGTGGCCGCCGCGGCGTAGGCGCGTGTTGATAGTCGACGGGGATGGCGCGGGCCGGGCCGAGCTCGTCGGCGCCAGGCAGGGCCGAGATGGCCAGCACGCGCTGGGCGCGGATGAAGTTGGTGTGAAAGGGCGGTCCCAGCGGATCGCGGCGCCAGGCGACGCCGGGGATTGTCGGGCCTCGTTTGGGCAGCAGCGAATCGTCCATGGCGACGACCAGCGGCGCGGCGGGATCGAGTTCTCTGACGACGCCGCGGCGGGTCACCGCAAAGAGCGAGTCGGGGTCGAGGCGGGCTTTGGAAAAGAGGCGATAGACGGCCGACCAATCCTGGAAGCCGGCGCCGCAGGTGTGCAGCATACCGGTGACGGTGCGGCGGCCCAGCCCCACCAAAGTAGCCAGCATCAGGGTTTCGATTTTTTGCTTGACGCGCCGCTGGCCGGCACGGCCGAAGGCCTCGTGGGCGAGGGCTTGGAAGGCGTCGAGGAGCCGGGCCGAAGAGTTCTTTTTAGAACAGAAGGCGGCGCCTGCGGACGGTTGAGGACGAGCTGATTTTTACTTTCCACGAACCACTCGACGAGTTCGCCACGGGAGAACTCCATGGCCTGGGCGAGAGCGGAGGGGAAGTTGATGTACCACTGCCGGCTATTCTTACGGTCAATGAGCTGAACTTTGGTGGGGAATCCCATGGGTCTCCTGGAGCAGAGAGAGCAGAAGATGGCCTGCTCTATCGGACGAGAAAAGAGAATGGTATATCTAGTTGTATCACTAGATACAAGAATACACCAAAATGTTTCCGGATGCAAGAGTTTTCTGCCCCCCCATCCCCCCAAGCTTCTCCAATGTTGGATTTATCTAGCCAAACGCCAAACTTGAGCCGCAGGGCTCGTAGAGACCTGCGGCTTACCCAAGAAGCTGCCATTCCCGATGCCTCTACAACCAAGCTACGGCGGTGGCAAGTTCGACAGTTTTCTCGTTGGTTTGCCGGCACAGTAGGCTCTGCCCAGATTGCGGAATGCCGGGAAGTAATCCCAGGCGCCTGGCCTGAGCGCTTCCAATTCAAAAAGGGTTCGCCCTGCACTCATCGCCATCGCTAACCGTTGTTGTATCCTTGTTGTATCCTTGTAGATAAGTCAAATACTTAGACTGGGAGTACTGTATTTATGCTGCGTCTCGATGCTGATCGTTCGGTTGAGTTTTGCGACGGATTGCGCCGGCGCGACTTCCTTCATGCCGGTTCGCTCGGGCTCATGGGGCTGGGGCTGACCGACCTCCTAAACCTCAAAGCGCAAGGCGCCGTCGACAACTCCAAGAAGGACATCAATGTCATCTTGTTGATGCTCGTCGGCGGTCCGTCACAGCTCGATACCTGGGACATGAAACCCGATGCTCCCGCTGAGATTCGCGGGCCCTTCAAGCCCATCAAGACCAACGTCAGTGGAATCGAAATCTCAGAGATCTTCCCGCGCATGGCGAAGCACGCGGATAAGTACGCGCTCGTGCGCGGCTGCCACCACAACTCGGCCGCCGTTCATGCCATGGGGCATCAACTGTTTCAAACCGGGCGGCTGTCGCTCGGCGGCATGGAGCACCCTCATATTGGATCCGTTTTGGGCTACCTCAAGGGACCGAAGGGTGACGTTCCGCCCCACGTCCTGCTCCCAAAGACCATCGGGCCGACGGGCGGCAATTTCAAGCCTGGTCAGACCGGCGGCTATCTCGGCAAACGCCACGATCCATTCGTTCTCAACGCCGACCCTTCGACGCCCGGTTTCAAAGTGCCGGACATGCTGCCGCCCGAGTATATGTCGGCCCTGCGCGTTGATCGCCGCAAGAATTGGCGTACGGTTGTAGACCAAAGCGTCAGCAAATTTGAAACGTCGCAGGATGCACGTTTGCTCGACTCGACCTTCCATCAGGCTTACACGCTGATGACGTCGCAAAAGGCGCGTGAGGCATTTGAGCTGCACCGCGAGCCCGAAGATTTAAGGCGCGACTACGGCAACAACCGTTTCGGACAAAGTTGTCTGCTGGCGCGGCGCTTGCTCGAAGCCGGTGTGCGTTTCGTGACCGTGAATATGTTTGAAACGGTGTTCGACGAAATCACCTGGGACATTCACGGTTCGCCGCCATTTAGCCCGATCAGCGGATACCGGGACTTGGTGGGTCCGATGTTTGATAACGCCTACTCCTCGTTGCTGGAAGATCTCAGCAAACGCGGCATGCTCGACAACACGATGATCCTGGCGCTCGGTGAGTTCGGACGGACTCCGAAGATGAACCCCGCCGGCGGCCGCGATCACTGGCCGCAAGCCTGGTCGATCGTGGCGGCAGGCGGTGGCGTCCAAGGCGGTCAGATTATCGGCTCGACCGACAAAGTTGGCGGCGCTCCGAAGGATCGCCCCGTCAGGCCGGCGGAGATCGTGGCGACCGTGTACCACCAATTGGGAATTAATCTGGAAACCGAACTGCCTTCCGCAAACGGACGGCCGCTGCCGGTAGTCGACCGCGGCGTAGAGCCCGTCTACGAATTACTGTCGTAGCCCGGCCCGCGACGGACAAAGGGTGGCCGGCACGGAAGCTCTGACCTGCCATTGTGGAGGGTGGTCGGCAAGAAACTCGGAGCCGCGACCGTGAGGGAGCGGTTGCTGACATCTATCAATCGGCCACTACGGGAGCAGTGGCCGGTAGCCACAAATAGGAGACTGCCTCGCACATGAACAGACTCTCTTCACTTGTCACTCTGCTCGCTCTAGCGGCAACCTGCTCCTTAACCGCTGCAACGCTCGAAATCTTTCCCCCCAGCATCGAACTCCTGGGCCCTCAGGCTGGCCAGCAATTGCTAGCCGAAGCAACCGTCGACGGCCTGCAGCAAGACTGGAATCGCCAGGTCGATTGGGCCTCCTCCAACCCGGCGGTAGCCAAAGTCAACGCCGACGGACTGCTCCAACCAGTCTCTGATGGCAGCGCCGTGATCAAGGCGACAGCCAACGGACTCACAGCCGAAGCCGCCGTCCAGGTCAGGGGCACGCACGACCCCTTCGTCTGGAGCTTCACCAACCACGTTGTCCCGGTACTCACCAAGAAGGGTTGCAATTCGGGCCCCTGTCACGGCTCTTCAGCAGGAAAGAATGGATTCAAGTTGTCCTTTAGGGGTTATGCTCCCGAGGCTGATTACGAAGCATTAACACGGGAGTCGACGGCGCGGCGAATCTCCCTCGCCGACCCCTCGTCGAGTCTGTTCCTCCTGAAGCCGACGATGACGATACCGCACGGCGGCGGCAGGCGTTTCCCGGTGGACTCGCGCGAGTTTCAAATCCTCTCCGAGTGGATTGCCGGCGGCGCGCCTAGCCCGGCCGAACAAGACGCCAGCGTTATCAGCCTGGAAGTATACCCGCTGACCGCGACGCTCGCGCCCGGAGCTGAGCAGCAGCTTGTCGTCCAGGCAAAGTTTTCCAATGGGGACGTCACCGATGTCACGCCATGGGTCAGATACAGTTCGACCGATGCCGCCGTCACCGAGGTCAGCGAGGCGGGTTTGGTCAAAATGGTCGGCCGTGGCGAGGTGGCGGTCACTGCCCTGTACTCGAACCGGGTCATTTATTCGCGGCTGACGGTTCCTCACGACAACGAGATTTCAGAAAGCGATTTTGACCGCTTACCGCGAAATAATTTCGTCGACGACCTGGTAATCGAGAAGCTGAGGAAGCTGAAGATCGCGCCTTCCCGATCGGCAAGCGATTCGGAGTTCATTCGCAGAGCTTACCTTGATGCGATCGGTGTCTTGCCAAGCGCTGAGGAGGTCGAGGAGTTTCTGGCGGATGACTCAGGTATCTCTAATGCCAAGCGATCTCGCCTCATCGATCATCTATTGGAACGCGACGAATACGTCGACTACTGGGCCTACAAGTGGTCGGATCTGCTGCTGCTTTCGACGAATAGAGACAAGCTCAATCGCACCGCCCTTTGGGATTTCTACAACTGGATTCGCGACAGCGTAGAGGAAAACAAACCCTGGACCGAGTTCGCAAACGATATTTTCACCTCGAACGGCAGCACCCGCGTAAACGGTGCTCTCAACTATTTTGTCCTGCACAAGGACACGCTCGAGCTTGCGGAAAATACCACGCAAGCCTTCATGGGGCAGACGCTGATGTGCGCCCGCTGCCACAACCATCCGCTTGAAAAGTGGACGCAGAAGCAGTACTACCAGTTTGCCAACCTGTTCACACGTATCGGGATCAAGAGCGGCGACGTGGCGGGTGACTCAGTAATCTTCAAGAAGGCTTTCGGCGACATCAATCACCCCCGCCTCGGGCGTCCTCTGCAGCCGACTCCGCTCGAGGGCGAGCCTATGGCGCTCGATTCACCCGACGATCGCAAAATGCGAATGGCACGGTGGTTGACCCGCAATCCTTACTTTGCGCGGAATATCGTGAGTCGTGTCTGGGCCAACTTCTTTGGGCGCGGTCTGGTCGACCCCGAGGATGACTTGCGTGCGACAAACCCCGCATCGAATGAGAAGCTTTTCAGTGCCCTGGTTGATGATTTCGTCGCGAACGGTCACGACGTCAAACACCTGATTCGCACCATAATGAACTCGGGAGTCTATCAGCTTTCCTCGACACCCAACGCAACCAATCAGGGCGACGACAAATACTACTCGAAATATATCGTGAAGCGCTTGTCGGCCGAGGTGATTCTCGACGCCATGTCGCAGATCACCGGAGTGGCGTCGAGTTTCAAGGGCTACCCGGCGGGGACGCGCGCGACCCAGTTGCCCGACGTGCAAGTTGAGTCGCAGTTCTTAGAATCGTTCGGACGGCCGCCGCGGCTGGTTTGCGACACCGCCGAGCGTTCATCAGATCCCAGCATCGCGCAGGCACTGCATGTCATCAATGGCACCACACTCAACGACAAGCTGAGGTCGAGCCGAAGCAACATTGGTGCGTTCCTCCAACTAGGTCTGTCGGACACGCGAATTCTCGACCACGTTTTCCTCTCGGCTTTCAGTCGTCATCCGACGGAATCCGAGCAAGAAAACATGCTGGAAAGAATGAAGGCGGCACGACTCGAAAAAGGCCCCGAGGAGGCCAAGCTCGCAGCCCGCCGTGAAGTGGTGGAAGATCTGATGTGGGCGCTGTTGACGAAGAAGGAGTTCCTGTTCAACCACTAGGCCGATGCGAAATTGTAAGTCGATGCGAAACGGGAATCTAACTTGCGCCGCACGGGCCAGAGCTTGCGCCGCACAAGCCCGCGCGGTGGGGCAGGCATCCCTGCCTGCCTTATCGCTAGCAATACTCGCCCTGCTCTCGATTCCGTCCTTCGCCATAGCTCAGCAGCCCCCCAGCTACGTCGGCGACATCGCCCCTTTGTTATCCAAAAACTGTGTAGGCTGCCACTCCCAGAAAACGAAAATGGGTGGGCTGGTGCTTGAAACCTACGACAACCTGCGCAAGGGCGGGACTCACGGTCATTCGCTTATCTCAGGCAAGAGCGCCGATAGCCGTCTCTATCAAATGGTCTCGGGCGACATCGAGCCGCGGATGCCTTTTTCCGCCGCCCCCTTGAAGCTAAGCGAAATCGAGCTCATCAAGAACTGGATCGACGCCGGCGCTCACGGGCCAAAGCTTGGCGAGACAGTTGCCATGGTCGAGGCGGCTGAACTGCCCGAGATCAAACCCTCAGCCCCGGTCAAAGCTCAAATCTTTTCCCTTGACTATCATCCGGACGGCCAGGTCATTGCCCTCGGACAGCATCGGCGAGTGATTCTGGTTCGCGCCGACACAGGAAAAGAAATTCGCCGCTTGGAGGGACTCAGCGATGCCGCCAGAGGAGTCACGTTCTCGCGTGACGGGAAATACCTCGCGGCGGGCAGCGGACTGCCGGGCCGTGGCGGCGAGGTCGTCATTTGGGACGTCGACAGCCGCCACCGAACTCAAACGATTGAGGGTCACGGCGACACAGTCTACGAGGTCGCTTTTTCGCCGGATGGAAAAATGCTGGCGTCCTCGAGCTATGACAAGACGGTCAAGCTATGGGATGTCCAGTCAGGCGCTGAGCTGCGGACGCTCGAAGATCACATCGATGCGGTTTACGCGCTGGAGTTCACAGCCGACGGCCGCTGGCTGATTTCGGGCTCGGCCGACCGATCGCTGAAGATCTGGGTGCCCTCGACCGGCGAGCGCCTCTACACCTTGAGCGATCCGCTCGATGGGGTCAACTCGATCGCCATTCACCATTCGGGCAAGCGCGTTGTTGCCGGGGGACACGATCGCACAATCCGTATTTGGGAATTCGATCAAGACGGTGGCGCAGTGGTGAATTCTCTCATCGCCCACCAGTCCGCCATTTTGCATGTGGCATTTTCTCCGGACGGAAAAACCTTGGTCACGGCCTCAGCTGACAATACGATCAAGGTCTTCGACGCCGGGAGCCTCGATGAGATCGCGACCATAGACAATCAACCCGACTGGGTGATGTCGCTCGAGTTTTCACCCGACGGGACGCAGTTAGCGGCGGGCCGATTCGATGGTTCGCTCAGTATTTACAACACGGATAATTTTCGAGATCAATTGGAAGTCTTGCGAGCAGGAAGGTCCAAGCCATGAAGAAACTAGCCAGTGTTTCCGCCGTCGCCATGATCGCCGCTGTCGCCGCCGCCACCCTCGCCTGGGCCGGCCCGGTCAGCGACCAACTCACCGGGATTCGCACGACGCCGCCGACGATCGAATCGATCGAACCCCTTGGCATCGCCCGGGGAATAACGGAGGAGCTAACCATCGAGGGTTACAACTTGCGCGGCGCCTCGGCCATCTTCTTCAGCGAGCCAACGGTCAAAGGGCGCATCTTGGGGATCAAAGAGATGCCGGACGTTCCCGAGCCCGAGCGGCTTGGCGCCGGCGGACTTCTCTCCAGGCTGGAATTGGGACCTCAGCCCCCGCGCTATCAGGTAAGTGTCGAAATGGAGATCGATGCCGAAGCGGATCCCGGCCCCGTTCGGTTCCGCTTTCAGACCCCCCTGGGCACGAGTCCTGAGGGCAAGTTTTTAATCGAACCCTACTACGGCGAGCGGCCCGATGCTGAGCCCAACGATACGCTCATCCGCGCCACCGAGACGTTCTTGCCAGCGGTTCTGGCGGGCACGATTTCGCGGCCCGGCGATGAAGACCACTTTGAAATCACGGTGGATGCGGGACAGGAACTGGTCTTCCAAGAATCTGGTATACAAATCGGCTCCAAGCTCAAACCCGTTGTTACGATCCTCTCGCCCGACCATACCGTTGTTCGCGAGTTTGGAAGGAAATACGAAGATACCAGGGCTGTCTTTTCGCATCGTTTCAACCAAGGCGGCACCTACTATGTCCGCGTCTCCGACTACGAAAAGTCGGGCAGCAAGGGACATTTCTACCGCATGAAAATCGGCAGCTTCCCGGTCGTCACGTCCGCCTATCCGCTAGGGATTCGGCGCGGCGAATCGGCGGAGATATCGCTCCAAGGATTCAACCTCGGGGCAGGGAAGTTCGCGGTGGAAGGCACCCCATCATGGAAGGACGAAAGCCGCGTCATGTTCCGTCCCGAGACCGATCTTGGCCGCGGTTTCAACGAAGTCAAACTAGCGCTGGGCGACGACCCGGAAGTCGAATCGCTCGGGGACAACACGGCCGCCGGCCACGCACAGGCGGTGAGTCTGCCCGTGACGGTCAACGGCAGGATCGCGGACGCTGAAAAAAATCAAGGTCACTATTTCCGCTTCAAGGCAAGTAAAGATCAGGTCGTGCTGGTGGACGTCAGCGCCGCCCGTCTGGGGTCGAAGCTCGATTCCGTTGTGGACGTCCTCGACGCGTCCGGCAAACCGATCGAGCAGGCCTCGATCCGCGCGGTGGCGGTTGCGAAAACGGACCTGTTTGACCACACCTCTAAGCAATCCCAGATTCGCTTCGAGATGTCAAACGACATTGATGCCGGCGACTATCTGATGCTCGGAAGCGAGATCGTGCTCCTGACTCGCATGCCCAGGCAGCCCGATGAAGGCCTCGCGTTGGAGTCGTTCCCTCCCGAAATTTCCGGTCGCAGGACACGCGGCGCCGTACGTATGGCTTCGCTTGGAACCAGCACGCAAGCCCACGCCAAGGGAACGCCAATGTACAAGGTGCAAATTCACCCGCCGGGAAAACAGTTTCCGAACAACGGGTTACCACACGTCCACTTGTACTACACAAATGATGACGGACGTTTTCCACACGGAAAAGATTCGTTTCTAGAGTTCAAAGCGCCTGCCGATGGGGAGTATGTCGTACGCATCCGGGACAGTACCGAGCGCGGCGGGGAGCAGTTTGCCTATCGCTTAACGTTGCGGGGGCCGCGCGAGGATTTTCGGCTCTTTGTCGACCCGAAGGCGCCCAACGTCCCTCGAGGCGAGCGAGTCCCGCTGACGGTCACCGCCTATCGATTTGACGGCTTCGACGGCGACATCAACGTTTCTCTTGTCGGTCTGCCCTCAGGTATTCACGCCGAAGACTCGGTGATTCCAGGCGGACAATTGGTGACAACGATTCTGCTGCGAGCCGAGTCCGATGCCGAGATCGGTAAGTCCACGCCGCTCAAGGTGAAGGGCGTCGCGAGCATCGGCGGAAACGAGACAACGAAATGGGCCAGCCCTGCGGACAATCTGAAATTCATCTCCGTCATCCCCTCTGCCGATGTCCTCATCAGCGCGGATACAAAAGAAGTGATTCTCGAGCCGGGTCAGAGCGCCAAGATCACTGTATCCGTCGTTCGCAGGAACGGCTTCGACGGGCGAGTGCCGGTGGAAGTCCTCAATCTGCCGCCGCATACCGATACACCTGAGGTGGGCCTCAACAGCATCATGATCACCGAGGAAAAGACCGAGCGGACGTTCTCTGTGAGCGCTTTGCCGGATGCTCAGCCATTGGAGCAAAAGATCTATTTATCCGGTTCAGTGGAGACCCGATCTTCCTCGCGCAGTACGGTTGCCAGCGAGGCGATTCTGGTCAAGATCGTTCCGAAGTCCAAAGGAACCCAAGTCGCCGGGTCTGGCGGCGAGTGATCCTAACCGGGCTGGGCGCACTACGGTTCGCACAGAGCTAGGGAGCCCACAGCCTTGGCTGCCCCGCGGAGCCGCGAAGCCCGATGTGGTCACCCTTGCAATCACCTGACGGCCAAACGATCATGCCGGGCTGGGCGTTGGCCTTAGCGGGGCTGCAGGCGGGAGTGGTCGGTGGCCTCTCGGCGCTGCTCTATCTGATGCTGGACGGCCTGCTCCGTGACCACGGAGTTTGGGTTTTCCCCAATCTCCTCGCCGGTGTCTTCTATCCTGGCAAAGCCCTGAGCCTGTCGTTCTCGTCAGCAACAGTGAGCGGGCTCGCTGTTCATGTGCTGATGTCGGGTTTGGGTGGACTCACTTTCTACAAGCTGCTCGCGCACTACCAGTTACGGCCGCAAATGTGCCGCTTAGTCGGGTTGCTAATCGGCGTTGCTTGGTATTACGTCACATTCCGATTTTTCTGGGCGCAAATGAACGCGGCCGTCGTGCTGTATCAGCCTTTCCCAGGCGTCCTGTTTGGGCACGTCATCTTCGGAATCTGTCTAGGCCTGTACCCTCTGCATGTTCGGACGCTCCAAGAGCTGGAGCCACCGGGGCAGGGAAGTCCGGTCGTATGACGCTGGTTTGGCCTCAACAGAGCCGCGCCCGCAAGGGTGCGGTCGAGCGTACTCAGTGCGCCGGAGCCGCTATCGAACGAGGTCACTGCCAGACTAGACTGCACCCTTGCGAGCACGGCTCGGAGGGTGGCCCGATGCGGGCATGCCGGCAGCACATCGCTGGGGTACACCTGTCGATTGAAACTAGAAGCCAGGTCACGGTTTAGCGCGCAAACCTTTCTTCAATCGCAATTCTTCTACCACCTTCGCCACCGGTCGGTGTTCACCGTCTACCTGATGATTGAGGACGCGCATTTCTTCTTCAGAAAGCAGACCACCCAGCTCCCCCAGTACATCACGCAGCAGCCGCAACAGAGCCGCGCCCGCAAGGGTGCGGTCGAGCGTACTCAATGCGCCGGGGCCGCTATCGAACGAGGTCACTGCCAGGCCACACCGCACCCTCGCGAGCACGGCTCGGAGGGTGGCCCGATGCGGGCATGCCGGCAGCACATCGCTGGGGTACACCTGTCGATTGAAACTAGAAGAACAATGTCACGGTGTAGCGCGCAAGCCTTTCTTCAACCGCAATTCTTCCACCACCTTCGCCAGCGGTTGGTGTTCACCGTCTACCTGATGATTGAGGACGCGCATTTCTTCCTCAGAAAGCAGACCACCCAGCTCCCCCAGTACATCGCGCAACTCGGGGTTGTTGCCCAGAGCGTCCGCCCGCACAACCGCAGCGGCGTCGTACGGAGGGAAGAACCTCTTGTCGTCTTCTAGAACCCGCAGCTCAAACGCGGCGATCAACCCGTCGGTTGAGTTTCCAACCGCTACATCAATTTGGCCGTCACGAAGGGCACGATAGACCAAGCCCAGGTCCATCGTCTTGGGCTCCTGTGCGAAGGAAAGGCCGTAGGTGTTCACCATACCCCGGTAGCCGTCTTGCCTCTCTAGGAACTCAAAACCGAACCCGATCGCCAGGTCGGATGAAAGATCAGCCAGCTCGGTAATGGTCGAAAGATTGCGCTGGACGGCTTGTTCGCCACGAAGCACAACGGCAAAAGTATTGTTGAAACCGAACGGCGGCATCCACTCGACCTCGAACTGCTCGCCATATGCCTTCGACACCGTGTCGAGTACGCTGTCCGCATCTTGATCGACGGGAAGCTTGAGAATGGCCGTCAGCGCGGTCCCGGTGTACTCGGGGTAGATATCAATTTCACCCGCTCGCATTGCCTCGTGGCACAAAAACGAGCCCCCAAGATTCAGCCGCCGAACGACTGTCAAGTCCGTCCTCGCTTCGATATGCTGCGCGACTAGCTCAGCGAGCAGTATGTTCTCGGTGAAGTTCTTTGATCCAACCGTGATGACCGAAGGGTCCTTCGCGCAGGACGCAAGCAGCCCCATTGAAAGCACGAGAACGAGTTGCAGGTTCGGCATCTAGTTTGTTCCTCGGTGAATCAGGGTAGCGAACCAATCTACCCGCGAGGTTGCCGCTGCAAGGCATTTCAGGTGGGTACGTGCCACACAGTCGCTCTTCTTGCTGCTCATTCGGTTACCCCACGGGACTACTCCGCGGGTGTCGCGTCGCGAAACCACTCTAGCATCGCCCGGTTAACGGCCGCAAAACCCCGCCGGAATCCGCGATCCCATTGCACCGACAAGAGCACTGACAAGAGAACGCAAAAGAGAATGATCATGAACATTCCCGGCTCGCTCATGAGACTATGGATGGTTAGTCGTGGGCGGCGGCTTCTCCCCGCGCCCGGAAACCCTGGGCTATTATTGTTCTTCTCCTCCCCATGGGAGACCGCCCTGGGAGACATCGACTCATGGCTCGCCGAGCAAGAAAGCGTGAAGCAGTAGACAAGCCGGCGCAGGCTGCCGCTCGGGCGCCCTCCGCCAAGGGCCGGCAATCCGCCCGCAATCCCGGCCCAGCCCCAAAAGCCCCCGTCGAGGAGATCTCCGGCATCTCCTCCAAAGAATTCGCCTCCTGGGCCGCCGCACTTCTGTTCCTCTACAGCTTCATCGCCACCTGGGGACAGTTTGAATTCGGCAACCTGATGGGCTACTACAGCATGCTCGCTGACGCCCTCCTCTCTGGGCGGCTGTCGATCGACTACACCCCCGACGAAGTCCACCTGATCGACATGATCCCCTTCGAGGGACGCTACTACCTGCAATGGGGACCGGTGCCGGCGCTGTTTCATCTGATCGCCAAACTCGGGGGCGGGGAACTGACCGATCGAGTTGCCTGTATCCTGGCCGGCTGGCTGACTTCGTTGGCATTCCTGCGGATCAATCTCACGATTCGCGGGCGATATTTCCCAAAGCTGCCCTTGTGGGTATGCCGAGCATTCTTTGTGGCATTCGCTCTCGGGAGCCCGACGGCCTTCGTATCGCTCCGGGGAACGATCTATCACGAAAGCATCGGCATGACAGTGAACGCCTGGCGATGGCCTGCGGCGGCCGTGCTCGTCTACTCCGCAATATTGCACATTCATCTATCTTTCACGCAGCCCTTCTTTACCCCTCCGCCCGACCCAAGCGCCATGAAGGCGTTCGTCAAGTGGGGCCCCGTCGCCCGAGGTCTCTTTGATTGGCCCCAGCTAGCCAAGGACGAGGCGGTAGTCCGCAATGATCTGGGAGTGCACTACCTGCAGGGGCGCCGTCATGCCGACGCCTTAGAACAATTCGAAGTAGCCAACCAGCTGTTACCCGGCTCGCCTGTCGTCGAAAAGAATCTAAACCTAACGCGAGCCCTCCTCCGTCAAACCCGCTAAAGCCGCCTCCTTGGAGGACGTAGGGGCGTGGCGCGCGTCGTCCGACAGCGAGTGACTACCGAGGGGTCAGCACGATTCAACAGAGATGAAATGAGGAGGCTCGTCATCCGGGGAGTGAGCTAAACTCCCCAAACGGGCTTCGCCGCCTGCGGTGGCGATCCCAGGTTTTTTCCACTAAGAAAAAAAGGAGATGACGAGCCATGAAAAACAATAGCAAAACTTTCAGAGAAGTGTCGAAGCAAAAGATGATCGAACAAGGCCTAAACGTCGTAGCCGGGGTGGATCTGGGCGATAAGCACAGCTATGTCTGCTTGATCGATCTGGACGGCAAGATCGTCGAGCGCACGAAGCTGCGCACTTCGCCGGCGGCCTTGGAGCGCTACTTCGGCGGCTGGGCCGCGATGCGGGTGGTGCTCGAAGCCGGCTGCCACGCCAACTGGATCTACCGCTTGCTCGAGCGGCTGGGGCACGAGCCGCTGATGGCCGACACGCACCGCCTGGCGCTGATCACCCAATCGCTGTCGAAGGACGATCGCAGCGACGCCGAACGGCTGGCCGAGTTGGGGCTGCGGATGCCCGAGATGCTGAACGCCGTCGAGCCCCGTTCGCTGGCCAGCCAATGCGACCGCGCCGTGCTGAAAGCGCGGGAAACCCTGGTCGAGACACGCACGAAACTGATCAACAGCGTGCGCGGCACCGTGAAGAGTTTCGGGGGCCGCTTGCCGGCTTCGAGCAGCGAGGCCTTCGTAAAGAAAGCCAGTCCCCAGTTGCCCGACGAGCTGCGTGTCGCGCTCGAGCCGTTGCTCGAGGTGATCCAACACGTCAGCGCCGCAATCCTCCGCTATGACAAACATATCGAGAAGCTGGCGGAGGAAAAATATCCCGCCACGCAAGGTTTACGCTCGATCCGCGGAGTGGGACCGATCACCTCGCTGGCATTCGTGTTAAATCTGGACAACGATCCGCAGCGGCTCGGGAGCAGTCGAGACGCCGGGCCCCGGATGGGGCTGCGGCCCCAGCGCCGCGACTCGGGCGAACGCTCACCACAGTTGAGTATTACCAAAAGCGGTGACCGATTATTGCGGCGACTGCTGGTGCAATGTTCGCAATACATTCTGGGATATCACGGGGAAGATTCGGACTTGCGGCGCTGGGGACTGCGATTGGCGGCACGCGGCGGCCCTTGCGCGAAGCGCAAAGCGATCGTGGCGGTGGCGCGCAAACTGGCTGTGCTGATGCACCTGCTGTGGCGTCAGGATGTGGACTTCGATCCGTTTTACCAGACGAACCCGCGAGCGGCAGGCTAGCGCTGAGAAATGCGAATCTTAGCAGACCGCTACGAGCAGCGAATCCCCTTTCCCTCTGCTGGCAGGATTCCAGATCGGTCCTCGCCGTCCAGGGTTCGCTTCGCCGCGCTCGGCGCGCCCTGGACTGCTCCGGGCCGATCTGAGAGCAGGACTTATATGAGGGAAAGGGGATAACCGGAACGAGCCGCCTGCCGACCACTCGTGTGGCGGCTGTCAGCCGCGAAATCCCCGAGCGCAAAAAGGAACGTCGGATCGAAGCAGGCACGTAGGAACGTCGGATTGAAGCAGGGAAGGAAGAACGTCGGATTGAAGGAGGTTGAGGAATCGTAACAGCGCAAAGGGACAGACCGAGTTCGCGGCGACTGCGAGTCCACGCCCGGTCCGAAGAGGTCGAGACAGAGAGAGCAGCGCCGCTAGATCGAACTTCATAGAGCACCGCGTCCTCAGCGACGACCAACGAGTGCGGATGGAAGCCCGGTCAAACATCCCATCAGCTGAAAGTTCCTCACTCCTCCCTTGACAATGACGAGCCTCCTCATGGAAGGCGTGGACGGAAGTCCACGCTTAGCCCCGCGAATAAGTGCGGGGTCCATGGAGTTCCCTCATTCCGCGGCTCGTCCTTGGAGTTCCCACATTCCGAGGCTGCGACACGTTCCGTGTGGAAAACTGCAATGCCCCCCTGGATGCAACTGAAAAGCTCCCAGACGTCGGCCCGCAGGCCGACCCTGAAATCACTATTCTCCCAAAGAAAAGCCCGCCCGGCGAACCGGGCGGGCTGCGAGGTCCCTAGCTTGTGGCTAGCGATTACCCTCGGAGGAGTGCAAGAACAGCCTGCGGAGCGGAATTGGCTTGCGCCAAAGCCGCCACGCCGGCCTGTTGAGCAATGGAGGCTCGTGTGAGATTCGCCGCCTCGGCCGCCAGATCCGCGTCTCGAATCCGGCTTTCCGTGGCAGACAGATTGGTGATCTGCGTGGAAGCCAGACCGATAGCAAAGGTCAGATTGTTCTGACCCTTACCAACGTCGGCCTGAATCCTCGCCAGCACCGTGACGGCGGTTGCCAGCAAGGTGACAGCGCCGGTGGCGTTGTCCTTCGTGGAGATGTCGGCGACGCTTCCGCCGGTCAACTCATCCGACGTCAGCGATGTTGCCGTTCCAGCATTGACACCGCCACCGTTCTCGGTTGCGCTAGTGCTGACACGGAATTCCTGCAACGTGCTGACAAATCGGATACCCTCCGCCGTGTTGGCATCGTTACGCTCCTTGATGGCAACGACCTGCTGCAAAGTCGAATTGTTGCTCGCCTGCAACCTGAATTATGCACTGCGGCGTGGACCTGAGGAGGGCTGAGCCGCAAGAGACCATTGGGGACCCCCGAAAACATGGGGTAAAAAGGTAGGCTGGCAAAGATCCCAGCTTCGCCAGCCAACCCCAAGGAGGTCACCCACATGGTTACCAGACGAAAACAGCATAGCTCCCAAAGGCCCGTCCAACAAGGCCCAGCCGTGACGGCCTCGCGGCCCAATAAAATCGGGGCTTCGACGCCTTACCACTTCCGCGGCAGGAAGCCGACTCCCTACGGCGGCTTGCTGCCGGTGGTCGGGAGGGCGCTGATCTGAGAGCCTGGCTATGCGCTATGCATAAAATTTTATGCACTAGCCGTAACGCACTGGAAACACGTCACTTCCGAGCGAGGTTTTGACGACGCGGATTCTGGGCGGGAAGGGAAACCGGACACGGAGAAGCCAAAAGGCCAGTTGCCGAGCTACCACCTCACGACGACCGCCAACCCGCTACGAACGCAGCCACACTCGCAAAGTGAATCTGTGCATAATTCAGGTGACAAACACGCGGTAGGTGTAAGCGCTGGTGGCGAACAACTGGTATTGCTCGGCCGCGCCGGCCTTGGGCTCGTTTTCGTAACGCAGCGCCAGGAAACGGCAGGCCCGCGCCCAGCCTTGCGGTTGGTAGAGGAATTCGCATTCCGCGTCCGCGTCGGAGCGGGGGGAGGGTTTCCTTTCTGCTTGCTGCAAGCGCTCGACCAGGCGCCGCGTTTTGCGCGCCACGATGACGAACTGACAAGCCGCCTTTTCATAGGCCTCCACCGCCTCCCAGCAATAAAAGCCGGAATCGGCCCGCGCCAGGATTTTCTTCACGCCGCCCGGCAAAGTCCGGAAAGCGCTCTCGAGGTGGGCGGCGATCTGTCGGCCCGTGGGCCGGTCGCCGTTGCGCAACCCGCCCATCAGGTATTCGCGCGTCTCGGCCAGGAAGGTCAGTATCGGCTGGTAGCTGCGCTTGCCCTTGTTCTTGGGGTTGTAGCTCTTGCGCCCGCCCATCTGGCGGCCGTAGAGGGTATGCACGGTGGTGTCGGTGTCCAGCGTCACCGTCTCCAACTTCACGTGGGCCGCGGCCCAGACTCGTTCCCGCAGCTGGCGCTGAATGGAAAGGATCTGCTTCGCCACGTTGAGGTGCAGCGAGGCCAGAAAGCGCCACAGCGTGGACTGCGGCGGCAGACGCGTCACTTGCAAGATGCCGGTCAGGATGGGGTCGCGAGCGATGAAGCGGAGTTGGTTGAGCCGCGCAAAGCCGACATAGAGGCCGAGCACGAGGGCCAGCACGAACTGGTAGGGGCTCATGGCTCGGGTGATCCGTTTGGTCGTGAGGGTTTCTTCCAGCAGCGCTTGGAAGCCGAGTTTTTCGAGCAGGGTGGCGACGGGCAGCAAGCCGCCGTAGGGAGTCAGATTCTTGCCACGGAAGTGATAGGGCGTGGCAGCCCCGATTTTATTGGGCCGCGGGGCCCTCGCGCCGGGGCCTTGTTTGACGGGCCTTCGGGAGCTATGCTGTTTTCGTTTGGTAACCATTTGGGTGACCTCCTTGGGGTTGACTGGCGAAGCTGAAATCTTTGCCAGCCTACCTTTTTACCCCATGTTTTCGGGGGTCCCCAAATGGTTCCTGGCGGCTCAGCCCTCACCAGGTGCACCGGCAGTGCATAATTCAGGTGACAGAGATTGCTTTGGTGAAGCTTCGGAGCGGAGGCCTTGGGCTTCGCCAACGCGACGATCGCTGGGCGCCGTTTGCCCGGCGCTCCCCATAGCGTCTTGGTTTGGCAGCGACTGCCAACTCAGCGCATCGGCCCGATGGGCGCTCCGCATAGAGTCTTGGTTTGGCAGTGACTCCTAGTCCTGCGTATCGTCTCGCCGAGCGCCGGATGCCTGCGCCGCTTGCCACACAGGCGGGCTGTCTTTCAGGTCGAAGTCCTTCATCCAGTCGCTGCTTCGCTTGCCGGCAGCTTTGCCGCCAGCCTTCTCGGCCGCTGCCGCAGCGGGTTCCGCCTGGGCGCTCTTGGGCTGCGGGCGCTCCGATTGGGGCTGCACGCCGCAGCGCTTCAGCGCCAGTTCGTGCTTGCCGCAGCGCGCGGCCAGGACGCCGTCCAGGCGTCTCTCCACCCGCACTCGGCTGTTTCGCAGACCCGGCACAATCGCCTTGCGGTCGATTTGATAGCTCTTTCCCCGGAAGCGAATCGTGTAGTCGTTGGCGACCCGCCGCGTCTCGACCTGGCTCAGCGCCGAGTCCAGATCGTGCTCGGGACCTAGCTCGCGATGCGCCTCGTCGGGGTGAGCCGGCTGCACCCGCAACGTGGCGTTCCACCAGGGCAGAAACCCGCTTTCCAGGTAGGCGTTGGCCTGTTCGATCGTCGTGGCCCCGGCCACCCGCAGACCCTTCACCAGGCGATCCTGGGCGGTGCCAAAGCTGCGCTCGACGCGGCCTTTGGCCTGCGGCGAATAGGCCGTGATCGATTCGATGTCCAGCTCCTGGAGCGCCCGCCCGATCTGCGTGGGAGGCAAGAGCTTGGGATCCTCGCCGGCGCTGTTTTTGGGCGTGTTGACAAACAGGCTGGCGCGGTCGGTGTAGAAGGCTACGGGTCGGCCGTTTTGTTCCAGATACGTCTTCAGCAAACGGCGATTCTCTTCGCCCGAGTCGTGCCGGACGAAGCGCGCCAGCAACTCGCTGCTGGCGTCGTCGATCATGCCGATCAGGTACAGCTTCTCCCCGCGTCCCTCCAGCCAGTCGTGCTCGGAGGTGTCCCATTGCACCAGCTCGCAGCGGCAACTGCGGCGGGGCCGCCACGGATGCGGGCGTCCTGACTTGCGGCGGCGGGGCTTCCACAGGCCCGCGGCGGCCATCCAACGGCGCAGCGTTTCGCGGCCGACTTGGACGCCGTGGCGCTGCTCGAGATACTCCGCCGCCAGAGTCGGGCCAAAGCCGGCGTAGACGGGTTGGGAGAGGATTGCCACGGCTTGTTTTTCCGCCTTGGCGCTGAGCTTGCGGTTGGACGCGCGGCCCCGCGCGGCATGGACCACGGCCTGGTCGCCTTCGCTGCGAAGCTTCGCCAGCAGCCGCCTCAGATGCCGTTCGCTGAGGCCCGTCTGCTGGGCGGCCTGCTTTTGCGTGATGAGTTTTTTGTCTGCTTTGCGCAGCGCCACCAGCCGGTCGCGCTCTCGTTGTGTCATTAGTAGTTGTCCTTGCTTGCTCACCCCTCCAGGCTGACCTTGTCAATAGGACATTTCTACTTGGCACGTTTAGGACATTATCACTCGGCAGCGACAGCGGTCTGTCCGTCCCGTCCCACAGTTCCCAAGTCTACAATTGCAACTTTCGGGACCAAATACCGGCGGACGAGGGCGATATCTCCACAATTCCAAGCCGCCGCTGATTTCTAGCAAGGCTTACCAGCGATTCGTCCGAAAGGTGCATCGCCTCCATTTGATCGTTGCAACAGCGAGACTTATCGCGTATCCTGACTTTGACATCGGAGTTGCCCAGCACTTGTTAAGTGCTTGCCAAGAGGAAGTCGACCGCCGCCACGCGTGCAAAACACCAAAGGAGAAATCAAATGTCAGACGAAACCAAGAAGATCCAGGAAACCGAACTATCGGACGAGCAGCTTGAGAAGGCGGCAGGAGGAACGGATGCGCGCCCAAAGACGATGAAGATCGAACGGTGAATCAGAGTTTTAACCTCCAATACCTAGGCGTACAGAACAATATGTCACGCGGATGACTAAATTTCAGAACCGGAGGCCTAGGTGGCAAAAATCGATCTAACAGGCTCAGCGAACATCCCAGCCCCGCTGTGACCGCGCCTAAGCAAACGGTTCGTTCGTCCCCCCCCCCTGTTTCCTCCCCCCCATAGTTGCCGAGTCCGCCCAGCCCGCCGGAAGAGATATTGTCAAATGTTGTGGATGGGCGAGGTCAAGCGGCGTTCTCCTGAACCATCAAACCATCCTTGAATTTCTTTCCATTTAAGACATGCACAATCACTTCTGAACCGTTCAGGCGCCGCCAGTGGCGCTCGGCCTGGCGGGCCAGCATGAAGACCATCGTCAGCGATGCTTCCCGGCTGCCGCAGCCCTTCGTTCGCCGCTGCCGCAATCGAACCGTCGCGAACGTCGACTCGATCGGATTCGTTGTCCGCAAGTGCATCCAGTGTTCGGCCGGAAAGTCGTAGAAAGCCAGCAGCACTTTGCGGTCTTTCTCCAGGCACTCGACCGCCTTGGGGTACTTCTTTTCACCTGAATTATGCACTGCGGCGTGGACCTGAGGAGGGCTGAGCCGCAAGGGACCATTGGGGACCTCCTAAAACATGGGGTAAAAAGGTCGGCTGGCAAAGATTCCAGCTTCGCCAGCCAACCCCAAGGAAGTCACCCACATGGTTACCAGACGAAAACAGCATAGCTCCCAAAGGCCCGTCCAACAAGGCCCAGCCGTGACGGCCTCGCGGCCCAATAAAATCGGGGCTTCGACGCCTTACCACTTCCGCGGCAGGAAGCCGACTCCCTACGGCGGCTTGCTGCCGGTGGTCGGGAGGGCGCTGATCTGAGAGCCTGGCTATGCGCTATGCATAAACTTTTATGCACTAGCCGTAACGCACTGGAAACACGTCACTTCCGAGCGAGGTTTTGACGACGCGGATTCTGGGCGGGAAGGGAAACCGGACACGGAGAAGCCAAAAGACCAGTTGCCGAGCTACCACCTCACGAAGACCGCCAACCCGCTACGAACGCAGCCACACTCGCAAAGTGGATCTGTGCATAATTCAGGTAACAACAACATTTAACGTGGCTACCGTCAGCCAGAATCATTATGGCATAAGTATGCTGGAGAGTCTTAACAGCCTCTGTTGGCTTGTATCCGCACGTCATCGTTGCGTCCCGCGGCCTGTTGACGTAGTGATAATTCGCGGAAAGGGTCTTATTAAACCATTTATCTTCAGTAATGTAAGCGGCCCAGTAATCTTTGCGGCCATCTGCTGGCGTACCGGTGACATAGCTTGACCGCGCCTTCGTATGGACCCATTGATTTGTGAGGCAGTCGTCGTCGGTGCCCCTGGGTTTGTGGCCATAAAGGGCGGCATAGTCCCAAGCTCCCGGATCATTATTGCCTGTCCAGTTTAGGGTCAGAAACGCCGTTTGCTTGGTGCTATCGAAAGAGGTTGACAGCTTAGTTTTGATACTCACGCTTAGATCTCCTTTTGAACTGGCCTGGGGCCTCAGCTGGGTGATGATCGGGCGGCGGCCCAGCAGTGTGCCGGAATCTCCGGTTTATGCTAGCAACCGCGAACCATTTTGGATCGTGGTCTCGTCAAGCCTACGCGCATTCTCTCTTGAACGCAAGCTTATTTCTTGACCGCAGGCACGCACCGGACCGGATCGAAATGCTTCCAATGGCCCCTTTTGTTCTCCGAAAGGGACAATTCGTTGGCCTGAAGGCGGTTTGAAAGCCAGCTCCTCGCACGTATCGACCCGCGTCCGTTCGGGTCCCCTACTTCCCCTACTAGACACCTACTTTCGTTTATCGACATTTGGGCTGGGTTTAATCAACGCACGCCCCGGTGGTTCTTGAAATTTCGCCGGCCAATTGGAGTTTGTCTTCGGAACAAGCCCTGAGTAAAGCAGAATCGTGCCAACAAGAGCCCGCCCATCAGGGCAATCGAAAGCCACCAGAACCATTCCCCGTAGAGACTGAACCAGGTCATTCGCGAAGAATAGTTGAATTGTCCCGACACGACACCTTCTCGAAATGACGGCAGGGGGGCGAAAACGCGGCCTCCTGGGTCGATGATCGCGGTCACGCCGTCGTTGGTCGCGCGGAGCAGCCAGCGGGCGTTCTCAAGGGCTCGCATGCGGGCGATCGAAAGATGCTGGCTGCGGGCGGCTGTTCGTCCGTACCAACTGTCGTTGGAGATATTGATAAGCACGTTTGCTCCGTTGGCCACGAACTTTCGCACGCCATTGGCGAAGGCTGATTCGTAACAAATGAAAGTTCCCAACCAGTGACCGCCGACTGGCGCCAACGCCACCTTGTCGCCGGGGACGAAACCGCCGGCCTGGAGCGTGATCTCCTCGATGAAAAGCGAAAAAGGCCAGGGGACGAACTCCCCAAATGGCACTAAGTTGATCTTCGAGTAGTGCGAGATCATATTGCCGTCCGGGTCGAGAGTCACGGCGGAATTGAGCGGGTAGGTTTTGTCACCGTCACGTTGGAATGCAACCGTATTGAACACGACGTGGGCACGCGCTTTGCGTGCCAGCTCCGTCATGAAAACCTCAAACCCAGCATCGTCGAAATAGTAGGCGGGTACGGGATATTCGGGCCAGATCAACAGTGACGCGTGCTCGGGCTCGTACTCGCTTCCGGCCTCCGTGGAGAGAGTCTCCATCCGGGCTAGGTGCTCAACGGCACGCCGCCGGGTCCAGCGTTTTTCAAGAAGCTCATCGGGATGAATGTTGGGCTGAATCAGGCGAACCGTCTCGGTACCCGCTTCCTGTGGCGGCACGGGGGGAAGCAGGTAAAGCAGGGGCAAAATGAACAGCCATAACAGCTCCCGCCGCCGGCGCCGCAGGACTACTAGAGCGACTGCCACGTTCATCATGACCAGGGCGAACGAGAGGCCGTAGACGCCCGTCCACGGAGCCAGCCGAGCCAAGGTGACCATGCTGATCCCGGCGTTGCCCAGATGGAGCCAGGTGAAAATGTATTGGTGAGTTCCCTCCACCGCGACCCAGGCCGCGGCAACCCCTGGAATGGCCCAGGATCGTCGCAGCAGCGGTGCGGCCAGCAACGCGAAAACTCCCACGTGCAGTCCCTTCGCCAGGAAAAAGCCCACGAAGATCGCAGCCGCCGCGGGAGCCGGCAGAAAGGCGTAGCGGTGCATCACGTCGTAGATCCAGTAGCACGTTCCGCCCCAGAAAACGCAGCCGGCGAGAGTTCCGAGCAGGAGTTGCTTTCGGCGGTCCGGCTCGGCCGCGAGTGCGACCAGCAGCGGCACCAGGGCCAAGGGGGCCAGGATGTAGAAGCGAAACGACGGAAAGATGGCGACCTGCAGAGCGCCGCTCGCCAAGGCCATCAAATAGGGAATGGATCGGCGGAGAGTCACAGGCAGAGGGCAGGCGCTCTTTATCGTAAGGGATGCCGCAACAGTCACAACCGAGCCGCGGGTGGAAACCCGCGGTCAAGCGACCCAAAAACTCCGCAAGCCCAAGGAAGCGGCAGTGAGCCACCGGTAGTGGAGGTCACTGTGCAGGCTAACCCGCCAAACCACGGGCCTCGACTGATTCCGCCATATACGAACTCCTCACGAGAGGCCCGCTGAAGACGGCCCGGAATCCGATTGATTCTCCGTACTCCCGATACTCGTCGAACGTCGCAGGCGGGACGAACTCCGCAACGGGCAGCCGCCGCTTCTTTGGCCGAAGGTATTGGCCGATCGTTGCGACATCTGTCCCCGCGTCTCTCAGGTCGGCGAGAAGCTGCCGGACTTCTTCCGGGCGTTCCCCTAAACCGGCCATCAGCCCGGACTTGGTCATGACCTCGGGGGCCAGCTTGCGAGCACACGCCAGCACCTTGAGCGACTGGGTGTAGTCGGCCTGAGGCCGTACGCGGCGATACAACCGCCGAACCGTTTCCATGTTGTGGTTGAAGACGTCAGGCCCGGCCTTGAGCACCCGTGCGACGGCTTCGAAATCTCCACAAAAATCCGGTGTCAGCACCTCCACCTTTGCGTTGGGAAGGGCCCTCTTTACCTGCCGAATGGTTTCGGCGAAATGCGCCGAGCCGCCGTCCGGTAGATCGTCCCGATTGACGCTCGTGATCACGACGTACCGCAGTTCCATGGCGGCCGCCATTTCGGCAACCTGAAACGGTTCATCCGGATCCAAAAGCCCCGGCGCTCCCTGGGGTACCGCACAAAAGCCGCAGGTGCGCGTGCAGATGTTCCCCAGGATCATGAACGTCGCGGCCTTGCGGCTGAAGCATTCGTGAATGTTTGGGCAGCGCGCCGACTCGCAGACCGTGTGCAGCTTGCGCGAGCGAAGCTCAACCTTCAGGTCGTGAAGGGCCCGGAAGTCCGTTCTCCCTTTGCGTAGCCACTCCGGAAGACGCGCTTGGGGCGATGGGGAACCGGGCGGACCCAATTGGACCAGGCTCAGTGGCGGAATAACGATACCCCTAGGAGTCTGTCCCACAGAAATCCGGCACGAAGGTAATACGGGGGCGAGATTGGATTTTTGAGGTCGGCAACGCGAGTGTCCGGCTGCGATCCGGATGCGATCCTTCGTTGCGGCAACAGCATCGCCTCTGTGACTCGATAGCGGCTTCCGTGGGCGGCTTTTTTCACGCTTCGCTCCGCTTAGGCCGCCGTCGGGAGCGCCTCCATCCTCGCCATCCGCCGCAGGTTCAACGCCATCGTTACCAAGCTCCATTCTCCTTGTACTTTCTTGAGACCCCGCAGCGAAAATCGCCGGAATCCTAACACCTCTTTCACCCATCCGAACGCTGGCTCCACCATCCCTTTGCGGCGCGCGTATTGTTGCTTGCCGCGCTGCTGCTCGAGGCGCTTCGCCATGCGCTCGCTCGCCGCTTCGGTGGCCTTGTTGTTTTGCTTCTTTTCTTCCTGGGCCGCCTTGCTTTCCCGCCGCAGCGCCACGATGCCCTCGATCTCGCGTTCCTCCATTGCCAGAAAGTTCTTCTCGCTCCGATACCCCGCGTCCGCCAGCAAACACTCCGGTTTGCTCCCCGTGTTTTGCTCCACTTGATCCACCATTTCGATGAGCGACCCGTTGTCGGCCGCGTTCTGTCCCACCTGCCGCGCCACGATCAACTGACGGCCTTCTTCCACCACCGCCTGCGCGTTGTAGCACTGTTGGAAACTCTGCTTCGACTTCATGATGCGGCTCTCGGGATCGCTGAAATTGCGTTGCGCTTGCGGCTTTGGCTCACCGAACTCCCACTTGAATTTCGAACAGCCGCCTTGCGGTCTCGTCTCCGAAGCCACTTTGCCGTCGCCGGGATGGCGCCCTTGCTGCTTGTCTTTTTCGGCCTGTTCGTCTTCCAGCGCCTGCTTGGCTTCCCTGATCTTTTCGAGCCGCTGCTCGCGTTTGTGCAGCTCGGGCGGCAGCTCGTCGCCGCTTTTGCCGGGGCCGTAGAGTTCGTCTTCGGCGGCGTCGGTTTGGTGCGCTTTCTCGAGCAACTGTTGAATTTCTTTTTCGAGCTGTTGCTCTTCTTCCTTCATGCGCTGGTAGCTCATCGCCTTGTGTTTGGAGGCGTTGGCTTTGATTTTCGTGCCGTCCAGCGCCACCGTCCCCAGTTTCACCAAACCCATCTTTTGGGCCAGCTGCACGAGCTCGACGAACAGCTTGCCAAACGTTTCCAAGTGTTGCTGACGGAAGCGATTGATGGTGCGAAAGTCGGGCTGATTGCCCGCCGCAAGCAGGCGTAGTGCAACGTCGTCGATCAGCTTGCTGGCGATTCTGCGCGACGAAAACACGCCCGTCGCGTAGGCGTAGACGAGCACCTTGACGAGCATCGTCGGGTGATAGGGCTGATTGCGCCGGCCGTCGCCCTCGTAGGGCTGGTGCAAGGCGCTCAGATCGAGTTGATCGAGTGTATCGGAGATGAAATAGGCCAGGTGGTCCTGCGGCAGCCAGTCCCGCGGCGACGGCGGAAATAAAAACGGCTGATCAGGCTCATAAGGCCGGTAGTTGGTCCCCATGCCTCTAGTTTCGCCCTTCCATGCAAAACATTCCACTCCTTGCTGGCTTTTTCTGTGGGACAGACTCCTAGCCCGCATTTCTCACCGGCTGACGGGCCAAGCACATGACAGGCCCGCCATTACTTCGTTGCGCTTGCTCGCCGTGCTCAACGTACTGTCCGAGTACGCCTCCGCTCGTCAAGCGGCGCGCGCCTCGTATTGACGGGCCTCTCATGCACTTTGCCTCGCCACCCGATGAGAAATGCGGGCTAGCTCACGGTTTTCGCAGAATGGAGTCGAGGCCGTCCGCTGTGAGCTTCTTTTGAGATTCTTTCGCCGCGCTCTCCGAGTTGAACGGCCCCACAAGCACCCGGTGCCATTCGTCTCCGGGCCTCTCGAACAAAGTTGTTGGGTAGCCCTTCGCTTTCAACTGTCTCACGAGCATTTGGGCGTCCGATCGCACTCGAATGGCGGCAACCTGAAGGTGGATCGAGCGGGCAACCGCGGCTCCGCTGACAGTGGTCGAAGCGGGAGCGCTTGGTGCGGGCTTCGGTTTAGGTACGGATGCGGGCGGCTTCGAATCTCGAAACGGGCGCGGTTTATCCGACCCCGCGGCGCTCGGTTTCGGCGTTGTAGCGGGGCCGCCGGCCGAGACACGATCCGACTTGGGGACCGTCGCCCCTTGCGGCTGCTGGACCGACTCGGTGGCCTCGGTGGCGGGAAGAATCCCGGGCCGGGCAGGCACTTCCGGGACGTCCTTCAACAACGCGTCGGGCATACGCACGCTGCCGCTGGGCTGCTCCATCGGCTGGACGGTCGCCAAGGCTCCGTCTTGGTCCGTCTGCCCCCGGTCGTATCCAACCGAATACCCAAAGGTGAAGAACAGGCCGAACAAGAAGACCATCAAGAAAAAGATGCTGAGCAGAAGTTTGTAGCCGACAACCACTTCAAACTCGCCATCATTCGCAGCCATGATCTCTCACATTCTAGCGCGTACGGAAGGGCCCAAACGAGGGATGGCATTAAGCGCCCAGCAAGCGCTGCAATCGACGCGAATCTGGCGCCTCAATCGCGTTCGGGGGATTGCCGCGCCACGCGGTGAGAAAAGCGGGCTCAATCAGTCGCCCGGTAAAGACACAGCCTATACAGCACAATTCGTTGCGGTTTGTCGGGCCTGTAGAGCACGGTAACCGAGTCGCCAACCTTCAGGCCCGGTCTGCGCTCGGAACCTCGTAAGGTCCGCCGATGGCCCCCAGCGGTGCATTCGACCGTATAGGCAGTTGCAGCGCCGAAACGAGTGACCTTCCTGACGATTGCTGGGATCGGGTGTCCGTGCATCACCAAACGTTTATGCCTGATTCGGTGTATCTCGAGCCCAACGATCGCAACAGCGAGCAGCCCCACCCACAGGTATCCGAGAGGGCGAGCACCGCAGGCGTCTCCGAACCCCTTCACGGCATGAACGAAAGGGTCCTGGGGCAAATAGACCATCTCAATCGAGTCGCCTTCTTTGAAAGATGAATAGACCGGTTCATCGACTGCAAGCGAGGCCCGCACACCCTTGCCGTCTCCATCTTGGAAGTTGTAGTAAAGGTAGTAGACTGGCCCGCCGTTGTGCGTTCGCACCTCTCTGCGATGGATCTCGCCCATCGTCTCAACTCCGAAACGCCGAAGCGTTTCCTGCTTAGGGGTTGCTCGCCCTGGAATGACGTTGCTGTAAATGACGGCTGCGGCCATCGCCAGGATCCACAGGATCGTTCTCCAGCGGCCCACTGGCGTCAGCACGACCTGTCGAGGTAGAGGGCGAGCAAGCTCCCGTTCGGGGGTCCAGGCCTTGATGGAAACCATTGACGGCGGGGCTTCGTCGTCCGGGCGGACATTTGAGTTTTGTCTTGCCCAAAGGAGAACGCATGCCGATCCTATCGCGATCAAGAAGAGGCCGATGTAAAGGGTGTCGGTCTCTTGCACAAACGACAGAGCAATGAGCGCGACGCCAAGCGTGTCAAAGACTGCACCGGCAATGAGCAAAAGGCGTGCTTGGCTAGTCAAGGAAACCCCCAGCACCGATGGTACCGCAAGCAACTATTCAGAGCCAGAGCGCTAGTGAGTGGTCCAGCGCTTGCCGGAAACAAGTTTCCATTGTCCTCTGATCGTGTCCGCCGCATCACCGGGCGAACCTGCCGCCGTATGCCATAATCACGGGCAGGAGTCGAACAGTAGCGAGGCGTCATGGGAAAAACGAGATCGATCTTGGGGCTTTTGGTAGCTGGTCTTTGCTGCTGGCCGGCGAGCGCGGAGTGGCTGTCGTCACGTCTAGACGACGCTGAATTCTCAACGCGGCTTATCTTGGACCCCAACGAAATCACATCCTTGTTGGGTACGGACTTCGACGGGGATTATTTGCTTTTGGAGATGCGGGTGCGGCCGCTCTACAACGCAAAAGTAGTTCTCTCGCGAGACGATTTCAGGGTGCGATCCAGGCGCAACAACGAGCGCTCGACCGCAATGTCCCCCGAAGAAATCGCCGGAATGGCGGTGCTGGTGATGGGTGAAGGGCGGACCAGCAAGGGGGGGGAGATATTTTCACAAGACACCGACCCGGTCATTATCGGGGGAGCCCCGGG
The DNA here is from genome assembly GCA_965224215.1 of Bryobacterales bacterium. GTDB lineage: Bacteria > Acidobacteriota > Terriglobia > Bryobacterales > UBA6623 > CBDCYS01. The sequence goes on along the minus strand of CBDCYS010000035.1, from coordinate 205,509 downwards.
GACCGGAACTCGCCCCCAGACTCTTGGTGGCCAGGGGCGCTCCTTTGGCCAGGGAGGGGGGACATCACGGGAAGGCAAGATCACTGCCGAGGAACGAGAGGCAACCTCGTTGCTAGGACGGCTGCAGCAGCTGGAGCTGCCAATCGGTGAAACGCGCGAGACTGTGACCGGTTATCTCTATTTCCAGGTCAACGCCAAACGCAAGCTGAAAACCTACGAGCTGACCTACGACGGCAACGTTGGCGAATTCCAGTTGAAGTTTAAACAGGACTGAGGCGCCGCCTCCAATTTGGCGTCTCCACTCACAGTCAACGTTACCTGAGCGCAAGGGCCGTGGGGCGAATGTAATTTTACGACAGCAGCAAGGTCACTTTGGGTCAGTTTCCGCTAGAATAAGTGAACTGCTCGCGTCGGGGCGAGGGTGGGGTTGAAACCGTCGGCTTATAACGCGCGTATCAATCTTCGTCGCCTGGCTTCGTTGCCCAACTAGCTTCGGCGCTCGGCTGAGTCGTATTTGCCTAGCGAAGAAGCTTGTCAGCTCTGGCCCCGATATCGGATTAGGTCCATAACCCACTAACTTGTTCGTTCAGGACAGCGCTGTTACCCATTTAGCCCTTTTGCCAAGTCAATCAGTTGTGAGGAAAGCGAATTTGGCCGTCACTGGAAGTCGCCGAGTAAAGCGTTTCTCCGTGGCGATTTTGCACTCGCTCGGGGTGGTGCTCCTTTGTGTATATGTCGCGCACGCACAGGATCGTCAGCCCGTCGCCGGCGGTGCAGCGCCTTCGGAAATGCAGCAGGCGGCCGCAGCGTCCCTGGCCGGCCAAGCTTCGCCCTTCTTGCTCGCACAGCAGACTGAGGAGAAAAAGCCCGCCTCTCCGTTCGAGGACGTTCCTGACGAGGCTCCAGGGCAAGAGCCTGCTTCCCCCTTTCAGGACGTCCAGGAAGGCGAGACGGCCCCGCGACAAGGTCCGCGTGAGGACGTTATTGAGAACGTGGAGTTCCGGGGCGCTCGCCGCATTTCGCGGGACGGGTTGCTGGCCAGAATCTTTAGCAAGCCCGGCGACACTTTTGACGATTCCAGTCTCCGCCGCGATTTCATGGTGTTGTGGAACACCGGATTGTTCGACGATTTACGCCTGGAGGTCGAGCAAGGCGAACGCGGCAAGATCGTTCGTTTTGTTGTCGTCGAGCGCCGAGTCGTGCGCACCATCCGTTACGAAGGCAACAAGTCAGCGACAATTTCAGACATCCTGGAGCGATTCAAGGAGCGGCGAGTCGGGCTATCCGTCGAAGACCGCTATGACCCCACCAAAGTGCAGCGGGCCGTAGTCGTGCTGCGCGAATTGCTGGGTGAACGAGGGCGCCAATACGCCCAAGTCCAACCGGAAGTTCGGCAAATACCGCCCTCATCCATAGAGATCGTTTTCAACATCGAGGAGGGGCCCAAGGTCAAAGTCGGCAAAATTGACATCGAGGGAAATACCGTACTGTCGGACCGGGCGGCGCGCAATTCGATGAAGAACTTGCGGCCGATGGGGATTCCGAAAAGCATCATCTTGGAGAACCTGTTCGCCAAGACGTTCGATATCCGCAAGCTTGAGGAAGACAAAGAGAGGCTGCGAAACGCGCACCAGCAGAAAGGCTACTTCACGGCCGCGGTTGTGAACCACGAGTTGAACATCCGAGATGCCACGGGCCGTGCCCTGTTCCCTCTGCCCCTGCTCAAGAAGAAGAAGGGAAAGGTGGCCGACATCAAGGTCTTCCTCGAAGAGGGCCCGCAGTACCGCCGCGGCCGGCTGAGCTTTACGGACGTCAAGCTTTTCCGCACTCCCGAGGCTGTACTCGGACCTGTTTTTCAGATGCCCGATAACGCCATTTTCAACGTCGAGAGCCTGCGAAAGGGCCTGGAGAACATGAAGAAGCTGTACGGCGAATTCGGCTACATCGATTTCGTCGGCGAGCCCAATTTCGAGTTCCGGGATGATGACGACCCGCCCAAGATCGATATGAACATCACGGTCGACGAGGGCAAGCAGTTCTTCGTCCGGCGCATTGATTTCGCCGGTAACACGACCACTCGAGACAAAGTGATTCGCCGCGAGCTGGTGCTCGACGAAGGCGACATGTTTAACACTCGCATGTGGGATCTCAGCGTCCTCAGGCTCAACCAGTTAGGCTATTTCGATCCGCTGACGTCAGGGGAGGACGGCCCCCCCGGTGAGGAATCCACCGACATCAGACGAGACACGCGCCAGGGTCTGGTGGACTTGACCCTGAATGTGAAAGAGCGGGGGAGAAACACCGTCAGCCTCAATGGTGGCGTCTCTGGATTCGCGGGGAGCTTTATCGGCTTCGGCTATTCAACAAATAACTTTCTCGGCCTGGGTGAAACGCTCAGTTTTGAAACTCAGCTGGGCAGTCGCGAACGAGTCATCAGTTTCGGCTTCACCGAGCCCTACCTATTTGGCCGGCCCATCCAAGCGGGATTCACCGTCTATACGCGCCGCTTCAACTTCAACCAGGCCCGTGAGGCGTCGATCTTCAGCGGACAGAACCTCATTCCGTTATTTAACAGCCTGGGCCGAGACAATCTCCTTGACTACCGGCAGAACACCACGGGGTTCACCACCTTCGCCAGCTACCCGATGAAGCGGAGCCTCTCGCGCCTCAGTCTCACCTACAGCTACTCGCGAAGTGATTTGACCACGTTCAGTAGTTCCGCACAGAATCTGTTCTCGTTCTTGAACTTCAAGGGAGTAGCGGGGCCGAATTCGTTGGAAGGTATCACGACAAGCGAGATTACGCCCGGCTATTTCCACAACACCGTAAATCACCCGATCACTCCCACGGGCGGCAAAAGTTTATTCGCCAATATCGGCATCGCCGGCATCGGCGGAAACACCCGCTTTGTTCAGCCGGTGGTCGAAGCCAAGTATTTCAAGAGAATGGGCCGGAGGGGCAACGTCATTGCCATGCGCGGGCTGTTCTCGGTGTTGACCGGCTACGGCGGCAAAGTGCCTCCACCGTTCCAGCGCTCTTTCATGGGGGGGGAGAATGACATTCGGGGGTTCGAGATCTTCTCCATCAGCCCCATGGCATGGATACCCGACACGGCCAACGTCCCGGTTCTAAACGGCGACGGGACCCAGAGGCAACAAGTGGCGATCGTCGACGGCGTTGAGGAGAATGTGCCGATCACCGCCACGATTCCGATCTACCGGCTCGTATTCCCGGGCGGGGATACGCGGATGGTCTACAACCTGGAATACCGCATCCCGATTTTCGGGCCTGTGACGGTGGCTCCGTTCTTCGATTTCGGGTTCAACAGGATCTTGTTTAAAGACCAGGTGCAACTGAACCCAAGCCGCGTGGATGAGCTGAACGCTCAATTTCCGCAGGCCGGTTTTGATCCGAACATCAACGTCATACCGGAGACCGAAAAGTTGCGGATGTCGACTGGAATCGAGCTTCAGGTCATGATGCCCGTGGTGAACGCACCCTTCCGGTTTTACTGGGCTTACAACCCATCGCGAGTGGGGACGTTTCTGCAGCCGCCGATCGTGGCAAACCGCTCCCAGTTCCCCAATCAGACTTCATTCATTGGTGCGGTTGCGCCCTTTGGGCGACCTCTTCCGTTCTTTGAAAAAGCCAAGACCTTCCGGTTTACGATCAGCCGCACGTTTTAGCTCGCGAAGAAATTGCTCCCTTTGCACCAAACCGTCCGGCGGGCTTCAGGCCTTATGCTAGACTGAACAAAAGATTTTTCCGCAACTTTTCAAGAGAGGTTTCTCATGAACCGCAAAGTTCTTTTTTCAACTGCTGCAGTGCTGTGTTTGGCCTTTAGCTCGCCCGCAACCTTCGCTCAAACAGCGGCGGGCACCAAGATCGCCATCATCAACATACAGGACGCGATCACGCGCACCCTTGAGGGGCAGAGGCTGGCGAAAGACTTGCAGGGAAAGTACGGACCGACTCGGGACAAACTCGAACGTCTGCAAGGCGAGATTCAAAGCCTGCGCGATCAGCTCTCGCGGGGCGCCAACACGATGAGTGAAGAAGCACGCCGTCAGCTGGCGCGAGAGGTGCAGACCAAAGAGCGCGATCTGAAGCGGGATTCAGAAGACGCCCAAGCGGAATTCAACCAGGCGCAGCAGGCGGCGATTAGCGACATCAGCGGCAAGCTGATGACGGTCATCGACCAGTACGCAAAAGAAAATAGCTTTGCGATCGTCTTGGACGTTTCCTCGCCGCAAAGCCCGGTCCTTTATGCGGTCAACGAGATCCTAATCACTAACAACGTCATCGAACGATACGACAAAGAACATCCCGCCAGTTCGGCAGCAGCCGCTGCTAGTCCGGCGGCGGCACCCGCTCCTTAAAGCAACCTCCTCGGCGGCGTCTATCTTATCCGTCGGTGCGCGCCGATTCCAAGTCTGGACATCAGCGGGTTAGACTATTTGCGCTAAAGCTTTCGGCGAGTTTACGCCTTGATCAGCCTCTCAAGATGCGGCTCAGCCAGCCGGAGTGCTGCCAGTCCCATACCGTCCCGGAATTGGCCGCTGTGAATCATTTTCTTCAGTTGCTCGTACTCCACCAATTCAGCCGTCAAGTGTTCGGTCTGTTCCGGCTTGGGGTCACCGGAGCGAAGTCCGTGAGCGAGAAAAACGTGGCAGACTTCATTCGATAGGCCACAATAGACTACGTAGTCGCCGAGCTTCCGCAAGTGTCTTGCCGTAAAGCCGGTCTCTTCGCGGAGTTCGTTGCGGGCAGCCTGCCGCATGCTCAGCCCCTTCGACCCACCGCCAGGCAGCTCATAGGCGTATTCCTTGCTCGGATAGCGGTACTGCCTCACCAAGACGATCTGGCCCTGCTGAGTAACCGCAACTACCATCACGGAGGCCCCCGACGCTAGGAATGAGTAGGGAAACCTGTGGCCGCTGGCAACAACCTCGACCTCATGCTCGTGCAGTTGAATCCACGGATTTTTGTAAGCCACACGAGAGCTGATGGTTCGAAAAGGGTGTTCAGGTACGTCGCGCATCGTATGGTTCCCCAAAAGTGAAGTCAACAGTTGTACTATAGGATTTTCACTTTACTCCTAGAGGAATACCATGTGGGGAAGAAAAGAGGACCCGGCCTTGCCACTTGCATCGACACCGGGATCAACGTCCGATTTACCAGCCGCCGTAACGACGGATCGTCCTGCGGCGGCCAGCACTGGTGCATCGAACGCGACGAGCGGACCAGAACGGGGACGCAACTTGGCTCAGATCGGAAAGTCACTTAAGTTGAAGGGCGAGATCACGGGTAGCGAGGATCTCTATATCGACGGCGAGGTGGAAGGCACCGTCGAACTGAAGGAAAACAGTCTGACCGTGGGCCCCAACGGCAAGGTTCACGCCGATGTGTCGGCTCGTTCGATTACGATCTTGGGACGTCTACAGGGGAATGTCAAAGCGGGCGAGAGGATCGAGATCCGCAAGACGGGTTCACTGGAGGGAGATTTATCCACTGCCCGGATCGTGATCGAAGACGGTGCTGTTTTTCGCGGCAGCATCGACATCGTCAAGCCAGGACAGAACGCGGCGAACGGACCGGCCGCGAGCGCGCCCGCCTCGGTACGCCCAGTCAGCGCGCCACAAATGCAAGCGAGCCCGACCGCCCCGCGGATTGTGCCAACCGGGCAGAACCCGCGCGCGCCAATCGCCCCCAAGTCGTAACTGTTGAAACGTGGCGCGGGACGGCCCGACGGCTAGCAGAGTCGGCAATGAAGATTCACAGTGGGTAGCACGTCATTGCCTCACAACACGGCTTCACAACGCGAAGTCCCAACTCAAAGATGCTGTCATCCCCGACTCCCGGCACGCCCGACAGCTACCGGCGAAAGAGTAACGGGCTCAGCCATTTTTTAGAGACCTTCCCTGACCGTCCGGATCTGGAAGTTCTCGACCTGGGCGGGTTGACTCAGTCCAACGTGAACTTTCTCAGTGAACACGGCTGCAAGATCCATGCCTTGGATCTTTTAGCTGACTTTGACTACTGTAAAGAGCACCTCCCTGACCGCCAGTTCGCCCCACAAACAGCCCAGCAGTTCATCGACGAATACCTCTACTACAGCGTCGATCAATTCGACGCGATTCTTGCGTGGGACACACTTGAACACCTCGATCCCGACTTGCTGAATCTCGTGGTTCCGCGGCTGCGGGAGATATTGAGCCCGGACGGTGGCTTGCTCACTTTTTTCCACACCCAAAGCCGCGGCGAGACAGTACGTGTCTACCGTTATCAGATCGAAGACTCCCATGTCCTGACGCTTCAAGTTCGCCAACAAAGAACGCTCCAGCAGACGTTTAATAACCGCAGCCTCGAGCGACTGTTCGGATCATTCCGTTCCGTAAAGTTCTTCTTAACACGTGACAGCCTCCGCGAGGTTATCGCCGTCAGGTAGCCTACGGTATAGTCCTCTTTTTTGCCAAGCAAAGGGCGAGTCCGTGGTGAGCTTTGCCGCAAGCTCTAGCCGGCGAGAAGAGGTTTTAGGCTCTTGCAACTCTCCAACCTCATTCGCCCCTTTTGGGGCAGGTATCTGCTGCCCGGCCTGCTTCTGGCGAGCTTGGTTTCGGCAGCGGAACCGGACTATCGCAGCCAGGGCCACGACCACTACTTCAATCTCGAGTACGACGAGGCGATAGAGGATTATCGTCGCCTGTCAAAATCGGATCCCAGCAATCCGTCCACTTACAACTACATCGCGACATCCATTCTCTACAAGGAGCTCCATCGTCTTGGCATGCTCGAGTCCAGCGTGTTTCGAGGAGATAACAAGTTCCTCGACCAACAGAAGCCGCTGCCCGACCCGGCGGTGAAACGAAAGTTTCGGGAAGTCCTATGGCGAGGCCGGGAGATCGCCGAGTTGGCTATGAAGGCAAATCCGGATGACGCGACTTTGCTCTATGCTCTCTCCAACAGCTTTGCACTGGAAGGCAATTTCGATTTCATGATCGACAGGGCATACTTCGCCGCCTTGCGCCATGCCAGGCGCGCCAACGGCTTCAGCAGTGAACTCCGCAAGAAACACCCCGACTTCGTTGATGCCTATCTGATCGCGGGAGTGCATCAATACGTTGTAGGAAGTTTGCCGTTCCCGGTGAAGGTTTTGATCGCTTTCGGCGGCATGAGAGGGGACAAGAAGAAGGGTGAAGCTTGGGTAGAGAAGGTCGCCCGAGAGGGAAAGGTCGCACGGAACGAAGCAAGGACATTGCTCGCCATGCTGCGCCGAAGAGAGAAGAAGCCGCTGGAGGCCGCCGCGATCCTGAGTGGTCTGATGGATGATTTCCCGCGCAACTACGTCATCCAACTCGAACTGGGCTCGATATACCTAGACGCAGGAAAGAAAGAGCAGGCGCTTGCAACGTTTCGGAACATCAGGAAGAAACGGCAAGAGAAAGCCCCCGGTTTTGAACGGCTCAGCGAGCGTGCGCTGGACGCACTGCAGCGAAGAATCGACGCCCTCGAATCCGAACTGAAACAACCGAACGGGCCGAGCTAAAGTCCGAAGCGTCGCGCCGGGCTGGCTCACAGCCTGCTGTTACTGGTCGGCCCGGCCGAGGATATCGTCGATGGTCGCGGCGGCAATCGGATGGTACGCCGGTTTGGCCTTGGCATAGATCTTCCGTGCACGTGCGAGTCCATCCGGTGTCCTGACAAGCTCTTCGTAAAGAGGCTTAAGAAACTTCCTCCGCCCCACGTGCGTCAGAAAATGCTCGAGCCCTGCGTCGGCGTCGGCGAAGTCATTGCGAACGCCGATCAAAAGCCATTGATGCAGGATCTCCGAATTTCCGCTCTTGCTGAACCCGAAGGCGATGTCTAGTTCGCGCAGCCGGGTGTCGTCGAGACGCTCAGGCAACGCCCGCAGGAAGTGAAGCCATTCCTGCGTCACCCAATCGCTGGTCGCGATCCCCCTTACACCCGCTTCGCCGGCGGACCAGCGGCGCGCCGCTTCCCGCACTCTCGAGAAAGCGTCTGATGCTGGGCGCGGAAACCCGTCAGGTAACCCCGGCTCATTGATCCATTCAGCAATGGGCACGCGCTGGGCGATCGCGGGGTTATCTTTCAGCAGCGTTTCTTGGAGGTATTCCAGAAAGTCCGTGGTTGTGATGCTTTGAAAAGCGAAGTGGTCAAAGTAGCTTCGCAAGAATGCATCGAAGGACGGACGGCCCACGGCCGCTTCCAAGCTGAGCAAGAAAAGCATGCCCTTGATGTAGGGTACGGACGTGAAGCCTTCATCCGGATCGCGCCCGCTCAGATCGACGTGCAAGATCTGGTCGGCGGGTTTGACGCGCGCGAGTTCCGCTTCTAGCTCTTGGACTTCCAACGTGGCTTCCATCAGAGCCCGCTCGCGGCCGAACACAGCTTCTTGAATCCTGTTCTCCACGTACACCGTGAAGCCTTCGTTCAACCAGAAATCGCGCCAAGTCGCATTCGTCACCAGATTCCCCGACCAGGAGTGGGCCAGCTCATGGGCCACCAGCGAAACGAGACTTTTGTCTCCCGCCAAGATTGTCGGTGTCGCAAACGTGAGCCGTGGATTCTCCATGCCCCCGAATGGGAAGCTTGGCGGTAGAACCAACAGATCGTAACGTCCCCAGCGATAGGAACCGTAGAGGGACTCGACGGCCTGCATCATGCTTTCGGTGTCTTCAAATTCCGCCGCGGCGCGTTTGACGACCGAAGGCTCGGCCCAGACGCCCGTCCTCTCGCTCATCGGTTCGAAAACAAGATCACCGACGGCCAGGGCGATCAAATAGGCAGGGATCGCCTGCTCCATCAAAAACCGATGTTCACCGGCTGGCGCGTGATCAACTGGTTTCAGTTCGGCGCTCATCACCGCGCGTAATTCCGGCGGCGTCCGAATCGTCGCCGCGTAGGTCACACGCACGCCTGGGGTGTCCTGCAACGGAATCCAGCTTCGGGCATGAATGGCTTGCGATTGCGTGAACAAGAAAGGATGTAGGTTCCCGGCGGTTTGGGGCGGATCAAGCCATTGCAGTCCAGAGGCGCCGGGACTTGTGGCGTAGTGAATACGCACGGCTACGGCATCCACGGGAACCGAGATGGAAAGTGGTGCGCCCAGAATCGGATCGCTGCTACCCAGTTCAAAAGTAGTTTGCGAAAAGTCGCCGCCGCCGGCCCGCACCTCGACGCGTTGGACTATCAAATCCCGAGTATCGACGACTAAGCGATTGGCGTCGGTCCCTGGCCGATCGATAGAAAGCAGCGCGGAGCCTGTGAGCGTCTTCTCCCCGAACGACACATCGAGGTCGAGGTCGACGTGCGTGACCCGAATCTCGCCGGGGTTGGCGTAGGAATGCAGATCGTTGCGTGAGTCCCCGTGAAGTTCATTTTCAACAACCATAGGAAAAGGCCGGCCGCAAGAGAGGAGAACCGCCGCGATCGCGGATAGCAATGCCACGTTCCGATGACAGCGTGCCGCCCGTACCAACTAGCATGATAGCCGAGCGGCTGAGCCGTGACCATGAGGGGACGACCTAGCGCTGCAGGTTCGGCGCGGTTACTACGCCCGCGAGCTCAGCCGCCCCCAGCCCTCCCCTCTTCACACCCGCAGATCTTCACGCAACACGCAAATGCCGGGTAGATTGCGATACCGCTGAGCGTGGTCGAGCCCGTAGCCAACGACAAATCGGTCAGGAATCTCGAACCCCACGTAGGCAAGCTCAACAGGCTTGATGCGGCGGCTTGGTTTGTCAAGCAGCGTCACGACTCGCAGCGAATGCGGCCGGCGCTGTTGAATCAATTGACAAAGGTAGTTCACCGTGAGTCCAGTATCCACGATATCCTCGACTAACAGGACATCAAGGCCAGCAATCTCGTAGTCCAGATCTTTACTGATCTTCACCTCTCCTGATGTTGTCGTCGACGAGCCGTAGCTGGTTGCTTTGAGAAAATCAACGCTCACGTCGCGGTCGATCTCTCGAATCAGATCCGCCAGGAAAACGAAGGCTCCGTTCAAGACCGCGATCAGGCGCAGATCTTCCTTGCCGGGCCCCGATGGGTAGTCAGCGCTGATTTTTCTTCCCAATTCTTGGACTCGGGCGTGCAGTTGCTGGCCCGAGATCAGCGTTTCCAGTTGGGAGTGTACCATGCAGCCATTGTCGCTAACGAGGAGGGCGCGCAAGCAAGAATCGGCGGGATATAGATTGGACCGCTTTGAAGCCGCTCGGGTTTGCGGAAATTTACTGGGATGGGCGGCAGCCTCGCCGGCGACTAGCTAAAGACTCCAGCGATCGTTTGCTGAATCGCTTCGGCCGCCTCTCGCGGATCCGGGGCGTTCTTGATGGGACGGCCGACGACGATGTGGTCGGCTCCGTATTGGAACGCCTGCTCCACGTTGACCGTCCGTTTCTGGTCGTCTTCATTCGCTACCGGCCGGATTCCAGGGGCAACGACCAGGAACCGATCCCCTAGCTCGGCCCGCAGCTCTTGCGCTTCCAGACCCGAGGAAACCACACCGTCACAACCGGCTTCGATCGCCCGGCGGGCCCGGGAAAGCACCAGCTGCGCCGGATTGCACTGAAAGCCCAGATCGGCGAGGTCAGCTTCGTCGAGACTGGTGAGCACCGTGACCGCCAAGACCTTCACGTCGTCCTTGGCTTCGCAGGCCGCCTCGAACATATTTTGATTTCCGTGAACAGTGCAGAACGACGCTCCCCGCCCGTTGAGCCTTCGTACCGCTGATCCGACTGTCTGGGGCACGTCGTAAAACTTCAGATCGACGAAAACACGCTTGCCTCTTGCAGTGAGCCAGTCGAGCAATTCAAAGTACCCCCCGGCCATGAACAGCTCCAGGCCGATCTTGTAGAACTCAACGCTGGGGCCGAGCAGGTCGACGAAGCGCCTGGCATCTTCGGTCGTCGGCACATCCAGCGCGAAAATCAGACGCTCCCGGGTGGGAATGTTTTTGTCGGAAAGAAAGCTTTGACTCATATGGATTTTTCTTGAGGGCTCGCCCGCAGTAGGAGTTGTCCGCCGCAGCAGTAGTTTAGCGTAGCGTGCTCTGGTGCCGAGAAACCGAAACTTCAATCGCTCTATTCGGCGGGGGCAGCACGCGGCAGACGCGCACCCACGGTCTGCAAGTGATTGTTCAGTTTCGACTCGAGGGCCGCGGCTTTCTCGGGATGGCTCTTCGCCAAGTCGCTTCGCTCACCCAGGTCTTCGGCCAGATTGAAGAGCTCGACGTTCGGTGGGTCGTAGAATTTGATCAGCTTCCAGTCACCGTCGCGGATGATCGAATAGGGATCGTGTCCGGGGCCATGGCGATAGTGCGGAAAGTGCCAGTAGAGTGAGCGGTCCGGCAGAACGCCTCCGTCGAAGGCAGGACGCAGGTCGATACCGTCGATGGGGCGATCGGCCGGCGCGCGAGTACCTAGAGCCGCCGCAACGGTCGGCAGCAGGTCGATACTTGCGATGGGTTCATTGGAGACGGACCCCGGCCTCGTCACGCCCGGCCAGCGAACGATCCACGGCACCCGAATGCCGCCTTCGTAGGCGTACCCTTTGCCGCTCCGCAACGGGGCATTCTCGGTCGGCCGGCCCCGGCGGTCTAGGCCGCCGTTATCACCCGTGAAAATGATCAGGGTGCGCTCGGCCAGCTTTAGTTCGTCGAGGGTTTCGAGCAAGCGGCCCATCGCGTCGTCAACGCTGTGGACCATGGCCGCGTAGACCGGGTCATCCTGGCCCTTTTTGTCTCGCAGCGCCTCGTAGTGGTCTACAAGGTCTTTCTTGCCCTGTATCGGTGTGTGGACCGCGTAGTGCGCCAGGTAGAGCAAGAACGGCTTGGCGGCGTTGGCATTGGCGCGAACGAAACGGACGGCTTCATCGGCTTCCCGGTCAGTCAAGTATTCGCCCAGTTTTCTGGGCGTCAGGGTCGGGATGCCTTGCGGTAGCCGCTGACCGAGCGTGTAGGGATCGAAGTAGGATGGCGGCTGCCCGTAGTCCCAGCCGCCGAAGTTCAGGTCAAATCCCTGGTCGGTCGGGAGGTGGCCTTTTCCGCCCAGGTGCCATTTCCCAATGAACGCGCTGCGATAGCCCAGCGGTTTGGCGAGTTCGGCCAGGGTTATCTCACCGTGAGGCAGAAGCGTCTCGTTGACGGGAGTGATCAAGGCCTTGCCGCCATCGTGGAATCCATGAGCGTCTGCGACGTTAGGCCCCTGCCGGGCTTGAAGCTGAAACTCGGCCCGAATCCAGTCGGTGATGCCTAGCCGCGCTGGGTAGCGGCCGGTCATCAGGGCCGCCCGTGTCGGTGAGCAAACGGCACAAGCGGCATAGCCGTCGGTGAATCGCATTCCGGTCGAAGCCAGCTTGTCGATATTGGGAGTGCGATAGAAGTCTGAACCTTGGCAGGAGAGGTCCATCCAGCCCAGGTCGTCGACGAGGACGACGATGACGTTCAGGGGCCGCCCGGCGGCCTGGGTGCTGGGAAAAGAGGAGAGTGTCAGAGCGACGAGCAGAACGGCCGCGGACAGAACCAGCTTGTTTCGGCGAACGATCATGGATGGCCTACGAATTCGATGCCATCGCCCTGTCAGGGGAATCTACACCGGTGCCCGCGAGGTGGCCCGCGGCGGCCCCAGCGGTTCTCGCCTCGAGATGGTCAAACAATCCCCGCGTCGCGATGGCGACGTTCTCCACGGCGGCATTGAAGGCGGTCGCGTTAACGCCGGAGGGAACCCGATAGCCGCTCACTTTCCGTACGAACTGCAGCGCGGCAAGCCTCAACTCTTCATCGCTGGGGACGCGATCCGGATGGCGCAATTTCTTGATGTTCCTGCACATGTTGTTGCCCTCGACTTTCGTGATTTGCAATCCCACCCTTCGGACCTAGTCGTACACCGGCTTGCAGGGGCTAGGCGTCCCCGTTGGGAGGAAACCGCCAGGGCGGCGGAGTGATTCCTTTTAGCCGCAGATAAGTAACAATCTGCCCGGTGTGGTGAGTTGTGTGCATGTAGCCCCGCAAGAAGATGTCCTGTGCGGTGTGCGGCGCCGAGCGGAATTTCATTTGGACATCGCGCCGCAGGAAGTCTTCCTCGGTAAGGCTGGCTAAGACGGCTTCAACGTAGCCGAAGCTCTTGGTGAGGAACTCGCGAAGCGTATCCTTCGTTAGCGTATTCGGGCGCTCGGGTGCGGGTCCGGCAGCTTCTTTGTCGAAGCGCACAAAATACATCGCATTCGCGATAGCGAGATGTTCTAGTTGCTCGCCGAAGGTGCGCTGTTGTTCGTCCGGCTTGAAGCCGAATTGCTCGGCGGGCATGGCTTCGAGAATTTCGAGGGAGTATTCGCTGGTGCTGCGCCAATGGCCGAGAAAGTCGTCGCGAAGTTTTTCGGCGAAGGAGTTCGACCATTTCCCGGAAGCCGCCGTCAAGGGCACCGCGCCGGCCAGCGCGAGTCCTTGCGCGGCGGTGCTGATGAGCGTACGTCTTTTCATGATATGGATGTTACAGGAAAGCACGGCGACTTGCACAATCCGTCCGTAAGGCGACCTTTTCGTGGTTGAGTTGTTGGCGAACACCGTAGAGAAGATGGAGTGACCTGTCCAACCGCGAGAGTCGCGGGTTACGCTTCAAACAGATGCGCAGAGCCGCATCGAGGAGGACAGGTCATGAAAGAGTCTAGCGAGTTCAACAAAGAGATGAACAAGTGCAACAATTACGACAAATACGTCGGGATGGACGTTCACAAAAACAGTATCTCGGTCGCTGTCGCCGCGGCGGGGCGGGGCGAGGCGCATTTCTACGGCAAGATCGACAACCGGCCTGAAGCCATTCGTCGCTTGATTTCCGCACTCGCCCCGTCTGGTCAGAGGCTGCACTACTGCTACGAAGCCGGCCCCTGTGGCTACGGCATTTGCCGGCAGATTCGTGACACCGAACACGATGGCGACCTGGTCGCGCCGTCGCTGACCCCGCGCAAATCCGGCGATCGCGTCAAGACCGATCGGCGCGACGCGCTGACCCTGGCTCGGCTCGATCGCGGCGGCGAGCTCAGCACGGTCTGGACGCCCTCTCCGGAACACGAAGCGATCCGCGATCTGAGCCGCGCGCGCGGCGACTGCAAACTCATCGACAAACAACTTCGTCAATGCCTCGGAGCTATGCTGCTGCGCCACGACAAGCGTTTCCCCGGGCGCAAGAATTGGACGCAAGCGCACTTTCGCTGGCTCGAGACGTAACGCTTTGAGCAGCCGGCCTCGCAGATCGCCTACGAAGAATACGCCGAGGCGATACGCCAGGCGCAAAGCCGAACGGCTCGCCTCGAGCAGCAGTTGCATGATCAGCTGGAAGGCTGGAGCCTGGGAGGGCCAGCGCAGGCGTTGACGGCGCTGCGGGGCGTGGACTGGCTGGCGGGGATGACGTTGCTGGCCGAGCTGGGCGATCTCACACGCTTCGACTCCCCGCGCGAGCTGATGGGTTTCGTCGGTGTGACTTCATCGGAGAACACGAGCGGAGCGCGACGCCGTCAAGGCGCGATCACCAAAGCAGGCAACGAGGAAGCTCGCCGTCTGCTGCTCGAATGCTCCTGGGCGTATCGCTTCCCGGCACGTCGCTCGCGGCTGATTCAACGCCGTGCCGAGAAGGCGTCGCCCCCAGTCCAAGCGATCGCCTGGAAGGCGCAGGTGCGGCTTTGCGGTCGCTTTCGCAAGCTGCGCAACAACGGCAAACACGCGAATGTCGTCGTGACCGCGATCGCGCGGGAACTGCTGGGATTCATCTGGGCAATCGTGATCGAACAGACCCGAACACAACAGGAGAAACAGGGATTGAATGCTTGCTGAACGCTCGAGACGGCCGACAGGGAGACGGCCGACAAGGAGACCGCCAGGGAGACGGCCGCCAAGAGGCACCTTATACGAGGGCGATGGCTAGCTGCCGAGGACGATGGCTAGCTGCCGAGGACGATGAGCTGCCAGCAAGCGGTAGCGATAACGATTTTGGTTGCCGGCTTCGGGCGGCAGCCACACAAGGTAGGACAAGGAGGACGGCTGACTGGAAACTGAGCCTGCCAGGAGAACCCTCGACTGCGCTAAGAAGCGCTTGATGGAGCGACCTTCGTCAAGGAAGCGCTCGGTTGAACGACCTTCGTCCGTAGAGTGAGGCAGCTCCACGACGCAGACTACTCTGGCGAGAACCCGCGAATATCAGATGGATCCATCGTCGTAAACGCTCTCTTCCACAGGCTGTTCTTCTTGTCCTCGTTCGTTGGCCAACGCGGAGTTGAGGGTCCGCGCGACAGCAGTCGTGCGTGCAAACTTGACAGGTCACACCATATCAGCGCAGGGCTCGTCAGAGACTTGCGGCCTGTCGTCGGGCCGCCCTCGGCGAGTGAACGCTTCGAAAAGCCGCAGGTCTCTGACGAGCCCTGCGCTACAGGTTTTCAAAACGCTTTCGCGTGCGACCAGCATCCTTACGGACGGATTTCGGACAATTGACATCCGAGCTATCTGCTCGTTCTACAATTGTTTTTATGCCTATCGCCCGCGAAGAACAGAAATCCCTCATCAACCGCCTCACCGACGCTTGCGGCGGTAGCTATACGCCGGAGCAGCGGCGCAAGTATTACATCAGCGGCCCGCAATGGGCCGGTGCATACGAGGGGCAGGCGCTCTTCCATGCTCCGACCCGGACTCCGGTCAGCTTCGAAGAGGTCATCCGTAACCTCGGCGAGATAGGCATCCCTTGCTGGGCGACTCACGACAGCGACGTGATTCCGACCGATACGCTGCTCACCGATGGTCAGTGGGAAATCGTCGAGCGGATCAACAAAGCCCTGACCGAGAACGGTGTTCGCTGCTCGATGGTGACTTGCGAGACGTTCTTTCACCCGGTATTCGCGGCTAGCGCGGCGGCCGAGGCGCCCGAAGTCCGGCAGTACGCCGCACGGCGTCTGGAAAACACGGTGGAAATCGGACACGAGTTGGGTGCGGAACATGCCGTCTACTGGCCCGGCACACTTGGATACATGTTGCAGGGTGCGATCGATGAAACACAGACGCTGCGCTGGTTCGCCGACGGCCTCAACGCCGCCTGCGAAAAAGACATCGAAGTCGCGGCAGCAAAGGGACGCCCCACGCTCAAGCATTGCCTGGAAGCGAAACCTTTTGAGCCGGTGTCGCAGATCATCCTGCCGTCAAGCGATGCGATGCTGGCGTTCATCAGCAGCGGCTTGTTGAAGCATCCCGAGATGGTGGGCTTGAATCCCGAGTACCTCCATGAGCTGATGTGGGGAGCGGCCTGCCGTGCGGTTTTGGCTCGGGTATTGCTGTGCGGCAAGCTATGGCATTTCGATATCAACGACGGCTACCCGCAGAAACATGACGTCGATCTGGGCGTGGGCCTGGTCAATCCGCTGGACTGGCTGAACGTGTTGGTTCTGCTGCGCTCGCACGGTTACGAAGGTCCCTTCAATCTCGACTTCAAGCCGCCCCGGACCACCAGCAACCACGGCGTTTTCAAGATCAGTTTCCCGACCTCCGTCGATCGCTTCATCACCTTGTGGGAGATGGCCGGAGAAGCGATTTCCGACCCCGTGATCGCCGAAGCGACCGACGCGCTGAAAGAGGGCGGCGGGGGCTCGGGCGACGTCGACGACATCGTGGAAGCCAATCGAGAACTGCTGTCGCTTCACGAGCTGATCGCCCACCGGCTTTTCCAAATCCTGATTGGTCAGCATCGCGGCCGGACGTTCTCGGTTTAGCAGGGGGTCACACGGACTGAACGATCGCCGGCGCGCTCTCTCCCAGAACCCGCCTAGTTCGTCCAAGAGCAATTAGCCACTTTGAGTCAGGTCAGGTTCAGTACCTCGCAAACCGTCTAGCTTGTCGAGACCGCTCACTCGTTGCAGATACCGGGCCACGTTCACAAACCGAAGCAGGACGACTACCACCAAGGCATTGCAGGCGAGGCCGAAGAAAAGCGTGGAGTATCCGAGCCATTGCTGCATCGGCCCAAATAGCGCCGAGCCGCCGGCAAGGCCCACGTTTGCGATCGCCATGTAGAGAGAATACTGAGTGGCCGCCACCCGCTTCCTGCACAACGTCATCGCTACAGCGAAGAAGGCAATCGAGATCAGCGTGTCCAGAAGAAGGGAAGCGAACACGTAAGCCTGGACTGACAGTCGAAGGTGCCAGAACATCGGCAAGACGCCCATCGCTACCGAGGCGGCGGCGCGCAACAACGAGCTGAAAGCGATGGCCTTCCGCGGCCCGAGGCGCTCCGCGAACAGCCCGCCTGCCACCATCCCGATGAGCCCGGACACAAGCCCTGCCGCCGCGGAAAGCTCGGAGTATCCGACATCGGTCCACCCGAGTTCCTGCACGGTCAGGACCGGCAACAAAGCGCTAGAAAAGCCCCTCCCAAGCATATAGATGAAGCCAACAACCGCCAGGGCGAGGCTGGTCGGCAGGAAGAACACTCGCAATAGACTCGAGCCAATGTCCCGCCAACCTCCCAACTGCAAGCGTTGAGCTTCCTCGGCGGCCCGTCCCGCCGTCCAGGGCAAGAGTCTCTCTCCCGGCCGTTCCCGCGCCAGCAGTGGGATCAGCATGACGATTCCAATCAGAAGCGCGTGGCCGAACAAGCCGCTCCAAATCCGTAAGTGTTTATCGTCCACGCACCGCCCGCCGTTGCCGCGGCGATTCCCACCGTCTTGCCACCCCACATGAACCCATTCGCTCGTGGTTGCTGATCAACGGGTACGATCTCGATTGCCATTCCGTCAACGGCGACATCCTGGAAGGCGGTGAAAAAATTGAGCAGAAAGCCGAGGGCCGTAAGCCAAGCCATGTGACCTAGGCGGTCCGGGAGCATTGCGATCGCCACCGAACTCGTCACCATGCCGGCTTGCGCGACAAGGACCCAGGGCCGGCGGCGTCCCATCGGGAGAAAACTCCAGCGGTCCATGATGGGGCCGTTGATGAGTTTGAGGCTCCACGGAAGGATCGTGATCGCTATAAATGAGCCGATCACCGCGGGGCTAACGCCCTGCTTGGCCATGTAGGCTGGTATTGCGACCGAAAGCAAGCCAAAGGGAAAACCCTGGGCAGCGTACAGTGCGGTAAAAGCGCCGAAGCGGAGAACGACGTGTTCGGAAAGCGATGGAAAGGATCGTCTTGTTCAGGCGCTGTGCTCAGTCGTCACGGATGAGTTCGTCCTAACCCGAGCTAGCCCTTCGGGTCCATGTTCTGGGCAATTTCCCTGTCGTCAACCCTCCTCGAGGCGACGCCGTCTAGGGGGATGTCCAGCCCCGCCGTCCAGCACAGTGCGTTGAGGACCACCTTGCGATAGTCGTCGTTCTGCCAGTTCTTGTGAAAGTGGCCGCCGGTGAAGCCGAAGCCGCGGCCGCCGTCGGCGCGCTCCACGGCCCATAGCATCGTCTCCTTGAGCCCCTTGGCAGCCTGGACGTGATCATAGGGGCCGTGAGGGTAGACGTAGGGACTGTCGCGCGTCTCGTCGCTTGGCGTGGCGACGAGGACCGGAGTGAACTTCATGCCGCCGGATTCCGACGGACCGTCGGCGTTGAACCCGGCTTGGAACCGCATGTTGAAATACCACTCATCCTCCACGGCGAAGGGTTTCACACCGCGGCTAACGGGATGGTCGGGGAAGCTTTCGTAGCTGGGAGTCCAGATCGGGTTGCACGAGAACTCGTGCTCGTAGTAGCCGCCGAGCCAGCGCTGGAATTCTTCGCCCGCGTCATCAGCGAGAACTTCGACGCCGTAGTGCATGCATCCAAACCCCATGCCGCGTTGAATTAGGCGGTCGATCAAAGCGAGGCGGCCGTCTTCCACCGCCGGGTGCTTGGCGCCCCCGTCCGCATAGATGACGAGAGCGTCAGCGTCTTCAAGGGTAGCGTCGTCGTCGACCCAGCCTTGGTCGTAGCGCTCGACGGTCAGGCCAGGGACCTGCCGCAGGCGCTTCTCCAGAATCAACGACCCGGCGCGAAACTCATGCATGCCTGGCGGGTGGCTGGGCTTGCCGGCGATCAAGACGAGCCTTCGTGGTTTGGGCTCCGGGTCGGGTTCGGGAGCAGGGGCAGCGCAGCCGGCCGAGGCGGTGCCGGAAATTACGAGGGAGAGGAATTCTGATCGTGTCATTATTCAAATAAGAGTAGCAAGCTGCCGAGCTGGGTCGAACCGCAAATCCCTGCCTGACACCATCCGCGCGACACGGACTTACGGGCTTGTTGGCTGCACGGCGGCGGGCGGCGGGCTGCCCTCGATCGCACTTCCCTCAACCGGCTCGGGCAGCGGCCGAATCAAAGCAACGCAGATCTTGTCGACCAGGCTCCGAACGTACGATGCCTGCACGCCGTAATTGTTCGTCATCACCGAGAACGCGAGGTGCCGTCCGTCTTGCGTCGTGACGTAGCCGGAGATTGCCGTAACGTGAGCCAGCGTGCCGGTTTTTGCGCGAATCAAGCCCCGGGCCGAAGTCTTGGAGAATCGCCAATCGAGCGTGCCGTCCTCGCCGGCCAGCGGCAAGGTGCTGACAAAGTCGTCGCGGTGAGGGGAGTCCCAAATGTAGCTGAGAAGTTTTGCGGTCGCCTCCGGGCTGACCAGGTTCTTCCGCGACAGCCCAGACGCGTCATTCAACTGAAACTCGTCTGAGCTAAGGCCGGCTTCTTTCAAGAAGTCCCGGAGCTCCAATAGCCCCGCTTCGATGCTGCCAACGCCGCGCTGCCGCAAGCCGACTTCACGGAGAAGCATCTCGGCATGCAGGTTCAGGCTCTCTTTGTTGATGATGCGCAGGCTCTCGATCAAGGTCGCGGACTGTCGCTCGGCTACTTTTGTGGTATAGGTCTTGACCTTGGGTTCTGAAACTCGCTTCAGGCTGGCGAATTCTTGCGGCGGGGCGTGCCTGGCCGTGGGAGTCCCAGTGACCTCAACTCCTTTGCTCTCCAGTTCGTGCTGCAACGCCACCGCCGTAAACAGCGCCGGGTCATCGACGGCAATCGAAAGCGTCCTGCCGCGGGAGCGAATCGAGATGTCGCCCCAAAGGTTGAGCTTTCGCGACCCCGGATCGCGCCCGAGATTAAGGCCCTTGGCGACCGTGCGGGTTGGAGCGGTCCAGAGTCGGTTTTCCAGCGATAAGTAAGGAATGTCAGGCTTGAAGCTGACCCGGGCCAGTGAGCGAGACGTCAGCGCCGGAAGGACCTGAAGCTTAACCAGGTTGTCGTTAAACGAAAGAGCGCTAACCGGGGCTCCATAGCCCCACGTGGCATCGTCGATCGACCAGCCGGGCGGGTATTTTTGCTTAACGTAGCGGGTGTCGTCGCCAACAATGTCCCCATCGATCTTGCTGATACCACTATCTACTATCTGTGTAGCAAGTCCCTTGATGGGGAGCAGCAGATCCTTGCTGAATTCCTCCTCCGGATCATATGGGATGATGCGCGCGGAGAGATTCGGGTCCCCGCCTCCCAAGATTATCAGGTCGCCTCTCAGAACTCCGTCGAGTGTAGAGCCTTCAGATACTATATTCGTCGTATAAAAGTACTCTGGGCCCAGCCGAAACAGACCAAGGGCTGTTGAAAACAGCTTCGTGTTGGACGCGGGCTGGAAAAGCTTTTCCGCGTTCTGCTCGTATACTCCCTCCCCGGTCGCTAGGTCGACGACTTTGATACCCCAGAAGGCGCGTTGGGCTACTTCGGCTGTCAGGATCTCGGCAATGTCGTCCGCTAAGCTCGCCGCGTCGGCCGAGGGCAGCAGGTAGCTCAGCCCTAGCAGCCAGAAAATGGCTGGACCAAACCGGATCCAGCGGGGCCTTTGTTTCGCGGTTAGCACTGGGGATTCTGGGTATCCACGGGGATCAGAGCATCCGGGCAATCGTCTTTGCGAAGTAGGTCAGAATCAAGTCCGCTCCGGCTCGCTTGATCGACGTAAGCGACTCGACCATCACGCGTTCCTGATCAACCCAGCCGTTGCGGCCCGCCGCCATGATCATTGAGTACTCGCCACTGACTTGATAAGCGGCGACGGGCAGATCGAACTCCTGTTTGGCGCGATAGATCACGTCTAGATAGGGCATGGCCGGCTTGACCATAATGATGTCGGCGCCTTCCTCGATATCCAGCTCGATTTCGCGCATCGCCTCGCGCTGGTTCGCAGGGTCCATTTGGTAGCTGCGACGGTCGCCAAACTGCGGCGCGGAGTCCGCGGCTTCCCGAAACGGGCCGTAAAAAGCCGACGCATATTTGGCGGAGTAGGCCAGGATCGGAATGTCTTTTTGACCGTTCTCGTCCAACGTTTCGCGGATTACGCCGATGCGTCCATCCATCATGTCCGACGGCGCGATGATGTCGGCGCCGGCTGTGGCCTGTGCCAGAGCGGCCTTGCCAAGAAGTTCGAGCGTGGCATCGTTGTCGACATCCTGATTGACGATATGGCCGCAGTGGCCGTGACTGGTGTACTCGCACAAACAACAATCCGCGATAACCAGCAGGTCCTTGACCTCGCGTTTGATGGCCCGAATGGCGCGCTGGACAATGCCGTCGTCCGCATAGGCGCCAGATCCTTCGGGATCTTTCGACTCCGGAAGGCCGAACAAGATAACCGCCGGAATGCCAAGTGAGGCTACTTCGCGGCACTCTTCTACTATCGTGTCGACCGACATTTGGTAGTTACCGGGCATCGCTTCGATTTCGCGCTTGACCCCTTCGCCGGGACAGGCGAACAGCGGGTAGACGAAATCAGTCGGGGCTAGCTGGGTCTCCCTCACCGCGCTTCGAAGCAGCTCGTTGGCGCGAAGTCTCCTAGGGCGGTGGATCGGGAACGGCATGTGTCTATTTTAGCTGGGGTGAAACGTGGGCGTCCGTTTTCGCCGGATCGTTGCCTTGCTAGTCGGTCGCTGACCCGTCGCTTGCGCTTGCGCTCTGGGCTCTGTACGGGGCTGCTAGAATCGCAGCGTAATGAATAGGGTCACTGACGCCGCGGCTATGCTCGCGGCCACACTCGTTGGTCTGCTGTCCTGCTCGGCACCCTATGCCGACAACCCCGGCGCTGAGCGCAAGCCGAATATCGTCATCATTCTGAGCGACGACCAGGGATGGGGCGACCTGAGCGTTCACGGAAACACGAACCTCTTGACGCCCAACATAGACTCCCTGGCGCGTGATGGAGCACTGTTCGACCGCTTCTACGCGTCAGCCGTCTGCTCGCCGACGAGAGCCGAGTTGCTTACGGGGCGCTATCACGTCCGCGGGGGCGTTTACAGCACGTCGACCGGCGGCGAGCGTCTAGATCTCGACGAAAAGACGCTCGGCGATGCTTTCAAGGCAGCAGGATATGCGACCGGCGCGTTCGGCAAGTGGCACAACGGCTCGCAGTATCCCTATCATCCCAACGCCCGCGGATTCGACGAGTACTATGGATTTCCATCCGGCCATTGGGGCAACTACTTCAGCCCTATTCTCGAGCACAACGGCGAGCTTGTCCGGGGCAAGGGATTCATCATCGACGACCTGACGGATCGTGCCCTGGAGTTTGTGGAGCAAAATAAAGACCAGCCTTTCCTGTGCTATCTGCCGTACAATACGCCCCACTCGCCGATGCAGGTTCCGGATCGCTTCTACAAGAAGTTCGAGAATCTGGAACTGGAAATGCGCAACCGGGACGCCGAATCAGAGGACATCCCGAAGACCCGCGCGGCGCTGTCAATGGTCGAGAACATCGACTGGAACGTGGGCCGTATCCTGCAAAAGCTCGACGAATTGAATCTGGCCGAGGATACAATCGTGCTCTACTTCAGCGATAACGGCCCCAATAGCTGGCGCTGGAACGGAGGGATGAAAGGACGCAAGGGGTCGACCGATGAAGGCGGCACGCGAGTGCCCGCGCTAATGCGCTGGCCGGGGCACATTCAGCCGGGGACCAAGATCACACAAATCGCCGCCGCAATCGATCTGTTGCCGACATTCGCCGACTTAGCTGGAGTACCCGTAGTGGGTGACAAACCGCTGGACGGCGTCAGTCTCAAGCCGCTGCTGCTGGGGGACGCTGGCGATTGGCCCGACCGCATGATCTTCTCTCATTGGCGCGGCAAGGTCAGCGTGCGCACGCAGCGCCACCGGCTTGGCCCGGCGGGCGGACTCTTCGATATGACTGCAGATCCGGGCCAGCTTCACGATGTCGCGAGCGAGAATCCAGAGGTCACTAAACGCTTAGCCGATGCCCGCGACAAATGGAGCCAGGAGCTACTCCTAGGGCTGCTTGACGACGACCGTGCTTTCCCGGTGGGTTATCGCGAGTTTCCAACGACTTGGTTGCCGGCACGCGACGGCGTGTCACATGGCGGAGTCACGCATAGCGCCCGAGCGCCCAACTGTTCCTTCTTCACCAACTGGACCCGTGCCGAGGACCGCATGACCTGGGACGTCGAGGTAGCCGAGAGCGGCCGCTACGAAGCCGTTGTCTACTACACTTGCGCCCCCGCCGACGTTGGTTCGACAATCGAGCTCAGCTTCAACGGTGCTCGGGTGCAAGGCATGGTGACCGAGGCGCACGACCCACCGCTGCTTGGCGCCGAGAACGACCGCACGCCGCGCGAGGGCGAGTCCTACATGAAAGACTTCAAGCCGCTGCTGCTGGGAGTTTTTGAGATGAAGCTAGGCCGCAGCGAGCTGGCGCTGCGAGCGAGCGACATTGCTGGCAAGCAGGTCATGGACGTGCGCTTTGTGAAGTTGACGCTCCTGCATTAGGCGGAATGGATTAGGCGAAATGGATGGGGCGAAATAGATGAGGCCGAATAGGCGAGCTTGTGTTGTGAGCTTGTGTCGTGAGCTTTGACAAAAGGGCCGTCACGAACTTGGCTATAATCGGACGCCGACAGCATAGTCCGGAGATACAACCGCAATGAGTAATTCCTCGCCACAAGCAGGACCCTCCCAACCCACCAACACCCGCTACTCTGTCGGTCATCACGTATATCGATCGCGTGTCGATCTCCCAGGCAGCGCCCTTGATTACTGAAGAACTGGGGTTGACTCGGGTTCAGATGGGCTGGGCATTCTCGGCTTTCTCGCTGGGCTACTTCCTACTTCAAGTTCCGGGCGGCTGGATGAGCGACTGGATCGGCTCCCGCCGTGTCCTCACCAGTATCGTCGTCTGGTGGTCGGTGTTCACGGCGGCAACTGGCTTGGCTTTTAGCCACGTCACGCTGATTGGAGCGCGGCTACTATTTGGCGTGGGACAGGGCGGAGGGTTTCCGGTCTTAACGAAAACCTTCACCACTTGGCTTCCCCAGCCCGAGCGTATCAGGGCGCAAGGAATCATGTGGATGAGTGCTCGCTGGGGCGGCGCTTTTTCTCCGCTGCTGGTGGTTGCTCTTCTTCAATAGGTTTCCTGGCGCCAAGCGTTTGAAATCTTTGGCCTGATCGGCATCGTTTGGGCGGCGTTTTTCTGGCGCTGGTACCGTGATAATCCTCGCGATCACAAAGGGCCCAACGAAGCCGAGTTGTCGCTGCTCGAAGGCGCGGCGGAAACGGCTGCGGGGCACGGCAATGTTCCGTGGGGACGCTTCTTCCGTTCGCGGACGGTATGGCTGCTGTGGCTGCAGTACTATTGCCTGGCCTACGGGTGGTATTTTTACATCACCTGGCTGCCGACCTACATTCAGGAAGCGCGCGGGCAGACGATGGAGCAGTCGGCGTTTCTGGCCGGTACGCCCTTGTTCTTCGGAGGACTCGGGTCCCTGGCTTGCGGCTATTTGCTGACGTACATGGACCGCAAGATGGTTGATGCTCGCCGATCGCGCCGCTTCATGGGCGCGCTGGGATGCGCCGGGGCGGGCGCGTTGCTGATCGTGTCGGTTTACTTGAGCGAGCCCATATGGGCCATGGTCGCCATGGGGATTGCCTCATTTTCGGGTGATCTCGCGATGCCGCCCGCCTGGGGGGCTTGCATGGACGTCGGTGGCAAGTACGCCGGCAGTCTTTCGGGATCGATGAACATGGCCGGTAATATCGCCGGCTTCGTCTCCCCTGCGGTGTTCGCCTACATTTTGCGCTGGAGCGGAGATAACTGGATCTTTACCTTCTATGTCTCGGCCGCGATCTATTTTATCGGCGCGGTGTCCTGGCTCTTCATCGACCCAGTGACTCCGCTGGACCAGGCCGAAGCGGCCGGAAATGCGTAGCCCGATGTCCTGCGCTACGGGAGTTTCAAACCTCCACGAGACAACCGAGCAGCGTTGTGGTTAGAAAGGTTCATTGACGGGTTGACATCAGTTTTGTTAACTTGACAAGAGAACGACTTCCAAGGTCGCTTCCTTCCCGCGACTTCGCAGGGGCGCCTCAAGTTAAGGCCCTGCAGCCCGCATCGAATTTTCTCTGGAGGATCACTGGTTGGCACGAACTGATAAGCATCTGTTTACCTCGGAGTCCGTAACTGAGGGACATCCTGACAAGCTGGCTGATCGGATTTCCGACGCGGTTTTGGATGCGGTCCTTGAACAGGATCCTACCGGCCGAGTGGCTTGCGAAACGCTGGTAACGACCGGCCTGTGTATGATCGCCGGCGAAATTACGACCAAGGGCTACGCGGACTTCCCGAAGGTGGCTCGCGAGACGATTCGCGATGTCGGCTATACACAAGCTGATTTCGGTTTCGATTGTCATACCTGCGCCGTGATCAGCTCGATCGATGAACAATCTGCTGACATCGCGATGGGCGTTGACCCCGGAGGCGCGGGAGACCAGGGCCTAATGTTCGGCTACGCCTGCAACGAGACGGACGAGCTGATGCCGCTCCCGATCAGTCTGGCGCACAAGCTGTGCCGCAAGCTGACCGACGTTCGCAAAACCGACGAGCTGGACTATCTCCGCCCGGACGGCAAATCACAGGTGACGATCGAGTATGACGGCGGCAAGCCGGTGCGCATCGACGCCGTCGTAATTTCGACGCAACATAGCGACCGCGTCGAGCAGGAGCAGCTCAAGCGAGAAGTGATCGAGCATGTCGTGCGGCCTATCATTCCCGGCGCGATGGTGGACGCGAACACGAAATACCACATCAACCCGACCGGCCGTTTCGTGGTTGGCGGGCCTCATGGCGACACTGGCCTAACGGGCCGCAAGATTATCGTCGATACCTATGGCGGGATGGGCCGGCACGGTGGCGGCGCTTTCTCGGGCAAGGATCCGACAAAAGTTGACCGCTCGGCCTGCTACATGGCCCGCCACATTGCCAAGAATATAGTCGCGGCCGGGCTGGCAACGCATTGCGAAGTCCAGCTGGCTTACGCGATCGGCGTGGCGGATCCGGTTTCCGTCATGGTCGACACATTAGGGACCGGCCAGATCGGAGAAGAACGGCTCGCCGAGATTGTGAGAAATTCCTTCCCGTTGACGCCCAAGGGGATCATTGCCTATCTAGACCTGAGGCGTCCCATCTTCACAGCCACCTCTGCCTACGGGCATTTCGGCCGCGAGGGAGAAGGTTTCACCTGGGAGAAAACCGATAAAGCCGAGGTCCTGAAATTTGAGGCCGGCGGTTCGGTAGCCAAAGCTTAATTCGCGTCGTGCGTCACGATTCCCACGCCGCGCCTTACTAGAGAAGTGTGGACTGCTGTCCAGGCTTCTGTGCTGTCGTCTGCACAAACCACACTCAATTCCGAGGAACTATGCCAACTGAAACCATGACCGCCTGCGATGTAAGAGACTTGAATCTAGCCGCGGGCGGCACGAAACGTATCGAATGGGCGTCCGAGTGGATGCCCGTTGTGAAGTCAATCCGCAAGGAATTCGCTGAAAATCAGCCTCTGAAGGGCATCCGCGTTTCCGCCTGTCTGCACGTGACGACAGAGACCGCCAACCTGGCCATCGCTCTCAGAGACGGTGGCGCCGACGTCGTACTCTGTGCGTCGAATCCGCTTTCCACCCAGGACGATGTTGCCGCCTCGCTGGTCAGCGATTACGGCATTTCCGTTTACGCGGTCAAGGGAGAGGATAACGATAGCTACTACTCTCACCTCACCGCCGCGCTCGACCATAAGCCCCAAATGACGATGGACGACGGAGCCGACCTGGTCCACGCGCTTCATACCGACCGCAAAGAGGTCGCCGCGGGCGTCATCGGAGGAACTGAGGAAACTACCACCGGTGTCATTCGTCTGCGTGCCATGGCCAATGAGGGCGTGTTGCTTTTCCCCATCGTGGCGGTCAACGACGCGATGACGAAGCATTTCTTCGATAATCGCTACGGCACGGGCCAGTCAACCCTCGACGGCATTATCCGCGCAACCAACGTTCTGCTGGCTGGACTCAACATCGTCGTGGCCGGATACGGATGGTGCGGACGCGGAGTTGCCAGTCGCGCACGCGGCATGGGCGCCAACGTCACAGTGACCGAAGTGGACCCGACCCGCGCGCTCGAGGCTGTCATGGACGGCTTCCGGGTCATGCCCATGGATGAGGCCGCCCCGATCGGCGATATCTTCATCACCGTGACCGGCGACAAGCACGTCGTCGCACGCCAGCACTTTGAGGCCATGAAGAGTGGCGCCATCGTATGCAACTCGGGTCACTTCAACGTGGAGCTCGATCTGGTGTCGCTCAACGAAATCTCATCGGGTAAGCGGACGGTCCGCGACTTCGTAGAAGAATACACGCTTTCCGACGGCCGCAAGATCTACGTTCTAGCCGACGGACGCCTGGTCAACCTCAGCGCCGCCGAAGGTCATCCCGCGGTTGTGATGGATATGAGTTTTGCTAACCAGGCGCTGGCAGCTCAGCACGTGGTTGAGAACCAAGGAAAGCTATCCATCGGGGTTCACCCCGTCCCCGAGGAAATCGACAAGCTCGTCGCTCAGCGCAAGCTCGATTTGATGGGGCTTCGTATCGATAAGCTCACCTCGGAACAAGAGCACTATCTGTCGACGTGGCTAGAGGGAACGTAGCGTGTTGCTTGGCACGGGGTTGGTTACCCCGGTCTTACGTCTGACAGGCCGGCCAGCCGCTCAAGAACTTCCGCGTCAGCAATAAACTCGGCGTTGGGCAGTCGGATGCATCCCAAGTCGCAACGATGGCCGGGGAATAGTTCGCCGAAGATGTCTTTGAGCCAATGGTCGACTTCGGGCATGGTCGGCAGTGAGTTGGCCAAGCAGATGCCAGCCCCCTCAATCATGCCGAGGCACGAATCCGAACCATCCATTGTCTCACTCACGAGGTGGACGAATTTTCCGTCTACCGGGTGAACCTCTGCTCGAAGTTCTTCCATCCGTCTCATTGTCCCTTCACGCGACCCAGTACGCAATGGGTCGCCGGGTTCAATTTACAGGACGAATCAATAGGACTTCCATACCGGTACCATTTGTCCATATGCCATTACTAACCGAGCCACGTCTAAGGTAAAACCTCGCTTAGTAACCTCCCATCGCTTTCATGGGGCATTCTTAGCCCGAGCAGGCTAGCGAGCGTGGGAGCGACGTCTTCCGGGCCGGCTGGTTGATCGTACCGGGCCGGCCGGATTCCCGCTCCCATGAAAAGTACCGGGATGTGCCGGTCATAGTCGTAGGGGCTGCCGTGCCAAGCAGCCTCCCTACCGCTCTCAATGAAATAAAACTTGATGGGTATCCGGTTGACTCAGGTAGCCCCGATATCTTGTGGTTTGGGGATTTTCTTGGGTTCTGTAACCGGGTGAACAATCATCTTGTAAGTCGCCGGATCCACGGCTACCGCCTGCTGGACGAGCCGATAGAAGAGTTTGCCGCGGCTTTTGGATTTGCGGCGGTTGAAACGGAAGGTGAACTCGTCCAGGTAGTAGTCCAGATGTTTGTGGCTCACGGCGCCCTGATGGGTGGCCAGCAGCCAGCGCTTGAGCAGTGACATCACGCGGTGGACGCGGGGCATCAATTCCGACGCGGACTGCTCCTGCCTGCTGACAACTGTGACCTGATGGACGTAGCCTTCCTTTTTCAACCCGGAGTAACCGGGCCAGCCGTCGGTATGCACCACGCTGCCCGGCTCGATGCACTCCTCCACGAAAGGCAACAGGCTCTCACCCGAGGCATCCTCGATTCTCTTCATGCGAATCCGGCCGATACCCCGCCCATCCTCTTGAGCGGCCACTGCGATCAATGCTTTGTTTTTCAGGTTTCGGCCCCGCAGGCCCTCTTCGAGCCCGCCCCAGTAGCTTTCATCGACTTCCACTGTCCCGGCCAGCAAATCCCGTCCCGGCCGCACCATCGCACGCCGCATTTTGTGCAGCCAGGTCCAAGCCGTTTCGTACCTGTTGAAGCCCCAACACTCTTTGAAGTCCCAAAGCGCTGGCTCCGGTTTTTTGGGTGGTGACCCACCACATCGCACGAAACCACAACGGCAAAGGGCTGCGCGTGTCCTGAAAGATGGTCCCGGCGGTCACCGAGGTTTGGCGCCCACACGCAGCGCACTGCAGCAGCACTTTTCGCAAAGGCCACGACTTTCCACAACCGCAACCCGGACAGCGGAAACCGTCCGGCCAGCGCAGCCGGAACAGATACTCCCGGCAGGCCTCCTCACTGCTAAAACGGGACTCGAATTCTGTCAGGTTCTGAGGGTAATCTTCCATTTGCCGGCATACTACATCTTGGGGCTACCTGAGTCAACCGGATACCCATCTAAAACTTTTTGAAGCGCACGACAAGGTGAGGGCTGCGGCGCTCGAAGAAAGCGTTGGCATAGAGTCGGCCGTACTCTGTATCAGCGGCGCGCCCCGAGAGGAGGTCATCGTGGGTGTAGACATTCTCAACGAAGCCGGTTGCCAGCAGTGCCTCCTTCGCGAGTGACTCGATCCGTGAGCGGGGGACATCGCGCTCTTTCAGGAGAACAAGGTCTAGAAATATGTGAGGCCGGTCAAACAACGCGACGACATTGCCAAGCTCCGGGAACTCCTTCGCAACGGCAGAATTGACTGCGTTGGGAAGCAATTCATTGGGAACCGACTCAGCGGCTACTCTTCGCAGCTTCGAGTGGTTGACCGTTGGGGCGACACCGTGATCGGCGGTTAGCGCGATAGTGATCTGCTCCAGGCCCACCTCTTCATCGAGAGCTGTAAGGAAGCGACCTAGCGTGACATCGAGACGCAGATGTTGGTCCATCGATTCTTGGCTGAAGGGGCCGTAGTCATGCCCGACGTAGTCGGTCGATGAGAAGCTGACAGCCAGAAGATCGGGGGAGTCGTCCTCGCCCATCCCGTGCGATTTCATCGCCGCTAGGGCGGCCTGCATCAGCAGCTCGTCGGAATACGGGCTGCGCCGCAGCTCGCGGTAGGTTGTCACAGGGTGCGGAAATGCGGTGCCCGTCGTGTCGAGTTCGCCTTCGAAAGCATCAGAGCGGGAATGGGATTCGTAGAGACTGGAGTCAGTGCGCAAGCGCTCCCAGGGTTTGCCGAAATAGGCGTCAGCCGGTTTCAGTCCATTGAAGGACGTCAGCCACGCGGGCGCTTCTTTCATTAGTAGCTGCTGGTGATGAAACAGCCGCAGTCATCGGAATACCAGTAAGCGGCGTCGGCCTTCTTTCCCGCGAGGAGAATTGCCCCACGGTCTTTGGTCGAGAGTGCCATGACGGTGGACTGGGAATTGCGGCTCTTCAGCCGGTCACCCAATGTGGGCGCAAGCAGCGACTGCGGTGAGGCCTGGCGGCCTGATCCGCCGACGGGCTGGTAGTCGGGGTCAGCGATGCAGTTGACCTTCTGCTTACGGTCGCCGTCATACCAGTCGTTGCCGACAACGCCGGTATGTGAGGGGTGAAGACCGGTGGCGATGGCGGCATGCCCTGGACCGGTCAGCGTCAGGGCATGACGATAGCGTGCTTCGGTAAACAAGGCGCCCTGATCGAGCAGCCGCCGGAAGCCGCCCTTGTAAAGATCTTCGAAGCGGGTCAAGTAGTCGAAGCGCAGTTGGTCGACGACGATCAAGACGGTCAGCAGAGGAGGCCCGGCCGGACGGCTGTTGGCGAGAGTGAGGGCCAGTGCTAGTCCGCACAGTGCCGCCAGACCGACTGGAAACGCCTTCCCTTGCTTCATTCGGAGTCGTCCTCGTCGTCTTCGGGATCCGAGGCTACTTGTGCTTGCTCGATAATCTGTCGGGCTTCTTCTTCTTCCGAAGCGAATACTCGGACAGAGACCGCGCCCACGGGAAGCTCGCGCACGTTATGTCTTACGATCATTGAGCGCAGCCCGGCGGACTCCAATAGACCGTTGATGGTCTCCGCTTCGATCTCCGCCGAATACTCCTGCGAGGAGAAGATTGTCACGAACTGTTCGTCGGAAAATTCATCACTCATTGGTCCTCCTAGTTGCCGCGAACTGCCGGGAAGTTTCAACCCCTGGCGGCGGATGAAACTTCGATTTCAATCGTGGGGCTCAGTATAATCGAAGCGGAATCGTGACCGCGCCAAAAACAGCCGAGATCGAGGCCGAACGCAAGAAAGTTCGGCGGCTGCAGTTCATGATGTCAATGGTCATGAATTGCATCGGCCAGAACGACGCCATGCCGGTAGAGGAGGCGAGTCAGATGATCGCTTCGGCGCGCAAGGCAGCCTTGAACATGTTTCCGGGCAAAGATCTGGCGTACGATTTGATTTACCGGCCGCGGTTTCAGCGGCTGATTCAGGAGAAGTATGGTCTGCAGTAGATGTGAGACCTCGCCAAGAGTGGGTTGTCGTAAGCCCTCGATTTCGGCGGGTTTCACAAAGAAGGTAGGCCGCCGTCAAGAGAAATGCTTTCGGCCCTCAAGAGCCTTCTCATCAACTTGTCCTTTTCATTCTCACCTCATCTCTGCATCTAAATACCCGGACTACTTTCGTTCCTGACGTCCCCTTCGTCCATCCTTCCACTCGTCCCACAAGTCAAGAAACTTGAGCTGGTCATCGAGGCGCGTGTCTTCGAGCAGCCGCTCTACCTCTTTTCGCGAGAAACGTTTGCCTATCCGCTCGGGACGGTCAGCAATGTTATATGCCGTCACGGCCGCGATGCTGGTGAGGTCGTGAAGATCGCGGATGCTCACTTTGTCAAACGTGTCAGCGCTGGAGTGATAAACCGACACGTAGCGCGACGTGTCCTGCACGGCCACCATTGCGGGGATGCCTTCGAGCAGAAAGTCAAAGTGGTCCGTCCCAAAAAAGGCGTCTGTCTTGTGGTCGGTGGCGCCGCGGTCCTCTATCGGTTTCATGGCTTCCACGAGCCCGTCTTTGAGGTCGTGACGGCCACTGAGCGAATAGCCGCTAATCTTGCCTACCCCCATGTCGTGAATCATGACCGCGACGATTGAGTCGAGCTCTGCCCGGTGTGCCTGCACGTAGCTCCGCGATCCGAAAAGACCTTGCTCTTCGCCATTAAAGAGAATAAATCGAATGCTGCGGCGCGGCCGCAGTGCCGCTGCGGCGATGGCGCGTGCTACCTCGATCACCAGGGCGATGTTGCAGCCATTGTCGAGACACCCCGTCCCCAGATCCCAGGAGTCCAGATGTCCCCCGAGAATCACGAACTCGTTGGGCTTTTCGCGACCTCGAATCTCAGCAACCACGTTGCCGGCTTGAAAGGGTCCGCCAGTCTCATTCGGCATCGACAGGCGCATGCGAACTTCTTTGCCGGCCTCGAGAAGGCGCAGGATCCGCAGGCCGTCTTCACGGCGAATCAGTGCGCTCGGCAGCGGGTCCAGCTTGCCGTTAATGGCATTAATGTGGCGATAAAGAAGTCCATGCGAGCGAGTGGAGGTGAACAACAGCGCCGCGGCCCCGACTTCAGCGGCCTCGCGTGTCGCTACGGTGGCGTCCCGCTGCTCGTTGGCGAGATCTTGGAAGGTCTGCACTTCTTCGGATCGGATCAGTAGAATCTTGCCACGAGCGTTCTTTCCCATGCGGCGGATGCGGCCTTCCGACCCGCTGCCCCCGTCAAGGACTTGTGCCTCGATGCCTTCGGCACCCGTTGCGGGCGACCAAGCGGAGGACGCGCCTCTTACTGAAAACGACAACGGGGCCGTCACTTTGATTTCCGTCGCACCCTCGCGCCATGAGCTGGGCATCGTGAAGGTTTCGGTGTGGACCTCGTCCACCCCGGCGGCACGGAACGCGTCGACCGCCCATTCCACGGCACGGCGCATGTTGGGAGTGCCGACCATGCGGCTCCCTACTTCATCGCACAGAACGCGGAGGTTTTCTTCGAGGGTCGGGGATCTTTCGATCTGCCGCAGCAGCCTATGGGCGGCGGCGGAATCGGGGAATTCAGTTGAAGCTAGTGGGAGCGCTGAAAGGGCCCAAAGCAGGGGCAGATAGACAAGTGAAACCGCGTGCTGGTGATTTGTTCTTCTGAGCAAGGAAGATGCTATCACAACCCACGGCGGATGCTCTTTATGCTTGCCGCATTGCCGCCCGCCGGCTGGTGCTGTTTTCAACGAGTCCGTCATGCTGGGCCCCCAAAGGCGTGAGAAAGAACGCATGAGCAGTGACTTCCGTGCGGGCTTGGCAGGCACGAATGCCCGCCCTACATATCTGCCCGGAAGCCGACGCTGCCCGCCAGCGGCGCGCGGCCCATCGGCAGCGGGCGGGCGGCGTGAATTGCAATCGGGGTCTTGCAGGCTTATCCTGGGGCAGATTGACGCGGTCCAACCGCATGGGAGGACAAGTTGAATGAGCGAGCACAAAACGGCTTTTGAGCGGCGGCGGTTCTTGCAATTGGCGGCGGCGGGACTGGCCGCGGCGGCTTCCGGGAGTCTCGTTGCGGCGCAGGGCGCTCCCGGCCCGGAGGGTGACAAGAAAGCTGGCCCGAAGATCACGGGGATCAAAACTTACAAGTTCAATGTCGCTACCGGGCAGACTGTCCGGGACCCGATCACCGGCCAGGCTGTGTCGAGTCCGTTTAAGACATGGCTTTTCCTGAAAGTGGAAACCGACAAGGGGATCCACGGCTGGGGCGAAGCGAGCATTGAGTGGCTCTCTCCGGTGATTGAATCGCTGCTGCACGAGTGGACGCCCCTGCTGAGGGGCCGCAACGCCCTCGATGTCGTGGCGATCTGTGACGACATCACCAATCGACTTCCTTGGAAGGGCGGGCCGATTATCGGGAGCGCAATAGCCGCTCTGAACATGGCTCTCTATGACATCACGGGTAAGACCTGGGACGTGCCGGTCTACCAGGTTCTCGGAGGCAGGCAGCGTGACCGCGTCAAGATCTACAACGGCGGCATCAATTTCGAGTCCATTGACCAGGCGCGGCGAGAAGCTCGCGCGGCACTGGAAGCCGGGGCCCGCGGGCTGAAAGGCAATCCCCTTGAGTCGCGCACTTGGGCCATGGACTACCACGCGCTGGAGCACTCGACGAAAATTGTTCAGGCGGTTCGGGAAGAAGTGGGGCCCGAAGTTGAGCTGATGCTCGATACGCATGGCAGCCCGAGCCCGGCGCTGAGCATTGCCTTCGCGCAGATGGTCGCACCGTACCGTCCTCTGTTCTTGGAGGAGCCGACTAAGGTGGGTTCGGTTGCTGCGCTCAAGGAAGTGTCGGAGAGAAGTCCCGTGCCGATTGCGACTGGTGAAAAACTGTTCTCCTATGGCGAGTTCAAGGAAATTATCGATGCGCGGGCCTGCGCCTTCTTGCAACCCGACGTCAGTCATAGCTTCGGCCTCACGAATTTCATTCACATTTCTCGTTTGGCCCAGGAGGCGCAAATGCTGATGGCGCCCCACAATGCGGGCGGGCCGATCCACTTCGCGGCCATGCTGCAGGCCGATGCGGTGGTGCCCAACTTTTTGATCCAGGAAGTATCGGGGCACTGGCTGCAGCGCTTCGACGAGTTCGTGGATCACGATTTCCAGTTGAAGGATGGTTTCATTGAGTTGAATGATCGCCCAGGGCTGGGGATCGAGGTCAAGGAAGACTACGTCGCTAGTTTGCCTTATGACGAGAGTATGACGTACCGCCAATACCGGAACGCGGACGGAAGCTGGAAGGGCTGGTAGGGCGCTGGTGGGGCCGACGACGCTTGGGGGGGCCAAACCGCGCGCCAGAGCCGTGAGGCTGCACGGCACAGCCGTACGCCACGCCGGGCCGAACTCCACGCCCAGACCCACGTCAGAGCGGCCGAACTCCGCACGCGGAGTCTCGGCTACGGGTAGATCGCGTCAGTAGGTCCCTTCGCCGTGGGGTTTACAGGCTGAATCGGCGCAGCCGCAGCGTTCGGGCTTGCAGGTCGTGCGGCAGGTGTTCTTGCCACGATAGGCCCAGTAGTAGGCTCCGCGGGCAACGACCTCACAATGATCCGGAACTTTTTCGAGACAGGTCATGATCTCGGGGCTGGGGGCTCCGAGCCGCGTAAACTCGATGATCTCGGCTCGCTTCTTGGGATCATCCGGGAGCGGGAACCCGGCTCGTTGCCAGCAGCTTTCGCTGTGAGTTGACTGAACCTTGCCCACCATGCCGAGGCAGCCGCAGCGGGCGGAGTTCTTCCCGCCTTTTGGTGAACAATGTGGAACTTCGTGAGGGTCGATCCCTTTCCAGGGATCATTCTGCTGGGCTATTGCAGCCGGTAGCAGGAGCAAAAACGCGGCAAAAACGCGCTCGGCGGCCCGCATATCCAACCTCATCATTTGTACCTCTGGTAGTGTTCGGGGCTCGAAGAGCCCGCCCCGAGGCGACGTCGCCACGGATGGCGGCAGGGCACGTCTGTTAGCGTGCGCCACGTCTGGCCCGCGAAACTGCCGGTTGCTGCTAACTAAGAGCCCATCCGCGGTGGATGACGACAGTATTCGGAGAGCAACTCGAAAACTGTCCAGACCTGGAAACGGGCGTGTATTGTCCGGCGATCTAAGTTGTTTCCGGTTTACACCCGCAGGTTAGCAAACGGGGGTCGTTTTTCTGGCTTATTTGGCTTGGTTGTTGGATGTAAGTGATTGAAGGGATAGGATGATAAGTTTATTTTTCTTATCCGTGAATGACGAATGGGTTTTTCGGGTTTAGCGCCAATACTCTTCACTTAACGATCCTGATGCGTTTCTCGATATTCTGAATGGGGGGCGAGATCGGCTGGTTTCGCCGCAGCGGATAGCCGCTCATCTTGCGCTTGACCCCGCGCGGATTGCGGCGTCCTCGGCTGCAGGCCACACGCTCCTCCAGTATCTCTGCCAGCACGGCCGCATGAAAGACTTTTCTGTCCCGAGGGGGGAATAGCCACAAAGAGCGGAAGCTTGCGGCGGACAACTCTCACCGCATGCAGAAACGATAGCCGGTCGGGATCTTCATCCGCCTTCAGCGCCGCTTCGTGCATCAGCCCCCGAATAGCAAAGTGCGCCAGCAGCAGCCCATAGAACTCTTGCTCGACCAGCTCCGGGGTCTTGCTGCGCAGAACGATGCGGGCTCCCCGCAAATGCGTCTTCAACTCGTCCAGCGCCGTTTCGATCTCCCAGCGTTTGGGGTAGAGCGCGGCGAGTTCCTCCGTCCGGGCCTGCTCCGGATCCAGCATCGTCGTCAACAGGCGATAGAGCGGCTCGGCGTCTTCCAGCCCTTCCAGACGGTATTCGATGACCCGCACCCGCACGCCGTTGGCGCCGCGCCGCCGGTCCCGCTCGGAAGGATAAATGCGGCTAAGATAGGAGCCGTCCGGCAGGCGTTTCTCGCAGGGAAGAATCAGATTCTTCTTGATTCGCCACAGCAAATCGACGCCCCAGACCCGCGCCTGGTTCCACAACCGATAGCTGAAGAAATTGCGGTCAGTCAGGCACAACATCCCCTTTCGCAAGTGCGGGATCACCTCCTTGGCGAGGGCGATTTCGCTGACATCATAGGCGCCCATCCGGGTGCCGAACAACACGTGGGTCCCTGCTTCCACGAGCGAAACGAAGCGCAGTTGCGGATAGGCGCTCGAGCCGCGGCTGGCTCCGGGCCGGCCGTAGGCCGCTTCGTTGCGCTTCTGATCGGCAAGGTCGAGGGTGCTGCCATCGATGCTCACCAAGCGCTATTGCCGATACCAGGCGCCCTGGGTAGCCGCCGCCGCGATCGGCTGCACGAGCTCATCATGGAGTTGCCGCAGCACGGCCGGCCCCAGCCGCGAGCGCGCCTGGGAGATCGCCGAGTTGCCCGCCACCTTCACCTTCGTTCCCGGTTCGCTGAGCCACTGCAACCCTTCCAGCAAGCAGCGCAGCACCTCCCGGTAGGACGACTGCATGTCAAGGGCCAGGGCAATGACGTAGTAGACGACCACGTGAGCGGGCAACTCGCGCTGCCGCACGCTGGCTTTGCCCGTGGCCGCCAGAACCGCCTCAATCTTCCCTACCGGAAACGTCTTGGCCATCACGCCGAGACTGATGTAATCGCTGATTCGCGCCCCTTGGGGCAGTTCTGCCAGCTTGCGCGCCATGGCGTGGTCCTCCTGTTCCTGTCTGAAACAGAATACCACAAAAATGTTCTTAAGTGAAGAGTATTGGGTTTAGCGGAGCGGGCGGCGAGCTCAGGCCGAGGCCTTTCGGGGACGAGGTTGGCCCTTCTATTGTTCGGGAGCTCGCCAACGGCGTGAGCACCGCTCGTGGCTTGAGACCTTGGCTTTGGCGGTGGGCTAGTCTAAAGAAGGCCAAACTTGCAAGCGCGGACTTCCGTCCACGCCCCAGTGTTGCCGAGCTTGGCTCGAGCGTGGACTTCTGTCCACGACCTGGAGTTTCCACATTTCGCAGGCCCCGGGGGCGGCCACGCTCCGCTGCATCGGTTTATCAGGGGTTTGCCGGGGTTTGTTAGGAGGTCCTGATTCGCCGCCTGGAGTGCCTATTCACTGCCCAAAACAACTCGTTGAAATTAAAGAGGTTGCAAGTTGATGGCATAAAGTTTCTTTACAAAATGTCAGGAAATGCCATGATATGCTGTGTTTTCAGGATATTTTCTCCGGTTTTGGGCCTCTCTGGTTTCGTTCATTCCTATAGTGTTTTTGTTTTCAATGACTTGAGATGAGAGCGTCGGGCGGGCGAGTGTCAGGGCCGGTGACAAAATAGCTGCTTGCCGCGGGTTTTCCCTATTGGTTTGCGCTGACTCATCGGCTGATCTGATGCCGACAGGGGTCTCGAGCTGGTGCAGGGAAGGCATGCCGCCACGGATGGCGACACGACACGCTGGAAGCCTGCGCCACGCCGGGCGCGAGCTACGTCGGGCGTCCCCATCTTTTGTGTCTGCTGGCCCATTTCCCCCGGGCTTTTGCTGGCTTCTTGCGTTGGCTTGGGCCGACTCGGAGCGTGGACTTCCGTCCACGCCTCTGTCCGATCATTTGAAACTTTTCTACTCGCTCTGCGACGCCGCCAGGTCGGCTGCCACCAGCAGCGCCATCGCTCCTC
This sequence comes from Bryobacterales bacterium, assembly GCA_965224215.1. Classification (GTDB taxonomy): domain Bacteria; phylum Acidobacteriota; class Terriglobia; order Bryobacterales; family UBA6623; genus CBDCYS01. Next base: position 167,166 of record CBDCYS010000035.1, on the reverse strand, counting down.
TGCTTGTATTGTAGCAGGCGAGGTTCGGTTTTTCGGTACGTTTGGCGGCGGTGGGTGAACGTAAGTGATTGAAAATATGGGATGTATATATTTTTTGTTCTTACGTGACCGGCCGCTTGCGTTTTGGGTTTTCGAGCCGCGGGCCCGTGCGAGAGAATGTAGAAACTCCAGAGCGTGGACTTCTGTCCACGCCCTCAAGTTTGGCGTTTGACTAGATAAATCCGACATTGGAGAAGCTTGGGGGGATGGGGGGGCAGAAAACCCTTGCATCCGGAAACATTTTGGTGTATTCTTGTATCTAGTGATACAACTAGATATACCATTCTCTTTTTTCGTCCGATAGAGCAGGCCATCTTCTGCTCTCTCTGCTCCAGGAGACCCATGGGATTCCCCACCAAAGTTCAGCTCATTGACCGTAAGAATAGCCGGCAGTGGTACATCAACTTCCCCTCCGCTCTCGCCCAGGCCATGGAGTTCTCCCGTGGCGAACTCGTCGAGTGGTTCGTGGAAAGTAAAAATCAGCTCGTCCTCAACCGTCCGCAGGCGCCGCCTTCTGTTCTAAAAAAAACTCTTCGGCACGTCTCCTCGACGCCTTCCAAGCCCTCGCCCACGAGGCCTTCGGCCGTGCCGGCCAGCGGCGCGTCAAGCAAAACATCGAAACCCTGATGCTGGCTACTTTGGTGGGGCTGGGCCGCCGCACCGTCACCGGTATGCTGCACACCTGCGGCGCCGGCTTCCAGGATTGGTCGGCCGTCTATCGCCTCTTTTCCAAAGCCCGCCTCGACGCCGACTCGCTCTTTGCGGTGACCCGCCGCGGCGTCGTCAGAGAACTCGATCCCGCCGCGCCGCTGGTCGTCTGCATGGACGATTCGCTGCTGCCCAAACGAGGCCCGAAAATCCCCGGCGTCGCCTGGCGCCGCGATCCGCTGGGACCGCCCTTTCACACCAACTTCATCCGCGCCCAGCGCGTGCTGGCCATCTCGGCCCTGCCCGGCGCCGACGAGCTCGGCCCGGCCCGCGCCATCCCCGTCGACTATCAACACGCGCCCACGCCGCGGCGGCCACGCAACTTGATCAACGCCTCCGACCAAGAACGCAAGCAGTATCGGGAGGCTTGCCGCAAAGACTCGATGGCGGCCCAAGGCGCCCGCCGGCTGCAGCTTCTGCGGCAGCAGTTGGATCAAGACTTGGGCTCGGCGCAGCGGCCGCTCGAGGTCGTCGTCGACGGCCGTTTCACCAACTGCGTGGTGTTGCGGCAGCAGCCCTCCAACACGGTTTTGATCGGACGTGTGCGCAAGGACGCCAAGCTCTACCATCTGCCCGCGCCGCCGCCCGCCGCTGCGCTGGCGTCCGGCCGGAGGGCAGCGGAATTTGCGCTTGGTGGTGATCGCGCCGCTGGCCTACCGGCCGCGCCCGGGCGCCAAGCTGCTCTATCGCCAGCCGGCTTATCTGATCGTCAGCGATCCGGATCTTTCGCTGCAGAGCATCGTGCAGCATTACGTGCGGCGCTGGGAGATCGAAGTCAACTTTCGCGACCAGAAGACGCTGCTCGGAGTGGGCGAGGCACAAGTGCGGCATCCGCGTTCGGTGGCCGAGGTGCCACGCATGATCGTCGCGGCTTACAGCTGGTTGTTGCTGGCGGCGCGCAGAGCCGCAGCGCCGGAAAATTCCCCCGACGCTTTGCCGCCGCCGAAGTGGCAGGCGGGCCAAAAGAAGCAGCGCGCCACGACGCAGGATCTGCTCCAGCGACTGCGCGCCGAGCTGTGGGGCGAAGGCTTGCGACATTTCTGCAGCTTCCCCTCCCTCGGCCACGCCGACATGAAGCCGCAGAAACTCCAGCACTCGCTCCCCCAAGCCCTGCTCTACGCTTCCCGCTAGCGCTTTGGCCCTGCCCCGGCCCTCCCCCCTCCCTTGCGGAAAAGCCAAACTCGAGAGCGTGGACTTCTGTCCACGCCAGTGCTGCCGAGCTTGACTGGCGAGCGTGGACTTCCGTCCACGGCTTCCATGAGGAGGCTCGTCATTGTCAAGGGAGGAGTGAGGAACTTTCAGCTGATGGGATGTTTGACCGGGCTTCCATCCGCACTCGTTGGTCGTCGCTGAGGACGCGGTGCTCTATGAAGTTCGATCTAGCGGCGCTGCTCTCTCTGTCTCGGCCTCTGCGGACCGGGCGTGGACTCGCAGTCGCCGCGAACTCGGTCTGTCCCTTTGCGCTGTTACGATTCCTCAACCTCCTTCAATCCGACGTTCTTCCTTCCCTCCTTCAATCCGACGTTCCTACGTGCCTGCTTCGATCCGACGTTCCTTTTTGCGCTCGGGGATTTCGCGGCTGACAGCCGCCACACGAGTGATCGGCAGGCGGCTCGTTCCGGTTATTCCCTTTCCCTCATATAAGTCCTGCTCTCAGATCGGCCCGGAGCAGTCCAGGGCGCGCCGAGCGCGGCGAAGCGAACCCTGGACGGCGAGGACCGATCTGGAATCCTGCCAGCAGAGGGAAAGGGGATTCGCTGCTCGTAGCGGTCTGCTAAGATTCGCATTTCTCAGCGCTAGCCTGCCGCTCGCGGGTTCGTCTGGTAAAACGGATCGAAGTCCACATCCTGACGCCACAGCAGGTGCATCAGCACAGCCAGTTTGCGCGCCACCGCCACGATCGCTTTGCGCTTCGCACAAGGGCCGCCGCGTGCCGCCAATCGCAGTCCCCAGCGCCGCAAGTCCGAATCTTCCCCGTGATATCCCAGAATGTATTGCGAACATTGCACCAGCAGTCGCCGCAATAATCGGTCACCGCTTTTGGTAATACTCAACTGCGGTGAGCGTTCGCCCGAGTCGCGGCGCTGGGGCCGCAGCCCCATCCGGGGCCCGGCGTCTCGACTGCTCCCGAGCCGCTGCGGATCGTTGTCCAGATTCAACACGAATGCCAGCGAGGTGATCGGTCCCACTCCGCGGATCGAGCGTAAACCTTGCGTGGCGGGATATTTTCCCTCCGCCAGCTTCTCGATATGTTTGTCATAGCGGAGGATTGCGGCGCTGACGTGTTGGATCACCTCGAGCAACGGCTCGAGCGCGACACGCAGCTCGTCGGGCAACTGGGGACTGGCTTTCTTTACGAAGGCCTCGCTGCTCGAAGCCGGCAAGCGGCCCCCGAAACTCTTCACGGTGCCGCGCACGCTGTTGATCAGTTTCGTGCGTGTCTCGACCAGGGTTTCCCGCGCTTTCAGCACGGCGCGGTCGCATTGGCTGGCCAGCGAACGGGGCTCGACGGCGTTCAGCATCTCGGGCATCCGCAGCCCCAACTCGGCCAGCCGTTCGGCGTCGCTGCGATCGTCCTTCGACAGCGATTGGGTGATCAGCGCCAGGCGGTGCGTGTCGGCCATCAGCGGCTCGTGCCCCAGCCGCTCGAGCAAGCGGTAGATCCAGTTGGCGTGGCAGCCGGCTTCGAGCACCACCCGCATCGCGGCCCAGCCGCCGAAGTAGCGCTCGAACGCTGCCGGCGAGGTGCTCAGCTTCTTGCGCTCGACGATGTTGCCGTCCAGATCGATCAAGCAGACATGGCTGTGCTTATCGCCCAGATCCACCCCGGCTACGACGTTTAGGCCTTGTTCGATCATCTTTTGCTTCGACACTTCTCTGAAAGTTTTGCTATTGTTTTTCATGGCTCGTCATCTCCTTTTTTTCTTAGTGGAAAAAACCTGGGATCGCCACCGCAGGCGGCGAAGCCCGTTTGGGGAGTTTAGCTCACTCCCCGGATGACGAGCCTCCTCATTTCATCTCTGTTGGGTCTGCTAGAAATATTTCACATGATGGGTATCCGGTTGACTCAGGTAGCCCCAATATCTTGTGGTTTGGGGATTTTCTTGGGTTCTGTAACCGGGTGAACAATCATCTTGTAAGTCGCGGGATCCACGGCTACCGCCTGCTGGACGAGCCGATAGAAGAGTTTGCCGCGGCTTTTGGATTTGCGGCGGTTGAAACGGAAGGTGAACTCGTCCAGGTAGTAGTCCAGATGTTTGTGGCTCACGGCGCCCTGATGGGTGCCCAGTAGCCAGCGCTTGAGCAGTGACATCACGCGGTGGACGCGGGGCATCAATTCCGACTTGGACTGCTCCTGCCTGCTGACAACTGTGACCTGATGGACGTAGCCTTCCTTTTTCAACCCGGAGTAACCGGGCCAGCCGTCGGTATGCACCACGCTGCCCGACTCGATGCACTCCTCCACGAAAGGCAACAGGCTCTCGCCCGAGGCATCCTCGATTCTCTTCATGCGAATCCGGCCGATACCCCGCCCATCCTCTTGAGCGGCCACTGCGATCAATGCTTTGTTTTTCAGGTTTCGGCCCCGCAGGCCCTCTTCGAGCCCGCCCCAGTAGCTTTCATCGACTTCCACTCTCCCGGCGAGCAAATCCCGTTCCGGCCGCACCATCGCACGCCGCATTTTGTGCAGCCAGGTCCAAGCCGTTTCGTACCTGTTGAGCCCCAACACTCTTTGAAGTCCCAAAGCGCTGGCTCCGGTTTTTTGGGTGGTGACCCACCACATCGCACGAAACCACAACGGCAAAGGGCTGCGCGTGTCCTGAAAGATGGTCCCGGCGGTCACCGAGGTTTGGCGCCCACACGCAGCGCACTGCAGCAGCACTTTTCGCAAAGGCCACGACTTTCCACAACCGCAACCCGGACAGCGGAAACCGTCCGGCCAGCGCAGCCGGAACAGATACTCCCGGCAGGCCTCCTCACTGCTAAAACGGGACTCGAATTCTGTCAGGTTCTGAGGGTAATCTTCCATCTGCCGGCATACTACATCTTGGGGCTACCTGAGTCAACCGGATACCCATCAAAAGCTAAATCATGACAAAACCTGACAAAACCTGAAATCCAGGTTGCCGGTTTGCTGAAATTAAAAGACTTACGAGTTCCTTCGAAGCCTCCACTAAGGCGCGCAGGGTCGATAGTTAACGTATATTGTAGTCGCGAAAGACAAGAAACTCGCCGAGAAAAAGGGCCTTTTTGCCAGACAGCAACTCGCTACGGCAAGAACTCCAGGAAGCGGGCGCCGTATTACCTTCGTGCCGGATTTCTGTGGGACAGACTCCTAGGTGGAATAGGTCAGGTTGAATGGGGTCAGGTGGAATTGCGCCAGGTGGAATTGGGCCAGGTGGAGTTGAATAGTTGAATCCCGTCAAACATCGTAGAGCCTCGAGAAGCGGCATCATCGGCGAGAACGGGCCCGGTCGCGATTTGACGGTCCCCTCAGCTCCTCGATAGACTGAAGGAGGCTGTTCGTTCTCCACGCAGCCTTTCTAGCTAACGACGTCCCTATCGTCTAGCCTGGCCTAGGACACCGCCCTTTCACGGCGGCAACGCGGGTTCGAATCCCGCTGGGGACGCCAAATTAGCTCGTTTATTTTCAGTGGTTTACTGCGGCTAGTTGGGCTGCCGTGCTGCCACATGCTGCCATGGGGTTTGCTGGCGGATTGCAGCACCGATTTTCTTGTCCCACAATTCGGCGGCGGCGATTTCATCGGCGGCGAATGCATGGACGTAAACTTTTGCCGTGAAATCGACGCTCGAATGTCCCAACCGCTCGCTCACGACTGGCGACGGCACGCCAGCGGAAATGAGCTGGCTTCCGTGCGTGTGGCGCAGCGTGTGGAGCCCCACGCCCTTGAAGCCGCACTTCCGGGCAAGCTCGCAGACCGCAGGGCTGACAGTGTTGGGCTTCAGATAATCGCCTTGCGGGTTCGCGAAGACAAGGTCCAGGTCCGCGCGGTAGTCGTCACTCGCTGCACGCGCTCGGCCGCATCGTTGGGCGCGTGGGACATCATCGGCATTAACCCTCCCCTTCGACGAAGTGAGACGTTCTAGAATTTGGTTGCGATTGAGCCCAAGAAGCTTGCCGGTATTGAGGACTACAAGCTCCTTAAGGTCTTTTTTTCGTGGGATGACGATTGGGCGACTCAGGCCCGGTTTCGTCATTATGTAGTGATCGCCGCGTTGCCGGTCGAACTGACAGCCCTCCCCTTCACAAACCTTGACGAGTTCCGTCCATTTAACCGCTCGCACGGGCGGTATTACCTAGTTGCTTGGTGGCAATATAAGCAGGGATAATGCCCTCGATGTAGTCAACCTGTTTACGGTGACCGAGAGAAAACGACATCTCCTTTTGCGTGATGGGTTGCGACGCTGATTGCCTTACGACATTGACGACATTAACCCTGTCCCCTTCAGGGGTTTCTTCACCATGCGGGACCTTGGTGAAGCCGACCTCCTTCAGTGCCGCGTCGAGCACACCACGATCGATGCACGATTCAAACCAAAGCTCAACAGCCTCCCTGAGTGATTCCTTGGCTCGCTTCTTTGTTCGGGCCTGGGTTATGACGTTAATGGCTGGACACCAAGCGAGCCACTTCCGCCCATCTCTACGGAACCAAGCATCGAGTTGAACGCTGTAGCCGGTAACGGATGAATCCATACGCTCGTCTTCTCCTGACCTCATCATGCACCCAAGGTCCAGCTACAGTCAATACCTCAGAGTGAGACCCTATGGTATACCCTCACGGTTAGTTCCCCAACTTCCTTGACTCACCGCCCCTTCGTGCGGTGCCCCACAAGCCGCAGGGGCTCTCGGTAGGCGTCAGGGTTAGCCGCAACCCTCTCCAGACGCGTCGCCAGCGGGCTGATATCGTGCTGCCATCGTGCTGCCACTGGGCTGACAGACGATGAATCTAGATAGGATGGCGGCTTTTCTCGTTACTGTAGAATCAAACACTTAGGGCTAGACAGTTCTCAGTGTGGCGTAGCCTGACGGGTTCGAATCCCGCTGGGGACGCCATCTCTTTCCTGTACTTTCAGCAAGTTTGCGCAGCTAGCTAGTTCGCCTGCCATTCTGCCGCATCCTGCCACGGGGTCTGCAGGCTGATCTTGCGCCGATCCTTTGCTCCCATAGTTCGGCGGCGGCAATCTCATCGGCTATGAATGAATGAGCGTAGATTTCAGCCGTTACGTTGACAATCCAGCAACCGCCTCATGGCGAGGTCGAAATTCTTCGTGGTAGCCTAAGCGTCGAGTTTGAGGTTACAGTGCACCGAAAGACGCGGTAAGTGGGCGGAATAACAACCCTTCGCAAAACTTCGCCGAAAAACCCATGCAGCCCTTTGATTTCCAGCCTCGCACCCGGGTCTTGTTCGGCCCCGGCGCCCTCGGCCGTCTCGGAGAAGTGGCCAAGGGCTTGGGCGGCGGGCGGGCGCTAGTCGTTTCCGACCCGGGAATCGTCGCCGCTGGATATTCAGCGCAAGCCATCGAGTTACTAGAATCCGCCGGCCTCAAGGGTCTTGTCTTTTCCGGCGTCGAGGAGAACCCAACCACAAGGCACGTAGACGCCGGCCTATCGTTCGCCCGCGAACACTCAATCGAACTGCTCGTCGGTCTCGGCGGCGGCAGCTCGATGGACTGCGCCAAGGGCATCAACTTCCTGCTGACCAATGGCGGCCGGATGGCGGACTACTGGGGAGTAGGAAAAGCCACCAAGCCGATGCTCCCGCTGATCGCCATTCCGACGACTTCCGGCACGGGAAGCGAAGCGCAGTCGTTCGCACTGATCGCCGACGAAGAGTCGCATCGAAAGATGGCTTGCGGGGACGCCAAGGCAGCGCCCGTGGTAGCGATCCTGGATCCGGAGTTGACGGTCACGCAACCGGCCAACGTCACTGCCGTCACCGGCATCGACGCCATCTCGCACGCCGTCGAAACATGGGTGACCAAGAAGCGCAACCCAGTTTCGCGGCTCTATTCGCTGGAAGCGTGGCGACTGCTGAGAAAGAGCTTCCCACTGGTCTTGCGCGACCCATCGAACATCGAGGCGCGAGGCAAGATGCAGCTGGGTGCAAACTACGCCGGCACGGCGATCGAAAACTCCATGCTGGGTGCCGCGCATTCCTGCGCCAACCCGCTAACAGCAAACTACGGAATCGTGCACGGCGCGGCGGTTGGTTTGATGTTGCCCGCTGTCATCCGCTTCAACGCCGCCGAGGTCGGAGAACTGTACCGCGAGTTGGCCGGAAACTCCGCGGGCCCCGACGGACTGGCAGCGCAAATCGAAGACATGATGCGGCAGGCCGGGCTAAAGACACGGTTGACAGACCACGACATTCCCGAGGAGGCATTTCCCAGGCTAGCCGAGGAAGCAGCCGACCAGTGGACGGCCAATTTCAACCCGCGCAAGGTGGCAGCGAAAGAGCTACTGGAGCTCTATCGCGCTGTTTACTAGCTGTCGGTATGTCAAGACAGGACCGCCCTTGCGCAGACCTTTGAGCCGGATGCAGCTGGTTGTAGGCCAGACTGAGGCGAGCCGTGTCCCGCGCGCGTCACAATCACGGCTCCGGAATCACCATCAACTCGACAGCGGCTTCCTCGTCAGGAGACAAATTGATAACCTTGCCCCGACTCTGCAGCGCCTGCCGAACATCCGGGTCATACAGGTTGAAAGCATCTCGCCGAGGCAAGGCGAACAACGTATATGAACCCGGCGCGAGCCCCCGAAACTCGAACACCCCATCGTGGACGCGCGACGTTTGCTCCGTCATATAGGGGCTGCCGCCTGCTCGAGGAAAGATCGCCACCATAGCGCCCGAGAGGTCGGCATCTGAAGCCGGACCACGACTTGCCTTGACCGTCCCGCTGACCGTCGCCCCGTCCAACCCGGCGTCAAGCGTCAAAATAGGAAGCGGCCCATCGGAAGTCACACGAATCTCAGGGGTGGCCAACCGCCGGCCCCCAAGAAGCAAATTCTTCAAGTAGAGGCCGCGGGGCGACGACCGAAACTCGACACGATATCTTCCGGGCGCCACCTCCTGAAAACGAAACGGCCCTCCGGACGGGATGGGCCCGCTCGAGTGCCCCCGACCCTCCCCCATGGGCCTCAGCTCGGCGAAAAACCTCGTGACGCGATCCGAGCCTCCCGCGCTCCCAGGAGACGGCTTCCCGGCGGCCACCGTGCCCTCGACCACCTGCAAACGGTGTGCGACAAGTTCGACCTCGTAAGTGCGTTCCTCGGTCAGCCTGAAGTCCTGCTTGCCGAAAAGCCTGTCACCGTCATTGAAGCGAGTGTCGAGCTGGTAGCTCCCGAATTGAAGCCCCGCAACGCTGAAGCGTCCGGCTTTATTCGGGTTTACGGTCCCGATGCTGGTGCCGTCCTCTCCAGTGACGGACACAACGCAGCCGCGGCACGTATGTTCCGTGACGCCGTTTAACACCGTACCCGTCAGCAGCGTCCGAGGCGCCGCGGTCACTCGCAAGTCAATATTGCCCAGCTCCTGGCCCCAGCCTACGATCAGGACCGCCGCTTCGGTCGCGCTCACGGCGTTGGGGAAAAAGCTCCCGGCGTACGCGTAGACCAACTCACCACGCGGGCTCAGTTCGTTCAGCGGGCGCAGGCCGACCACGTACTTGCCCGGCTCAAGCCGAAAGATCCGGTACATGCCACGATCATCGGTCATGGAAGTTCCGGCGGGCCGTAGCCGGGCGCCCTCCCGCCCAAACGTCTGGCGGTAGGCTTGAACCTGCGCGAGCGGAAGAGGTTCGCCGTCCGAATCGATAACCCGCCCCGCAATCACCGCCGAGAGCCGAAGCTGGATCACCATGCCCTCGACTGCTTCTCCATCTCCGACGTCCACATGACCGGAGGGTCCCGATCCCGCTTCATAGCCCGACTTCTTGCACGCGAAGTAATACCTGCCGGGGGGAACGTCCGTCAAGTGAAACGTCCCGTCAAACCCGCTTCGAGCGGCCCTCTCGAGGGGCCGCCCCGGAATACTCGCGTATTGGGGCATGATCGTAAGGCGGGCCCCTTTGAGAGGCTCACCCGTCTGCGCGGAAACGACCACTCCGCTGATTTGGCCCAGTTCCCGATTGGGCTCGGGCGGCTGGCCGTGCAGGAGAGCGAACGAAGCCACTAGTAGGCTGATTAGCGCCCAGCGGCAAAACGCCGCCCCTGCGCTGTTCACCGAGCGCCGAATCAGCCAGCAATCCATTGTCCTGCTCATCTCCTAGTCATCGAACCGCCGTTAGGTCGATTTCGGTTTCCATGCCCGGCTCAACGTCGAATGCTCTTACCGCCGCTCCGGCACGCTTCCAAGCCTCCTCAGCCGATACTTCTGCCTCGCTGAGGTCAGACCAGGCGCCAATCTGGTACGAACCGGGAATTACGCTGCGAAACACGAAAAGCCCATGTTGATCCGCCGCAACCGAGCGTATTCCGTCTTCGCTCTTGAGACCAACCCGAAAATGCGTACCCGCCGCAGTCGTTGCCCCCTCAACACGGCGCTGCTTGAGCCGCCCGTGAAGGTAGCCGAAGTCATCCGCCACCACAGCCTCGACCTGAACAATGTCTCCCGCTCGCAGCACGAAATCGCGAAACGAGACAGCGCGGCCTTTCTCTCGCAGTTCCTTCAAGTAGTAGTCGCGCGAAACCACATGGACGCGATAGGACCCAGGCAAAAAGTCTCCCCGCTCGAACTCGAAATCCGGGGCGAAGGCTTGCGCGCGCGGGCTGATCAAATCCTCCTTCGAAACGAACGAAAGCGAAACAGAATGAGCTGGTGGCACGGTCTCAAACGTGATTCTTCCGACGACCCCGGTCAACGGCAGCGGACTGAGGTTCAAACCGGATATGTCGCTGTTGACTTCGACGACCCCGAGCATGCGCCGGTCGATCGTGTTGGTTCCTGCACGGTAGCTGAGGACATACCGTCCGCGATGAACCTCGGGAAAGGAGAACTGCCCGTCGCCACCCACAGCGCGGCTGGTCATCTGGGTCATTCCAGCCCAGTTGCCGCTTCGGCTGGCCGTGCGCAGCTCGACCCAATGAAAGCTATTCGAGCCCAGATCAACGTCTGAAAGCTTGCCCGAGACATTGAAGCTATCCACTTTGGCGGGAGCGAGCACGATGCGGACACCGCCAATCTCGCCGCCCTCTTCAACCTCAAACAAAGCAGCTTCACCGCTGTACTGTGTGTTGTCCGCGTACATGTATCGAGCCTTTGCCGCGACACGGTAGCGGCCTGGTTTGAGTCCGAAGAATCGGAACAGTCCGTGATCATCGGTCTGAGTTGCCCCCTCCAATGGAGTGCGTCGGCCGTCGACACTATCGGCAACCATAACGACCTCGACGCTTTCCAGGGGCTCTCCAAACTCATCGACGACTCGGCCACTGAGAACCGCGGCTCGTCCCATCTCGAAATCCACGCTGCCGCAATCATTCTCCACCAGGCATTCGAGGACGATCTCCGATTCAGGCCGGCCTGCTGCCTTCTTGACGAAATAGCCGTGCTTTCGAGCGCTGAATGAGACTTTCGCAGGCAGATGGCTGGCGAGCTCAAACCGTCCCCGTACGTTTGTCTTCGTGACAGCGAGAATCTCTTTGGTGTCCGGCGCACGGGCAGTCACGGTCACCTTGGCCAGCGGCGAAGGACGGCCTCGTTCCATCTGAAACACGGTCCCCGCAACGAAGGTCGATGCGGCCGCAGGCCACGACACCAAACCGAGTAAGACAGCCAGCCAGAAAGGGTGTGGCATCTCGTCCCCTATATTAAGGGAACTGACCGATCCCAGAGCACGATGAAACAGCCGCTAAAAACAGTTAGGTTAGTTAGGTTCCAGTCAGGCCCAGACCACCCAAGGGCGCCCAATCAGTCCTCAGCCGTCCAAACAAACCCACCACCACTAGAAACTCCTACCGCCACCCAGCTATGATCAACTGTTTGGTAAAGTAAGAGACAGGTAGCTAGGAGAACAACAACAATGATCCAAATGACTGAGGGAGCGATCAGCAAAGTGAACGAAATCATGGGGCAGCAGGACCCGAAGCCCGAAGCGCTTCGTGTCTCCGTCGTGGGCGGGGGCTGCTCGGGATTCCAGTACTCCATGGCCTTTGAGAGCGGCCAGATGCCGCTGGATAAGTCTTACGAGTTCGACGGTGGCCTGAAAGTCCTTGTCGACCAGGCGAGCTTGCTCTATCTCAACGAAGTCCGTATTGACTACGTCGAGACGATGGAAGGCGCAGGGTTCAAGTTCGAGAACCCAAATGTGCAGTCCACTTGCGGCTGCGGCAGTTCGTTCAGCGCCTAGACAGCGTCGGCGGGTTCGCCCCAATCGAAAATAAAAGGTCACGCGGCGCGGGCACCCTGTCCGCGCCGTTCTAATCTTGCATGCGCTCCGCTACAACGTGGGACGACCGCTTTCGTCGCGGCGACCACGTTAGCTCGACTTCCGACCGGTTCCTACTGACTTCCAGCAGCTACTGGCCGATGCTGCCTGGCTGGGAGAAAGGTTCGGGAGCCGCTCCCGAAAACACTCTAAAAGCCCTTGACCTCGCTTGCGGAGCTGGTCGTCATGCGGTCCATCTAGCCAAAGCGGGCTTTTCGGTAACAGCCCTCGATTTTTCTTCCCAGGCACTAGAGCGAGCGGGTGAGTTCGCTGCGGTTGAAGGGGTCTCGATCGACTGCGTCGAAAAGGACCTGGAGGCAGAACGGGTTGATCTAGGCAACGACGTCTACGACTTGGTCGCAGTCTTCTTCTATCTCCACCCTCCATTGTTCGACATCGTGCAACGCTGTCTTCGTGCGGGCGGGCTGGTTGTGTACAAGACCTACTCGGTCGACCAACTTAGCCATCCCGGCGGCCCCAGTAATCGCGCCCACATGCTTGAGCACAACGAGTTGCTGCGGGTCTTCGCCGGATTTCGCGTGTTACGCTACGAAGAAGAGTGGGAGGGTCGGGGAACCGCCGCCCTCATTGCACAAAAAGTTCCCCAGAGCGAAAAGGGCCGCACGGGAAACGAACGTTCCGAAACGCCCTCCTCAAACAGCACATGAAGCTCGCCCTCGGTCAGATCAATCCCACCGTAGGCGATTTCTCGGGCAACGTGGGCCTCATGATCGACGCCGCCCGGCGCGCCGCCGGGGCCGGCGCTTCACTGATTGCGTTCTCTGAACTTTCGCTCGGCGGCTATCCCCCGCAAGACCTTGTCGAGGTCCGTGCCTACCGCGATCGAAACGAGTCCGAACTGCAGCGGCTGGCGGCCGAAACTTCGACCCTCGGCATCGACCTCATCTGCGGCTATGTCGGACATGCCGATCGCCATGGACCGCAGAGAGCCGCCAATTGCGCCGCGTATTTGTCCCAAGGGAAGGTCACTTTCCGGCAGCGAAAGATGCTACTGCCGACCTACGATGTCTTCGACGAGTGGCGCTACTTTGAACCGGCCGAAAGCCAGTCCATCCACGAAGCCAACGGCTCGCGCTTGGCGATCACCATTTGCGAGGACGTGTGGAACGACAAACAGTTTTGGGACCGCGAACTTTACCGGCGCGACCCGGTAGAGGAGCTGGCCGCCCAGGGCATGGACTTACTCATCAACATCGCGTCCTCGCCCTATCACATGGGCAAGCGCAAAGTCCGCCTCGAGATGCTTCAAGCCATCGCTCGCCGCCATCAAGTAGCGATCGCAATGGTGAATCAGGTCGGTGGCAACGACCAACTCGTCTTCGACGGATCGAGTTTCGTCATCTCCGCCGACGGCCGCGTTTGCGCTCAAGCCAAGACCTTTGAGCCCGACCTGATCTTCTACGACACCGAGACAGGAGAAGGCGACCGTCACGAGCAGATGCAAGACAAATGCGAAGTCGTCTACGAAGGGCTCGTCGTCGGCACCAGAGACTACGTCCAGAAATGCGGCTTCAACAAGGTCATCGTCGGGCTCAGTGGCGGAATCGACTCCTCGGTGACAGCCTTGATCGGCGTCGATGCCGTTGGCGCTGAGAACATGATCGGCGTGGCAATGCCGGGTCCTTACTCGTCGGAGGGTAGCGTCAGCGATGCCCGGCACATGGCCGAAAAGCTTGGAATCCAGTTCGAGATCGTTAGCATCAACGAAATATTCGATGCATTCGATCGAACCCTGGCCCCCGTTTTTGAAGGACGGGACCGCGATGTGACCGAGGAAAACTTGCAGGCGCGCTTGCGCGGCGATGCGCTCATGGCTTTGTCAAACAAGTTCGGAGCCTTGGTGTTGACGACTGGGAATAAGAGCGAACTGGCCGTGGGCTATTGCACGCTTTACGGCGACATGTGCGGAGGACTCGCCGTGATTAGTGACGTTCCCAAAACGATCGTCTACCAACTAGGCCGCGTCGGCAACCGGCAGCATCCGGATGCGATTCCCGAGAGCGTATTCACGAAGCCGCCTTCGGCTGAGCTGCGCCCCGACCAAAAGGACACCGACTCGCTGCCGGAATACGAAGTCCTCGACCCGATCCTGAAGGCCTACGTCGAGGAGTATGAGGATCCCGCTGCAATCGCCCAGAGCTTAAACTTGCCGGAAGAGTTAATCCGCGATATCACGCAAAAAGTCGACCGCAACGAATACAAGCGCAAGCAAGCCGCGCCAGGTCTGCGCGTGACTTCCAAAGCCTTCGGCGTCGGCCGCCGCTTCCCCATCGCCCAACGCTTCACATCGTAAGCTGAGCGACGCCCCGCATCGTCCTCGCAAGCGATTTTCGGCTGATCGGCCACGTCTGACACCGTGGCAACTTGTGGCGCCATCAAGGCCTAACCGATGTGGCGCAAGCTAAGAGCTTGCCGCGCGGACACTTTGTCAACGCTTGCCAGATTTCTCCGCACCCTGAACGAAGGCAGCAAATGCGGGTGGTTTGGAATCAAGCAAGCACTCGCCTGCCGGCCAGCCGAATCCCCGTGTCTGATCCTCGGGCCGCCGCCGTTGTCCGGGTAAGCGCCTCAATATCGGCAGCAACGAAGAAGTTCCCCAGACCTTCGACCGAAAGGGGATGTAGCGGCACGTGGCCAACCCGCTCTTTGGTGAAACCCCGCGCCACTGACGGAGACGCCAGCTTGACCCGTCCACCTGTCATGACGAGTCGCAGATCGTCCGCCATCGTCCGAATCAGCGTCTCGCAGGGCGACTTGCCTACATCGCGCACCGCAATCAAGTCCGCTACTCCGCCCTCTGCCGCGGAACCCTCCCCGTCCTCCAGCCGCAGGACTCGGGCTGCTGTTTCCGTGACCATCGAGTAAAGTCGCGCAGCAGACAGACCGCTGACCTCGGCCGCCACCTGCAGCTCTTCGAGTAGAGTGACGTGAGCCGTAATCACCGAATCAGTTCCAAGCGCGACGGGGACTGACCTGTCGAAAACATTCCGATCAAGTGTTCGGCCCAGCGTAAATTGGTTCGAGCTCGGACACCAAACCACCGATCCGTTTCGCGTTTCCAACAGAGCCCAGCCTTCATGATCGAGCCCCACCGCGTGAACACTAACCGTTCGCTCATCAAGTGCGCCCATCTCTTGAAGAAGGTAGATCTCATCGCGACTAAGATCGTCAGTACCCTCACCAACGTGAATGATGAACGGCCAATCTCGGGGCGTCCGTAGAAACTGTTCCATCACATCGCCCCCAAACGCCAGCGAATGCACCCACCCAAAACGCTTCACAACTCGAACAGGAAAATCGTCCTCGAAGACCTCTTCGTAGGGGTTGTGATGGCAGACCGTCGTAACACCTCCGACGAGATTCTTTATGGCGCCCCAGAGCAGCCGCTTTCGCTTCGGAACACGCAGGTGACCGGAGATAGGCGGTTCGTCGGGCCGATATACATCGTCAGCCCATGCTTTCGCATTGGGATAGGGCCCAGCACCCAGCCTGGGAAACAAACTGAACTCCAGGTGATCGTGAGCGTTGATCAGCCCAGGAAGAATCAGGCAGCCTTCAAGATCGACAGTCTCGGTTGCGTCGGTGGCCATCGATCCCGGCCCGCTCTGCCGTGGTAGGAGAGTCTTGATTCTCCCGCCGAAAACTTCGATGTCCAGCGACGAAGCTTCGTCCGGTCCCAATGCGACACGAGCGTTGCGGAGCAGCCAGTTTGGCGAGTGCCGCTTCATGTTCTAAGAAGGGGTCGCGCTTGGGCCCTTGCATCTCACTCACACGGACCGCTGAAATGCAGCAGCAAAAATCGCCGGCCTTCCGCACGCTGCGTCGAACAGTCCACTCTTGCCGGCACGCACGAAAACGTCGCGCTCGGACTCGCCGAAACAGGGTTCCGAAAGTTCCCGCAGGGTAAAGCCCGCGTCCGCAGCCGCTCGGCAAATGGCTGCGACCGAATAGGGATGGTTTTCGACCTCGTAAACTTCGTCACCTTCACGAAACGTTCGCTTCCAGCCGGCCCGACTCGCTTCGGGATGAAAGTCGCTGACGATCAGTGCGCCGCCAGGTGCGACAGCCCGAGCTAACTCCGTCACTGTCGCTTCTGCCGGAGGCATGTGTCCGAGCGAAAGAGCGCACAGAACAATGTCCGCGCACTCCCGTTCCAACGGGAGCGTACGGGTATCAGCCAGGGAAACTCGCCCCGCCAATCCCCGCTTGGCCGCGGCTTCCGCGAGCATCGCCGCGCTCAAGTCAAAGCCCGCCACCCGCGCTCCCTCCCCTTCGGCGTGAGCAAGCCAGCGTCCGGTGCCACAGGATGCATCAACAATTCTTTTTCCGCGGAGACCCACGAGCCACGGTGCGATCGTGCGTTCTTCGAGAGCAACGATTGGACTGGGGTCGCGATCCCAGCTGCGCGCCCAAAGATCATAGCCGGCCTCGGGCGAAACCAGAACCGGTTCAGTGCTCAACGTTCGTCTCCATCAAAGGCTTTCGAACTGCGGTTTGCGAAGCTGCACCATCCGCTGGGCGAATCTCAATTCAACTGGAAAGTCGTAAACCCCGAAACGGTAGCGCCAGGCGCTGAGTGCCCGCAGCAACGATCGTCCCCACCCAGGCAGCAGAATGTCCTGGGCGGTTGGCCAGCGCGAGCTGACCACCAGCTCAAAATTGTCGATGCGCCGCTTGATACGGTTTGTCGTCCAGGGCACGCGCGGATCAGTCTTATTCACAAAGTCCAGCCACGTCGGTGTCGCCCACTCCTCGAGCGTTGTGGGGAACTCGACGCGGTCTTCAACATCGCCATACATGCGCTGCCGCTGCGGAGTCGGGCTGTAGTGCTGCAAGATGATTTCCGCGTCGGGATTCAGCTTCTTGATTTTCCGAACGAACGCGATCGTATCGCGCGCGTCTCCCGCGGGATCGGCCGGATTCCCGACCACAAACGAAAATTCCGGGGTGATCCCGAACCGGGAGAGCCGCTCGGCCAGAGCGAGCGTTTGATCGGAAGTGAGATTTTTCTTCATCTGGCGAAGAATTTCGTCGGAGCCTGATTCAGCCCCAAAGAACACCATCGCTAGCCCAGCCAGGCGCAACTTTTCAAGCGTATCGTCGGAGAAGCGCAAGACCGCATCAATTCGCGCTTCGCACCACCAACGCAGTCCCAGAGGCGTGAATCGTTCGGCTTGCTCGCGGGCGTGATCCTCTTGCAAGAAGAAATTATTGTCGTAAAACTGAACGGCATTGATCCCGTGCTCACGCTGCAGGCCACGCAGGACCGCCTCCGTCCTTGCGGGATCCTCCATTTTCTCGCGACTGCTGTAGGCAGTGATCACCGCGCAGAAACTGCACTGGTAGGGACAGCCGACGCTCGCCTGATGCACGGCAGTTCGAGAGCCCAGGAAGGTCGGCAAAATGTATTTGGCCGCTTCGATTCGGTGATAAGGGAGATGCGGAAAATCGTTCGGAGATCGAAACGCCCGTTCGGGGTTTCGGATGCACTCGCCCGCCTCATTCGTATAAGCCAGACCCTGAATCGACGCGACATCGCCCCCACCACGCAGAGCCTCGATCAATTCGACAAACGTATCTTCACCGGGGCCGATCACGGCATAGTCCACGCAATCAGAATTCAGCACAGCCTCGGGATAAAGTGACGGGAAATACCCGCCCCAGACCACAGGCACATCAGGATACTTGTGCCGAAAACCCCGGCACAGCGGAATCGCGGCAGCCATTTGCGGCCCTGGCATGACGGAGACAGCAAGCAGCTCCGCGGGTGTGTCGCGCATCACCTGATCGAGCGTCGCACTCGGGTCGGCGTCGATGTTGCCATCCACAATGACGTAGTCTTCTCGCCCCTCAATCACCGCCGCCAGCGATAGCACGGACAGCGGAAACCTGCGGTTTTTTGGCCTGGTGCTGCGCGGATGGAGAAGAATCATCATCGCGCCATCCAACTAGCCACGAGGATCTGGAACTGTGATGGCGGTCTGCGGTTCGCCCACCAAGCTTTCAGCGGACGCGAGTGCCAACCAAACCCATACCAAGGACGGTGAACTTCCCAATGAAGATTCAGATCCCGCGAGAGCCCCGACAGCATCGTCTGATCAAGATACTCAATGCTTGGAACGCTGTCGGACGGAAACCCGTATTGCGCTTGAAACCATCCCTGTCGCTCCGCTCGCATCTCTTCGCCGTGATCGTGACAGCGGTAGATCGGTGTGTCGATGATGACAACGCGCCCGCCCCAGCGCAAGCAGCGGCGCGCCTCCCCAAGTGTGTCGCGATAGTCGGTGGAATAGTGAAACGAAGAATTAAAAACCACCACATCGAATTGCTGGCCGGCAAACGGCAGGCGGTCAAATTCCGCCTGAAACGCCGGAAACTCCTGCTCCAGTTCCGCGAAATAATGACGAGCTGCTCCGAGGCCGTCCTCCGTATCTGTGAGCAGATCCACCGCCACAGGGCGATGTCCCCGAAGTGCCAATCGATAGCTGAGCCAGCCAGTTCCCGCACCGAGGTCAAGCACGCTGAGCCCGTGCGGCGACTGCTGCTCGAAGGCGGGGAGGATCTTACGCTCGAAGTGGCGATAACTCTTCCCCCTCATCGCCCACTGGCCGGCGAGACGGCCAGTGATGTCTTCATACGGTAAGGAGAGATAATACGCTGGGTCGGCGCTTCCCCGGCCTTCAGCCCTGCGAATCGTCAAGTACTCCTCGAAAAACTTTGCGTAGTAGTGCTCTCGCCGGGGAGCCAGTGCCTTGACGACAGCCCCCTCCTTCTCCAAACGTGCCTCGCAGCTCGGACAGACCCAGCCGCCTTGGCCGACGGCCGCAACCGTGGGCCCCTCGCCTCTGCAATTCGGGCAAAGCAGGAGCAGTTCAGCGGACGTCATAGCTGCGCCATCCTGACCTTCAACTGAAATCGAAGAAGAAATGCTCACGATCTGTGTGGTAGGGACTCTCCTGGCGCACTCAATATGGATCTATTCGTGTCCCGCCGCGAAAGACCCAGGGCTGCTTGTCCTCGGCAGCGATACGGCGGATTGCTGTCTCGCTGAGTGCCCTTACGATGAAGTCTGTTCCACTGTATGACTCAAGCCGCGCCCATTCAACAGCGACCGGCGCCGGATGAGGCGGCGCTGGGTCTCGTAAAGCCACAACTCTACCGGCCAGCGGTAGAACTGACGCCGCCGCCGCCAGCCAACCGGCTTGCGCAAGGCCTGCAGCCAAGCGCGCTCGCTGCGTGATTCGGCCTTGCGAAACCTCTTGGCAAGGTCCGTCGCCAGCAGCAGCAGCGATATGCTTTGTTCAACCTTTTCAAACGCCGCACCCTGCATCCAGGGAAGGACGTTGGCCCCCAGAGCAAGGTCCGCCCAGCCGGCGAGATTCTCCGGTTGCCGCATGCCCCGCCGCTCCAGCTCCGGCCACACCTCGATGCCTGGATAGGGTGTGAAAAGGTTCGGCGAAAACGTTACGCTCTCAAATCGGCGGCCGATTTCCGCCATCACGCGCACTGTTTCCCGGCGATGCTCCTCTGTTTCTCCCGGAAAACCCAAAATCAAATTGAAATTCGCGCGCACCCCCGCCGCTTCGCATTTCCTCGCCGCCTCGAACATGTCGGGAATCGTCTGGTGCGGTTTGTTCATCAATTCCAAAACTTGCTCGGAGCCCGACTCGCTGCCAAAACCGATGTAGTCCAGCCCGCTCCGGCCCATCAGCCGCACCTCGTCGTCGCTGAGGCGGCACAACAGATCGGTCGAGGCCTGAAACTTCCACCGAAACTCCAATCCCGACTGAAGAAAGCCTTCGGCAATGCGAACCGCGCGCTTCGTGTCCACAAGAAAGTTCGAGTCGAGCAACGCGACGTCTCTTAGCCCATACTTCTCGACGAGCTCCGTGACTTCACTCACCACACGTTCAGCCGGATAGGCGTTGAACCGCCGGTTGTAGAAAACCGTATCGGTGCAGTAGTTGCAGGCATACGGACACCCCACGCTGGTCGCATAGGTCAGTGAGCGCCCTCCGCCTGCGTTCTCGTAAGCGTCAAAGTCAACCAATTCGAATGCCGCAGACGGCAGCTCCGCAAGGCGCGAAACGGGCCGATCCGGGTTATTGCAAATTTCCTGCCCCCTCTTGAAAGAACACCCCGCGACCCCTTCGGGCGGCAGCCCAACCTGGAATCGGCGAACGAGTTCCAGGAAAGTCACCTCACCCTGATGGCGAACGACTACATCGACAAAAGGTTCGGCAAGCGTCTGCTCGGGAAGCAAACTAGGATGCCAGCCGCCGAATACAACCGGCAGCTCCGGCCGTAGCCGCTTCACCAGCCGGCTCGCCTCAATCGCCGGGTGGATCATCGGGCCGGTCAGCAGCGAAACTCCGAAACAAAGGGCACCCGCTGACTCTTGCTCGACCTGCTGAAGCCAATCCGCCTCAATCTTTGCGTCGATGATTCGAACGCCGTACCCCGCCGCCAACAAAGGCGCGGCCAGACTAAGCAGGCCCAACGGGGGACCCAGCGGCGGGCCGGCGTAGTCCGGCAACAGCAAGACGACCTTCCCCCTGCCGGAAGCGGCCGCGCCGGGAGAAGCTTGGCCCGGTCGCGCCGTTTGAATGTCAATGAGCCGGGCAGTCATTTGATAGTTCGTGGCGGCTACGCCTGGTCACAGCGGCACTTGAGAAGCGTCGAAATCGTGGACCCGTCGGCTAACTTCACCCCAACCCGGCTCCGCCGTTGAGGCACTTGTGGCAATTGTACGTGAACGGTTGGCACCCAAACAAGCGCGGGCTGGATGGAAGAACCCAAAGCAGATCAGGACCGTCCCCGAACTGCCCCGATGCAACACACGACTACCGGCGCTGGGGTTGCGAGCTGATACTCTGGCGGTGAGACGCTGTCTTCGCCTGCCTGATGCCCGGAATCTACATTTCATTTCCTTTTTGCCGTCAGAAATGCACCTACTGCAATTTCGCTTCGGGCGTGTTTTCCGAACGGTTGATGTATGACTACCTGGAAGCGTTGCAGACGGAGATCCGTGCCGCTGAGATCCCACCCGAAGCGGACACCCTCTATCTAGGTGGTGGGACGCCCAGTCTGCTCGATGTTTCGCAGCTCGGCCGGCTTCTCGACGCCATTGGGGAACGCACGCCGGTCAATCACACCTGGACCGAGGCCACGATCGAGGCGAGCCCTGGATCGGTTACGCCCGAAAAAGCCGCTGGCTGGGCGCGGCTCGGCATCAATCGCGTCAGCTTGGGTGTGCAATCGTTCGTGCCCGAAGTCGCCGCGGCTTCGGGAAGAAAACACACGCCTGACGACGTCGCCAGGGAGATCCAGATATTGGCGGCGGAGGGGGTCTCGAACATCAACGTAGATCTGATCGCTGGGTTGGCGCGGCAGACGCGCCAGAGTTGGGGCACTTCGCTGAACTGGGTCGAGAGACTGCAGCCTCCGCATGTGTCGCTTTACATGTTGGAGGTCGATGACGACAGCCATCTCGGGGCGGAGCTTCGCAAAGGCGGCTCCCGTTACGGCGCCGGTTTGGTGCCGTCCGACGACGAGATCGGCGACTTCTACCTGCAAGGGGTTGAGCGTTTGCAGCAGATGAACATCTCGAGGTACGAGATCTCGAACTTCGCGCGGCCCGGCTCCGAATCGCGGCACAACCTGAAGTACTGGAACATGGAACCCTACTGGGGGTTCGGAGCCGACGCACATTCCTTCGACGGCAAGCGGCGCTGGGGTAACTTGACGGCTCCCGCTGAATACGTCGCGGCGTGGAAGGCGGGGTCGAGTGTTCGAGCCGAGTAGAACCGGTCGACGCTGACCGCTGGACGCAAGACCGATTCATCACTGGATTGCGGCAGATGGCGGGGATCCAGCTCTCCAATGCTGAGCTGGAGCAGTTTCGGGTGCCACTGTTGAAACTCCAAGAGAGCGGGTGGCTCACGAATATCGATGAGGGCTGGCTACGGCTCACGCCCGATGGCGTAATGTTCTCAAACGAAGTGTTCCGAGAGTTCCTGGCAGACTGATGGAAACCGCAAAGCGGCGACAGAACAGCAGTCTCGGGCGCCATCGGTCCCACGTGGGGCAGGCATTCTGCTGCCATCGAGCAGACGGATCAGGGACGGAAGTCCGCACTCTCCGGAGCCAGCCTCAGGGTTAAAATGAAGACCGGCCTTCACAAGGAGTTCCCGAAACAATGAGCGAACCAATCGATCTGCGAAGCGATACCGTCACCAAGCCCACCCCGGAAATGCGGCAAGCCATGTTCGAGGCCGAGGTCGGAGACGACGTCTACTACGAGGACCCAACCGTGAACCGCCTCGAGCAACGGGCCGCCGAGATCATCGGGAAAGAAGCCGCGGTTTTCGTCCCGTCGGGAACGATGGGAAATCAGGTGGCGATCAAAGCCCACACGCAGCCAGGCCACGAGATCATTTGCGATGACCGCTCTCACATCGTGCTCTATGAAATGGGCGGCCCGGCGCAGCTCTCCGGTTGCGTAACTCGAGCGATTGAGACTCCGGATGGAATCCTCCATTGGGATGAGGTTTCGAAGCGCGTCCGCGGATCGAGCGACCATTTTCGCGGCACCGGATTGATCTCTGTCGAGAACAGTCACAACGTCGCCGGCGGCCGCGTGTATCCCAGCGAAGTGCTGGAAGAG
The DNA here is from genome assembly GCA_965224215.1 of Bryobacterales bacterium. Lineage (GTDB taxonomy): Bacteria > Acidobacteriota > Terriglobia > Bryobacterales > UBA6623 > CBDCYS01. Next base: position 144,287 of record CBDCYS010000035.1, on the reverse strand, counting down.
ATTTGTCACAACGCCCACGAAGCCGGCGTTCCCGTACACATGGACGGGGCGCGCGTTTTCAACGCCGCGGCCTACCTGGGAATGTCGGTGCATGAAGTCGCGGTTCCGGTGGACTCGGTCACGTTTTGCCTTTCGAAAGGCCTGGGTGCGCCGGTCGGTTCGGTGCTGACTGGAACGCGAGAGTTCATCGCCCGCGCGCGACTCGTCCGGAAATTATTTGGCGGCGCAATGCGCCAGGCCGGTGTCTTAGCGGCTGCGGGTTTGGTTGCGCTCGAGAAATCCCCGGCCGATCTGCCGGCCGATCACGCGAACGCGCACTACTTAGCTGAAGCCCTGGCCGAGATACCAGGAATCACCATTGATCCCGCGGAAGTCGAGACCAATATTCTGTTCTTCGACTGCGGGGGGACAGGAATGGCAGCAGCCGACTTGTCGGCCGCCATGAGAAAGAGGGGCGTTCTGGCGAACGGTCTTGGCCAGACACGAATGCGCCTCGTCACGCATCACGACGTCACACGCCAGGAGTGTGAACAGGCGATCGGGGTACTTCGAGAGATTGTGACATCGAAGGCGGCCTAGAGAAACGAGGCCTCGCCGAAACAGAGCCGCGCCCGCAAGGGTGCTGTTGTGGCTAGACAAGTGCGTCGGGCCACTATCGTAATGCGGGGGTCACCGCAAGACTGGACCGCACCCTTTGGATGGGGTATGTAAAGATGACCATGGTCATGTGACCATGGCAGTCAAGTCAAACTACGTCCCCGCGGGCGAGTTCAAAGCTAAATGTCTGGCACTCTTGGACGATGTGGCTCTCACGGGACAAACCCTTGTCGTCACCAAGCGGGGCAAGCCGGTTGCCCGGGTCTCTCCCGTGGAGTCTCAAGAGCCTCCCAACCTCCGAGGCAGCATCCTTTGGGAGAAGGACATCGTCGCCCCGATTGACGAAGAGTGGGACGCCGAGCGATGATCGTCGCCGACACCCACGCCTGGATTTGGTGGATGGGCGGCTCCCCAAAACTGAGCACACGGGCTCGGCGCGAGTTAGAAGCCGCCGACTCGGTTGGCGTTTGCGCGATCAGCTGTTGGGAGCTCGCCATGCTCGCCGCCCGGCAGCGGATTGGACTCGACCAGGAACCTCTTACTTGGATCAAGCAGGCGCTGGCTTGGCCGCGCGTCGAACTGGTTCCCATCTCTGGGGAGATTGCTGTTGAAGCCACCCGATTGCCCGAGAGTTTCCCGGGAGATCCCGCCGATCGGCTGATCGTCGCCGCGGTAATGCATTGCCGTGCCACGCTCGTGACCAAGGATCGTCAGATCCGCGCGAGTAAACAGGTGCGGACTGTTTGGTGACCGGTGTCATGAGGCCACGGGGACGAGGTCGTCAACGGTTCGCAACGTCCGACGCCGCTCTCGGTCTTTCAGTTGGTCCACAAATTCAGGGGCGGCCGCCATATCCAGACCTTCGATCACCACATTGCCCTATTCTTTCCTCATCAGGGAGAGCGAGCGTTTGGACTGGCAGTCCCTGGCCAATGCAAGGGGCCCCGGCCTCCCTTTGCTATGCTGCCTCCATGGAGCCGATCGAAACGATCCGCCAGGAGCTAAAGAAATACGTTCACCCGCTGCTGGATTTCTCGGTCCGCGAAAACGAAGGAACGGTTGAGCTCGTTATCAATCTGAAAAACAAGCCTCCCGACATCCACACCTACTACCTGCCCATCCACTCCCGCGACTTGGAGAGCACGCAGCTCCCCTGGACCCTGCAGCGAATGATCTTCGACGGTCTGCATGACTATTTCGTCGAGATGTTCGTCTACACGCCGCAGAGCACCGACAATCCAGACGCGCCGGTATGACGCCGCTTGCCGAGCAAATTGGGGAGGAGATTCGCGGTAGGGGCCCGATCACGTTTCGGCGTTTCATGGAACTGGCGCTCTACCACCCCGAGCACGGCTACTACCAGCGGCCCCGCGATCCGTTCGGCGTCGAAGGCGACTTCTACACCAATGCCCAGTTGCAGCCCGTTTGGGGGCGGCTGCTGGCGCAACGAATCACCCAGTGGTACGAAGAGATGGGAGCCCCACAGGATTTCACCGTCGTCGAGATGGGTGCGGGCCGCGCCGAAACCAGCGCCGAGCTCCAGAGGTGTTTGCCGGCAGCGCGATGTATTGCGGTGGACGTCTCCTCCGGCGAGCTGCCCGAGAAGTTTTGCGGCGCCGTCATTTGCAATGAGTTTTTTGATGCGCTTCCCGTCCACTCGATCGAGCGACGCGGCGAGTCTCTCGTCGAGCAACGTGTCGTGCTGGGCGAGAGCGGCTTCGAATGGGCGGAAGGCGAACCCACCGATCCCAGGCTGCAGGACTACATGGAACGATTCGCCCCAGGACTAGCCGAGGGTCAGAAAACCGAGGCCAACCTCGCGGCCTTGGACGCGCTGGAGAGAATCGCGTCATCGCTCGAGGCGGGCTACGTTCTGACGATCGATTACGGTTACATTGCCGAGGAAATCGCGGCCGCCCGCCGCTTCCCCGAGGGCTCGTTGATGGCTTACCACAAGCATCAGGCGATCGAGGACGTTCTTGCCGACCCTGGAAATCGCGACCTGACCGCCCACGTCAACTTCACGTCCCTCACCGAGCGCGGAGAAGAACTCGGCCTAACCGCCTCGCCGCTGTTCACGCAGATGCGATTCCTTATGGAACTTGGCGAGAAGGACAACTTTGCCGCGGTCTTGCGCGGAAGCCGAGGCACACGCGAGACAGACGCCGGAAACGAGACCTCAGACAGCCCCAAGCACCGCAGGCAACTCAAGACCCTCTTGTTCGGGATGGGAGAAACCTTCCAAGTCCTCGTGCAGCGGAAATGAAGCAATCGGCTGGAACAGACCATCCGGGCACAAGCCGGCAGCTTCCAGTTCAAACAGGCTATCGCTCCACTTCCTGCAGCAGCTCTCGCCAGCTTCGCGTTTCCCGGGCAGGTTCGACCAACGGTTGTAACTTTCGGCAGCCAGCCTGAAGCTTGCGGTAGAAATCCAGGTCGGTCTCCGCGCGAAGAAAAAGTTCCGCGAGTCGGGTCGTCTCCCCCACTGGAAAAAAGCCCGCGTAGTTTGGACCCAGAACACCGATGGAACTGGAAATCCTGGAGGAGAGGATGGGTACCGAGGCCGCAATTGCTTCGGAAAGCACGTTCGCGCCGCCTTCCATATGAGAAGTGAGCACAAGCAGGCGGCTACGGGCAAGCAGGCGCAACGCCTTCCATCGCGGCAACTCCCCCAGCCAACAATAGCGCGGGTTGGACGCTGCTTCGGCGCGCGCTTGCGCTTCTGCCTCCCCGCTCAAAGCGCTCCCAATGTGCGTCACCCGGAGGCGGGAAGACGGTGGAAGCAGTCGGGCGGCCTTCGCGGCTCGAAGTGGGTCTTTGACCGGCCGCAGATGTCCCAGCACGCAGCCCTCGAAGACGCCCTTCCGGGGACGGAACTTGCCTGGCGGTTTTTCCGCCGACTGGAAAATTACCCGTGCCTTGTCGCGCAAATGCTCGGGCAGCTCGCCCACCCCCATCGGTTGCAGCACAACCAACCGCGTCACCATCTCCAGCGACCGCTGTGCTTCCGGATTGTCGTGGATGTCGCCGTAAAGATCCGTCCCCGTAAGAGCCAATATCAAGGGGAGGTTCGGATGTTGACTACTGAAACGCTCGATCGAGGGGAAACTGCGGCGCGCATGCAGCGCCACCGCGAGATCGCAACGCTGCCCGCGATACTGCTCTTCAACAACGACCCGGTGGCCCAAGTTTCTCAGGATCTTGGCCCAACGTAGCGCCGTCACCCGGTTGCCGTTACGGGAACCATGAGGAGCGGGTGTGACGAGGCAGATCTTCATTTCCGGTGCTATGGGAAGACGCTTTCCAGGTGCCTCGTCAATGCGTTGAGAAATGCGGGCTAGAGCAGGGCTAGGCCCGCGGCCTTGCCGCATCTTGCCGTTAACTTTCCAGCACGCAGGTGCGGAAGCCGGCCAGCACGTCCCGTCTCTCAGGCGTGTAGAAGTTTCGCCAGGTGTTGCGGATCATGCGGGCGCGCGTCGTCCAGCAGCCGCCCCTGAGAACCTTGCGTGTCTCGAACCATGGCTCTGAATATTCCTTGTAGGAATCGGTCGTGAAGCCGGGATAGGGCAAGAATTGGCTGCTGGTCCACTCCCACACGTTGCCGATCATTTGCCGGCATCCCGACGGAGTGTCTCCGGCGCTCATGGCTCCGACATCGAGGCAACCCCCTGCACGCCAATCCGTGTTCACCTGGCCCGGCGCCGGAGGTTCCCCGCCCCAGGGGAACCGCCGCTTATCCCCGGAGAGATCCTTACCCGGATGCAGTTGTGCCGCGGCAGCCGCTTCCCATTCGGTCTCCGTGGGAAGCCGCCGTCCTGCCCACTTGTTGTAGGCTTCCGCCTCGTACCAGCAAACGTGGATCACCGGGCGATAGGGCTCGAGCGGCGTCCAGTGATCGAACTCCCGGCGGAGCCACCTGCTGTTTGCCTCCCGCTTCCAGTAAAGAGGTCTCTCCGCATGAGCACTTTGCCTCCACTGCCAGCCCTCTTGACTCCAGAGTTCCTCGCGCAGGTAGCCTGAGTCCTCAACAAAGGCGGCAAACTGGGATTGCGTGACGGCTGCTTTGGCAATGGCAAAGGGTTTCACCTGAACCGGATGAGCCCATTTTTCATTGTCGAAGACAAAGGGCTCGTCGGCCTGCGCCCCCAGGACGAACCGTCCTCCCGGGATTTCCGCATCGCCGTGGAGCGGACCGCCCTCGCCAGAGGGTTCAGAAAGGGCGCCGCCCTTGCTTACTTCTGGGGAGTCGCGAAACCGCGGCGCTGGAAGCCCCCGCGTCTGTCTTGTGTAGGTAAACGCCTCGGTGTGCATGTCCTCGTGAAAAACCGAGTACATCGTGAAATAAGCTAGCTCTGGCGACGGGGTATCTCGCTCAAGCACTTCAAGCACCCGGTCGCGCACTTCCTCCACGTAGGACAACGTGGCGTCGATCCCTGGAAGCGGCAGATCCCAACGAATATCGTGCATGATCGCAGACGAGTCGTAAAGTGCATCGGAGTCGTTTCGGACGGGCTTTTGCTTGCACACATGGCGCAAAACCCACTTCTCTTGAAACCAGGCGACGTGGCCGATCTCCCAAAGAAGGGGATTCACGATCGCCAAGCGCGGGCCCATCAGTTGTTGCTGATCCAGATCGGCGGCCAGGTCGAGACTTCGCTGTCTCGCGTCCAGCACCCACGCCGCCGTGTCGCTTGTCAGCATGAAGTATCCGGCTCGCCGACGCCCCTACCGCCACCGTCCCCACCGCCGCCGTACCTACCATAAGAGAGAGCGGTTCGATGCAACCGGAACCCCAGGATACTCCACCTGGCGCGTGGCTGCTTCCAATGAGGTGCTATTGTCCATGACCGTCGGTCTCAACACAAGAGATTGTTGTTTATTTGCGGGTGGCAGCTGTCAATAGTTGAACTTCACTCCTACTTGGATCTGCCGGGAGTCGTTCGCCCTCAGGGACCTCCCCGCGTTCGCGCTGGTCAAGTCGTTGACCGGAAGAAAGAAGTGGGGCGTATTCAAGGCGTTGAAGACTTCCACGCGAAGCTGGATCGTCTGGCGTTCATCTAGCTGGACGTTCTTGTAGCGCGCGATATCGAAGTTCCGCGTACCGTCGCCGCGCAGAGTGTTGCGCTCGACGTCGCCGAAGGTGTTGTCAGGCGGGGTGAAAGCCCCAGGGTCGAACCACAGACTGGGGTCCGGATCGGCCGGCCGAGGGTTCCCCGATTGATTCGGACGGTCGCGCCCGCGGCCCCCGTTGGCCCCGTTGTTGGTGCCGCTGAAGTTCGCCGAGGATCCGTAATAGGCCGTGAACGGCCGGCCGCTCTGGAACGTAGTGATTCCCGCCAGCTCCCAGTTCCCGAGAATCGCGGAGACCAGACCACCGCCATTGAGACGAGACTTGCCCCTTCCGAACGGCAGCTCCCAGATGTAGCTCAGCACCCAACGGTGCGGACTATCGAACTCGCTCGGCCCAAACTCAGCATCGAGGTCGAAGCTGTTCTGAGGAACGCTAGGAAACGCGCTGGCAAAAGAGAGCCAGGCCGAGCCGCTGTCTCTGCTTCGCGACCAGGTGTAGGCGCTCAGAAACGAGACTCCGTCGACAAACCGCCGCTCGACGCGGATCTGCATCGAGTCATAGGATGACGCCCCGCGGGAAGTTACCAGCAGCACCGAACCGAAAGCCGGATTGCGTGCCGGCGGCCCTCCAGGCGGCCCCTGGTTGGGATCCAGACTGGTCTGCAAGTTGCGGCCTCTCGACCCGACATAGGCTGCATCGATGAGGAGGTGCCGCGCCAGCTGGTGCTGGATTCCGGCGCTGAACTGATGGTAGTGGCCGTCGCGGTAGTCCCGGTCGATCGCGGCCACAAAACCCGCTTGCGAAATCTCGCCCGAGAAGGCGTCGGTCAGCAAGGCCGGGCGCGACACCACGTCCAATGAGAAGAAAGGCGGGTTGAAGCGGGGGACGATGTTGGCGTTGAGAATGCCCGTGGCATGGTAAAGACCGTACCCAGCGCGTACTACGCTGCTTGAGGAGCCGAAGGGCGTCCAAGCAACGCCGAGCTGCGGTGCCAGGTTGTTGGCGTCAGGATTGTAGCCGGCTCGCGGGATTCCCTGCGTGCCAACGGGGATGAACCCACCATCGGGATTCTCGAAATCAGGCACGGAGAACCGATCCTGAGCCTCGTAGGTAGGCCGGTTGAAGTCGTAGCGAACGCCCAGGTTGAGTGTGACGTCGCTAGTGACACGCCAGTCGTCTTGAATGTATCCGTTGACGGCAAAGTTGCGGAGGTCGTGGCCGGTATTCGATGCAGGGTTCATCCGTTGCGCCAAGCTGGGGAGCCCCAGCAGCAGATCGGCAACCGGGTTTCCGCTCAGACCCGAGAAAATGAAGGTGCCCCGGGAAATGAAGTCAAGAAAAGCGTCGATCTGGACGAGACGACCTCCGACTCCAGCTTTGACGCTGTGACGGCCTCGGATCCAGGACAGGCTGTCGTCGAACTGAAAGGTAGCATCCTTGCGCCCTTGCGGCAGATTGTTAGGCTCAATTGTTAGGCTCGATCAGGGCGTCGGTGATCCCCAGTCGCACGCCGGGCCGCCCGACAGCGATCGGATCGGTGCGCAGGCCCTGGATGCCGAGCCGGCTGGAGACATCGTCGCCGACATTCTCTTGCAGGCCCCGCACTCGCAGCCGGTTGAAGCCGAAGCGGAAGTCGTTGATGAAGCCTTGGCCAAGGGACTTTTGTCCATCCGACGGCCAGGCTCTGGCCGCGGTTCTGCACGACGCTGCCAAACCCCGGGACATTGGTGGGATTTTGCAGCGGGTCAAAAGGGTTGAAACGGTCCTCATCCCAGAAGCTGTAGCGGTAGAAGAGCCGGTCCCCCGCGCCCAACGGTTGGTCAGCCCGCACCGTGACCTGGTGGATGGTGTTTTGCCCGACCGGGGAGACCGTCGCCCCTGACGGTCCCGGGGCTCTTGGGTCGTCGGGCTCAGGATAGAAGGCCAGAATGCCAGTACCCGCCGGGTCGATCATCGACGCGGGAATGACGTTGCCGGGAAATGGCGTGCCGGCCCGGGGATCAACAAGCTGACCCGCGTCAACTCCAGTGCTCGGGTCGGTAACGCCCGTCAGCATGCTGGAAAAGTCCCCGTTTCTCCATAGCTGCGGTGGAACCGTGGCGACTCGTGTGAAGCCCTTGCGAACGGTCGTGCCTTCGTAGCTGCCGAAGACAAACAGCTTGTCTTTCTTGATCGGTCCGCCAAGAGTGGAGCCGAACTGGTTGCGGATGAACTGAGGGATTTCACGCTGCGGGTCGTCGAAGAAGTTCTTGGCATCAAGCACCGCGTTGCGGTGGAACTGGTACACCGAGCCGTGCCAGGAGTTCGTGCCGCTCTTGGTGACGTAGTTGAACTGGCCACCGGCGCTGCGCCCGAACTCCGCACTATAAGTGCTCGACTGCACTTTGAATTCCTGGATGGAGTCGATCGACAGTGGAACCACTATCTGGTTGATCAGGAGATCGTTGTTGTCGACACCGTCGAGGAGAAAGTTGTTGGCCTGCTCACGGGCGCCGTTGATGCTCACCGCACCCCCAGACGCCGAGTTCTGCGAACTCTCGGCCGCCGGGGCGGCGCCTGTCACCAGCGTGGCAAGTTGAAAAAAATCGCGGCCGTTGAGCGGCAGCTCGACGATCTTCTTGTTGTCGATAACCGTACCGATGCCTGCCGAGACAGCGTCGATCATCGGGGCGTCGGCAACAACGGAAACCTCGAAGTCAACCGACCCGATTTCGAGTGTAATGTCGACGAGGGCTTTCTGGTTGACCTGCAACCGGATCCCCGACCGCACCGCCCGATTGAAGCCTTCTAGTTCGGCTGCCACGCGGTAGCCTCCCGGTGGAAGCAAGGTCAGCTGATAGCTGCCGGTGCGGTTGGAGACGGTTGCCTGCCTGGCGTTGGTGCCCTCGTTGATGATGACTACCGTGGCGCCCGGTAGCAGGGCCTCGTCGGGTCCTATGACAGTGCCAAGGATCGTGCCCGTTGTTGTCTGGCCCCAGACGTGCGGCATGCAGGCGAACAGAGCCAGCGGGGCCGCAAGCGCGATTGGAAGCCAGGCTGAACCAGGGCGATCCATCTCTCCACCGATGAAACGGTTTTGAGTGGCCGTCTATTCCCGCGGACTGGATTTCCGTTCAGTCTTCCAGCCCGAGTTTGTTCAGCAGCTCGCCAAATCGCGGGTCCGGTCTCAGCGTGTCCCACATCGGGTGCTCCTTGAGGAGCACGAGCGCGCCATCTCCCTCGCCGGCTTCGCTGAGCAGCCCGAAGGCGGAATCCGCATCTCCCAATGCAGCATGGATGGCCGCGGGAGACGCTGGGTTCACGTGCCGACGCGGCGACAGCTCCGTCAGTTGGTCGAGGATCCTTTGAGCGTCGCTCCTACGGCCGAGGGAAGCATAAACCCAGCCGAAAAGATTCAACAGATTCTGGTCCTCGGAAGAGGGGGCGAGAGCTTCGGCTCTCTCAACCGCGGTGCTGGCTTCGGCGGACATTCCCTTCTTTACGTAGTTCACCGAGAGGAAGGCGTAGCCATAAACGAGATTGGACTCCAGTTCCAGTGCCTTTTGAAAGTGCCGGATCGACTCATCGTATCGCCGCGCCACGAAGCTCACCCAGCCTAGCTTCGCGACCGTTGTGGGCCCAAGATCCACGGCGCGGTTGTTCGCTGCAATGGCTTGATCGAAACGCCCGCTCGCGGCCAAGCACCAGGCATAGTCCAGCAACGCCGTGACACTGTTGGGATCAAGCTGCAAGGCACGCTCCAAGTCTTCTCGGCCAGAGAAGTCCCGGTCGAAGAACAGCTTCATGAATCCTTTCGCCGCATGGGCCTCGGCTAGCTCGTCATCAAGCCTGAGAGCCTCATTGACCGCCGTCTGTGCGATGGGAGCCGCCTCACCGGGAGAGAGAAAGAACATGGCGAGGGTGCTGTAGCATCTCGCCAGACCGGCGTGCGCCGGAGCATAACTCGGGTCGCGCTCGATGGCCTGCCGGAACTGCTCGATGCCTCGATACAGCTCGCTTTCGCTCTGCGTGCTACAAAACTCACGTCCTAGCAGGTGATGCTAGTAAACCACAGGATCGCCCTCGCGAGTGCTCGCCAAGCGAGCTTCCTCGCCGGGCGTCACGGCCACCTGGATTTCCTTCGCGACGGCCATCGCGACCTGGCTGTGCAAGCTCAGCACGTCCCGCAAATCGCGGTCATAGCTTTGCGTCCACAGATGACGCTCGGGCTCGACGGCGATCAGCTGCGCGGTGATGCGTACTCTGTCGCCGGCCCTCAACACCGAGCCCTCGACAATCGCATCGACGTTCAACTCATCCGCAATCTCCGGTATCGACATCTCCGTGCCGCGGTAGCGGTTCACTGAAGTACGGGAGATCACGGTCAGCGCACCAATCTGCGCCAGCTCAGCGATCAAGGCCTCGTGCATCCCGTCGACGAAGAAATCCCGCTCGGAGCCGCCGGAAAGATTCTCCAGAGGCAGCACTGCGATCGAATTGATAACGTGCTTCTGGCCCGTTGAGAAAAATACGGCAGCCGCCGCGACCAAAGCCAGAAGCGCCGCAATACCGCCAAAAATCTGTGTCCGCTTCCGCCAGGCCGGTTTCGTGCCAGTCTGCAGGGCTTCGGCTGATCCGGATTCGATGTCCCCCCGGAGAGTCTTCAGATCGGACAGCATCCCGTCGATATCCTGGTAGCGCTCATCAGGACTCTTTGCCAGCGCCTTGGCCACGATCCGTTCGAGCGCGGGCGGAAACGTTGCTTCGCGTATCGCTGATTGCTGAAGGGTCTTCGTTGACGATGGAATAGACGATGGCGTCGCGGTAATGCCCCCGGAAGGGCAGCTTCCCCGTGACCAGTTCATAGATGAGAACCCCCAGGGACCAAATATCCGTGCGGTGATCGACCGGATCCGCCATGGTTTGCTCTGGCGACATGTAGGGGGTCGTGCCGACTACGGATTCTTTTTTTGTCAGCCGGTCCTCTCCGCCAAGCTGGGCCAAACCGAAGTCGACAATCTTCGCGACGCCGTCGCTGGTGACAATCACGTTGGCCGGTTTGATATCGCGATGAACAACCTTTTTTTTATGAGCCGCTTGTAAGCCTTGAGCGGCCTGGATGGACAGGTCCACGGCCTCGTCGATCTCTAGGGGACCAGCGGCGATCCTATCCTGCAGGTTCTGGCCGTCGAGGTAGGCCATCGCGATGAAGGTCTTGCCCGCGACCTCTTCGACTTCATAAGCCGTGCAGATGTTGGGATGGTCGAGACCCCGCGGCAGCCTGAGCTTCGTGGAGGAAACGTGCTTTCTGATCTTTGTCCTCGAGGGCCTCGCGGGAGAGATATTTCAGGGCGACGGTGCGCTTGAGCGTGAGATCCTCCGCCTTGTAGACGCTGCCCATTCCGCCCTCGCCGATCTTGTCGCCTATCTTGTAGTGGGAGATGGTCCGAGAGATCATGACACGAGGTTTGCAGCTATTGGACTAAGCGAACGCCCTTTCAATGTTACATCTCCTTGACGATCGCCGTCCGGGCGTGCGATCCCTGCCGGCATGCAGTCCCGCAGGCAACCGGGCCCACTCCCCGTCGGGTTCGGCGGACGCCTGAATATGTTGCTCGCGTGCGGAATCCCCAACCGCGGCGATAAAGCTCCCGAAGTCCGAACGATTCGGGAGCCTGACCTTGTTGCTGCGACTGCGGCTCCACGTCCAGCCGAGCATTGTCTTGACACCCGCTCTGTCTTGACGCCCGCTTTGTCATGTCAAGTTCAAGACCGACATTTACTCTTCAAGAACGGGTTCAGAACAACCCTCTGATAAGATGAGTGTCTTCGAATGCCCTCCCCTTCCGTAGTGGTTCTTGGCGCGGGTCCCGCGGGCTTGACCGCCGCCTACGAGCTAGCGAAGGCAGGTGTTGCGAGCACCGTGCTGGAAGCGGACGACACGGTCGGCGGCCTCTCGCGCACCGCCGAGTACAAAGGCTACCGCTTCGACATTGGCGGCCACCGTTTCTTCACCAAAGTCACCCCCGTCGAAGAGCTTTGGATCGAGATCCTAGGCGATGACCTGCTCACGCGGCCCCGGCTCTCACGGATCTACTACAACGGCAAATTCTTCTCCTATCCGCTGAAGCCTTTCAACGCCCTGTTCGGCCTGGGAACATTCGAAACCACCCGCTGCGTCGCCAGCTACGGCTGGGCGCGCTTGTTTCCCAAGCGGCCCGAGGAGGACTTCGCTACCTGGGTTTCGAATCGCTTCGGAAAGCGGTTGTTCGAAGTCTTTTTCAAGACGTATACCGAAAAGGTCTGGGGGATCCCTTGCTCTGAGATTCAAGCGGAGTGGGCAGCGCAGCGAATCAAAGGCTTGTCGCTGATGACCGCACTGAAAAATGCCCTAATCGGCGACCGCTCCGCCAGTAAACAAGACACTGTCAAGACGCTCATCAACCAGTTTCTGTATCCCCGTCACGGCCCGGGGATGATGTGGGAGAAAGCTCAAGAGCTGGTCGAAGGCATGGGGTCTCGCGTGCTGATGGAGCAACCAGTCAGCCGTGTTCTCTGGTCGGCGGACAAGATCGACGCGGTAGAGGCCGGCGGCCAAATTTACTCAGGGGAGCATTTCATCAGCAGCATGGCGATTCGCGAGCTCATCGAGAGCTTCGAACCGGCGCCGCCCGAGAATGTGATCGTGGCCGCGCGGAAGCTGAAATACCGCGACTTCCTGACCGTGGCACTGATGGTTCGAGGCGAGTCCTTGTTCCCGGACAATTGGATTTATATCCATGAGCCCGGCGTCAAACTGGGCCGTCTGCAAAACTTCAAAAACTGGAGTCCCGAGATGGTTCCCGACCCCGCTATGACGGGGCTGGGGCTGGAGTACTTTTGCTCCGAGGGTGATGAGCTCTGGAGTCTAACCGACGCCGAGCTCGTCGAGCTGGGAAAACGTGAAATCGTTGAGCTGGGCTTTACCACAGCTGCTGATATCACCGACGGCACCGTGGTTCGCATGAAGAAGGCCTACCCGGTCTACGATCGCGACTACGCGCCGGCCCTTGAGACGATCCGCGAGTTTCTGGCAACCGTGCCGAACCTGCAATGGATCGGACGCAACGGTATGCACCGCTACAACAACCAGGACCACTCGATGCTGACCGCCATGCTTGCCGCCCGCAACATTCTCGGCGCAAAGCACGACCTCTGGCAGGTGAACGTCGACGAGGAATACCACGAACAGGGCCGGGAGATTAAACTCGAAGACGTGCGCGCGCTCGACTCAACTCAGCCGCTGGTCCCCCGCAAGCTCGCCGAAGAATAGCGTGGAAGGCCGAAGCGTTCGCTGGTGGCCGTTGGGGGTGTCAATTCTGCCATTCCATCGCCGCAGCTGGGCTGACTACTTCCCCGCCATCCAGCGAACTGCGTTCTCGACGATCTTGAGAGGGTACTTCTGCTTGAACACCGGATAACTCTCGTGCCCAGGCCGAAAGTAAAATACCTTGCCTTCGCCGACCGTCCACAACATGCCACCACGGAACCAGCCACCGGTCGCCCAGTTCTCTTGAAAAATCACGACATCGGGATCGGGCACGTGGAACGGCTCGTCATACATTTCTGACTGGGGAATTTCAAACGTTGCCGGAATGCCCTTGGCGATCGGATGGCCGGGCTGCAGCGTGGTCACCTTGCTGGGGCTGCCGTCGGCGCGGACGCCAGGGAAGACGCAGTTCGGCATGTCGACTCTTACCTGCCGCACTCCGCCGCCGCCCTTGAAGGCGTAGTAGGCGGGGGTCACCATGGAGTCGTAGGTCGGGGCCATCCGTCCGGGCATGGGAACAAACTCGAACTTTGTCTGGGGATCAGGATAGCGGCGGCGAGCGTCTGCCCGAGTGCGCTCGGCCATTGCTTCGATGAAAGGGTTGCTCCAGTGCGCTGAGTGGAGGGGGATAAAAGCGAGTTTGCCGGCTTTGATCCGTTCAACAATGTCACGGGTCACCTGCTGGCTAACTTCCCCGTGGCGAACGTGTCCCCACCAGATCAGAACATCGGTTTCATCGAGCCCCTTGGCGGTGATGCCTTGATCAGGGTCATCGAGGCCGGCCGAGCGAACCTCGAGGCCCGGCTGCGTCTTCAGGTAGGCGGCAAGCTCATTGCCTAGGAAGTTGTCGTAGGCCTCGGCCTGTTTGGGTTGCCGCTCATCCCATACAAGGACCCGAATGGGCTTGTGCTGCGCGGCTAGTTGCGAGACGGCGCTCAGGCCGATCAACGCGGCGGCGATGCCATAGCGAAAAGCTGAAAATGTCTTGGTCATATCGGTAGTCCTCTGCCCTTCCTCCGCCAATGGTGGACGGGTCGGAGGCAGTGTATCACGGGGCCGCGAGCGGGAATGCGACTCGCGACTTGGCATAATGGAACACTACCCGCTGATGGCTAACTCGAACCGACCACGTCCTGTTGTCCTCACCATCATGGATGGCTGGGGCGAAAACGCCAATCCGGAAAACAATGCCGTCGCCATGGCGCGCACGCCGCATTTCGACCGGCTGCGACGTGACTACCCCCATACGCTGATTCGGACAGATGGCCCATTTGTTGGGCTCCCCGAAGGCCAGATGGGAAACAGCGAGGTCGGGCACCTCAACATTGGCGCTGGACGCATCGTCAAGATGGACGTCACTCGCATCGACGACATGATCGCCCGCGGCGAGTTCTCCTCCAACGAAGTGCTCCAAGCAGCCATGGCGCACGGGCGTTCGCGCAGCCTCCACCTGCTGGGACTTGTCAGCCCCGGCGGCGTTCATTCGCATACGAATCATCTTTACGCGCTGCTCGAGATGGCTAAACGGGAGGCCGTCGAGCGCGTTTACGTTCACTGCTTTACCGATGGCCGCGACGTGCCGCCGGAGAGCGGCGCCGGCTACATTGGCGAGCTGGCCGCCAAGATGGAGGAGATCGGCATCGGCCGCATCGCCACCATTGCGGGACGCTATTACGCCATGGACCGCGACCGCCGTTGGGAACGCGTGGAGCGGGCGTTTCGTGCGATGGTCCTCGGCGAGGGTAAGCAAGCCAGCGACCCGGTGGAAGCCTTGAGGTCGTCCTATGCGGATGGCGTGACCGATGAGTTCGTTGAGCCAACTGTCCTGGTCGATGACACGAGCGAACCGGCCGGCAGCATCCAGCCCCTCGGTCGCATCCAAGATGAAGACGCGGTTATCTTCTTCAACTATCGTGCTGATCGCGCCCGGCAGATGTCGCTCGCGTTGAACGACCCGGAGCTGGAAAAGCCGGCCCGTTCGCTGGCGCCGAAAAACCTGCACTATGTCACGATGACGCGATACGAGAGGAGCTACCCGTTTCCTCATGTGCTGGGGCCCCACAGGCCCGAGCGGATTCTCGGCGAGATCTGCGCCGAGAACGGCGTCAATAATCTGCGTTTAGCCGAGACCGAGAAATATCCGCATGTCACGTACTTCTTCAATGGCGGCGCGGAAGAATTGTTGATTCGGGAATGGCGCCAAATGGTTCCTTCTCCCAAGGTCGCCACATATGACCTGCGGCCCGAAATGAGCGCCCGTGAGGTTTGCAAACTGGTCGTCAGCGGGATCGAGAGCGAGGCTTTCGACCTGATCGTCGTCAACTTTGCAAACGGCGACATGGTCGGCCATACCGGCGTCATCCCCGCCGCCGTCAAGGCTATCGAAACGGTGGACGCGTGCCTTGGGCGAATCTACGAACCCCTCAAGCGCAAGGGCGGAGCCTGGATCGTTACGGCCGATCATGGCAATGCGGATCTTTTGGTCGACCCCGAAACCGGCGACCCGCACACCTATCACACGACGTTCCCCGTGCCCCTAATCGTTGTGAGCGAGTTTCAAGGAATGCTCAGGGAAGGCGGATCACTGCGAGACATCGCCCCGACGATTTTGGGCCTGCTCGGGATCGAACTTCCCGAGGAAATGACCGGCCGAGATTTGCGGACCGCGCACTAATGGCCAATGCTGCACATGGTCATACGGAAACCGCGGCCCCCAACCACCGAAACCACGGAGCATGCAACATGTCCTTCGGACGATACTACGAAGAATTTGAAGTGGGGCAGGTCTTCAAACACTGGCCCGGACGCACCATCAGTGAAGCCGATGACACATGGTTCAGCCTGCTCACGATGAATCAGAACCCGCTGCATATCGACGCCCACTACGCCAGCAAATTGCAACACGGACAACGGCTTGTCGTCGGCCCACTCGTTTTCAGCATCGTGGTCGGAATGAGCGTCGCCGACATCAGCGGCCGTGCGATCGCCAATCTCGAGTACCAGGAAATCAAGCACACCGGGCCCGTCTTTCACGGGGACACCATATACGCTGAAAGCAGCATCGTTGGCTTGCGCGAGTCAAAGACGAAACCGGACCGGGGGCTGGTCTATGTCGAGTCGCGAGGCTTCAATCAGCGAGATGAAACGGTCTTGACCCTAAAGCGGACGGTCTTGGTCCCTAAGAGGCCTGATTCAGAAGCCAGCCAGTAGAGACCGGCCTTAGCTGGTTCTTCGAGCTTGGCCTTTCTAACGTGACGCACGCCTCCTGGTCGGCAGCATCGGCATCTACTGAGTGGCTGGAACCAGCTCCATTTCCTTGAAGTACATGAGATTCTCCGGCACGCTGCTCTTCGGGAGTAGGCGGACGGTCTGCGCGCCCGCTTGGGCCAACGAAATCTTGCCGAGAGAAAAACTCTGGTACTGATACCAATCACCCGTCTTCTCAACCTTGGCCGAGAGCTGTGTTCCGGCGGCATCGATGACGTAGTCCTGGCCTACCCACTCTTCGTTCGCCGCGTAGGTGATCCTGACTTCAAACTCACCTGGGCTCGCGACGTCGACATGCCAGGTGATTCCATCGCCTGGTCCGGTCCATTTCGAAATGTGCCACTCGCCTTCGCGGTTAAAGCGTTTGACTGCGGCCCCCTGCGTGACAGCTGAGAGAAAGTCGAGGGCGTATCCGCCGTCTTCTCGCTGAGTTACGACGACGGGGTCGACCTCGGCGGTGCCCTCGATCTCCATGACCAACACTGAGTTGATGGGGTCCAATGGCTCACGCGGAACCTTGATCTCGACGACGCCTGCGTCCTGTTTGAACGAGAGTGCGCGCTCACGATTGGCGAGGGTCGCAACCTTGAGCACTTTGTTGCGCAGGCCTTTCAGTTGCAGCAGCCCGTTCTCTGGCCAATCGAAGACGTGGAGATAGAGCTTGCTGCCGTTGACGGTGCAGTAACCCCACGGGATCTCAGGAAACGGACTAGCCGTCCCTCCGTAAACACTCTCACCATTTGCGCGCACCCACTCGCCAACCCCGGTCAGCGTGTCGACGGACGGTTGAGGGACCCGGCCCAGCCCGTCGGGACCGATATTGAGCAAATAGTTGCCGCCCTTGCTGACAATCTCCACGAGCCGGCGAACCAACTCGGCTGTTGACTTCCACTCGGTGTCAAACTTGCTGAAGCCCCAGGTGTGGTTGTGGGTCTGCGGTGTCTCCCAATACTCCTCGATGCCCCCTGGGGGCATACCGTTGTCACTCAAGTTTTGGTAGTCGCCCAACAGCTCTTTGCCGTAATTGCCGATGCACCCGTTGATGATGCACTGCGGCTGCAGGCCACGGACGATCTGTGCGAAATCGCGCGCCTGGTCCTGCGTGTAGATGCCGCGATCGAACCAGACCAAAGAGATCGGACCGTAGCTGGTCAGCAGCTCGCGAAGCTGCGGCTTCGCTTTGGTTTCCAAATACTTTTCCTCGAATGTCTTGAGGTCCTTCTCGGGATCGAAGTCAAAGTCCCAAGTGTTGCCGTAGGGAATGGTTCGTCCCAGTCTTCGCGGTGGGAGTAGTAGAACCCAAAGCGGATCCCTTCACGGCGGCACTCCTCGGCCAGCTCGCGGAGCGGGTCACTGTCGTAGGGCGTCCAGTCAATGATGTTGTATTTGCTGACCTTCGAGTGATACATCGCGAACCCGTCGTGATGTTTGGAAGTGAAGATCAGGTAGCGCATCCCAGCATCTTTCGCGAGCCAGACGATCCCCTCGGCGTCGAACTCGACGGGATTGAAGTCCTTTGCTATTTCGCGGTAGTCATCGCGAGGAATCTCAAGCCTCTGCATGATCCACTCGGCGATATCACCGACCTCCACCTTTTTGCCATTCCATTCTCCGGCGAGGGCGGAGTAGGGTCCCCAGTGGATGAACATGCCGAACTTGGCTTCCTTGTACCAGCTCATGCGCTGTTCTTTTTGTTTGGGCGTTTCTTGAAACGCGACAGCGTCGGGCTCCGGACTTGGCGCTGAGCACGCCACGGCAAAGAGCAGTACGGCGGACAACATGAAAACGAAAAACGCAGCCGGCAAAGATAGTCGTCTCAACATGTCGATTCCTCAAAAGGCGGGCAAAGATCGGAAGTACTCGCGCAGCAACAGATTATCCCCATGTCGCAGCCGCACGCGAGAAAACAGCGGTAGCTGGATCAGCTCTATCGCCCAAGCTTCCAGAGGCACCGCCGCCGGCACCCCCCCGCAGGTGAGCGACTAAATGCGGGTCTGGGTGAAAACAGGGGCTGTCGACCCTCTTTCTCGGCGAGTTTCGTGTCTTTTGCGACTACTATATGCGTTACCTGTCGGCCTTGGGCGCCTTAGTCGAGGTTCAGAGAAAATTTGTAAGTTCTTTTATTTCAGTGATTCGATAACCTCGATTGCAGGATTTTGCAGATAATGTCATGATATAGCCTTTTTTGCCCCCCTCCAGAGCCAACTCAGCTTACCCACAATCCGTCCGGAAGGCCTTTCGTCGGGCCCACACCCGGCGGGTGAACGCGGGGAGAGGCCGCAGGTCTCTGACGAGCCCTGCGCTACGGGTATTCGAAACGTTTTTCGCAGGCAATCAGAGTCCTTAGGGACGGATCTGGGCCTTGCGCCTGTGAATGATTGCTTGCCGGTCGATCATTTCACCGCTCTCAGCATAGCGGCGCATTCGCGTTTGTCAAGTCTCGAGCGGTACCATGTCAACGCCAAGTAGAAATGTCCTAATCGCTGCCAAGTAGAAATGTCCGCTTTGGGGCAGGTGGCTGGAGAGGCGATGGTAGAGTGGTTGGCGTTGAGGGCAGGGTCGCGCCTGCTCTTGATGCCCAAGGCCGAAGCGATGGAGCTGGCTCCCAAGCAATCGGCTGAAGCAGACGACCCTCTGGCCTCCCGGTCAGAGGGTTTTCTGTTCGTGACAGAGATTGCTTTGGTGAAGCTTCGGAGCGGAGGCCTTGGGCTTCGCCAACGCGACGATCGCCGGGCGCCGTTTGCCCGGCGCTCCCCATAGCGTCTTGGTTTGGCAGCGACTGCCAACTCAGCGCATCGGCCCGATGGGCGCTCCGCATAGAGTCTTGGTTTGGCAGCGACTCCTAGTCCTGCGTATCGTCTCGCCGAGCGCCGGATGCCTGCGCCGCTTGCCACACAGGCGGGCTGTCTTTCAGATCGAAGTCCTTCATCCAGTCGCTGCTTCGCTTGCCGGCAGCTTTGCCGCCAGCCTTCTCGGCCGCTGCCGCAGCGGGTTCCGCCTGGGCGCTCTTGGGCTGCGGGCGCTCCGATTGGGGCTGCGCGCCGCAGCGCTTCAGCGCCAGTTCGTGCTTGCCGCAGCGCGCGGCCAGGACGCCGTCCAGGCGTCTCTCCACCCGCACTCGGCTGTTTCGCAGACCCGGCACAATCGCCTTGCGGTCGATTTGATAGCTCTTTCCCCGGAAGCGAATCGTGTAGTCGTTGGCGACCCGCCGCGTCTCGACCTGGCTCAGCGCCGAGTCCAGATCGTGCTCGGGACCTAGCTCGCGATGCGCCTCGTCGGGGTGAGCCGGCTGCACCCGCAACGTGGCGTTCCACCAGGGCAGAAACTCGCTTTCCAGGTAGGCGTTGGCCTGTTCGATCGTCGTGGCCCCGGCCACCCGCAGACCCTTCACCAGGCGGTCCTGGGCGGTGCCAAAGCTGCGCTCGACGCGGCCTTTGGCCTGCGGCGAATAGGCCGTGATCGATTCGATGTCCAGCTCCTGGAGCGCCCGCCCGATCTGCGTGGGAGGCAAGAGCTTGGGATCCTCGCCGGCGCTGTTTTTGGGCGTGTTGACAAACAGGCTGGCGCGGTCGGTGTAGAAGGCTACGGGTCGGCCGTTTTGTTCCAGATACGTCTTCAGCAAACGGCGATTCTCTTCGCCCGAGTCGTGCCGGACGAAGCGCGCCAGCAACTCGCTGCTGGCGTCGTCGATCATGCCGATCAGGTACAGCTTCTCCCCGCGTCCCTCCAGCCAGTCGTGCTCGGAGGTGTCCCATTGCACCAGCTCGCAGCGGCAACTGCGGCGGGGCCGCCACGGATGCGGGCGTCCTGACTTGCGGCGGCGGGGCTTCCACAGGCCCGCGGCGGCCATCCAACGGCGCAGCGTTTCGCGGCCGACTTGGACGCCGTGGCGCTGCTCGAGATACTCCGCCGCCAGAGTCGGGCCAAAGCCGGCGTAGACGGGTTGGGAGAGGATTGCCACGGCTTGTTTTTCCGCCTTGGCGCTGAGCTTGCGGTTGGACGCGCGGCCCCGCGCGGCATGGACCACGGCCTGGGCGCCTTCGCTGCGAAGCTTCGCCAGCAGCCGCCTCAGATGCCGTTCGCTGAGGCCCGTCTGCTGGGCGGCCTGCTTTTGCGTGATGAGTTTTTTGTCTGCTTTGCGCAGCGCCACCAGCCGGTCGCGCTCTCGTTGTGTCATTAGTAGTTGTCCTTGCTTGCTCACCCCTCCAGGCTGACCTTGTCAATAGGACATTTCTACTTGGCACGTTTAGGACATTATCACTCGGCAGCGACAGTCTCGAGCGGTACCATTTGTTGATAACAATGGGATTAAGGCTCTCACAAATCCGTGAACGAAGTTTGGGACGTTGGAATTTCGGGGAGACAGGGGGGCCGCCGGGGTGGCTCTGACTGGCGGAGTCGGGTACGGGGCGAGCACGGTTGCTGGTCGCCCACATCTATGTCGCGCACCCCGCCCCCGCCCTTGAACTCGCGGCCCTGATGAGATAGCATGCGTCCACGGCTATGCTGGACGCTGTTCACCAAGATCCTTACGAGTTGCATGCGGAAAGCATCGAGCCGCCACCCACCTCGTTCGCCGGCATCTATCGGAAGATCGGCCCGGGGCTCATCCTGGCGGGAACTGTCGTGGGGTCCGGCGAGCTAATCGCCACCACGATACTGGGGGCTGAAAACGGGTATACGCTCCTGTGGCTGATTCTCGTCAGTTGCGTCATCAAGATCGTCGTCCAAAACGAGCTTGGCCGCTATACGATCGGCACCGGAGAAACCTCGCTCGCGGCGTTCAACCGTGTTCCGGGTCCGCGTCTCGGTGTCTCCTGGGTTGTTTGGACGTGGTTCCTGGCGCAAATCATGGTGATGTTCGGCATCGGCGGGATGCTGGGAGCGATCTCGGAGGTTCTCAACACCATGCTTCCAGGCGTCACGATCAAGGCCTGGGTCTGGGTCATCAACGTTGTCACGGTAGCCCTGCTGGTGGTTGGGCGCTACGAACTGGTCGAGAAAGCTTCCGTCGTCATGGTGGTTGCCTTCACTGTCATCACCGTCGTCTCAGCGGGGTATTTGTTGGGGCAGCCGCAGTATTTTTCGTGGATACAACTAACCGACGGCCTGACGTTTCAGTTGCCCGAGGGAGGGTTCCTGACGGCTGTCGCCGTTTTCGGCATAACCGGAGTCGGTGCTAGTGAGCTCTCGATCTATCCCTACTGGTGCATCGAAAAAGGCTACGCGCGATTCACGGGTCCTCGGCCCAGTACAAACGGGCCTGATTCAGGCGGGGATGATACAAACGGGCCTACTACACGCGGGGATGACAGCGACAAGTGGCGAGCGCGAGCCAGGGGGTGGATCCGCGTGATGGGCTTCGACGTGGTGAACGCCATGGTTTTCTACACGCTCACGACCGTGGCGTTCTATCTGCTCGGGGCGGGCGTGTTGCGTGGTATGGGCGTGATGCCGCAGGGCAGCGAGATGGTCGACACGCTGTCGAACATGTATACCGAGACACTAGGAGGTTGGTCCCGCTACATTTTTCTGCCCGGCGCCGTGGCGGTCTTCTACTCAACCGTCTTCGCGGGAACGGCGGCCCGAGGCCGGATGATGGCCGATATATTGGCCCTTCTCGGAGCATACGATAAGAAGAATTATGCTCTGCGCTTAACCTATACGAGGCTATTCATAGTTTTTTTCTTGCTCGTACCAACGGCCTTTTCCCTTTTCGTGGAGGAACCGGTTTTGATGGTGAAGATCGCGGGATTGACCGAGGCGATGTTGCTGCCGGTGGTCGCCTTTTCTACGGTGTATCTGCGCTATAGGCATCTACCGAAGGCGATCCTACCGAAGGGATGGATCACCCTTGCTCTGTGGTTGACGTCGGCAGTCATGCTCGTGATGACAACCTTCTCGATCCTGCAGCAATTGGGCACGTTTTAGCCCGCTACTGTTCGTGAGCCAGAGGCAGGATTGCCCGATCCAACCGTTTCGTAGCCAGCGTGTAACCTGAAGGGGCGGCGCGCTCGCCTGCCTGCCGAAAACAAGCGCGGCTCGAAAGCGAACCTGAACCCGACTCCTAGAATTCGTGAAGGATACAACCCACTGGAAACGCGTGAAGTCGCTGTTTGAAGCAGCGATGGACGAGGCGCCCGAAGACAGGCCTGGCTTCCTGGATCGCGCCTGCGCCGACAACTCCTCCCTGCGTGCCGAGGTGGAAAGTCTCGTCGAAAGCCATGAGACGGCCGGTGACTTCCTCGCAGAGCCTGTCGTGCGCTGGCCAAGTGCAGTAGAACAGAGGCCGCTGGTGGAAATCGGCCAAACGTTAGGACACTATCGCCTGGAGGAAAAGCTCGGCCAGGGCGGCATGGGCGTTGTTTACCGGGCGCTGGACACTCATCTTGACCGGCGGGTCGCCATCAAAGTTCTGCCGATGCTTTTTCTGGCGGACCGAGAGCGCAAGAAACGTTTTATTCAGGAGGCAAAGGCTGCTTCCGCTCTCAATCACCCCAACGTCGTAACGATCCATGACATCAGCGAGTCAGACGGAATCGACTTCATCGCCATGGAATACGTGGAGGGCGAGCCGCTGAGCAAACTGATCAGTCCCAAAATGAAGCTGGCCAACGCCCTGGAGTATGCGGCGCAAATCGCTGATGCTCTGGCTGCGGCGCACGCAGCAGGTGTCGTCCATCGCGACGTCAAACCCGCCAATATCATGATCACCGCAAGGGGCTGGTAAAGCTGCTCGACTTCGGGCTCGCGAAACTAACGGAGCCGGAGGCTGACTCGGCCGATCGTCCGATCAGCCAGTTGGGCAAGGTTGTCGGGACCCCGTCCTATATGTCGCCCGAACAAGCGGCGGGTAAGCAGGTGAATTGGCGCACGGATATTTTCTCGTTCGGGTGTGTCTTCTATCAGATGGTGACGGGCCGCGCCGCCTTTGAAGAGGACACCGCATTCGCGACTCTGTCAGCGATCGAATCCAGCAATGTCACCCCGGTGAGCCAAATCGCAAAGGATGTACCACCTGATATCGAGCGACTGATCCGGCTCTGTTTGCGCAAAGACCCAGCGAGACGTTTTCAGAGCGCGCATGATTTGAAGATTGCACTGGAGGATCTCAGAGAAGAACGAGTTGAGTACGCCCCGGTTTCATCTCATGCCTCAGTCTTGAGCGGCGTCCGTTTCCGAAAATGGCTGGGGGGCGCAGCGGCAAGTGTAGCGATCCTCGTCCCGCTGGTTTTGTTCGGAAGGTGGCTGCTTGAGCCGTCCTCCGCACCGCCCTCGGAACCGCAGCCGATTACGGGCTATCCCGGCGTCGAGGCGGAACCTGCCTTTTCGCCCGATGGCGCCCAGCTTGCGTTCGTATGGAACGGCCAAAACGAAGGCAACTATGACATTTACGTCAAGCCGATCGGGTCTGGTTTCCCGCGCCGGTTAACCACCGATCGGGCGCGCGATCACAGCCCCGCATGGTCGCCGGACGGCACGCGAGTCGCCTTTCTGCGCGAGTCGCCGGGTGGTCACAAGCTGATCGTGGCTCCGGCAGCCAGCGGCCCCGAACGAGAGCTCGAGTCGTCAATGGCCGACGGGATTGCGTTCGGAATGGCGTGGCATCCCGATGAAAATGCAATCGCGCTGGTGGATAAGGGATCTCCCAGCGAGGCCAATGGAATCTTCTTGCTTTCGCTCGACACGCGGCGGAAAACGCCGTTGACTTCACCATCGGCCTTATCGAGGGGTGATTCTTTTCCAGTGTTCTCGCCAGACGGTACGCAGCTAGCGTTTCTGCGCAATGTCGGGGGCAACGGAGTGGTGCATATCGTGGCCGCTACCGGCGGCGAGCCGCGATCAATCGGGCACAATGGCTTTGCCGGACTGGCCTGGGCCGCGGATGACCGGCTCGTGTTGCCGATGCCGCCGCCCGATGGCGGCAGCGCATTGTGGAGCGTGTCCACCGAAGATGGGGCCTCGCACCGCCTAGAAATCGGCGGAGAGAATGCCTTGTACCCGGCCATCTCGCCGGGAAGCCGTCTGCTAGCTTTTACGAAATGGACATTGAATACAACGTTTGGAGGGTTGGGATTGCACCCGCTCCAGACGGGGTATCAAAACCCGAAGGGGTGCCAGACAATGCCCAGGGCACGCGACCGGTCCTGTTCATCTCCTCGACAGCAAGGCAAGACAGCCCACAGTTTTCCCCGGATGGGCGGCATATTGTCTTCGCATCCGACCGCTCGGGGTCACCCGAGATCTGGAAATGTGATCGCGACGGCAACAACCCGGTCCAACTGACCTCGATGGACGGACCATCGCTCGGCGGAGCACTGACGGGCAGCCCCCGCTGGTCTCCCGATAGCGAATGGATCGTGTTTGATTCCCGGCACAAAGGGAACGCGGACATTTTTGTCGTCAGCGCGGAGGGCGGTACGCCCCGCGCGATAACAACCCAACATTCCGAAGACATCGTTCCCAGTTGGTCGCACGACGGGCAGTGGATCTATTTTGCATCCGACCGGGCTGGGGATCAGCAAATCTGGAAGATTCCCGCGGAGGGCGGTACGCCGATGCAAGTCACGCGTGGCGGAGGCTTTGAGGCCTTTGAGTCGTTTGAAGGCGGCATGGTCTACTACTCAAGGCCCAACGGGGAATTGGGACTTTGGCAAGTGCGTCCAGACGGAAGCGATGAAAGAGCTGCTCCAGGCCTCTCCGAAGCGGGCCACTGGCGCTACTGGGCCGTCGCGAAGGATGGGGTCTATTTTGTACCCGGTGTTTTTCAGCCCGAGACGACGAGTTCACGCCAGCCGATACAGTTCTTCAGTTTCCATACGAAGAAGACCCAAACCGTGGCGCACATTCACAAGAAACTGATTGGCGGCGCCGCCGGACTGGCTGTCTCGCCTGACGGCAAGTGGCTTCTCTTCGCCCAGATCGACCAAAACGACCGGGACATCATGCTCGTGGAAGGATTCCAATAGGACGAGCCGGTTTTCCCCCTTCGACTCCCAGAACACGAGCGTTGCCGGCTGAGACAGATCGTGACTCAGTTGCCATGTCTGCGGGACGCCCGTTCGTCCCTTGCCTCACAACGCGCCATTGGTGGCTGTGGCAGACTTGTAAATTCACCCGAACCCGTTCCCCGCGAAGGGTTCAGCGTGCCAGTTTCGAATCTGGAGGATTTCATAGATGCATGTCAGCCGCACTTTCTTTGCTCGGCTCCTTTTCATGCTTTGCGTCGCCGCCCTGGCGTTTGGCGGCCAGCTCGATGCCGCCACGGTCGTGCTCTCCAATGGAGACCGCTTGACGGGAGAAATCTCGAGCCTCGAAAAAAGAAAACTCTCGCTGAAGACGGCCTACGCTGGAACCGTACAGATCGACTGGGCCGCTGTACAGGAGTTCGACACGGATCAGCAGTTCGAGATTCTGACGCAGTCGGGCCGACGGTACAAGGGAACCCTTCAGCGAAGAGCGGACACCATGGAGATTGTCACCGATGCCGAGCGGGCGAGCATCCCGCCGGTTGACGTCGCAGGACTGGTACCGCTGAGCGACGGGGAACCTCCGAGTTTCTGGGAGCGGGTCGACGGGACCATCGATGCGGGATACAGCTTCACGCGCGGCAACTCGGATCTGACTCAATCGTCGTTCGGCCTTCGGGGAGACTATGTCCGAGAAAAGTACGCGGTCCAGCTAACCGCTAGTTCGATCTTTAGCCGTCAAGACGACGCTGATTCAACGAGCCGTCATACGCTCAACGGCCGCATCGACCGCTTCCTCAGCCCGCGCGCGCTGGCCTTTTTCATCGGGGGCTTGGAGCGCAATGAACGGCAGCAATTGAATCTGCGGACCACCACGGGCGGCGGGCTCGGTTGGCGTCTGATCAAGAAGAAGAACACCGAACTATCTGTCCGCGGCGGTCTGACTTTTACAAATGAACGATTCAACGACGGAGTGGAGTTATCGTCCGCCGAAGCTCTCGCACAGGTCGAGTGGAAGAGCTTGCAGTTCGGAAAAGTCGAACTCACCACGGATGCGAAATTCTATCCCAGCCTGACCGAGTCAGGACGGTACAGGCTCGAGTACGACAGCTCGATGCGGATTCCCGTGCTGAGCCGGCTTACCTGGAGCCTCAGTTTGTTTGACCGCTTCGACAGCGACCCGCCCCTGCCCGTTCAGCGCAACGACTACGGGTTGGTTAGTGCTTTTGGATTCACATTCTGAACAGGCGGCAATGGCCCGTCAACACACGCATCCTTTGGAGCTCGAAACAAGCCGGTTTTAGGTGTAATGAGCAGATCTGAGCAGATCTCAGAAAAAGTGTACTCCTTTTGTTCGCCTTTTCCCCGAACACACTTCTCCGGTGGCCGGATTGCCGGATTGTATGATTTGATCAGGCACCGCCACGAGGTGCCGATACTCTCTTTGTGTCTCCATGAAGCCTTGTGACAAGTATGAAAAGCGCGTCGTCAGAAAGGGTGACACCGCATGTCCGGTGACGTGCGCCGTTGGTACGGCGACCTGCTTTGTCTGTCGTCTTCCTGTTGCTTTCATTGTACAGTGCGTGTCAAGCCGGCACTGGGACATTGTCAATAATTACAGTGGTTTCAATGAAATGCCGTCGTTATTCAGGGGCGCTGGATGTTTGACGAGCGGCGCATGCCGGGCTGGCTCGCATTTCTCACCGGCTGACGGGCCAAGCACATGACAGGCCCGCCATTACTTCGTTGCGCTTGCTCGCCGTGCTCAACGTACTGTCCGAGTACGCCTCGTTGATCAAGTGGGGGTCGTCAAGCGGCGCGCGCCTCGTACTGACAGGCCTCTCATGCACTTTGCCTCGCCACCCGATGAGAAATGCGGGTTGGCTGCGTCGTTTATGACCTAATCGACTCGGCGACGCTCTTGCTACGGCGGATGCAGTCGGGGATTCCGATGCCCCCGAATGCATTACCGGTCAGATGCAAGCCGGGCAGTTGGGCCAGCCGCGACTCGACTTCCTCGATGAGTTTCTGATGGCCCACTTCGTATTGGGCCATGGCGCGCTCCCAGCGGTAGACCCGCTGTGTCGCCGGCGCGGTACGAAAATGCATCAGTTGACTCAGTTCTCGATGTGCCAGATCGGCGACCTCGGCGTCCGTGGAAGTTGAGGCCTTCTCTGCTTCGTCACCGGAGAGAAAACTTCGCAAGAGGGCGCGATCCGGAGTTGTTCGATTCGGAAACTTCGTATTCACCCAGGTGCAGGCCGTCAGCCGGCGCTGCTCGGCTCTTGGGATGAGAAAACCGAACCCTTCGAGCCTGTGCTCGAAAGGCGGCCGGGGGTAGAGCAAGTTCACCGTAACCGACGAGGTGTAGCGGATGCCGGCCAGCAGATCGGCCAGGCGCGAGTCCATTTGCTGTAGCAGCTCTGCTGCCTGGTAGGCACGTGTCGCCAGCACAACTTCGTCCGCCGCGATCTTGTCGCCGCCTGCCGTTAGTTGAAAAGCGCCCGATCTTCCCTCGATCGCGCTTGCCACCGCAGCGACGACCCGAACCCGGCCTTCGAGTTGTCCAAACAGAGTGTCTGTCAGTTGCTGCATGCCCCCGCGCAGACTCAGAAACAGCGACTGCGGGCCGGTGTTGAGGCTTCCCTCTGCCTTGCTGCCTCGTGATTGGGACATGGCTCGGACAAGCCCGCGGCTCACGCTGCCGTAGCGCTTCTCCAGTTCCACGAACCGTGGCAAGACACTGCTGACGCTGAGCTTTTCGGGCGAACCTCCGTAGACACCGGCCAACATCGGCTGGGCCAAATACTCGTTGACCTCGGGACCATAGTGTTCCTTCACAAACTCCGCTACCGAACGGTCACGGCTCACCTCCCGCGGCCGACGAAACCACTCCATCGCCATCTTGCCCTTCGAGCGAAGCCCCAGCAACGGTGTAGTGATAATCGGCAACACCTTTGTTGGAGCCATGAATTGGACGCCGTGGGGCAGCGGGATCAAACGGCCTCCCCGCAAAACGAACGTCTTGCGCAAATGATCGTTCGATCCGATGACCTGATCTTCGATACCCAGCTCGCGAATCAATTCCATCGCCCAGGGCTTTTGCGCAATGAAGCTGTCGGGACCGCCTTCGATGACGCAGCCATCGACGCGCTCGGTTTGAATCACGCCGCCAAGCCTCGGCTGCGCTTCGATCAGAGTGCAGTCGTGCCCCGCCTTCGCGAGATAGTAGGCAGCCGAGAGACCCGAGATGCCGCCGCCAACGATCGCGATTCGTTTCATGATGGATTGTGGGTGTCGCTTTTTCTAGGGTATCGGGGAACGCGACGGATCGCAGGGGGGCGGCGGCGCTATCGGATAAAGGCGCTTGGAAGCGGCTAACCGCTCCTCTAGGCAAGCGGTTGTTTGGAACGGATCAATCCATAGCCTCAGGCCGCGTGAGCTTTGGGACTCCCCCGCGGACGATTGATTCGCTTGCGGCAACCGCTTGCTGACGCGCGCGGCTCGGGACGCTTGCGGCTCTGAGTGTCGTTTGCGCGCTTTCTTGGTGTTTGGCGGCGGCCTCAGTCGGCGGCGTTAGCTGCTGCCGGTGCGCCTCTGGCTTCGCGAAAGTCTTGCAGCACTAACTGCCAGCCGCCGTTGTACGTGTCGGCTTCGATGGTATAGGCCGCGTCGAGGCGCGTGTCGCGGCACAGTCCGCTTGCTCGTTCCGCCATCCTCCAGCCAATGGCGTCGAAGGACATCCGCTCGTCTTCGACCCTCATCTTGAGATGCTTTTCCTTCAAGATTCTGGGGTCGGCGACGAGCCGAATATTCGGCGTCGAGAAACGCGGGGACGGGTTGGCCAGCCCGTGGGGCGCTAGTTGCGCCAGCTCGGCCATGGTTTCGTCATGAATCGAGCGAAAGGGCAACTCGGCATCAAGCTCCAGTGTTGGAATGAAATCGTGGGGCTGGAGGACACTTCCCGCATGAGCGTTGAGCCGCTGGCGCAGCTCGTCGATTCGATCGATCGCGAGCGTACAGCCCGCGGCCTGACGGTGGCCACCGAAGCGAACAAAGATATCAGGTGTGGACTCCATTGCCTCCAGCAAGTGAAAGGCCCGGATGCTGCGGGCCGATCCGGTCGCCAAACCCGCATCCGAATTACAACTGAGAACCAGCGTGGGACGATGAAAACGCTCGGCAATCCGGCTGGCGACAATTCCGATTACGCCCGCATGCCAGCCCTCTCCCGCCTCGACAATGAACGGCGTCTCTGATGGCGGCGGAATCTCCCGCAGCCGCTCGATGATCTCGCGGACGATCTCTTGTTCGGTGCCCTGGCGATCGCTGTTCAGCCCGTTCAGCTTTTCGGCGATCGCTGTAGCCCTAGCCGCATCGGACGTCGTGAACAGCTCGACGACTTCGGCAGCCGTATCCATGCGGCCGGCGGCGTTGATTCGAGGGGCGACACGGAAGGCCACGTCTCCGGCACTCGGCAGCTTTGCTCGGGTGAAACCGGCAACTCCGAGCAAAGCCTGCAGCCCGATATTGCGAGGTTCCCGGAGCCCGGCAAGGCCGATCTTTGAGAAGACGCGATTTTCACCAAGCAGGGGCACTAAGTCGGCAATGGTGCCGATGGCAACGATCTTCAGCATCGACTCCAGAACTCGCTCGAGCGTCGCCGGCGGCCAATCGAGGCCGGCAAGAAGCGCCTGCGCGAGCTTGAAGGCAACTCCGACGCCGCATAGATTCTTGTCTGGGTAGCCGCAGCCAGGCTGGTTTGGGTTGAGCACCGCTAGTGCATTGGGGACCGCCGACTCCGGCAAGTGGTGGTCGGTGATGATGCAATCAATCCCCAGCTCATTCGCCCGATCGACGACAGCGCTCTCGCGGATGCCCGTGTCGACGCTGATGAGCAGCCGCACCTTGTCGCGGGAGGCTTGCTCGATGACGTCCTCGCGCATGCCGTAGCCTTCTTTGACGCGGTGCGGGACGTGGTAGTCGGCTGCGCCGCCGGCCAGCTCGATCGCCTTGCGAAGGATGACAACCGACGTCGTGCCGTCGACGTCGTAGTCGCCGTAGATGAGGATACGTTCTTGATTCGCGATGACGCCGCGCACACGCTCGACCGCCTTGCCCATTCCCAGCATGAGGCCGGGATCGTGAAGGTGCGAAAGGCTGGGCCGGAGAAAGCGGCCTGCCTGCTCAGGGTCGGAGATGCCACGCTGCACGAGCAGCACCGCCAGAAGGCGGCTGATGCCGTGCTCGGATTGAATCAGGTCCACCTCCGCGGGGGCGAACTGGCGGTATTCCCAGTTTTTCATTGAGTATCGCGGAGGGTTGTGGTGCTCCGTGGACGAATCGGGTTGCCTGCCGCTCTTCGCTTGAGCGTGGACTTCCGTCCACGCCTCTGTCCGGACGGCTGAAAGTTTTCTGGCTCAATCGGCCTAATCGGTTCGTACCAGGATGCCACGGGCAGTACCGAGATCGCGGGCGGCGGGTGTCACGATCGTCTTGGAGTCGATATAGATTTTTTGCTCTTTTAGAATCGCCTGCCGCACCTCGTCTTCGCTGACGAAGGGCACAACCACTACCGGCGGAGCAGGCGGAGCGGGATTGGACTCGGCGGCGGCTACAGCCACGGTTGTCGGGCTTGGCGATGAAGCCTGAGCCGTGACAGCGCTCGTGCGTCGTTGCGACAAAAACTGGTCGACGACGGACGCTGTGGGATTCGCATTCATGGTTCGTGACGCTGCGGCGCCTCCCGCCGGCGGCCGGGTCGGACTTGATAGGCCGCGTTGCGCCAGGTAGCGCCCGACAGCATCGCTGATTTGCGACTGCCCCGTTCCCGCAGCCAGAGGCGAATTCATCGCTAAGGCAGGCTGATCCGGGGCTGCTCCTGGGATCGGCTGCCCCGCGAAATAGGCCTTTGCCTCCGGGCTGTCGAAGGCAGACTCGGCATCCCGGACGTGGTAGGCAATGCGCTTGATATTGATCAAGTGCAGCGGGCCAACGTTGTCGCTCGTGATATTGCCGGCGATCGCTCCACATCCCAGCGTCATCGCCGGCAGGACGTTCGTCGTAATGCCGGTCGAACCCTGCGGCGCGGACGTGTTCACCAGCACCCGAAACGCCGGCATTCTCAGGCCATACTCGCGAATGCGCTCGTCATTTTTCGAGTGAATCACGCAGGTGTGTCCGCGTCCCCCGAAGTTCAAAATTGTCTCGCAGGCATCGAGACTTGCCTGGAAATCGCGCACAAAATAGACAGCCAGCACGGGCGAGAGTTTTTCGGCCGACATCGGGTAGTCACGCCCGACGCCTTCCAGCTCGACCGCCAAGATGCTGGCATCCGATGGAACGCTGAACCCCGCCATCTCGGCGATCTTGGCCGGAGCTTGTCCCACGCAGTCAGGATTGATACGGAAGTTGGGGCCGATCAGCACCTTCTGCAGAGCCAGCGATTGCTGCGCGTCACAAAGGTACGCCTTGTTCGCCTTGAGCGCCGCCAAAACACGATCGCGGCTAGCGGACTCGGCAACGACCGTCTGCTCGCTCGAACAAACTGTCCCGTAGTCAAAGGATTTCCCCGCCACGACCGCTGCGATCGCCTCATCGACATCGGCGGAGGCTTCGAGTAAGACCGCCACGTTGCCCGGCCCGACGCCGATCGCCGGCGTTCCGCTGGAGTAGGCGGCGCGCACAATGCCAGCCCCTCCGGTCGAAAGAATGATTCCGGTACGGCGGTGCTTCATTAGTTCGTCGGTGCCCTGAAGCGTCGCTTCGTTAAGACACTGCACGATGCCTTGCGGCGCGCCCGCCTGCTCCGCTGTTTTCGCGAGCAGAAAAGTGGTTTCGCAAGTACACCGGACGGCTCTGGGATGCGGGCTGATCACGATGGCATTGCGAGATTTCAGCGAAATCAGGATCTTGTAGAAGGCCGTCGAAGTGGGGTTCGTTGTGGGCAGGATCGCACCGACGACGCCTACCGGTTCGGCGATTTCGATGATGCCGTTGGCTGGGTCCTCGCGGATGATTCCGGCCGTTTTCATGGGCCGGATCGCTTTGTGCAGCAGGTCGGAGTTCAGAAGGTTCTTGGCAACCTTGTCCTTGACATTGCCATACCTGGTTTCCTCGACGGCCATTCTGGCAAGGCGCTCGCAGTTGGCGCGAGCGACCGCCGCGACACGGTCGACGATCTGGTCGACCTGCTCCTGGGTGTAGTTCCGGTATTTCCGGGACGCCTCATAGGCGAGGGCAACCTTCGTTCGGACTTCCTGAACGGACTTGAGGTCTTTGTCTTCCAACATCAGATATTGGTGCTTAGCCCCGAGGCTCTTTGCTTAACAGATTTCGGAGCCAGGTTGTTTGCCCAAGTTCATTGCATTTTCTTGGCGACAGCCAGCCCCGTCTTCGGAGTCATGCGGAGTGTTTTCCCGCGCCCTTTCAAGACTCAATAGGCCTCACGTGAACGGTATTGTGGCCAGTCCCTTTTCTGGCGGCCTGACGACCGAACCACGCGGATCAGCCGATCAAAGGGGGGAGCTTTGCCGCCGCCGGATGAGCGCGTCGAAGTGGTCGACCGCTCCCTGACGGTCGCGGCTCCGAGTCGCTACTTGTTGTTCGCTTTCGCCCTGCCTCCGGGGATCACTTTCTCGGCTTCGTCGTGGGGACGTGGAATGACGTGGACGCTCACTAGCTCGCCGACTCGCCGCGCGGCAGCGGCCCCGGCGTCCGTCGCGGCTTTGACGGCGCCGACGTCTCCGCGCACCGTGACGAGCACGTAGGCGGCTCCCACATATTCTCTGCCTTCCAGCACCACGTTGGCCGCTTTGACCATGGCGTCAGCCGCCTCGATCGCACCGGTCAAACCCTTGGTTTCGATCATTCCAAGCGCTTCCATCGATTCTCCTCACCTCTTACCTTAATCCGTGAAGGTAACATAGTCCGGTGTGGGTCCACAAATTGGGGCGGGTCTTGCGAACCTCAAACGTCGCCACCGCTAAGCGGTGAAGCCTGCCTTAAGTCCACCGGCAGAATCAGCCCTCTCAACGACGCATATCCTTACGGCCAACGACCAGAAGCTACATCTCCGCCAGCTCAGCCAAGTCTAGCTTCCCGGTGTAAATCGCCATGCCAAGCGCCGCGTGAATACCGAGCCGGCCCAGCTCCTCGATCTCCTCGACGGTCGTGACACCGCCGGCGGCCGTTAGCTCATGGCTCGTCGCTTGGCGCAACGCTCTGTACCAATCGAGGTCCGTTCCCTGCATCATGCCCTCTTTGTCGACATAGGTACAGAGGAAACCGCCGCAATACGGCTCAAGCTGGTGGATCACCTCCACGGCAGTCAGTGCCGTCGCCTGCTGCCAACCCTTGACGACGATCTTGCCTCCCCTGGAATCGAGCGCCAAGAGAATGCGGTCTCGGCCAATCGCACCGATCAGTTCAGTGAGCAGCTTTTCGTTAATAGCATCGCCCGAGAAAGCGGCGGTTCCAACGATGACCTTGGACGCTCCCGAGTCAACGAGTGTCCGCGCCCTCTCGACGGACCGGACACCGCCACCCACGCGCGTGACAGCACGAGCGGCCAGCTCGCGAACGATCTCGTCATTCGAGCCCCTGCCGAGCGCGGCGTCCAGATCGATGACTTGAATCTCTGGAAAGGCTGCAAACTTTTCGAGCATCACCAGCGGCTCTTCACCTTCGAGAGCCTTCTCGCGGCCTTGGATGAGCTGGACGACCTTGCCGTCCATCAAGTCAATGCAAGGGATGATCATAAATACATCTTCTCGAAATCAGCGCTCAGCCTGTTTCGAGGGCTTCTGCTCCCTGCTGATCCCAGGCGCTGCGGCCCGGCGAAAAGGACGCAGGTCTCTTCGAGCCCGGCGCTACGGGCGTAGCACGCTACGCCCCTACATGAGGCTGGAGTGCGACGCCGCCGGCCAAGAGGCGCGCTCCAGGTTAGAAACGCCAAACTTGAGCCGCAGGTCTTTTCGAGCCCGGTGCTACGGATTTGTCGTGATGCTCCCAAAAGCAACAAGAATCCCTACGACGGATTGCGGTCTCTCCCAATCGCCAGTTCTTTTCTGCCACAATTGATAGCGATTTGATCAGGCGCTGCCCTTCGTCTGCAAGCCGCCTACAAGGAGTTCTGGAATGGATAGACGACGCTTCATGACCACCGGCGCCGCCGTTGCCGGATCCGCCGTTGCCGGATCCGCCGCCCTGTCAAGCTGCGGCGACACTCAAAGCCTGCCTCCGACGCCCCCAAAGAAAGCAAGCCCGTCCAGATGCACGTCGGCACGCAACGCAGTCCAACGAATGTCGAGCTGCTTCAGTATTTCCAACGCCACGGGGTCAATCACTGCTGCGGCTATCCGCCCAACCCGGGCGAGCGCGGCTACTGGACCACCGAAGACGTCGCCAAGACCCGCGAGCTGAGCGAAAGCGAAGGCGTCGAGCTGCCGATGGTCGCGCTCCCATTCTTGAGTTCCAGCCATATCGACCGCGAAAAACGCGGCGCCATCATGCTGGCCGACGATCCCGAGCGCGAGCGGGACATCGACCACATCCACAAGATGATCGAAGCCTGCGCCAAGGCAGGAGTTCCGGCGATCAAATACAACATGAGTTTGCTCGGCGTCCTGCGGACCGAACGCACCCTCGGCCGAGGCGGCTCCAGCTACAGCAGTTGGCGGCTAGCCGAGGCCAAGCCGGATTCGCCACTCACCCGCGCCGGTAAGCTCGAAGAAGATGACTGCTGGGAGCGTATTACCTATTTCCTGGAGAAGGCGATCCCGGTTTTCAACGAGTTCAAGATCCGTGCCGCCTGCCATCCCCACGACCCGGGAGTGCCGCCCGAGGGCTATCAGGGTATTCCCCGTGTCCTCGGAACGCCCGAGGGGTTAGAGCGGTTTATCAAGATCCAGGAAAGCCCCTATCACGGACTCAACCTCTGTTTGGGAACCACCTCGGAGATGCTCCAAGATCCCCGTACCGAGATTCACGATGTCATCCGCAGTTTGGGCGGGCAGAAGAAAATCTTCAACATCCACTTCCGGAATATTCGCGGCAAACGGGACGACTTCGAGGAGGTCTACCCCGACGAAGGCGACATGGACATGCTGCAGGTTGCGCTGACGCTCTACGAAGTCGACTATCCGTATATGCTGATGCCCGACCACATGCCGCGGCACCCGGACGATCCCAACGGAAGACAAGGCTTCGCTTACGCTTTCGGCTACATCAAAGGGCTGCTGCAAGCGGTGGAAAGATGGGGCTGATTCGGCCACAGGCGTTGCATCGGCGCTTTGTCCTCGACTTGCCCTTGTCCGGTCACTCGCCGATGCAGTGCAGCATGTGCTGCCAAAACTCTTTACCCTCAATCTCCTGCCGCGTCGTTCCGGGTTTTCCTTCTTCCCAGGTGATCACGACCGTCATTTGAAGCTCAGCTCCGCAATCGCAGAGGAGCTTGTGCTTGAACTGTTTTTGCTGTTGTGCCATAGACTTCTGTTCTCCGTGAGGACTTGAATGCCTCTATTGTTGAATTCTTTGCCAAACGTAGCACCTGAATTATGCACTGCGGCGTGGACCTGAGGAGGGCTGAGCCGCAAGGGACCATTGGGGCCCCCTAAAACATGGGGTAAAAAGGTCGGCTGGCAAAGATTCCAGCTTCGCCAGCCAACCCCAAGGAAGTCACCCACATGGTTACCAGACGAAAACAGCATAGCTCCCAAAGGCCCGTCCAACAAGGCCCAGCCGTGACGGCATCGCGGCCCAATAAAATCGGGGCTTCGACGCCTTACCACTTCCGCGGCAGGAAGCCGACTCCCTACGGCGGCTTGCTGCCGGTGGTCGGGAGGGCGCTGATCTGAGAGCCTGGCTATGCGCTATGCATAAACTTTTATGCACTAGCCGTAACGCACTGGAAACACGTCACTTCCGAGCGAGGTTTTGACGACGCGGATTCTGGGCGGGAAGGGAAACCGGACACGGAGAAGCCAAAAGACCAGTTGCCGAGCTACCACCTCACGACGACCGCCAACCCGCTACGAACGCAGCCACACTCGCAAAGTGAATCTGTGCATAATTCAGGTAGCAGTAGGTGCGGAAAGTAACTCAGAGCCTCGGGCGTAAGCCTGGGATCAAGTCCGCAATATCCAATAATCTTCCAAGCCGGCGAGCCTCCCCAATCTGCCCCTCGCTTCCGGCTGGTCGTCACTTGGGATAGAGCGAAGACACTCCTTCTTCAAGCTCGTGCAGGGTCCGGATTTCCGTATCCGTCAGCGCGCGGCTGAAGAAAGAGACTTCGTCGTAGAGCCCCACGTAGTTGACGCCGAGGCGAATCGCCGCCCGCTCGAGATCCCAGGTGAAGGGCTCGGAGATGCCTTGAGTCACTCCTCTCAACTCGCCGTCCATGTAGAGCTTGGCGACCCCGCTTTCTGTGTTGAGACCGCTGTGGGTGATCACGATGTGAGTCCACCTGCCGCGCTCGAACGGCGGGCTATTGACAACGACGAGGCGTTTTTGAAAATTGGGATTGTCGTCGGGAGCAAGATTGTCGGGATTCCAGACTTTCAGATCTCCGCAAACGCCCAAGCGAAATTGCCGAGGGTTGTCCTTGGTGAAATCCACCCAAAGCGCCGCGTCGTTGTAAGCGGCATGCGTCACTTGGATCGGGTCACAGAATCCCGGCTCCAAGTCAACGGAGGGGTCGAGGCTCAGCCAGAACGAAACCGTGCCGGCCCAATCGCTGTCGCTGTAGGCAACGCTGTCCTTCGCCTTGTAAAACTGTGCTTTCGTGTTCTTCTTCTTGAACCGCGGCGCGTCACCGAAACGCCCTGCTCCGGCGGCTATCTCGATGTCGGGCGAGCCGATACCCGGCGTCCCTTGATACTGATCCTTATAGGACGGTGCGGTGAAGATTCGCCGCTCGCCGGAGCCGAAGTCGGCCTCTGGGCCGTTGTCAAACGAGGCGTGGAAGGTCAGCGCCTCGGCGATGGCCGCAGAGGCTGGATCGAGCTCTCGCACCTGGACGGCGGCGCTTCCATCACTCCCGTCCGATGAACAGCCGCTTGCCAGCAACGCCCATAAAGCCAGGCCT
Source organism: Bryobacterales bacterium (assembly GCA_965224215.1). GTDB lineage: Bacteria > Acidobacteriota > Terriglobia > Bryobacterales > UBA6623 > CBDCYS01. The sequence goes on along the minus strand of CBDCYS010000035.1, from coordinate 107,010 downwards.
AGCGCTAAGCGCTCGCCCCCACTAGATGCCGATCCCTCGCTACGCCCACGCCATCTCATAATCAGTCAGTTTAGCGTGCCGCGCTCTTCTCGGGCCGGTTGACTCAAAGACGCCTTCGGGCGTATTCGCCGAGCCGGCTGCCCGTGGACATTCTCATTGCCTCCCTTTCTTCGAAGTCCTACAATCAAACGATGAGTCTTCGCATCGCCGATCGCGAATTTAAGTCCCGCTTGATCGTGGGCACCGGCAAGTACCGCAGCTTCCAGGAAATGAAACGCTGCCACGAACTGTCGGGGACAGACTTTGTTACCCTTGCCGTCCGCCGCGTCAATGTTACCGACCGTTCGAAAGAGTCGTTGCTCGACTATATCGACCGCGAGAAAATCGCGATCCTTCCCAACACCGCTGCTTGCTTTACGGCAAATGAGGCGATTCGCACAGCGCGCCTCGCTCGCGAAGTGGGACTGTCCAACTGGATCAAGTTAGAGGTCATCGGCGATCAGAAGACATTATTCCCGGACAACGAGGGCCTGCTCGAAGCGACCCGCGTGCTGGTGAAGGAAGGCTTCGTCGTTCTCCCCTATACCAACGACGACCTCGTAAACGCGCTCAAGCTGATCGACGCCGGAGCCGCCGCGGTCATGCCGCTGGCGGCGCCGATCGGGTCTGGGCTCGGCATCCAGAACGAGGCCAACCTTCGAATTTTGCGTGAGATGATCACGAGCGTACCTCTGATCGTGGACGCCGGCGTGGGCACAGCCTCCGATGCCGCCCGGGCGATGGAGCTGGGAGCCGACGGCGTGCTCATGAACACGGCCATCGCCCAAGCCGAAGATCCGGAAAAGATGGCCCTCGCGATGAAACTCGGAGCCGAGGCAGGCCGCCTAGCCTACGAAGCAGGACGGATGGAAAAGAAGCTCTATGCCTCGGCGAGCAGTCCGTTGCAGGGCGTCATCCGCTGATTGCCCTTCTCGTCTCCGTCAAAATTCCTGCGTGCGGATGATTCCTTTGCCTTCTTGGACGTAGATCACTCGACCGGCGGGAACGTCCTTCAGAACCTCGTGTTTGCCGTTTGGCCAGCGGATCGAAACCTCATCGGCTTTGTCCTCTTCTCCTAGCCCGAAATGGAGCCACAGATCGTTCACCGTCTCGACGTCAGCGCGGATCAGGGACGGCGGCTCGTTCATGTTCATAACCAGGATGTCCATGTCGCCGTCGTTGTCGAAGTCGCCGAAAGCACAACCCCGGCTGGAGTGTGGCGTCGAGAGGCCGGAGCCGCACTTTTCCGTGATATTGACGAATGTTCCGTCGCGCATATTTCGGAACAGGAAGCGCGGGCCGCGATAGGGATAGCGCGAGTTGAATTGCTCGACTCGCGGGTAGAGGTTTCCGACGGAATAGAACAGGTCCGGCCAACTGTCGTTGTCAAAGTCGACAAACCCTGTTCCCCATTGGATGTGCTGGGTCATCGCGTGGAGGCCTGCCTCAACGGACATATCCGCAAAACTCCCTTTGCCATTGTTTCGGTAAAGAGTCGGCATTTCGCCGGCAAACAGGGTTTTCACGATATCGAGCTTGCCGTCCCCATCGTAGTCGGCCACGGCGAGGCCCATGCCGGCCTGCTCACGCCCGTCCTCGCTGTAGGCCACGCCGGCCTCCACCGCGATGTCGGTGAAGGTGCCGTCGTGGTTGTTGCGATAGAGGATACTTGGAGTCGAATCGCACGCAATGTAAATATCGGGCCAGCCATCTTCGTCAACATCCGTGACGACCGCGGTCATTCCGTAGTAGCCGTTTGGACTGTGGATGCCGGCGCGCTCACTGACATCTGTAAACGTGCCGTCACCGTTGTTGCGATAGAGATAGTTCTTGGTGCCCTTCATTCCGCGAGGACCACAGTAGACGGGGACACCTTTCCAGGTGCAGTTGCTTCCTTGGCCCGGCAGAGGGAGTTTGTCGAGATCGACCTCTATATAGTTCGACACAAACAAGTCGAGGTAGCCATCCCGGTTGTAGTCGATGAAGGTCGCGCCTGCGTTCCAGCGGTCGGGGAAGCCACCCAGACCGGCGTCCTCTGTTACGTCCGTGAACGTGCCGTCGCCATTGTTGTGGTAGAGAACGTTCTGTCCCCAGTAGGTGACGAAAATATCGTCGTTGCCGTCATTGTCGAAATCGCCGATGCAAACGCTGTTAGCCCAGCCGGAGTGAGCCAGGCCCGCCTCTTTCGTAACGTCGCTGAAGGTGCCGTCGCGATTGTTCTTATAGAGGTGGTTAGTAGGCTCCTTCCCTCCCGGAAAGCCTTCGATACGGGACCCGTTGAGGACAAAGATATCCAGCCAGCCGTCGTTGTCGTAGTCATAGAAGGCGACACCGCAGCCGTTGGCTTCTACGATGTATTTGACCTGTTCAGCGCCGCCGTAGTAAATCGTGTCGGTCAACCCGGTTTGCTTGGCGATATCGACAAACTCGACTCCGTAGGGCGGCGGTGTTGCGGACGGAGCAGCGCCCGGGAGGCGGTCCCGAAACGGCCAGCCTGCCGCCAAGCCGGTGCCCGTGAGTTGTAGGAACCGCCGCCGAGTCGTTGCCATGGTTGATCAGTTTTCCTGGCTACCGGAGGCTTTCTTCCTTTCAGTGATTCCCTTCCCCTCGGTGATGGTAATGAATTGGTTGATCCCGGCGCCTTCGATCTTCTCTTGGGATTTCTCGTATGGCCAGTCGATCGTGATCTTTTCGACGGTCTTCGCGGCCGCCAGCCCGAAATGGAGACGCAAATCGCTGCTGGACATGAAAGCTCAAACCCGAGCGAACTTCCTGCACCATTTCGCGTCCTCCAACCGTCACGCTCACCCTGGCTCCGATCGCGCTTCGGTTCGACTTCACGCCTGTCAACTTCACCGAAAGGAAGCCCCCCGATGCTTCGGGTCGTTTCTCAATAGGCTGGGAGGCTCATTCATATTGTTGACGAACGCATCGATGTCACCGTCGTTGTCGAAGCCTCCGAGTGCGAGACCGCGGCTCGAGTGTGGCTCCAAAACACCAGTTCCGGTCGACACCGTGACATTTTCAAGTTTCCCGCCGCCGAGATTGCGATAAAACATGCGGCGTTGCTTGTAGGGGTTGCCGGGAACTAGGGCTTCGATTTCCGGGTGGACGTGTCCGTTCACCACAAGGATATCGGGCCAAGTGTCGCGGTCATAGTCGAGAAATCCGACTCCCTACCCCATGTAGTTCGTGCTGACGCCGACACCGGATGGATAGACCCGATCCTCGAACGAGTCGTCCCCTTTGTTCATGTAGATGTTCGATGTTTCCTCGATGAAGTTAGTCTTCACCAAATCGATATTTCCATCTCCGTCGATATCGGCGGCCGCGGACCCCATCCCCGCCTGCACTTTTCCGTTTTCGTCGAAGGCCACACCGGCGAACACGCCAACATCTTCGAACGTCCCGTCTCCTTGATTCTCAAAGAGTATGCTGGCCTGGGAATCGACGGCCACATAGATATCGAGCCAGCCGTCGCGATTGTGGTCGAGGGTCGTTACCGAGAGCGAATAGCGATTCTCAACACTGGCGATACCGGACGGCTCGGAGACGTCTTTGAACTTGCCGCCACCCAGGTTTTGGTACAGCTCGTTGGTTTCGCCAGTAAGACCGCGCGGGCCACACAGCACCGGCTGGCCCTTCCAGCGGCACGACGGGGCGGTTCCCCGGGCGGGGACTCGTTCCTTGTCGAACACAATGTAGTTCGCTACGAAAAGGTCAAGCAAACCGTCCCGATCATAATCGAGAAAGGCACAGCCGGTGGACCATCTTTTTGCCGCCGAGATGCCCGATCGTTCTGTGATGTCCTCAAAACGGCCCTTGCCGGTGTTGCGGTAGAGGTGGTTCTGCCCGAAGAAGGTGACAAACAGATCGTCGAAGCCGTCATTGTCGATGTCGCCGATGCATGCTCCTTGCCCCCAACCGTCACTCTTCAAGCCCGCGTCGCCGGTGACCGTCTTGAATGTGCCGTCGCGATTGTTGCGGTAGAGCTGATTGCTGGGGTGGCTGCCGGACGGAAAATCTTCCAGCGTGCTTCCGGTGACGAAGAAGGCATCGAGATAGCCGTCCCGGTCAAAGTCCAGCAAAGCCACGCCTCCGCCCACGGTCTCGATAATGTAGTCCTTCTAGTCGTCGCGTCCGCAATAGAACGTGTGGGTCAGGCCCGCTTGGGAGGCAATATCAGTGAATTTCGGAGCAGCGTCGAAAATGTTGGCCCCGAAAAGACTGGCCCCCAGCAGCAGAACGCAGCCAAGGCAGATCGTTGTTTTCAAATGCCGCAATGGATACTCGCCTAGCAACGTTGACTTGCCCAACACGACAGAAATCGGATGAATGAGAACCAGCCGCGACCGGTACGAAGCGGTTTGCGCGCCCCCCCGCCCCGATCAGCAGCTACGGAATCGTTATTGGTTGCGGCTGATCCGTCTCGGCGGGGCTGTCTCCCACTTCCCGCTGGCGCAGTCTCTGAATCTGCTCAACTCGCCTTTGGCGGTCCTCTTCTTCGTTGGCTTTGAACAGCCGGAACTCCTCTTGGGCCAACTCTTTCTTGCCCAGTTGTCGGTAAATTCGCGCAAGGACGTAATGCACGCGATTCAGCGTCGGATCGATTCGAAGCGCAGCCTGATACTGCAGAAGCGCCTCGTCCCATTTTTGCAGCAGCTCGTACGCGCGGCCCAGGTCCGGACGAACATCCGGATCCCCTGAATCACCCGCGGCGACCTCTCGCAGATAGGGCAAGGCCTTTTCTGCGTCCCGAAGCTGGACATGGATGCGCCCCAGCCGCTTCTTTGCCGCGCTGGAATAGGGATTGATTTCCAATTCTTGCAGGCACTCTTGGCGGGCCTCTTCGTATCGGGAATTCCAGAGATAGTAGTCCGCGAGATCGACGCGAATCTGGGTCTCGGATGGACAGCCGTTAATCGCCGCGCGGAACTCGCCCTCGGCCTCGGCTTTTTCCTGAGCCGCCAGGTTCTGCGCTTTGACCAAATGAGCCCGGCAAGAATCGGGATACTCGCGGACAAGTTCGGTGAAGTACTCGATCGAAAGCTGGCGGAAGACCTCGGCTCGGAGCGTCTGCACGGCCTGCACGGGCTGCGCCGCGAGGGCAGCGGTGGCTCGCTCCAGCACCTCGCCGGCCTTTCGATAATCGTCGAGCCAGACGTGAGTACTTGCTTCGAGGTAGTCGCGAACCCACCGGGCATCCGTTTGAGCACCTTCGCTTCCGGCGTCTTTCAGAGCCCGTAATCCCTCCTGGAAACGCCCCTCCGAGAGGTACGAAACTGCCGCTTTCCATTTTCCCGTTTTCTCCGCCCGCAACTCCTCCTCAAGCCGGTCGCTCACGTCGCGGGTCAGCAGCGGAAGAAGAGGCAGCTTGTCCCGCGCCACCTCGGGGAGCGAGCGCAGAATCCCATCGAAATCCACTTTCGTGCCAATCTCCGCCACCTGCTCTTTGGGAAGCATCTGTTTGTCGATCGGAGTCCGCGTCACATGCGGCATCAGTGCCCAATAGCGCTCGAGAGCCAAGCGCGACGGCTCGTCCAGTCCGAGAACAGCCAGCATCCTCGCCAACGGGAAGAAGATCGATGCGTTCATGGGATCCAGCTCAGCCGCCTCGAGGTATTTGATCGCGGCGATCTGGTAGCCTTGCTGGCTTTCAAAGAGCTTGGCCGCGGCGAGGTGCGTGTCCTTCGATTTCGGATACTTCTCCGTCTGCTCGTTGACGATTCGCTCCGCAAGCTTGAGATAGCTGTTGGCTATCAAATAGCGCAGAGACGGCTGGTCCGCGCCAGGACGCGACAAAGCCTCTTTGAACGATCGGATCGCTTGGCCGTGTCGCTGGAACACCATGTAGGCGTGTCCCAATGCGGTAGCGGTTTCGATGTTCGCCTGGCTCCGGTGAGCTGCCTCCAGATGGGGCAGCGCCTTCTCGGGACTCTCGATATTGAGGTAGGAGATTCCGAGAAAGAGATGGCTCCCAGGCATATCCGGATCGAGCTTCAGACCCTTTTCAAACGCGGCGATGGCCTTTTCGTACTTGCGCTGCTGGTACTGGACCAGCCCCAGGTTTTGGTGTACGCGAGGTAGGGCTGTCGGGTATCTCTCCAGGATGAGTTCGTATTCGGGAGCAGCCTTGGCTAACTCCTGAGACGCTTCGAAGCCCTTCGCGGCCCGGAAATGTTCTTCGATAAAAGCGCGGTCCTCCGGCCCAAGATCGCCGCCTTGTGGAGCAGCAAGAAGTGGAGCGGCAAGAAGGCGGGCGGCGATAAGTAGTGCGGCGTATAGCGGCGCCGCGCGCAACACGACTGCTGTCCGCATCACTTGCGCTTTCGCTGCTCTCCTGTCTGGCATCAACAATCTCTCGGGAACCCGGCCATCACCCGGAGCGAGGCACGACCGATGGCCTGGACTGTGGCCGCTCATCCGCCCCCTTGCCTTTCCACTCGAATCCAATGATCGCTGAAGAGGGAATGGCGCATCACCCGTTCCTTCGGCATGTGGCAGCTCGAGCACTTCGCTTCGCCGACCGGACAGACCGCGGCCTCTTTCCTAGCCGCCGTATCATGACAACTCTGACAACCCGCATCGTAGCCCTGGGCCTCGTCCGCAACATCAACATGGGGGTCATGACACGTCGTGCATTTCAGTTCGCCGAAACTCTCGTTAAAACAACGGCTGAGGACAATTCGCTGACTCGGGAATCGCACACTGTGCGGCGTATTCTCGAGCAACCGCAGCGCGTCGAAGTCGTTGTCTTGCGGAGGAGTACCATGACAGCCACCGCACATTTGGGCCTGCCCGAACCCCTCCATGCGGCCGGGATGAAAAATACGCTGCCCCGCGGGCTCGCCTTTACGAACGCCGGCGATGTGCGCGGCGCCTGGGCCGTGGCAGCGCTCGCAGCGCACTCCCATCTCGTTGCGGGCCGGTGCTTGCCGCTCCCGATCATAGCCTGTCGTATGGCAGCCGAAGCACTCGGTGACCTCTTTCTGCGTCAACTCTCTCCCTAGGCTTTCCCGTGCTGTCCTGGGGTTTCGCTTGGACGAGCCAGTCGTGAAATCGACACCTTGCAGACTCGCGTACCAGGTCAGACGGCTTTCGACCAACTGGCCGTCGCCCGTGCGGGCGATGGGGGTAATGCCTTTGACGCCGCTGCCGAAAGCCCATTCCAGTACCGCAAGACCCTCGTCTGAATTCTTGCGCGACTGCAATTGGATTTCCCCGCCGGAATCCAACTGAAGATGCAGGGTCGAATCGGAAGCGCGGTCCCACCGTTCGACCGGCAACCCGGACCTCAGTTGCGGAACCTCCTTCGCCGGACGCAGCGACTGCGCATGGTGGCTCGCCTGCTGGCTGCGGTAGATCTCGGCATGGCAACCCTTGCAGGCCTGGGACCCTGCGTACGCTGACTCGTCCTGCCAGAAATGAAGCGGATCCGTCAGGAATGCCTGGCGCGACGAATTCGTGATTGCGACGAGCAATAAGCAGCTCAACTTCTTGCAGCACGTCATGACCATTCTGCGGCCCGGCGGACGCGCTGCCGTGGTCGTGCCCGACAACTGCCTGTTTGCCGATCAAGCGGGCGAAGTCTTCAAGATCCTGACCGAAGACTGCAATCTACACACCGTGCTGCGTTTGCCGAACGGAACGTTTACCCCGTACAGCCCTGGCACGAAAACGAACGTCGTCGTCTTCATCAAGGGTTTTCCCACCGAGACAGTCTGGGTCTACGATGCCCGGACCAACGTGCCACGAATCACCAAGAAGGACCGTCCGCTCACCTCGCAGCACTTCGAGGAGTTCAAGCGCTGCTACGGGAGCGATCCGCACGGGCGTGCCGAACGGCAGACGTCTGACTCGAAAGATGACCGTTGGCGTTCGTTTCCCATCGAGGAGGTCAAGGGGCGGGACTACAAGATCGACAGTCTCAAGTGGCTGCGGGACGAGTCGTTGGAAGACTCCGACGAATTGCCAGAGCCCGAGGAATTGGCGAGTGATGCGATCGGAGAACTCGAAGCAGCCGTGGAGGAGTTGAACGCAATTATCGCGTCACTAGAGACGGAGAACGGGTCGGTCGGGGATGAAAAGGTCATGCCTGAGATTGCGGAAGTGGTATGAGTGTCTCGCCCGCAAAGGGAGCGGAAGAGGTTCGAGAACCGGTGGATTTCGGTGAACGGTTGCCGGAGGGTTGGACCCGAGCGCCTCTCGAAGATCTTGTTGAGATACTCGATCACCTCAGGGTGCCGGTCAACCACACGGAACGAGCAAGAAGATCTGGTGACGTTCCATACTACGGAGCCACGGGCCAAGTGGGTTGGATCAACGACTTCTTGTTCAACGAACAACTTGTACTGCTCGGTGAAGATGGAGCACCATTCTTAGACAAGTCAAAGCCTATTGCATACATCATCGCCGGAAAGTCCTGGGTGAATAATCACGCCCATGTCCTCCGCGCACTTCGCAGCCTGATAAGCAATAATAAGCAATAAGTATGTCAAGCGCTATCTGGACAGGTTTGATTTTTCCGAAGATGGGTATCCGGTTGACTCAGGTAGCCTCAATATCTTGTGGTTTGGGAATTTTCTTGGGTTCTGTAACCGGGTGAACAATCATCTTGTAAGTCGCGGGATCCACGGCTACCGCCTGCTGGACGAGCCGATAGAAGAGTTTGCCGCGGCTTTTGGATTTGCGGCGGTTGAAACGGAAGGTGAACTCGTCCAGGTAGTAGTCCAGATGTTTGTGGCTCACGGCGCCCTGATGGGTGCCCAGCAGCCAGCGCTTGAGCAGTGACACCTGAATTATGCACTGCGGCGTGGACCTGAGGAGGGCTGAGCCGCAAGAGACCATTTGGGACCCCCGAAAACATGGGGTAAAAAGGTAGGCTGGCAAAGATCCCAGCTTCGCCAGCCAACCCCAAGGAGGTCACCCACATGGTTACCAGACGAAAACAGCATAGCTCCCAAAGGCCCGTCCAACAAGGCCCAGCCGTGACGGCCTCGCGGCCCAATAAAATCGGGGCTTCGACGCCTTACCACTTCCGCGGCAGGAAGCCGACTCCCTACGGCGGCTTGCTGCCGGTGGTCGGGAGGGCGCTGATCTGAGAGCCTGGCTATGCGCTATGCATAAAATTTTATGCACTAGCCGTAACCCACTGGAAACACGTCACTTCCGAGCGAGGTTTTGACGACGCGGATTCTGGGCGGGAAGGGAAACCGGACACGGAGAAGCCAAAAGGCCAGTTGCCGAGCTACCACCTCACGACGACCGCCAACCCGCTACGAACGCAGCCACACTCGCAAAGTGAATCTGTGCATAATTCAGGTGACATCACGCGGTGGACGCGGGGCATCAATTCCGACGCGGACTGCTCCTGCCTGCTGACAACTGTGACCTGATGGACGTAGCCTTCCTTTTTCAACCCGGAGTAACCGGGCCAGCCGTCGGTATGCACCACGCTGCCCGGCTCGATGCACTCCTCCACGAAAGGCAACAGGCTCTCGCCCGAGGCATCCTCGATTCTCTTCATGCGAATCCGGCCGATACCCCGCCCATCCTCTTGAGCGGCTACTGCGATCAATGCTTTGTTTTTCAGGTTTCGGCCCCGCAGGCCCTCTTCGAGCCCGCCCCAGTAGCTTTCATCGACTTCCACCGTCCCGGCCAGCAAATCCCGTCCCGGCCGCACCATCGCGCGCCGCATTTTGTGCAGCCAGGTCCAAGCCGTTTCGTACCTGTTGAGCCCCAACACTCTTTGAAGTCCCAAAGCGCTGGCTCCGTTCTTTTGGGTGGTGACCCACCACATCGCACGAAACCACAACGGCAAAGGGCTGCGCGTGTCCTGAAAGATGGTCCCGGCGGTCACCGAGGTTTGGCGCCCACACGCAGCGAACTGCAGCAGCACTTTTCGCAAAGGCCACGACTTTCCACAACCGCAACCCGGACAGCGGAAACCGTCCGGCCAGCGCAGCCGGAACAGATACTCCCGGCAGGCTTCCTCACTGCTAAAACGGGCCTCGAACTCTGTCAGGTTCTGAGGGTAATCTTCCATCTGCCGGCATACTACATCTTGGGGCTACCTGAGTCAACCGATACCCACCTTTCCGAATACGTCACGGGGAGCACCCGCCTAAAGTTGAACCAAGGTTCAATGAGGCGCATATCCGTTGCTGTCGCACCCCTCGCCGAGCAAAAGCGGATTGTAGCCAAAGTCGAAGAGCTGATCGCCCGCGTCAACACCGCACGCGAGCACCTCGCCAAAGTCCCCCAAATCCTGAAAGCCTTCCGGCAGTCCGTTCTCGCCGCCGCCTGCTCCGGTCGCCTCACCGAAGATTGGCGGGAAGAACAGCCAGCGGTGCAATCAGCCGATTCGCTGTTCAACCCAACACCCACGCGGAAGCACGGAAGGAAACGCGCCGGGCGTTTGTGGGGGGCGGGCGTGGTCCCAGAGTTGACTGAAGAAGAACGGGATTCGTTGCCCGAGACTTGGATTTGGTCGAAGGTGCGTGCCGTTGGCAACGAACCCGAAAACACGGTCCAGGTTGGGCCAATGTCGATGGCTTCAAGGGATTTTGCGAAAACTGGTAGATGGGTATCCGGTTGACTCAGGTAGCCCCAATATCTTGTGGTTTGGGGATTTTCTTGGGTTCTGTAACCGGGTGAACAATCATCTTGTAAGTCGCCGGATCCACGGCTACCGCCTGCTGGACGAGCCGATAGAAGAGTTTGCCTCGGCTTTTGGATTTGCGGCGGTTGAAACGGAAGGTGAACTCGTCCAGGTAGTAGTCCAGATGTTTGTGGCTCACGGCGCCCTGATGGGTGCTCAGCAGCCAGCGCTTGAGCAGTGACATCACGCGGTGGACGCGGGGCATCAATTCCGACGCGGACTGCTCCTGCCTGCTGACAACTGTGACCTGATGGACGTAGCCTTCCTTTTTCAACCCGGAGTAACCGGGCCAGCCGTCGGTATGCACCACGCTGCCCGGCTCGATGCACTCCTCCACGAAAGGCAACAGGCTCTCGCCCGAGGCATCCTCGATTCTCTTCATGCGAATCCGGCCGATACCCCGCCCATCTTCTTGAGCGGCCACTGCGATCAATGCTTTGTTTTACAGGTTTCGGCCCCGCAGACCCTCTTCGAGCCCGCCCCAGTAGCTTTCATCGACTTCCACTGTCCCGGCCAGCAAATCCCGTCCCGGCCGCACCATCGCGCGCCGCATTTTGTGCAGCCAGGTCCAAGCCGTTTCGTACCTGTTGAGCCCCAACACTCCTTGAAGTCCCAAAGCGCTGGCTCCGGTTTTTTGGGTGGTGACCCACCACATCGCACGAAACCACAACGGCAAAGGGCTGCGCGTGTCCTGAAAGATGGTCCCGGCGGTCACCGAGGTTTGGCGCCCACACGCAGCGCACTGCAGCAGCACTTTTCGCAAAGGCCACGACTTTCCACAACCGCAACCCGGACAGCGGAAACCGTCCGGCCAGCGCAGCCGGAACAGATACTCCCGGCAGGCCTCCTCACTGCTAAAACGGGACTCGAATTCTGTCAGGTTCTGAGGGTAATCTTCCATCTGCCGGCATACTACATCTTGGGGCTACCTGAGTCAACCGGATACCCATCAACTGGTATTCCGGTTTTGAACGTCGGCTGTGTCCAATGGGGACATTTCGACCTCACGAAACTCAACTTTCTACCACCCGCGAGAGCAAAAGACTTTGACCGGTATCGCATTGAGAAGGACGATATCTTGTTCACGAGGTCCGGCACAGTTGGGCGCTGCGCTATCGCATCGGCTCAACAGAATGGTTTCTTGATGACGTTTCATTTAGGGCATCCGCTGGAATTCGGATCGCTCGCCCAATCCTGATCGCAGGCAACTCGGCGCTCGCAGCCATCAAGTAAACTTTCGCGCGACCCATGCTGAGCCGCTTGGCCGCTTCTTCACATTTCAGCAATAATCTTGGTTCGTCCATGAAGTACCCCTTGAATGTTGGTAGTCTTTTAGCGTAAACTATGTACACGTGGATAGCAACAAAAAGACGTGTTTCCCTCCGTGTAGAACAGCGTGTAACAAATGGCCAGGAAGCTGAAAGGGAAAAAGCGGGTTGCTGAAGAGCCCCCCTTTGAAAACGTTTGGTTCACTTGGTCTGTGGCAAACAGGGGATACACCTGGACCGAAGAGGCAAAGCCAGTTCCTGAGACGTCACCTTTTGGCAATAAACCGAAGGGACAGCCGCCTTACTTAATCGAAAACCCGGAGACCTCGGTTCACGTCCGCAAGTTTCCGCTCCGGGACTGCCCGGATCTGTTTTCGGATTTCGAGGCTCTGGAGCCAACCCCAGAAGACATTCAGGACTTTGCAAACAAGTACGGGTGGCTTGGGATATGGGATAGTCTGTACAAGGGCAAAGGCTCGACCGTTTTTGGGGGCGAAGGACTAGAGTGCTGGCAGAACGAAATCGCCACTATTCAGATTTGCGCCAAGATCTCGGAGTGGATCGATAGTCGAAACGAATCAGAACTCTCGAAGCGAATCGAATGGGCACCTTCGGGCCATGGCGTGCGGTTCCGGTGGACGGCTATCGGGCGCGAGCCGATCACGCCGATCTCATTGGGTAACGCGGAAGAGGTTCAAGAACTCGCAAAGAGGATCACCCAGCGGGCAGTGACCCGCGACGAGTGGATTGCTGACAAGAACCATCTCCGTGGGCTTTTCGCAAGTTGGACTCACGGCGACGTGTTCGCACCGGCAAACGCATGGTTAGTCCAAGAAGTCAACAAGAAGATCCAGAGGGGGGCCTGGGTAGGTCTCATTCTCGATGAGCGGGGTGAAAGACAACCAGTCATTCACGCCAAGAACCTGCTGGCGGCAATCTGGTATCAGTTCTACTGCTATCTCGTTGGAGAGAAAAAGGTCGTGCGGTGCCAAGTGTGCAAAAGATGGATGGACGTGACGCACAGTCGCCGCAACAAGCGAATGCACTCAAGGTGCAGCATGTGGCTGCGAAACCAAAGGCGCGAACCGCCTGGAGGGGAAAACCGTGGCAAGAAGAAAACGCGGACAAAATGAGGGCTCTATCTACAAGTTGTCAGACGGTCGCTGGAGGGCAGCCGTTAGCGTGGGGTGGAAGGATGGCAAGCGAGTTCGCAAGACCTTTACCGCCGCGACCCGGACGGCGGTTGCGGAGAAACTCAAAGAGACGCTACGGAGCCAGCAGCTTGGGTTACCTGTCGAACCGGATCGGCAGAAAGTCGGACAGTTTCTCGACCACTGGCTGGAGGAGGCTACTCGGCCCAGTGTTCGTCCCAAGACATACATCTTCTATGAGGGGATCGTCCGCCTGCATCTGAAACCTCAACTCGGCAGGCATGGTCTCCAGAAACTTGGTCCGCAGCATATCTCGCGCCTATTGAACGACAAGCTAGTTCTCTGACCGCTTGATAGTTGGTCTTTTATAGCCGAACTTGCGGCGTGCGGTTTTGCGGTCGAAGCGCCAGTCGATCTTCACTCGCTCACGATTGACCCGGCGGTTCCAGGCAGCCGCTTCGCGTCGCAGCGTCGCCAGGTCCGGGATGCGTCGCTTGCCCAAACATTGCCTGGAGAAGAGTCCGATCTCGATCTCCGCCTGGTTCAGCCAACTGCCGTGCTTCGGCGTGTAGTGCGGCGGGAAGCAGTCCCAAATCTCCCCGCCGAATTCCTCGCCGCAGAGATCGGTCAGCGACTTGCGGCCGTGCGTCGAGAGATTGTCCATCACCAAGTGAATCGTCTCGGCCTCGGGATAGGCCAGCGCCACCTCAAACAGCGCCTTGGCGAACTCAACACCCGAACGGTCCGGCGTCACGAACGTGAAATGGCGACCGGCTTTGGGCTCGACCGCGCAAAAGACATTCGCCGTCCCGCGACGTTCATACTCGCTGTCCCGACGAGACTCGCGGCCCGGCTCGGCCGGCGTCGGCGCACGAACGTCGGCATGCAGCGTGACCGGCTTCTCGTCGAAACAGATCATCGGCTGCGTCGAATCGTAGGGCCGTTCGTACGTTTCCAGCACGTCTTCCATGCAGGCGATGTAGGCTTCATTGAGCTCCGCCACGCACCACATTTTTTTCCCGCCACGGCTTGAGGTCGTGGCTGAGGAGCAAAACACGAATCGTTTCTCGGCCCGCCCGAGGGACCAGTCGTCGCTTGACGGCTTCTTCGGCGACCAGTCGCACCGTCCAGCGGGCGCGGCCCTTGGGCGGGTCGCTGCAAACCATGGCGATGATGCGCTGACGTTGTTGGGCCGAAAGCAAACTGGCTGCGCCCGGCCGCTGCTTGTCGTAGAGTGCGCGCTCGAGGCCGCCTTGCTGATAGCGCCGCGCGAGATTACGAACCGATTGCCGCGTCAGCGGCAGCACCGCGGCAATCTGCGGCGCGCTCATTCCTTCTCCGAGCCTTTGCAACGCCACCGCTCGCAGCGTCACGCGAACCTGTTCCACTCCGCCGCCGAGAAGCTTCTTCAGCGCCGTTTGATCCTTCTTGGAAACCTTCAGACGCAGAGCGGGGCGACCCATGCCGCAAGTATGCCCCAAAACATTCTCGTCCGAACATGTTAGTTTGTAAAATCTTCAGGGGTCATAGAACTAGCTTCGGGTTTGGCTCCCCGAATGGTCAAGCACATCCACAAAACCCTCTCGACGGCTCTGGAGGTTGCTGTCAAATACGGTTCCGTTCCTAGACGGTGATCAAGAATGGATCTGGAAGTCCGAAAAAGAAAAGGCCCGCGCGTGACCATACCAAGGGGGAGGCTGGCACAACGATCGTGGTGGGAAAACCGATCCGCGCGGGCCGAGCGAACGAACTCACTCAAGGAGAACCGACGAAACATGTCTGATCACAACCTACCACAGCAAACCACCAGCGAGCAATGAATCTGGAGCGGCGGGGGCAGGCGTTTAACAAGCGATGTGGTTGAAGGATGTTACGACTAGACTACCGATGATTGTTGGCGCGAACGGGATATCCCGACAGGTTTTCTTCGAGTAGGATCTAACCCGTTTGTTTCTTTGGGCTTACTTCTGTTCGTACCAGTTCAACGCGACATGAATGGTAGGTTCCGACCGGTCACCAATCGGCTCAACGATCAGCACGCAAGACCCCGATTTCGAAGAGCGATGGCAACTCTTGATCCGTTAGTCGGACGGAGTGGGAAGTGCTGACGGAAAACGCTAGGTTGGCCGCCGGTGACGCGGCCACGGGCGAACGGGTAATATCGTGAGAACAAGCAGTCCGCCGAATCCTCGAAAATCGCGCGGTGTCGGACAGTGAGTGGCACTATCGTTCGGCCCGCACCGGAAGGGCGCCGATCGCCAGTAGCGCTTCGAGCATGTTGGCAAATCCCCAATGCTCGACGAGGAGAGCGTTGACGACTCTGTCGATATTGACGGCTGCCACCTTCAAGGTCTTCCCCGTCGGCTCCATTCCTAACCAGTCCCCCTGATGCGTCCCCCGCATCGTAATTCGTGTCACTACGAGATCACCCTCGGCGATCTGTTCCTCCACCGTCACATGTAGATCGGGCAAGGTCTGGCGTACTGCCAGGAGATGCCGTTTGGCGCCCTCAATTCCAGACGAGTTCTTGTCGTTTGTGATTGATGTAGTCAGGAGCGAAGAACTTAGGAATCGAGTTTATCTCGCCGCTGTTTACCACGTGTTCGATGCACCGGACCACGACAGACCGTGACTTTCAGCCAAGGGTTGTTGCCTGCGACACATGCTCTCAACCACTGTCTCGCGATGTGCCCCAGCGGAATAGCTGGCGTGAAGTGTGTCCAGAGAAGGCTGGCATGTTCAGTGGAAGACAGACCCACCGGGGTAAAAGTCAGAGCCCTGTAGCTTGAGTTGCATCGGTGGAGGAAACGAAGTCGATGAAGCCAAACTGACAACGCCTTCACTGGGATGGTGACCTGGAAAGTGTGGGAAAATACTGGGATAGCTAGCCGTTCAGCAAGTCTTTGCGAATGAGATAGCCTGGGCTGTGTGACAGTCCCGATTCCTTCGCGCCTTCTTTCCCAACGGTCCCATGAAACCGCACTTACTCTATCCTCTGTCCGAGTTCTACCAGCAATTAGGACGGCCACTCCCCGAAGCCCGTACCCTTCAACCCGAGGAGATGCCCGAGACCCACCGCCGCCTGCTTGTTCACGAGCGCGACATGACGCCGACGCTCGAGGCGGCACACGGCCAAAGCCTGCACGTTCAGGCGCTGAAACGCTCGCATCGTGACGACAGCTATTCCCGTCTGGTTCTACTCAAGCTGGACGATGGTTCCACTGCCGCGATGGGTGCGATCAGTATCAACCTCGCTGTCTTGCCGGAAAACACGAGGCAACTAGTATTGGAGGACGAAAGACCTTTCGGGAGCATCCTCGCCACGTGTCACATCGCTCACTACTGTTGCCCAGCGGCTTATTTTGAGATCAAGGCGGACGCCCCGATTGTGGAGGCCTTTGGTGTGGACGTAGAGTGCCCGCTTTATGGCCGTCGCAACGTCATTCGGGGTTCATCGGGGGCGGAATTGGCCCACGTCCTTGAAATTCTCCCGAAGACCGCCCCACCACGGGATCCTTTCGCATAAGGAACCCCCGGGGTCAATTCCTCCGCTGCTCCGCCCTTGACATCTCGGAGTAGGAACCGGATATCCCGACAGGTATCCGCAGACAAGCTCTATATAGTTATTTGCAAAGGACTTAGTCCTGCTCCCGGTCTCGGAACTCTTCGTACCAGTTCTGGACGATGCGGAGGCTGGAGGGTTGCTCTAACGTTTCGACCATCACAAAGCGTTGGCCGTCCGCAGAGACGTCATATTGCTGGCCGCGTGTAACGAAAACGTCCTTGGCCTCAAACAGCGGCGTTGCAGCACCGACGGAAAAGGTGGGAGTGGTGGTGACGGAAACTGCCACCGCGTGTCCCCTTCCCCATAAAACAGTTCTTTGCCGTCTCCTCGCCAGCGAGGTTGCCGCCCCCCCCTTCGTCGACACCGGCCGCCTGCTGCCGCCTTCCGGAAAGGGCTGGACATAGACTTCGTGTCTGCCCGAATCGTCCGATTCGTAGGCCAGGAAGCGGCCATTCGGCGAGAGGTCGGGAGCAAGCTCATCAAAAGCCGTGTTGACAAACGGCACCTCCTCGTACGCATCAGCGCCCTCCTTGGGACGCAAGTACCAGATGTTCATCTTTGACCCACTCTCCTCACCGCCGGTCTTGTCATAGATCAAATATTTCCCATCCGGCGACCAGTCGAAAGGGGCCTCGAATGATGACGCAGCCAGCAATTCCTCTGCTTCACCTGTCCCATCTGCTGATTTCACGAAGATGTCCCAGTTACCGTTGCGGTTGGATGTGAAGGTGATCTTATCCCCGTTCGGCCCCCAAACCGGTTGGTCGTCATCTGCTGGATAGGGATGTAATGCGACTCCTAAAACCACGGGCCACGTCATGGACCCATATATCCGGGTTGTTGTCCTCCCAGGCCCGGACGGTCACGCGGCCAGCGTCCGCAGATAGATCCGGCATTTGAATCCTCTCTTGGGGTTGGCCGATTGTCTCAAGCTTTCTCCCAGCCCGGTCGCGCCAGATCAACTGCATGAGGCCTCCCTGGTCTTCGTCTAAGTAAACGAGCGTACCGTCGCGCGCAACACTGGCGAGGGAAGCATTGTCATGAATGTGAAACGGCTCTCCGGCGGCCTTTAGAGTCTCAAGAGAAAACGGCAACGCCCAAATGTTCTCGTCTCTTGCTTCGTAGACAATGTGGCCGGTGGGCGAATAAACAGGTCGGGCGCCTGCGGCCAACACTTCGCGCCGTCCGGTCTCCAGGTCCAGCACGACGATCTGGGACCCCTGCGGCTCTCCCCGGCGAAACAGGAGGTCACGGGTGACGCCCTCGTGTGGCAAGAAATGTAGCTGGAGAAAACCGTGGTCCTTTTCGGATTCTTCCGGCTCGAACAAAAGCTTGGGGTTTCCACCTTGGGTCGAAACTTCAAACAGCTTTAAGGGGTCTCCCGAGCTGAACACGATCGAGTTGCCGTCAGGGCTCCAGGTGACGCCGTTAGACAAACCTGGGGAGCCTGGCCACGGGCAAACAGTAATTGCAGGGCCGCCTTGGACCGAAACCTTCTTCAACTCGCGCCACCTTGGTAGGCGATGAAATCACTGCCCGGAGACCAGGAAAGGGTAGAGGAAGGGTGTCTGATACGTGCCGGACCCACGATTCGGCGCGGTCTGTCTCGATTCAGGTCTTGGACCCACAGCGTCGCCTCCAGGTCCGGGCCTGTCATGTAGGCGATATGCAGCCCGTCGGGAGAGACAACCATTTCCGTTGGTAACGAATTGCCCGCAGACACAAGGCCGAAACGGCGCACGGGCAATTCCCGGGTTGGTTCCGCTGTGCGAAGCCACAATGCCCCCGATGATTCCGACCGCCACGATCAGAAGCATCGCCACCGAAACAACTTTGAGACGTTCCAGCTTCTTCGTCGCTTCCTCAGCCGAGCGAAGTGCTTGCTGCACCCCAATCCCAGGTAGCGTGGTTGTGACGCCACTTTGCGGAATGGTGGATTTCCCCGACGCCAGCTTCTTGCTCAGGCTCTTGAGATCGACGATCATCTCCTCGACGTGCTGGTAGCGCTCGCCCTCATCCTTAGCCATGGCTTTGCTAACGATAAAGTCGAGTTCCGTTGGCACGCCAACGCGTAATGCCGTGATCGGCTCCGGCTCTTCGCTACCAATGGCATAGAGCACCGCCTCCTGGCGCTCGCCCTCGAAGGGCAAGCGGCCGGTGACCATCTCGTAAATCACGACTCCCAGTGACCAGACATCGGTCCGGCGGTCAGTCGGCTCGCGTCGAGCCTGCTCGGGAGACATGTAGGCCGGTGTTCCTAGCATTGTCGCGGGCTTGGTGAGCCTCGACTGTTCAGACAACTGAGCCAGCCCGAAGTCCATAACTTTGACCTGACCCTGAGGCGTCAGCATCAAGTTGGCGGGTTTGATGTCGCGATGGACGATGCCTTTTTCGTGCGCCGCTTTGAGGCCTTGGGCTGTCTGGATGGCGATATCCAACGCCTCCTCCAGCTTCAGCGGGCGCTCTGCGATCTTGTCCTTGACCGTTTGGCCTTCGATGAAGGCCATGGCGATAAAGGTCCCACCTTCAACCTCATCGATTTCATGGACGGTGCAGATATTTTGATGATCGAGTGCAGCAGCGGCCTTCGCCTCTCGAATGAAACGTGCACGACCTTCTTCGTCTTCCATTAGGTGAGAGGCAAGAAACTTTAGAGCAACCGTGCGTTCGAGCTTGGTGTCCTCGGCCTTGTAAACGACACCCATGCCGCCTTCGCCGAGCTTCTCGGTGATCTTGTAGTGGGATATGGTGCGACCGATCATTGACTGCGGTGACCGGAGGAAATTGTACCGCCGTGAAGATAGCTAATGGTAACAAGCCGTAGGGTCGGGAACTGGCGCGGTGGCCCGTCAGGACCTGGCTTGGCTGTATCCGGGGTTGCCCCCTTCGTGCCCGGTTAACCGTGTCCGTGGCTCCGTTTCCAGCTCCCGCCACCTCGCACGCAGCATGAAGATTTCCTTCACTACGCGCTCCTGCACACTTCACGACAAGGTTTATGAGACCTATCCGATCGGAGTTGCTTTCGACGACAGCTCGGAAGCCGTCACCCGAATCCAGGTGTCTGCTCTCGCCATTGACTACTCCACCGCTTCCGACCGAGGCCTTGGGTTAGCGCCAAGTCCGTTCAGCCTTCCCCTTGCCGTATAGTCTTCGTCTCAGATCCTGCAGACTACCGGACGCTTTTATCATTTCGCCCCTGCCTCACTGTGTTGACCAAGACTTCATGTGCAGCAAGGCTCCTTCGCTCCACGGGCGTTACCCCGCTTCCTCACTACTACGAACCTAGCCGCCATCCTCTCGCCTTCCACCGATTTCCTGGTTTTCGCCAGTTATACGGCTTCCCTGCTCCGCCAATTTCTCGACGGGACGAGGAGGGCTTCTCCAGTTGCTTAGCATGCCCTTGTCACCGTGCTGTCCCTAGCACCCCGCCGGAGTGAACTGGCGCTGCAGTCAGTCTGCGCCAGGCCATGCTGCCTTCACCCGTGGAAAGAGGGTTCGACCTCCGGGGTTTTAGCTTTTCGAGGCCACCTGTGGGTTCACTCACGTTACGGCCCGGTGACTTGCTCACCATCCCAAGGATGGCTTTGTCAGTTGGCTTCATCGGCTTCGTTTCCTCCACACGGATGCAACCCAAGCTACGGGGCTCTGACTTTTACCCCGGTGGGACTGTCTCCCACTGAACATGCCAGCCTTGACTGGACACACGTAGGGTCGGGAACTGGCGCGGTGGCCCGTCAGGACCTGGCTTGGCTGTATCCGGGGTTTCCCCCTTCGTGCCCGGTTAACCGTGTCCGTGGCTCCGTTTCCAGCTCCCGCCACCTCGCACGCAGCATGAAGATTTCCTTCACTACGCGCTCCTGCACACTTCACGACAAGGTTTATGAGACCTATCCGATCGGAGTTGCTTTCGACGACAGCTCGGAAGCCGTCACCCGAATCCAGGTGTCTGCTCTCGCCATTGACTACTCCACCGCTTCCGACCGAGGCCTTGGGTTAACGCCAAGTCCGTTCAGCCTTCCCCTTGCCGTATAGTCTTCGTCTCAGATCCTGCAGACTACCGGACGCTTTTATCATTTCGCCCCTGCCTCACTGTGTTGACCAAGACTTCATGTGCAGCAAGGCTCCTTCGCTCCACGGGCGTTACCCCGCTTCCTCACTACTACAAACCTAGCCGCCATCCTCTCGCCTTCCACCGATTTCCTGGTTTTCGCCAGTTATACGGCTTCCCTGCTCCGCCAATTTCTCGACGGGACGAGGAGGGCTTCTCCAGTTGCTTAGCACCTGAATTATGCACTGCCGGTGCACCTGGTGAGGGCTGAGCCGCCAGGAACCATTTGGGGACCCCCGAAAACATGGGGTAAAAAGGTAGGCTGGCAAAGATTTCAGTTTCGCCAGTCAACCCCAAGGAGGTCACCCAAATGGTTACCAAACGAAAACAGCATAGCTCCCGAAGGCCCGTCAAACAAGGCCCCGGCGCGAGGGCCCCGCGGCCCAATAAAATCGGGGCTGCCACGCCCTATCACTTCCGTGGCAAGAATCTGACTCCCTACGGCGGCTTGCTGCCCGTCGCCACCCTGCTCGAAAAACTCGGCTTCCAAGCGCTGCTGGAAGAAACCCTCACGACCAAACGGATCACCCGAGCCATGAGCCCCTACCAGTTCGTGCTGGCCCTCGTGCTCGGCCTCTATGTCGGCTTTGCGCGGCTCAACCAACTCCGCTTCATCGCTCGCGACCCCATCCTGACCGGCATCTTGCAAGTGACGCGTCTGCCGCCGCAGTCCACGCTGTGGCGCTTTCTGGCCTCGCTGCACCTCAACGTGGCGAAGCAGATCCTTTCCATTCAGCGCCAGCTGCGGGAACGAGTCTGGGCCGCGGCCCACGTGAAGTTGGAGACGGTGACGCTGGACACCGACACCACCGTGCATACCCTCTACGGCCGCCAGATGGGCGGGCGCAAGAGCTACAACCCCAAGAACAAGGGCAAGCGCAGCTACCAGCCGATACTGACCTTCCTGGCCGAGACGCGCGAATACCTGATGGGCGGGTTGCGCAACGGCGACCGGCCCACGGGCCGACAGATCGCCGCCCACCTCGAAAGCGCTTTCCGGACTTTGCCGGGCGGCGTGAAGAAAATCCTGGCGCGGGCCGATTCCGGCTTTTATTGCTGGGAGGCGGTGGAGGCCTATGAAAAGGCGGCTTGTCAGTTCGTCATCGTGGCGCGCAAAACGCGGCGCCTGGTCGAGCGCTTGCAGCAAGCAGAATGGAAACCCTCCCCCCGCTCCGACGCGGACGCGGAATGCGAATTCCTCTACCAACCGCAAGGCTGGGCGCGGGCCTGCCGTTTCCTGGCGCTGCGTTACGAAAACGAGCCCAAGGCCGGCGCGGCCGAGCAATACCAGTTGTTCGCCACCAGCGCTTACACCTACCGCGTGTTTGTCACCAATCTGGCCGAGCCGATCGCGGCGGTGGTGTGGTTTTACAATCAGCGCGCCGGAGCCGAGAACCTGATCAAGGAGGCCAACAACGACGCCGGGCTGGCGGCCCATCCCTCGCGCCGCTTTGACATGAACCGCAATCACTTTCAGTTGGCCATGCTGGCCTACAATCGCAACTGCTGGCTGCTGCTGTTCAACCGCGAAGCCCAGGCCAGCGTGGAGACGCTGCGGCACACCACCCTGGCGACGGCGCGGCTGCGTTTTCTGTTCGTGGCGGCCAAGATCTGGCGGCACGCCGGCAGAACGGGTGTCAGCTACAGCGATCATTATCAGGAAAAGGGCCTGTTTGAACGGCTGATGCGACGGCTGCGGGCGATGGGATCGAGCTTGGCGCCGGTGGTGGAGGGTGCGCTGAGCTGAGGGGCACTCCATGCATAAAATTTCATGCACTCGCCGCAACGTACTGGGAACACGCCGCTTGCCAGCCCGCTTTTGCCCTGCCGGGATCAGGAGGCGGCTCAAACGGGGAGGGAAACAGCAGAAAAGACGACTTGAGAAATCACTGAGTTGACACGAGTGCCGCTATCGCCACAACTCCATCGACGATGGCTACGCCGAATCTGTGCATAATTCAGGTAGCATGCCCTTGTCACCGTGCTGTCCCTAGCACCCCGCCGGAGTGAACTGGCGCTGCAGTCAGTCTGCGCCAGGCCATGCTGCCTTCACCCGTGGAAAGAGGGTTCGGCCTCCGGGGTTTTAGCTTTTCGAGGCCACCTATGGGTTCACTTTTGTTACGGCCCGGTGACTTGCTCACCATCCCAAGGATGGCTTTGTCAGTTGGCTTCATCGACTTCGTTTCCTCCACACGGATGCAACCCAAGCTACGGGGCTCTGACTTTTACCCCGGTGGGACTGTCTCCCACTGAACATGCCAGCCTTGACTGGACACACGTAAGCGCCGGATGTCGCGCGACCGGATGTTCAGAAGGACGAACCTTGATCAAGTTGCGGCAAAGACAAGATTGCTCTCCGAGTGGCGGGCGCTCGTATTGGGTCCGTCGCTGGAAAGCCACGTTTGCGCCAAAGGTAGCTGATGAAAGCCCTCTACTTCCTGGTCTCAAAGGACCGCCAAACAACTGAGAATAATTCGAGGATCTTTTCCTAGGTAGCCGAGAGGGACGTCTCTCGTCGTGACGGGAGCAGAACCCGCAAGCTGCTTTCCAGTTGCATCCACGAGGAAGCCATCAGTGACCGATCGGTCTATTCGGTCAACCCGAGAATCGTCACCGAACTCGCCGACCTCTGCGTCTACGTGGAGCAGGGTCGATCCAGTCGGAAGGGCTCCAAGAGGCGACCGCTGTTCGATCAAATGAAGAGGGTTGCTGCTCTGAGGAAGTTCGATCGCCTCCTCGTTTGGAAAGTCTCTCGCCTGGGTCGTGACATGAGGGAGGTGATCTCGACCGTCTATGAACTCTCGGACTTAGGAGTGACTGTCGTTCCCGTCAAATCCGAGACCGGCCCGATCAACTCGACCATGGGCAAGCTGTTGTGGGCCATCCAAGCCTGGTTCGCCGAAATGGAGAACGAGGAACGGTCGGAAGCGATCAAGGCTGGTCAAGCGAGGGCCATGGCTTCCGGCAAGTCTGTTGGAAGGCCAAGACGAATCTTCGACCGCGCGGAAGTGGTCAAGCTACGCCAGGAGGGCCTCAGCTGGTCTCGGATCGCTTGCAGGCTTGGTGTCAGCATCGGGACAGCGCGTCGTGCATATCAGGCTCTGTCAGCAGCCCCCATCTCCTAAATCGCAGAGCATGCAACCGCTGCCTTGAGGCTTATCGTCTTGCCGTTCTGCGTGATCGTACCCGAACCCGAATGGGTCTCAGCCCGCGGAATTATGTGCCGCACATATTTTATCGGGAGCCATCCCCACCCCACGAAAAGTAGTCCTCGTGGCAAGATGTGTGATTTCCTCAGAGCGCACGCTTCCCGTTCTCGGAGTGGCTCTGGCGAGGCAGGACCAAGAGCCGGGCGAGAGTGAATCTTCGTTTATCAGCTTCTAGAATCAGGCTTAGTTATGTTTTTGGAATAAGTTAGGCAATCAAGGCTACGGATTACTGGTGGTAACGCGATTTCGCAATAGCTATCTCGACCTGCACTGAGACGAGCGTTCACACATGCGTGCTGCGTCCACCCACCCTTAGTTTCCGCCTCAGCAGCGGTGTCCGTTATCTAATGAAACCGACTGGGTTGGCCCCTCGTGCTCTAGAGCACCCAATTGAATCAATTTGGTACCTTCCAATCAAGGATTAAGCCCCGCAGCTTATTGAACGCCAACATCAGTCCAGGCCATTGTTAGTACTAGGGTCGGCCCATGATGCGGTATTTAGTACACACTGTCCGTTCGGGAGTGTATTCCTTCATACGTTAGCAGTTCTGTCTCGAGATGATCGTGCTGCTACGAAACAGTCCGATGACGCCCAAAGCCCTGCGGACAAAGAGGTTCCACTTCATGCCGAGCCGAGACCGAGGGGGTTGGTAGCTTGATTCCAAACAGGACCGACTCGGAAGCTCAGGTTCCAACAGTGGTCGAGGATGCTCTACCGGCGGCTGGAGAGGGTATGAAGGTGTGGACTCGTGAGAAGCGCCAGCGGCTCCGCAGCGAATTTTTCCGCAGCAGGAAGCTGCGGATTGGCTACCGCGGGCAATTGCTGGCCGCTAAGGTGGTCGACTCTAGCGACCACGGGCTGGGAGTGGAGATGTCTGCACCACTGGAGATCGACTCGTTCGTTTAGTTCGTTGGTATTGGACTCCGAGGCCGCGCACAAGTTATGCACTGCCGACCCAGCGACGACGGCGTGTTCCGTGCTGGACTCAAGATTGAAGGAGTCAGTTTCCGCAACCTCGATGTCTCCAGCCAGGCACTCCCCAGCGAAACCGTCAAGGTGCATAACGCGCGTGATCGATTACTCAATGCAGGTGCGATTGGGGAACCACAAGGCCAAGGTGCAGATGATCTTGTCGAAGGAGTTGAAGAAATGCATTTCGGCGGCACCCAAGACTCAAGTGAGGATAGATCTCGGGCCAACGTTTCGGAGAGTATGTCTCAACTTGCTCGCGTGAGTACACAAGAAGCAACGGCTACGGACAGTGCCGGACAAGCAGGCTGGTCGGATAGGGAAGGGCAAGCTTCAACAATACCTTCTGAGATGGCCCAAACCATCCCTCAAGCCGTGAAGCAAGAACTGCGAGACCCAAAACTCGATGAAATTTTTCAGGGTTGGACCGAGACCCAGCAGCAAATCGCGGAGTTGAAGGCGAATGTGTCCGAACAACACGCTGAGCTTGCGACCACAAAGGAGACGCTGTCGCGGTTGTGTGCGGAGACTCAAACAGCCCAGCAGTTGCAAGCCAGTAGAGTTGACTCCATACTGGAGCGCCTGGCGGTGCAGGAGGCTGAGCTTCCAAAGTTGAACTCTATCGAGGATCTCTCGGGGAAGAAAAATGGAGTAGTTCAGCGCCTCGACCTGCTATCGAAAGCCTCAGGTTCGGCCTATGAAGTAGAGAAGCAACGTCAGACCGCGGAGCCCGTTCCCGATCAGACCGAGGCTCCGCAAACGTCCGTGGAAATGGGGGCGGCCGAGCTTCCGGCCAGCAGTGGCTCGACTCCGCCAGAAAGTCCTGTCGAGATCGCAGAAGAGGAACCGGAAGCTGAGCCGGGGGGCGCACCGCCCGCGAGGCAATGGTGGATTTCGAGCCGTGTCTTGAAGCTGACAGCCGCCTGCGTGACCGTTGTCCTGGCCATTGCAGTCGCTTACTGGATCTCCTCCGACGGCTCCTCCCAACAGGCCCCGAAGGTTGCCGCCTCGACAATTGCTCCAGAGGCCCGTGTAGCGGTTCCTCTACGAGGAGTTGTCTTGGACGAAGGCACCGGAGGTCCAATCACGCATGCGACCCTCTATAGCGGCGGCGTGGAAGTAACAACCAATGCGCGGGGAGAGTTTAAACTACCCTCCGCCGTCCTCCGCGGGTCATTAGGGGTCAAGGGGTCAAAGCCGCCGGCTACCGGCAACGAACGCTGGAGCGGCTTGAAGATCCGCTCACGGTCCGCCTGGAGGCGATTCAGGTCAAGGCGATCTACGTCAGCCAAGCCCGGATGGCCCACCCGGAGGGGTACCGGGCTATCCGCGAGCTGCTCGACGAGACGCCATTGAACACCCTGGTTGTTGCCGTCAAGTCGCCCCGCGGAAGGCTCATCCTGCCCGTCGAGTCCCCAGTGGCTGAGCAGCTTGGCGCTTACCGGCCTGACTGGCCGGGCAGCCTCGCGGCAGAGATTCGGTCTTTGAAAGAACAAGGGGTCTACACGATCGCGTATATCGCGGCGTTCCGCGACGACCTGGTCGCTCGGGGCAAGCCGGAGCTGGCGCTGAAGAGCCTCAAGACGCACCAGCCCGTTCGAGACGTCTCCGGTCTCGGATGGACCAATCCGGCTCTGAAGGCAGTGCGGGATTACAACCTTGCGATAGCCGAGGCTGCCGCTGAGGCGGGTTTCGATGAGATTCAATTTGACTTCGTTCGCTACCCCGTGAGCCGCTTGAGTGCGGAAGGTACGGACGCGGCGGAACGTCAGCGCCGCCTGCGGGTTGTGGTTGAATTTCTCCGCGCCGCCAATCGAACGCTGGCACCCTACAACGTTTATGTGAGCGCCACCATGTTTGGTTCGTCGTGCGACATGCAGCGGGTCAGTCTTGTCGGCCAGAAGCTCGAGGAATTCGCCGCCGCGGTCGATTACGTCTGCCCGATGCTCTATCCCTCCGCGTTCGCTTCGAGCGCGAGTTTCCCAGACCCGTTGAAGCATTCCTACGAGCTGGTTGAGCAGAACCTCAGGACGGCGGCCGGGCGTTTAGGGGGGCAGAGCTACAAACTCCGCCCCTGGCTGCAGAACTTTGCACCGGCGGGATCTTCCGTGCGTGCGATCGACGCAGAGACCATCGGCTCGCAGATCCGGGCGGCTGTGGACTCGCGCTCCAGCGGTTGGATGCTGTGGGACCGCACGAGCCGCTATCCCAACACGCGCCAGGCGCTGTCTATCCCGTAAGCCGGGCTTTGCCCTCCAAGGACCGCGCTTGCGAACAGCTCAGGTCGGCGGACTCGATTGTGTACTCGCTTGCTCGCCTTCCTGGGAGTTCGCTCCTTCCGTGGCCGGAATCGGCACGTTGCAAGAGGCTGCGGAGGTCCAGGGCACCAAGTTGTCCTCACTTCAGACTCGCTGCCGCAGGGGACTAGGTCGTCAACCCAAGGCGTTCTGCGCAAGGATAACTAATGGTAACAAGCCGTAGGGTCGGGAACTGGCGCGGTGGCCCGTCAGGACCTGGCTTGGCTGTATCCGGGGTTTCCCCCTTCGTGCCCGGTTAACCGTGTCCGTGGCTCCGTTTCCAGCTCCCGCCACCTCGCACGCAGCATGAAGATTTCCTTCACTACGCGCTCCTGCACACTTCACGACAAGGTTTATGAGACCTATCCGATCGGAGTTGCTTTCGACGACAGCTCGGAAGCCGTCACCCGAATCCAGGTGTCTGCTCTCGCCATTGACTACTCCACCGCTTCCGACCGAGGCCTTGGGTTAACGCCAAGTCCGTTCAGCCTTCCCCTTGCCGTATAGTCTTCGTCTCAGATCCTGCAGACTACCGGACGCTTTTATCATTTCGCCCCTGCCTCACTGTGTTGACCAAGACTTCATGTGCAGCAAGGCTCCTTCGCTCCACGGGCGTTACCCCGCTTCCTCACTACTACGAACCTAGCCGCCATCCTCTCGCCTTCCACCGATTTCCTGGTTTTCGCCAGTTATACGGCTTCCCTGCTCCGCCAATTTCTCGACGGGACGAGGAGGGCTTCTCCAGTTGCTTAGTATGCCCTTGTCACCGTGCTGTCCCTAGCACCCCGCCGGAGTGAACTGGCGCTGCAGTCAGTCTGCGCCAGGCCATGCTAAGCAACTGGAGAAGCCCTTCTCGTCCCGTCGAGAAATCGGCTGATTGGTGCGGGTGTGTGCCAAATGTGTGCATCGAGAGGTCCTGTCCCGTCGAGGCGTCCTGTCCCGGTTCTTCCAATGTCGAGCCGAGACTCTTGCGCTAAGTTTCACCCCGTTCATCTCGGTGCCGCTCACCCGACCCTGGTAATGTCGCCTAGCCATGTCGTCTCTCGCCTTCATCGATTACTTGCTGATCGCCGCCTATCTCGCCGCCGTTATCGCGATTGGGATCCGGGCCTCTCGGCGGCAAACTTCGACTAGTGAATACTTCGTCGCCAATCGCCGCATGCCAGGCTACGCGGTCGGTTTCGCGATGATGGCGACAACGATCAGTAGCGCCACGTTCGTCGCCATTCCGGGGTCGGTTTTCGCCCGCGATTGGTGGCAACTGTTCTACATGTCGGCCGCCCTGCTGGTACTGATTTTCGTAGCCAAATACCTCGTGCCGTTCTATCGCCGTGTGGTGCGCATGAGCGTCTACGAATACCTGGAGCTCCGATTCGGATACCCGGCACGCCTCTACGGCTCGGCCGGTTTCGTGGTCCAGCGGGTCTCAGACCTCGGCTATACGCTCTACACCGCGGCGATCGCAATTGAGGTCATTGCCGGCTGGGGGCTAACCGAAGTCATCATTAGCGTCGGAGTCTTCACCCTGCTCTACACCTTGATCGGGGGAATCGAGGCTTCCATCTGGACCTCCGTCATGCAAGGCGTGCTGATGATCGGCGGCGCGATCGTGATTATGGCGGCGATTGTGATCGAGTCAGGCGTCGGCACCGGGACCATCTTCTCACACGCCTGGAACGCCGGGGAATACGGTATCGGAAATCTGGAATTGAGCACGCGCAGCCTGTACTTCGAAGAGCCGACAGCTTGGATCTATTTCGTGGCCGGGCTGGCGCAGTTCACGCGATACTATACGACCGAACAGAGCATGATTCAGCGCTACTTGGTGGGCCGCTCCGACGATGACGCACGGCGAGGGGTCAAGCTGGGCATTCTTTCGACCGTGCCGACTTGGTTTGCCTTCGGCGTGATCGGATGCAGCCTGTGGTCCTTCTACGAGTTGAGTGGCGAACAGCTCCCCGCGGCGGTGAGCGGACAGCCCGATACGATCTTGCCCTACTTCATCGCGACGCATTTTCCCGCCGGACTGATGGGATTGATTCTGGCGGCTCTGTTCTCGTCGGCAATGTCGTCGGTCAGCGCCGATCTCAATAGCATAGCCACCGTTCTGACGAAAGATCATTTTGTTCGCCTGCGTCCCAAAGCCGCTGACGGCGTGCAATTGATGTTCGGACGCGCCGCGGTCTTGGTGGGAGGGGTGATCGCGACAGGAGTCGCCCTCGCTTTGACAATGACGCGTTCAACAGCCTCCTATGAAATCGCCGCGCTGATCGTTTCGGTGCTGGCCGGCGGTATGTTGGGGTTATTTGCACTGGGCTTTCTCTCGACCCGCGCCACGCAGTTGGGAGCCAATACAGGAATCGTGGTCTGTTTACTATTCGTCGGTTGGGCGACCCTGACCGGAGCGCTGAACTTCGACATGGGATTCAACTTCGAAATGACGCCGATGCTGATCGGGCTGTTCAGCCATGCGATCTTGTTCGCCGTGGGGTATGTGGTGAGCGTCCTATTTGGCGGCGTGCGCTCGGACCTCACGGGATTAACAGCGAACACCGCTAGTGAAGGCACCTGACCGTGACGCCGCGGGGCAAAACCGACCGCCTGCGATCAAGAAGCTAAC
This sequence comes from Bryobacterales bacterium, assembly GCA_965224215.1. Taxonomy (GTDB): domain Bacteria; phylum Acidobacteriota; class Terriglobia; order Bryobacterales; family UBA6623; genus CBDCYS01. The sequence goes on along the minus strand of CBDCYS010000035.1, from coordinate 77,123 downwards.
AATCCCCAAGCTAGCAATCGATAAGCTAAGACAATGTCTACCGACTGGCAACGGCTGCGAGACGAGTTCCCCGTCCTGACGGATTGGGTCTATCTGAACACAGCGACGTTTGGCCCCCTCCCGCGGTGCGCGACGGAAGCAGCGGCAGCGCACTTGCGCCAGCGGGACGAAACGGCTTCGCTGAACTTTCTCGACTGGTATAGGAACGCGGATGTCGTGCGGGCAGGCGCCGCGAAACTTGTCGGAGCGACGGCCGACGACATCGCCTTCATTCCAAATGCCGGGGCGGGCCTTGCTTGGCTGATCGGCGGGATCGACTGGAAATCGGGTGATGAAATCGTCACCTTCGCTCATGAGTTCCCGAACAATCTGTATTGCCCCAAAGTACTCGCGGGCGCCGGCGTTTCACTCACGGAGCTTGAACTGCCAGATGGCCGATTTTCAATGGACCGTTTTCTCGAGGCGTTGACGCCACGAACGCGGCTGGTCCTGATGAGCACAGTGAACTACTCGACCGGGCTGCGTCCGCCAATCGAAGCAATCGGCGCTGAGCTGCGAAACAGAAACATTCTCTTCTACGTGGATGGCACGCAAAGCGTTGGGGCGCTGCAAATGGACGTTCAGGCGGCGGCGATCGATTTCCTCGTTGTGCATGCTTACAAGTGGCTTCTTTCGCCAACCGGCATCGGGTTCGCCTACATTGCTCCAGAGGTGAGGGAATGGCTCGAGCCGAGTATTTATAGCTGGCGCAGTCACAAGAACTGGCGTGACGTCGACCGCCTGCATCACGGTGTCCCGGAGCTGCCATCGAGTGCGATCAAGTACGAAGGTGGGATGCAGAACTTCGGCAATATTTTTGCGATGGGGGCAGTTCTTGATCTAATTGATTCGATCGGGTCGGACGCGATTGAGGGGCGTGTGCAGCTACTCGCGGAGAAAACCCGAGAGGTTGTCCGCTCGCGAGGAGGGCAGTTGGCGAGCGACCGGCATGATCACTACGATTCACCCATTGTCACAGCGCAGTTCCCGGGTGTGGATGTCTCCGCACTCGCGGCGGTGTTGCGAGGCAAAGGCATTGCCGTTGCGGCGCGAAAGGGTTTCTTGCGAATCTCTCCGCACTTTTTCAACGACGATGATGATTTAGCACGGCTCGGGGAAGGGCTGAAGAGCTGAAGATTGGATGGCGAGGAGGCGCGATTTTCAACCAAGCGCGGACTCCCGTCCGCGCCTCTGTTCGGCCGTTTGAAGTTGTACTAGTCAGACAACTTCATCACTAATATGCGGCCCCGCCGCCAGGGTCTTGCGCACCGGGCAGCGGGTCGCGATGTAGGCTAAGCGCTCGCGTTACGCGGCGTCGAGATCACCCTCAAAGTGGATTCTCACCTTGATGCGTTCGACAATGCCGTCATCCTGCTCGCAGTCCCTGCAGTCACTCGCATGAACACGGTCGTGGCTCAACTCGGCCTTGACGCTGACTAGAGGCCAGCCCTTCCGGTCCGCGTACATTCGGACCGTCATGGCCGTGCAGGCACCCAGCGCACCCAGCAGAAGCTCGTAGGGATCAAGGCCCAGGCCAGTTCCGATGCCTTTCGGCTCGTCCGCGAGGATGGAGTGCCCCCCGGTCGTCAGAAGGGTCTGAAAGCCCGCAAGACTCTGGGCTGTTACGTTCGCCATCGGGTTCCTCCCCGGATTTACCGCTTGCTGACACGCGCGGCTCCAAGACGACGGGCTGCCGGCTCAGGCGTCGACCAACTCAAACGTCGAAACTTGTTTCGACGTTTGGCAGGCAAGGATGCCCGCCCCACACGTCGGGCCAGCTGGCCCGACGCGGCACGGCTGGAGCGGTGCGCCACGTCAGAACGCCAAACTCAAAACGTCGACATGAGTGTCGACGCTGCAAGCTAAGAGCTTGCGCCACATCTCCTACGTCGCAACGGCGGTCGGCATCGCGGCGGTTTCTTTTGCGGCACGATGTTTGTTGAGCATCTGCATGAACGTGGGCATGTAGAGATGATGGTCGTGCCAGGTCCGTCCGCTGACCATGTTGCCTTCGATGACGCACCCCTCATTCACGAAAGTTCCGCCGGAGAACTCGACGTCCAATTGGCATTTCGGCACGGTCGCCATTTTCTTTCCGCGGATGACGTCGGCTGCCGCGACAATTTCGACACCGTGGCATACGCAGGCGACAGGCTTCTTCTCGTCGAAGAAATGCCTCACGATACGGAGCAGATCTTGGTCGTAGCGCAAGTATTCGGGGGCACGGCCACCCGAAACGAATAGGCCGTCGTAGTCATCCGGATTGACGTCTTTGAATGCGATCGTCGCCTCGATGTGATAGCTCGGGCCTTCGCGGGTGAGATCCCATCCTGGCGGGACTTCGTGCATCACCATGTTGTAGACGCGCGCCTCGGGGCCAGCGACAACGGCTTCAAAACCGTCCTCCTGGACTCGGAAAAATGGATAGAGGGTGTCGACGGCTTCGATGGCGTCTCCGACCGGTATCAAGACTTTGGACATTGTTTGATCTCCTTTGTGCAATGAGCCCAACTGCCGCGCAATTGGGCCATTTCTAATGTTCTTCAGAATAGCTCAAACGATGCCCGGCATGACTTAAGAAATTTCAAATGACTCGACAGAGGCGCGGACGGAAGTCCGCGCTTACGTCGGCCCGGAGGCCGACGCGGCCCGCCAGGAGGCGCGCGCCACATCGCGGCTCGCCCTTCGGTGAGCTAGCCCCGGGCTAGTCCTGAGCTAGTGCAAAATGTGCCGTTTTCGTAGACTTCCTTGGACTTTTCGATGTACTTTCATGTGAAGTTTAGGCTTTCCGGGCTAGTTCGTGGGTCCTATGGATTCCGGTAAGCAACGTTGTTTCAATGACATAGGAAATTCGATTGCGGGATTTGGCAGGTCCTGTCAGGATTTGGGAATTTTTGAGTCCTCGCGAGGCCCGGCTTGCCTTTGCATTCGTTTGAGCGCGGGTTTGCGCATGGCCACTTGTGATTCGATCGATTCACCGCTCTTAGAATAGCGGCACTATTGCGGATGTCAAGCCTCGGGCGAGAGCATTTGTTGAAAACAGAGGGGATATTTCTTTTCAGTTCCGTGACTGGCCGTTGGTCTTTGGCGGTATCGGCGTGTCAGAGCCGTACCGGCCCGCCGCCCCACAGATCAGCCAAGTCCCGCGGTTGTAGATTCTCCCGATTTACAACATCCAGGTGAGACCGACGTGGGGCAGGCAAGGATGCCCGCCCCACTTCAGAATGGCCCAGCTGGCGCGCGGCTTGTGCGCGGCTTGCTGAGCGTGGACTTCCGTCCACGCCTCTGTTGTGTCATGGGCGGTTTCTGTTGAGAGTGGCGGATGCGCGCTACTCTGGCTGGCGATCTCTGAACTCTTCTTGCCAGTTCAGGACGACGTTGATCTTTGGCTCGGCGGTTTCGTCGCCGAAAGGTTCGGACACGATGAACTGCTGACCATCAGGCGAAACATCGTACTGGGGATACCACGAGCGGGTCAGGTTGGCATGCTCGAACAGGCGGGTGGCCTCGCCCACGGAAAAATCGGGGCTGGTCGAGACCGAAACGGCCACCAGCGGGCTTGCTGTCCGCCGTTGGTTGACACTGTGGTTTTTCGCCCGCCTTCGGGAAAAGGCTGCACATGGATTTCCTCCTGGCTCGATTCATTGGAAGAGTAGGCGATAAACCGCCCATCAGGAGACAACTTCGAAGCGCGTTCCCGGAACGGAGTCTGGAGAAACGGCTTCGGCTCCCAGCCGCCCTCCGGCTTACGCTCCAGGTACCACAGATCGGGACCGTTTTCGGGGTCTGTCCGGGCGAACAGGATGTACCTTCCGTCGCGGGACCAATCGGTGACCCAGTCCCGATCCGCAGAGGCCAGCAACTCCTTGGCCTCGCCGCTGCCGTCGGCGGGCCGGCTCACGATATCCAATACATCGACGGGCGCGAACAGAATCTCGTCTCCCGCAGGCGACCAAACAGGCCGAAAGTCGAGGTTATCCTTTGTGGTCAGCCGGGTCTTCACCGCGCGTTCGGCATCATAGACCCAGATGTCCTGGTTGCCGCTTTCTCTCGCCGAAACAGCCACGCGCTTCACGTCGGGAGAAACCGCGAGGTCGACGATGAATTCTTGCGCCCGGCCCAACTCTCTTGTTTTCCCGCCTCGGCGGTCCAGCCAAACCAGTTGCTCTTGCTCGGTGCCGGTACCGTCGACGTAGACCAGCGTCCCGTCCGCCGACACAGTTGGGACCTGAGCCCCTTGAGCAATTGGGAAGGCTTCGCCAGTGGCCTGCAACGTATCCAGGGAGAAGGGCAGCGCCCAGAGGTCATGCGTGCTCGGCGAAGTCTGATAGACAAGGTAGCCTCCAGCCGCATAGACCGGGAGGGTGCCCGGACCCAGAATCTCCCGGCGTCCGCTCTTGAGATCCTGGATCATCATGGTCCGCTCGAATGCCGACCCGAAGGTGAAGAGCAAGACGTGTGACCCGGCGCCGGCGGGCAGGAAATGCGGATCGGCGATTCCACCCCTGGGGCCTTCCGGCGATGCGTCAGCCTCCCCAGCGGAAACGAGGACTTGGGGAGTGCCGCCCCTCGCGGGGACTTCATAGAGCATAGGCGGCCCCGACCCATCCGCCCTGCTGCTAAAGACAATCAATTCACCGTCGGGACTCCACGAGCCGCCGAAAATCGATCCAGGCAGTTCGCAAATGCGCGAGGCCGGTCCCCCTCGTACCGGAACCTTCGTGAGTTCGCTTCCCACTCTGAACGCGATGAACCGACTGTCGGGTGACCAAAAAGGAACAAAAGCAGCTTCAGTTCCCTCGATGACCCGGGGTTCGCGCTGATTGAGGTCCTGGATCCACAGTCTCCCTTCGGTGCCTGCCATGGCTAAGGCGATGTAGAGCCCGTTCGGAGAAATGGCCGCGACCCGAACGTCGGCTTGGGACATCGAGAGGAGCGGGGTGACTGTAAAGCGCCGCAGAACCTTCGCGGCCTGTTCTGCGGGCGATTGACCGAAATGGAGAAATCCCAGCACAAGCGCCGCAGCCAACGATGCCGCCGCCAGCAGCCACGCCAGACGTTCCCGGGCGGTCCTGGCCTTTTGTCCCCCGCCGGGCGGCTGATGCTCAGGCAGCCCCCGGTCACCGCTAGCGGCTTCCGCACTCGCGCCTGCCTGAACTACCCCTGTCCGGGCTCGGCTCCCGGCCTGCACTGTTACCACCGCTTGCGTCGCCATCCCTCCACGCAGAATCGTCGATTTCCCTGACTTCAGTTTTTCCTGGAGCGTCTCCAAATCGACGATCAAATCGGTCGCGCTTTGGTAGCGCTTTCCCTGGTCCTTCGCGAGGCACTTAGCGGCGATCCATTCCAGCTCCATCGGAACGCCGGCGCGAACCCCTGTCAGCGGTTCGTGTTCCTGGTTAACGATCTCGTAGAGCAGCACCTGGTCGTAGACGCCCCTGAACGGCCGCTGGGCGCAGACCATCTCATAGACGACGCACCCCAGTGCCCACAGGTCGGTGCGGTGGTCGACTTCGGCGCCTTGGGCCTGTTCGGGCGACATGTAGGCCACGGTGCCGACGGTCGTGTCGAGTTGGGTGAGCTTGGAGCCTTCAGTCAGCAGCGCCAGGCCGAAGTCCATGACCGTAGCGTGTCCTTTCTCGTCCACGATCACGTTGCCGGGTTCGATGTCGCGATGGGCAATGCCCTTTTCGTGCGCGGCCTGGAGACCGTTGGCGATCTGTCGCGATATATCGAGAGCTTCGGGAATTTTCAGCGGGCCTTGTTCGATGCGTTTGTCGAGGCTGTCGCCTTCGATAAAGGCCATCGCTAGGAAGGTCTGCCCCTCGGCCTCTGCAATCTCGTGAATCGGACAGACGTTGGGGTGGTGCAGCGCCGCCGCGGCTTGCGCTTCGCGCTCGAAACGTTTGCTCGACTCTTCGTCTTTCAGCAGGTGAGCAGCCAGGAATTTCAGCGCGACCGGGCGTTTGAGTTTTGTGTCCTCGGCTTTGTAGACGACACCCATGCCGCCCTCACCGAGCTTGTCGGTGATTTTGTAGTGCGATATGGTTTGGCCGATCACAACAACCCGAGTGTAGCGCAACGTTTACTTAACTGTGTACTGGTTACCTGGTCTCGCTTGCCGCCCGCGCTGAAGAGGCTCAAGGCACTGGATCGAGGCACTGTCGGCAGGCAGGGCAGGAGACTTTCCTTGTTTTCTTGTCATTCTTGATGGTTTTCTTGTTTTTTGCGACTACTATATGCGTTAACTGTTGCGTAATTATCTACTTGACGCAAGGGTGGGTGCCGTGGTAGCCTCGCTTTTATGCTATCGCCATCCGCTAGGCAGAAAATTGCCAATGAGGCTATCAACTTTATACTTCAGGCTTTCTACGCTGGCGTGGTGTACTCCGTGTTAGCAGCAGGTGGAACAATATACGCTTGGATTACCGGAGCGGATCAGCAATGGGTTTTTTTTGGGCCTAGGTGCGCTCGGAACCCTGTTTCTTGTCTTGGTGACCACTGGTGTCGTCGTTTGGCAACGCTCCAAATCAAAGCCGCTACAGACGGTTGGTCGTAAGGGATATTTGGATTTCAGAAAGGACGCGGAGGCTGCAATTCACCAACTACAAGTGGACATCCCCAAGATTACGGCAATAAATCAGCGGATGGGCGAGATCGCGTCGAATGCTTCAAAACGTCCAGATACATCCTCGCACCGCGCGATCCACGCAGGAGTCGTAAAGGTATCAAAAAAGATCAATCGGCAGGCGAGCATTATGAGGATTCGCTCGGGTCCCGTAAAGCGCAACGTTGACCTACTCATCGAAAGCATAACCGGATGGTCTGATTGGGTCCGGAAGCGGCAGGGACCAGATGAAATTCAGTCGCTTCTCCCACTGATCCGATCTATTGGGGCTCCGCTTCAACAGACTATTTCTAGTCTAGAATCGTTTCAGGCGAGTCTACAGGTGCACATTCGAGAGATGAGTCAGGAGATGGATTTGGCTGGAGGGGCATTTCACAGTGAAATGGACGCGGTTCTCAAGCGGATAAAGCAGCTCCGTGCGTGCTGTCATCAGCAGATTTCCCTATTAGATCCTTATACTTCAGGGAGTCCGAGTTAATGAGCCGCAGCAGGGTGTCCCGAAACAAATACGGATTGTTCCGATTGTCGAACCGAAACTCGAACTCATCAAGGTAGGCAGGAAGATGCTTCACGCTGACTTTATGATAGGCACCGACAACAGACCGCTTGAAGAGCGAGAACGCGCCCTCGATCGAGTTCGTGTGGACATCGCCGCGAACCCACTCGTCAGCGGAATGGTTTACGCTCTCGTGCTTGGTTTTCTCATCGCCAATGCCTTTGTAGGCTTCGTAGTCGTCGGTATAGATGTTCTCGGCATCCGGGGCGTGCTCCTCAATGAATCCGTGAAGCGTTTCGCGATTGCGCGCTTGCCGACCGTCAGCCGGATATTGCCATCGCGTTCGATAGCCCCGAGAACCATCGTTTTGTTCCCCGTGTATCCCCGGCCCATGCCCTTGGCCTTACCGCCGACCCAGGTCTCATCGACTTCGACGGTGCCTTCAAGGGGCTCGGTGTCGGCGTCCTTCATGGCGGCTCGGATACGATGGCAGAGATACCAAGCGGTCTTGTAGGCTACTTTCAGGGTGCGCTTGAGTTGGTTGGCCGAAATCCCTTTGCGGGATTCGCACATCAGGTAGATGGCCGCGAACCACTTGGGAAGCGGCAAGTGAGAATCATGGAAGATTGTCCCGGCGGTAACGGAGAACTGGTACCGGCATGAGTCGCAATCGAACTGTCCGCGCTTGTGGATTCGAGAGATCTTCTCGTTTTCGCATCGTGGGCACTGTATACCCTTGGGCCAGCGTAAGCCCTCAAGGTAGGAGCGGCATTTCTCTTCAGAGTGGAACCGGTCCATTAGCGTCATCAAATCGATATTTGCGGTGGAAGCCCTAGCTATGACCAGAAAGAAACCAGAGAAGGATCTAACGACCGACGAAGCGATGCGGAGGATCTTCCCGAAGAAGGTACGCGAAGAACTTCACCGAGTAGCGCACGAGAAGGACGACAAAGAACTGAAAGGAAAGAAGACAACCCGATCACAAGAATAGTATACTATGGTTATGACCTTGTGTCAAGTCGATATTTACAAACTGTTGACTCCTCGCGCCCTGTTGACGGTTTCGGAGAAACTCATAAGTTCTTTTATTGCAGTGAACCGGTAGTCTCGATTGCAGGATTTTGCAGATATTTTCATGATATAGCGTTTGATGGGTATCCGGTTGACTCAGGTAGCCCCAATATCTTGTGGTTTGGGGATTTTCTTGGGTTCTGTAACCGGGTGAACAATCATCTTGTAAGTCGCCGGATCCACGGCTACCGCCTGCTGGACGAGCCGATAAGAGTTTGCCGCGGCTTTTGGATTTGCGGCGGTTGAAACGGAAGGTGAACTCGTCCAGGTAGTAGTCCAGATGTTTGTGGCTCACGGCGCCCTGATGGGTGCCCAGCAGCCAGCGCTTGAGCAGTGACATCACGCGGTGGACGCGGGGCATCAATTCCGACGCGGACTGCTCCTGCCTGCTGACAACTGTGACCTGATGGACGTAGCCTTCCTTTTTCAACCCGGAGTAACCGAGCCAGCCGTCGGTATGCACCACGCTGCCCGGCTCGATGCACTCCTCCACGAAAGGCAACAGGCCCTCGCCCGAGGCATCCTCGATTCTCTTCATGCGAATCCGGCCGATACCCCGCCCATCCTCTTGAGCGGCTACTGCGATCAATGCTTTGTTTTTCAGGTTTCGGCCCCGCAGGCCCTCTTCGAGCCCGCCCCAGTAGCTTTCATCGACTTCCACTGTCCCGGCCAGCAAATCCCGTCCCGGCCGCACCATCGCGCGCCGCATTTTGTGCAGCCAGGTCCAAGCCGTTTCGTACCTGTTGAGCCCCAACACTCTTTGCAGTCCCAAAGCGCTGGCTCCGGTCTTTTGGGTGGTGACCCACCACATCGCACGAAACCACAACGGCAAAGGGCTGCGCGTGTCCTGAAAGATGGTCCCGGCGGTCACCGAGGTTTGGCGCCCACACGCAGCGCACTGCAGCAGCACTTTTCGCAAAGGCCACGACTTTCCACAACCGCAACCCGGACAGCGGAAACCGTCCGGCCAGCGCAGCCGGAACAGATACTCCCGGCAGGCCTCCTCACTGCTAAAACGGGCCTCGAACTCTGTCAGGTTCTGAGGGTAATCTTCCATCTGCCGGCATACTACATCTTGGGGCTACCTGAGTCAACCGGATACCCACCTAGCGTTTTTTGCCCCTGGACGAGCCAACTCGGCTTGTGAACCGGCGTTTGTGAACGGGGCTGTGAATGATCGCTTGTCAGCCGATCATTTCACCGCTCTCAGCATAGCGGCGCATTCGCGTTTGTCAAGCCCCGAGCTGGCGCATTTGTTGATAACAATGGGATTCTTTCTCTTAAGATCCGTGACTCGAAGTTGGCTGTCGGATTTTTGGGGAGATAAGGGGAGACCGGCGGCGTCGCTCTAGTGTAGTGCGTCAGTAATAGCGCACCACAGGATATCCGTATGAAAGAGGTAAGCCCGTTGAAACGGGCTGAAAAGCCCCTGCGCGGCGGCATCCACCAGCCGTAGACGGCTGGCCTATGGAACACCAAGCCGCGTGAACACCAATGCTGTTCGCTTAACGATTTTTGGCCTGGCTGATTGCCCAATTTCATTGCATTTTTTTCGGCTAAAGAGGGCCCCGTCATCAGATTCATCCGGGCTGTTTTGCTACCGCCCCTTCAGGGCTCCCCCCACCAGGGAGGGTACCCAGGGTTCCGCTTCGCTTCACCCAGGGCTACGGTCCTGCGCCGCTTCGCGGCTTAACAGCTCTCAACCTCTCGTTGGGCCCCACGCGGCGGGTGAACGCAGTGAAAAGCCGCAGGTCTCTTCGAGCCCTGCGGCTACGGGTATTCAAAACTCTTTCGGGGCAACCGAAGTCCTGAAGGGCGGATCTGGGACAGTGCGATCAATCCGAGCAGTCTGCGAGGCGCGGCGAACCTTGGCGAACCTTGGCGAACCTACGCGAATCTAGAGGTTCACGCCAGTTCAGTGGCTCAGGGCGCTGGCCAGCAGCAGCGGACTTGCTGCTTATCCGGAGGGTGTAAAATCCGGTACGATGGATTCTCCTGGACAAACATGAGCAAAGGATTCGTCGTAGGCTTCTTATCGTTAACGTTGATTGCGGGCATCGCCGTCATCAGCACGCCGCCATCGGCTCTTCGGATGGACCCGGAGACCGCCCGCCGGTTGCAGGAGCTGCGCAACCTGGGCAAGGCGATGTATGAGAACCCGGGCACGCAGACACAGGCGGTCGGCGTGCTGCGGCAGGCACTCGAGCTGAATCCTGGCTCGGCTCAGGAGCATCTCAACTACGGGTTGTCGCTTTTGCGCGCGGGGCAGGCCGAAGAAGGGATCGCTGAAGTCGAAAATGCGCAGAAGATCGATCCGTCTCTGCCTCATACCTACTTCAATCTCGGCATCGAGTTCAAGAAACGCAACGAAGTGGAGCGCGCCATCCGTGAGCTCGAACAGATGGCCAAGCTCATCCCCGATGAACCCAAGACGCACTACAACCTCGGAGTGCTCTACAAGCTGCAAGACGACATCGATCGCGGTGTTGCTGAGTTTGAGCGGACCATCGAGCTTGATCCGAGCCTCGCGGCGCCGCATTTTCAGCTCTACAACACACTGCGGCGTGTGGACATGGACCGGGCGCGGGGCCACCTGGATCAGTTCAAAGAGATCAAGGAATTGACCGAAGGCTCGGCCACCGGTGAAGACGTCAACTGGAGTTTCTATTCCGAGTTGCATGACCCCGTGACCGCCGGACCCGCTGCCGAAGAAGCGGCTAGCGTCGAATTTGAGGCCCAAGCAACCGCTATCGACCTGGCCGAAAAGCCGCTGGGGCTCGCATTGTCGGATTTCGACGCGGATGGCAATCCGGACGTGGTTGCCTGGTCCCGCAGCCGAATTGCCTATTCGCTCGAGAGCGCTCCTGACCACAGTGAAGCCGGACAAGAGATTCGTCACGTCGCGGTTGCGGATTCCAACAACGACGGCACAGCCGACCTTTGTGTGATTCGAGCTGGGGACGTTCTCGTCGTGGAGCTGACATTTGATGAAGGGGGACTGGCCGGCAATCCTCACATAGTGGCGCCGGGGGATTTCAACGCTTGCCTGTGGGTGGACTACGACCACGACTATGACCTCGATCTGCTGCTCGTTGGGCAGGGCCAGGCTTTGGTGCGCAACAACGGCGATGGCAGTTTTTCGGATGTGACGGCGTCGTTTCCTTTTGAGCAAGGTTCCGAGGCTCTGGCGGCTGCTTCGCTGGAGCTATGGGAGAACAACAGCTTCAACATCATCGTTGCTTACGCGGACAAGGTGATTGTCTACGAAGACCGCAAGGTCGGCCAGTTTCGCGCCACGACCATTGCGGGAGTGGCGCCGGGTGAGGGTCCGCTTCGTCTGGAAGTCGTCGACGCGAACCACGATGGGTTCCTCGACGTCGCTTTGACTCGCGGCAGTGGCAGTGAGCAGACGACGCAGGTTCTCACAAACCATGAGGGTGTTCTGCAGGCAGGCGCGAGCACACACGGCGTGCTGGCCTGGGCCGATCTGCAGAATCGCGGACGGACCGACGCGGTCACTTCCGGCGGAGTGCTCGTCCGCCGTGGCGGTAGCGATCGGGGCGGTCTCGATTTTGAATCCACGGAAGCGGCGGGACTGCCGGACGATCTGGAGTTCGCGGCGGCAGCCGACTTCAATTCCGACGGCAAGGTAGACATCGCCGCCGTTGACGGTGTAGGCAGAGTTCAGCTCCTTTTGAACAAGACCTCAACGAGCAACAACTACGCGGGCATCGTGCTGAAAGGCGTCAAGAACAATATCCTCACCGAGGGAGCGCGGGTCGAAGTCAAAGCGGGCCGGGTCTATCGCAAACAGGTTTACCAGGGGATTCCGCTGGCATTCGGCCTCGGTGCGGCCAAGGCGATCGACACGGTTCGGATCACGTGGCCGAACGGGCTGATCCAGAACGAATCCGAGCAACCGGTCAACCAGGCCATTAGCGTCGAGGAGAAGCCGCGGCTGTCGGGCTCCTGTCCCATGATCTACACGTGGAACGGTGAGGAGTTCGAGTTCATCAGCGAAGTGCTTGGAGTCGCTCCCTTGGGTGCCGGCCTGGGAGGCGGGCAGTTCTTCCCGGTGGATCATGACGAATATGTCTGGATCGACGGCGAGAGACTGAAGCCTCGCGACGGCGCCTACGAGGTACGCATCACCGAGGAGCTTCGCGAAGTTGCTTACCTCGACCAGATCAAGCTACTGGCGGTCGATCATCCTCGCGGCATCGACGTGTTCAGCAACGAGAAATTCAAGGCCCCGCCCTTCCCCGAGTTTCGTCTTCATGAAGTGGAGAAACGCCACTACCCGGTGGGGGCGCTGGACGAGCACGGCCACGATGTCCTCGACCGGGTGACCGAACGCGATGGCCGGTACGTCGACGACTTCGCCAGAGACTTTGCCAGCCGCGCTGAGAGCCATTCACTCACTTTGGATTTCGCGGATTCTGGGCAAGATACTCGAGACACCGTTTTCGGGCAGGACGAGATGGTGCTTTTCCTGAGTGGATGGGTCGACTGGGCCGACGCTAGCCGCATTGTGGCGGGATCGCAGACTCAACACAACCAGCTCCAATTGCCCTATCTCCAGGTCAAGGACGGAAACGGCCAATGGGTCACTGTGATCGAAGATATGGGCCTCCCGGCCGGCGGTCCGCGAACAATCGCCGTGGACATGGCGGGCAAGTTTCTATCCGACTCACGCGAAGTGCGCATCGCGACCAACCTGTGCCTTTATTGGGACGAGGTTTTTGCCGCACCCAAGCAGGAAGCGGGACAGAGCGTCGTCACCCACTTACTTCCCGAGACCTCCGATCTCGGCTTTCGCGGTTTCTCGCAGGTCGTGTTGCATCCGGAGCGCAAACAGCCCGAGCGGTTTCAGTATGCATCGGTCAGCCCGACAACGATGTGGAATCCGACCCGCGGCAACTACACGCGCTACGGACCCGTCACGGAACTTTTATCCTCGATCGACGACCGCTTTGTGATCCTAGGGGCCGGGGACGAGCTGACACTGCGCTTCCCCGTCCCGTCGCTACCTGAGCTGCCGAGCGGCTGGAAACGCGACTTTCTGCTGTTCGTTGACGGCTGGGCGAAAGAAGCCGAGGCCAACACCGCTTTCGGCGACACTGTCGAGCCGCTGCCTTTCCACGCCATGTCGGGTTATCCGTATGGGCCCGACGAAAACTTCCCCGACACAGAGCAGCATCGCGCCTATCTGCAAAAATATAACGTAAGGCCTGCGCTCAAGCTGATCCGGCCGCTGCGGCAGTGAACAAATCCAGAATCATCACGGTTGGCTTCTCGATCCTTTTGGTGAACGCCACCTGGGTGTGGTCGTTCCCTGAAGCGACCCTGTTCTACGTGGCCAATGTGTTGCTGCACGTTGGCTTGGGTTTGGCCCTAATTGCGGCGCTATTGCTATGGCGGAAGGAATGGCTGCCTTCGCTTGGGTGGAAAACCGCGCCGGCGGCGGGGCTGTTGGCCTTCTCGGGCGCGCTCGGTGCCGTGCTTTGCGTGATCGGCGCGACCCGGCCGAATGCGCTCATTCTCGTAGTTCACATCGGAACCGGGTATTTGGGCGCGCTGGCTCTCTGGTGGTATGCCTGGTGCTTGACCCCAAAGCTCTTTCGAACCTTGGGCATTTCGCTAGCTGCGGTCGTCTTGGTGGGGCTGAGTTCCGTAGTTCTGGCAAGACTCTTTCCGAGTGCTGATCGGCGGATCGTCAACCCGATGACGGCTCCGCTGAGCATGGAGCAGGAGGGTGGCGGCGAATCGAGTCCCTTCTTCCCTTCCTCGGCGGTGACCAACACGGGAGGGCTGATTCCGTCTGATTTTTTCCTCGATTCAAAAGTCTGCGGCGACTGCCACAAAGACGTCTATGAGCAGTGGAATAGTTCGATGCACCACTTCTCGTCGTTTAACAATCAGTTCTACCGCAAGGCGATTGAGTACATGCAGGAAGTCAACGGCGTTGAATCGTCGAAATGGTGCGCCGGATGCCACGACCACGCCATGTTCTTCAACGGCCGCTTCGACAAGCCGGCCAAGGAGCAGATTGATACCCCGGCGGCGCAAGCGGGCCTCGGCTGCATGTCGTGCCATTCGATTTCACACGTCGCGGACACGATGGGCAATGGCGGCTTCACGATGACCTACCCGCCGCTGCACGAGATGGGAGCCAGCGACAACTGGCTGATCCGCCAGGTTCATGACTACGTCGTCAATACGGCGCCCGAGGCCCACCGCCGGGCTTTTATGCCGGCCTTCATGCTTGGCGACCGCGCGGAATTTTGCTCATCCTGCCACAAGGTTCATCTTGACGCCCCGGTCAATAACTACCGCTGGTTCCGGGGTTTTAACGAGTACGACTCGTGGCAAGCCAGCGGTGTTTCGGGACATGGAGCGCGGTCGTTTTATTACCCGGAAGAATCATCGACCTGCGCCGACTGTCACATGCCGTTAGTGCGGTCCGACGACCCGGGCAACCAGAAAGGGTTTGTCCATTCCCATCGGTTCCCGGCGGCCAACACGGCGGTCCCTTACGTGAATCGCGACGAAGAGCAACTCAAGACAGTTACCGATTTCCTTCAGGACGACATCGTCTCGGTGGATATTTTCGCGGTCTCGCCGCTAGAGGACAACGATGCCGCGCCCGCCATGCGTCGCCGTAGCGCCGATCAGCCAATGCTGTCGACCGGGTTCGCCGTGGGCGAGGAAGCCCAAACCGGGGGCGGGCCGATCTTGCTGCGCGAGGTGGGGCAGATTGCCGCTCCGATCGATCGCGTGCAGCCGCTGATCCAGCCTGGGGCAACGGTCAAGATTGATGTCGTCGTGCGGACCAAAAAAGTGGGGCACTTCTTCCCCGGAGGCACCGTCGATGCATTCGATTGTTGGGTGGAGCTGCAAGCACTTGACGCGAGCGGCCGGATCATATACTGGAGCGGCGCGGTGGAGGCCGGCGGGACCGGGCCGGTCGAAGCTGGTGCACATTTCTACAAGTCGTTTCTACTCGATGAGCACGGCCATCCCATCAACAAACGCAACGCTTTCCATGCACGGAGCCTGCTCTACGCACGTCTGATCCCCCCAGGTGCGGCGGACACGGCTCACTTTCGCGTCACGATTCCCGACGAGGTCGAGGGCCCCGTTCGCCTGGTCGCGAGATTGAACTACCGTAAGTTTTCGCACTATTACACGCAATTCTCCTATGCGGGCGAGCCGGATCCGAAGGGCAGTGGATCTTATGGTAAGGGCTACGATGACCGTGAGTTCACATTTTCGGTTTCCGATATTCCCGAGAATGTTTCCGGGGAGATCAAAGGCGAGATTCCGGACTTGCCGATCGTTGTTTTGGCCCAGGACGAGGTGGAGCTTCGGATCGGTTCCTCGCCAACCGAATGGAAGCCGGTCGCGATGACCGAGGATCACACTCGTTGGAACGACTACGGGATCGGACTGCTGCTTCAGGGAGATCTGAAGGGGGCCGAGTACGCTTTCCAGCGGGTGACCGAAGCCGATCCCGGCTTTGCCGACGGCTGGCTGAACGTCGCGCGGGCTCTGGTTCAGGAAGGGCAAACCGATGCCGCCAAGCCATACGTCGAGAAGGCCTTGGAGATCGATCCGGATCTGGCTCGAGCGCACTTCTTCCTGGCCAAGGCTCAGCGTGCTGACGGAGACTACGACGCAGCGCTGGCTTCCCTGCGCATCGTCGAAAACCAGTATCCCCGAGACCGCGTCGTTCTCAACGAAATCGCTCAGATCCTTTTCCGGCGGCGTGAGTATCAACAGGCTCTTACGATGCTCGACCGCGTGGCACGAATCGACCCGGAAGACTTGCAAATGCACTATACGCGCATGCTTTGCTACCGGGGCCTCGGCGATCAAGAAAAAGCGAACCACGAGGAGCAGCTCTTCCGCAGGTTCAAGGCCGATGAGGAATCACAGACGATCACGGCACGCATTCGGCGGCTCAATCCCGAGGACAACAACGAGCGGCAACCGATTCACGAACACGTGACGGTGGAGATTCCGGCTGGGCTGCAGGCAGGAGTCGCGATCCGGGGTTCGGCGGGAGGGCAGCCGTGAACGGTCCCTCCGCATCGCGCCCGTCCCTCATCATCGTTGCCTGTGTATGTTTATTCTTCTCCGCCTGCGGCTCGGGCGGCGATTCAACAGCAAACCCAACCACGGTCTCCTCCCCCGCCGCCGACGTCATCTTCACCGATATCACCTCAACTGCAGGCATCATTTTCGAGCACAACAACGGCCGCTCCGAAAAAAAATACCTTCCCGAAACGCTCGGCTCCGGTTGTGCTTTCCTCGATTACAACAACGACGACTGGCCCGATATTTTTCTAGTCAATAGCAAACCCTGGAACCCCGCCCCGGAGGAAAAGGTCACCTCAAAGCTCTACCGCAACAACCAAGACGGAACCTTCACCGACGTGACCGCCGGCGCTGGGCTGGACATCGAAATGTACGCCTTGGGTGTTGCCGCAGGCGACTATGACAACGACGGCCACCAAGACCTCTACGTGACAGCCATTGAGGGCGACCGGCTGTTCAGAAACGAGGGCAACGGAACGTTCACCGACACCACGAAAAACGCTGGTATCAGCAACGCCGGATTCGGCACTAGCGCCGCCTGGTTTGACTACGACAAGGATGGCAATCTCGACATATTCATCGGCAATTATGTCCAATGGACACCTGAAAACGACCTCTGGTGCACGCTCGATGGCGACGCAAAATCCTACTGCACGCCTGAGTCTTACGACGGACTCGCCTCGCGGCTTTACCGTAATATTGGCTCCGGAAAGTTCGAGGACGTCACGGAAAAGGCAGGCGTCTATGACCAGGCCGGCAAGGCGCTTGGCATCGCTATTTTTGACTTCAATCAGGACGGCTGGCCCGACATTTTTCAGGCCAACGACACGCAGCCCAACCGGCTTTATCGCAACAACAGTGACGGGACATTTACCGACCTGGGGCTCACCGCTGGTGTTGCTTTCGCCGAGGATGGAAAAGCCCGCGGAGCGATGGGAGTGGACGCCGCCGACTACGACCGCTCGGGCAGGCCGCATCTGCTGATCGGCAACTTTTCAAACGAAATGCTCTCGCTCTATCACAACGAAGGCACCGGGCTTTTCGTCGACGACGCACCGAGTAGTGCGGTCGGCCGGGAGAGCTTGCTCGCTCTCTCTTTTGGAAGCTTTTTCTTCGACTACGACCTCGACTCTCACCTCGACATCTTCACGGCCAACGGACATCTCGAAGAAGACATCAACCGCGTTCAGCCGAAGGTTTCCTACAAGCAGGCGCCGCTGCTGTTTCGCAACACCGGGGGAGGCGGCTTTGAGCTGGCGAATGACAAGGCCGGCGAAGATCTCATTCGACCTATTGTCGGCCGCGGAGCCGCCTACGCCGACTACGACCGGGACGGCGACCTCGACGTCCTGGTGACCACGAACAATGGCCCGGCTAAGCTCTTGCGCAACGATGGCGGCAACGCCAATTCCTACTTGCGGCTCAAGCTGGTTGGAAGCGCGTCAAACCGCAGCGCGATTGGTGCGGTGGTTCGGGTTCGCGGTGCTTCGGGCGAGCAATGGCGACCGGTCCACAGCGGCTCGAGCTATTGTTCGCAAAGCGAGTTGCCGCTGACCTTCGGGCTGGGCAGCGACTTGATGGTGGATCAGCTTGAAGTCGAATGGCCCAGCGGGAAGCAGCAGCAATTCGAGAAGGTCGAGTCGAATCAGTTCCTCAAGATCTTCGAAGAGTTCGGAATTCAAAAGAACTGAGGGGGTGCTAGTTCGACGATGCTTTGTCGATCACGCCTGCGGCTGCCCCGATTCAATCGCTCGTAGCCTAAAAGTTCATATCAGACTGCCTCTAAGTCCATGACCTCGCGTATCGCTTGATCGACCTCGCCTAGCTCGCCTGGGCCGAGCCGCCGCAGCGGTCCGTCCACAAAACGCTTGTTATCGATCGCTCGAAGCTGGTCGATCATCGCGTCCGATTCTCGTTCCCAACCCTCTCCCTGGTTGATCCGCACCCGGAGGGGCTCGGCGTCATCGAGAAGACCGGTTGTAAGGGGAACGATCAAAGTTGACGGGTGGCGCTCATCCAACAGAATCTGCGCCTGGACGACAAGAACGGGCCGTATTTTGCCCGGCTCCGTGCCTCGCTGGGGGTTCAGCTTTGCCAGCCAGATTTCCCCGCGGTTACGCATCAGGATCGCGCTCGAACGCAGCGAACTCCGCGTTGACTCGCATGCTCTGCGCTCGCACTTTGCGGGATGCGGCGGCTAGCTTCTTCGCCCTGAGACTACGCTTGGTTTCCTGATTGAAATGTTCAATGGCGCGGCGTATGTAGGCCGATCGCGTGAGCTTTAGTGCTACAGCACATTCCTGCCCGTCATCGATCAATTCTTCTGGAAGCTTGACTAGGACTGCTCGCATCATATCTTATTGAGTGTATCATAGATATATGTGTTACAGATATTGCTTCTGAATATCTCTATTTTGAAAACAGGTCGGCATTGTAGTTTTTCTTGGGAGCCCGCGTTACCGGTAGCTGACCACAGCCTGCTGCGGCGAGCGGGGCACATCTAGGAACTCGTTACGCGCGAAACCCGCCGCCTGGAACATCTTGTCGTATTCGGCGAACGTGTAGGCGTCGCCCGACGGCGTCGTCCCCAGCATCATCATCGAAAACGTGGCGGAAATCGGGGGCGAAACGCGGTCTTCATTGGGGATGAATTCCAGCGTTACAACCCGCCCGCCGTCATTCAAACAGGCGTGCATCTTGCGCATCAGTGATTCGCACGCCGGACGATCGAAGTGGTGAAAGAAGTTGGTCACCAGCACGGCGTCGAATCCCTCACCATAGTCAGTCGTCATAGCGTCCCCAGGGAGAAACTCATAGCGGTCGATGACCCCGGCCGCCGCGGCATTTTCGCGCGCCACCGCCAATACTTTCTCCCAATCGAGAGCAACGATCCGCGCGCCCGGATTGCGGCGAGCGGCTGAGGTGCCGAACAGGCCGTGGCCGGCGGCGATATCGAGAATGCGCGGTTGCCCGGGTCCCTCCTTGACTGCCAGTTCTCCAATGAACTCCGAGGCCGGCGCCATCAACGGCGCCATGCTGCGCGCGAACTCCACCCAGTCGTCGTACTCGGACTCCACCGTTCCGCCCGGTCCCAGCAGGGTCGTGCCGCGCCGAACCAGATCGGCTACGTTCTCGAAAGCATGGAGAAGATCCGGTGAATTCATGAAGCCGACAGCCGAACCCATATAGGCCGGGGAGTTCTTGTCCAGAAACACCGCACTATTGACGGGCAAACCGTAATACCCGTCTTGTTTCGTCAAGAGGCCAATGACGGTCAGGTAGTCGGAAAGAATGCGGACGCCCCGCTCGCTGGCATCACAACGGGCTGCAATCGCCTCCGTTGTATTCGCGCCCTCGGCTATCGCGGTGAACAGCTCCAACTCGATCGCGCCCCGCAAAGCCGCGGATCTTTGGTGAGCGTTAATCGTGTCGAAGATTTCGGCCGGATCCGGCTGGCCCGGTTGAGGCCCGGCCCCGGAAGATTCGCTTGCGCTCATCGTGTGTTTTTACCTCCTCACGTGCTGTCAGGCCAGTATAGCTCTCGCCACGAAAGAGCGCGTAAGCAAAGACATTCCTAACGCGGACGGGCCACAAACAAACAGCGATGATTGGTACGGGCTCGAGGCCGCGCCTGGGCGTCCACTTTTACGCACGCCTGGGCGCCGACTTCTTGCCCGCTCGGGAGCGTGGACTTCCGTCCACGCCTTCCATGAGGAGGCTCGGCATTGTCAAGGGAGGAGTGAAGAATTTTCAGCTGATGGGATGTTGGACCGGGCTTCCATCCGCACTCGTTGGTCGTCGCTGAGGACGCGGTGCTCTATGAAGTTCGATCTAGCGGCGCTGCTCTCTCTGTCTCGGCCTCTGCGGACCGGGCGTGGACTCGCAGTCGCCGCGAACTCGGTCTGTCCCTTTGCGCTGTTACGATTCCTCAACCTCCTTCAATCCGACGTTCTGACTTCCCTGCTTCAATCCGACGTTTCTACTTGCCTGCCTCGATCCGACGTTCTTCCTGCCGTCCCGGGCCTGATTCCATTTGGCATTCGATGCCGCCTTCCTTTTTCGCTCGGGAGGGAATTCGCGGCTGACAGCCGACACACGAGCGGTCGGCAGGCGGCTCGTTCCGGTGATCCCCTTTCCCTCATATAAGTCCTGCTCTCCGATCGGCCCGGAGCAGTCTAGGGCGCGCCGAGCGCGGCGAAGCGAACCCTTGACGGCGAGGACCGATCTGGAATCCTGCCAGCAGAGGGAAAGGGATTCGCTGCTCGCAGCGGTCTGCTAAGATTCGCATTTCTCAGCGCTAGCCTGCCGCTCGCGGGTTCGTCTGGTAAAACGGATCGAAGTCCACATCCTGACGCCACAGCACGTGCATCAGCACAGCCAGTTTGCGCGCCACCGCCACGATCGCTTTGCGCTTCGCGCAGGGGCCGCCGCGGGCCGCCAATCCCAGTCCCCAGCGCCGTAAGTCCGAATCTTCCCCGTGATATCCCAGAATGTATTGCGAACATTGCACCAGCAGTCGCCGCAATAATCGGTCACCGCTTTTGGTAATACTCAACTGCGGTGAGCGTTCGCCCGAGTCGCGGCGCTGGGGCCGCAGCCCCATCCGGGGCCCGGCGTCTCGACTGCTCCCGAGCCGCTGCGGATCGTTGTCCAGATTCAACACGAATGCCAGCGAGGTGATCGGTCCCACTCCGCGGATCGAGCGTAAACCTTGCGTGGCGGGATATTTTCCCTCCGCCAGCTTCTCGATATGTTTGTCATAGCGGAGGATTGCGGCGCTGACGTGTTGGATCACCTCGAGCAACGGCTCGAGCGCGACACGCAGCTCGTCGGGCAACTGGGGACTGGCTTTCTTTACGAAGGCCTCGCTGCTCGAAGCCGGCAAGCGGCCCCCGAAACTCTTCACGGTGCCGCGCACGCTGTTGATCAGTTTCGTGCGTGTCTCGACCAGGGTTTCCCGCGCTTTCAGCACGGCGCGGTCGCATTGGCTGGCCAGCGAACGGGGCTCGACGGCGTTCAGCATCTCGGGCATCCGCAGCCCCAACTCGGCCAGCCGTTCGGCGTCGCTGCGATCGTCCTTCGACAGCGATTGGGTGATCAGCGCCAGGCGGTGCGTGTCGGCCATCAGCGGCTCGTGCCCCAGCCGCTCGAGCAAGCGGTAGATCCAGTTGGCGTGGCAGCCGGCTTCGAGCACCACCCGCATCGCGGCCCAGCCGCCGAAGTAGCGCTCGAACGCTGCCGGCGAGGTGCTCAGCTTCTTGCGCTCGACGATGTTGCCGTCCAGATCGATCAAGCAGACATGGCTGTGCTTATCGCCCAGATCCACCCCGGCCACGACGTTCAGGCCTTGTTCGATCATCTTCCGTTTCGACACTTCTCTGAAAGTTTTGCTATTGTTTTTCATGGCTCGTCATCCTCCTTTTTTTCGTAATGGAAAAAACCTGGGATCGCCACCGCAGGCGGCGAAGCCCGTTTGGGGAGTTTAGCTCACTCCCCGGATGACGAGCCTCCTCATTTCATCTCTGTCCGGCCATCTGAAATTCCTCTTCGCTTGGGTCAGCTATGATGGCAACGACACGAGGAAAGTTTTCCTTCCGGAGTATGGCGATTTGCCGAGCACCACGACGCCCGATCAACGGTTCCCACCACCGCCCTGGGGCATGATTGCCGACGACCTGACAGGCGCTTGCGACAGCGGGGTTCAGTTCGCGCAAAACGGATTCAAGACAGTTGTCCAGCGGGGCACCGAGTGGGTGAAATACTCGGCCACCGAGTTAATTGTCGTCTCCACCGAAAGCCGCAACGACGCGCCTTCTGTTGCCCGCCGGAAAGTCATGGACGCGTGTCGCCGGATGAAAGACCAAGACATTCCAGTCATCTACAAGAAAATCGACTCCACTCTGCGTGGAAACGAAGGAGCCGAAATTGACGCTGTGGTGGATGCCTGTGGTTTCGCGGAAGCTGTCGTAACCCCTGCTTTTCCAGAGATGGGAAGAGTTGTTGTGCGCGGACGCCTGAAGACAGCGTTTGGCACAACTGCCCTCACCGTACGAGCGCAGTTGTCCTGCTCGAATCCGGTCCGGGTGATCGACGCCGAAAACCCTCAGGATCTCGATGTCGCCGCCGCAGATGCTTTGGCTCGAACCCCAGCGCCGCTACTCGCCGGTTCGGCGGGCTTAGCTTCACATCTCGCCGCAGCCTTGGCCTCTCGGATGGACCGCGTTCCGGCACGGCGTAGGACGCCCAAGACCGGCAAGCCGGTCCTGTTCTTGATGGGATCCGACCAACCGCCGACCTGCGACCAGGTCGATTACATCGTGGGACATGGGCTGGCAGACGTGCTCCCGTTGGAGCGGTCTGATATCGCCGCACTCGACCGGGCGCTGGCGGAACAAAAGCACCTTGTGATTCGTCTTGCGGTCCATCAAACTCCCCGACTGATTCTCAGAGAGCGCCTGTCCTCGTGGCGGCCCGAGTTGCTGGGTGCAATCGTCATGAGCGGTGGCGATACGGCCGAAGCGCTATGCGGTGTCCTGCAGGTAGCAGCGATCGAGCTGGAGTCCGAGTTGCAGCCCGGGATTCCCTGGGGGCGCCTGTGCGGCGGGCCTCTTGGGGGGACGACGCTCGTCACCAAAGCGGGCGGTTTTGGCCAACCGGATTCCCTCGCATCGATCGGGGCCGCTTTGACCCGCTGGAGGACCCGAAGTGCTGCCTAGAATCGCCGTCACCATTGGGGATCCGGCCGGCATCGGACCGGAGGTTGTACTGAAAGCGCTAGCCGACCCAGCCACAGCCGGGCTCGCCCGCTGGACGGTCGTCGGCGATGCAAGCGTCGTGCGGGATGCGGAACGCAGATACAGCCTTTCTCTTTCCGAGAGAGCTGAACAGGTTAGTTCGGATCAACTTGCCTCCAGTAACGTTCCAATCGGCGTTCCCAACGCGGATTGCGGCCAGGCGGCGGTGGAGTACGTGCGGCGAGCAACTGAGCTGTGCCTTGCCGATCGGGCCGACGCCATCGTCACCGCCCCAGTGAATAAGGAAGCAGTTACGCTCAGCGGCCTAGAGTTCACGGGCCATACCGAGTACATCGCCGAACTCTGCGGCGCGAGCGACTCCCGCATGCTACTCGTGAACGATCGCATGCGCGTTGTTCACGTCTCCACCCACCTGGCTCTGCGTCAAGCCTGCGAACTTGATCCCAAGAGAATTGTTCGGACGATCGAGCTCGGCCAGACAGCTCTAGTCAGCCTCGGTATAACGGATGGCCTCATCGCTGTCTGCGGCCTGAATCCGCACGCGGGTGAGAACGGCTTGTTCGGTGATGAGGACTCGCGCTCGATCGCCCCGGCCGTCGAAGCAGCCAGGCAGCTAGGGATCCGGTGCGAAGGCCCTCTCCCTGCCGATACCGTTTTCCTCAAAGCGTTTCGAGGCACCTATGCGCTCGTCATTGCGATGTATCACGATCAAGGACATATCCCCATGAAATTGATCGACTTCGAGAACACAGTGAATGTATCACTTGGATTGCCAATTATTCGAACATCGGTCGACCACGGAACGGCCTTCGACATTGCGGGAAAGAATCAAGCGGATCCAACGAATATGAAGGCCGCGATGAAACTGGCGGTCGTCATGGCCAAGAATCGAATTGGCGCCGCTTAGAAGTGCCTGAAGACTTCGGTACGGCTGGCACGGGAGTCGCCAACCCCAAACTCAGCCTCGGCTCGATACACGAACTCGATCCGTCCAGACAATCACCAGCAGCCCGCACCGATGGCCGCGTCATGCCCGGACTATCCAGGTCGCGAGGAATCCAAGTGAAGAAGAATCCCCGTACAATGAAATCTTCGTTGCTGGCGATACTATGCGTTTCTCCCGTCTCCTACTGCTCGTCTTCGCGTTGACTGCGCCTTTGCTTGCCTGGCAGCAGGGGCACGGCGGGGAAGGCGACATGGGCGAGCAACTCAAGTCGCTGCTGCGGGTCAGCGACCCGAGTACAGGCTTCATCCTGGTCGCTCTCGGAGTATCGTTTCTCGCCGGCGCTGCCCACGCGCTGACTCCGGGCCACGGCAAGGCTCTGGTGGCCGCCTACCTGGTCGGCTCAGGTGGAACTGTTCGAGACGCGGTTTTCCTAGGCACTATCGTGACGATCACGCACACCGCGGCAGTGTTCGTACTCGGCGTGGTGACCATTTACGCTACTCAGCACTTTTTGATGGAAACGATTTACGCCTGGTTATCGGTCGTAAGCGGTCTGCTGATCGTCGGGATTGGCGGATGGTTGCTAAGCAGTCGCTGGAAAGCCTTTCGGAATCCCAACGCGGCGCACGACCATGGGCATTCCCACGGCCCATTCGGCGGGCATACTCACGGCCATTCCCACAGCCACTCTCATTCACATGAGCACGAACAGGGCCACGCACACGATCACGACCATTCTCATGATCACGATCAAGGCCACACTCACGACCACGATCATTCGCATGAGCATTCCCACGCACCGGCGCTCGGCCGCAAGAGCCTGCTTTCGCTGGGAATTTCCGGGGGGCTGATTCCCTGCCCCGAGGCCTTGGCTGTTCTGCTGATCTCGTTCACCCTCAACCGCCTGTTGTTCGGCATGATCATTTTGCTGGCTTTCAGCCTTGGCCTGGCGGCTATCTTGATTGCCATCGGCGTGGCCATGGTACTTGCCGGACCGGCCTTGCAGAAGTTTTCCAGCGAGGGCCCCATCATGCGGGCGCTACCCGTCGGCAGTGCAGCCATTGTGACTCTCCTTGGGGTCGCGATTCTTTACAAGGCGGCTTCCGACACGGGCTTGATTAACTTCTGATCGACGACCCCCTCGAGCCGAAACCGGGCCGCGCCGCAACGGGTGCGATCGAGGGTATTCGATGCGCCGGGGGTCCCCTACAGGTTTGCGGTTCCGGCGCCGATTCGAACCATGAGCCCGAATGGGAACTCAACCTCATCGGAAGCCCATTGGAGCGGCGAACCGCACATGGCAGGCCTTATCGATCCGTAGGGTCGGGAACTGGCGCGGTGGCCCGTCAGGACCTGGCTTGGCTGTATCCGGGGTTTCCCCCTTCGTGCCCGGTTAACCGTGTCCGTGGCTCCGTTTCCAGCTCCCGCCACCTCGCACGCAGCATGAAGATTTCCTTCACTACGCGCTCCTGCACACTTCACGACAAGGTTTATGAGACCTATCCGATCGGAGTTGCTTTCGACGACAGCTCGGAAGCCGTCACCCGAATCCAGGTGTCTGCTCTCGCCATTGACTACTCCACCGCTTCCGACCGAGGCCTTGGGTTAACGCCAAGTCCGTTCAGCCTTCCCCTTGCCGTATAGTCTTCGTCTCAGATCCTGCAGACTACCGGACGCTTTTATCATTTCGCCCCTGCCTCACTGTGTTGACCAAGACTTCATGTGCAGCAAGGCTCCTTCGCTCCACGGGCGTTACCCCGCTTCCTCACTACTGCGAACCTAGCCGCCATCCTCTCGCCTTCCACCGATTTCCTGGTTTTCGCCAGTTATACGGCTTCCCTGCTCCGCCAATTTCTCGACGGGACGAGGAGGGCTTCTCCAGTTGCTTAGCATGCCCTTGTCACCGTGCTGTCCCTAGCACCCCGCCGGAGTGAACTGGCGCTGCAGTCAGTCTGCGCCAGGCCATGCTGCCTTCACCCGTGGAAAGAGGGTTCGGCCTCCGGGGTTTTAGCTTTTCGAGGCCACCTATGGGTTCACTTTTGTTACGGCCCGGTGACTTGCTCACCATCCCAAGGATGGCTTTGTCAGTTGGCTTCATCGGCTTCGTTTCCTCCACACGGATGCAACCCAAGCTACGGGGCTCTGACTTTTACCCCGGTGGGACTGTCTCCCACTGAACATGCCAGCCTTGACTGGACACACTATCCACCAGCACCTGCTCCACCCTGTTCTCAAGCCTCGTTTCTTTCCTTCGCTCTTTCGAGTCGGAGACTCTAACGTCCGTGTGCATCGCCGGGCCGCTTGTGTGGCTCGTTTGGCGGCGCGGCGGAGTGGATGATTTCGACCAGGCTGCTATTTTCGGATGGATACTGCTCGTCTTCGGACTACTCGCCATTGTCCGACCTGCTCGATTAACGCGCGTTGGGTGGCCTCTCGCCCTGGTCGCCTTTTTCCCACTTCTGCAACTTGTACCGCTGGGAGCCTACAGAGAATATTTTCTGTCGGATTCGCAGGTGAATGTCATCGAACAAGTACGTGCTGCCGGTATCGAACCATTCAGTACCTTGACCATCTACCCCTACGCGACCCTACAAGCCGCGATGGTCATCGCCGGGTGCTGCGCGCTTTTCATCCTGGGCCGGTCGTTGATTGCAACGCCCGTGATTTCAACGCCCGTCTCTGAATCGGCTTCCAGGTCGGCTTCGAGGCCGGTTTCGCCGGCGCGGCGCAGCTTCCTGATTTTCGCCGCCATTCTGTTCGCGCTAGCCCTGTTGGAATCAGCCAACGGCCTTGAGCAATACCTCCGCTCCCAAGTCGACGACGCAGTCACGTTCAGCGGCGCCCATGGCACGCTGGTCAACAAGAACCATTACAGCGCCCTTCTCGAAGGCTGCTTTGGTCTGGCCCTGGGCGTCTTGCTTGCCTGGGCCACGCGAGCTCAGGAAGAGCGCCCATCGCACCGATGGATCGATGTGATGGCCGCCATGGCCGCTGGGGCTTGTTTGCTGGGCGTCGTCCTTTCCTATTCGAGGGCAGGCATCGTGGTTATTCTCGCGATGAGCATGGTGGCCGCAGTAGTGGCTGTCTCGGTAACCCGTCGCCGTTCGCCGCCGTTGGTAGCCGCAGCCGCGATCGCGGCCACGCTGGCATCCCTATTTGCAATCGGGGGCTGGAAGGAACGCTTCCTCCAAATAGTGGACGATCCGGCGACACTAGTCCGGTTGTCAATCTGGCAAGACGCGTTGACAGGCGTCCAAGACCATTGGCTGACTGGGGCCGGGCTGGGAACCTTTCCATACGCTTTTCAGCGTTCGGCCATGTACCTGCCTCAAAAAACAGTGGACTACGCCCACAACGATTATCTTCAATGGCTTTTGGAGCTAGGGGTTCCGGGCGCAACACTGCTGATTGGAACCGTGGGCTTCGTCTTCATCACAACGATTCGACGCATCCAGAAAACTACAACTCACGCAGCGCCAAGCGGCCCCCGACGAATGTACGCAATCGGAGCGTTGCTCGGTGCGGGTGGCATTCTGACGCACGCCTGGGTTAATTTCCCGCTACAAATCCCTGCCATCGCGGCGCTGACGGCCGTGCTCTTAGGCTGTGCGTCGGGGTTGGTCTTGCCCGCCCCATCACCCAAGGCCCGGAAAGCGGCAACAGAGCCCCAGGCGGGAGACTGGGGTCTAGTCCGCATTTATCACCGCCTGAGAGCGGCGGCACTCCGCAAGAAACGCGGTCAAGTGGGGAATGATTGGGGTTGGCCCAAAAGTCCCAAATCCGCCCGGCTCCTTCGCGGAGTGTGCGGGCTGGCCTACGCACTGCTGGCGGTCCTTCTCGCTAACGGATCCTTCGATGATTGGAACGCCGAAATCCACCATGCGGCCGGTCAACAAGCGTTTCACAAAGGGGATCTATCGGAGGCCGCTCACGCCTGGAATCGAGCCCTGTCGGCCAACCCGCGGGCAGCTGCGATATGGCTCAAGCGCGCAGAGATGGCGGCTGCCGCCGGCGATGACGAGAGTGCCGTCAGGTATTCGGAAATCGCCGGACAACTCGAACCATTCACCCTGCGAGTCGAATGGCCGCTGGCTCGTTTTCGCGTCAAAACCGGAGCCGAGGATCAAGCGGCACTCGGCTTAGCGACCATCGCGGCCAGCCTCCCATCTCTGCGCCCGGCGGTTCTCGAAGCAGCTTGGTCCGCCGGACTAGACGTGGCGACGATCGCCAATCTTACCCAGCCGTGCGATCAAAAGAGCTTCGCCGCGTACCTTGCTTTTCTCGTCCGGCGCGAGGACTGGGGTGGCATCGTCCCGGCGGCCGAAGCGTTATCGGCGGGATGCACCGCATTCGTGTCGGCGCAGGCCCTGTGGCCTACTTTCGATCGCCTGTTCGAAGCGGATCAAGGAGCAGTGCTAAAAGGGTTGTGGGGCGTAGTAGGACAATCTCAGCTCCTGCCGGCAGTAGCGTCGAATCTGATTGCCGCATCCGCAATAGCCGCCCCGCCAATGCCGGCGGGACAGGCGAATGGGTTTGGTTGGATCGCGAGGCCCGCCCCCGGCGTAAGCGTTTCCGATCTCCGAGACAGCAGTGTCGATGGGTTGCTGTCCGTGGAGTTCAAACAACCCCAGAACATCCACTACCGTCACGTGACCTCCGACTTCGGAGTGAGGCCGAAGGCGGCCTACTCCCTGCACGCGGAAATCAGAACCGAACAGCTGCGGGGGAGCGAAGGCATCCGCGTCATGGTGAGTTCTCCAAAACGGTTCATCACTTCCTCGCGGCCCTTCGCGAAAACCACACCCTGGCGGACCGTAACGCTAAGGTTCGTCACCGAGCCCGGCGAAGAGATCATCCGAGTGGTCATCGTGCGCAACCGAGGCCAGCGGCTCGACAACCTGATCACGGGAAAGTTTTTCCTGAGAAACCTCAACCTACGGCAAGAAATGCCTGGGCGAGGGATTCCAGCTCGACCTGAGAAGCACGCGACTCGCGTTCGGGCGGCAGACTCAACCTCCTGACCCGATTCCACCCGCGACTTCACGGCTCGCGACTTCACGCCCGTGACTTTACGCTCAGGACTTCAAGCTCAGGAAAAGGGCTAAGTGAACGCCGTTTAGTAGCCCGACTCGTGAGCTCATGGATTGGCCTGGCGCCACTTGTGCGGAGTGGATTTCCAACTGGCACTTGCGGAAAGCTACTCGTGGCGCTATTCACTGCTGAGGACCCGTCAATGGAACCCGCAGCTTGCTACGAATCGTCTTACTAATAGAATAAAGAAAGAGACATGCGCAGAGAACTGGATCGCCGAGCCGTCTTAAAGCTGCCCTTCCTGGCCGCGGGAGCGCCAGCCGCTGTGGAGCGGGGCCTCGCCGCCGCTGCCCAGCCGCCCCGTCCCCGCATCGACCTGCCGGCTCTGTTGCGGTTCGGTGTCATCGGGGACAGCGGATCGGGCGAACCCGGCCAAGACCGTATCGCCGCTCAGATGAAAAGTCTTCATCGATCTCGTTCCCAAGACCCCTGGGGTTTCATCCTCGCAATGGGCGACAACATCTACGAGAACGGCGAGCCTAAGTATTTCGAGAGCAGGTTCATCGATGTCTATCGTGAACTACTGGATGACGGTGTGCCATTCCATGCAACCTTGGGAAATCATGACGTTCGCCACAAAGGCGGAGCGGAACAGCTCCAGGAAGAGGCTTTTGGATACATCGGAGCACAAGACGAATACGAATTCGCGGCGGGGCCAAAGCTGGACGACGGCAAGCAGTTGGTTCGATTCGTATGCTTGAACTCGACGCGCTGGGTCGAGGCAATCCGCAAGGGCCGGGACAAGGCCGTCCAACACCTCCTCGCCAATCTGCGAGAGCGCCTGCGAACGTCAGACCGCTATCGCTGGAATATTGTCTATCTCCACCACGCGATCCATTCCTACATTGAATACAGTTGGTTCGGCCTCTTTCCGCAGGGCCACGGCTCGAATCCCCACCTGCAAAGGGTGCTGGAGCCCGAAATCATCGAGCACGTGGATGTCGTCCTCGCGGGGCACGAACACTTCTACCAGAAGATCCGCCCAATTAGCGGCGTTCACCACATCACCTCCGGTGCGGCCGGCAAACAGCGCAAGGGCGTCCGAGGCGATCACCCGGACGTCGAAGGCGCCTCACCCGATTACCACTTCATGGATCTGGGACTCACTGAAGACGAGTTGCATTTCCAAGCAATCAACGATGCGGGGCTGGTCGTCCACGCAGGTCAAATCCTGAACCGGCGGGCCCGTTAAGCCAATCTGCTTCATCGTTCAGACGCCCGTTCGGACGCCCGTTCGGACGCCCGTTCAGCCTAGCCAGCCCTGCCAAGGCCGGCTTCAGTCAGCTGAACATTCCCATCCATCTTTTTTTTTGCAAGAGTTTTCGGCTGATTTCTGCCGATAGATGTTCTAGGGAACTTCGGCATGGGCTATCAGCCGATCGAAAACTACGGAATTGTCGGCAACATGCACACAGTGGCGCTTGTTGGCATCAACGGCTCGGTGGATTGGCTCTGCCTGCCCCATTTTGACTCCCCGAGCGTTTTCGCCGGGATTCTCGATGACAAGAAAGGCGGCGCGTTCAGAATCTGCCCAGCCAAGCAAGACGTCACTCAAAGACAGTTCTATTGGCCGGATACGAACGTGCTTGTGACCAGGTTTCTGTCCTCGGAAGGCGTCGCCGAGATTACTGACTTCATGCCGGTGGGGGGGCGTGAGGGAGAGCCGCGGCGACGCTCACTGATCCGGTCCGTTCACGTCGACAGGGGCACGATGACATTTCGCGTGGAATGCCAGCCGGCGTTCAACTACGCGCGCGACGAGCATGAGGTGCTGCCGATCGATCAAGGCGTCTGTTTTCGATCGAAAGCCCTCACTCTTTGTCTGACCAGCAGGGTCTCTCTCAAGTAAAGCGGTCACGGAGCAGCCGCAAAATTCACGCTGCACGAGGGCCAATCCGCGACGTTTGAGCTACACGCGCTTGTGGCCGATGAGGTCTGCGCAAACCCGCTTTCCGCGCAAGAAAAAACTCAGCTCTTCAAGCAGACAGTGGATTACTGGCGGCGCTGGATCTCGAAATGCACCTACAAAGGGCGCTGGCGCGAGATGGTTCATCGTTCGGCCCTGGCCCTCAAGCTGCTGACTTTCGAGCCGACCGGGGCGATCGTAGCCGCGCCTACCTGCAGTCTTCCGGAAGCTATCGGCGGTGAGCGCAACTGGGACTACCGCTACACCTGGATTCGAGACGCCGCCTTCACCTTGTACGGTTTCCTGCGAATCGGTTTCACCGATGAAGCTGCGAAATTCATGGATTGGCTCGAGCGCTGCTCGCACGATCTCAATCCGGACGGCTCCCTGCAGATCATGTACGGGATCGACGGCCGTCAGGAGCTGACCGAAGAAACGCTGGACCACCTCGAAGGCTATAAAGGGTCATCTCCAGTGAGGATCGGCAATGGCGCCTACAACCAGTTGCAGCTTGATATATACGGCGAGCTGCTCGACTCGGTGTACCTTTACAACAAATATGGCAGCCCGATCTCCTCCGACTTATGGGGCCACCTGCGTCGCCTGGTGAATTGGGTCTGCGATCACTGGCAACAGCCTGACGAGGGTGTTTGGGAAGTGCGGGGCGGCCAGCAGCATTTCCTCTATTCGAAGTTGATGTGCTGGGTGGCCATCGACCGCGGGCTGCGGCTGGCGGACAAACGCTCGTTTCCCGCCGACCGCGACCGCTGGATCAATACCCGCGACCAGATCTACGAAGAGATTCTCGAAAAGGGTTGGAGCGAGAAACGGCAAGCCTTTGTCCAGCACTACGGCAGCGAGACGCTCGACGCCTCGAATCTAATCATGCCGCTGGTCTTCTTTATGTCACCGACCGACCCTCGGATGTTGAAAACCCTTGATGCGATCAACCGCTCGCCATCCAAAGGCGGGTTGGTCTCCAACAGCCTCGTCTACCGCTACAATGCCTCGGAAACCGCCGACGGCCTTGGCGGCGATGAAGGCACGTTCAATCTCTGTACATTTTGGCTCGTCGAGGCGCTGACCCGGGCAGGGCGAACCGATCCCGCCAGGTTGGATGAGGCCCGACTCGTCTTTGAAAAAATGCTGGGGTATGCCAACCATCTGGGCCTCTACGCCGAAGAGACGGGCCATAGCGGGGAAGCGCTTGGAAACTTCCCGCAGGCCTTTACGCACTTGGCGCTCATTAGCGCGGCGTTCAACCTAGATAGGGCGCTGGGCAGCAAGGGCTAGCGCTTAGATCTGCCCCCTCCGTATCACCCAAATCGCCCACTCTAATAGGCCTCGGTCGCGATCGGGTTCAAGTAAGCGACGCGCCTGGTGTGGAAGGCGATGTTGGCCAGGTGTGGCGCGCAGACGGCGGAGTGGCCCACCTCGACCGGAGCGTTGGGCTGCTCGCGGCTCTTCACGCAGTTGAGGAAGTTCTGGACGTGAGGCGGGGTCGGCAGCCTGTCTTCATGTGTCATGATCGGCTCGCGGTTGTCTTTCCAAGGTGCTTGGTAAACGCGATAGCCGCCGCCGTCGAGGACTAGCGTTCCCTTGGTTCCTTCGAGCCGGATCGTCCAACCGTTTTGGTAATCGTTATTGTAGTTCAGTGTCCAGGTGGCGATCATGTTGCGGTACTCATAGGCTGCCGAAAAGATGTCCGGCGTCTCGGCCCCGCTCATCTCGAACACCTTGCCCAGGCAAGTCGCCGATTTTGGGGTGCCGGAATTGCTCAGCCATTGGATGACGTCCATCAGGTGCGTGCCCTGGTCGGTGAGATTGCCGCCGGAGTAGTCCCAGAAATTGCGCCAAGAGCGAAAACGCATTGGCTCGAGAGGCCGGTAGGCGGCGCGGCCCAAGAAGCGCTTCCAATCGAGTTCCCCTTCTAGCGTGGAATTGTTCAACGGCCGCGAGCGGATCCAGTTCCATTGCGCTTTCGCGGCGTAGATGTCTCCGATCAGCCCGTCGCCCACCATTTTTTTGGTTTCAATGATCCAGGGCGTGCTGCGGCGCTGCATGCCGATCTGAACGATGCGGTCGGTGGCGCGCACTTCGCGGATCACGCGCACGCCTTCGCTAATCGAATGGGTCATCGGCTTTTCGCAATAGACGTCCTTCCCCGCCTTGACGGCGTCGATCAGCATGGGAGCGTGATGATGGTCGGGAGTGGCGATTAGCACGGCGTCAATGTCGTCGCGAGCGAGAACTTCCTTGTAGTCGAGGTAGCCCTTGGTGTCGGCCCCGCCGACTTCAATCCCCTTCGCAAGATTGGGCTTGTAGACGTCGCACGCCGACAGCATTTTCGCGCCGCCGAATTCGATGAATGCCCCGGCCACGCGCCGACCCCGGCCGCCGGCGCCGATGAGCGCGAAGGTGATGCGCTCGTTGGCTCCTTTCGCAGCGCTAGAAAGAATGAGTGGCGCCGAGGCTGAACCGGCCAAAAACTCGCGGCGGCGAGGAGAATTGTTATTCATAACGGACCTCACAAAACAGGATGGAATTGCGGGCATTGTAGCACGGCTTCCTGTCGCTCAACATGAAGTTGGGGGCATTTGCGGTGTGTCCCCTGGGCCCAAGCCGATCGTCTCGACCATCGCAAACGGTCGTGATATGACTAAAATATGAAAAATCAGATTTTGAGATTGACCGCGACCCAGGCAGCGCGCGACTTTTCTCATCTGTTAGATCAGATAGAAGGGGGAAGCGAGGCTGTGATCGAACGCCGGGGAGAGGCTGTCGCGCTGATTGGACCAGCGGAATCGGCACCGCGCCGGATTTCCGAATGCCTGAGTGTGAAACTCCCGTATGTATCGGTAAGCCCAGACTCTGATTTCGCACGCGACCTAGACGACATCATTGCCGGCAATCCGGCGGGCGAGCCTCCAGCGTGGGATTAGTTCTCGATTCCACAGTACTTGTTAGCACGGAGCGAGAAAACCGTACGGTGGCGGCGTTGCCGGGCTCCCTCGAACGCCAATTCAAAGACCAGGCAATCGTCCTCTCGGCGATGTCGGCCGCGGAACTCGTCCACGGGATCTGGAGGGCCACCGGGCCGCGAATGCGGGCCCGGCGGAAAGAATTCGTAGAAGAAGTCTTTGCTCGAATTCCTGTTCGAGCTTTCAGCCTGCGGACTGCTCGAATCGCAGGTCGGATCGACGCTCAAAACCGAATCAAGGGGAAGGTCGTTCCGACGGTGGATTTGTATATCGGATCACTCGCGATCGAATTACAATTCTCAGTCGTAACCGCGAACGTGCGGCACTTCAAGTTGATCCCCGGTCTAAAAGTCCTTCGATTCTCGTAACGTAACACCTGAATTATGCACAGATTCACTTTGCGAGTGTGGCTGCGTTCGTAGCGGGTTGGCAGTCGTCGTGAGGTGGTAGCTCGGCAACTGGCCTTTTGGCTTCTCCGTGTCCGGTTTCCCTTCCCGCCCAGAATCCGCGTCGTCAAAACCTCGCTCGGAAGTGACGTGTTTCCAGTGCGTTACGGCTAGTGCATAAAATTTTATGCATAGCGCATAGCCAGGCTCTCAGATCAGCGCCCTCCCGACCACCGGCAGCAAGCCGCCGTAGGGAGTCGGCTTCCTGCCGCGGAAGTGGTAAGGCGTCGAAGCCCCGATTTTATTGGGCCGCGAGGCCGTCACGGCTGGGCCTTGTTGGACGGGCCTTTGGGAGCTATGCTGTTTTCGTCTGGTAACCATGTGGGTGACCTCCTTGGGGTTGGCTGGCGAAGCTGGGATCTTTGCCAGCCTACCTTTTTACCCCGTGTTTTCGGGGGTCCCCAATGGTCCCTTGCGGCTCAGCCCTCCTCAGGTCCACGCCGCAGTGCATAATTCAGGTAACAGCTACAACTCCACGCCCGTATCTTTCCACTCGCCCGCGTTAGCCGAGTCGATTACCGCATCGCAGACCTTCTGAGTTTGTAGAGCATTGCGGAAGTCGGGCTGGGTAGGTTTGCCTGTCTCGATTCCGATGACGAAATCGGCTAGGGCGTTCAAAAACGTGTGCTCATAACCGATGGTTGTTCCGGGAACCCAGTAGTTGGCCATGTAGGGGTGTTCGGGGTTGGAGACGTGGATCTTGCGCCAGCCGGTGAGGTGGTCTTCGGTCTTGCGGCCGGACTGCTGTTGCGTGTACTCGAAGAACTGCAAGTATTCGGGCTCCTCCAAATCGAAATACACGCTGCCATCGGCGCCGTTCAGCTCGAGCGTGTTGTAGTTCTTGCGTCCTCGAGCGTAGCGGGTGGATTCGAACGTCCCCATGGAACCGTTGGCGAACTCGGCCAAGAACATGCAAGCATCGTCGATCCCCACCGGCTCAACATTGCCGCTCTCGACGTGCTGGCGTTCCTTAACGAACGTCTCGGTCTTGGCGACAACTCGCGTGATTGCGCCGTTGATCCACATGGCCGAGTCAATTGAATGGGCTAGCAGGTCGCCGGTGACACCGGACCCGGCAACGTTGACATCGAGTCGCCAAAGCCCCGCGCCGCCTTGGGGCACGTCTTCCGCGATCGTCCAGTCTTGCAGGTAGGTAGCCCGATAGTGAAAAGGACGCCCGATACGTCCCTCATCGTTGATCTGCTTGGCTAGGGCGATCGCGGGAACGCGGCGATAGTTGAACCAAACCATGTTCGCCACGCCGGCCTCTTCGACAGCCTGGGTCATTTCTTCCGCCTCGGCCACGTTCATGGCCAGCGGTTTTTCACAGACGACCATCTTGCCGGCTTTGGCCGCGGCAATAGCGATTTCGTGATGAACGTGATTCGGCGTGCCGATGTCGATCAGATCGACGTCATCGGCTTCGACAACCTTGCGCCAGTCGGTCTCGGTGCACTCATAGCCCCAGTTCTCGGCGAAACTCTTGAGCTTGTCTTCCTTGCGGGCACAAGCCACTTTGAGAACCGGACGGTGCTCGACATTGAAAAAGTCATTCAGGCGCTTGTAGGCGTTGGAGTGGGCGCGGCCCATGAAGCCGTAGCCGAGCATGCCGACGCGAAGTTCTTTTGCCATGATTTATTCCTTCTTTCTTTGAGCTAAATGGACTGGTTCAAACCTTGCGACAGGGGCCGCGTTTGATGCAGGCGTTGTTGTGCGCCTATGAACTCATTGCCGGTTAGAACCTTTGATCAAGGAAGTCATTGTCGGTCTCAACCTTTGATCAACAATAGGGAGCGCGGACTTCCGTCCGCGCCTCTGTCTGGTCCGGCCGCGAGGTTCGGATATGCAGGCCCTATCGCGGGTCGTGCTACGGGGCATTGTAGTAGAACTCTTCTTTTGTGATCTTGTCGTCCACGACGGTGTAGAGTGCCATCTCGATCATGGTTGTCCGTTGTCCCGTCATCTTCGGAGTCACATCCATCGTGAAGCGCACGGCAAATTGGCCGTCCCCCACGAACGGTCCGTCGAGGGTCACCCCGTGAACTTCGTGGTTTTCTACCCACCACTGGTTCTTCCCGCGGACGGCATCGATGCCGGACATTTCCGCCGGCATCGCCTGGTCGCCGACCGGCTCCACACTGACGATATTGTCGCTGTAGTACTGATCGATGACCTCCATGAACTGTCCTTGGCGACAAAGACTCACGAGGCTGTTCCCTACATCTGCAGCTGACATTTTGGCTTCCTCCTATTAAGAAACGGGTCTTGGCGTTGAACGCCCCACGGGTCTGGTAGTTGTTCGGCTCTCAGCTAGGCCGACCAGAACTCGATGACCATGACCCAGCATGCTACCCCTTAGCGCCCTCGCGGGTCAAGCCGGCTTGACCCACGTTGGCGTGCTCTGGCGGCGGCTATCGGCGCGCCCAGAATCCCTCCCGGCGGGGCAGAAAACTTCAGACGGTTCGGGAAGGAGTCATGCCCGCTGTCCACGCTCCGCGAGCTCGGCACTTGCAATAAATGCGGCCTCCGTACTAGTACTGCTGTCAGCGGAAATCAGCGGATTATGCCGATATTCACCTATCCTATTATGTAAACCTCATCCCCCTTTTTCGCCCGGGGGCCGCAGACGAGCGGCTGCTCGCTACTCATGCCACTCGATCATTTGCAATTCGATCGAGGTCGGCCGCTTTCCGATTTACTGAGAAGACTGGCGGTTCTCAATGCGGTCAGTCGGGGGATGTCGCCGAGTTGATTTCTGGAGTCGAGTTTTTCCGCGAGTATTATCTGCCGTAATTATACCATGCGGGTTTTAAATGCTCTTCGTTTGGTGTTGATATCGCTGATTTCATTTCGTTTACGGCAGCCGACCGACAAAGGAAGAAAGAGGAACTGCTGCAGGCTGGGGGTAGGGCCCAGAAATCAAAACGGCAATTGGACTGTATCCGCGCGAGGCGGAGTTCGGGCTCCGCCCGCGTCTGTCCCGATTCGGCCTCAACCGCTCGGGGCATGGCTCTTCCCGGCTCCTCAGCACGTCCAGCTCATTGCCCGACAGCCTGTCTCTGAACACGAATGGCCTTGGCTCGCTCCTTCATTTCTGCCGCTTCAGTCTCACGGCCCATCTGTTGCAGCAGAGCGGCGTAATTGTCGAGACAAGACGCCAAGTTTGGATGACACGGTCGCGCTTTTTCCAAGATGGCGAGGGCGCGTTGGTAGAGCGGCTCGGCTTGCTCGTAGCGCCCTTGGTTGTCGTAGAGCGCCGCCAGGTTGTTGAGGCTGGTGGCGGTGTTGGGGTGGTCGGGCCCCAGCGCCTTTTCGCGGATATCGAGGGCGCGTTGGTGGAGCGGCTCGGCTTGCTCGTACTGCGCACGGTCGTGCAAGTAGTTCGCGGTCTTGAGCAACAGATCCGCGGCGACATCGGATTCCGGCCGCTGATCCTCGATCGCCTGCCGCCCCGCCATTGCATGCGGAAGAAGCCGCTCGCATTGGGGCCAGTTCTGGTACTCCGGCCAAGGCAGCGCATGATTCAGTTGCCGAATCACCCTTTCGCCCCAAACCCGATGATCCTCCGGACGCAAGTCGTCCTTGATGACTTCCCGCACCAGCCGGTGTATGCTGACCGTTTTGTCGTCGCGGTTGTGCCGGAGCAGGGCGAATCGGCGCGCCGCCCGACGGTTTCATCGAACGATGAGGCCAAGCGCAGCGGCGAGTAGCGCGGCGGTGTGCGCAACAGGCGGTTTCTCCAGATCTTGAAATGGCCCTTTTCGGGCTGCTCCCCTGCCTCCCTGGCCGCCGCCGTAAAGAACTCCTCCGGGATCTCGGCCGGCGCCAGAAACGCACACAGCCGGAGCAGGTCGGCCACCGCCGGGTTCTCGGCGGAAACTGCCTGGAAGGCCATCGAAAACGTTGTCGTGACCGACCTGGGGTGATTCGCCCCGGCCAGGTCACCGCGCCGGGCACGAAGCTTCTTCCCTTCGTCGCGCCGGTACCGCCGTTGGTATTGCGCCAGCGTTTGTTGTTTCTCCTCG
This sequence comes from Bryobacterales bacterium, assembly GCA_965224215.1. Taxonomy (GTDB): domain Bacteria; phylum Acidobacteriota; class Terriglobia; order Bryobacterales; family UBA6623; genus CBDCYS01. Next base: position 38,639 of record CBDCYS010000035.1, on the reverse strand, counting down.
ATGTAAGCGCCGGCCTGATCGAGCGCTAGCGGCAGGCCGCCGAGGTCAACCGCGATCGACTTGGCCAGAGTCAGGTCGTCATCGGAGGCCGTGTCCAGCGGTTTCTCGACGGCAAGGACCTTGGCGCGGCGCAGGAGGAAGAGCGCGCCTTGGTCCGGCTCCATATACTCAATCTCGATGCCCGGGATCAGCCCGGTCTCCTTGGGCCGTGCCGTCAGCAGAATATGGCCGTGGCGCCCGGCTGGCATGAACTGCTGCGCCAGGGCCAAGTCGTCGGCGTTGTCCAGCACCAGAAGCCACTTTCCGTTTGCTCGGTTTTCCAGCCAGGCCCGCACCGCCCGCACCACAAGGTCCAACTCGGGTGCGTCTTTCTCGTCTAGCTTCAACTTCTGGGCCAGCGCGGCGAAGCCGGAACGCAGCGAATCACGTGAATCGGCGCTCACCCACAGCACGCGCTCGTAGGAGTCGGATGCTGGTAGGCGTACTCGGCCGCCGTCTGGGTCTTGCCGACTCCGGGGATTCCTGTCAACACTACTCTGCCGGCGGAATCCAGCTTCTTCTTGATCTCTCCGAGAATCTCTTCCCGGCCCGTGAAGTATGGATTGTGGCCGTGGGCCGGTGGGGTATCCGTCGTCCTTGGCGGCTTCTTCTTCGCGGTTTCGCGCTGCTTGAGAAAATGCGTGATGAACGGAACGGAGATGCCCGCAAGTGCCGCGGTTGTGGCTACGATGATCGCACCAACGAATCCGATAACGATTACGATGATGTTAAGGTCCATCCGTACCAAGATTAGCAGGTAAAGTGCTGCGATTTGCACGTTAAACCGACGCCAAGCCCCAATAGTGTTCGCTTAGGCGGTTTCTGAAGCGGTTTCGCTGGACGAAACTCTTCGCGTTTTGTTGACGGAAGCGCGTCCGGCAACGGGTATCGTGCGTTTGCTTTCCTACACCCCTTGCGGGGTTGGCGGCGGGGGGTGTTTCGACCCAGGGTTCCGCTTCGCTTCACCCATGGGCTACGATCCTGCGCCGCTTCGCGGCTGAAAAGCCCGTCAGTGAACGGTGTAGCGCTTAGCGCCGCAAAACTAGCACTCCGTCGTGCAAGTCCGAGGACGCGAAAAAAAGGGACAGCCTTGGAGTGGACTCCATATCTTCGTCAGGGACACGTATCTCGGTCAGCGCCACGTCTCCCGGTCAGAGCCACCTAATCTCAGTCAGAGCTACGCACTTATGATCGGGTGATGGTCGGGGCCATTCCAGCCAGACACCTCCAGACCATCATCGAGGGCGACCTCTGCGAGGGCACCGGCTCGAAGTCAGAATTACTACCCTAGCACGCGACCTGACCGTCCGCTGCGGCTGTCAGCAAGCAACACATGAAAGTTAGGCTGACAGGCGCTCGGCGGCGACTTGAGGACGCAGTCCGGGCTTGCGGGACTGAAACCCCGGCGGCTTCGGCCTTGCGTTCGGCTCCACGCGGGTGGGCTGAATGGGGCCCGGTAGCCGAAAAACGAAATAGTCGTGCGGTGGATAGAGTGCGTAAGGCTTGAGCTGGTAGAAAACCTTACCGAGCCGTTCTTCGATTCGATAGATGGCATGAAAGAAATAGCCTTTGGGAACAGCCATCTTACGGCAGCAAAGCCGATAATCGGCCCCCAGCAAGAAGTGATAGCGGAAAATCTTGTAATGCCACTCATCGAGATGCCGGCGAGAGACCATCTCGAAGTCCGCAATGTATTCCTCTTCTTTCCGCGACCAAGTTTCCCGGTGACTCTTCCCGATCGGAGTCTCCTTATACCTGAATTATGCACTGCGGCGTGGACCTGAGGAGGGCTGAGCCGCAAGAGACCATTTGGGACCCCCGAAAACATGGGGTAAAAAGGTAGGCTGGCAAAGATCCCAGCTTCGCCAGCCAACCCCAAGGAGGTCACCCACATGGTTACCAGACGAAAACAGCATAGCTCCCAAAGGCCCGTCCAACAAGGCCCAGCCGTGACGGCCTCGCGGCCCAATAAAATCGGGGCTTCGACGCCTTACCACTTCCGCGGCAGGAAGCCGACTCCCTACGGCGGCTTGCTGCCGGTGGTCGGGAGGGCGCTGATCTGAGAGCCTGGCTATGCGCTATGCATAAAATTTTATGCACTAGCCGTAACGCACTGGGAACACGTCACTTCCGAGCGAGGTTTTGACGACGCGGATTCTGGGCGGGAAGGGAAACCGGACACGGAGAAGCCAAAAGGCCAGTTGCCGAGCTACCACCTCACGACGACCGCCAACCCGCTACGAACGCAGCCACACTCGCAAAGTGAATCTGTGCATAATTCAGGTTATACGAAACTTGGCTGATTCTCCGTTCTCGTCCCGCGCATTGCCGAAACCGTTCGTAACAAGCCCGAAAAACCGCCCGCAGGGCACACTCACAGGGACCGGCCTCCCCAGTTTTCGTCAAGCGCTCACCATTTCCCCCACAGGCGCCGCAGGAGGGTTGGCTGAGATCACGCAGATCCAAAGTATCCCACTTCATTTGTCGTTGTCCTTTCGTTCCCCACGCATGAGTAGCAAGTGTAAAGACTCCTGCCGCTGCGTCAACCATTCATTGAAACCTGAATTATGCACTGCCGGTGCACCTGGTGAGGGTTGAGCCGCCAGGAACCATTTGGGGACCCCCGAAAACATGGGGTAAAAAGGTAGGCTGGCAAAGATTTCAGCTTCGCCAGTCAACCCCAAGGAGGTCACCCAAATGGTTACCAAACGAAAACAGCATAGCTCCCGAAGGCCCGTCAAACAAGGCCCCGGCGCGAGGGCCCCGCGGCCCAATAAAATCGGGGCTGCCACGCCCTATCACTTCCGTGGCAAGAATCTGACTCCCTACGGCGGCTTGCTGCCCGTCGCCACCCTGCTCGAAAAACTCGGCTTCCAAGCGCTGCTGGAAGAAACCCTCACGACCAAACGGATCACCCGAGCCATGAGCCCCTACCAGTTCGTGCTGGCCCTCGTGCTCGGCCTCTATGTCGGCTTTGCGCGGCTCAACCAACTCCGCTTCATCGCTCGCGACCCCATCCTGACCGGCATCTTGCAAGTGACGCGTCTGCCGCCGCAGTCCACGCTGTGGCGCTTTCTGGCCTCGCTGCACCTCAACGTGGCGAAGCAGATCCTTTCCATTCAGCGCCAGCTGCGGGAACGAGTCTGGGCCGCGGCCCACGTGAAGTTGGAGACGGTGACGCTGGACACCGACACCACCGTGCATACCCTCTACGGCCGCCAGATGGGCGGGCGCAAGAGCTACAACCCCAAGAACAAGGGCAAGCGCAGCTACCAGCCGATACTGACCTTCCTGGCCGAGACGCGCGAATACCTGATGGGCGGGTTGCGCAACGGCGACCGGCCCACGGGCCGACAGATCGCCGCCCACCTCGAGAGCGCTTTCCGGACTTTGCCGGGCGGCGTGAAGAAAATCCTGGCGCGGGCCGATTCCGGCTTTTATTGCTGGGAGGCGGTGGAGGCCTATGAAAAGGCGGCTTGTCAGTTCGTCATCGTGGCGCGCAAAACGCGGCGCCTGGTCGAGCGCTTGCAGCAAGCAGAATGGAAACCCTCCCCCCGCTCCGACGCGGACGCGGAATGCGAATTCCTCTACCAACCGCAAGGCTGGGCGCGGGCCTGCCGTTTCCTGGCGCTGCGTTACGAAAACGAGCCCAAGGCCGGCGCGGCCGAGCAATACCAGTTGTTCGCCACCAGCGCTTACACCTACCGCGTGTTTGTCACCAATCTGGCCGAGCCGATCGCGGCGGTGGTGTGGTTTTACAATCAGCGCGCCGGAGCCGAGAACCTGATCAAGGAGGCCAACAACGACGCCGGGCTGGCGGCCCATCCCTCGCGCCGCTTTGACATGAACCGCAATCACTTTCAGTTGGCCATGCTGGCCTACAATCTCAACTGCTGGCTGCTGCTGTGCAACCGCGAAGCCCAGGCCAGCGTGGAGACGCTGCGGCACACCACCCTGGCGACGGCGCGGCTGCGTTTTCTGTTCGTGGCGGCCAAGATCTGGCGGCACGCCGGCAGAACGGGTGTCAGCTACAGCGATCATTATCAGGAAAAGGGCCTGTTTGAACGGCTGATGCGACGGCTGCGGGCGATGGGGCCGCCGGGATCGAGCTTGGCGCCGGTGGTGGAGGGTGCGCTGAGCTGAGGGGCACTCCATGCATAAAATTTCATGCACTCGCCGCAACGTACTGGGAACACGCCGCTTGCCAGCCCGCTTTTGCCCTGCCGGAATCAGGAGGCGGCTCAAACGGGGAGGGAAACAGCAGAAAAGACGACTTGCGAAATCACTGAGTTGACACGAGTGCCGCTATCGCCACAACTCCATCGACGATGGCTACGCCGAATCTGTGCATAATTCAGGTTGAAAGAAATGTTCTTGGTAGTTATTTCTATTTGCAGAACATAAAACAACTAAATGGAAATCGTTTTAAGTCAATAACCTAGAAGGATCAACAGCTTAGTCATTATAGTGTAGATGGGTATCCGGTTGACTCAGGTAGCCCCAAGATGTAGTATGCCGGCAGATGGAAGATTACCCTCAGAACCTGACAGAGTTCGAGGCCCGTTTTAGCAGTGAGGAGGCCTGCCGGGAGTATCTGTTCCGGCTGCGCTGGCCGGACGGTTTCCGCTGTCCGGGTTGCGGTTGTGGAAAGTCGTGGCCTTTGCGAAAAGTGCTGCTGCAGTGCGCTGCGTGTGGGCGCCAAACCTCGGTGACCGCCGGGACCATCTTTCAGGACACGCGCAGCCCTTTGCCGTTGTGGTTTCGTGCGATGTGGTGGGTCACCACCCAAAAAACCGGAGCCAGCGCTTTGGGACTGCAAAGAGTGTTGGGGCTCAACAGGTACGAAACGGCTTGGACCTGGCTGCACAAAATGCGGCGCGCGATGGTGCGGCCGGGACGGGATTTGCTGGCCGGGACGGTGGAAGTCGATGAAAGCTACTGGGGCGGGCTCGAAGAGGGCCTGCGGGGCCGAAACCTGAAAAACAAAGCATTGATCGCAGTAGCCGCTCAAGAGGATGGGCGGGGTATCGGCCGGATTCGCATGAAGAGAATCGAGGATGCCTCGGGCGAGAGCCTGTTGCCTTTCGTGGAGGAGTGCATCGAGCCGGGCAGCGTGGTGCATACCGACGGCTGGCCCGGTTACTCCGGGTTGAAAAAGGAAGGCTACGTCCATCAGGTCACAGTTGTCAGCAGGCAGGAGCAGTCCGCGTCGGAATTGATGCCCCGCGTCCACCGCGTGATGTCACTGCTCAAGCGCTGGCTGCTGGGCACCCATCAGGGCGCCGTGAGCCACAAACATCTGGACTACTACCTGGACGAGTTCACCTTCCGTTTCAACCGCCGCAAATCCAAAAGCCGCGGCAAACTCTTCTATCGGCTCGTCCAGCAGGCGGTAGCCGTGGATCCCGCGACTTACAAGATGATTGTTCACCCGGTTACAGAACCGAAGAAAATCCCCAAACCACAAAATATTGGGGCTACCTGAGTCAACCGGATACCCATCGTAGTTTATTTATTAGTGGGTATCCGGTTGACTCAGGTAGCCCCAAGATGTAGTATGCCGGCAGATGGAAGATTACCCTCAGAACCTGACAGAGTTCGAGGCCCGTTTTAGCAGTGAGGAGGCCTGCCGGGAGTATCTGTTCCGGCGGCGCTGGCCGGACGGTTTCCGCTGTCCGGGTTGCGGTTGTGGAAAGTCGTGGCCTTTGCGAAAAGTGCTGCTGCAGTGCGCTGCGTGTGGGCGCCAAACCTCGGTGACCGCCGGGACCATCTTTCAGGACACACGCAGCCCTTTGCCGTTGTGGTTTCGTGCGATGTGGTGGGTCACCACCCAAAAAACCGGAGCCAGCGCTTTGGGACTTCAAAGAGTGTTGGGGCTCAACAGGTACGAAACGGCTTGGACCTGGCTGCACAAAATGCGGCGCGCGATGGTGCGGCCGGGACGGGATTTGCTGGCCGGGACAGTGGAAGTCGATGAAAGCTACTGGGGCGGGCTCGAAGAGGGCCTGCGGGGCCGAAAGCTGAAAAACAAAGCATTGATCGCAGTAGCCGCTCAAGAGGATGGGCGGGGTATCGGCCGGATTCGCATGAAGAGAATCGAGGATGCCTCGGGCGAGAGCCTGTTGCCTTTCGTGGAGGAGTGCATCGAGCCGGGCAGCGTGGTGCATACCGACGGCTGGCCCGGTTACTCCGGGTTGAAAAAGGAAGGCTACGTCCATCAGGTCACAGTTGTCAGCAGGCAGGAGCAGTCCGCGTCGGAATTGATGCCCCGCGTCCACCGCGTGATGTCACTGCTCAAGCGCTGGCTGCTGGGCACCCATCAGGGCGCCGTGAGCCACAAACATCTGGACTACTACCTGGACGAGTTCACCTTCCGTTTCAACCGCCGCAAATCCAAAAGCCGCGGCAAACTCTTATCGGCTCGTCCAGCAGGCGGTAGCCGTGGATCCCGCGACTTACAAGATGATTGTTCACCCGGTTACAGAACCCAAGAAAATCCCCAAACCACAAGATATTGGGGCTACCTGAGTCAACCGGATACCCATCTTATTTATTTATCTCCACAAATACGTTCCTTGTAAATTGCAGTAGCCTATTGCAGTTAGCTATATGACCGACCGTCTCGGCTTCCAACTTCTCGCGTCGCGGCTCACCCGCTACCTCAATGAACTCGTGCGCCGCGGAGAAGTCAGCGAGCGTGGGCTGGCCCACCTTACTGGGTATTCCCAACCGCACATTCACAACGTCCTCAAAGCGGCGCGAGGCATGAATATAGAGTTCGCCGACCAGCTCATGGCCGCTCTAGGCGTGTCGATGTTGTCGCTGTTTACCCAAGACGAACTTTCGGGAATGTCCCCAACAGCGCTGCCGAAATCCCTGCCTGTGCGCGTGCTGGCCGACAGGCGCGGAGGGGGGAAACCATTTCCGCGTCTGACCACCAGACCCCACTTGAGGCAGCTTCCGGCGACGGCCGTGCAAGCGTCGACCAGTTCCGTGCTGGCGGTGCTCGACACGGCGGAACGTTCGATGTGGCCGGCGCTTTGGCCGAACGACCTCGTCCTCATCGACCGTGATCCAGCCGGGCGCAGGAACCCAAGATTTGAACAGGTTTATGCGATTTCTTGGAAGGGCCGGGGATGGGTCGGACGCTGCCGCCGCGTCGGGCGAGTGCTCGTCGTTGCAGTCGACAACTTGCGTGAGGTGAGTCGGACGCTACCTCAAATCCCCCTCTCGGGACAGAATATTCTGGACATCGTTAAAGGAACGATCGTCTGGCTCGGGCGGGACCTCGAGTCCGTACCGCTTATCTTGTAGCGAGTAGCGAGTAGCCAGCAGCATTACTGATTCGGCGCCGGAACGGAAGTGACAAAGTCAGCCACAGCCCGTCCGAATCCCAAATCCCCTCCAGCAAGAGCGTCTGCGTGTCTTCTGAATGCTCTGCCGGTGTCTTCTGACTAGGCCGTGGGGCACGCCGCCGGAACCGCCTCGACTTCGAGTGTTACCCAGTGGGCAAATCGCCCTAGAATAGAGGGAATTCCGGGTTTGTAGTGGGTGGATGGCGGCCTGCCCAGGCCGGCATGCGACAATTCCGGGATGCAAGATCACGAGTTGTATCGGCGCATCCTCGGAATCGAGGCTCCCTGGCAGGTGGACTCGGTGGACTTAGAGCTGGAGGCGGGAGAGATCCATGTTCATCTGGCTCATCCGGACGGGATGGATTGGCCGTGTCCGGAATGCGGCGCCTCCTGCCAACTCCACGACCATCAGCCCGAGCGGCAGTGGCGACACTTGGATACGTGCCAATATCGTACGATCCTGCACGCCACCCCGCCCCGCAGTGAATGCCCCGAGCACGGAGTGCGCGTGGTGAAACTACCCTGGGCCGAGCCCTCCAGCCGCTTCACGACGCTGTTTGAAGCGCTGGCGATTGAATGGCTCAAGGCGGCCAGCCAGAAGGCAGTGGCCGGGTTGTTGAAGCTAAGTTGGGACGAGATTCACGGCATCATGGAGCGAGCGGTGAAGCGGGGATTGGAGCGCCGACAAGCCGAGCCGGTCACGCAACTCGGTGTCGATGAGAAGGCCTTTCGCAAGGGCCATCACTATCTAACCTTGGTGAACGATCTGGCACGGGGGCGGGTGCTGTACGTGGCTCAAGACCGCAAACAGAGTAGCCTGGACGGATTCTGGGCGACCCTGACGCCGGAGCAAATCGGCGCGGTCGAGGCGGTGGCCATGGACATGTGGAATCCCTACATCGCCTCGGTGCGGGAGCACCTGCCGGAAGCCGACGGCAAGATCGTCTTCGACAAGTTTCACATCGCCCAGCATCTGGGAGGCGCGGTGGACAAAGTGCGCCGGAAGGAGAACAAGATCCTGCGCGCGGCCGGAGACGACACGCTGGTGGGAACGCGCTATGACTGGCTAAGGCACCCGGCACGGATGGAGCCCAAAGACCGGCGAGCGTTTGCGGCCCTGCGGGACAGCGGCTTGAAAACGGCGCGGGCCTGGGCTTTGAAGGAAACGATGATGGCGTTCTTCGACTACCGCTACGAGCGGCCAGCCCGAAAACACTTTCGCTGGTGGCACAACTGGGCGGTGAGGAGCCGCCTGCAACCGATGATTGAAGTGGGCCGGATGCTCAAGCGGCGCTTTGCAAACATCGTGACCTACCTGCGCCACCGCGTCACCAACGCGACCAGCGAATCCTTGAACGCCAAAATTCAGTGGGTGAAGTACACCGCCCGGGGTTTCCGAAACAAACAGAACTTCGTCAATGCCATCTACTTCCACTGCGGTGGGCTGAACCTCGCTCCCTAGCCACTAAAATGCCGGAAGAGCTAGAATAGAAGGCTATGCTGGATCAACCCACTCGCCGCCAAGCATTGAAAACCGCAGCCGTCGCCACCGCCTTGCCCGCTGTCCTCGCCCAGACAGGGGCTGCGCCGTTGGTTCAAGCGGCCGCTCCCTATGCGCCCAGAAACCTTGCGCCGGCCGAATATCGTCTCTTGACAGCGCTGGTCGAGATGATCATTCCGTCGTCGCAGACACCAGGTGCGGCCGCCGCGGGGGTGGACCGCTACATCGATGAAAAGATTTCCGAGGACAGAGTGCTGAAAAGCAAGATGCGCGACGGACTTGCCGAATTGGAGAGAGCTGGGTTCTCGTCGCTGGATGCAGAAAAGCGGGTGGCCCTGCTGACCGAGTACAGCGAGTCTACCGGGGCCCGCGGCGAATTCTTCCAGCTCTTGAAGGAGCTGACGATCGACGGCTATTATTCGTCCGAGATCGGCCTCGTCCAGGAACTCGACTACAAGGGAAATACTTTCCTCAAAGAATTCACCGGCTGCACGCATGAGGAGCACTTCTAGTGGCCCGCAGTACTGATTACGATGTCGTCGTAGTGGGCAGCGGAGCCTCGGGCGGAATGGCCGCCTGGAACCTGGCGCGCAAAGGCGTCAAGGTGCTGATCCTCGACGCGGGCTCAAAGTTCAACCGCAGCGACTTCTGGACCCACCTCTCCCCCTGGAAAGAACGCGAGTGGCGGCGGCAGGGCAAGCGACCGCCGCAGTTTCTCCTCAGCCGCGAGGAACAACCCTACGAGTGGGTGGATGACCGTTACTTTGATCTTTGGCGGGTCTGGGGAATCGGTGGCAAGACAAACATCTGGGGACGCGTCTCGCTGCGCTATTCCGACCTCAACTTCAATGAGCCCGAGCGCGACGGCTGGGAGGTCCCTTGGCCTTTCCGGTACAAAGACATCGCGCCCTACTACGACAACATCGACCGCTTGATCGGCGTCAACGGCGGCAACGACGACGAGCCCTGGCTGCCAGGCAGCCGCTACCACATGCCGCCGCCTGGCGCCCGCTGCGGAGAAGTCCTGCTGAAAAAGGCGGCGGGGCGCGTCGGCCGGCCGGTCGTCACCGGCCGCCGTGCCGTCATCACCCGTGACCATCGCGGATTCGCCGCCTGCCACCACTGCGGCGCCTGCGGCAAGGGCTGCGATACAGGCAGCTTCTTCAACTCGGCGGATCATCTGCTGCCCTTCGCCCTGAAAACGGGCAATCTCGAGATCGTCGAGAATGCCGTCGTCGGGCGCGTGTTCGTCAATGACGAAGGGCTGGCGAGCGGCGTGCAATATTTCGATCGCTACACTGGCAAGGAACACGTTATCCCCGCCAAGCGCGTCGTGATGGCGGCGTCTTGCGTGGACTCGACGCGCATCCTGCTGAACTCGAAATCACGCCAGTACCCCAACGGAATCGGCAATGGCTCCGGGGTGATCGGCAACTATCTGTGCGATCAGGTGCGCTTCCACTTGCCGGCGTTTGCACCTCAATTGATGGGGCGTCCGACCACCAACGACGACGGCATCAGCGGCGGACACATCTACCTTCCCCGCTTCGACAAGCCGGGCGACAAGCGGGACTACCTGCGCGGATACGGCGTTCAGTTCTGGGGCGGCGGATGCCAGAATAACGCCAGTTTCGCAAAGAAGCTGCCGGGCTTCGGTCTCGATTTCAAACAGTCGGTCAAGCGGCGCTACCCGGCGCTCATCCAGTTGCACCCCTACGGTGAAGTTCTGCCACGGGCCAGCAACCGCATCAGTGTCGAAGGAACCCCCACAGACCGCTACGGTGTGCCGCTATTCCGCATCGAGTACGACATCGGCGAGAACGAGCGCAAGATGATCGAGGCGATGTATGACACCGCCGAAGAGATCCTTCACGAAATGAAGGCGGAAGTGCTTCCCTACAAGCGCGGCGAGATCGACGGATTCGGCAGCGCCATCCACGAACATGGAACCTGCCGAATGGGAGACGACCCCAAGCGCTCCGCACTCAACGGCTTTTGCCAATTGCACGAAGTGAAGAATATGTTCGTCGTGGACGGCAGCGCCTTCCCCACCGCGACCGAAAAAAACCCGACCCTCACCATCTTGGCGATGGCCTGGCGCGCCAGCGATTACCTGGCCGAGCAGATGAAGACGGGAAACGTCTAGCCGATTCCCAGGCTGCACGGGCCGACGTGGCGCAAGCTCTTACCTTGCCGAGCCGGCACTCGTGTCGGCTCTTGCGGCCGCTTGTAACTGTCCCTGGCGGTCTCACGTTCAGCGGCGCCAGGTCACCGGGGGGCGTTCGGCGGACCAAGCGTCGAGATGAGTCTCGACGCGCCAAGCACGAGTGCTTGGGCCACAATATTTCAAAGCTGCACGGCCCCCGGCCTGCCGTCTTCGACTTCGAAGGAAGCGCGCGTCACAAGCGGGGCGCCGGGTCGGGTGACGTGCTCGACCACTTGGTAGTCGGCCTGCCAGCGCTCGGGGGTAACCGTGCAACTGACATAGCCCCGCTCGCGGTTGAAAAACTTCACGCTGGTGTTGTCGCGTTTCATCGCCTCGGCGTACTCCAGTGCCTGCGAACCGTCGCCGCTCGAGCTGATCGAGGTACCGATGAACTCCGTCCCCACCACGTTCGAATCGGGCTTCGAGTAATCGGCCTCGATGTCGCAGACCCAGTTGGAATGGATGGCACCAGTAATCACGACCGGCTTGGAGGGTTTCTCTTCGTCTAGGAACCGCAGGAAGCGGTCGAGCATCGGGCGGTAGGCGCTCCACTTATCCATTGAATAGCTTTCGGCGTCCGGGTCAGCGTTGCGGTCGACTCGGGCGACCATCACCTGCTGGGCAATGCAATTCCATCTCGACGGCGAGGTCCTGAGCTTCTCGTAGAGCCACTTCTCTGCTTGTCGCCGAGAATCGTGGCCGCCGGATCGAAAACGGCGTCACACTCGGGGCCGCTCGTATCCCTGCATGGCTGGTCGGTGCGGAACTGGCGCGTGTCCAGCACTTGAAAGTCGAGCAGGCGACCGAAGGGTACACGGCGATAGAGCTGCATATCGTGCCCAGCCGGCTTCGCTGAGAGCCGTAGCGGCATGTGCTCGTAGTAGGCCTGGTAGGCGTGGGCGCGGCGCGTGAGGAATTCGTCGACGCTGACGTCAAGATGCTCGGAGATGCTGTCCGCGTAGTTGTTGTCGACCTCGTGATCATCCCATGTCACAATCCAGGGACAGCGGTGATGGGCGGCCTGGAGGTCCTTGTCGGTCTTGTACTGCGCCAGTCGGTTGCGCTAGTCGGCGATGCGGATGATCTCGCCTCCCACGTGCATGCGTATCTGATCGTCGCGGCCCGGCCCCTCGTAGATGTAATCGCCCAGGTGAACGATGAGGTCGAGGTCTTCCTTCGCCATGTGTTCGAAAGCGGTGTAGTAACCGGTCTCATAGTGCTGGCAGGAGGCGAAGGCGAAGCGCAGTTGGTCAAGCATGCGGCCGGGTTCGGGGGGCGTGCGGGTGCGGCCAACGGGCGAAACCTCGCTTCCGGACTTGAACTGATAGTAATACCAGCGGTTCGGGCGGAGGCCGTCGATTTCCACATGCACCGAATGCGCCAGCTCCGGTTTCGCGGCCGTCTCGCCCTTGGCGACGACCTTGCTCATGCCCTCATCCTCGGCCACCTGATACTCGACAGCCACGTCGCGGCCGGGCATGCCGCCGCCATTGAGCGGGTCAGGCGCAAGGCGCGTCCACAGCAGGAAACCGTTCGGGGCGGGTTCGCCGGAAGCCACTCCAAGACTGAAAGGGTAGGAAGAAAACTTCGGCGTCTTGATCGGCGCGCGCCCGGGAGTTTGGGATAGAGCCGGAAGGGCGGAAAGCGCGGCCAGAACCTGGCGGCGAGTGAGTTTGGATTGCGACATGGTTCAACCTGAGTTCAACCTTAACGCAGTACACCGTCGTGCGGAGAAGGTGACAACACAAAGATCCGCTGAACGAACAGGTTAAACCCTTGAGCGAGATCGCCGATTTCGGTGCCGTGCTCAACTTCGACCTTGGCCGTTTCGCTGAAATCGCCACTTGTGGTCGCCTGGTGCATGGCGTGCACCAGGTCGAGTACGCTCGATGAGGCGCCGTGCTCGGCGATGTTGAGCCCGATTTCTTCGTCCTCGGGCGGGACTCGAATCGGAGTGATTCGATTGAGAGTGTTCAGAAACAGGTAAGCGCAGCCAAAGGTCCAGACAAAGCACGCAGCGACGCCCAGGGCCTGGACCCCCAGCTGGATCCAGCGAGAAGTTTCTCCCAGGTTTTCCGGGGTAATGAAAAGGCCGACCGCGAGAGTGCCCCAGGCGCCGGCGAAACCGTGAACAGCGATGGCTCCCACGACGTCGTCCAGCCTCAGGTCTTCTTCCACGAATTTCGTCGCGAAGTAGACGACGTTTCCCGCAATGAGTCCGATGCAAGCCGCTCCCACGGTCCCGACGCTGGCGCATCCAGCGGTGATTCCAACCAGTCCGCCGAGCAGACCGTTGGCTATCATCTCCGGTTCGGGCCGTTTGAGGGGACTGAGCCACCAACTCAGCGCGGATGATCCGATGCAACCGAAGCATGCGGCGATGACGGTGTTGATGATGATCGGGCCGATGGCCGGGTCTGGTGTCAGGTTGCTTCCGGCGTTGAACCCGAACCACCCGAAAAACAAAATCAAAGTTCCCAGATAGGTCAGCACCATGTTGTGGGGCTGGATGCGCCGCGGCGTTCCGTCCTCGGAGAATTTTCCCATGCGCGGTCCGATGACGATAACCGCGGCAAGGGCGACCCAGCCCCCGACCGAGTGAACGACGGTCGAGCCGGCGAAGTCGATGAATCCCATTGCTTCCAGCCAGCCCTTTTGGTCTCCGTGAAAGAGACTGGCCCATGCGGCATGCCCCACGACCGGATAGATGAGACACGAGATGAAGACCGAGAGCATGAGATACGCCGAGAACCTCGTGCGCCCCACGATCGCGCCCGAAACGATCGTGGCCGCCGTGCCGACGAAAACGGCTTAGAAGACGAAAAACATGGCCTGCCACGGATCGGCGGTCGAAATCAGGAAATCGGAGGTCCCCACAAAACCGGCCCACGATTCGCCGAACATCAGTCCGTAGCCGACCACCCAAAAGAAAGATACGGCCAAAACGAAGTCAGCGATGTTCTTGACGACAATGTTGATCGAGTTCTTCGCTCGCGCCATGCCGGATTCGAGGCACATGAAGCCCGCTTGCATCAGGAACACCATGGCGGCCGCAGCGGCGACCCAGGCGAAGTTGACCGCGAGCTGGAGATCCGCGATTGCCTGAGAGGGGTCGCCGTCAGCCGCCTCGGCGGGATCAGCCGCCGCGAGAAAGAGGACGGCCAACAGGACGCCTAGAGAACTTTCACTGATTTTGTGTGTCATCGGCTAGTAACAGTGGCGTAGTGGCTTGTGTTCCTACGGCCTCTCTTCCATAATCATCGGCGCGCACGGGGCGGTTCTTAGCTCTCGATACGTGAGGCTGGATTTCGAAGGTGAGATTTGGAAGCTCGTGCGAGTCCCCCATGCTCGCCCGCAGCCACTTCCGCCACGGACTGCTAGGGGCCGTGTCTATTTCCAGTCTCGTTTCTGATCTGACGGTGCCGAAGAAGCAAAGGGGAGAGCTGGAAGGTGTGAAAAAATGCTGGGGACAGCCAGCCGCAGCCAATACTTTCGCTGATAGACAAGCACTTGGGGAATAGCCGCTTGTGGCAGTCCCCGATTTTTTCACACCTTCCGTCCCCAATCCTCCTTCATTCCACCTGAATTATGCACTGCCGGTGCACCTGGTGAGGGCTGAGCCGCCAGGAACCATTTGGGGACCCCCGAAAACATGGGGTAAAAAGGTAGGCTGGCAAAGATTTCAGCTTCGCCAGTCAACCCCAAGGAGGTCACCCAAATGGTTACCAAACGAAAACAGCATAGCTCCCGAAGGCCCGTCAAACAAGGCCCCGGCGCGAGGTGTCAACGCCAAGTAGAAATGTCCTAGTCGCTGCCAAGTAGAAATGTCCGCTTTGGGGCAGGTGGCTGGAGAGGCGATGGTAGAGTGGTTGGCGTTGAGGGCAGGGTCGCGCCTGCTCTTGATGCCCAAGGCCGAAGCGATGGAGCTGGCTCCCAAGCAATCGGCTGAAGCAGACGACCCTCTGGCCTCCCGGTCAGAGGGTTTTCTGTTCGTGACAGAGATTGCTTTGGTGAAGCTTCGGAGCGGAGGCCTTGGGCTTCGCCAACGCGACGATCGCCGGGCGCCGTTTGCCCGGCGCTCCCCATAGCGTCTTGGTTTGGCAGCGACTGCCAACTCAGCGCATCGGCCCGATGGGCGCTCCGCATAGAGTCTTGGTTTGGCAGCGACTCCTAGTCCTGCGTATCGTCTCGCCGAGCGCCGGATGCCTGCGCCGCTTGCCACACAGGCGGGCTGTCTTTCAGATCGAAGTCCTTCATCCAGTCGCTGCTTCGCTTGCCGGCAGCTTTGCCGCCAGCCTTCTCGGCCGCTGCCGCAGCGGGTTCCGCCTGGGCGCTCTTGGGCTGCGGGCGCTCCGATTGGGGCTGCGCGCCGCAGCGCTTCAGCGCCAGTTCGTGCTTGCCGCAGCGCGCGGCCAGGACGCCGTCCAGGCGTCTCTCCACCCGCACTCGGCTGTTTTGCAGACCCGGCACAATCGCCTTGCGGTCGATTTGATAGCTCTTTCCCCGGAAGCGAATCGTGTAGTCGTTGGCGACCCGCCGCGTCTCGACCTGGCTCAGCGCCGAGTCCAGATCGTGCTCGGGACCTAGCTCGCGATGCGCCTCGTCGGGGGGAGCCGGCTGCACCCGCAACGTGGCGTTCCACCAGGGCAGAAACTCGCTTTCCAGGTAGGCGTTGGCCTGTTCGATCGTCGTGGCCCCGGCCACCCGCAGACCCTTCACCAGGCGGTCCTGGGCGGTGCCAAAGCTGCGCTCGACGCGGCCTTTGGCCTGCGGCGAATAGGCCGTGATCGATTCGATGTCCAGCTCCTGGAGCGCCCGCCCGATCTGCGTGGGAGGCCAGAGCTTGGGGTCCTCGCCGGCGCTGTTTTTGGGCGTGTTGACAAACAGGCTGGCGCGGTCGGTGTAGAAGGCTACGGGTCGGCCGTTTTGTTCCAGATACGTCTTCAGCAAACGGCGATTCTCTTCGCCCGAGTCGTGCCGGACGAAGCGCGCCAGCAACTCGCTGCTGGCGTCGTCGATCATGCCGATCAGGTACAGCTTCTCCCCGCGTCTCTCCAGCCAGTCGTGCTCGGAGGTGTCCCATTGCACCAGCTCGCAGCGGCAACTGCGGCGGGGCCGCCACGGATGCGGGCGTCCTGACTTGCGGCGGCGGGGCTTCCACAGGCCCGCGGCGGCCATCCAGCCCCGCAGCGTTTCGCGGCCGACTTGGACGCCGTGGCGCTGCTCGAGATACTCCGCCGCCAGAGTCGGGCCAAAGCCGGCGTAGACGGGTTGGGAGAGGATTGCCACGGCTTGTTTTTCCGCCTTGGCGCTGAGCTTGCGGTTGGACGCGCGGCCCCGCGCGGCATGGACCACGGCCTGGGCGCCTTCGCTGCGAAGCTTCGCCAGCAGCCGCCTCAGATGCCGTTCGCTGAGGCCCGTCTGCTGGGCGGCCTGCTTTTGCGTGATGAGTTTTTTGTCTGCTTTGCGCAGCGCCACCAGCCGGTCGCGCTCTCGTTGTGTCATTAGTAGTTGTCCTTGCTTGCTCACCCCTCCAGGCTGACCTTGTCAATAGGACATTTCTACTTGGCACGTTTAGGACATTATCACTCGGCGGCGACAGGCCCCGGCGCGAGGGCCCCGCGGCCCAATAAAATCGGGGCTGCCACGCCCTATCACTTCCGTGGCAAGAATCTGACTCCCTACGGCGGCTTGCTGCCCGTCGCCACCCTGCTCGAAAAACTCGGCTTCCAAGCGCTGCTGGAAGAAACCCTCACGACCAAACGGATCACCCGAGCCATGAGCCCCTACCAGTTCGTGCTGGCCCTCGTGCTCGGCCTCTATGTCGGCTTTGCGCGGCTCAACCAACTCCGCTTCATCGCTCGCGACCCCATCCTGACCGGCATCTTGCAAGTGACGCGTCTGCCGCCGCAGTCCACGCTGTGGCGCTTTCTGGCCTCGCTGCACCTCAACGTGGCGAAGCAGATCCTTTCCATTCAGCGCCAGCTGCGGGAACGAGTCTGGGCCGCGGCCCACGTGAAGTTGGAGACGGTGACGCTGGACACCGACACCACCGTGCATACCCTCTACGGCCGCCAGATGGGCGGGCGCAAGAGCTACAACCCCAAGAACAAGGGCAAGCGCAGCTACCAGCCGATACTGACCTTCCTGGCCGAGACGCGCGAATACCTGATGGGCGGGTTGCGCAACGGCGACCGGCCCACGGGCCGACAGATCGCCGCCCACCTCGAGAGCGCTTTCCGGACTTTGCCGGGCGGCGTGAAGAAAATCCTGGCGCGGGCCGATTCCGGCTTTTATTGCTGGGAGGCGGTGGAGGCCTATGAAAAGGCGGCTTGTCAGTTCGTCATCGTGGCGCGCAAAACGCGGCGCCTGGTCGAGCGCTTGCAGCAAGCAGAATGGAAACCCTCCCCCCGCTCCGACGCGGACGCGGAATGCGAATTCCTCTACCAACCGCAAGGCTGGGCGCGGGCCTGCCGTTTCCTGGCGCTGCGTTACGAAAACGAGCCCAAGGCCGGCGCGGCCGAGCAATACCAGTTGTTCGCCACCAGCGCTTACACCTACCGCGTGTTTGTCACCAATCTGGCCGAGCCGATTGCGGCGGTGGTGTGGTTTTACAATCAGCGCGCCGGAGCCGAGAACCTGATCAAGGAGGCCAACAACGACGCCGGGCTGGCGGCCCATCCCTCGCGCCGCTTTGACATGAACCGCAATCACTTTCAGTTGGCCATGCTGGCCTACAATCTCAACTGCTGGCTGCTGCTGTTCAACCGCGAAGCCCAGGCCAGCGTGGAGACGCTGCGGCAGACCACCCTGGCGACGGCGCGGCTGCGTTTTCTGTTCGTGGCGGCCAAGATCTGGCGGCACGCCGGCAGAACGGGTGTCAGCTACAGCGATCATTATCAGGAAAAGGGCCTGTTTGAACGGCTGATGCGACGGCTGCGGGCGATGGGGCCGCCGGGATCGAGCTTGGCGCCGGTGGTGGAGGGTGCGCTGAGCTGAGGGGCACTCCATGCATAAAATTTCATGCACTCGCCGCAACGTACTGGGAACACGCCGCTTGCCAGCCCGCTTTTGCCCTGCCGGGATCAGGAGGCGGCTCAAACGGGGAGGGAAACAGCAGAAAAGACGACTTGCGAAATCACTGAGTTGACACGAGTGCCGCTATCGCCACAACTCCATCGACGATGGCTACGCCGAATCTGTGCATAATTCAGGTAACAACGAGCTTAAGCTGGTCATTGAGAACGGGCTGGAGCGGCGCTTTTTGATGGAGAAGCTGGAGCAGAAGATCACCGAGGTCCAGCAAGTGCAGCAGAATCTCCAGGAAATCCAGGCCCAGATTATCAAAGCGTTCATGTAAAGGTTTGCCACTCGCCGGCGCCGGCGACCTTCCGCTTATTGGCGCGTCTTAGCTGTGATCTCAATGGAGAAGCGTGTATCATCAGAAGGTAACGGTACCAATTTGAAGGTTGGCCTATGAACGACTCGACAAGCGTTGCGAGATGGGCACTTTTATTAGCGCTCTTGGTTCTCAGCCTTCCGCGGCCTCTCGCCGCCTACCTCGATCCTGGGTCCGGCAGCTTTCTACTTCAAGTGCTTGTCGCCGGATTGCTGGGCGGCGTGTTTGCCGTGAAGCGTTTTTGGGGGAACATCAAGGCTTTTTTTCGGAAGGACTCCTCGCCAGATTCTGAATCCTCTGGTGACGACTCCTCTGCGGTTTCTTGAAATTGATCTCGAGGGGGGCATCCAGCGACCCCATTTGTCCTTCCGGCCGATACGAATCAGCGGTGAGCCAGCATTGGTCCCCGGCTCTATTGGTGTGGTTCCCGATAAGTCGCGGTGCTGCAGCTGAGGCCTTCGTGGCGGGCTGTTGGGCTTAGAGAGCCCGTTCTCGGCTGTAATTGTCATGGCGCGCACCGAAAACCTCGATCCCAGTGGGCCCTTGCACGGTCGTAGAATTGGCGGTTCGTTCCGGGATCCGAGCGGCTTCGTCTTCGAGCGTGATGGCGTCTTGTACCGTCAAGTCAACGGCAGCTACGGAGGGAACTATGACCGACTCATGCAGTCGGGCCTCTACGACAAGCTGGTTGCAAAGGGCTGGCTCATCCGGCACAAAGAGGTAGAGCTTCTTCATGCGGCGGCACCGGGCGCCTATCAAGTCTTGCAGCCGAACCGAGTGCCGTTTGTCTCCTATCCGTACGAATGGTGTTTTAGTCAACTGAAAGATGCGGCACTGGCGACGATCCAGATTCAAAAACTGGCGTTCGGGCACGGCCTAGCTTTGAAGGACAGCAGTGCCTACAACATTCAGTTTGTCGAAGGCCGGCCTACGTTGATCGATACGCTTTCTTTCGAACGCTATGAAGAAGGCCAGCCATGGGTTGCCTACCGGCAATATTGCCAGCACTTTCTTGGCCCGTTGGCATTGATCGCCTATCGAGATTTCCGTCTCGCTTCACTGTTGAAGCACCACATCGACGGTATCCCGGTCGACCTCGCCAGTGCGTTGTTGCCCGCTCGCACCTATCTCAAAGGTTCACTGCTGATCCACATTCATCTGCACGCGCGGAGCCAGTCCAAGCATGCGGGAGCCAAAGTCGCTCGGTCGGAAACGAAGGTCACTCGTTTGGGTTACCAGGGCCTGATGGATAGTCTAGAGTCCGCTACCGAAGCACTCAATTGGCGTCCCAAAGGAGACTGGGCCCAATACTACTCGGAGACGAACTACACCGAGCCAGCGTTTGACCGGAAGAAGGAGCTTGTTTCGGAGCTTCTCGGGCAGTCCGGCGCTGCGGAGGTGTGGGACCTGGGCGCGAACGTCGGCCTATTCAGCCGGCTGGCTGCTGACCAGGGAAAACCTACGTTGTCAAT
This sequence comes from Bryobacterales bacterium, assembly GCA_965224215.1. Lineage (GTDB taxonomy): Bacteria > Acidobacteriota > Terriglobia > Bryobacterales > UBA6623 > CBDCYS01. The sequence goes on along the minus strand of CBDCYS010000035.1, from coordinate 18,667 downwards.
GGACTTTGATCCGGCTTCGGTCGAAGCCAATTACCTCGAATGCCGAAGAACTGGCCGCACGCAGGTCATGCCTCTCTTGATCGATTTGGCCAATCCCAGCCCGAGCTTGGGTTGGGCCAGCCAGGAGCGAGATTCCCTGATCGAACGAGGGCCAACGGATCTGGCCATGGCCCTGGCTTTGATCCACCATCTCGTGATTGCTAACAATGTACCGTTGTTGGACGCGGCAAAATTCTTTGCCCAGCTGTGCCGCGCTCTGATCATCGAATTTGTCCCGAAACAGGATTCTCAGGTCCAACGATTACTGGCTTCTCGGGTCGATATTTTTGACGAATACACGCAACAAGGCTTCGAGCGGGCGTTCGAACAATGTTTCTCGCTGGAACGCACTGAGAAGATCGCCGGGACCGAGCGGGTGCTCTATTTGATGCGTGCTCGCTCGTAGGCGGAACCGAGCAGAACAGACTTCGTGCCTTTGACTTGAGAGATTGTTGCAGTTGGCGGGTTTGACCCCAGGCTTGCGCCTGGGGTTCTGTTCCGGCTTTTGGAACTTTTCGCCCTTTGCCTGAGTCTTTTCGGGCCTCATTTTCAGGGGACCTATGGGGACCTATAATGAAGGACGAACCTCCTACCACTGCCTCACCCTGGAGCAACCCCTTTGTCGTTGGAAGATCAATTATTCGAGCAGCGGTATCGCAAGATCCCGGAGATCGAGAGTCTCGGATTCGAGAGCTATCCGCGTAAGTTCGCCTTCACGCACACCCTTGGCCAGATTCGCGAACGTTACGAATCCAAAGACACTCAGCAGCTCGAAGCAGACAAGCCCCAAGTGAGTGTCTGCGGCCGTTTGATGACGGTCCGCCGGCAAGGCAAGGCCGGCTTTTGCCACGTACAGCAAGACGGCGAGCAGATGCAGCTTTACGTCCGCTGCGACGCCGTCGGGGAGGACGCGTTCGAGCTGTATAAGAAGCTGGATGCAGGCGATTTCATTGGCGCTCACGGCCACCTGTTCCGCACCAGAACCGGTGAGCTGACGGTGCGAGCGGAAAAACTGGAATTTCTGGCGAAGGCGCTATTGCCGATGCCGGAAAAATTTCATGGTCTGCAGGATGTCGAAATCCGCTATCGCCAGCGTTATCTCGACCTGATCACCAATGCTGATGTCCGGCGCGTCTTCGTCCAGCGGGGCAAGATGATTTCAGCGCTACGTGGAGCCCTTGACAGCCGCGGTTTTCTCGAAGTCGAAACTCCCATGATGCAGCAGATCCACGGAGGCGCACTGGCCCGGCCCTTCCAGACCCATCACAATGCGCTGGACATTGATTTATCGCTGAGGATCGCTCCCGAGCTGTATCTGAAACGATTGATCGTGGGCGGACTCGACCGTGTCTACGAAATCAACCGCAACTTCCGCAATGAGGGTATTTCGAGCCATCACAACCCCGAGTTTACGATGCTCGAGTTTTATCAGGCCTACGCCGATTATCGCGACCTGATGGAATTGAGCACAGAGTTGCTTCGAACCGCTGCCGCGGCTGTCAATGACGGCAAAACCGAGGTCGAATATGATGGGCAGACCATCGATTTTGGCAATTTGCACTGTATCTCGATGAAGGAGGCGATCGTCGAGTTCTGGCCTGATGCGGCGACTCGTCCGGCCGTCGATGACTTGTCCGAGCAGCAGCGCGTCATTGAAATGGTCGAAGCCCTGAACCGCTCGGCGGAGGCTCCGATTCAAGTTTCAGGCGGCGACTCGGCCGGTCAAATCCTGTTGGCGGTCTTCGAGCACATCTGCGAACCCCAGCTCGTCCAGCCAACGCTTGTCTATGACTATCCGGTCGAAGCCTCGCCGCTCTCGAAGAACAAGCCGGATGATCCCAATTGGGTCGAACGCTTTGAGATTTACGCCGCGGGCATGGAGATTGCTAACGCCTACTCCGAGTTGAACGACCCCCAAGAACAGCGCCGCCGCTTCCTTGCGCAGGTCGAGGAGCGGGCCGGCGATGCCGAAGCTCACAAGATGGACGAGGACTATGTTCGCGCGCTGTGCTACGGCATGCCCCCCACCGGCGGAGAGGGGATCGGCATTGACCGCCTCACGATGATCCTCACCAATTCGCCTTCGATTCGCGACGTCATTCTGTTCCCCCTTTTGCGTCCCGAGGGTGAGATCGGCATCAATCAGCGTCTGGCATCTATCGAGGACTAGCCCCGGTGTCCTTTGAGCTTTTCGTCGGAAAACGCTACCTCCGGGCAAAGCGCAAACAAAGATTTCTCTCGATTGTCACCTTGATCGCGGTTGCAGGTGTCTCTACAGGAGTCGCGGCACTTGTCGTGGCCATGGCGATCAACAACGGCGTGCAGGAGGACCTCCAGCGCCATCTGTTAGGCGCGACCGCTCACGTCAGTCTTCTTGAGAAGGAACGCGGTTTTGGAATCGAGGACTGGCGCCCGTTCGTCGATCGGTTCGACGGCGTAGAGCATGTCGAGGCCGTCGCCCCCGCACTCTATGGTGAGGTGATGATCACCGGACCGCTTCGAGGGAGGGGCTGTGTTCTCAAAGGAGTCGATCCCAAGTCCGAGCTTGAAGTGGGTGACCTTCTCAGAGATCTAGCCGAGGGGTCGGTGGAGGGCCTCGAAAGCGCCGAGGGAAACCCGGGAATCATTCTTGGCTTTGGGTTGGCCCAGAGTATTGGGGCGCGGATGAACTCGGTTGTGACGGTCGTTAGCCCGCAAGGGGAGATGACCCCGTTTGGGCTGGTCCCCGGCTACAAACGGTTCCGCGTGGCCGGGATTTTCAAGTCCGGATACTACCAATATGATCACCAATGGGCTCTCGCTGCTCTGAAACCGACGCAGCAATCTCTCTCTCTTGACAACGTCATCAATGCCATCGAGTTTCGACTCGACGACCTCAACCTTGCCGAGCCGGTCGGCAACGAAATTGAGGAGATTGCCGGCACAGCCTACGCCACCACAAACTGGATGGAGCGGAACCGCGACATCTTCAACGCCCTCAAGGTCGAAAAGCTCGTGACGACGATCACGATCGGGCTGATCATGCTGGTGGCGGCTCTCAATATCCTGACCGCCCTCGTCATGATGGTGATGGAGAAAACCCGAGACATCGCGATTCTGATTTCGATGGGGGCGCGGCGCTCGCAGATCCGCAAGATCTTCGTCTTTCAGGGACTGATGATTGGCTCGGTCGGGACGTCGATCGGTCTGGCGGCCGGGCACCTGCTTTGCTGGGCGGCCGACGCTTATCAGCTGATCCCGCTCGACGCTGAGATCTACGGTCTCAGTCACGTTCCGTTCGCCGCACGCCCTTGGGACGCCCTGGGGATCGCGGTTGCGGCTCTGGCCGTGAGCTATCTCACGACGATCTACCCATCTAGTACAGCCACGCGCGTCGTGCCGGTCGAGACTCTGCGGTATGAGTGAGGCGGGCTAGAGCGGGCTGCCTGCCTTCCGATAGTAACCGGATTGCCGGTCTGGACTGACAGAACGTGGCAGCCGACGTTGGCGTGAGCGTCCACGCTTGCCGCGAACCGATTCGTCGGTTTGTTTGGCGCCCGGGCGTGGCATCCGGCCTTATCCAATGAGGGCGCCCATAGAATGCTTGGCAGCTTACGCCTCGACGAATCGAGGCGCGGCAAACCTGGAGGTTCACGCCACGGCAACCAGCCCTGGCTTCCTTGTCGCCAATGCGGTTGTGCGGGGTTGTGTGAATTCAGGGAAGCGTAATAGGCAGGCGCGAATCGGGGAGTTGGGGTGAGTCGCGCCCGCCGCCTACGGGGATTACAATTGACAAGGCGCACCTATCCCGCCGAGGTTACACACAGCTCAAATATTTCCTCTCCCCGCCTGAAAAATGCTTTATCGAATGGCGCCGAAAGGGTACGGGTCCGGTCGGCGTTGGTGGCGCCGGTCATCGGTATCGATCGGGCATCTATAATTAGGCGCTATCGGATGGCGCCTCCCCGTCCGTTGCATCGGCCATGGTACTGAAACCGAAACCCGTCACCGGCGTAGCTCAACTGCTGCTGCGGCTTGGTCCCGGGGCTGGTGCGATCGTTGCTTTCCTGCTGATCGCGATCGTCGGGAGCATGCTGTCGCCGACCTTTGCGACTCAGCGAAATGTAACGAACGTGGCGCGGCAGTCGGCCATGCTCGGTGTCGTCACGGTCGGAATGACGTTCGTCATCCTGACCGCCGGAATTGATCTCTCGGTCGGCATGGTGCTCAGCCTGACCAGCGTGGCTGCGGCGATGTTGTTTGGCGGCGGGCAGGGGCTGCCACTTCCGGTTGTCTTCTTGGCGACCCTCGGATTCGGCGCATTGATTGGCGCGCTGAACGCCTTCATGATCATCTGGCGGGGCGCGGCACCGTTCATTGTGACGCTGGCCATGATGGCGATTGCCAGCGGCGCCGCTTTGACAATATCCGGCGGGAAACCGATCGGCGGGATTCAGGGGGCCTACGCCTGGGTCGGAGCCGGCTACGTTGGCCCTGTCCCGGTGCCGGTCTTGATCATGCTGGCGGTTTTCCTGCTCGGCGCGTTCGTTTTGCGCCACACGCCTTATGGGCGCGAGGTCTACGCGGTAGGGGGCAACGAGGAGGCCTCGCGGCTCTCGGGCATTTCGGTGAACCGCGTCAAGTTGATCACCTACGCCATCAGCGGCATGCTGGCAGCGCTGGGAGGCATTATTTTCAGCGCCCGCGTTACGGTCGGAGACCCCTGGGCCGGGCGTGGCTTGGAACTAGACGCGATCGCAGCGGTCGTCATCGGCGGCACGAGTCTGTTCGGCGGCGTCGGTACAATGTGGGGGAGCCTGCTGGGCACGCTGATCATCACCATGATCAACAATCTGCTCAATCTGCTCAACGTCTCCCCGTATATGCAGGGCCTAGCGAAGGGTTTGATCATCCTCGCCGCCATCACCCTCTACAAAAAGAAGCAAGCGTAGCCGAGCGATGCCAAAAGATTGTAAATGGCCGGACAGAGGCGTGGACGGAAGTCCACGCTCTTGCCGGCCGTCGAGTCTCCATCACGTCCAGACGGACCGCAGGGGTTTTCTAGCAACGATCGGAAGTTCCTTCTTGATCGCCGCGTGCTCAACCCCGAACCGTCCACGTGAGAGCGGGACGCCCGGAGACTTCGCCAGCCGGCGCTGGGTCATCGGCTTCAGCAATGCCTCCGAGAGCAACACCTGGCGCACCGCCCTGCGCGAGTCCATCGAGCAAAGCGTGGCCGCGTATGACAACGTCGATCTATTGATCACCGACGCCAACGACTCCCCCGCCAAGCAGGTAGCCGACCTAGAGGACCTGCTGGCTAAAGGAGTTGACGGGCTGATCATCGGAGCAGCCAACACGCACGTTGCGAACACAGCGATCGAGGAGTGCGCACAACAAGGAATCCCGACCCTGATTGTGGACCGCAAAGTGTCGACGGACCGCTTCACCAGCTTCGTCTCCACCGATCACACTTGGATTGCCGGGACGGCACTGGAAAAGCTGATCGAGCTGATCGGCGGGGAAGGGAAGATCGCGATCATCGAAGGCTTGCCGGGAGCCGGTCCAGCGGTCGAGCGGAATCTCGGCTATGACCAGGTGCTTGCCAAACAGACGGGTGTCCAGGTTATTCGGCAGGCCGGAGACTGGTCCCGCGCTAGTGGCCAACGCGTGACCGAGAACGTGCTGGCCGCCAATCCGGATCTCGACGGCATTCACTTCGATGGCGGCGAGATGGCTGTTGGCGGAGTGCAGGCATTGCGTGACGGAGGCATCACCGATGAGATGATGCGAGCGGGCAAGCCGTTTCTAACTTGGACAGACGGTTACAACGGCGGTCTCAAACTGATTCACGAAGGAATCGGGAAGTTCTCGATTCAGCATCCACCGCGCATCCACGGCGAGAGGTGCGTTGACTCGCTGATCAAGATTTTCCAAGGCGGGGAAGTGCCGAAGAATCAGCCCATCCGCCTCGACTTCATCACACCGGAAAACGTTGCCGATTATGTGGCGCTCGACAAGCCTGACGATTATTGGGCCCGGTAGCGTCCTGACGATCGGGCCTACTCGCCCTTTGGGCAGTCGCAGTTGAGCACGGCCTTCAGCGAATCGTCTTTATCGACCGCGTCCTGAGCATTGTCGGAAGCTTCGGAGGCGTCCTTGTAGGGCTGGGCAGCGCCGAGCGCAGCGGCCACAGCCTCGTCCAGTTGCTTCCCCTGTGCTTCGGAAAGGTTGACTTGGCCGTCTTGGACCTCGCAGGGGCCTTCCAAACGAACTTCCAAGCCGTCGATGGCCGCCTTGGCGGCATCGAGTTTCTTGGGCATGTTCTCGCGGCAAACGTCGGCGTGGGCGTTTTCGTGGCGCCGGAGATCTTCGATGAACTTGTCGAAGCAGCGGGTGTCCGCATCTTCGGGCGCATCCCACTTCGGCAGCCGAATTCTGATGGTGTAGCTTGTGTCCACATTGCCCAGAGTGAGCACGCAGTTGCCGGCCGCATCCGCCCCCGCAGAGAAGCCGAAAGCCGGAATCTCGGGTTCGCAAATAGTCTTGCCGGGGTGGCTTCCCGCTACAGGAAAGAGCGCGCTGCGGACCTCGTCGCAGTCGTCGCCCTTGACCGCGTACTCCTCGATCGTTGCCTCTACCCTTGGCGGCTCGGGTTCGGGCGGGGGCGGATCATCGGGCGGCGGGTCGTCCTGGCAGGCCGCGAGCGTCAGTATCGTCGCGAGCAGAATGAACGATCGCTTCAGGACCCTGGGGTTCACGACCATCAAGTATACATCTTCCAGGGAATTGTCAACCTTTCGCGACGATTCAGGACTCGCCCGCGTAACTAGTCAACCTCATTAAGTTCTCAGGTCTCAGCAGACTCTCCACGGAGATATCTTCCTCCCCTTACAACATGCGCTGGAGTAGATGACTTGGCCCGTCACTTGCGTTCAGGTCTCTGAATCAGTATTCAATTCCCAACTGATCGAAAGCGAAGCTCCAGATGTCGACCCACTCATCGACGACCTTCGACAGCGGTTTGCCGCCGCCGTGGCCCGCCTCGGTGTCGTACCGCAGGACGATCGGCGCGTCCGAAGCGCTCGCCGCCTGGAGACGAGCGACCATCTTCAGAGCGTGCATCGGGTCGACCCGCGAGTCGGCATCCGCGGTATAGATGATCGTCGCGGGATAGGACTCGCCGTCCTTGACGCGATGGTAGGGCGAGTAGGCGTGGATCCACTGGAAGTCTTCCTCGTTTTCCGACGAGCCATATTCGGAAATCCAAAGCCGCGCCATGCGAAAGCGCTGATAGCGGATCATGTCGAGCAGCGGCACTCCGCAGATGACGACTTGAAACAGGTCGGGGCGCTGGGTCATCGCCGCGCCCATCAGCAGGCCGCCGTTGCTGCGTCCGTGGATGGCGAATCGCTGGGGGTCGACGAACTTTTTCTGGATTAAATACTCGGCAGCCGAGAGAAAGTCGTCGAACACATTCTGCTTCTTATCGAGCATCCCGGCGCGATGCCAGGCCTCGCCGTATTCGCTGCCGCCCCTCATATTGGCGATCGCCAAGACTCCGCCGCTTTCAAGCCACGGGAAAAAGTATCCGCGGAAATACGGCGTGAGGCTGATGTTGAATCCGCCATATCCGTAGAGCAGTCCCGGCGCAGTGCCGTCTGCCGCGATGCCCTTCTTATGGATGATGTACATCGGAACGATCGTGCCGTCCTTGGAAGGATAGAATACCTGCTTCGATTCGAACGCGCTTGGATCGACCGCCGCTTTGAGACTGTTCCACACCGACAGCGCGTCCGGCTGACTCAGGTCGGCATTGACATCGATGCGATAAATGGCAGCCGGGGTGGTGAAAGACGAGAACTCGAAGAACACTTCGTCGCCCTCGGTTTCGCCGGTTAGGAGGGTGGCGGTTCCGATTTCAGGCAGCGGAATGACCTGCTTGTTCTTCCCATCGAGCGAGTAGGCGGCCAGCTCCGAGTGAGCGTCCGTTATGCCGGCGGTGAACAGCTTGCCTCCTACAACGGTCAGCGCTTCGATCACCGCCTTGCCTTCCGGGACGATGCGGCGCCAATTCTCGCGCTCGGGTTTCCGCAAATCAATCGCGAAAATTTGGTAGCGCGATGCCTTCCAATTGGTCAGCAAGTAGAGCGTGTCGCCGATGATCTCGCCGGTGTAGGCGTTCTCTCCGTCCTCGGCGATGGTGATGAGTTTGTCGCGGCGCAGATCGCGGACATAGAGACGATTGCGGCCCCAGCCAATGAAGACGTCGATCAGCAAGTAACGCTCTTCAGGCGAAAGGTGCGCGTCGGGCATTTCTTCCTTCTCAAGTCCTTCGCCCCCCAATCCCTCGCCAAAGACGAGCTGGTCGTCTTTGAACGCCGCGCCGAGCTTGTGAAAAAATATGCGGCGATCGTAGACCTCTTCGCCGGGCCCGATCGTTTCGACGTCGCGGGGCCGGGAGTAGTAGAATCCCGAACCGTCCTTGAGCCACTGCGGATTGGCGGAACGCACCTTGGGGATGGAATCTTCGAGCGTCTCTCCCGTGTCTACGTCGAGCAGATAGAGCGTACTGGTCTCGGTGCCACCGACCGAGCTGCCGTAGGCGAGGAGCTTGCCGTCTTTGGAGGGGACAAACCAGTCGATCGTGACCGTGACGTCGGTGCTTCCTTCGCCGGTCCCGTCGGCGGGCCCGCCCTGATTGGGATCGATTAGGACCTTGTCCGCGCCATCGAGGCCCTCGCGCAGGTAAACGATGGCCTGATTCTGGTCGCCCTCTTTCTTGGCGTAGAAGTAGCGTCCCGCAGCGACTTCGGGAGGCGTAACCGAGCCGGTGCTCAGAACCTCGCCCAGGCGGCTACGAAGCTTTTCGCGCGTCGGGAGCGGATCGAGAATGCCCCGGGCGTAGGCGGTTTGTTCGGCGACCCACTCTTTGGTTGCGGGGCTGGATTGGTCTTCGAGCCAGCGATAGGGGTCGGCGACCCTCACGCCGTGGATTGTTTCTTCGACCATTTCGATTTTCGTGGCGGGCGGGGAAGTGGTATCAGAGGAGCCACAGCCGAGAAGAGAGAGGGCCGCTGCGAGGGCGGCACCGACAGGCTTTGTCATAAGAGGTATCTTATTGCATCGGCGACTTGTATCGGCGAGGCGGGTGGGCCTGGAAAGTCTTAGGTTCCCACCCGCGAGCTATCTAGGGCGACACTCGCGGCCCAACGGCCTGCGGGCGACCCGTCAGGGTCGCGGCAACCGTAGCTCATGGCTACCGTCACGCGCGGCTGAAGCCGCGGGCCTGGAGTTTCGGCATTTCTTACCGAGACGGCCTATACTGCGCGGTTAGCGGTACGTCAGAGGCCTCTGTTTGCTGCCTGTTCAGCTCGTCAAAAAGTCGTTGAAACAAAAGAGGTTGCCGGTTGGTGGTATAAATTTTCGTTACAAAATATCAGGAAATGCCATGATATGCCAGGTTTTGAGGCCATTTCCCGTGGTTTCGGGCCTCTCGCGTTTTGTTCATTCCTATAGTGTTTTTGTTTTCAATGACTTGTGGTAATGGTACCCCTTGGTCGAGCGTCAGACTCCATGACAAAATGTGCTTTCTGCCGGAATTCTTGTACTTTCTTGCCCTGACTGATTCGCTGATCTGGCGCTGACAGAGGTTTCCAGCAGACTCGGGCAAAGATATGTCGCCACTCAAAAAGTCGAACAGCTTTGGACGCTGAGCGGATGGCGACTCGGCACGCTGGAAGTGTGCGCCACGCCGCGTGTCCCCACGTTTTGTTGTCTCCTGTTGCACTGGCCCCCGACTTCTGTTCGCATTGTAGCAGGCGGGGTTCGGTTTTTCGGTTCGTTTGGTGCCGGTGGGTGGACGTAAGTGCTTGAAACGAGGGAGTGTAAGATTTTTTTGTTCTTACGTGACTGATCGCTCGAGTCTTGGGCTTTAGAACCACAGGCCCATACGACGACCGCCGATCTTTTGTCGAAAAGATGACGTGAATCAGCAGGTCGGCGAGGTTGTGCGGCAGGGGTGTCTCGCCCTTTCCAGGGCTTTTCCTCATGGGTGCGGTCACCCACGGCTGAAGCCGTGGGCTATTGCTGGTTCGTCCCTGACGGGACGCTGGGCCCGGTGTGCACGTGATCACCTATCCATTTTTCCGCGTGCTCACTTGTCTACGTTGCTCACTTGTCTGCGTGCTGGTCGCGGAACTCTTCGTACCAGTTTTGAACCACCCTGATGGTGGGCGGACCGCGCTGCTTGAGGGTTTCGACGACGACGAATCGCTGCCCGTCAGCGGAGACATCAAAAAAAGGCGAAGGAAGGTCAAAAAGCCGCTCCGCGCCACCCACCGAAAAGCCCGGAGTCGTCGTGACCGAAACGGCCACCAGGGTATTGCCGTCGCGGTAGAAGAGTTCCTTGCCGTCGCCACGCCAACGGACCAGACGATTAGCTGCGGTTGTTACATGCCGCTTGGCTCCGGTCGACACCTGCCGCTTGCCGCCACCATCGGGAAACGACCGCACATAGATTTCACTTCTGCCGGACTCGTTCGACTCGTAGGCGACGAACCGGCCATCCGGCGAAAGGCTCGCCGATTGTTCATTGGCGGTGGTCTTCAAGAGCGGGGTGGTCTCATATCCGCCCCCGCCCTCTTTGGGTTGCAGATACCAAATGTCGCTCCTTGTCTCCGGAGTATTTGTGTGGTAGAGCAGGTATTTCTCGTCGCGCGACCAGCCATATGGATAATCCAGGCCAGCCGTACTCAGAAGTTCTTGCGCTTCACCCGTGCCATCCGCTGCTTTTGTGAATATGTCCCCGGTACGGTTGCGCAAGGAGCCGAAAGCAAGCGATTCTCCACTCGGCGACCAAACCGGCTTTTGGTCCGACGAGGCATGGAACGTCAGGCGCGTCTTGAGTCCGCCAGCAACTTCATGGACCCAAATATCCTGATTCTTGTTCTCCCAAGCACTGACGGCCACGCGGCTGCCATCGGGAGAAAGCACCATGAGTCTGATATCCGGCTGTGGTTAACCAATCGTCCCAACCCTGCGGCCACTCCTGTCTCGCCAGATCAGTTGCCGCAAACCTGGCTCACCGGCCTCCAGGTAAGCCAACGTCTCGTCGCGCGCCACGCTGGGAGACGAGCCGTTCTCGTTGATGGGAAACGGCTCACCGGCCGCTTTCAAAGTCTCAGGAGAAAACGGCAAAGCCCAGAGACCGTCCACATTCCGGCCGCCGGCTTGATAGACCAAATGCCCCGTGGATGAATACACGGCTCGAGCCCCGGTCGTCAACACGTCGCGGCTGCCGGTGTCGATGTTTTGAACCACCATTTGTTCGGGTTGACCCGGGGCGAAAACAACGCTGCGGCCCCCGCCTTCGCCCGGCAGGAAATGGGGGACTACCTGGAAATTCATCGGCTCATCCAACAAAAGCTTTGGGCTCCCTCCTTGGGCCGGCACTTCGTACAGTCTGCTCGGGTTGCCGGAGCCGAAAACAATCGAAGAGCCGTCTGGGCTCCATGTGCCTCCATCGGTGGGGCCAAGCAGTTGGCAGAGCTTGATGGACGCGCCGCCCTCGACAGCGACCTTCCTCATGTCTTCCCAGCCCCTTGTAATGAACCCGATAAACTTGCTATCAGGTGACCAAAACGGCGGGCTGTTCTCAACGTTGTTGCTTTCAAATGATCGAGGGTGCTCGCGATCGAGATCTTGAACCCAGAGTTTTCGGCTGGCGACATACGCGATATGCCTGCCGTTGGGAGAGATCACCGGGTTGAAGGCGGTCGTTTCGGGCGTGAAAGAGAATCGCCGTAGAGGTGCTGCGATAGTCTGCTCGAGGGGTTGGAGCGCCTGCCAAACGACGAGCCCGATGATCGCTCCGAGCAGGGCCCCGGCAACTAGTAGGGTGATTCGTTGGTAGCGCTGCGAACGCTGGGGACCCAACCCGGGCACGGCATGCGGCGTCCCTGCGTGTTTAGGAGTGGAGGTTAGGCTTGGACCGTCAGAAAAGCCGGTCCCTACGGCAGGCGCAGCACGCTGCGCCCCTACACCACCAAACCTTAGTCATACAGACAATCGGTTGCAAACCGGGGTAGGGCGGGTTTTGGTGGGTTGTGGTGGGTGACGGTGGGGTCTAGGGGTTGCGTTTCAGTGATTTATATGGGTTAGAGTGCTGGTGGGCGGGGAGTGGGCGTGGGGCAGAATTCGGTTGCAAATTGGGCTGGGTTGGACTTGGAAGTTGCTGATTCCTATGGGCGGGACGCACGGGTTTGGGAGAATCCAAGTCCAGGCGCGCATTCAGCCACCGGCGGCTCCCCGCATATCATTGATTGTGCGCGAGTAATCCAAGTCCAGGTGGCATGCAGGCGGTTGAGTTGTCGTGCCCGGCCGGTGTAATCCAAGTCCAGAGTCCTGCGCCAAGCGATGTGCTCCTGATACGTGTGCCCGGCACTCGTTTTACCTTCTGGTTGCCCTTGGCCCGCGTGGGGCGGGTCGGTTCACTGTTCGAGAGGGCCAGGAGTCACATCGGATTCACGCGCGCAGGGGCCAGGTCGCTATTCGAGGGTGGCGAGGCCCAGGTAGGATTCGCGGGCCCAGTTGCGCTCTTTTTCTAGGACGCGGAGGATGATTTGTTTGTCGCGGACTGAGTAGGAGCTGGACGCGCGGATGTCGGCGATCTCGGTGTCCAGTTCGGCGGTGCGGGACGACAAAACGCGCAGGACGGCATCAACGTCGTTGGGCTCCAAGACGCTCGATTTCGGAGAGGACCTCCATGTGACGGTCGGACTGTTGAACTAGCACCCAATTTGAGCCCAGTCCCTTCACCTTGTCGTTGCCACCGACGGTTGTTGTCGTTGTGGGTGTTCTCGATAAGGAGCCGGGGTCTGGTCCGACAAGCACCGAAATCCCACACATAAACATAGCGAGTACTACCGCCACACACAGGATGGCCTTCATTCTTCACCTCGGCTTTTGGAGACGAGCCCGGTAACGGCGGCGGGGAGGAGCGTGGAGGGTGAACAGCCTACGACGCGATTCTACCACTCAGTAGGTGGCGACAAAGCAAATCACGAGTAAGATAGACTCGGGTTTTACGTTGCGCGATGGAAGCACCCCGTCTAGAGAAGGTCACCGCAATGACGGCAATTGCGTCCGCAGTAGTGACCTGTCTCTCCTATTTTGCGAATGATACTGCCCGCTCGTTCTTGTTGAGTCCGGTTCTAGTGCCTCGATGGGTATTCTTGGTGGTTCTCCCGCTCGTTGCTTTTTTGGTTCTGCGGGTCTCATCACGCAGGCCAAGCACTCCTAAAGACCAAGTCTTTTTCCCCAAGAGTCCTCGCCATATTCGGGATTCTGACCCGTCTTCGGTTGGGGCAATGCCGTCTAGGATAATCAGGCTGCCCGAGGCCGCGATCTCTTTATGGATCTATCTCCCCCCCTTCGATCAAGGAATCCGCCTCCTAGTCAACAATCGCTATCTACTGGCTCACGCCACCAATCCGACGACGTACAAGAATGTGTTCGCTGTCTGCAGAGGGCCTCGCGAGTGGGACCCTCCACGCAATCCAGAGTGGGGGTTGTGGCTCGCTGATGAGGCGGGAAAAGGTCGATCCTGGACGTATCCAGATAACGCCACTTTCGTAGTTGGCTGGCACCACTTTCTGATTTGCTGGACGCTCGTCGGCGAGCCAAAACTCGAACTCTTGATCGACGGGAACCCGGTGATTCATGCAGAAGGATTCATGAAGTGGTGGCCCAAGAATCACTCCCCCGAGATTTTCATTGGGTGCTGGCCAATCAAGGCGTCGATCCATTACGCTAATACCCATTTCTGGCGGGTCCAAGTGATCGAAGATTTCCCGGATCAACCATGGATTGACTCAGAACTTGCCCTGCCGCACCCACCCCCTCCCGGCTGATTGCGCAGTTTCCTGAGATGGGCTAATTAGCTTGGTTGAAAACTCCAACCCATCCAAACAAGCTCGTGATTCCTACCAGAGAGAACAGAATGGCAGCTAGCAGGCCGATGAGCAGTTGGCCCGCTACATGGCGGTTGAGGCGGGGCCGCGGTCGATTTTGGTGTTGGTTCGGCGGGAGCGGCGGGGGCGGATTAGGCGGTTGATGACAAGACGTTCTTTGAATTCGTTGTTTATTTGGAATTGGATTTCGCAACATGGTGCGAAGTGGTCTGTCAGAATTATTGGTCCGTGGATGAATTTCGCGAGTATCGGGATGCACTTCGGGATTACACGCAGACCGTTTACATTCCGGGCATTGATGTGACCTCGGATGAACCAGTCCCGCTTGAAGACATCTACGTCGAACAGTATGTCTCGGACCTGCAGAGTCGAAGGGACGATCGAGAAGACGAAGCTTCCGAGGGGCGTCCTTCCCAGAGGCGTCCTTCAGAGGAGCGGCCGCCGGAGCGGAAGCGACCGACACCTCCGCAACCAGTTCGCGACGCACTCGCAGAACATCAGCGGCTTGCAATTCTGGGCGAACCCGGCCAGGGGAAAAGTATTCTAATCCGGCGGTACGCCTACGAGCTGAATCAAGAAGAGTCGAAGTTCCCGTTGCTTGTCGAACTGGGCCGCGAGCGGTTGCGGGTTCGCGATGAGCGAGACAACAGTTGGCTCTTCGAGCGCATCCCCGATGACCTGCGGGAGAAAATCAAGCCTCACTGGGCCCGAGTCTGTGAGCTAATCAAGGCGGGTCAGACGCATATTCTCCTTGACGGCTATGACGAACTGCAGCCAGAAGGCCTCCGCCAAGTCCGTGAACTCGCGTCAGGGCTGCCGTCGAGCAACCAGGTCGTTCTGTCGTCGCGGCCGCATGCTTATCAGCGGCTCGTCGGCTTCGAAACCTTCGAGCTGGCAAAGCTGCAGCCGGCTCAAGTTGAGTCGCTTGCCGAGAACATCTGCGCCTCGTTAGCCGCGAGCTACGGGTTGGAGAATCACTGGGACGCTTTGGACAAGGTCCGCGCGGCGCTCAAGGAAAAGGCGGCCGATGATGTGGCCGGCAATCCCCTGCTGCTGTCGTTTTTGTGTTTGAGTGCGGTGAGCGATCAGGCGGAGGGGAGGCTCAGCGAGTTCCCAACCCACCCGGTGCAGCTCATCCGGCGCTGTGTGGAGGCTCTGGCCGGCTGGCATCGAGACCACAAGGACGGATCGGAATGGCCGGAGGATCTTGATGAATCTGCAATCACGAATATTCTGGGGCCGCTGGCGCTCAAGACATTCGAGAGCGGCGCGGGAGTGATCCGGCCTCAAGATCTGCAAGACCTGCAAAAGCGGAATTTACTAAGTGTGCGGGACCGCGACTGGTTCAACAAGCACCTCAAACCTGCACGCTTTGTGCACCGGCAGCGCGAAACCTACAAGTTTCCGCTCGAGACGTTCCGCGAGTATTTCGCGGCACAGGCGGTAGCGGCGAACAAAGATCCTTTTGCCGTACTGAAACGGCATTTGCACTCGCCAGACTGGCGACAGGTGATTCTCTATACTGCGGGCAGCCTTAAGCGGATGGAAGCAAAACGGCTTGATCTGAGGTACCCACTACTAGGGTTTGTTAACACTAATCTGGAAAAGCTGCTATACTGGTGATGTATGGAAATCACCGAGCAGCAATACCTCCGCATCGAGCCGGTTTTGCCGCGCCAGCGGGGCAACGTGAGCCTGTCGAACCTGGCGGTTTTAAACGCGATTTTATATGTCGCCGAGCAGGGCTGCAAATGGCGCGGCTTGCCCCAGCGCTTCGGCAACTGGCACACCATTTACACCCGCATGAACCGCTGGTCGAAGAACGGCGTGCTCGACGCCGTCTTCGAGAAACTGCAGCGCGAGCAACTGGTCCGCATCAAAATCGAAGCCGTGTCGATGGACTCGACCATCGGGAAGGTTCATCCCGACGGCACCGGTGCGTTAAAAAAACCGGTCCGCAGGCGATCGGCAAATCCCGCGGCGGATGGACCACCAAGATTCATATGGTTGCCGCAGATGCTCGAACGGCGATAACGTTCGCTCTCTCGCCCGGCCAAGCTCACGACGCCCAGCATGGCCGCGAGCTGCTGGGCGGTCTGGGGCCACTGCCCGAGCCGCTGCCGCTGCTCATGGACGGCGCCTATGAGGACATCAGACACGCCAACTGGCTCTGGATTTCGGATGGATTCCCGTCGTGCCGCCCAAGCGTACCCGCTTGGAGCCGTGGGAGTTCGATCGAGTACTCTATCGCCGCCGCAACGAGGTCGAGAGACTCTTCCGCCGGCTCAAGGGATTCCGCCGAATCTTCTCCCGCTTCGACAAGCTCGACGTGATGTTCCTCGCCTTCCTCCACTTCGCCCTCATCGTCGAGGCTCTTCGTTTCGAGACCCCACGTTAGTGTTAACACGCCCTAGTGCGACTCCTAGTTCTGGGACTTAATCCATTCGCTAAGGTTTTCGCAAAGCTCATACCAATCGCTGCACTGCAGAAAGCAGTGGAGGAAGGGGGTAAGGGACTGAGCGGCCCTGCGGAACGCTGGCTCAGGAAATCTCGGCGGTCGGTCGAGTTTCTTGTGGCGCGGATTCTGCGTAACCGCTCGCCATACGAACGGATTCTTCGGCGGGACTTGCGTCTGGCGGTCCTATGCATGCGGCTAGTCCAAGCTCCAAACAAGCGGCTGACCAGTGCCGTAGAAGCACGTGTTCGAAAAGTCAAAGGATCGGCGCTTGGTGCGGTACTTGAGACCCTCGGGCCGAGCTTGCTGGTGGAGTTGAGCCGGGATGGGGCTTCCTGGTGGGTCTGGGAGGGTGCGGCAGAGGCGCTGGCGGGAGCGGCGCAGGAGGCGGCGGTTTGGGAGCAGCTGGTGGAGTTGAGCCGGGATGAGGGTTTCAGGGTCCGGGTGAGAGCGGCAGAGGCGCTGGCGGGAACGGCGCAGGAGCCGGCGGTTTGGGAGCGGCTGGTGGAGTTGAGCCGGGATAAGGATTACAGCGTCCGGAAGAGTGCGGCCGAGGCGCTGGCGGGAGCGGCGCAGGCTTTGCGGGACGATACTTTCCGAGCCGAGGTTTTGTGCGAGGCTTCTAGACGCGCCAAGCGCGAGACCGTGTTTTGGAAGCTGCTTGAAGCGGCTGTCCAGGTCGCTGAAGAGCGAGGGTAGATCCTTGCTCGCGGCTTAGGGGGTGGCTCGGAATGCTCGGTTCCCGATTTGTCGCTGTTCCTGGGAAGCAATTGGGATTGGGCTCGGCGACCGACCAGTTATGGGGCGGTTGAGGCGGGGCGGCAGTCGATTTTCGTGTTGGTGCGGCGGGAGCGGCGGAAGCGGATTAGGCGGTCGATGACAAGACGCTCTTCGAATTCGTTGTTCATTTCGACGGTTTCGCGGTCGATTCGGTGCGTTCGCCATCCTCCATCGCGGGACCGGCAGCGGCGCTTGGTAGGGGTCAGTGTGGCTAGGAAGACCAGTCGAGAGGAATTCTTTGCGAGAAGGCCGTTATTCGGTAAAAACCGGGGCTCCGGCTATGGATGAACGCTAGCCGACAAGGGCGGATCTAGCCATCACAGAACGCTGTTCACATCCCATCGAAACTCATCGCGATCCGCAGCAGTTCTTGAACTTCCGGCCCGCTTCCGCGGGCACAGGGGGCACTGCGGCCAACCTTCGGCTCCTGCCGCGGAGTCTGCGCCGCAGCGGCTCTAGCGCCCACCAGCCTCTCCATGTCGGACCGGTCTCAGGAAGTCGGCGGGAATCTTCACCTTTCGGTACCCGCTGTCTGCAGTGACTACTCGAGCTTATAGGCTCGCATAGTTGGCGGAGTACGGAAGAGTGCTAGCACCGAGCGAGATGGCGATTGACCTGGTCCCTGTTGGCTCGACCCTCAAGGGGAGGAGACGGTGCGTGACCCATATCATCCACGCGAGAACACAAATCGATATGGCGACGACGCTGGCGACGAATGGTGTGAGCAACCCGGCCAACGCCGACACAAACACCCCCAGGAGCGACGCTCCCAACGATGCGAGATTGATTCTGTCTGCGGTCGTCATGGTGTGTCGCACGTGAGACCGGCCTAACGACTCCCGGTTCAGCCGTCCGCGCCTTCTGCGGATCGGCTGGAACGGCGGGTTAGGCTGGCCCGATGAACTCCGGTCAGCAAGGCCTTGCAACAATCTATGCGTAGGCTAAGGCCCACCACCGGAATGCCTTGTCACCGAGAAGTGGAACACGAATGATCCGTCTTTCTCCTTCTGCGCATTCGCTCCCATCAGCGATGACACAGCCGTAGAATTGATAGTGCCCTTCCCAGTGACGCCGGGTCCTTCGCCAAACCCTCTACGTCCGTTTACCTCAATCTCCACATTCCCCCCTTCCAGAAGGTCCACCATGCCCTCTGCGTGTTCCGACGGGACCGGGATAACACCTGAATTATGCACTGCGGCGTGGACCTGAGGAGGGCTGAGCCGCAAGGGACCATTGGGGACCCCCTAAAACATGGGGTAAAAAGGTCGGCTGGCAAAGATTCCAGCTTCGCCAGCCAACCCCAAGGAAGTCACCCACATGGTTACCAGACGAAAACAGCATAGCTCCCAAAGGCCCGTCCAACAAGGCCCAGCCGTGACGGCCTCGCGGCCCAATAAAATCGGGGCTTCGACGCCTTACCACTTCCGCGGCAGGAAGCCGA
>CBDCYS010000034.1:0-110176 GCA_965224215.1 Bryobacterales bacterium | reverse complement strand
TGAGTGTAGTTAGGCTTGACGGCGACGAGAATGTGTACTTCGTTCCGAGAGAGCTTCTGAATGAGACGCGGGAAACTGCCCGCGACACAAGCACGGGGTCAGCTTAAGAGATTGATTCTCAGGTGGCGAGAGCCGGAGCCTCTGCCCCAAAACAATCCGCTGGGTGTGCTCACTCCCTCGTCTCGGGATCGCTATCCTTGACTTCCTGCTTGATCGAGAAGCCATCGATCTTCGAAACTTCAGTTGGGGTGCCATCCAACACGAGGGCGAATGTCCCCGGAGAAAGAGCGATTTACGCCCCCGGATGTCCCTTCGAGTTCTGTATCTGTCAGTTCGGGCTGTTCATCCGCGGTGACGGGCTTCTCGAGTTTCCCGCCGCTGTGCTCGCTTTCCTTTGACATATTTCTCGCTCCTTTTTGCGATCGGTCATCTTGATGGAAAATTCTTCGATCTTAACTGGGATTTCCGTTTTGGCCATCCCGGAACGATTTGGTACTCTAATCCGCAGTCCGGATTCAAGGTCTTCGTTCTCCTCTCACAATCGATGCTCCGTTCGCTCCCATTTCGGTCGTTGAATGCCGCTCGATCGCCGCGTTTCAGCTCGCTGGAGGTCTTTACGCCGACACTACTCCTAGTAGTTCCCTCTTCAGCAACCCAGCGTCTTTTGTCCGTCGCAGCCCGTCGCCCGCTACCCACTCGGCAACGGCAGCGCCCAGATCCGACGCAGCATGTCGCCGAACAGCCTGCGGCTGAGGTGCCCCTCGGCCAGCAGCAACCAGTAGTAGCGGGCATGCTGGATTAGCCGACCGCCGGTCTTCATCAGCCGCTGCTGCAAGCTCGTCAGCGACCAACTCTTGATCCGGTGGGGCAGACCGAGACGCCGCCACAGGTTGCCGAGGTTGTAGGCCAGCACGCTCAGTTGTAGCCGCACCTCGTTGGCTCGGAAACGGTGGCACGACAGCCGCGTCCAGTTCGTCGCTGCTTGCCTTCTTTGATCCACTGCTCCGCCGTGCCGCGCTTGTTGTAGAACCGCACCACTGAGCGACTTGGCAAGCTCATGTTCTTGACGATGAACCCGACGCGAGGAACAACTCGCCTTGGTGCCCAAGTCTCCGAAATCGCTTACAGAAAGGTCCGGTCCTTATGTTGTGATTCAGCACCGATCTGGTCGCTACCCTAACTCCATTTCGTGTTCAGTTTTTTCCTGTGTCGCCGAGTTGATTTGTGTGCCGAGCTTGACCTAGAAAATTTCTCAATCTGTTGGACTTGTGGCGGAAACTTTAAGTCGGCTCGCCGGAGCACAGCTCCGTTAGCGTACGATTTTTCCCGTTTTCTGAGCCGACCCCTATAAGATCGCAGCTACTCCACTCGCTACGGCAAGGCGGCCAGCGCCTGGTGGGCGTGGAGGCGATCACCTGGGAGCGCTGGGTGGGCTCGGCGACGTTTGGGGGGCCGAGGGCAACTTCCGCCGCATCACGGGCTAGCTTAGAGTAAATCTACGCAGCCTACGCTGCTGGACGCTGCTGGTAGGCCTATAGACCGGAATCGCGGATCATGCTAACATCATCAGTAACTCTGAGCGCCGAGACCGCAAGATCAATACGGGTTCATATGCTCCCAGATCAGTGGCGTCAAGGCTCTCAGGTCTCGTGGGGCGAGCTTGTCGGCTCACTTCGGCTGCGCCAGCACCGCTGAAGCATGAGCGTATTGATATAGACCATGCAGTTCTGCAACAGGTGCAGCGCCAGCATGTTGACCTCGTGATCCTCGCTTCGGGCGGTCATGAGACACGTCGGCCATGCCGAGTTGCTGGCCCACCCTACCGACAGCGCCTGGTTCGATTTCCTCGGGCTCATTGGGAAACCGGCCATGTGCTCGGTAAAACAACAGCAGCAGGGCAAAGTCCATCCGGTTCGCCTCGCTCTTGGCCATGACGAGTACATGATCCGCCGGCGTCAGCGCCCAGCGGCTCGTAGAGACCCAAGCTTAAGCCGGTTTTCTGTTCCTACCCACCCTGACATTGCTCGGGCCTCAACTCAAATGGCCCCTGGTGACACGACTGTTGGGTCTAGCCCGCATTTCTCACCAGCTGACGGTCGAAGCACGCGATAGGCCCGCCATTACTTCGTTGCGCTTGCTCGCCGTGCTCAACGTACTGTCAAGTACGCTTCCGCTCGTCAAGCGGCGCGCGCCTCGTACTGACGGACCTCTCACGCACTTCGCCGCGCCACGTGGTGAGAAAAGCGGGCTAGGGGTTCGGGGAGCAAACGAACACAAAACCGGCTTAAGGAATGCGAGCAGTCTGTAAACTATTGCAGTGATTCAGCTTGTTGAAGTTCAACGTATTGTTCATCTCGGACGTTAAATGTGCCTGTCGAGGCGCCGCTGATCCTTGTAAGTCACTGATTCTCCGTTAGGCGTGGCCCGTTTTCGAGCCTTAAGTCGGTTCACTGTTCCATTGCTCCCCAGACCCCTCTATGCGCTACCAGTACAAACGCGAACCTCTTACCGGAGATGAAGCAACCCGCTTGGCCAACGCCTGCAACCCCCACGAAGAGAAACTCGTCGTCTGGACCCTTCTTGACACCGGACTCCGGGTCTCCGAGCTTGCCAACCTCAAGCGAGCGAATCTCGACTGGCAGACTCACCGCCTGATGATCTACGGCAAGGGCGGACCCTTCGGCAGCAAATCCAAGCGGCGGGTCATTCCTTTGAGTGCCCGCATCCAGCCCCTCATCGAGGGCTACTTTGCATTACACGAAACCTTCCGCTTCAGTACCCGCACCATCCAGTCAGGTTGATGTGCTCCCACTTGAGCGGTGAGAGGTGGGTGAGCGTCTCGTCGGATATGGTCTGCCCGTTCCGGCGAATCGCGGCGACCGCGCGCTCCAAGTAGACCGTGTTCCAGAGCACGATGGCGACAACCACGAGGTTCAGCCCACTGGCGCGATGCCTTTGGTTCTCGTGCGTGCGATCCCGCAGTTCGCCCAGCCGGTTGAAGAACACCGCCCTGGCCAAGACCCTATCTGGTGGTTCCGCGCTCAACGAGCACCAGCGCCTGCAAATTTCATCGGTTGCTTCAAGGGGCGATTGAGCATATACTCGCACTGAGCAATCAAAATTGCCTGTTGACTCGCAGGCTGTTGGCCCAAGGAGGAAATTAGTTATGGCAGACAATACGGAGATCGAAAAGACCGATGATGCGGAGACCCACGAAGAAGGGCAACTATCCGAGGAACAGCTCGAGGACGCCGCGGGTGGGCGGGGGACTGTTAACGTGGGTGTCAGTCACACAGTCGGAGGAGGGACGACTATCACGGGTAATGTTGGTATTTCATTTAACGAAGAAGAGAATGACCAACTTGCCGGGGAAACCACATCGGACTCCGAAACCGCGGCCATCGACCCAACCCTACGGAGTTGACGGGCCGTGGGGTCGAGGGCAACCGGCAAGTGGCGCCAATCGCGAGCGAATGAGCGAATGAATGATTCAACCGCGAAACCGGCAAGGCGTGTGTTGCTTAGCGCGCAGGTCAGGTTCCGCTTGAGCGTCGCATTGAAGAGTTGCTGGGGAGGCTTCAGACCGGCCTGATGGCGGGCTCGTCAACGAACTGTCGTGCTCTGCCCGCGCAAAGCCACCTAGGAAGATCCAATCCGGACGGCAAAGAGCTGACGAGAAGGTTCGCCCAGAGCTTATGTTGTATTTCAGCAGCAATGTGGGCGCTACCCTAATGGGACAAGGAAGTTGCCGAGCTCTAGGCTGATCTCCAAAGCCGTCTTCACGACGTTGACGATATTCTCAAGGACACTTCCGTACCCCTACCCGAGCGCGACGCCATCCGCGGTCTCGTTTCCGCCGCCGCCCGTTTGACTGACCACCCACCCGTTGAATCCAGAGACCAGATCGAGACTCGTGACCACGTTCTCACGGACGTCCGCGATCGCCTCTCCAAAGCTCTTGAGTCTCTTGGACTGGAGATCACCAAAGGAAACCGGACAAGTGGCCGGCATCAAAGCGATCCGAATCGGACGGCGAATCCTTCTGCCTCGCTCGCGAGTCTACGAGGTTTTTGGGATTCAAGCATGACGCCTCGCGATCTAATCGAGTATTCGTCCATCACCGACGTGTGGCGTGCGCTCGGCGGCGGGCTGCGGCGCTACGGGCGAGGGGCGGCCACGCGCCTGTCCGAGTTGCGGGCATCAGGCCAGATCGTTCCCGCAGGGCGGCAACCACAGCCATGACCACGCGCACAACGCTCGGCCCTGGCGATTCCTCCGACCTGCGGGGCGACGCTCGCCTGGGCGGCGGTGGTACTCGGCTGGACGCCGTTCCCGATGCACGCGAGGGCCAGGAAGGTCCGCATCGGGATCGATTGGTGTATCGCCCCACCGCGACGTTGCGACCGCACCCGACCTATCAGGAGCTGTGTGGGCCGATCACGGCGACACGAGTGAGCCGCGTGGCACGGCAGGCTGGAGCGATCCGCGAGCCGTTGTTGACGACCACGGATGGCACCATTCTCGACGGACACGCGCGGTGGCAGGTGGCAACGGAACGGCAGCAGCCGAGCCTCCCCTGCATCGAGTACGACGTGACTGCGGAAGAAGCCCTCCAGGTCGTGATCCAACGTCACCGGACAGCCGAGGGCCTGAACGACTTTTGCCGGATCGTGCTGGCCTTGCGGCTGGAGCCGTACTTCAGAGAAGGCACCCATCGAGTGCAGCACGCGACTGGCAACAAGAAGCCGTCGTCAAACTTGACGAACGTCGGGCGCAGAGATGTGCGGAAGGACATCGCCGGCGTGGCCGGCGTCTCGACCGGCAACGTGACCAAGGTCAAGCAGATCCTTGACACTGCGATTCCTGCGGTTCACGACCGGCTCGTGCGTGGCGAGGTCAGTATCCATCGGGCCTGGCAGTGGCGGACGCTGACCCCGAAGGGGCAGCGCGATGCCTTGTGGCAGCATCTGTATCACGGTGCGATCAACAAGACGATCAGGCGCTTGGCCAGGGCGCACACCGAATCTGGTCGTCCCGCCCGCCCGGCCGACGTGTCGAGCAGCGTGCTCAGCGGGCTCGCGACCTGTAACTCGACCGACATCACCTTGGCGGTCGTCGATGTTCCAGGGCGAGCCGTGGTGCTGACGCGAGCGTGCTACGAAGAGCTGCTGGAGAAGCGCAACGATGGCCCACGGTAGCACGCGACCGCTCAAACAGGTCCTGGAGATGCATCGGGCGGCGTGGGATCGCGAGGACACCCGTCCATCGGTGCGTGAGGCGTTCGCCAAGGTGGTCGCTTGTGGCACCGAGGCCCTCGGTGCGGAGGTCTTCGCCTCTGAGCGTGAAGAGCGGGTCGTCTATCACACCTGTAAATCACGCGCCTGTCCGAGTTGCGGGCATCAGGCCACCAGAGCGTGGCAGCGAGACCAGTGGCGAGAATTGCCAGACGTCCCGTACGCCCATGTCTGCCCCACCATGCCAGATGTGCTCTGGCCGTTGTTCCAGCGGAACCGGCATCTCCTCCACGATCTTCCGGTCCTCGGTGCGCAGGTGCTGCAGCAGTGGGCGCGGCAGAAATACGGCATCCGGCTGATGATCGTGGTCATCCCCCCACACCTTCGGCCGCCACCTGAATTTCAACTGCCACCTGCACATCCTAGTCTCTGAGGGCGGCCTCAGAGAGGATGGAAACAGATGGCGCAGACGAGCCTCGCTGGACCGGAAGGCCCTGATGCCGATGTGGCGCTACGCGATCATCACTTACCTGCGAGAAGTCGCTCGGGTCGGCGTCCTCGACACGGACATGTCTCACCGCGCGTTGCAGCAACTGCTCACCGCGCAGTACGAACGCTGGTGGAACATCGACATCAAGCGGTTTCGGAGCAAGAAGCAGTTCCTCGGCTATGCAGGCCGTTATGCCCGACGCCCACCGATTGCAGAACACCGGTTCCGGGCAATCAGCCGTCAAGAAATCCGATTTGTGACGAAGGACACGCGGACGAAACGGACGGTCGAGACCACCTACACGCCGGCTGAGTTCCTGACCACGCTGGCCGATCACATTCCCGACCGCTACCGCCACAACATCCGGTACTTCGGCCTGCTCGCGCCTCGCGTGAAGGGCAAGATGCATGACGCGGTCTTCGCCCTCCTGGGGCAGGAAAGACTGGGGAAGCCGCGGCGACTGCGGTGGGCAGCATCCCTGAGGAAGAGCTTCGGGGTCGATCCACTCCTGGATCGCGAGGGCCAGCGGATGCGCTGGGCTCGTCGGGTGTCAGCCCTGCTTTCAGGCAGCGATTCAAAATGTCGCCTTGATTTCCTGAGCCTGACGTGCCGATTTGTCAGCCGCTTCTCGCAGTCCGAAACTATAAGAAACGCGAAGAACGCTGCGGGCGGTCTCGAAGGCGTCATGCTTCAGAGATTTGACCCCACCCTCCCTGCAGGGATCTTCCGGACCGCTACGTGCAATCCTCAGGGCTGTCGTTGGACCGCCCACCTCCGGCGCCGACAAACAGCACCGAATGGCCGCAGCACAAATACCGACGCACCCGACTTCGTCGAATCAGAAATGATTTTTGATTTTACTATAGATCGAGTGCGTCGAGTGCTGTCTTGTCCTGTGCCGTTTGGTGCCGTAAGATGCTGATTTGTTTAGCCTTCAGTACTCCTGCTATCCTGCCTAATGTTGCCTGATACCTGAATTATGCACAGATTCACTTTGCGAGTGTGGCTGCGTTCGTAGCGGGTTGGCGGTCGTCGTGAGGTGGTAGCTCGGCAACTGGTCTTTTGGCTTCTCCGTGTCCGGTTTCCCTTCCCGCCCAGAATCCGCGTCGTCAAAACCTCGCTCGGAAGTGACGTGTTTCCAGTGCGTTACGGCTAGTGCATAAAATTTTATGCATAGCGCATAGCCAGGCTCTCAGATCAGCGCCCTCCCGCCCACCGGCAGCAAGCCGCCGTAGGGAGTCGGCTTCCTGCCGCGGAAGTGGTAAGGCGTCGAAGCCCCGATTTTATTGGGCTGCGAGGCCGTCACGGCTGGGCCTTGTTGGACGGGCCTTTGGGAGCTATGCTGTTTTCGTCTGGTAACCATGTGGGTGACTTCCTTGGGGTTGGCTGGCGAAGCTGGAATCTTTGCCAGCCGACCTTTTTACCCCATGTTTTAGGGGGTCCCCAATGGTCCCTTGCGGCTCAGCCCTCCTCAGGTCCACGCCGCAGTGCATAATTCAGGTGATACCAACCCGTATTGGCTCGTTCGGGTTGCAATTCGGGTTGCAACTATTCCACCTTTGGATTCCAGGGGTGTTTCACGCCTTCAACGAGATTCTAGAAAAACTCGCGCCAACAGTTAGGCCAGCGGATGCGCTGGGCTCGTCGGGTGTCAGCCCTGCCTTCAGGCAGCGATTCAAATGTCGCCTTGATTTCCTGAGCCTGACGTGCCGATTTGTCAGCCCTATTGTCATAGGGGTCAGAATCAAGTTACCAACGGTGCGTGGAGAGAGGTCCGGGTTAGCTAAGCTGGGACTAACGCTGGGACTAAAGTAAATGGTGGAGCGATCAGACCGATTTTCAAGAACGCTCAGGCTCGTAGCCGTGCTGGCGTGTTGCTGCGGCATGGCGATTTCCGCTGAGCCGGGCGATACCGACTCGAACGCAACCGGAGCCGCTGAAACCGCCACCCCGAACTCCGCCAACACCGCGAACCCCACCGAGGCGACAGTTGCCGCTGCCCCTAACGCAGCGGCCGCGCCGAGCGGCCGCGCCTCCAGCGACCGCACGACTCTCAACCTGCTCGGTGAGGTGGACCGAGAATCCGGCGAGTCGCGGCGCAACGAAAATGTTCGACTGACATTGATCGACAACAACGTCCTCAAGGAACTTAACCAGCGCATGGGGACGACGGCGACGATTATCAAGGAATTCAACGTCGAGCAGAATTTCTTCGGTAAGGAATTTGGGGGCCGCCCCAGCCAGCCGCTCCATCTGGAACCTTCCCGCGTGTCCGGCGTTCACGGCGAGTTGAACTGGGGGCACAACAATAGTCTCGTCAGCGCCCGCTCGTTCTTCCAAGTTGGAGAAGTCCAGCCGGCGCGCTCCAACGACTATGGGTTCAAGTTCGGATCGCGGCTGGGGAAGAACACGAACCTCACCTTAACCGGCAGCCAGCGCAAGCTGCGCGGCCAGGTGAATGGGAACGTCCTTGTGCCGGCCGCCGACGAGCGGACGCCGCTAACGAACGACCCGGCCACCCGCGCGCTTGTCGAAGCGATTATCGGAGCCTATCCGGCGCAGCTTCCCAATCGAACCGACATCAACCCGCGGGCTCTCAACACCAATGCGCAGCAGAACATCAATAACGATCGCATCGGTGCCGTGTTGGAGCATTCCTGGAATGAGGACCGGCTCGCGGTCAGCTACAATCTGACGCTGCAAGATGTCGAGGCTTTCCAGCTAGTGGGCGGGCAGAATCCCGACACGATCACGAAGAACAACCGCGCCCGGCTGACCTGGAGTCGAGGATGGACTCCGACGACCACAACTGATTTTTCTGCTGGATTCGATCGCATTGGATCGCTCATCGTGCCTGAGGAGACCTCGCTTGGCCCGTTCTTCCTGTTCGGGCGCATCCTGCAGTCCATCGGTCCAAGCGGCAGCTTCCCGATTGATCGGGCGCAGAACCTGTTCCGATACGCCGGGCGCTTGCGGCACACGCGCGGCAACCATCTGCTCACTCTGGGCTCAGAGGTATTACGGCGCCAAGTTAACGGTTTCGAGAGTAACAATCATCGCGGAACGTTTCAGTTCACGCGAGACTTTGGGCGAGACGCGCTGGTCAATCTTGCGATGGGCACGCCCAGCTCCTTCCGCTTCGCGATCGGCGACGCCCACCGCGGGTTTCGTAACTGGGACATGCAGTTCTTTGTCGGGGACGAATGGAAGGTCAGCGGGAACTTGACGCTGAATCTTGGTCTGCGCTACAGCCCGGTAACGGCGGCGAGCGAGGTGAACGGTCTCAGCGACATTCCTTACGATTGCGACTGCAACAACTTGGCGCCGCGCTTCGGGTTCGCCTACCGGTTGAACGATTCGTGGGGCGTCATACGCGGTGCCTACGGAATTCAGTACGGCGAGATCTTCCAGTCGACCTTCATGCAGTCGCGCTTCAACCCGCCGGAGATTCTATCGATTGACATCCGGGCTCCTGATCTGGTGAACCCTCTGGGGGGGCTCGCCGCGTCCGATCTGAACTCCGACGCTCGTAGCGACATCAGGGTCCTCGATCCGGAGCTGGCCTCACCCTATTCGCACCAATACAACTTTAGCTGGGAACTCAAAGCGTTCAGTGACTGGACCGTTGAAATGGGGTATGTCGGAAGCCGCTCCCACAAGCTTTTGTCGGCTTGGAACCTGAACCGGGCGAGGCAAATCGAAGGAATTCCCCGCCTCTCGGAGAACGTCAACGAGCGCAGACCGGATCCGCGTTTCTTTGAGGTCCTGCGGATACTCAACGGGTCTCGCAGCTACTTCGACGCCGCCAAAGTCACCCTGCGCATTCCGCGCTGGGCCGGGCTGACGGTCGATGCGTCTTATTGGTTCAGCAAGGCGATCGATTTGGGGTCGGATTACACAAACACAGCTTCGGGCCGCTGGGGCCGCGCCCCTAGCGAATTCGACATCCACGGGCAGATGAGAGGCTTAAGTAATTTCGACCAGCCTCACGCCATGCTTTGGCGGCTCAACTACGAAACACCATCGCTGAGTGGGCGGAACCGCATCTTACGCAAGATCTTCGGCCGCTGGCAGTTCAGCTCGATTGTGCTTCTCAAGTCCGGGACGCCCTTTACGCTCCGCTCGGGTTCGGACTCCCCCGGCGTCGGCAACGTCGACGGGGCATCGAGCGACCGCCCGAATGTGGCCGACCCGGCGGTGCTCGGCCGCAGGATCGACCATCCCGACACTTCGGTTGAACTCTTGCCGGCATCGGCATTTTCATTCCTGCTGCCGACCGACGCCGTCGGAAACCTCGGGCGAAACACCTTCCGCAAAGACGGGGTTTGGAATGTCAACTCAGGTGTTTCCCGGCGATTTCTCCTGGGCAGCGACCGCTCCGTGCTGTTTCGGGCCGAATCGCTGAATTTCTTCAATCACGCGCAATTCTCCAAGCCCGGACGGTCACTCAGCGAGAACAATTTCGGGCAAATCACGAACACCCTCAACGACGGGCGGGTATTCAAATTCACTTTGCAGCTTCGGTTCTGAAGCGGGCGGAATCAGCCTCCGCCGAAGCGCTTGATCTGATTGGCGCATCGACTTGGCGCATCGACTGCGCTTCCAGAATTCGCCCCTTCCGGCAAGGCCTCAAACTGGAATATTGTGTTGTCTTGGGACACGGCGGGTGCCTTGCTGGAGCGGGCGCAGCGTGCTGCTCGCGCCGGGCGTAGCACGCTACGCCCCTACACTGTGTTTCGCAAACCGGGGGCTATTCTTCGCCTAGGTACTTCGCTAGCGGCGACTTCAGCAGGCTCTGTATTTTGGGCTCGTTCATGTTCTCCGGCGTGGCGACAACGATTCCAGTGTCGATTCGCTTGGTGGGCTGCTGCTCGGGGTTCCGAATATAGTTGACGATCGTGTTCACGCTCAGCTCGCCCATGCCGAACGGGTTCTGGACCACGAGGCCTTCAAACTGCCCTTGTGCGAGCGCGTCGATCAGCTTTTGACTCGTGTCGAAACCAATGAAGTGGATCTTGCCGGCTTTGCCCGCATCGGTAAGAGCCCGTAACATGCCGAATGTTGTCGATTCGTTAGGGCAAAATATGCCGTCGATTTCGGAAAACCGGTTTAGCAGATTCTCCCCCAGCTGGTAGGAGGTTTCCGTGGTAATTCCGCCGTACTGGTTGTCGCTGATTATCTCGATCCCAGGATGATTCTTAATTTCTTCCAGGAATCCCCGCTCCCGGTCCATCGTGCTTTCGACTCCGACCATGGCGCGCATGAGGATCGCTTTTCCTTTGCCGCCCATGACCTCGGAGAGGCGCTTGGCTCCCAACACGCCGCCTTGATAGTTGTCGGTCGCGACGAAACTGATTTGGACGTCACCTTCGAGACCCGAGTCGATCACGACGGTCGGAACCCCGGCCTGGTGGGCCTCGGCCACAGGCCTGCGCAGGCCGGTGCGGTCAAGCGGAGCGAGCACGATGCCGTCGACTCGTCGCGAGATCATGTCTTCAACGACACCAATTTGTTGCTCGCGGTCATCTTCCTTTTGAGGGCCCTTCCAGATGATCTCGACATCGAGTTCAGCGGCTGCCTTCTCGGCCCCTGCATGGATCGACTTCCAATGTTCGTGAGTCGTCCCCATCGGTATCACCGCGATGGTCAGCTTGCGGTCGGCCGGTTCTCCGCCGCCCCCGCAAGAGCCGAGCAGAAGAATGGAAAGCAGAAGCCCCGCGGTGACTGGGGTTCGATGGCGGGACTGGGTCATATAGGTCATCCGAGAGGTCATACGAGAGCGAAGATTCAGCAGCGTTGTCGGCCCGATTGGGTCGGCCCGATTGTATCGGATCGAGCCACGCCGTGCCCAGGTCCTGCCCTCATAGGTCGATCGCAAGGGCGACCGTTGAGCCGCGTACGCTTGCCCCGGGGGGGCTAGCCTGCTCCTGCTTATACGGTTGTTTCAGCAAGCCCCAAGATGTAGGGTAGGGCGTGGCCCGGCCGCCGTTTCCGAAGAGTCTGCGTCAGTTTCAGGTGGAGTTCGCGACCGAGGAGGCTTGCCAGAAGTACCTGGCTGCTTGTCGTTGGCCCGACGGGTTCCTTTGTCCTCAGTGTGGGCATCGGCAGGCCTACATTCTCGAGCAGAAACTACGGTGGCAGTGCGCGGCGTGTCGACACCAGGTCTCGTTGACGTCAGGAACGGTGCTCCACAATACGAAGACCCCGCTGACGGTTTGGGTTTGGGCTGCGTACCTGATGACAACTGATAAACGAGGTGTGTCGGCGCTGCTACTGCAGCGTCAGCTCGGCCTGTCGCGCTACGAAACCGCCTGGATGATGTTGCACAAACTGCGACGGGCCATGGTGAACGCAGCTCGCGAGCCCTTGCACGGAGAAGTAGAGGTCGATGACACCTGGATTGGCGGCCCGCAAGCAGGTTTGCGAGGCAGCCGGCAACTGAAGGGGCGCCGTGCGGCCCTTGTGATGGTCGCTGTTGAGAAACGCGGGAAGTGCTCCGGGCGCGTTCGCATGTCCGTTATTCCAGACTTCAAGAAGGTGACGATCGACAGGTTTCTTGCCCAGAACGTTGTTCCCGGCTCGACCATCTACACAGACGGTCTGAAGACCTTTACCGCCCTCGAAGAGGCCGGCTACAAACACGTCTCTCGTCCGCAACCTCACCGGACTGACTTGCGGAAAGGCGCCAAGTCGGTGGTGCCGCTGGCGGATCGTGCCATTGGCAACCTGCAGCAATGGCTGACCGGAACGTACCACGGCGTGAGCCGCGCTCAGCTTCAGGTTTACCTCGATGAGTTCGTGTTTCGACACAACCGCCGCAAGACCCCAATGGCAGCCTTCCAAACCCTCCTCGGTCTCGGAACTCAACACGCTCCTACGCCTTACGCCCACATCCGCCGCGCGCGTGACCTGGACAAGACGCGATGACCTCCACCCCAACATCTTGGGGCTTGCTGAAACAACCGTATAAGCAGGAGCCTGCTAGACCCAGAATGGCAGCTCGATGAGAATCTCGTCTTGTTGGGCAAAGGGCGCTCCGCAGTGGGGACAAAACTGAAACGGGTATGGCGTCGGTTGCTCGTACTGGCAGCGGCACTCGCCGCATTGGATCTCGTCTTGGCCGAAGCGCTCGTTTTCGATGATTCTGCGCGACTCGTCCAGGCGCGGCTCCCGGCCGGTAGTGGACAATGCGCACCAGGGGCAGAAGCTGTAGGACTCGAAATCGCCCTCCGGATAAGGTAGCAGACATTCGCGGCAGCTGCGGGTGTTGGCTTCGGTCCGCTCCAGGTAGGAGAGTATTTCCGCTCGCAGCCGAAGTAGCTTGCGGCGAATCTGCTCTCTCGTATCCTCGTTTAGGTCCTCGGAGTTTATGTCCTCGGGCATTGGGGCACCCGTTCTGCATCCTAGTACTTATTGCGTTAACGGCGGTTGGGTTAGCAATCGGGAGCAGAAGGGCTCCAGGTGAATGCTCAAGATTGTGACAGGCGCCGCGAGACGGAGTTTCGATGCTCGGATTTGCTGTTCACCTAACGATTTTGGGCCTGGTTGATTGCCCAATCTCATTGCATTTTTTTCGGCTAAAGAGGGCCCCGTCATCAGAGCCATGCGGGCTGTTTTCCTACCGCCCCTTCAGGGCTCCCGCCACCAGAGGGTACCCAGGGTTCCGCTTCGCTGCACGCTGGGCTACGATCCTGCGCCGCTTCGCGGCATAACGGCTCTCTCGATGACAACCTTGGGGCCGGGGGCGGCGGATCGCTCCGGAGCAGTAACCGCTCACTGACGGTCGCGGCACAAGGGCTCTCGGCGTGGAGGCTCTCAGTGAACAGTATTGGGGCTAGCTGAGCAGATGCCGCTGGCTCTTCACCGCTTCTATCGCCCGTTCGATGTGTTCCATGGTGTTGTAGATGTGCGGGCAGAGCCTCAGGCCTCCGGCGGTCGAGCCGGCGATGCCGTGATCGTTATACATGGCATCCAGGATTTTGTGCCCGTTGCTGGAGGGCACTTCGATGATACATACACCACCACTCAGCTCTTGTTTTTCCGGTGTGACCAGCTTAGCGCCGGCTCGCTTCAAACCTGCCTTCAGAGCAGCGGCAAGTTCCAGCGTTCGGGCCTCGACTCTTGCCGGTTGGACCATGTTGTGAAAGTCCGCAGTAGTTGCGATGGAGGACAAGGCGGCGTCGTCGCGCTGTCCGAAGGATTCGAATTTGCGGGCGCCTTTGACGTCGGGGTCAGCGTCATTTCCCCATCCCGGCGCGACGATATTGGCCCAGATTTGCGGGATTCTCTCTTGCTTGACGTAGAGCAGGCCGACTTCCTTGGGGCCGCAGAACCACTTGTGAGCGCTCGCGGAGTAGGAATCGCAATCCAGTTCGCGAAGGTTGACATCGAGAGCGCCCCAGGTTTGCGCGCCGTCGACGTGGAGGTAGATGCCGCGCTGATGTGCCAACTCCGCCAACTCCCGAACCGGCAAGCGAATGCCGCTCAGATTAGAAGTGTGCGTGACCGTGAGAACTTTAGTGCGCGAGGTCAGGGCCTTCTGGAACGGGTCGATCAGCTCGCCCGTACTGCTCGGGTTTCGGGGAACCGCAACTCTCTTTACCGACAGGCCGAATCGCGCTGCCCGAACATCCCAGGCGACGTTATTGGTCGGATGATTCTGTTCCCAGACTACGATCTCATCCCCGCGATTGAGCGACAAGCCGTTGTTGATGGTGTTGTTGGCCTCGCTGGTGTTCCTGACGAGCGCGATTTCGTCGGCTGTCACGCCCAACTGCGAGGCTACCTTTTCTCGGGCTTCCTCAAGGATTCCACTGAACTTCGCCCGGTTGTTGGATGAGCAATCGACGTCGATGTCACGAGTCAGCTCAGCGACGCGTTCGGCGACTGCCCGCGGCGACGGGCAGAGATTCGCTGCGTTCATTGGTACTTTGTCTTCGCGAAACGCGAACTGTTCTCGGACGAGACTCCAGTAGTTTTCACCGCCGGTGCTCGCGGCCAGCAGCGGCGATAACTCGGCCAGAGTCGAGACGGCGGCGGGTGCGAATGCGGCGGTTCCGGCCAGTTGTTGGATGAAGGAACGGCGGGATGCGGGTTTTGACATGGAGAGCCTCCTTGTTGGGTCAACTCATGTTGGCCCATCTTGTGCTGGGGAAATGATAGCGCAAGTAGCCCCGAAACCGAATCCCCAAGCTCGCCTAGTGAATCTCGGAAATGCTCAGAAACGGTAGACCCAGATCGACTTGCCGATTTTAGCCCGCGGGACGTGACTAGCAAGCCAAGAAAAGTCATCGCCCCTCGGATCCCGATAGATTCCCTGAAGATGAAGCACGCTGACAGCCACCCAGCCTTGGGGCCGCTCTCTCGGATTTAACGTTCGGTAGCTTTCGATGCCGACAACTTCCGGTGCTGTGGGTCCGAAGTAGCTCAGGGAAATATCCTTAGACGGGTATCCGGTTGACTCAGGTAGCCCCGAGATGTAGTATGCCGGCAGATGGAAGATTACCCTCAGAACCTGACAGAGTTCGAGGCCCGTTTTAGCAGTGAGGAGGCCTGCCGGGAGTATCTGTTCCGGCTGCGCTGGCCGGACGGTTTCCGCTGTCCGGGTTGCGGTTGTGGAAAGTCGTGGCCTTTGCGAAAAGTGCTGCTGCAGTGCGCTGCGTGTGGGCGCCAAACCTCGGTGACCGCCGGGACCATCTTTCAGGACACGCGCAGCCCTTTGCCGTTGTGGTTTCGTGCGATGTGGTGGGTCACCACCCAAAAAACCGGAGCCAGCGCTTTGGGACTGCAAAGAGTGTTGGGGCTCAACAGGTACGAAACGGCTTGGACCTGGCTGCACAAAATGCGGCGCGCGATGGTGCGGCCGGGACGGGATTTGCTGGCCGGGACAGTGGAAGTCGATGAAAGCTACTGGGGCGGGCTCGAAGAGGGCCTGCGGGGCCGAAACCTGAAAAACAAAGCATTGATCGCAGTGGCCGCTCAAGAGGATGGGCGGGGTATCGGCCGGATTCGCATGAAGAGAATCGAGGATGCCTCGGGCGAGAGCCTGTTGCCTTTCGTGGAGGAGTGCATCGAGCCGGGCAGCGTGGTGCATACCGACGGCTGGCCCGGTTACTCCGGGTTGAAAAAGGAAGGCTACGTCCATTAGGTCACAGTTGTCAGCAGGCAGGAGCAGTCCAAGTCGGAATTGATGCCCCGCGTCCACCGCGTGATGTCACTGCTCAAGCGCTGGCTGCTGGGCACCCATCAGGGCGCCGTGAGCCACAAACATCTGGACTACTACCTGGACGAGTTCACCTTCCGTTTCAACCGCCGCAAATCCAAAAGCCGAGGCAAACTCTTCTATCGGCTCGTCCAGCAGGCGGTAGCCGTGGATCCGGCGACTTACAAGATGATTGTTCACCCGGTTACAGAACCCAAGAAAATCCCCAAACCACAAGATATTGGGCTACCTGAGTCAACCGGATACCCATCTATCCTGAATCTTATGCTGCTGAACATACTCTCCCAGCCGAGCCAGGTCCTGGCCCCAATCCAGGTTGCTGTCACCCAGGAATTCATGCTCCTTTCCGCGGGCCGATTCATTGAAATAGGCCAAATAGTCGGGATGAGCGACGAGCGAGGCCGCAGCGTGTCCGGCCAGCAGCAACCCCGCCAATATCATTCGGAGCCTGCTTGGGACGGGACCACCTTTGTTCGGGCTGAAGGCAACAGACGAAGCGAGAATGGCCATCAGAGGATATAGGGGTAAGACGTGGCGCACCCCGATATTCAGGCTTCCCGACATCGCCACAACCAGGATGGCAACGATGGCCCAAACGACGAACAAGGACCCATCCCGACTTGCCTCTCTCCACCTGCGACAGAGTAATAGGAGTGCGAGCAGGGTGAGGACAAGAAACGGGAGCGTCGTCTTCACCGCCAGGGCGACGGGGAAATAGTACCACCATCCGCCATCCCATTTGACCTCCCTCAGCAGGAACTGGCCGTATGCTCCGTGATAGGCTGCGTGTCCGATGAAAAAGTGCCGAAAAACGAGGAAGATCCCCGCGAAGAAACTTTGCATTGGGAGAGCGACTTGTGTCGTCACATAGTCGGCCATTCGCCCGAACAGCGATTCGGGGGAAGCAAAGTTGCCCAGTTCGATATTGGGCATCCGAGTGGGGTGGCGGAGTGGAGTTAAATCGAAGCAATAGGTCGCCCATATCAAGGTAAGGGCGATCCCGGCGGCCAGAGCCATTTGAAAGATAAGCGGCTTTAGTCCGGCCGGCCGGTCTTCCCAATGTCCCGATCGGCGAGCCCATGCTGTCAGCAAAAAGTACCCGGCGAGAGTGGCGGGGAGAAACCCGATCGTTGAGTATTTCGCCGCAAGAGCCAAGCCCGCGCCGACACCCGCCCAGCAAGCGTTGCGAATGGTTCGATCGCGGAACCATTGGCTCGCGTGGAAAGACGCCATGGTGAGGGCAGCGGTTAAGGCCAGATCGGCTGTCGCTACAGCAGAGTGGGCTATGACGGTCGGGCTGAAACTGACCAAGAAGACCGCCACCGCAGCCGCCGTTCTCCCGTACAAATGGCCGGCCCAGCGGTAGACGTAGAACAGCAGCAGGGGAACGAAGATGAGGTTGCCTGTCCGAGCCAACGTGAGCGTTCGCCAGTAGTCCCCGGCCTTTCCAAACAGCCGTTTCCCCTCGTCGAAAAATGAACGGCCCGTCTCAATTCGAAGACCAGCAACGTAAGGAAGAAACCCAATAGCCCATCTCGAGAGCGGAGGCTGATGGGGGTTAAGAACCGCTGTGTGCTGCTGATAAAGCTCGATGCCGCA
Source organism: Bryobacterales bacterium (assembly GCA_965224215.1). GTDB lineage: Bacteria > Acidobacteriota > Terriglobia > Bryobacterales > UBA6623 > CBDCYS01. The sequence continues at coordinate 92,631 of CBDCYS010000034.1, read as the reverse complement.
GACTAGGTAGTTCGCTTCGTCGGCCGTCGCGCTAAACTCCCCGTACAAGTCCACGATCCGAAGAATCATGAATGCACCGAGCAAGGCGGCCACAATAGCGGCGAGGTAGGGCCGCTTGCTAAAGCGGGCCGCCGGCTCTGATCCGACGGGCCGGTCCGTTGAAGCAGGAGGAAAGGGCACGGAAGAAGACTCGGGCACGGTGATACCGGATTGGGGGCCTGCGGCCGCTACGGTTGGCCGCAAGGAAGCGCGTTAGGGCTTCCCGTGATGCCGACAGCGACCAGTGCCAAGGCTTTCACTACTAATGCTCCAGCGGTCCCCAGTGTATCGGAACTGCCATGCGTCCGAAGGCGCTCGATAGAAAGAGAGTCCGTGCCCAGCGCTATCGTTAGAAAAGCGCTTCGTTTCAACGACATCGGCCCAATACAGGCAATCAGCAACGCCCCAGCCCGACAACTGCTACTGAGGCGCAGAAAGTCTGGACGGTTCATTGCTGCGGTCGGCAAAACGCGGGCGACGGGTGTAAATCTAGTGCTCATCGCTCAGGATCCTGTCGCTCACCTCACGTCCGATGCGCAGAGCGCTGTTAACGTTGCGGCTGTCGGGGTAAACCATCAGCGTACCGGCCAAGTGAAATCGGGGAAGAGCGCTGGACAGGTCGGCGAGGACTCCCCCGTAGCCGACTTTGAAGATCGGCGAGGCGTAACGGTCCCGTGCAACGCGATTCCACAGGACTTCTCGCTCACTGAGTCCTGGAAACACTGTTTGCAAACCGGACAGAAAGAGCTCAGCGACTTCGGAGTCTGACATTGACCAGACCTCGTCGTCGACCTGCAAATACCGGCCCGCATAGACGATGTGTTGCCCGTCGTAGTTCTCACTCGGGTGCAGTCGCGTATGCTCAATCAGTGCATTGAAGGGGACCTTCTCGTCGGAAACGCTGATCCAATAGTTCTTACTGAGCGGCCGAGCGAACCCAAAAGTGACGACGACGACCGCACGATACTCGACCTCTCTTAGCGGCTTCAAGAAGCTCTCCGGAAACCCGACGGCGGCCCGGTCTACGACTGGCGTCGGAAGGGTGCAGACCACGTCCCTCGCTTTAATCGTTCGCCGGCCATTCTCGGTCTCCACAACCACTCGGTATTTGCCGTGGTCAATCACAATCTCCTTGACCGAGGCGCCAGTCCAGACTTTCATTCCGGACTTTTCGATCTCCTGGCACATCCGGCCAGCCAGAAATGCGCTCCCCCCTTGCAGGTACGCCAACCGTTCGTGCCACCGAAACGCTCCTCTCGAAGCTCCGCGAGCGCCGAGTCGACCCCGTGCGAACGCAGCGGAGACCTCTGAACCACTGATGCCGAACTTTGCACGAATCAGCGGTTCAAACAGATTCCTTTCCGCCCGTTCGCCGATCGTTCGCCGCACCCAGTCGCTAATCGAAACGTCGCCCAGCGCACTTCGGTTGCCCCACAGCTTTTGGGTGACCAGGCCCAGTCTGATTCGCTCCAAGAACGGAATCTCATCGAATCGGACTAGGTCCAGCGGCGTTGAAAAAGGAAGAAGCCGGCCCGAGCAATAGATGCCTTGCGTGACTTGCCGCTCCTTCCAGTGATCTTCCACCCCTAGTCGCCTCCTGCTTATACGGTTGTTTCAGCAAGCCCCAAGATGTTGGGGTGGAGGTCATCGCGTCTTGTCCAGGTCACGCGCGCGGCGGATGTGGGCGTAAGGCGTAGGAGCGTGTTGAGTTCCGAGACCGAGGAGGGTTTGGAAGGCTGCCATTGGGGTCTTGCGGCGGTTGTGTCGAAACACGAACTCATCGAGGTAAACCTGAAGCTGAGCGCGGCTCACGCCGTGGTACGTTCCGGTCAGCCATTGCTGCAGGTTGCCAATGGCACGATCCGCCAGCGGCACCACCGACTTGGCGCCTTTCCGCAAGTCAGTCCGGTGAGGTTGCGGACGAGAGACGTGTTTGTAGCCGGCCTCTTCGAGGGCGGTAAAGGTCTTCAGACCGTCTGTGTAGATGGTCGAGCCGGGAACAACGTTCTGGGCAAGAAACCTGTCGATCGTCACCTTCTTGAAGTCTGGAATAACGGACATGCGAACGCGCCCGGAGCACTTCCCGCGTTTCTCAACAGCGACCATCACAAGGGCCGCACGGCGCCCCTTCAGTTGCCGGCTGCCTCGCAAACCTGCTTGCGGGCCGCCAATCCAGGTGTCATCGACCTCTACTTCTCCGTGCAAGGGCTCGCGAGCTGCGTTCACCATGGCCCGTCGCAGTTTGTGCAACATCATCCAGGCGGTTTCGTAGCGCGACAGGCCGAGCTGACGCTGCAGTAGCAGCGCCGACACACCTCGTTTATCAGTTGTCATCAGGTACGCAGCCCAAAACCAAACCGTCAGCGGGGTCTTCGTATTGTGGAGCACCGTTCCCGACGTCAACGAGACCTGGTGTCGACACGCCGCGCACTGCCACCGTAGTTTCTGCTCGAGAATGTAGGCCTGCCGATGCCCACACTGAGGACAAAGGAACCCGTCGAGCCAACGACAAGCAGCCAGGTACTTCTGGCAAGCCTCCTCGGTCGCGAACTCCACCTGAAACTGACGCAGACTCTTCGCAAACGGCGGCCGGGCCACGCCCTACCCTACATCTTGGGGCTTGCTGAAACAACCGTATAAGCAAGAGTCGCCTTGCCAGGGACACGACCTCTTGGTCAGTCGTGAAGTAATGATGGTAGAACGCCTCCACCGAAAAGTCGCCCACTTGAAAGGAGCGGGCTAGGCCACCGAGGTTGGCCTGCTGTTCGACCAGCAGGGCGCTCCGTCCCCCGTCAGCCAAACGCAGCGCGGCCGAGAGTCCGGAAAACCCGCCGCCGAGAACGGCCACATCGACGGAGGTGCTGCTTGACGATAAAATACTCATGCTGGCTCGGAGCCCCAGCGTCCATTCCCTGTCTAAGCTGTAAAGCGCTGACAGGCCGACACTTCCGATTCCGACTCTCTCGGCTCAGCAGTATATCTGATTGACGAACTGCCTCGATGAGAACCGTATGAGGGCCGTGATTGCCACGACCGGCGCCTCATTGCGCGGGGGGGGGATCTGTCGCCGCTGTTCGATCGTCGCTACCTGGAAGGCGCAGTGGAGTGGCGCAAACACGACTTATCACGGGCCAACTGTTCATTATGGTCAAAGTTGCCCGCGATCGTTACGGTGGTGCTTACGCTGTTAATCGACCTGGAGCGGCGCAGCAAGGTGGTCGTGAGTTGGCACATTGGCTGGGTCTACTCAGGGGCACTGAGCGTGACGTAAGATTTGGCTGAGCTTGCCTTGGACCGCCAGCAGCTCTTGCAGCGTCTCGAGCGGCACGAAGATACGGGACAGCTTGCCGGACTCGGTGATTCCCACGACTCGAAAATCGTGGTTCAAAATCCGTATCGTGTCGCCCACCGCGACTTTCTTGTGGCACGCATAGGATTCGTCCACGAGCAGACGAAAGGACCTTGAAACAGCCCACCGTCGAGATACTGCAGTCGCTCGACATGCGGCTGAATTTCCCTAGCTCCGCACCGGTCTCCGTGGTAAGGCCTGTGTGTCGCAGTAGGTCGCAGTACTCCTGGACTCACGGAGCAGGATGTCGGCCAGACGCCCCCCCTCCGTGCCGTATCGCCACTGGGCGACAACTCGGAAAGAACGTCGAGACTCTATTGGATATATCCCAGAGTCCTCAAGATCTCCGCGTCCCTCTTGGTCAGCTTTGATTCCCCCTGTGAGAGGTCACTCGACTTAAACCATTGGTTTAACTGGTTTAACCAGGATTTCCATTTTGGATCTTGGCCTCCCCGATTCTACGTTCATTCTCTCTTGAACGCAAGCCTTTCTTGACCGCAGGCACGCACCGGGCCGGACCGAAGTGCTTCCACTGGACCCTTTCGTTCTCCGAAGGGGACAATTCGTCGGTCGGAAAGCAGTTTTTCAGACACTCCTCCGAGCTTCAACTCCGCAGCATCCAGATTTCGCACTCGCGAGCGACCGTTCTACCCGCTCGGCAGTGGCAGCGCCCAGATCCTGTGCAGCATGTCGCCGAACAGCTTGCGGTTCAGATGTCCCTCGGCCAACAGCAGCCAGTAATAGCGCGCATGCTTCACTAGCCGCCCGCCCGTCTTCATCAGCCGCTGCTGCAGGCTCGTCAGCGACCAGCTCTTGATGCGCCGCGGCAGTCCCAGTCGCCGCCAAAGATTGCCCAGGTTGTAGGCCAGAACGGCGAGTTGCAGCCGCACTTGGTTTGCCCGGAAGCGATGGCACGACAGCCGCGTCCAGTGAGTCGCCTGCTTGCCTTCCTTGATCCATTGCTCGGCCGTGCCGCGCTTGTTGTAGAAGCGCACCAGCGACCGGCTGGGCAAGCGCATGTTCGTGACGATGAACCCGACGCGAGGAAACAACTCGCCTTGGTGGTGCTCCACCTTGGCCACAACCCGCCGGGGCTTCGACCAACTCGCGGCCTGATAGCGGAAGCTCTTGTAGCGCACCAGCGGCTTCAGGCTCGGCCTGCCCGGCGGACGGAATAGAATGTCTTCGATTTCCAACTCCAAGTTCTTGTTCGCCGGGATGCGAATGACGTAGTCCACTCCGCGATCCTCCAATGCCTCGTAGATCGCCGGCTTGGCGAAGGCGGCGTCGGCGCGGAACGTCACTCGCTTGCCTTCTCCCTGTTGGCGCTCGATCTCGGGCAGCAGCAGTTCGTCCCAGTCCTCGGCGCTGGACACGTTACCCGGTCGCAGCTTGGCCGCCAGACAATCGCCGTGCTGGTTGAACAGCAACAGCGGGTGATAGCAGGTGGACTCGAAATGGCCGTTGTAAGCGCTGCCTTCCTGTTGGCCGTGAACGGGGCTTTCTGTCGAGTCCATATCGAGCACGACACGCTCGGACTGGTCCTGCGCTTGGGCTTGAGCGAGCAACTCGCGGTTGACCGCCATCAGCCCAAGCAGGTTCTCTTCACTGGCCAGCAGCTCTGCCTCGAAGCTTTGCAGACGCGACGTAAGCGCCCCGCCGCGTTCCCAGTTCTTTTTCGAGCCGAGCAAGCGAAAGGTCGGATCGGCGGAGACTCGCACGGCATCGTTGAGATTCTGGTAGCCTGCGAGGCGGCTGTAGACCGATTGCCGCACCAGATCGACGAACGGAAACTTCTTGTTTGTGCCTTGTCGCGAATCCGTCAGATGCTCGTCGATCAGCTTGCCCAGTCCGAGCCGCTCGTCCAGTTCCCGAAGGAGAATCAGGCCACCATCCGAGGTGACGCGCGATCCTTGGAAATCGACTTTGAGAAATCCGTTGAAGGTGAGCTGAAACGGCTTGTTTTCTTTTTCACCCATTGGGTGTTGACCTCCGTGCGTCCTGACACCTGAATTATGCACTGCGGCGTGGACCTGAGGAGGGCTGAGCCGCAAGGGACCATTGGGGACCCCCTAAAACATGGGGTAAAAAGGTCGGCTGGCAAAGATTCCAGCTTCGCCAGCCAAGCCCAAGGAAGTCACCCACATGGTTACCAGACGAAAACAGCATAGCTCCCAAAGGCCCGTCCAACAAGGCCCAGCCGTGACGGCCTCGCGGCCCAATAAAATCGGGGCTTCGACGCCTTACAACTTCCGCGGCAGGAAGCCGACTCCCTACGGCGGCTTGCTGCCGGTGGTCGGGAGGGCGCTGATCTGAGAGCCTGGCTATGCGCTATGCATAAAATTTTATGCACTAGCCGTAACGCACAGGAAACACGTCACTTCCGAGCGAGGTTTTGACGACGCGGATTCTGGGCGGGAAGGGAAACCGGACACGGAGAAGCCAAAAGACCAGTTGCCGAGCTACCACCTCACGACGACCGCCAACCCGCTACGAACGCAGCCACACTCGCAAAGTGAATCTGTGCATAATTCAGGTGACAGGGCTCGATCCCCTATCAATAAAGACGCTGAAGACCGCTGGAAGGTCGGGATGTCGAAGTCAAATTGGAAATGCGGGCTTAAAGGTCCCGCCTTCGCGCGATATTGAGCGTCCCGCCTAGAAAGAACGACCGGGCTCAGTTCAAAGGGGTCCTCCTCGATGTCAAAAACGGACAGAGACTTGTCGTTCGGGTTCCAGATCATCTTCTGCACGCCGAAAGTTTGGCCGATTCGGAGCGGAGTCGTCTCCGGGCTGACTCAGAACTGTGAGATCCAGCGGGGCATCCATCCTTTTTTTCCAGCAAATGTCACGTAGCGGATCGGCCGACTGGGGATACGCTCTTCGTCCAGCATTGCACACGCCAAACTTCGTCCCGCAAAGGACATCGGAACTTGACGCTCTGGTTGCTTTCCAATTGCAAACTCGAGGATGGTGGGGGTAACGTCCAACAACGAAACATTGCTCGAGACCACTTTGCCTGCCGGAACCTTGGCAGGATAGCGCATGATGAGTGGAATCCGGACGATGCCCTCCGTCAGCTGGCGGCCGTGACCGACGTAGCCGTGCTCCCCGAGGCTCTCTCCATGATCGGCCGCCAAAACGACAAGCGTGGAGTCGCGCAGGCCTTGCTCGTCCACTCGGGCAAGCAGTTTCCCGATATGGAAGTCGGCATAACCAATTTCGGAATCATAGAGCTTAATGCGTTCTTCCATTTCGCGACTGAGAGGTTTCCGGGTGGAGTTCGGATGTCCGCTGCTTTCCACCACGGCGAACTCCTCGCGGAGATTGTAGGGTGAGTGGGGATCAAAGTAGTGAACCCACAGAAAGAATGGTCGAGCCTGGTTGTTTTCCAGCCAAGAGACCGCAAGGGGTGTAACGTCCTCGGCATAGCGACTGGAGTTGAAAACCTGGTACTTGCGGCCCAAGTCTTCGTCGTAGTGGTCAAACCAGCGGTCCAAGTGTGTGAGCCGAGCCGTCAATGGCCAGGCACTCACAAAAGCCGCGTTTTGGTAGCCGAAACGCTTGAGCACCTGCGGTAGGGATAGCCATCTTGAGTCCTTGGGAACGGAAAAGCCGTTGATCCGTGCACCATGCTCCTGCGGATACCGGCTTGTGAAAAGTGAGATGTGCGAGGGAGCCGTGAGCGGGATCGACGAGTGTGCGGACGCAAACCGCTGTGCCTCGCCAAAAGTACGTAGCCGTTTAGATTGAGGAGCTTGCGCCCACACGCCCTTGACAGCCGGGTTCGCCGTTCGCGCATTCTGGTAGCAGTGATTCCCTTCCTCTTCCGGCTCGTTCGACTGCTCAACATGGCTCTGCCCAGCCGCCGGAGCCTCATCCTTGAGAATCTGGCGCTTCGCCAGCAACTGGCGGTCTACAAGCGAAACGCCAAACGACCTCGCCTGCGCCAAACCGATCGCCTGTTCTGGGTGTGGTTGTCTCGCTGCTGGTCCGATTGGCGTTCGGTCGTTGACATCGTTCGACCCAAGACCGTCATCGGCTGGCATCGTCAAGGTTTCCGGCCCTACGGGCGTTGGAAGAGCCAGCAGCGCGGACGAAAACCCCGGACGGCCGCATGTGACGCGCGAGGTCCGAGCCTTGATTCGCACGATGAAACAGGCGAATCCGCTCTGGGGTGCGCCGCGTATCCACGGCAAGTTGCTCAAGCTGGGCTTCGAGATTTCCGAGCGCACCATCTCGCGTTTGCTTCCCAAGACCCGTCAGCCTCCGTCGCAAAGCTGGCGGGTCTTTCTGGACAATCACGCCAGGGACTTGGTGGCGTTGGATTTCTTCATTGTCCCCACGATCGTTTCCGCATCCTGTACGTATTCGTGGTCCTTTCGCAGGAGCGTCGGCGTGTCGTGCATTTCAACGTGACCGCCAATCCCACGGCGTTCTGGACGGGCCAACAGATGATCGAGGCCTTTCCGGAGGACACAGCGCCACGCTATCTGCTGCGCGACCGGGATGGGATCTACGGCGACGAGTTCCGGAAGCGAATCGAGGGCATGGGCGTCCAGGAGGTGCTGACGGCACCGCGAAGTCCCTGGCAGAATGCTTTTGCCGAGCGTCTGATCGGATCGATCCGTCGGGAGTGCTTGGACCATGTCATTGTTCTCAACCGCAAACACCTGAGGCGAATCTTGACGAACTATTTCGGCTAGATGGGTATCCGGTTGACTCAGGTAGCCCCAATATCTTGTGGTCTGGGGATTTTCTTGGGTTCTGTAACCGGGTGAACAATCATCTTGTAAGTCGCGGGATCCACGGCTACCGCCTGCTGGACGAGCCGATAGAAGAGTTTGCCGCGGCTTTTGGATTTGCGGCGGTTGAAACGGAAGGTGAACTCGTCCAGGTAGTAGTCCAGATGTTTGTGGCTCACGGCGCCCTGATGGGTGCTCAGCAGCCAGCGCTTGAGCAGTGACATCACGCGGTGGACGCGGGGCATCAATTCCGACGCGGACTGCTCCTGCCTGCTGACAACTGTGACCTGATGGACGTAGCCTTCCTTTTTCAACCCGGAGTAACCGGGCCAGCCGTCGGTATGCACCACGCTGCCCGGCTCGATGCACTCCTCCACGAAAGGCAACAGGCTCTCGCCCGAGGCATCCTCGATTCTCTTCATGCGAATCCGGCCGATACCCCGCCCATCCTCTTGAGCGGCTACTGCGATCAATGCTTTGTTTTTCAGGTTTCGGCCCCGCAGGCCCTCTTCGAGCCCGCCCCAGTAGCTTTCATCGACTTCCACCGTCCCGGCGAGCAAATCCCGTCCCGGCCGCACCATGGCGCGCCGCATTTTGTGCAGCCAGGTCCAAGCCGTTTCGTACCTGTTGAGCCCCAACACTCTTTGAAGTCCCAAAGCGCTGGCTCCGGTTTTTTGGGTGGTGACCCACCACATCGCACGAAACCACAACGGCAAAGGGCTGCGCGTGTCCTGAAAGATGGTCCCGGCGGTCACCGAGGTTTGGCGCCCACACGCAGCGCACTGCAGCAGCACTTTTCGCAAAGGCCACGACTTTCCACAACCGCAACCCGGACAGCGGAAACCGTCCGGCCAGCGCAGCCGGAACAGATACTCCCGGCAGGCCTCCTCACTGCTAAAACGGGCCTCGAACTCTGTCAGGTTCTGAGGGTAATCTTCCATCTGCCGGCATACTACATCTTGGGGCTACCTGAGTCAACCGGATACCCACCTTCGGCTATTACCATCGATCGAGAACGCACTTGGGGTTGGACAAGGAAGCGCCCTTCGAGCGGGACGTGCAAGGTCCGGAACTTGGAAAAGTGGTGGAGTTTCCGGAAGTCGGCGGGCTGCACCATCGTTACGAGCGCCGCGCCGCCTAGCAGCGTCAGGAACTCGAATCCCGGTGTGTCGATTGCGCGATCGATGGGAACAAGGGCGGCGGGTGCTCAATTACGTGCAGGAATGCGCGCACAGGAAGGATTGTGCTTGCCGTCTGGCCCAGATTGCCGGCAACGCCCAGCACGACGACACCCAAAAGACCGGATCGTAAACGAGTCCGGTCTTCTTTTCGATCGGCTACGAAGTTTTGGCGAACCACAGTACCGAGCCACGCAACGCCGAAACTCACGATCCGGCAGGAAACTCATCAACTGGGAGAAAACGGTTCGGCCCTGATTCACACACCATTGTTGCCCGCCCCAGAGTCGGCGTTTGAGGTCAGCCGCCGTTCAAATCGCGGCAAGCCAAATCCCCGCTTAACTTTCAGTAACGAAAGGGCTTGTCAGCGCCGATGCTCGCGTTAGCTGGACAGTAGTGTGTGATATTATATAGCCTGGTTAGCCCGCTTTTCTCACCGCGTGGCGAGGCGAAGTGCGTGAGAGGTCCGTCAGTACAAGGCGCGCGTCGCTTGACGAGCGGAGGCGTACTCGACGGTACGTCGAGCACGGCGAGCAAGCGCAACGAAGTAATGGCGGGCCCGGCGCGTGCTTCGACCGTCAGGCGGTGAGAAATGCGGGTTAGCACGTTATCGTGTCACAAGCCGAAAAGAGAGGTCAATGAATCATATAGACACCCACAGTTCCGATGAAGCTTCTCCTACATTCCCAGTGCGCAAAGCGATTATCCTCGCTGCCGGAACCGGCAGCCGCCTGAGCCCTTTCACCGATCATGCTCCAAAATGTCTCGTGCCCATAAATGGTGTACCGATCCTTGTCAACGCGCTTACTCATTTGCGTGACTCGGGAATACAGGAAACCGTGATCGTTGTGGGGCACCTGAAGGAAAGTATCTACGACGCGATCGGGAATTCCTTCAATGGGATGAAGATTTCTTACATTGAATCCGACCGCTACGAGACAACCAATAATATCTATTCCCTCTGGCTCGCCCGGGATCATCTGACCGAAGACATCGTGCTGCTGGAAGCAGATGTGTTTTTCGAGCGGTTGCTCCTCGATAGCATGCTTTCGCATAAAAAAACCAATATTGCGGCCGTCGCCCGTCACCAGTCCTGGATGTCCGGCACAGTAGTCAGCCTCGACAAAGAGGGAAAAGTACAGGCATTGCTGGAGACACAGCACCAGCCATTAGGATTCGACTACTCCACGGTCTTCAAGACCCTCAACGTCTACCTTTTTCGGCATGATTTCCTGCGCGATCAGTTTGTGCCTCGTCTGGAGGCCTTCATCAGTGCCGGTGATGTTAACCAGTACTACGAAGTCATCCTCCCTGCGACGGCCTATGGTCAACATCACAGGATGACGGCAGTCCTGTGCGATGACATCAAGTGGTTTGAAATTGATGATGAGAATGACCGGCTGGCTGCGGAATATCTGTTCGCATCACCGGACGAGCGATATGAGGTTGTCTCCCACCAGCATGGGGGCTACTGGCGTTATGGGTTCACAGATCATGCGTACCTCTATAACCTCTACTTCCCCCCTGAGGGGGTTTTTGTTCACATGAGGGAGCACGTCCATGATCTGATGGAGAGCTATCCGATAGGGCAGGAAGCTCTCGCCAGTCTCGTGGGCCTTTTGACCAGGCAGCCTGCGCAACGGATCGTTGTGGGCAATGGGGCTGCCGAACTCATCAAAATCATCTCGGGGCGTTTGTGTAATCAACTCATCATCCCGGTGCCGTCTTTCAACGAATACGCAAACGCAGCTCGCGAAGGGAAAGTGAATAGCTTTGCTCTCAAGTCACCTTCTTTCCAACTGGAGGTGGATGAGTTTGCCGCAGAAGCCCTTCGGTGCAGCGCAGACGTGGCAGTTGTGGTATCGCCAAACAATCCGACCTCTCTGCTGGTTCCGAAGTCCGACCTCGTGCGTCTCGCGAGAAAGTTGGCCGGTCAGAATTGCCTCCTCATCGTGGACGAATCTTTCATTGATTTTGCGCAGGACCGCGACCAGTCGACACTGGAGCAGGAGATTGCTGAACACGAGAACCTAGTGATTCTCAAGAGCATGAGCAAGGCTTATGGCATCTGCGGGTTGCGGCTCGGCTACTTGCTCACCGCGAACCAGGGGTTTGCCACAGCAGTGCGGAAGGAAGTGTCCATCTGGAATGTCAACGGCTTTGCCGAGGCCTTTCTGCGTCTTCTCCCCCGGTATCGCAAGGATTTTGCGGAAAGCTGCCAGAAGGTACGGGCAGACCGAGACGACCTGTACCGGAGCTTGGATTTGATGCCAGGGATGACGGCCTACAAGCCGGAGGCCAACTTCGTCTTTTGCCGCCTACCCGATGAGGCGCTGTCCGGCCCCGAGGTAACCCGTAGGCTCTTCGTAGAACACAACATCTACGTCAAGCACTGTGCGGAGAAGCCGCTCGCGGAGTCTGATAGGTATCTCCGTATTGCGAGCCGTACAAGGTCTGAGAATCGCAAGCTCGTCGAGGCTCTGCGGGGTATCCTTGCTAGGAGTCAGCCCTGGGATGAGTGAGAGATATAACCAGAAGTTGTGGATGAGTAGCAGAGGGGGGCGGCGTATCCTGACGATTGAGGAATCAATTCAATCGTTTCCTGGAAAGGAACAAGGAGGATACGCCATGAGTCAGTGTGATGCTGCTGAAAGCAGCAGTCAAGTCGAGCCCCAAGTCATTGATGGAAGAAACGCTCGCCGTTAGACGAGGTATTGTGCCCAGGAGCGCGCCAGATGCTCGCCAAGGCCGTCGAAGCCGAAGTGGCCGCTTACATCGAAGCGCATCAGCACGAAGTCGGCGAGGACGGCCGGCGGCTGGTGGTGCGCAACGGCCACGCCCGCGAGCGCACCATTGTCAGCGGCGTGGGTCAGCTCAAGATCCAGGCGCCGCGGGTCGACGATCGCCGAGTCGATGAGCACGGCCGGTGCTTCCGATTCACTTCCCAGATTCTGCCGCCCTACCTGCGGCGCACGAAAAGTGTGGAGGAGTTGATCCCCTGGTTGTACCTGAAAGGGATCTCGACGGGCGATTTCAGCGAAGCGCTGGAGGCCTTGCTGGGGCCCGACGCTCCGGGCCTGTCGGCGACGACGGTGGTGCGGCTCAAAGAAGTCTGGCGACGCGAATACGAGACCTGGTCCAAGCGCGACCTCAGCGGCAAGCGGTTTGTTTACATTTGGGCCGACGGCATCTACTCCAACGTCCGTTTGGACGATGAACGGCAGTGTTTACTGGTCGTGATGGGAGCGCTCGAAGACGGCCGCAAGCAACTGCTGGCGGTGCACGACGGCTTTCGCGAAAGCGAGCTGTCGTGGCAGGAGTTGCTCGAGGACTTGAAACGGCAGGGGCTCGATCTGCCGCCGAAGTTGGCGGTGGGCGACGGCGCGCTGGGCTTCTGGGCGGCTTTGAGGAAGGTCTTTCCAGCCACTCGCGAGCAGCGCTGCTGGGTCCACAAGACGGCGAATGTGCTCGACAAGCTGCCCAAGAGCATGCAGGGCAAGGCCAAGCAAGCGCTCCATGATGTTTATCTTGCCGAGAGCCGGGAGACAGCGCAGGACGAGCTGGACCGGTTCAAGAACTTATATGAAAAGAAGTACCCCAAGGCGGTCGAGTGCCTGGAGAAAGACCGCAAAGTGCTGCTGGCTTTCTACGACTTTCCGGCCGAACACTGGGTGCACTTGCGGACGACGAATCCGATCGAGTCGACGTTCGCGACGGTTCGATTGCGGCAGCGGCGAACGAAGGGCTGCGGCAGCCGGGAAGCATCGCTGACGATGGTCTTCATGCTGGCCCGCCAGGCCGAGCGCCACTGGCGGCGCCTGAACGGTTCAGAAGTGATTGTGCATGTCTTAAATGGAAAGAAATTCAAGGATGGTTTGATGGTTCAGGAGAACGCCGCTTGACCTCGCCCATCCACAACATTTGACAATATCTCGATGAGTGATAGGCCTACCATCCTGTCTTTTGTGAAGGACCCCCCCAACATCGTGACCTTGTTGGGGCTGGGCAGTGGGGTTCTTGGGATATACTTCGCGCTCCTGGAGAATTTCCAGGCAGCAGTAATCGCTATGCTCTGGGCAGTTCTGTTCGACTGGTATGATGGACCCGTCGCCCGTCGGATAGCTGGGAGAAGCGATGCTCAAAAATCAGTCGGCGCCAAAATGGATTCCCTGGTGGACATCGTCATCCTGACGATCTGTCCGGCGATCCTCTTGCTGAGCTACGGAGAGTTTAGTGCTTGGTTCTTCCCGGGGGCGTTGGTTATAGTCATGGCAGGCGTTGTACGTCTCGCCTACTTTGATGTCTTCGGCGTCGATGACGACGGTACCATCGCCGGCCTGTCGCTGGATATCACCCCTCTCGTGGTGGCGTTGGTGTTCCTATTGGAAGGAGTACTGAGCCACAATTCCCTTGCCGCTCTCCTCTACACCACAATAGTGGGCTTGTCGTTCCTGCACGTCGCGCCCTTCCGGATGCATAAGATGGTGGGGCGCTGGTATTGTGCTATCACAGCCTACGTACTCATACTGACAGTGGTGTATGCTTACATCCTGTGGATCGATTAATCCGGTAGCTTTGGCCAAGATCAAGGATTTTGCAGTGGCTCCCCAAGAATGTCCAGAAATCACGGTGCCGCTCAGTAAGCTGCGTGCACCAGATTCCTAATCTACAAGGCGTAGCCTGAAGAAGTGATTCTGTAGTCTGGGCCATGGGATGTTGAGCTGGGAGAGCACTCGCGGCAGAGCCCAGAAGCTAAGCGGAGTGGTTCCTCTGAGTGCCCACCATGTCAAGGCGCCAAGCATAGTAGACTCCCTGGGCAGAAACGGCAGCCACTTGCGACGCAGATCAACCAACTCCTCTCCAGTCACCATGCTGGTGTAACCGTAGTTCCGCCGGACCTCCACGCGAAAGAGACCGGCGTCCTCGAACAGTTGATGGTACAGGCTCACGCTTCGGTAAACTGCCTGATACTCGCCCTGGGCAAGAGACATTCCCTGCTGTACAGTTGACTCACGGAGGATGATCGAGCCACCTTCGTTAAGGCGGCGTTTCAAAGAATGGAGCAGTGCCACAACGTCGGCACCTTTCAGATACATGCACAGGCCACCCAGAAAGATCAGATCGAAAGAGCTTTCAGGGAGGTCTTTTCGGCCATCGCACTCAAATATCTCAACATTGGGCAGGCGTGACACCCTCTCTTTAGCAGCCTCCACCATCAGAGGGCTTCGCTCAATCCCTATGATGGCCTCGTAGCGCTGGGCGAAGACTTCGGCCCATGCTCCCGCACCACAGCCGACGTCTAGCACGCGCCCCGAGTCACCCACCGCATCGAGCCAATCGCTGATAGTCTGCATCTCTTTGTGTAGCCGATATCGGGCTGCGCTGGCCGGCAGATTGTGCTCATGGGCCATCATACTGACAGCGGCCGCAGTGCCACCCCCTGCACCCTCGAAATAGCGCTGGACAGTTGCATCGTCGATCTGTTGTTCGGCGGAGTCGCGGAGATTCATCGGCGGCTACCTTTTAAGGGTACCAGGCAGATTCGTGTAATTTTATACTTGATGGGTATCCGGTTGACTCAGGTAGCCCCAATATCTTGTGGTTTGGGGATTTTCTTGGGTTCTGTAACCGGGTGAACAATCATCTTGTAAGTCGCGGGATCCACGGCTACCGCCTGCTGGACGAGCCGATAGAAGAGTTTGCCGCGGCTTTTGGATTTGCGGCGGTTGAAACGGAAGGTGAACTCGTCCAGGTAGTAGTCCAGATGTTTGTGGCTCACGGCGCCCTGATGGGTGCCCAGCAGCCAGCGCTTGAGCAGTGACATCACGCGGTGGACGCGGGGCATCAATTCCGACGCGGACTGCTCCTGCCTGCTGACAACTGTGACCTGATGGACGTAGCCTTCCTTTTTCAACCCGGAGTAACCGGGCCAGCCGTCGGTATGCACCACGCTGCCCGGCTCGATGCACTCCTCCACGAAAGGCAACAGGCTCTCGCCCGAGGCATCCTCGATTCTCTTCATGCGAATCCGGCCGATACCCCGCCCATCCTCTTGAGCGGCTACTGCGATCAATCCTTTGTTTTTCAGGTTTCGGCCCCGCAGGTCCTCTTCGAGCCCGCCCCAGTAGCTTTCATCGACTTCCACCGTCCCGGCGAGCAAATCCCGTCCCGGCCGCACCATCGCGCGCCGCATTTTGTGCAGCCAGGTCCAAGCCGTTTCGTACCTGTTGAGCCCCAACACTCTTTGAAGTCCCAAAGCGCTGGCTCCGGTTTTTTGGGTGGTGACCCACCACATCGCACGAAACCACAACGGCAAAGGGCTGCGCGTGTCCTGAAAGATGGTCCCGGCGGTCACCGAGGTTTGGCGCCCACACGCAGCGCACTGCAGCAGCACTTTTCGCAAAGGCCACGACTTTCCACAACCGCAACCCGGACAGCGGAAACCGTCCGGCCAGCGCAGCCGGAACAGATACTCTCGGCAGGCTTCCTCACTGCTAAAACGGGCCTCGAACTCTGTCAGGTTCTGAGGGTAATCTTCCATCTGCCGGCATACTACATCTTGGGGCTACCTGAGTCAACCGGATACCCATCTTATACTTTAAGTGCCGACACCCGTCGGTTTTTTCTTCGCCTCCGATTTCAATTGTCAAGGGCGGTGGAAAATTAGACCGCTGGGGCGGAGCAAAATTAGACCGTTCGTGGACTGAGGAGTGAGCAGCCTGGGGGGAGAGAGCCGAATCAGTCGGAACGGAGCGCGGTTAGATCATCGATCAGGCGCGGGCTCGTTTGCTTTGCTTCAGACGATAGCTGTCCCCGTTCATCTCCAGGATATGAACGTGATGGGTCAGCCGGTCGAGTAGGGCGCCCGTCAGGCGTTCCGAACCCAGGATCTCGGTCCATTCGTTGAACGGCAGATTCGAGGTCAGCAGTGTCGAGCCCCGCTCGTAGCGTTGACTGAATACTTCGAATAACAACTCCGCTCCGGTCTTTGACAACGGCACATAGCCCAACTCATCGACAATCAGCAGATCCTGTTTTGCCAATAGCTTCTGGAACCGCAACAGCCGCTTCTCATCGCGAGCCTCCAGCAATTCATTCACCAAAGCGGCGGCCGTCGTGAAGCGGACGCGATAGCCCTGCTGACAGGGCAAATTGGGGACAGAGTCCGATTAAGAAGTGGTTCTGAGCCGCCAGAGAAGGCGGGTCGCGCCGCGCGGTGGCGCTGGCTAGCCAGTCACGACAACGCGTATCGGCCCGATTGCCACCATCCGTCCGTGCTAGACTCGGGCCTTTCGTAGCCAAGAAGAGATCCAAAGACCCGTGTGAGTGCTACTGACCTATTCGGCCACCTCGTTCGGCGTCCTGGGCGTGGCTGCGGTGACAGCGATGCTGATCCGCGTCGTTTCACGGATCGTCCCTGGAGCAACCGTGGGAGCTGGCTCACCAACCAATGAGCTGATTCGCCACATGTTCTTCGTCTTGCTTCTGGCGAGAGTCTTCAGTTTCGATGTCGCGATCGTTCTCGCGGCCGTCTTCACACTGCATACAGTGTCGATGCTCCTGCCCCACCGCATGCCGGGGCTCATCAGGAGTGTCACGAAGTCGGCTTTCTTCATCGGCCTGGTCAATGTGGCTCTGGTTATGGCATGGCTGGCGCCCTACGCTGCCCCCGTCGTCGCGGCAGCGTTTGGCTCCACGTACTTGTACGGATTCGTGCTCGGAGGCCTCAAATGGTTCAAGGCGGCGCCAACATCCACGGAGCCAGCCTAGCGTGGTGAGCGCACGGGTATTCGCCCCGTGCTCTTGATTCCTACTCCTGCACTGCCGAAGTGCCGGACCTTGGCCAGGTGAATGTCCTCGATCAAGCTGTTGACTCTGCCCAGCAACTTCCAGCCAAGTCCAGACGATCGAGCTTGTGCAATCATTGGTGACAGTGAAGGGCGTTTGAGCAACTGCGCGAGAATGTAAAAGGCACTCGGCTGAGGTAGAACCTCGGCTCACAGCCCACGGCCCGCGGATCAACCTTCCAAAATGGAGAGGCTGGCATCTAACAATTGAGAGGCTGGAGCAGCTCAGAGAG
The DNA here is from genome assembly GCA_965224215.1 of Bryobacterales bacterium. Taxonomy (GTDB): domain Bacteria; phylum Acidobacteriota; class Terriglobia; order Bryobacterales; family UBA6623; genus CBDCYS01. Next base: position 75,240 of record CBDCYS010000034.1, on the reverse strand, counting down.
ATCTTCTTGGACCGCTTGAAGGATAGCGAATCATCGGGCAACCCTCCGTTGCGCCCCCTGGCTTCGGACGACTCATCCGACTGCGACGGGAGTCACTCGATCCTCAAAGCCGCGATCTCTAGGCTCAGGGCGCTCTACCCGATGCCCGGTTCTGAAAAGGATCACTTCACCATGGCCGACGTCTGCAGGGAAGTGCGGCAGATCTCCTCTGAACTCCGCATGCAGAAACGCATGGCTGACTGGTCCGCGACAGCGCAGCGAATCGTCGCGGAGCTGGCTTCGCCGCCGCTCGGCAATATTGTCAACGTTCGCCGCAGTCTGATGGAGCAAGACCTGGATAAAGCGAAGCTGGTCGTGTTCGAGCTTGATCTGTTCTCCCATGTACAGTATTCCTACCTGGTCATCTCGTTTCTCGTCCGGGAGTACCTGCGCCGGTTGGGCACAGAGCGCCGCGATGAATTGCAAAAGGCGATCATCATCGAAGAAGCAGGCCGAATCTTCAACCAGCCCTATCCACAACCCATGTTTGAAACGGTCGTCAAGGAAATCCGAGAGACCGGTACGGGCTTGATCTGGCTGAACCAGAGCGCTTCGGAAGTCAACCACACAGCCTGGGCCAACACGAACACGCTGTTCGTCTTCAAGCAGATCTCGGGGCAAGACATCAACACGGTGGGATCTGCGATGGCTTTCGAGCGCCCCAGGGAGAAGATGTATTGCGCGCGCCTGGGTGTCGGAGAAGCTATTGTGCGCCTGCCGGATCGCTATCAATTTCCGTTCCTGATCCGCACCAAGGACATCAAGAAGATTCCCGTACCAGACGAGAAAGTCCGCGAGATGGCCCTGGAGCACCTGGAAGCTCTGGGTGCTCCACTGCCGGAGCCCACGCAGGACCGAATCCCGGTTTCTGGGGAAAAGATAGCCAGAGTTCCAGTTTCCCAGTTTGCTGAGAACCAGCCCGCCGGGCCGCAGGCCGGCAATGGGCGGGATCGTTATTCAGATTCGTTGCAGGCCAGTGCGCCAGTTGGCAAGGAGGAAAGCGCGCTTCAGGGCAACGGGGAGCAGAGCGCGCCCACAGATCAAGAGGATGCCAGTGAGCAATCATTCGGGTTTGCCTCGAAGGCCGAGGAGTACGAGGCTTGCATGGCACACCTGCTCGATCGCGTCCAAAAAGTAGACCAGAAGCCGCTGACGTACATGTACGCCGAACTCGGGCTCTCCAAAAGCAAGGGTTCAAGAGTGCGAGACCGCTTGGTCGCAGCCGGGCTGGTCGAGCAAGTCGGCGTGACGTCGCCTGAAGGGCGACCGGAGCTTCGCTTGGTGCCGACTGCTCAGGCCGGCAGGTGGCTTGAAGAGCACCGGCACCTGTTGGCCAAGAAACTGGTGCGCTGGCAAACCCAGCGCTTTGGCGGACGGCTCAGCAAGGAGCTGAGTGATCTGGCAATCCAGTGGGCCAACACGGTTAGGAAAGCCAAGCACCTGGGCACCGAGGTTCCCGATGGTTTTGGGGGGATGTGGGACAACCTGTTTGAAGGAAAGGAGGGCCAGTTTGTGATTGAGTCGATCACCGGCGAGAGCAAGACCCACGAGGCCCTCCATGTTCAGAAGGCCTTGGAAACGGGCGTGCCTATTTTCTGCCTGTGCTTGGATGGGCGCATTCGGGCTCGGATTCTGAGGTACCTGGACGCCCAGCGGATCGTGGTGGATGGGCGCGCCGTTTCTCTGCTGACGGCGGAACAGGCACGCCAGCAAATCGAGGAAGCCAAAAAGATGGCGGAATGGGTATCTGGTGACCTGAATCGCCCTCCTGTTTCTGGAGAGCCAGACCCTCCCCCTCTCGGGAAACCAGTGGGGACGACTTGAAGGCGGAATGGAGGGCGAGGGAGTTTGTGTCCGCAAATAGGGTGCCAGGTTTCTGTGGTTGGAGGGCTCCCCGCGCTCTCGTCACTGGGGAGCCAGGGTGCGAGGCCAGTAAAGGCACCCTAGCGGGTTTCTGACGTCTGCCAATCGGTGCTCCGAGAAAGATCGGCTCGAAGGGGCGAGGCCCCGTCATTGATTTATGGCGGGCTGGCGCGCCGGCGATTTTATCCCCCTCTTTTTTGACCTCTGGCCACCGTCTACTTTCAGCGCTACCACTTTTTATCACTTCTTTCCTCACAAGTTCTCACGAACAATAGCTCAAAAGAACGTAAGAAATACTCTACGAATACTGGAAGTCAATGGCGTGCAAAGTTATAAGTGCTTTCGTGGGCAAGTACTGCACATGGCTACAACGAAATCTGACAGGAAGAAGGGTGCGCAGAAGCCGCCAGGCGAGCAGTACTCGTCGTTTGCCGATGTACACCAGGAGGCAACTAGACTCGAAGGGGACAAGGTTTCGACAGAGGAACTGGTCGGATCGGGCGACGAATTCTTGGTCGAGAGGTACTTCAAGCGTCGGTCGCAGTACGGCTCGGAGACGGGTGATTACTATTACGCCGTTCAGATCAAGGCGTTCGGGGATCAAGGGGACCAACCTCGGTATTTCAACACGTCCTCGCCGGTCGTCGGTGACCAGCTTGAGCGCACAGAGCATCGGATGCCCTTCAAGGCCCGTCTGGAGAAGAAGCGAGCCGGAAGTGGACGAGACTACCTGACCCTGGCGTAGGTTGTGAGAGGTCGGACCCTTGCTGGGCGGTTGTCGCGCCGCAGCGGAAAGCGGGCGTGCTAGCGGAACGATCTTCGGAATGCGGGGGATAAAATAAGGGCCGACGAGTGCGCGTGTAGTGTGCGCCCGTGAGCGGTAGGTGACGCCTACGCACTTGAGGACGGAGGCTGAATCATGAATGCGCCTGAGATCCGCCCAAGAAGCAAGCTTCTACCTTCTGAACTGTGCGAGCACGTGGAGTCCGGTCTACGCGAAATGCTTGTTGAGCAGCCTGAGCTGAGTGATGGAGCCTTACGACGGACGGCGGTGGACATCGGTTCGTCTGCGGTGATCGCAATCTCGAATCAGATCTTGAGCCTTGAGCAGGCGCGCGAAGTGCTGCATCTGTATATGTGTTCGTTGCTGGAAGACCGTGTAGCCCAGATCATGAGTAACACGCTTGCCAGCGCCGCCCGGAGCTGCTCGCGGCCAAATCCACTGAGTGAAAGCTAGGCGGGCCGACACGTACTACCAGTCGAGATCCCGGCACCCTAACGGAGACGCTGAATTGGGGGCTGTTTCCACTTCGGCTGGAGATATAACCAGAAGTTGTGGATGAGTAGCAGAGGGGGGCGGCGTATCCTGACGATTGAGGAATCAATTCAATCGTTTCCTGGAAAGGAACAAGGAGGATACGCCATGAGTCAGTGTGATGCTGCTGAAAGCAGCAGTCAAGTCGAGCCCCAAGTCATTGATGGAAGAAACGCTCGCCGTTAGACGAGGTATTGTGCCCAGGAGCGCGCCAGATGCTCGCCAAGGCCGTCGAAGCCGAAGTGGCCGCTTACATCGAAGCGCATCAGCACGAAGTCGGCGAGGACGGCCGGCGGCTGGTGGTGCGCAACGGCCACGCCCGCGAGCGCACCATTGTCAGCGGCGTGGGTCAGCTCAAGATCCAGGCGCCGCGGGTCGACGATCGCCGAGTCGATGAGCACGGCCGGTGCTTCCGATTCACTTCCCAGATTCTGCCGCCCTACCTGCGGCGCACGAAAAGTGTGGAGGAGTTGATCCCCTGGTTGTACCTGAAAGGGATCTCGACGGGCGATTTCAGCGAAGCGCTGGAGGCCTTGCTGGGGCCCGACGCTCCGGGCCTGTCGGCGACGACGGTGGTGCGGCTCAAAGAAGTCTGGCGACGCGAATACGAGACCTGGTCCAAGCGCGACCTCAGCGGCAAGCGGTTTGTTTACATTTGGGCCGACGGCATCTACTCCAACGTCCGTTTGGACGATGAACGGCAGTGTTTACTGGTCGTGATGGGAGCGCTCGAAGACGGCCGCAAGCAACTGCTGGCGGTGCACGACGGCTTTCGCGAAAGCGAGCTGTCGTGGCAGGAGTTGCTCGAGGACTTGAAACGGCAGGGGCTCGATCTGCCGCCGAAGTTGGCGGTGGGCGACGGCGCGCTGGGCTTCTGGGCGGCTTTGAGGAAGGTCTTTCCAGCCACGCGCGAGCAGCGCTGCTGGGTCCACAAGACGGCGAATGTGCTCGACAAGCTGCCCAAGAGCATGCAGGGCAAGGCCAAGCAAGCGCTCCATGATGCCTGAATTATGCACAGATTCGGCGTAGCCATCGTCGATGGAGTTGTGGCGATAGCGGCACTCGTGTCAACTCAGTGATTTCGCAAGTCGTCTTTTCTGCTGTTTCCCTCCCCGTTTGAGCCGCCTCCTGATCCCGGCAGGGCAAAAGCGGGCTGGCAAGCGGCGTGTTCCCAGTACGTTGCGGCGAGTGCATGAAATTTTATGCATGGAGTGCCCCTCAGCTCAGCGCACCCTCCACCACCGGCGCCAAGCTCGATCCCGGCGGCCCCATCGCCCGCAGCCGTCGCATCAGCCGTTCAAACAGGCCCTTTTCCTGATAATGATCGCTGTAGCTGACACCCGTTCTGCCGGCGTGCCGCCAGATCTTGGCCGCCACGAACAGAAAACGCAGCCGCGCCGTCGCCAGGGTGGTGTGCCGCAGCGTCTCCACGCTGGCCTGGGCTTCGCGGTTGAACAGCAGCAGCCAGCAGTTGAGATTGTAGGCCAGCATGGCCAACTGAAAGTGATTGCGGTTCATGTCAAAGCGGCGCGAGGGATGGGCCGCCAGCCCGGCGTCGTTGTTGGCCTCCTTGATCAGGTTCTCGGCTCCGGCGCGCTGATTGTAAAACCACACCACCGCCGCGATCGGCTCGGCCAGATTGGTGACAAACACGCGGTAGGTGTAAGCGCTGGTGGCGAACAACTGGTATTGCTCGGCCGCGCCGGCCTTGGGCTCGTTTTCGTAACGCAGCGCCAGGAAACGGCAGGCCCGCGCCCAGCCTTGCGGTTGGTAGAGGAATTCGCATTCCGCGTCCGCGTCGGAGCGGGGGGAGGGTTTCCATTCTGCTTGCGGCAAGCGCTCGACCAGGCGCCGCGTTTTGCGCGCCACGATGACGAACTGACAAGCCGCCTTTTCATAGGCCTCCACCGCCTCCCAGCAATAAAAGCCGGAATCGGCCCGCGCCAGGATTTTCTTCACGCCGCCCGGCAAAGTCCGGAAAGCGCTCTCGAGGTGGGCGGCGATCTGTCGGCCCGTGGGCCGGTCGCCGTTGCGCAACCCGCCCATCAGGTATTCGCGCGTCTCGGCCAGGAAGGTCAGTATCGGCTGGTAGCTGCGCTTGCCCTTGTTCTTGGGGTTGTAGCTCTTGCGCCCGCCCATCTGGCGGCCGTAGAGGGTATGCACGGTGGTGTCGGTGTCCAGCGTCACCGTCTCCAACTTCACGTGGGCCGCGGCCCAGACTCGTTCCCGCAGCTGGCGTTGAATGGAAAGGATCTGCTTCGCCACGTTGAGGTGCAGCGAGGCCAGAAAGCGCCACAGCGTGGACTGCGGCGGCAGACGCGTCACTTGCAAGATGCCGGTCAGGATGGGGTCGCGAGCGATGAAGCGGAGTTGGTTGAGCCGCGCAAAGCCGACATAGAGGCCGAGCACGAGGGCCAGCACGAACTGATAGGGGCTCATGGCTCGGGTGATCCGTTTGGTCGTGAGGGTTTCTTCCAGCAGCGCTTGGAAGCCGAGTTTTTCGAGCAGGGTGGCGGCGGGCAGCAAGCCGCCGTAGGGAGTCAGATTCTTGCCACGGAAGTGATAGGGCGTGGCAGCCCCGATTTTATTGGGCCGCGGGGCCCTCGCGCCGGGGCCTTGTTTGACGGGCCTTCGGGAGCTATGCTGTTTTCGTTTGGTAACCATTTGGGTGACCTCCTTGGGGTTGACTGGCGAAGCTGAAATCTTTGCCAGCCTACCTTTTTACCCCATGTTTTCGGGGGTCCCCAAATGGTTCCTGGCGGCTCAGCCCTCACCAGGTGCACCGGCAGTGCATAATTCAGGTGATGTTTATCTTGCCGAGAGCCGGGAGACAGCGCAGGACGAGCTGGACCGGTTCAAGAACTTATATGAAAAGAAGTACCCCAAGGCGGTCGAGTGCCTGGAGAAAGACCGCAAAGTGCTGCTGGCTTTCTACGACTTTCCGGCCGAACACTGGGTGCACTTGCGGACGACGAATCCGATCGAGTCGACGTTCGCGACGGTCCGATTGCGGCAGCGACGAACGAAGGGCTGCGGCAGCCGGGACGCATCGCTGACGATGGTCTTCATGCTGGCCCGCCAGGCCGAGCGCCACTGGCGGCGCTTGAACGGGTCAGAAGTGATTATTCATGTCTTAGATGGAAAGGAATTCAAGGATGGTTTGATGGTTCAGGAGAACGCCGCCTGACCTCGCCCATCCACAACATTTGACAATATCTCCTTCGGCTGCTGCGCAGGGGCATCTGTTTCCAGTCAGAGCCCTCTGTTCCCACTCTGTTTCCAGGCGGTCGCGAACCTTCACGAGGCAGCGGTGACGCAAAGCTTTAAGAGTACACAGAGCCATTGAGTACATGGGTGTTTTGAATGGTTATCCGGGCGAAGTACGAGGACGGTGTGTTCAAGCCGTTGGAGCGGGTGAAGCTGAAGGAAGGGACGCTGCTCTACATCGAAATTCCTGTTGCGCGAGGCAGGCGTACCCCAGTCCGAAGATCCGGCATCGTGGGCATGTGGAAAGACCGCAGGGATATTCGCAACGGGGTCAGCTACGTGGATCGCCTGCGAGAATCCGCGAGGTGAGGTGATACGGCGCACTTGGTCGACACGGACATCCTGATCGACGCAGCGAAGGGTAACGATGACGCGGTAGAGTTCTTGGATTCCTTGGAAAGTTGGTCGATCTCGGCGGTCACCGCAATGGAATTCGTGGTGGGCGCCCGCAACGAACGGGAAGCCACCAGGATCGACAAGTTTCTGGCGGAGCTAGCGATTGTGCCGCTGGCGGCGGAGATCGGCGAGTTCGCTTACGGACTCCTGAAGGAGCACTCTCGAACGCACGGCCTCAGAGTTTTCGATGCGATTATCGCGGCGACAGCGGTCCTCACGGGCGCAACGCTGGCGACTCGTAATCAGAGACATTTCAAGATGGTGCGGGAGCTGAGGGTTGAGGTCCCAGGCGACTGAAGCAGCCTTCGACGCTGCAGGCGGGCGTCCGGACAAGTGGCGGCCAGGATCACGTCGGATCGTGTGAAGCTTCTCGTTTGCGGCTAGGCACCCAAACAGGTGTGCGAACCAGTGAAACAAAGAGGTGATGTATGTGAGTGACGATTCAACAGGGGAATTGTTCGGAGAGCCGATCTATTCCTACGGCGACGACCAGGCGGTAGAGGACGGTGTTTTGGTCGCGCTTCAAGCAGGAGAAAGACCGACACCGTATCGGGTGAGCCGTGGAGCTTGGGAGGAGCTGAAGGAGTACTACAAAAAGAACGGCTATCCAGAGTACGGTGATCCCGAGTTCAATCGTTTCTTCCTGGCGGAGATCTTGCCCCTGGCACCCTTCGCGAAGAAGACCTACGAGCGAGGGGGAATCATGAAGCTGTCCTACACGTTCGAAGTCATCGAGCGGGAGACAAGCGGTCCCGTTCTGTGGTTGATGCCAAATCAGCTGAATGGTTTGACGCTAATGCGCCCGAGTGATTACTAGCGAACCCATCTCGAACGACCTACTCATTCAGCGGCCCGAGTGGTCCGAGTGACAACACCGGTAGACGCACTGGCCGACCAGGAAGGATCCATCTGGCCTCGACTGCCACTTCGAGGGGGTCCCGCGGCTTCAGCCACTTGGCCGGTTCAAAACGACTAGGCGGCCATGTGGCCCCCCTGGATCAACACTCCGCCGTTAGATCGACATAGGTAGGCCCTCACGGGCTTTCCCTGTCACACCACCGGGCATACGGGTTCGTACCACGGCGGTTCGGTCGAGTTAAGCGTTCGAAACGGCCGACACACGAGGCAGACCGAGCGAGTCGAAATAGGCGTTGGACAGCGCTTACTGGACGGCCGTATGTCGCGACATCGCCCACAAGCCAGTCGGGGGAGCCAGCGGCCACTGCCGCTCGCATGTGGGGCACTCCCAATCGCCGTAAGTTGACGTATCGAGTCGGCCCCTTCCCCCACTGCCGCCAGATTACCATGCGGAGTCTCCGGCGGATCCGCGCATCCAGGTTGCGAAACACCAACGGGTCCTGGCTGAAGCCAAAATAGCTTCGCCAGCCGAGCAGATACGGCTTCAACAAGCCGACCATTCGCTCGATGCTGATCCCGCGTGTCCTGCTCGTCAGCTCTCGCACTCGCGCCTGGAACCTTTGCAAAACCTGCGGCGATATCAATCGCTGAGGCTCCGCTCCGGTCGTCAAGCGAAAGCCTAAGAACTTCCGCTCGTTAGGGCGAGCCACTGCGCTCTTCGATTCGTTGACTTTGAGTCGGAGTTTCTTTGTGAGAAACTTGCAGACGCCGGCCATCACCCGTTCGCCTGCCCGCCGACTGCGAACGTAGATGTTGCAATCGTCGGCGTAGCGACAAAAGCGGTGACCGCGTCTTTCCAACTCTCGATCTAAATCGTCGAGCACAAGGTTCGACAGTAACGGCGACAGAGGACCGCCTTGCGGCGTGCCTTTGTCAGCAGGACTCACCAGCCCGTCTTCCATCACTCCGGCGGTTAGAAACGCCCGAATGAGTTTCAGCAACCGCTAGTCGCTGACACGCCTGGCCACACGAGCCATCAGCAGATCGTGGTTGACTCGATCGAAGAACTTCTCCAGATCGATGTCCACTACCCACTGATAGCCCTCGGCGATGTAGGCCTACGCCTGTGCCACCGCCTGATGCGCCGAACGTCCCGGTCGAAAGCCAAAGCTGTGTTTGGAGAACGTCGGATCCCAGCGCTTTTGCAGAACTTGTAAGACCGCTTGCTGGATCAATCGGTCGAGCACCGTAGGGATGCCCAACTTTCTGACCCCGCCGCCCGGCTTCGGGATTTCCACCCTCCGCACGGGTTGCGGCTTGTACGTTCCTCGAAGCAACTGTTCCCGAATGGTTAGCCAGTGCTTGCGTAGGTCGTCCAGTGTCGCGTCGATGGTTTTGCCATCCACGCCCGGACTCCCCTTGTTACCCCGGACTTGTTTCCAAGCTTTTACGAAATTCTCTCGCTCGCACACCTCCTCCATCAGTCGATCTTCTCGTGCCGGGCTTTCGGTATCCCACTTCACCGCAGACGGTTCGGTCCTTTGTTGAGCGCACCTCGGGGTTTCACCCTTTGGCGCGTCCATGAAGGCCAGTCGTTGCTGGATTTTCTGCCGCTGTCCGTCCATGAGTTGCGAGTCCTACTTGCCACTCTCTTCCGTTCGGGCCTTCGACCATCGTTCCCGGCTGGGCCTATCTGTTCGCTCCACCTTTCGGCTTTCGGAGTGCCTCATTAGCTTTGCCGACTGCATGGCCTACTATGCCTTCTGCTGACCTCTGCGTTCCGATTAGGTCGCCTCACGGCTCCCTCAGTCCTCAACAGCGGGACAGAACGCAGATCTCCCGGGGTAAGTCTGACTGCCTTCACCGCACACCTGCCGGATCTACAGCCTTGGCCCTTGATGGATCTGGACTTCGCGATCAGTTGTCCGCTCGTCCGACCAAAGATGCCTCTTATCCGGTTTCTGTTCGTCAGGTCACGGCTTTGATCCACGCTTCCTCCAGACCCCGCCTCACGGCAACGCCCTTGCGCTTCCCTAGCACTTCGCCTCCATCAAGCTGTGCAGAGGACTTTCACCTCCAAGCTGTCAGACATGCCCGGCACACAACTAAGCCGCTACGCGGTGGGTCGAAGCTTCGCTTCGCGAGGCGATTCGAGGGTCCCTTAGAAAGTCGTAAGATCTTCTACTTGGCGACGGCCCTTTCTGCGCACCATCCAACTTCTGCTCGGCCCTGGCGATCCGAAAGTGACGACCGTTTATCTGCACCTGTCCCCGATGGTGCCGGTAGTGAGGCGCAGTCGCCTGGATCGGCTGACCACAGCGGCGTCAACAGGGAGCAGCGGCCCGCGCTGGCCGCTGTCGTGAGCAGCCACGGGGAACGTTTCTGCCGGCAAGTGGCGACCTCAGCCCAGCAGCGTCGGGTTCTCTCCGACATCACAGCCTGCCGCACCCAGGCTTTGGGTGGCCATGTGTTTGAGTGCGACCAGTGCGGCCACCGCAAGGTGGCCTACAATCCCTGTGGCAACCGGCATTGCCCGCAATGCCAGGCTGATGCGCGCGCCGAGTGGCTCGACAAGCGACTGCTCGACTTGTTGCCCGTTGTCTATTTTCATGTCGTATTCACGTTGCCGCACCAGCTCGGTCCCTTGGCGCTGCAGAACCCACGCATCGTCTACGGCATCTTGTTTCGCGCCGCCGCCCAGACGCTGCTCGAAGTTGGAGAGAGCCGGCTCGGGGCTCGCTTCGGTTTCCTCGCCGTGCTGCATACTTGGGGGCAGACGCTGCAGGCTCACCCGCACCTGCACTGCGTCGTCCCCGGCGGTGGCATCGCCTTGGACGGCTCCCGCTGGGCGCTTTCGATACAACTCTCTGCGTTATCACCAGCTATCTGAAGCGCGGTACAATTTGACCGTCGTGGTCGGCTCCACCATCAGCCACTACAAGATCCTCTCGGAAGTCGGCCGGGGCGGCATGGCGTTGTTTACAAGGCCGAGGACACGCGCCTCAAGCGGCCAGTAGCCCTCAAGTTCCTTCGCTCTGATGTGCCGGAGGATGACGAGCACAAAGAGCGGTTTCTTCGCGAAGCCCAGGCTGCGGCGGCCCTCGATCACTCCAACATCTGCACCGTCTACGAAATCGACGAAGTTGACGGGTAAACCTTCCTCGCCACGGCCTACCTCGAAAGCCAAACGCTAAAGGACAAGATTGCCGATGCGCTTCTGTGCCATACTTGGCCGAAGATGCGGTCCCGAGGAGGTGCGATGGCTTTTCGCGTAATTTTCCTTTGCTTGCTTTCGTTCATTCCTGTCCCACCGCCAGCTTTAGCAGCAGGCATTTCGCCCCTTTCGATCGAGCCTGCCTTTGAACAAAATCTTGGCCAGGCGTCCGACGACGTTCTGTTCCTGGCTCGTGGCCGAGGGCGCACCGTCCATCTGACCGCCGGGCCATGATCTTCACGCGCGCGGCCGATGAAGGGCCAGCCGAAATGGTGACCATGCGTTGGGTGAACGGCTCGGCGGAGAGCGGGGCCAGTGGCGTCAGCCCGCTCGAGCTGCGCACGAGCTACTACGTCGGCACGGATCCGGCGGACTGGCTGCCTGAGGTTCCCTCCTACTCAAGAGTCCGCTATCGCGGTGTGTACCCGGGGATCGATCTGGAGTTTCACTTCACCAAGGGACGCCTCGAGTACGACTTCTTGATCGCGCCGGGTGGCGACCCCAGCCTCATCCGGCTCGCCTTTGAAGGGGCCGCGGGCGCGGCGCTCAACCCCGAGGGCGGCCTCGAACTCGGAGGCGTCGCTCAGCGCAAACCGGTTGCTTATCAGCTGGCCGCTGGGGCAAAGACACACGTCGACAGCGCTTTTCGCAAAGCCGGTCAGGCGACTTTTGGGTTTGAGCTGGGCCCCTATGATGCCAGTCTGCCGCTCGTAATTGATCCCATCACGGTGTCGCAAGCGGCTTTCCTGGGTACAACCGGCCTTGAGATTGCTTTCGGAGTCGACTACACCGCAGACCAGCTGTTTGTCTGCGGTGACGTGACCGACCCCGGTTTACCGTTTCCACCAGGTGTGACGCCTCCCCCGATGCCCGGCAATAGAGACATTTTCTTCTTCGTACAGGAGCAGCAGGCCGACGGCAGCCATAAGCACGTCAACACAACCATCCTGGGCGGGCCGGGCTTTGACAGTTGCGGCTGGCTGAAGTACCTCAAGGCGGTCAACAAACTTGTTTACGCGGGCGGTACCGAGGGCCCGTTTCCGGGGCTCAGCGGCCCGACCAACGGCGGCTTCGACCTGATCCTGGGCGCGCTTGACATCAGCGTTATCGGTGGCGCGCCGGTGCTGAAACCGGGCCGGGTCGTCAGCATGGGCGGCCCGATGAACGAGTCGTTCAACGGCGGCGCCGATTGCAAGGAACCGTCCGTCCCCGACGATCTGATCGAATGCATCCTCGCGGGGTCCACGCCACAGGGATTTTCCATCGCTGGCCGCGACCCGTGGACGGTGCAAGGTCCGGGCGATTCATTCTTTGGCCGGTTCACCGACTTCACGGTGACCGGCGGCCACGAAATCAGCGGCAACCGCGAGGAAAACATCCGTACCGCGACATTCTTGTCGGACCAAAACCACATCGGACTCTTCGGCAACAGCAACTCCGACGACCTGGGTTTTGGGCCCAATCCTTCCGCTCCTGGTAACTCGCCATTCTATAAGTTTCTCGCTAAACCTGACCTGTTCGAAGTGGCGGGGGGATGGCTGGACGACCCTGCCGGCCTGAGTTTTATCGAAGATGCCGAGCAGTTCAAGGGACGCTTGTTCCCCGGGACGGCGCCCCCGGCCGCGGCCTTCCACCTCGCTCGGACAGTGATCCCGGACGGACCCTCGGCTTAGCTCGATTCGATCTTTTTCACTGGGCCGGATTTCCTCCCAGAGCAAGGGTTGGAGGGGCGGGTCTTTCGCGTCGGGGCTCGAGAGGCGGCCGCTGTTGAAACCACTCCGACGGGCGACGCCCTTCTCGTCACGAATACCGCTTCAGGTCCGACGACTGCGATCGGAACCACGATATTCCGGGTCGACCCCGATAGCGGCGAGGAGAAAGCCAGGGTGGACTATCCTGGCGCCTTTGCGATCAATGCGTCCGTCAATCCGTTCGGAAACTTGGCGGTGGTCGGCGCCGCCTTCGAGGAGTTCGAACAACTAGACCCGGTTCAGCAGGAATTCGGAGGCGGGCCTGCCGACGGCTTCGTTCTTCGGACCAACGATCTTTCGTTGCTGGCGCTGGTCGGTGGGGCCTCGTTCCAAGACATCCCCGCCGTGCCGCTCGGCATCTACAACGCGTTCTATACGCCAGTCGATATTCCCGCTCCGGTGGTCTTTCAATTGGACGAGAACAACAAGCTGCCCAAGGAAATCGCCGAATTCCAGATCTGGTTCGACGGTGATCCCGGCGCCCTGATTTTCGCGGCTTCGACGCAGGCTGCGGTCATTGCCCCCGTGAGCGTCGCCGGCAAGCAGACCGTAAACGTGCACTTCCAGTTCCGCGACCGCGTGTCGAACGAACTGACCTTGCCGGTCGCCGACTCATTCCCGCAGTTCTTTACCGTCAACCAGCAGGGTACCGGCCCGATTGCCGCGCTGAACCAAGACAACACGATCAACGGCCCCGACAACCCGATACGCGACGGGGAAATTATTCAAACATTTGTCGCGGGACTCGGCCTTTACGATCAGTCCTGCGCTGAAGACGAGTTGGCGCCACTCAGCCTGCTGCCTGCCGTGAATCCCATCAACGTGATCTTCGACGGCAACCCGGCCGAATCTATATACCAGGGCGGGGCGCCGGGCGGGATCTGTGCGCTGGGGCAGATCAACGCTCCGAGTAAAGCTTCAGCCGAGGACTTCGCAAACTCCGTTCAACGCGGAAATCTTCGCCGACGGATTCGAGTCGGGCGACACGAGTGCGTGGGGCAGTGCGATCGACTGATCCCGCGGCGGACGTTCGCGGCAGCTTGCTCGCGCCGTCGTCTATGGTCCGTGCGTCGCGGCAATCAGGCAGCGAAGCGGCGAGGTCGCGCGGTGCTGCAGCCTGCAACAAATTGTCCTTGACCACTGTGCCCGCTGCGCCATTGCGGACCGCGTGCAACGTGAGCGATAGCACAAGCGAGCTGCCGCGAGGCTGCTACTGAACCTGCTCCAACTTTGAGCGCACTTCCGCTGCAATCCGTCTGGTGACGTGGACTAGAAGCACGTTGATGTTGACCGTTGTGCATCGTTAGGTTGCACGGAGAAGTTCCTCAAAATGAGTTACATAGTGCTTGTGCGAGGAAACCTGTCGGGAAATCTTCGTTGTCACCAACAAACCGTTGGCCAAGACCCTCAGAATTTCCTCAAACGCGTAAAACACCCCTGGAAGCAAGTTCGTGGCAGTGCTACGATCGGATTGCTCAACGGAAGGCCTGTTTCCGACAGGTATCCGCCGGAGCTACAATATTCGCGTCGATGATCGGTTCAACCATCTCGCACTACCGCATTACCGAGAAGCTCGGTGAGGGCGGGATGGGTGTCTGTACAAGGCCGAGGACACGTCCTTGGATCGTCCTGTTGGCCTGAAGTTTCTGGCCGCGCATCTTGTTTCAGACGAGGACGCCCGCAAACGCTTCGAGCGGGAAGCGAAGGCCGCAGTCGCACTGAACCGCCCCACCATCTACCACGTTTACGGAATCGATGAAGTCGAGGGCAACGGGGAGCCCCGCTGATGAACAATTTCACATCTATCTTCACCTGTTTGCTCACCACAACCATCATCTGCCTATTCGGTAACGAGGCCATGGCCGCCGGCAAGACCTGCCGGGATGAATCCTGCTTCGCCGGCCAGGTCGCTGATTGCAATGCGGGCTCGAACTACACCTCGCCGGTAATCGTCGAGGCCCAGGTTCGCTATTCCATCCTCGGGCCTCATGGTCGCGGATGTGAAGTCGACATGGTCTATACGCGGCACTCCAACCCGGAGTGGGTCCACAAGCCATTGCTGTTCACCATCGATCCGGACGGCGACATCGACGCCCAGATCAAATCGGCGGTAACCGGGTGTCTCGAAGGTAAAGGCGCGCAATGGCTTTGTGACGGCCCCCTGCACGACATGACCGGTGGTGTTGAAAAAATTACGAAGACGGTCGCGGCGGCAATCTCACCCTGCGGAGTGGACATTTCCGACAACGGTCCATCCTTGTACCCGATGCCTCGAAACAGCCAGTGGGGCTACGTCACGAGCGACGGCGAGTGGGCCATCGAACCGCGCTGGGCGTATGCGGAGCCGTTCAGCGAAGGGCGTGCCATAGTCGATGACGGCGGCATGTGGGGAGTGATCAACCGGGAAGGCAATTATGTGCTTGAGCCGGTGGTTCGCTCCAGCAGCTGCGAAACCTCGGTCGGAAACCAAAGTGTGTGTCAGTCTCCACTCCAGCCGTTCTCGCAAGGCTGTTCGACGGCCGATACTCAAAAGGACGGCAGCCCACATCCATTCTTCGTCGACCGTGACGGCCGGTTCTGGCTCGACGACCAGCTACCAAAAGATCTCAGTGGGTTGGACATTTGGGAATTCGGCCGTTTTTCCGGTGGGCGGGCATGGTTCCTGGCCATGGGCGAAGGGCTCAAGAAATCTTATGGCTGGATTGACAGTGAGGGAAAAGTAATTCTGAACAACGAATTCTCCGGTGCGGGCGAATTTGTTAGTGGACGGGCACCGGCAGCCAGCGGCGGCAAATACTCCTGGGCCTACATCGACACGGACGGCAACTCCGTGCTGCCGAGCAAGTGGAAATTTAATGGTGCGCGGCCGTTTTCAGAGGGCCTCGCAGCCGCGGAGGTCAAAGCTTACCGGTGGATGTATTTCAAGAAAGAAGGCACCATCGCCATCGACCACGTGAGCCTGCGCGGCCCGCGCGAGGTGATCGGCGAAATGCTGAGCGAAGCAGACATCCAGGCGGCGGGCGATTTCCACGACGGTCTTGCGCCAATCCTCCCGGCGAATATGTTCGATGCCCAGGAGTTGATCTACATCCACCCTGATGGCACTGAGGCCTTTGCGCCCGGTAGCGACCAGGGGCTAGAAGTCTGCAGCGCCTCGCGCATGCCAGAATTTCGCAATGGGCTGGTGCAATTGCTGGTTGCCGATGAGGGCGCAGAATGCACGGGTGCCAGCGCGGGACGGGCGCTTCTCGAAGGGGCCAACGCGCACTACGTCTACCTAGATACCTCCGGGAATATTGTGTTGCAGGAGACCGCAAGTTCTACGATCCCTCGCCAATGAGCTGAAGAGGGTGTCGGTTGTCGGCGCCCCGGTCATTACCGTGTGTGAAACAGGCTCGAATACGGCTCCTGACGGCTAGGTGATGGTCGCTTCATTCCATCTTGACCACTACTATCGGGCCACCGATTCGCTCCGAGTACACCAGCGGACCCGACATGTCGAGGGGCTACGTTTCGGGGGGCATTGATACCACTAGCTAACGACCGTACGTGACGAGACAGTCCTATCCGACTCCACCGGCCCGTCACTGCTTCACCAGTTCCACGCGCCGATTCTCAGCTCGACTTTCCGGTGTGTCATTTGAGGCCACAGGAGAGAGAGGCCCCACGCCAGCCGCCCTCAATCGGCCGCTATCGACCCCGTATCGGCTTACCAGAGACGTCGCGACGGCCTCCGCCCGGCGTCTCGAAAGGTCCATGTTGTGTTCGTAGCCGCCTTGGCTGTCGGTGTGTCCGACCACCTGCAGTTTTAGCGACGGCCAACTCTGGAGGAGCTTGGACATTTCCTCTAAGGTGGATGAAGATTCCGGCTTGATGTCGGCACTATCGGTGTCGAAGTAGACACCGTAGAGCGCAATGTGGCCGGTGGCGTCGATGCCTTTCGCCATGGCGTCGGCTTTCACAGCAACCATTCCGGTCTCCATGGCCTTGGACTCGACGACTTCCAGGAGCGTCACCGGACGCTTGCTCAACTTGCTGAACCCGGCATCGAAGGCGACGAGCACCGAGACGTGGACCGTCACCCCACCAACCAGCCCTTTCGCGGCCAGATAACGAAGATCCTGGGGGATGTCAAATGCCGATCCGCTTGTTCTTGTGTTTAGAATTCGCTGCGCCATCTCCTTGTAGAAGATCCAATGAAACAGTCGGCCACACTCCTTGTCGGTACAGGTGAACAAGATCTCAAAACCGGCTGATTCCAACGCCGACTGGTAGTTGCGGAGAATTTCTAGAGTGGATCGCCCCTCCGGGAAATCGTTTAAGCCAGGATTTCCATTTTGACCCTGGCACGGGCACAGTATACACCACGCCGCTCCGAACAACACGTCTTTCCCAGGCTGAACACTGCGCATCACCGTCACCGGTAGCCGCCAGCGCCTCGTCCCACCGTTCACAGACGTTGATTGAGCGGGTTGAACCCCGCTCCGGCCGAGACTGTTCCCTGCAAAACGGTTTTGAGCCAAAAGCTGTTGATCCTCGCCCGGTCAAGGCTACCCGCTCGGCAGCGGCAGCGCCCAGATCCTGTGCAGCATGTCAGCGAACAGCCGCCGGTTCAGATGCCCCTCCGCCAGCAGCAACCAGTAGTAGCGGGCATGCTTGACCAGCCGCCCACCGGTCTTCATCAGCCGGTGCTGCAAGCTCGTTAGCGACTAGCTTTTGATTCGCTGCGGCAACCCCAGCCGCCGCCAGAGATTACCCAGGTTGTAGGCCAGCACGCTGAGTTGCAGGCGGACTTCGTTGGCCCGGAAACGATGGCATGACAGCCGTGTCCAGTGTGTCGCCTGTTTGCCTTCTTTGATCCACTGCTCGGCCGTCCCGCGCTTGTTGTAGAAACGCACCACTGAGCGACTTGGCAAGCTCATGTTCGTGACGATGAAGCCAATGCGGGGAAACAGCTCACCTAGATGATGCTCGACCTTGGCGACAACCCGTCGCGCCTTCGACCAGCTCGCGGCCTGATAGCGAAAACTCTTGTAGTGCACCAAGGGCTTGCGGGAGGGCCTTCCCGGTGGACGAAACAAGATGTCTTCGATCTCCAACTCCAGGCTCCTATTGGCCGGAATGCGAATGGCGTATTGCACTCCGCGTTCCTCGGAAGACTCATAAATCTCCGGCTTAGCAAAGGCCGCATCGCCCCGGAAGGTGACCTGTTTGGCCGCAGTCTGTTGGCGCTCGATCTCCGGCAGCAGCAACTCGTTCCAGTCCTCAGCACTGTGCACGTTGCCTGGACGCAGCTTCGCCGCCAGACAATCACCATGCTGGTTGAACAGCAATAGCGGGTGGTAGCAGACCGACTCGAAGTGCCCGTTGTAGGCACTGCCTTCCTGCTGTCCGTGAACCGGGCTCTCGGTCGAGTCCATGTCCAGCACAACGCGCTCGCAGTCGTCCGTCGTCTCAGCTTGCGCGACCAACTCGCGGTTCACCGCCATCAATCCCAGCAGATTCTCCTCACTCGCGAGCAGCCCTGTCTCGAAGCTCTGTAGCCGCGAGGTGAGCGTCCCGCCGCGATCCCAGTTCTTCTGCGAGCCGATCAAGCGAAAGGTCGGATCGGCGGATACTCGAACAGCGTCATTGAGGTCCTCGTAGCCGGCGAGTCGGCTGTAGACCGACTGCCGCAGCAGATCGGCCAGCGGGAACTTCTTGTTCAAGCCTTGTCGCGAGTCGCTGAGATGCTCCTCGATCAGCTTGCCGAGCCCGAGCCGTTCGTCCAACTCCCGAACCAGGATCAGCCCGCCGTCGGAAGTGACACGCGATCCTTGGAAATCGACTTTCAATAAGCCGTTGAAGCTTAGCTGGAACGGCTTGTTTTCTTTTTCACCCCTTGGGTGTTGATCTCCTCAGCGCCTTGAGTGCTTTCCAACCCACATAAATAAAGGCGTCCGAGCCCACCCGATGGTTAGCAGAATCGAAACTAAAGTGGAAAGCCAGGTTCTACTGGGCTACCGAGGGGGACATTTCTATTGGGCCTTGACAAGGTGCCGGATCACAGGTTGACTCAAGAGCTTGTTGGGTGTATGTATGCTTTCCGTGCTAGGAGGAAACCATGTCTGAAGAGACCAAGAAGCACGAGGACGAGTCCGAACTCTCCGAGGAAGAGTTGGAGGATGTCTCTGGGGGCATAATAATTGTCGAAGCCACGCCAGATGACACAAGCCTAAAACAGAAGCTGGCGGGAGAGATACTAAAGTCTAGAGGGGACGACGGCCTGTTGAGCTCACGAACCAGCAAGCTGGGCGATGGCGACGGCGCGCTCCCGGACGACAGTTTCCCGTCGAGGAACTAGGGCAAAGGAGCGAAACAAAAAAAAAGACCCTCTGTGAGGGCCTTGATGGCGTTTGTGGAGGTTGGGCGGGGCTCTAAGCCCCGGATTAGCTAAAAGCCGTGTCCGATTCCGCAAGCTCTCTTTATTTGTGATAGCGCACAACTGTGCGGTAACATCAAGAGGCAACCTTTCTTGCCTCTATGCCTG
Source organism: Bryobacterales bacterium (assembly GCA_965224215.1). Lineage (GTDB taxonomy): Bacteria > Acidobacteriota > Terriglobia > Bryobacterales > UBA6623 > CBDCYS01. The sequence goes on along the minus strand of CBDCYS010000034.1, from coordinate 56,008 downwards.
CTAAGCCCCAATGGTTACTGCGAGTTCCAGAGATTCTGGAGCGTCTCTCCGATCTCAAAACACCGGTCGTTGACTGCTCCCGGGATTGAGCGGGCCGCGTGTCTAGGCCGATCCTGAATCCTTGTCGGGGGCCGGACAGAGGCGCGGACGGCAGTCCCCGCTCAAAGCGCGATGATACACTGTTGAAACCGCGCCGCTCAGGTCCGTACTCGAGCGGCTGACTCACATCCGATCAGCGACAACTTCCGAGAGTTTGCAGCCGGATCATTCAGCTGTTGCTCTAAACCGTAGACGGCACGGGAACTCACTCCAGCGATTACAAGCCCACTAGCAATGTCCTCCTATCCAAGAGTCGCATCGCTCAAGACGGTCGAGGCCTTTCGCGAACGCCTCGCCACTCTCAATTTGGCGATCGGGTGCGACGATTCAATCCTTAAGGCGCCGGAGTCGCCATTGGCGCAGCCGCTCGATATTCAAGGTATTGGTGCTGGCGGTTTTCGTGTTGGCAACCGCTGGGTGATCCACCCCATGGAAGGGTGGGATGCGGAGGAAGACGGAAGTCCCAGTGATTTGGTCCGCCGCCGTTGGCGCAATTTCGGCTGCAGCGGAGCGAAGTGGATTTGGGGCGGCGAGGCTATGGCCGTCCAGCACGACGCGCGGGCCAATCCCAATCAGCTCGTCATCAACGAGCAAACCAAAGACGGTCTCGCGCGGTTACACGACGAACTGGTCGACGCCCACCGCGAGGCGTTCGGCGCCACTGACGACTTGCTAGTGGGTTTTCAACTGACGCATTCCGGGCGCTTTAGCCGGCCGACGAAGGATGGTCCGGCCCCGCAAATTCTCTACCGCCACCCGATTCTCGATCGCAAGTTCCACCTGCGCGATGATCACCCGGTTCTCAGCGACGACGACGTTGCCCGAATCATTGAACGTTTTGTAGAAGCGGCACGCGTAGCCCAGCACTGCGGCGCTAAGTTCGTTGACGTCAAGCACTGCCACGGGTATTTAGGACACGAGTTTCTCAGCGCTTATTCCCGCCCCGGCCGCTATGGAGGTTCATTTGAGAACCGCACGCGCTTTCTGCGCGAAGTGGTGGCGGGAATCCGCGCCAGCACCAGGCTGGCAGTCGCGGTGCGCCTCAGCGGATTTGACTTTGCGCCGTTCCGCGCCGATCCCGAGCTGAGCGAAGGCTTGAAGCTGGGTCCGGGTATCCCGGAAGACTATTCGGGCCAACTCCCTTATGAATATGGCTTTGGGACGAAGAGCGACGAGCCTCTCTCTTACCAAGTCGAGGAGGCAACCCAGTTTATCGAGCTGCTTGGGAGCCTCGATATTCGCATGGTCAATGTTTCCGCCGGTAGCCCTTACTACAACCCTCACATCCAGCGGCCGGCTCTGTTCCCTCCCTCCGACGGCTATCAGCCGCCCGAGGACCCTCTCGTCGGCTGCGCGCGGCAGATTGAGTTTACGGCCGCGATCAAGAAGCGCTTCCCCGACTCAGCGATCGTCGGGACGGCGTATTCCTACCTCCAGGAGTATTTGCCGCACGTCGCTCAATGGGCGGTGCGAAGCGGCGGAACCGATGCGGTTGGCCTGGGGCGGATGGTTCTGGCCTATCCGACATTGTCGCGAGACGTACTCGAAAGGGGCGTGCTTGAGGCCAAACGGCTCTGCCGCACATTCAGCGATTGCACGACAGGGCCGCGCGCCGGGCTGATATCCGGCTGCTTTCCGCTGGATCCATTTTACCGCGGTCTCCCGGAAGCGCAGAGAGTGAAGGAAATTAAAGCTGCCCTGTGAGCCACACATCATCGATCTAACCCAGATCTAGCCCGCTACTCGTGGAGGAGGCGGGGACCCACCGCCAAAGCCCGCAACAGCGTGCCAGGTCCCGTTGCGATGATTCTCTGAAACAGAGCGGTCTTGATCGAGGCCATCCACACGCCGCTGGATCCAGCGATGCCGACTAGGGCGGATTTGGGCGAGGGGGTCGACGAGGGTGGATTTGGGTGGGTTTGAGCGGATTTCAGGAATTGTACGCGCCTTTGGGCGGATGGGCGCACCTCAGCTTCTGGCGGGTGCGGGGGCTGGCTGTTCGCCAGCCGCGGCGTCGGTGTGGCCGGCTCTTCCGCCGCGCCACGTTCGGTTCTCCGATCCTTGTCGTTGCTTCTGACAAGGGCGCGTTGTTAAAAAATATGTCGCCACGAATGGCGACACGGCACGTCTGGAGACGTGCGCCACTTTAATCGCATTCGACGAGTGCAGGGTCCGGCGACCCTCGGGTCGGGCGTAGCGTGCTACGCCCCTACGGCGGGCCCGGAAGCCAACGCTTGCTTGCATTTGCCTTCTCGCTGTTTGTTTTCTCTTGTTCTTCTGCCTTGGCTGCTTTTCTGCTTTATGTGCTTCTCTGCTCTTCTGCTTATCTGCCTTTCTGCTCTTGCCGCACCCTTTGGCGCTGGCGGATACCTCACTCCGCTTGCTGACCCGTCACTTGCGTTCCGGGCTCGGATTAGAAAATAGAGGGCCCTCTTGCTCCCATCGTGTACGACTTCGGCCTCCGCCCCCGAGGGGAGCCACAAGGAGGAGCCTTGCAAACGTTCTTCAGGCGCGAAAAAAAACGGGGTCAGCGCCCTTGCGCCTCAGCCGGCACCCCTACCGGCTTGTGGCGCTTGGAACCGCCCCGCTTGATTCACCTGAAGTCCGCTCGCGGGGGATCACCCAGGAAGCGGAGAGCAACTCGAACTGACTTGGCCAAGCAACGGTCGTGTTGGTCCGGTGGACGTTTCAACCAGTCGCTATTCTCATTGTAGGGTATGTGTCAAGTGCTGCTTCGATAATTGCTGATAATTGTAATGATTTCCAGTAAATAAGGGCCTGTAATGGAGCGGGATAGGCGCGTATTAGAAGTAGGGACGAGCTGCTGGTGCAGGTCGCTTCTTGCCACCTAGGCCCCTACGTCAACGCGGTGATTGCTGTCCTTCTCCAGATTTCCTAACCGCCAGCACCAAGCCGGGCGGCAGTTGGGGAATTGGCCGATTCTCAAGTCGACGGCAACGTAAGCGATGATGTCGGCCTGTTGTCTGGGGTTCGGCACCGGTGTGAACAGTCCTTTCTGGCGCTGACTCCGGATCTTGGCTCCCGCCGGACTTGGGTTGTCACCTCGTCGGTTCAGGAGGCTTGGGCGGCTCTTCGGCCCCCTCGTAAATATCAATTATCTTCGGCCGTTTGCCTTCTGTCGAAATGCCCGCTGCGAGCATCAGCTTGGTAATGGCTTCGGTCGTCGGTGCATCGGGACGCAGAAGGCGGCCGCTGTGACCCTCGGCGATAAATAGTGGCGAGCGGCCAAATTTGTTGGGGTCCTTCCACACTTGTGGATCGGCTCCACGCTCAGCCAGCAGCTTTACGACGAGCGGGCACATATTATACGCAGCGCCATGCATAGCCGTATCGCCATTGTTGTTCACGGCGTTGATGTCAGCGCCGTGGTGCATCATAAGCTTCACAGCTTCCAGTGCTTCGCTTTCCTCGCCCGCCTCTTCCAGCGGCTCCTCCGTGCCGACCCCGGCGGCAGCCAGCAGCGGTGTGGTGTTGTTAAAGTTCGGCAGTAACGGATCAGTACCCAGCTCCAGGAGCAGGCGGATCAGCGGAACGTCGGAACGATCGGCGGCAAAGAGAAGCGGCGTCGCCCCCCCCGTCTCGAGACGCGAGGACGTGCCGGGCAGCTTCCGTGTGTCTTCGGGCAGGCGGAAATTGACATTCGCGCCGCGCTTCACGATTTCGCGCACGAAGTCAGCGCTCGAGAGTCCGCCCGCTCCCCTCGGCGGCGCGCCATCGCTACGGTCGCTTGCATCCGGCTTGCGCACCCCGGGAACCATGTGAAGGGGAGTGAAGCCGGTCCGCACATCGTTCGGATCAGCGCCCGCGTCGACCAGCGCTATCGCCAGTTCGAAGTGGGCGTTCTGGACGGCGAGTAGCAATGGACTCATGCCCGGTGATCTTCTCCGCCTCGTTGCAAGCCGCACCATCGCATTCACATCGATGCCCGCCGCGAGAAACGCGTGCACGACGTCGATCTGGCCCTCGCGCACGGCAAAGAAGAACGGCGTAAACCCGGAATCGATGCTCGCGTTCAGGTCGGCTCCGGCCTCGATCAGAGCATGCACGACGGCGGTGTGCCCCTCGGCGGCCGCCCACATCAAGGCTGTCTGGCCGAGCCGTTCGCGCGAGTTGGGGGTGGCACCACGCGCGAGCAGCGCCTTCACCGCCTCAGCATTCCCGGAGCGCGCCGCCAACATGAGGACGGTCTCCCCGCCTTTCATCTTGGTGTTCGCGTCGGCCCCAGCCTCCAGCAGCAGCTTCACAATGGCGGCGTTGCCATTCGTACAGGCCTGCACCAGCGGCGGCACTCCATAGCGGTTCACAGCGTTTACATCGGCGCCCGCTCCTACGAGCAACGCAACCATCTCCGCATCATCGTGATACGCGGCCCAGTGCAGCGCGGAGGTCCCGTCGATCTGCGCGGCGTTCACGTCGACGCCGGTCTGCAGGAGCGTGCGAACGCTAGCCTTGTCGCGTTGCTCGGCGGCGTCGGCGAGCGACGCCGCGACGGCGGAGGCCGCGAGACCGAGCTCTAGGAGTATGAGTCCACCGATTTTTAGCCAGTGCATATATGTGCCCTCTATGCTATGTCGGTCAATTCGAAGAGGTCTTCGACTTTTCCGGTGCTGTCCATGAACGAATCCAGATGGATGCCAACGCGATCGAGCAGCGTGAGGTGGAGGTTGGCCAAGTTCGCTCCCTTCTCGTACCTAATATGTCGGCCGCCCTTTAGACCGGTTGCAGCGCCACCCGCCACTAGGATCGGAAGGTTTTCGTGATCGTGAAGGCTAGGATTACCCATGCCGCTGCCGTACAGGATGACCGAGTGATCGAGGAGCGAACCCTCGCCATCGGGAGTGGCTTTCATTCTCTGGAGGAACTCTGAAAACAGCGAAACGTGGAACTGGTTGATCTTAGATATCTTCAATACCTTTTCCGGGTCGTTGCCGTGATGACTGGTTGGATGATGCGGATCCGCTACGCCGATCTCCGGATACGTACGATTGCTCTGCTCCCGGCTGAGCTGGAAGGTGACTACGCGCGTGATATCCGCCTGAAAGGCCAGAATCTGCAGGTCGAACATGAGCTTGGCATGGCTGGCGAACTCCGCGGGAACCCCTACCGGCCGATCGAGGTCGGGCGTCTTGTTTTCCGTTACCGCTTGCTCGGCACGCCCGATTTCACGCTCCACCTGACGAACGCTCTCGAGATACTGATCCAGGCGCAAGCGATCGGGAGTGCCCACCCGTCCTTTGATCTTCGCGATGCTCCCGGTGAACGAGTCAAGCAAGCTTTCGCGTTTGCGCAGCGCCGAGCGGCGCGTGGCCGCATCGCCACCCTCGCCGAACATGCGCTCGAAGACTACGCGCGGATGCGCCTCGGACGGAAGCGGGGTCGTCGGCGAAGACCATGAGAGGCAATTCTGATAGACACAGGAGTAACCGTTGTTGCACACACCGGCGAGCGGGTTCAGATCCATCGCGAGTTCGAGCGAGGCCAACTGCGTATCACCGCCCATCTCGCGGGCCGCGATCTGGTCGACTGTCGTGCCCAGATAATAGTCCGAGCCCTCGGTGTGTTTGGCGGACGCCGCGCTCAGAAACGCGGAGTTCGAGGTGTCATGCGTCCCCGGATAGGCATTCTGCAGCCGCATATTGGTGATGACGGTCACCTGATCTTTGACCGGCTGAAGCGGGCCGAGGATGGGGGAAAGCCCGTCGAGGTTTCCCTGGCCGTCCGGGGTCCATCGCGAATGATCGCACCCCATGGGGACAAACACGAAGCCGAGCCTTGGCACCGGCTTCGCGGGCGTCGCGGCCCACGCCGTGGCCGCGGGAATCATCGCATCGAGTAGGGGCAGGGCCAGAGTACCCTGCGCGCTTTTCAGGAACGTCCGCCTGGAAATCGCCTTCTTCGTTAGAAACATCATGCCCTCCCTTTACTTAGTGTTTACTGGTTCTTTGCAGTCGCACGGGGACGGACGATTCGTTCATTTTCAGCTCGCCGCATTTGAAACGGAACGCTCTTCACTACTCCGAGAATAAGCGAAGAGAACCGGTAGTCGTCCGTCTCGGCGTCTCTCACAATCTTGCGAACGGCGGGCGCATCGTAGTACTCGACACCTCGTCCGAGCGCGAACACTAGAAGGTTTTCCGTCAGAGTTGCGGCAAATAATTCCGGACGGGCCAGCAGCGCGTCTTCGAGTCCGTCGATCCCTCGGAACTCCCCCGGTGCCGGGTAAAGCTCCCGACGCATCGACGGGTTGCCCTTCTACCTCCAGGTCGCGCCACTGTCCCACGGCATCGAAGTTCTCGAGCGGGAAGCCCGCCGGATCAATCGTACGATGACAGCTCGCGCACGCGGCGTTGCTGCGATGTGCAGCCAGGCGCTCGCGCATCGGAAGATTGGCCGCCATCGTGCTCTCGTCGAGCGCCGGCACGTCCGGAGGGGGCGGGGGCGGCGGCGCCCCTAAGATGTTGCGCAGCACGAACACTCCGCGAAGTACCGGCGATGTCCGTGTCGCATACGAGGTGACCGACAGCACGCTGCCCTGCCGCAACAGTCCGCCGCGCCTGCTATCGGGTTTGAGAGTCACGCGCCGGAACCGGCTTCCGTAAACGTGGGGAATTCCATAGTGCTTCGCCAAGCGTTCATTGAGGAACGTGTAGCCCGACCTGATGAAAGTGCGAACGCTGCGATCCTCGCGCAGCACGCTATCGAAGAAGAGCTCGGTTTCCTCTCGGAAGGCTTGCCGCAGGTTGTCGTCGAAGTCCCGAAAAATACTAGTGCTGGGAATGACCGCCTCGATATTACGCAGCCGCAGCCACTGGCCAGCGAAATTCGTCGCGAGGTTGAACGAGCGGCGATCGGCGAGCATCCTGCGCGTCTGCTTTTCGAGCTCCCCCGGTTGACTCAGCTTGCCCTGAACGGCGGCGTCGAGCAACTCATCGTCCGGGATGCTGCTCCACACGAAAAACGACAATCGCGATGCCAGTTCGAGATCGCTGACCCGGTAGACACCGCTTGCCGGAACGCGCTCGGGGTCGCTTTCCACGCGGAACAGGAACTCCGGGTTGGCGAGCACGGCACTCAGCGCCATGGCGATTCCGGCGTCAAAATCGCCTTCGGCGCGCCCTTTGCGATAGAAGGCCATTGGCCCGTCAACGTCAGCTTTGGCGATCGGCCGCCGATAGGCGCGCCGCATCAGCGTCGATAGAATCTCTTTGGCACCTGAATTATGCACAGATTCGGCGTAGCCATCGTCGATGGAGTTGTGGCGATAGCGGCACTCGTGTCAACTCAGTGATTTCGCAAGTCGTCTTTTCTGCTGTTTCCCTCCCCGTTTGAGCCGCCTCCTGATCCCGGCAGGGCAAAAGCGGGCTGGCAAGCGGCGTGTTCCCAGTACGTTGCGGCGAGTGCATGAAAATTTATGCATGGAGTGCCCCTCAGCTCAGCGCACCCTCCACCACCGGCGCCAAGCTCGATCCCGGCGGCCCCATCGCCCGCAGCCGTCGCATCAGCCGTTCAAACAGGCCCTTTTCCTGATGATGGGTATACGGTTGACTCAGGTAGCCCAATATCTTGTGGTTTGGAGATTTTCTTGGGTTCTGTAACCGGGTGAACAATCATCTTGTAAGTCGCGGGATCCACGGCTACCGCCTGCTGGACGAGCCGATAGAAGAGTTTGCCGCGGCTTTTGGATTTGCGGCGGTTGAAACGGAAGGTGAACTCGTCCAGGTAGTAGTCCAGATGTTTGTGGCTCACGGCGCCCTGATGGGTGCCCAGCAGCCAGCGCTTGAGCAGTGACATCACGCGGTGGACGCGGGGCATCAATTCCGACGCGGACTGCTCCTGCCTGCTGACAACTGTGACCTGATGGACGTAGCCTTCCTTTTTCAACCCGGAGTAACCGGGCCAGCCGTCGGTATGCACCACGCTGCCCGGCTCGATGCACTCCTCCACGAAAGGCAACAGGCTCTCGCCCGAGGCATCCTCGATTCTCTTCATGCGAATCCGGCCGATACCCCGCCCATCCTCTTGAGCGGCCACTGCGATCAATGCTTTGTTTTGCAGGTTTCGGCCCCGCAGGCCCTCTTCGAGCCCGCCCCAGTAGCTTTCATCGACTTCCACCGTCCCGGCCAGCAAATCCCGTCCCGGCCGCACCATCGCGCGCCGCATTTTGTGCAGCCAGGTCCAAGCCGTTTCGTACCTGTTGAGCCCCAACACTCTTTGCAGTCCCAAAGCGCTGGCTCCGGTTTTTTGGGTGGTGACCCACCACATCGCACGAAACCACAACGGCAAAGGGCTGCGCGTGTCCTGAAAGATGGTCCCGGCGGTCACCGAGGTTTGGCGCCCACACGCAGCGCACTGCAGCAGCACTTTTCGCAAAGGCCACGACTTTCCACAACCGCAACCCGGACAGCGGAAACCGTCCGGCCAGCGCAGCCGGAACAGATACTCCCGGCAGGCCTCCTCACTGCTAAAACGGGCCTCGAATTCTGTCAGGTTCTGAGGGTAATCTTCCATCTGCCGGCATACTACATCTTGGGGCTACCTGAGTCAACCGGATACCCATCTTCCTGATAATGATCGCTGTAGCTGACATCCGTTCTGCCGGCGTGCCGCCAGATCTTGGCCGCCACGAACAGAAAACGCAGCCGCGCCGTCGCCAGGGTGGTGTGCCGCAGCGTCTCCACGCTGGCCTGGGCTTCGCGGTTGAACAGCAGCAGCCAGCAGTTGCGATTGTAGGCCAGCATGGCCAACTGAAAGTGATTGCGGTTCATGTCAAAGCGGCGCGAGGGATGGGCCGCCAGCCCGGCGTCGTTGTTGGCCTCCTTGATCAGGTTCTCGGCTCCGGCGCGCTGATTGTAAAACCACACCACCGCCGCGATCGGCTCGGCCAGATTGGTGACAAACACGCGGTAGGTGTAAGCGCTGGTGGCGAACAACTGGTATTGCTCGGCCGCGCCGGCCTTGGGCTCGTTTTCGTAACGCAGCGCCAGGAAACGGCAGGCCCGCACCCAGCCTTGCGGTTGGTAGAGGAATTCGCATTCCGCGTCCGCGTCGGAGCGGGGGGAGGGTTTCCATTCTGCTTGCTGCAAGCGCTCGACCAGGCGCCGCGTTTTGCGCGCCACGATGACGAACTGACAAGCCGCCTTTTCATAGGCCTCCACCGCCTCCCAGCAATAAAAGCCGGAATCGGCCCGCGCCAGGATTTTCTTCACGCCGCCCGGCAAAGTCCGGAAAGCGCTCTCGAGGTGGGCGGCGATCTGTCGGCCCGTGGGCCGGTCGCCGTTGCGCAACCCGCCCATCAGGTATTCGCGCGTCTCGGCCAGGAAGGTCAGTATCGGCTGGTAGCTGCGCTTGCCCTTGTTCTTGGGGTTGTAGCTCTTGCGCCCGCCCATCTGGCGGCCGTAGAGGGTATGCACGGTAGTGTCGGTGTCCAGCGTCACCGTCTCCAACTTCACGTGGGCCGCGGCCCAGACTCGTTCCCGCAGCTGGCGCTGAATGGAAAGGATCTGCTTCGCCACGTTGAGGTGCAGCGAGGCCAAAAAGCGCCACAGCGTGGACTGCGGCGGCAGACGCGTCACTTGCAAGATGCCGGTCAGGATGGGGTCGCGAGCGATGAAGCGGAGTTGGTTGAGCCGCGCAAAGCCGACATAGAGGCCGAGCACGAGGGCCAGCACGAACTGGTAGGGGCTCATGGCTCGGGTGATCCGTTTGGTCGTGAGGGTTTCTTCCAGCAGCGCTTGGAAGCCGAGTTTTTCGAGCAGGGTGGCGACGGGCAGCAAGCCGCCGTAGGGAGTCAGATTCTTGCCACGGAAGTGATAGGGCGTGGCAGCCCCGATTTTATTGGGCTGCGGGGCCCTCGCGCCGGGGCCTTGTTTGACGGGCCTTCGGGAGCTATGCTGTTTTCGTTTGGTAACCATTTGGGTGACCTCCTTGGGGTTGACTGGCGAAGCTGAAATCTTTGCCAGCCTACCTTTTTACCCCATGTTTTCGGGGGTCCCCAAATGGTTCCTGGCGGCTCAGCCCTCACCAGGTGCACCGGTAGTGCATAATTCAGGTGGCACATTTTTCTTCCTGACTCTTGTCCGGTCCGGTCGGCCGGCAGACAAGCAATCGGCGTCGGCTCGGTGTGTCCCCGGTGCCGCGTGGCTCATAAGGTCCGGTCACCGAAATCATATTGATACCGGGCACCGTACGCGGATGCCGCCGGTCGTTGTAGCGGGATTCCGTAGGTTGCCGGAGCGTATCGATAAGCGATGAGCCCTCTTTGACGAATGTGACGGCGAGGTTGTGCGGACCTGCGTTGACGCTAACGCGCGCTTTTAAATCCTTGTCGAGCAGCGTGTCGTCGCCGTTGGCCGGCTTCTGGATCATGAAGGTCTCGACCGGCTCCCGGTCCAGTAGCACCAGTAGCTCGTGCGGCCGGTCCTCGCGGAGACCGCTGACCACTCCTAAAAGATTGCGAGCGAGAAAGATCCGGATATCGTACTTGCCGTCTTGAGGAAACGTATAGGGCGTCGACAGGCCGCCGCGCGTGCCAAGCGGCAGCCCACGCAAGTGACGTTCCTGTGTGAGATCGGGAGCGGTCTGAATGATGTCGCTCTGCAAAGACTGCGTCCTCCCGACCGCCAGGCGGCTGATTTTCTGGGCAGCTGAGATGTAACGGTTCAGGAGCGTTGGCGACAGATCGCCGACGATGACGTTGTCGAAGCCATGACCACTCTCATCGGCCGGCAGTAGCGAGGCGGCGTCGATGTCGAGCGCCAGCAGGTCCCTGATCGCGTTCTCATATTCGGTTCGATTCAGGCGTCGCAGCGTTTCGGTACGGCCAGGATTTAAGTTTGCGGCCGCCGCGGCATCGAGCGATGTTTCCAGCCACCTCAACATCGCGCGGCGATCCCCCTCAGAAGGCTGCGGCATGCCGGGAGGCGGCATGACGCCCGTGCGCAGCTTGCGCACGACCTTCTCCCACAGTTCGGGTTGCGCACCAGGCCTGGACAAGTCGGCCTGAACTAGATTCAGGCCGGCAGTCTTTAGGCGTTCGTTATGGCACTTCTCGCAATGGCGATCGAGGAATTGACGCTGGCTCGTGGTTGGGGAAGGTCCCGCAGGCGCCGTACTACTCTGCTGTGCCCATACCTTTACCTGCACAACAAGCAAAAGCGCTGCTGCCACTCCGGCAAGGGCTCGTTTCGGCACTCGAGGGGAAAATTCCGGCTCGGTCACCCGCTGCCTGGTTCCAAAGTAGAACATTTCACCTCAAAGCCCGGAGGTAGGAGAATGTCAAGCGCGCCGGATCACGGGCGGACATGCTCACAGCCTACTCAGTCTCAGCACCGATCGTGCCTTGGACTGGGACTTCCGTTTTCTGAGCCGACCCCTATGACCGCGCGACATTACATGACCTTAATGCGCTGTGTTGTCTTGCTACTGCTTATCGCGGCTTTTGCGCTCTCGGCGCAGTTGCGGGTTGGTGACTCATTAGAGAACCAGTATCGCAGACTTAGCAGTGAACCTACCTGTAGAAATGCCGTTGAGCTGTTTCAGGTAGTTGATGACATGGTTGCCAAGGCCATCAATGAACGAGGCCCCGCGCGGCAAGCGCTCAAGAACCGCAGGATCACTTTAACTCGATCGAGGACTCATTGGGACGCCCACCAAGATGTCGCCGAGCTGATCGTGGACACGACTGTATCGGGGCGTCTCACTGAACCTGTTTCGTCCCAAATCCTGAGTGACCGCCAAGTGGCGAGTTAAGACGCAGGCTAGGTGACCGCGCCCTGGGCCGCGGATGACACCAACGCCGCGTACTTGGCGAATACGCCGGTTTTGTAACGACTCTCGGGCGCCTGCCAACCCTCTAACCGCTGCGCGATCGCTGCGTCGTCCAACTCGACATCGAGGCGCCGTTCGTCTACATCGATAACAATGATGTCTCCATCGTGGACAGCCGCGATCGGTCCGCGCCGAACCGCTTCGGGGGCAACGTGCCCGATCATCAGCCCGCGCGTGGCGCCACTGAAGCGGCCGTCGGTCAGCAGCGCGACACTTTCTCCCAGGCCCTTGCCCACGATTGCGGCGGTGACGCCTAGCATCTCGCGCATCCCGGGTCCGCCGGCGGGGCCTTCATAGCGAATCACAACAACGTCGCCGGCTTGAATTTGGTTATTCGTTACCGCTTGCATGGCGTCTTCTTCGCGGTCGAATACGCGTGCTGGACCGCGGTGAGTGCCGCGTCCGTGTCCGGCCACTTTGAGCACGCCGCCGTCGGGAGCCAGGTTGCCCTTGAGAATCACCAGCCCGCCGGTCGACTTGATGGGGTTGTCCAACGCATGGATCACGTCTTGCCCGGCGGCTTCGGTGGCGACCGAACTGGCTTCGGCAAGGGTCTTGCCGGTGATCGTCATCTGCGATCCGTCGGCGTAGCTTCCTTCGACCAGACGTTTGGCGATGAGCTGGATGCCACCCGCACGATCGACGTCGGCGGCTACATACTTTCCGCCCGGCTTGAGGTCAACCAGCAAGGGAGTGCGGTTGCTAATCTCATCGAAGTCGTCAATCGAAAGATCGACTCCGGCATCGCGCGCGATCGCGAGCAGGTGAAGAACCGCGTTGGTGGAACCTCCCGTGGCGGCCACGCTGGCGATGGCGTTTTCAAATGCCTTGCGGGTCAAGATCCGGCTGGGCCGCAGGCCGCTCTTTAACGCTTCCATGACGATCTGGCCCGCGCGGTAGCCGATCTCGTCCTTGCGTTTGTCGGTGGCCGGCACACTGGCGCTGCCCATCGGGGAGAGCCCGATCACTTCCATCACGGTCGCCATGGTGTTGGCCGTGTACTGTCCGCCGCAAGCGCCGGCGCCTGGGCAGGCAACGTTCTCCAGCTCGAGCAATTCGGCATCGGTCATCGTGCCCGCCGCGTGACGGCCGACGCCTTCAAATACGTCCTGGATGGTTACGTCAACTCCCTGAAATTTTCCCGGCATGATCGTTCCGCCGTAAAGCAGAACGGACGGGATATTCAAGCGCGCCAATGCCATGGCGCCGCCCGGGATCGTTTTATCGCAGGCGACCAGTGCAATCATGGCGTCGAACATGTAGCCCCGGCCGGTGAGCTCAATCGAGTCGGCGATGACTTCGCGGCTGACCAGCGAGGCCTTCATTCCCTCCGTGCCCATCGTGACGCCATCGCTGATCGCGATCGTATTGAACTCCATGGGCGTACCGCCCGCGGCCCGAACTCCCTCCTTGACCTTGACCGCGAGTTCGCGAAGGTTGAAGTTACACGGCATCGTCTCGATCCAAGTATTGGCGATGCCCACGATCGGCTTGGCGAGGTCCTCGTCGGTAAAGCCGATCGCCTTCAACATGGAACGCGCCGGCGCCCGGTCGCGCCCGTCAGTAATGGTTGAGCTCAGATGTTTCAATGGATTCGACATGAGATTCTCCGGCGGATAAAAACGTATCAGAAAGGACTCATCATCTTACCGCACCGTTTGGGGGGCGGCTTGCGGCGCTGGTTGCGCCTATTCAGGCGGGATCCGCTCGCTGCGGGGGCCGATGTGGACGTGGGCGCCGGTGGACTTTCCAGGGACCGCGCTTCGAAAAGCAATGTAGGGGATGCCCCAGGTTTCAAGCAGTGTGATCAGAAAAAGACCCTCTTGGTCTTCGGGATGAACAGCGACATCAACTCGGTCGCGGTGATCGAATCCCAGTGAGCGGTGAACCTCGGTTTCCCCCTGAGCGCTGATCGGAAGCGACACTCCGAATTGCTGGAAGAAGATGGCGTCGATCGATGGCAAGTCCTTTTCCCAAAACGTGACGTTGCCCTCGGAATAGTAGGCCAGCTCCTCTTCTTCGAGTTCCCTGAAGCGGTCTTCGGCCCGAGCCATGGCGGCCAATTCCTTCACGATGCTGGCCCGCGAATGCGCTAGCTCGTACTGCTTTTCGGCAAACTCGGTGTCTTCCCTCAACTCCTTGAGCGCTTTGACCGGCAGCGCGCCTTCTTCCGCCAAGTGGAGACCGGCGTCAAGTTTGGCGCGGGCCGAGTCACGCACAGCCGTCACCGCCCACAGCATCTCGGGAATCTGGGCTTCGGTCAGGTCGGTATTGAGAAGGGTCTTACGGACGGTTTGTTGCAAGTTGGCTTTATCGAGGTCGTCCTGCGCCTTTACCAGTGCGTTTCTGGGGAGGGCGCCGGCGTTCACAAGCGCCTTCACGCGGTCCAACTCGTTTTTCGCGACGACGGGGTCGGCCCCCGGCAGAGCCGCGAGGCAACCCGAAATCCAGAGCAGCAAGAAGGATCTCGACAAGATGCCTCGTCTGCGGCTTAACGTATGGCTCAGCATATAGCGAACAAGCGAACCTTAATTTTACTCCAAAGAATGTATCGCGCACGCCGGAAGACAACCGATTCGCAGGATCGATGGGCGCTGCTTTGGCTGAGGGTCGGGGCGAGAACTCAATCCAGGGCGGCGAACGGGACCTTGGCCGGGCGTTTGCGGCGGGTACTTGGAGATTGCTCAGGCTCTGGGGGGGGGATTTAGATTTTTGGGGAAACCGCTTGCTGACGCGCGCGGCTCAAGTGGGACTACCGGACTTGCCGGCGTTTAGCGGGGATTCAGCTGCCGCGCTAGTTACGGCAGACGCACCGACGCGGACGAAGTACGACAGCCAGCTCACGATGCCGACGAATTTCGCGCCCTCCTCGAATATGTGGGGTTCCAAGCCAACCGGATTCAGAAAATCCAGAGCCATCGACACTGCAAAGAAAGCGAAAGCCATCCCCAGCAGGCTGTATTCGGTTTTCAATATTGTCGAATAGAATCTGGCTACATAGACGAGCGTCAGTCCGGCATAACTGACTAAAACAACTTTTTCCGGCACGCCGAGGAACGGGAAAACTTCTTCGTGAAACAGGAAAAGATCGTCAAAGCCGAGGAGCAGGGTCAGCAATCCCGAGACAAAAAGAAAAAGCTTGAGGTTGAGCGTATCGGGACGTCCCGATAGAACCCCGGTGCAAAAGAGGCAGACCGCCGCCGCCGCAGTCCACAAGCAGTTTCCTAGTTGAGAAAGAAACCCGGTATGAGGGGGAGTTGCAAATATAGCAGTCGGATCGCGGGTCAGGTCGCCAAAAGAGATTCCTTTCCAAAAGTGCAGCAACACCACAGCGCAAACCGGGAGTGCCGAAAGAACTAGGACCAAGCCGACCATGGGCCAACTTGATCGGAGGGGCGCGAGAGCGGAGGGTGGTGATTTCACCTGTTTGATCGTCCCATAGCTTGGGATCTCCGTGCTGGTTATCTTCGGATTGCATAGGGTAGCCGAGGGCATCGTTCCCGTGCAACGAGCGCCGCGTCGATTGCGCACTTCTCCAAAGATCGTCCCCGCAGCCGCTGAGGTCTGGCGGCCGCATGCCGCGCTCTGCAGGACTAGAACTGGTGCTTACGGAACGATCGGGGACTAGAACGGGCTGCTCTCGCCGAAGACTTTCCCATCTCCTGTTGTGTTCCGGCACTTCAACGCACGGCGCTCTTTTCGGCGAGGAGTTCCTTCGCCTCCCATACCTCAAGCTGCTTTTTCAACAGGCCCGCTGTATCGGAATTCGGCCGGGCAGTCATAAACTTGCGGTATTCAGCAGCGGCCAGCTTGAATTGGCCTTTCTTCGAATAGATCAAGCCGAGCAACTGGTGGGGATCAGGCTAGTACTCCCCTTCAACGCTGGAGAGCACTAAGCGGCTGAGTGTTTCTGCCTTGTCCAGGTCTCCCAGGAAGAAACTTGCCTTTGCTTGGTAGTACCTGAATTATGCACTGCGGCGTGGACCTGAGGAGGGCTGAGCCGCAAGAGACCATTTGGGACCCCCGAAAACATGGGGTAAAAAGGTAGGCTAGCAAAGATCCCAGCTTCGCCAGCCAACCCCAAGGAGGTCACCCACATGGTTACCAGACGAAAACAGCATAGCTCCCAAAGGCCCGTCCAACAAGGCCCAGCCGTGACGGCCTCGCGGCCCAATAAAATCGGGGCTTCGACGCCTTACCACTTCCGCGGCAGGAAGCCGACTCCCTACGGCGGCTTGCTGCCGGTGGTCGGGAGGGCGCTGATCTGAGAGCCTGGCTATGCGCTATGCATAAAATTTTATGCACTAGCCGTAACGCACTGGAAACACGTCACTTCCGAGCGAGGTTTTGACGACGCGGATTCTGGGTGGGAAGGGAAACCGGACACGGAGAAGCCAAAAGGCCAGTTGCCGAGCTACCACCGCACGACGACCGCCAACCCGCTACGAACGCAGCCACACTCGCAAAGTGAATCTGTGCATAATTCAGGTAGTACCGTACATGAGCCAGCTGTTGGTGGAGTTGGAGCAACTTCTCGCTAAGATCGAAAACTTGCCTCCAGCGTTTTTGCCGCATCTCCAGCAAGATCAACGGCTGGTAGGGCGGCATATAGTCGGAGTCCGCTTCGATACTCGCTTGAAACGCCTTCTGTGCCGCGTCGACGTTGCCCATGGCGGCTCGGACTTTACCCAGGGCCGCCCATGCGGCGGCGTATTGAGGGTATTCCGCGACAGCCTTGGTAAGTGCCTGTTGGGCTTTGTCGAGCTTCCGGCGGCTGGGGTTCTTGGCCATTTCCTTCAGACCCTTTTCGTACAGCTTATGGACCTTTTGGGGGGCGTCCAGCGATGTGGGACTCGTGGACCGGCCATTGACACCTTCGAGCCGGTGTAGCGTGATCACGCCGACGTTAGGCCGCCGCCCACCTTCAATATGAGTCCGGAGCTCAACCGTGTCCGATCGATAGCCGAACAGAACCGCTCTAATTACGCATGATGTGACGGGGCCGTAGAGAGAGGCTACTCCTCCGGTTCTTGCGGCATTATATCCCCCAACGGGTCTGGAGAGCGGCAGGCTGGTGTCGAGCGTCGCGGAAAGGAGGTTTCCCCCTAATTGGAAAGTGAACCGGCCTTTGCGATCGGTATGGGCCTCGACCACGGCCGTGCCTTGGCAGTAGCGTTCGATCGGGACGGGCTCTGGAGGAACGGAGCCGTCATCCAACCGGACCTCGCCGGCCAACACGATCTCGCTAGTTTGCTGCGCGGTGAGAGGTAGCGCCAGCGTCAGGAAGCTCACCACCCACAGTTTGCGGTTGACCATGTTACACCTCCGGTGTGCGAGTCTCGCTCGACCAGACTTCATCGCAGCTTCGCTGGTGCGGCTGCCTGCGATCCCTCTCCTAGTGCTTCAGCGCGCGGCGCTCTTTTCGGCGAGGAGTTCTTTCGTCTCCCATACCTCAAGCTGTTTCTTCAGCAGGGTGGCTGTCTCAGAATTTGGCCGGGCGGCCACGAACTTGCGGTATTCAGCGGCGGCCATCTTAAGCTGACCTTTCTTTGAACCTGAATTATGCACAGATTCGGCGTAGCCATCGTCGATGGAGTTGTGGCGATAGCGGCACTCGTGTCAACTCAGTGATTTCTCAAGTCGTCTTTTCTGCTGTTTCCCTCCCCGTTTGAGCCGCCTCCTGATCCCGGCAGGGCAAAAGCGGGCTGGCAAGCGGCGTGTTCCCAGTACGTTGCGGCGAGTGCATGAAAATTTATGCATGGAGTGCCCCTCAGCTCAGCGCACCCTCCACCACCGGCGCCAAGCTCGATCCCGGCGGCCCCATCGCCCGCAGCCGTCGCATCAGCCGTTCAAACAGGCCCTTTTCCTGATAATGATCGCTGTAGCTGACACCCGTTCTGCCGGCGTGCCGCCAGATCTTGGCCGCCACGAACAGAAAACGCAGCCGCGCCGTCGCCAGGGTGGTGTGCCGCAGCGTCTCCACGCTGGCCTGGGCTTCGCGGTTGAACAGCAGCAGCCAGCAGTTGCGATTGTAGGCCAGCATGGCCAACTGAAAGTGATTGCGGTTCATGTCAAAGCGGCGCGAGGGATGGGCCGCCAGCCCGGCGTCGTTGTTGGCCTCCTTGATCAGGTTCTCGGCTCCGGCGCGCTGATTGTAAAACCACACCACCGCCGCGATCGGTTCGGCCAGATTGGTGACAAACACGCGGTAGGTGTAAGCGCTGGTGGCGAACAACTGGTATTGCTCGGCCGCGCCGGCCTTGGGCTCGTTTTCGTAACGCAGCGCCAGGAAACGGCAGGCCCGCGCCCAGCCTTGCGGTTGGTAGAGGAATTCGCATTCCGCGTCCGCGTCGGAGCGGGGGGAGGGTTTCCTTTCTGCTTGCTGCAAGCGCTCGACCAGGCGCCGCGTTTTGCGCGCCACGATGACGAACTGACAAGCCGCCTTTTCATAGGCCTCCACCGCCTCCCAGCAATAAAAGCCGGAATCGGCCCGCGCCAGGATTTTCTTCACGCCGCCCGGCAAAGTCCGGAAAGCGCTCTCGAGGTGGGCGGCGATCTGTCGGCCCGTGGGCCGGTCGCCGTTGCGCAACCCGCCCATCAGGTATTCGCGCGTCTCGGCCAGGAAGGTCAGTATCGGCTGGTAGCTGCGCTTGCCCTTGTTCTTGGGGTTGTAGCTCTTGCGCCCGCCCATCTGGCGGCCGTAGAGGGTATGCACGGTGGTGTCGGTGTCCAGCGTCACCGTCTCCAACTTCACGTGGGCTGCGGCCCAGACTCGTTCCCGCAGCTGGCGCTGAATGGAAAGGATCTGCTTCGCCACGTTGAGGTGCAGCGAGGCCAGAAAGCGCCACAGCGTGGACTGCGGCGGCAGACGCGTCACTTGCAAGATGCCGGTCAGGATGGGGTCGCGAGCGATGAAGCGGAGTTGGTTGAGCCGCGCAAAGCCGACATAGAGGCCGAGCACGAGGGCCAGCACGAACTGGTAGGGGCTCATGGCTCGGGTGATCCGTTTGGTCGTGAGGGTTTCTTCCAGCAGCGCTTGGAAGCCGAGTTTTTCGAGCAGGGTGGCGACGCGCAGCAAGCCGCCGTAGGGAGTCAGATTCTTGCCACGGAAGTGATAGGGCGTGGCAGCCCCGATTTTATTGGGCCGCGGAGCCCTCGCGCCGGGGCCTTGTTTGACGGGCCTTCGGGAGCTATGCTGTTTTCGTTTGGTAACCATTTGGGTGACCTCCTTGGGGTTGACTGGCGAAGCTGAAATCTTTGCCAGCCTACCTTTTTACCCCATGTTTTCGGGGGTCCCCAAATGGTTCCTGGCGGCTCAGCCCTCACCAGGTGCACCGGCAGTGCATAATTCAGGTGATAGGGAATGCGTTACCTGAATTATGCACAGATTCGGCGTAGCCATCGTCGATGGAGTTGTGGCGATAGCGGCACTCGTGTCAACTCAGTGATTTCGCAAGTCGTCTTTTCTGCTGTTTCCCTCCCCGTTTGAGCCGCCTCCTGATCCCGGCAGGGCAAAAGCGGGCTGGCAAGCGGCGTGTTCCCAGTACGTTGCGGCGAGTGCATGAAATTTTATGCATGGAGTGCCCCTCAGCTCAGCGCACCCTCCACCACCGGCGCCAAGCTCGATCCCGGCGGCCCCATCGCCCGCAGCCGTCGCATCAGCCGTTCAAACAGGCCCTTTTCCTGATAATGATCGCTGTAGCTGACACCCGTTCTGCCGGCGTGCCGCCAGATCTTGGCCGCCACGAACAGAAAACGCAGCCGCGCCGTCGCCAGGGTGGTGTGCCGCAGCGTCTCCACGCTGGCCTGGGCTTCGCGGTTGAACAGCAGCAGCCAGCAGTTGAGATTGTAGGCCAGCATGGCCAACTGAAAGTGATTGCGGTTCATGTCAAAGCGGCGCGAGGGATGGGCCGCCAGCCCGGCGTCGTTGTTGGCCTCCTTGATCAGGTTCTCGGCTCCGGCGCGCTGATTGTAAAACCACACCACCGCCGCGATCGGCTCGGCCAGATTGGTGACAAACACGCGGTAGGTGTAAGCGCTGGTGGCGAACAACTGGTATTGCTCGGCCGCGCCGGCCTTGGGCTCGTTTTCGTAACGCAGCGCCAGGAAACGGCAGGCCCGCGCCCAGCCTTGCGGTTGGTAGAGGAATTCGCATTCCGCGGCCGCGTCGGAGCGGGGGGAGGGTTTCCATTCTGCTTGCTGCAAGCGCTCGACCAGGCGCCGCGTTTTGCGCGCCACGATGACGAACTGACAAGCCGCCTTTTCATAGGCCTCCACCGCCTCCCAGCAATAAAAGCCGGAATCGGCCCGCGCCAGGATTTTCTTCACGCCGCCCGGCAAAGTCCGGAAAGCGCTCTCGAGGTGGGCGGCGATCTGTCGGCCCGTGGGCCGGTCGCCGTTGCGCAACCCGCCCATCAGGTATTCGCGCGTCTCGGCCAGGAAGGTCAGTATCGGCTGGTAGCTGCGCTTGCCCTTGTTCTTGGGGTTGTAGCTCTTGCGCCCGCCCATCTGGCGGCCGTAGAGGGTATGCACGGTGGTGTCGGTGTCCAGCGTCACCGTCTCCAACTTCACGTGGGCCGCGGCCCAGACTCGTTCCCGCAGCTGGCGCTGAATGGAAAGGATCTGCTTCGCCACGTTGAGGTGCAGCGAGGCCAGAAAGCGCCACAGCGTGGACTGCGGCGGCAGACGCGTCACTTGCAAGATGCCGGTCAGGATGGGGTCGCGAGCGATGAAGCGGAGTTGGTTGAGCCGCGCAAAGCCGACATAGAGGCCGAGCACGAGGGCCAGCACGAACTGGTAGGGGCTCATGGCTCGGGTGATCCGTTTGGTCGTGAGGGTTTCTTCCAGCAGCGCTTGGACGCCGAGTTTTTCGAGCAGGGTGGCGACGGGCAGCAAGCCGCCGTAGGGAGTCAGATTCTTGCCACGGAAGTGATAGGGCGTGGCAGCCCCGATTTTATTGGGCCGCGGGGCCCTCGCGCCGGGGCCTTGTTTGACGGGCCTTCGGGAGCTATGCTGTTTTCGTTTGGTAACCATTTGGGTGACCTCCTTGGGGTTGACTGGCGAAGCTGAAATCTTTGCCAGCCTACCTTTTTACCCCATGTTTTTCGGGGGTCCCCAAATGGTTCCTGGCGGCTCAGCCCTCACCAGGTGCACCGGCAGTGCATAATTCAGGCGTTAACGGTCCTGGCGACAGTTTCGCCGGCAGCCTGGGCGTTGGCAGCGAGGTATACATCTAAACGCATTCAAGTACGGGAACTAAAGCGGAACCGCCACCGAGCACTGCGACATCGAGAGCACCGATAGACAGTCGCCCTAACCAAGTTCTCAGCAGGCGCCCGGTGGTAGAGCATCGAGTTGAGTTGCTGACTGCCCCTGATTGGGAAGCAATGGCGCCGTCAACTCAGTCCAGGCGAATTGCGGAGGGGGAGGACCCCGAAGCCATGGGGCACCCAATGGATCGTTTCGCCGTTCGAGGCTTCTAAGACGGGATCGCTTTGGCTCCACCCGGGCCCCATGTTACTCCACAATTACCTTCGACGCAGATATTCATGCAGACTAATGCAGACTATGTATGGCAAATAGCCGTGTTGAATATTAGCTCGGCACGAGAAATGACACCTAGACAAGCAGCCAATGCGGGATAGCGGGGTAACTAGCCCTAGTTTCTGGGGAGCTACCGCATGAAAGTCGCTTCCAGTTGATGTAGAATCCATACCAAGCGGGTGGGCACGTATGACGCTTCCAGATAAATTTCGGATTCGCATGTTTGCTCCTCGTTTTAATCAGGATCTCCGTTCAGCTGTAACGCTATGGTTTTTAGAATATCCCGAATACTGGCTGCAATGCAACCGATTTTCGGCTTCTATCGCGGCTCGGACATCGGGACCACGGCTGGTGCCGTCGTCTACTGGCCGCCCTTGAGCCGATCCAGCGCGTCGGCGAACTGCCTGCCGAGGTCGATGTAGCCGGCAGTATCGTAGTGAGCGGTGTCTGAATAGCCGTAATCGTCAGTTGACGTAACAAGAGTGGCGGCCGGGTCGGAATCGACGAAGTCCTGCTGAGCGCGGCGCACAATTTCTCCGTGATTCCACATTTTGCCGTCGTCATCTTGCCCGGAATCGGAGATGCGTCCGATTACCACCGGCAGGTCATCGACTCGCAGGGCGGCTCGAATCAAGTCCATTAACCGCTTCAGGTTCCCCTCGTAGGCCTTCGCGATCGCCGCGCTGGCGGCTGCATCGCTTTCGCCCTGCATCCAAACGATCCCCGCCGGCACGAGAGTGTCCGTCTCCCCGTCTCCGTCGATATCCCGGGCGGCGAAGGCGTGACGGAGCGTCGCCAGAAAATGGTCGTATTGGTTGATGCCGCCGTGTTCCCGCGGCCCTCCGGTAAAGTCGGGCTCCCAACTGCCGAACCAGCGCGCGGCCCGCTCGTCGATCGATGTGCCGCCACGCGAATACTTGATGAGGGCGACATTGGTCCCCGAGCTGAGCTCCTGGAGGTGGCGTGCCAAGGTGAGCTCAACGCCGACGCGCTCCGAGTATTGGTTCTTGACGCCGTCGAACGAAAAGCCGGCGCCGTGTCCCGGCCGCAGCTCTGTCCACACGCCCTTGCCGTCGACTTCTTGGCCGTCCGGGCTGGGATTGCCATGAAAGATATAGACGCCTTTGACCGGGCTCCTGAGTTCGTCAGGAAGGTGCTCGACATAGCCGTGGCCGTCCATGTTGGACTGGCCACCCAAATAGTAAACCTGGTAGGTGGCGGCCGAACCGAGCACCGTATAGAGGAAGGCAAGGGATAAGCATAGTTGGGATATTCTCATGGCGACATTGTAGACGGTTCGTTCCAGACGGTTCACTGTATAACGTTTGTTGGCTGTGTTTACTGGGCGTTGCGGTGGATAGGCTCGGCGACGACGAGCGGGTCTGGAAAATCGGCGGCTTTCTTGCCGCCACGGTCGCGCAGTCTCTTGTTCTGCGAGTTGCCTCGCGGGGGGTTGAGCGGGATACTGAGGCCGCCTAGCTCCTCCATCATTTCGTAGAGGCGCGTTTCCATCTGGTTCGCGGTGGCGGCGTATTTCGCGTCGTGCAGCAGGTTGTTGCTTTCGCCAGGGTCCTCTTGTAGGTCGTACAGTTCGTCGGTGTCCCACAAACCGTAGTAGGTGATGTATTTGTAGCGATTTCCCCGCAGCGAAAAGACGGTCGGCGACTGCGGAAAATTCTTCTCCCAGTAGTAGACGTAAAGGAAGTACTCCCGCCACGGAATTTTCTCGCCCTTGCCCAGCGGGAGAAAGCTTTGACCGTCCATGTGTGCCGGCTTCTGAAGACCCATGGCCTCAAATACGGTTGGAGCAATGTCGATGTTGGCAACGACTTCTTCGACAACCGTGCCCCCATCGAACAGCTCGGGACACTGCATCAGCATCGGCACGCGGATCGATGTTTCATAGGCGACGCGCTTGTCGATCAGACCATGCTCCCCGAACATGAAGCCGTTGTCGCCCATATAGATGATCAGCGTTTCGTCATGGATGCCCATCTTTTTTAGCTGGGCGATCACCCGGCCAACGCTATCGTCCACGCCGGAAAGCGCCTCGCTGTAGCGCTTGTAATAGCTCTCGATGTCGAGATTGCTGTGATAGGGGAACTCTACACCGTGCCAACTATTGCGCTGATCGCGCAGCCAGCGGGGCTTGTTGCGGTAGTTTTCCGGCGTGTCGGCCTCGCTCGCCGGGCGCTTGAAAGGCGCATCGTCCAGCCGCCCGGCGTGGCGTTCGGCGGGCGTGAAATTGACGTGAACAGCCTTGTGCGATAGATAAAGGAAGAACGGCTTTTCCTGCGGTTTTTGCTGTTCCAGCCAATCGACGGCGTAGTCGGTCAGCTCGTCGCTGATGTAGCCCTTTTGCCTCACGCGGCGGCCATTGACGTTGAGCGTGTAGTCGGGCGTCGGCGGCAGATAGTGGCCTTGCCCACGGAAGCTTACCCAATGATCAAAGCCCGGGCGCGGTTCGTCGGTTTCGCCTCCCATGTGCCACTTGCCGATATACGCGGTGGCATAGCCGGCCTTCTGCAGATATTGCGGAAAAAAGATGGTTCCCTTGGGCACCAGCCGGTTGTTGTCGATGACGCGGTGACGGAAGGTGTAGAGGCCGGTCAGGATTGACGCCCTGCTCGGCGAGCACAGCGACGTCGTCACGAAGGCGTTCTTCAGGTGTACGCCGTTGCCGGCCATCGCGTCCATGTGGGGCGTCCGCGCGAACTGGTGGTTCATGAATCTCATGGCGTCGTAGCGGTGATCATCGGAGAGGATGAAGACGACGTTGCGAGGTTTGGCGCCCGCTGCCCGCTGCGGCGTAACCTCGCTGGGTACCGGGACAACGGCTTGAAGGCAGAACGCGGAGACGAAGAGCGCGGCAAGCAGTGGCAGGAGCTTCATAGGTTCACCAGTGTAGCCCAAGTCTAGTTACTTTCTGGGGTTGTCACGGCCTCGGTATCTGAGGGAGCGCTCTCGTTTCCATCCTGGTCGACAGCAGTAATCGTGTAGCGGTAAGCTTGGCCGCTCTCGATCGAGGTGTCGCTGTAGTTGGCGTCGCCGATTGGCGCCACGGTGAGAACCTCGAAAGGCTCCGTGCCTCGGCTGCGACGGACGCGGTATCCAGAGAAGTCTGCTTCACGATTGAGCTGCCACGACAACTCGACGCTTGAGCCCGTAGCGACGGCCCGCAGGTCGGTGGGCGCGTGGGGCGGGAACGTGTCGAGAGCGACGACGTCGGCCGCTGCCGAGTGGCTGCCTTCGACCTCACTGGTCGCGCTACGCCCCAGCGGTAGAACGCGATAATAGTATCGCTTGCCCCACTGAAAGGATGTATCCAGAAACTCAGGTCCCTCGGCGCGGCCGATTTCTTTGAACTCCTCTGCGTCTTGCGCAAGTCCCGTTCTCCGAAAAACACGATAGGCGACCGCGCGCGGTACGGCCGGCCAATGGACCAAAATTCCGTTCGCTAAGACGGCGAGGCTGGGACGGCCCGGCTCATCCAGGGGTTCAACGACCTGTATGAAGCTCAGGTTCGAGAATCCCATTGTGCGGCCGCTGCGGCTCTCCCCTCGCACACCAAAGGCGAAGAATTTGCCCGTGAGTCCCGTCGTTGGGAAGGCGTGCCGAATCTTCCCTCCCGGCTCGAAATCAGCGAGGTCGGCCGATTCGAGGGTAGCCACGTTCTGACTTTCGCTATCAAACCAACTTATTGGCAACGCTACGGCCGGATCTTGCACTTCCAGGCGGTGAACCACGAAATTATCGAAATGTTTTAGTGCTCTGCCCTCAGTCGTTACGCCGGGCCAGGTCCATTCCAGGACGACGCCTTCTGGGGTTTGGCGGGCGATCAAGTCCTGACTACGTTCAGGGATGTTGAGAAGCGGCGGCAGCGGCTCGCCGATCGACCCGCAGCTAGAGAAAAGAAGCCCGCACAGGAATACCGAAAGCGCGAGCACGGGCCAGTAGTGAACCGTCCGGTAGTGAAATGTGACACAAGCGTGGGCGCTCCCGCCACATGGGGAACTGATGAACGCTTCCGGAAAGGATGGGAAACGCGGATTAGCCCAGGTTGTCACGAAATGAAGCAACGGCACAACTGCAACGGCGAGACAGAGCAACGTCAGAGAATATACCGGCTCAAGTCCTGATCTTTGACAATATCGGAAAGCTTGCCGTTCACGTATTTCGCGTTGATGGTTAAGGACTTCTTCTTCAGGTCGGGTGCGTCAAAAGACAACTCGTCCAGCAGCTTTTCCAAGATCGTATGCAAACGGCGCGCTCCGATGTTCTGGGTCGACTCGTTGACGCTGGAAGCGGCGTCAGCGATAGCAGCAATCGCGTCCTTTGTGAACTTGAGTTTGATGCCCTCGGTGTCCATCAGAGCGACATATTGCTTGATGAGAGCGTTTTTGGGCTCGGTGAGGATTCTTATGAAGTCTTCCGTCGTCAGCGTCTTCATCTCGACGCGGATCGGAAAGCGGCCCTGCAATTCGGGGATCAGATCACTGGGCTTGGCGACGTGGAAAGCTCCGGCTCCGATGAATAGAATGTGGTCGGTGCGCACCATGCCGTAGCGGGTGTTCACCGTGGTGCCTTCGACGATTGGCAGGATATCCCGCTGCACGCCCTCGCGGCTTACGTCTGGACCTCTTCCGCCCTCGCGGCCGGCAATCTTGTCCATTTCGTCGAGAAAGATGATCGCCGATTGCTCGACTCTTTCGAGCGCCTGACGAGTGACCTGGTCCATGTCGATCAGCTTTTGCTCTTCCTCTTGGATCAGATACTCCAGGCCTTCTCCGACGCGCATCTTGCGGCGTTTCGACTTGGGACCGAACAGCCCCGGCAGCATGTCGCGAAGATTGATATCCATCTCTTCGGTGCCGGTGCTCGTCACGATCTCAACGGGCATGCTCCGCTCGCGGACTTCAATGTCGACCATGCGCTCGTCGAGCTTACCTTCTCGCAGACTGCGGCGAAGCTTCTCGCGAGTTTTCTCAACACTTTCTTTCCCCTCTTCCTGGGGAGGCATCAGGAGATCGAGCAGGCGCTCTTCGGCATTGGCCTCGGCACGCTCGCTGACCTGCTCGAGCTTTTCATCACGGATCATGTCGATCGAAACCTCGACCAGATCGCGAATCATTGAATCGACGTCGCGCCCAACGTAGCCGACCTCAGTGAATTTCGTCGCTTCCACCTTGAGAAACGGCGAGCTGGCGAGCTTGGCTAGCCGGCGGGCTACTTCGGTTTTGCCGACGCCGGTGGGGCCGATCATCATGATGTTTTTCGGCATCACCTCATCGGCCATCTCCGGTTCGAGCTTCTGGCGGCGCACGCGGTTACGCAACGCGATGGCCACGGCGCGCTTGGCCTCGTTTTGGCCGACGACGTACTTGTCGAGTTCAGCGACGATTTGGCGTGGAGTTAGTTCGTCGAGGGCGGGCGTGTCCTTGGCCGCTTGCCCGGGAAGGTAGATGACCATCAGGAATTATCCCAGCTCCTCGAAGGTGATTTTATCGTTAGTGTAGATGCAGATCTTGCTGGCGATCAGCATGGCTTCCTGTGCGATCTGGTGGGCGTTCAGTTTGGTGTGCTGCAGCAGAGCGGTAGCGGCCGCTACCGCGAATGGTCCGCCCGATCCGACCGCCGCAACCGGCTCGTCGGGCTCGATGACGTCGCCGTTCCCGCTGATGATCAGCGTGTCGGCCGGGTCGGCGACCAAGAGCAGGGCTTCGAGATGCCGCAGTCTCTTGTCGGTTCTCCATTCGCGGGCCAGCTCGACCGCCGAACGGGGCAGGTTGCCTTGGTGCTCCTGCAGCTTGTCTTCGAAGCGGGAAAACAACGAGAGTGCGTCCGCGGTCGAACCGGCAAAACCGGCTAGAATCTTGTCGTCAAAAAGTCGCCGGACCTTACGAGCCGTCGACTTCAGGACTTCCGACCCCAATGTGACTTGACCATCACCGGCCAAAACTACTTTGTTACCCCGGCGCACGCACAGGACTGTTGTGGAGCGAACCTTACGATTTGACTGTTCCAAGCCTCATTATACTGGAACCCCAAAATCGATCCTACTGGAGCCCCAAAATCGATCATACTCCCCATGCTGGATGCCCGAAATCCTTCTTGAGATAGGATGTTGACAATTAACTCTTGCCGCAGCCCGGCTTCTTCGTCGACTCTCGCACGATAAGCTTCGGCTCGATGTGAATCGTCTTCGTCGGGGGCGTTCGTTTCGCCTTCAGCAGACGAAGAATTTGCTCCCCGGCGTTCTCACCAATTTCCAGACTCTTCTGATCAATCGTCGTGAGCGGGACGAGGAATACATTGGAATGCCGGTCATTTCCTGCTCCGATCACCGCGATGTCGCCGGGCACTTTTAGCCCGGCTTCGAGGATCGCTTTGAGAGCCCCGACAGCAACCGAGTCATTGAAGCAAACGATTCCGTTCGGACGCGGCTTGAGTTTCAACAGGGATTGAGCCGCCAGGTATCCGCTGCCCGAACTCTCCGACAGTTCCCCGCTGACGATGTAGTCATCTCTGATCTCCAGCTTCTTGCGCGAAAGGGTTCTGCGGTAACCCCGTTCGCGCGCTTGCGCGTTGGCAAATTCCGCTCCGCGGATGTGGGCGATTCGCGTGCAGCCGCAGTCGATCAGATGTTTGGTTGCCATTCGGCCGATTGCCTCATCGTCTCCCCCAACGTAGGTTACTTTCAGGCCGGGGAGGTGCCGGTCGACCAAAATGTAGGGGACCTTTTTCTCTTCCAAATGATGAAACTCTTCGGCCCTACCGGCGTCAT
Source organism: Bryobacterales bacterium (assembly GCA_965224215.1). GTDB lineage: Bacteria > Acidobacteriota > Terriglobia > Bryobacterales > UBA6623 > CBDCYS01. The sequence goes on along the minus strand of CBDCYS010000034.1, from coordinate 27,735 downwards.
GAACAGAGCAGACCGCAAGCGCATCCACACGCCGTGAGACCAGCCAGTCAATCTCCTGGCGTTCGCGTGCCGGATCCTCCTCGGAGGAAGAAGTAATCAGGTGGAAGCCCTTGGCCTGTATCTTGCGGCCGATGCCCGTGGCTACTTCGCCGAAAAAATGGCTGCCGAGGTCGGGCACCACCAAACCCACCATTTGGGTACTCCGAGTCACCAGACTGCGCGCCACCCAATTCGGCTGGTAGTTTAGCTCCTTGACGCGTTTCATGACGCGCTTACGCGTACCGTCACTGATGTCGCTGTGGTTACGAAGCACCTTCGATACGGTGACTATCGAGACGCCAAGATCGGTGGCAATGTCCTTCATCGTTGGTGCTGGCATATAATTTCTCCTGAGCTACTCGGACGTCTGCATGAGTTCAGTGCGCTTTCCGGCTTGCCGCTGTAGGGCGACTCAGCTCCGAGGCAGGCTCGCGATCGAAAAAGGGATTACCACCCAAACGGACAAAGCGACGCTAGGTCTATACAGATGCTACCCCGCAGGAAACGCACACTAACTGTTAGTCTAGCTGTTAGTCTAGCAAAGCGATAAAGTTATCGGACCTGTTAAAGTTACTAGGCTGAGCCCGTTAAAGTAACAGGTGGCTGACTGGTTGAAGTGAGTCAGGTTCAACGGCTGACTGTTTGGCACGAGGACAATTTGGCTGCTACTTCTTTTTCTTGGGCTTGTGAACCTTGTGGCAACCGCGGCAGCCTTGGCCGATCCCCGCGGTGGCGGTCTTCCAGGCGTCCATGTCCTCGGCCTCGGCCGCCTGCATTGATGTTTCGCGGCGCTGATGACAGTCTTCGCACCGTCCTCCCAAACGTCATCCTTGATGCGTCCGGCCATCAGGAGCAATTGCGAAGATTCGGCCAGGAGGGAAGCGTGGGCTTTGGCGCGCCTCCAATCTCTGTCCGACTGTGGCCCGCCGGCCTTCATCGTGGCGCCCAACGCGTCCATGTTTGGTTTTTGCACGAGCTCCATGATGTCGTGCGCCGAGGCTACTTTCTCGTAAGTATGCTCGGCGTAAAGGGTGCCGGCCAGGGCAGCGGCGCCGACAACAATCCAAAGCTTATTCTTCATAGCTGCGTCTTGCTTATACGGTTGTTTCAGCAAGCCCCAAGATGTAGGGTAGGGCGTGGCCCGGTCGCCGTTTCCGAAGAGTCTGCGTCAGTTTCAGGTGGAGTTCGCGACCGAGGAGGCTTGCCAGAAGTACCTGGCTGCTTGTCGTTGGCCCGACGGGTTCCTTTGTCCTCAGTGTGGGCATCGGCAGGCCTACATTCTCGAGCAGAAACTACGGTGGCAGTGCGCGGCGTGTCGACACCAGGTCTCGTTGACGTCAGGAACGGTGCTCCACAATACGAAGACCCCGCTGACGGTTTGGTTTTGGGCTGCGTACCTGATGACAACTGATAAACGAGGTGTGTCGGCGCTGCTACTGCAGCGTCAGCTCGGCCTGTCGCGCTACGAAACCGCCTGGATGATGTTGCACAAACTGCGACGGGCCATGGTGAACGCAGCTCGCGAGCCCTTGCACGGAGAAGTAGAGGTCGATGACACCTGGATTGGCGGCCCGCAAGCAGGTTTGCGAGGCAGCCGGCAACTGAAGGGGCGCCGTGCGGCCCTTGTGATGGTCGCTGTTGAGAAACGCGGGAAGCGCTCCGGGCGCGTTCGCATGTCCGTTATTCCAGACTTCAAGAAGGTGACGATCGACAGGTTTCTTGCCCAGAACGTTGTTCCCGGCTCGACCATCTACACAGACGGTCTGAAGACCTTTACCGCCCTCGAAGAGGCCGGCTACAAACACGTCTCTCGTCCGCAACCTCACCGGACTGACTTGCGGAAAGGCGCCAAGTCGGTGGTGCCGCTGGCGGATCGTGCCATTGGCAACCTGCAGCAATGGCTGACCGGAACGTACCACGGCGTGAGCCGCGCTCAGCTTCAGGTTTACCTCGATGAGTTCGTGTTTCGACACAACCGCCGCAAGACCCCAATGGCAGCCTTCCAAACCCTCCTCGGTCTCGGAACTCAACACGCTCCTACGCCTTACGCCCACATCCGCCGCGCGCGTGACCTGGACAAGACGCCATGACCTCCACCCCAACATCTTGGGGCTTGCTGAAACAACCGTATAAGCGGGAGCTGCGTAGTCTCCTGATTGTAACGCTTACTTCGGTGCTCAGTCCGCGGTATCCGCTGAATCAATCAGACTGCGCGTCTCCGCGATGAACTCGTCTACCGGCTTGGCTCCCAGATCCCCGCGCTTGCGGTGCCGCACCGCGACCGTGCCAGCCTCGGCTTCGCGTCCGCCGATCACCAGCATGTAGGGGATCTTCTGCAACTGCGCCTCGCGAATCTTGAAGTTGACCTTTTCGCTGCGGGAATCAAGTTCCGTGCGAATGCCGGCCGCTCCGAGCTGATCGGCTACCTGTTGTGCATACTCGTTCTGGCTATCGGTGATCGGTAACACAATGGCCTGAAGCGGTGCCAACCACAGCGGGAATGCCCCCGCGTAGTGTTCGATCAATACCCCAAAGAAGCGCTCGACTGAACCCCACAACGCGCGGTGCACCATGATCGGCTGATGAGCCTTGCCGTCCTCGGCAATGTATTCCAGCTTGAACCGCTGTGGCAAATTGAAGTCGAACTGAACCGTCGAGAGCTGCCACGGGCGCCCAATCGCGTCGAGCAGCTTGACGTCGATCTTGGGGCCGTAGAAGGCCGCTTCGCCGGGCATCACTTTGGCGTCTATATCTCGGTCCTTCAGCGCGCTAAAGAGCCCGTCTTCGGCCATCTTCCAATCTTCCGCCGAGCCCGCGTACTTGCCGCCGGTGCCGCCGTCCCAGGTCGATAGCTCAACCTCGAACTTCTCAAAGCCAAACGTCTTGAGAACGTCTAGTGCAAAGTCCACGCAGCCGACGACTTCGTCCCTGACCTGCTCGGGCGTGCAAAAGATGTGCGCGTCATCCTGCGTAAAACCCCGCACTCGCAATAAGCCGTGCATCACGCCGGACCGCTCATATCGGTAGACCGTGCCTAGCTCGCCAAGGCGAATCGGCAGATCCCGGTAGCTGCGCAATTCGTTCTTGTAAATCAAAATGTGGAACGGACAGTTCATCGGCTTGAGCTGATAGGCTGAATCGTCCAGCTCCATGGTCGAGAACATGTCGTCGGAGAAGAACTCCGCATGACCGGACGTCTTCCACAGATCGTGCCGCGCGATGTGTGGAGTGTAGACCAGCCCATAGCCGCGCTTGACGTACTGGTCGCGAAGCCAGTCTTCCATCAGACGCCGTATCGTTCCGCCCTTGGGGTGCCAGAAAATCAGCCCTGGGCCGGCCTCTTCTTGAATGCTGTAGAGGTCCAGTTGCTTGCCCAGCTTGCGGTGGTCTCGCTTCTTGGCTTCTTCGAGCCGGTTGAGGTGCTTCTTCAGATCCTTTTTCGAGAAGAACGATGTACCGTAGATCCGCTGCAGCCTGGCGTTGCGTTCGTCGCCTTTCCAGTACGCTCCGGCCACTGATAGCAGCTTGAAGGCCTTGATGCGGCCCATGCTGGGGATGTGCGGCCCGCGGCAGAAGTCGAGGAATTGCTCGCCCGTCTTATAAACCGAGATTTGATCGCCTACGGCTTTGTCTTCGATCAGCTCGCATTTCATGTCCTCGCCCTGCTCTTTGAACTTGGCGACGGTTTCTTCGCGCGGCAGCCAGACACGTTCATTGGCCGGGTCGCGCTCGACGATCTCAAGCATGCGAGCCTCGAGCTTTTCGAGGTCTTCGGGAGTGAAGGGTGTTTCCCGCTGAAAATCGTAGAAGAAACCTTGGTCGGTCGGCGGGCCGATTCCTAGTTTGGTCTCAGGGTAGAGCTCCAGCACGGCCGCAGCCAGCAAATGCGCACTCGAGTGCCGGTAGACAAGCAATGCCTCCGGGTCGCGTTCGGTCAGAAGCTTCAGGCTGGTGTCACTGTCCAGCGGATGAGCCAGGTCGACCAGGTCGCCATTGGCCTGGGCTACGAGCGCGGCTTTCGCCAGCCCAGGACTGATCGACTCCGCGACAGTGAGAGGAGTGGTTCCCTTCGGAAGGATCTGCCCGGAGCCATCCGGGAGAGTGACGCGAATCGATTCCATGGCGGTTCTTTTTCGTTCACGGGGCTGGGATTGCTGGATGGAAACTACTTCTTCGAGGAGTCGGACGATGTTTTCGCCGAGCTAGAAGAGGAAGAGTCGCCCGCACTCTTCTTTTCGCTTTTCGTCTCGCTTTTGCCGTTGCTTTTGCTTTCGCTCTTGCTGTCGCCCTTGCCTTCAGCCTTTTTCTCGGACTTGCTATCGTCCTTACCGTCTTTCTTGACCGGCTTACCGTCTTTTTCCGGCTGTCCCGATTTTGCGTAGTCGGTTATATACCACCCCGTACCCTTGAACTGGATGGCAGGCGCCGACAGCAGCTTCTTGAGCACTCCCCCGCAGTCGTCGTGTTCGGTAAGCAGCGGATCGGAGAACTTCTGAATCTCCTCGAAGCGCACTCCGCACTTCTGACATTCATACTCGTAGAGTGGCATGTTTTGGTGAAATTACCATCCGCAGTTCAATCTTCCCCTAGAATCGCAGTATACCAGGGGAGCCCAAACCGCCTACCGGCTCAGCCAGCCAGAACGTGCGGCTAGCAGCAGCAGAGCCCCGGGCGGGAGCCTGGGGTAAGGTGCGGGCGCAAGCCTGGGGTCCAAGTCCGCCAAGCCAAACATTTCGCAAGCTGCCACGCGGTATTATAACCATCCGCGATGTCCAGCAACGTGCACGAGAGCCCTGCGGGATCCCGCTGAACTATTTGCTAGGCAACAGCCACTTCGCATTGCTAGGCAACAGCCACTTCACACGGCGAGCCGCATACGTTAGAATCGTGCCGTGGCGACCCCGAAAGCCCCCGACACGTTCGCGAGAGCGGAGGTTCGCCGGATCTTGAAGATTACCGAGAACCGTTTGTGCTCCTGGGAGCGATTAGGCCTCTGCGAGCATCGCTCCGAATTTGGCTTTGCTGACCTGATCGCGCTCAAATCCCTTCAAAAACTTCGGGAGAACCGCATCCCGAATGAACGAATCAAAAGATCGCTCGCCTCCCTGACCGAAAAGCTTTCCGGCATCGAGCGTCCTCTGTGGGAACTAAAAATCACCTCGGACGGCCGCAAGGTTGCCGTTGAGTTGCCGGGTGGCAAGATGGAAGCCCTCAGCGGCCAGATGCTCTTCAACTTTGAGGCGTCGTCGCTAAAACCAGTCACCGCGCTCGAGCAAGAACGGACTCGCCCGAAAACGGACACCGTGGGCGAGGCCGAACGTCTATTCCGCCAAGGACTTGATCTCGAAGAAGCCGGTGAGCCTGCTAGCAAAGTGGTCGAAACCTACGAGCAAGCGTTGAAACTCAACCCCAAGGCAGCGGGCGCATGGGTGAACATCGGAACGATTCGTTACCGCGAGGGCAACCTAGCGGAGGCTGAGCGCTGCTACCGCGAGGCGTTGAAAGTCTCTTCCAGCTATGCCCTGGCGCACTTCAACCTCGGCAACGTCTGCGAAGAGTTAGACCGTCTTACCGAGGCCGTCAATCACTACAAGATTGCTCTGCGCCTGCAATCGGGTTACAGCGACGTGAACTACAACTTGGCCCTGGTGTACGAACGCATGGGAGAGCCGATGCGGGCAGCAAAGCAGTGGCAAGCCTACCTGCAGTTGGATAGCTCGGGTCCCTGGGCTGGAATCGCGCGGCAACAGTTGAACAGCCTGCTAAAAATAACACCCGGCGGCAGGAGCCCCGCGGACAAGAAGCCCCGTGCCCGCAAAACGCAGTGAAATCTTTGCTGTTCCAGCCGAAAGCTTCAGATGGCCCGACAGGGGCTTGGACGGAAGCCCGCGCATCACCAGCCCGGGTTTCTCGCCGCCCCATTTTCTCCGCCAGTGCCAGGCGAAGCGTAAGCGAGGCGCGTCGGTTCGAGGAGCGCCCCACGTGGCGAGGCGAAGTGCGCCAGAGGCCCGTCAGATGGTGAGAATCGCGGTGTTGGGTCGCGTCTCCATCTCGTCGACCGTTGCGTTCCCGCCTGTTCCGCAATTGCAGCCGAACGGAGGGTTTGGTGCCGGAGGGCGGACTCGAACCGCCGACCTAGGGATTATGAGGCCCTCGCTCTAACCACCTGAGCTACCCCGGCATGAACATCAAGTTGAGAGTAATCTTATCGTATCCAGCGCCGTTTTTTCTGTCAAACCGACGCCCGCGCTACCACGTTAATAAAGTCGGCTATTCGACAGCTTTCTACTGCGCGTCGCACTCACCGAACATTCCTCAACACCACAACCCCCAGCGGCGGCAGCGTCAAGTGCAGTGAATACTGCTGGCCGTGCTTCGGCTCACTTTTCGCTTTGACTGATCCCTGGTTGCCCTGATCGCTTCCCCCATAGTGAGCCGAATCGCTATTGAGCACCTCTTGCCAATAGCCACCAGACGGCGCCCCGATCTGATAGTAGTAACGCGGCACAGGAGTAAAGTTGCAGGCGAAAAGCAACTGATCGCCAGGATCGCGCGCACGCCGTACGAAGCTCACCACGCTCGACTCGGCGTCGCTGCAGTCGATCCAGCTAAAGCCCTCCTGCTCAAAATCGACTTCGTACAAGGCCGGCTCATCCCGATAGAGCCGGTTTAAGTCCTGTACCCAGCGCTGCAAGCTCAGGTGCGGCGCGTGTTCCAGAACGTGCCATGCCAGACTTTCGTCATGGTTCCATTCGTCGAGCTGGCCGAACTCATTTCCCATAAACAGGAGCTTCTTGCCGGAGTGTCCGAACATGAATCCGTAGAGCAAACGCAGGTTCGCGAACTGCTGCCACTCGTCACCCGGCATCTTGCCGATCATCGACTTCTTGCCGTGGACCACCTCGTCATGGGAGAACGGCAACACAAAGTTCTCCGTGAAGGCGTAGAGCATGCTGAACGTTATCTTGGAGTGATGGTGCCGACGATGGACCGGGTCTTGGGACATGTATTGCAGCATGTCGTTCATCCAGCCCATGTTCCACTTAAACCCGAACCCCAGCCCGCCCACATGAGTCGGCCCGGAAACCATGCCCCACGCGGTCGACTCTTCCGCGATCGTCATGGCATCGGTGTACTCGACGTAGACCCGTTCGTTGAACTTGCGCAAGAAGTCGATTGCTTCGATGTTTTCTCTGCCGCCATACCGGTTCGGCAACCAATCGCCCTCCTTCCGCCCGTAGTCGAGGTAAAGCATCGAAGCGACCGCGTCGACCCGTAGTCCGTCGATGTTATATTTGTCTAGCCAAAACAGAGCATTTCCAATGAGGAAGTTCCTCACCTCCGGGCGCCCGTAGTTGAAAATCAGCGTACCCCAGTCAGGGTGATGACCCTGTCTCGGGTCGGCGTGTTCGTAGAGATGCGTGCCGTCGAAAAAACCCAATCCATGATCGTCTTTGGGGAAGTGTGCCGGGACCCAGTCGATGATCACGCCGATCCCACGCTGGTGAAGAGTGTCCACGAAATACATGAAATCCTGGGGTGTTCCAAAGCGGCTGGTCGGCACAAAATAGCCGACCGGTTGGTACCCCCATGATCCGTCGAAAGGATGTTCGCAGACCGGCATCAGTTCCACATGAGTGAAGCCCATTTCATGGACGTAGTCGGCCAGCAGGGGAGCGATCTCGCGATAAGTAAGCCAGCGATTGCCCTCCTCCGGTGCGCGTCTCCAGGATCCCAAGTGCACTTCATACACCGATATGGGAGCGTCGTAGGCGTTATGCCTTGCGCGGTCCGCCATCCAGTCCTCGTCCCCCCAGCCGTACCCGGAAAGATCCCAGACCTTGGATGCCGTTTGTGGCCGAATCTCGGAGGCATATGCGTACGGGTCGGCCTTATCGACTCGATAGCCGTCCACTCGGGAAGCGATGTGGAACTTATAGAGGGCTCCCTGCCCGACGCCCGCTATAAAGCATTCCCACACGCCGGCATCGGAAGACTGCATCGGGTGCGATTCCCGATACCAGCCATTGAAGTCCCCGATGACCGATACACTTTCGGCGTTCGGAGCCCAAACGGCAAAGCGCGTCCCCGGCTCGTCGTTTAGACGGGTGAGGTGCGCGCCGAGCTTTTCGTAATTGCGGTAGTGCGTGCCCTCGGCGAGCAGGTGCAGATCGTAGTCGGTGAGGAAGGGGGATTCCATGCGCAGCCAGTGAGGTGCTACCTCCACTTTCACAGACAGCCGGAACGATCGCAACGCGCCGAAAATGGAGCACGGCTCTAACCGTGCCGCTCGGACGTCCGGGCTCACTATCCAGCGACCCAATTCAGGCCAACCGTGACGACCTGATGAAGCCCCCCGTCACGACCGCCAATCCCGCCAGCCGATCGCTCGAAGCAGGGAAACAAGCGATTCCGAAACACTCGGTCCGCTTTCACGTGACTGGCTACCGCAGCGTCGGTAGTGTATGCCGTTTGCTTTTAGCGCCGCAGCCGTCATAGTTCTAAGTACTTATTATTGGTACTTTTCTGAAGATCGCATACAATAAAGAACCTGCACTCACCAAAAGACTGTGTAGTTTTTACCGGTAAATCTTACCTGATCCTACGGTAGAAGGCCCGATGGTGGATCGTACTGTCGGTTCAACGCGAGAGTATGCTAGAAATTAGTTAGTGTCTCCTGAATTATGCGCTGCGGCGTGGACCTGAGGAGGGCTGAGCCGCAAGGGACCATTGGGGACCCCCTAAAACATGGGGTAAAAAGGTCGGCTGGCAAAGATTCCAGCTTCGCCAGCCAACCCCAAGGAAGTCACCCACATGGTTACCAGACGAAAACAGCATAGCTCCCAAAGGCCCGTCCAACAAGGCCCAGCCGTGACGGCCTCGCGGCCCAATAAAATCGGGGCTTCGACGCCTTACCACTTCCGCGGCAGGAAGCCGACTCCCTACGGCGGCTTGCTGCCGGTGGTCGGGAGGGCGCTGATCTGAGAGCCTGGCTATGCGCTATGCATAAAATTTTATGCACTAGCCGTAACGCACTGGAAACACGTCACTTCCGAGCGAGGTTTTGACGACGCGGATTCTGGGCGGGAAGGGAAACCGGACACGGAGAAGCCAAAAGACCAGTTGCCGAGCTACCACCTCACGACGACCGCCAACCCGCTACGAACGCAGCCACACTCGCAAAGTGAATCTGTGCATAATTCAGGTGTCTTTGTCCCCATTGCGAATGGCGCATGAAGTGCAATTCGAAGCTATTCCCTGAAGTGGCTGTCGCATAACGGTCATTTCGGCGGGGAAACATTTCACGCATTAGTACTAAAAGGAGACTACCCATGTGGGGACGCAAAGATGATCCCAATGATCCGCTGCACTCAATGCCTGGAACGCCGCCTGAAACACACGAGGTTCGTCCCATAGTGAACCCACCCCTGAACCGGCCATCCGCGGTAGCCGCTACCCCGAAGGTGGCCAAGGCCGGGACCAGTATCGGGCACACTATAAAGCTGAAAGCGGATATTGCGGGCGATGAAGATCTGCGGATCGATGGGGAGTTGGAAGGAAGGATCGAGCTTCCGAAGAGTAATGTCTTCATCGGCCCGAGCGGCAAGGTAACGGCAGACGTGCACGCCAGGTCGATCGTGATCGAAGGCAGAATTCACGGCAACCTCGAAGCATCGGAGAAGATCGATATTCGCAAGACCGGCACCCTCGAAGGTGACATCGTCACGGTTGGAATCTCGATCGAGGAAGGAGCGATGTTCCGCGGCAGCGTGGACATCGTAAGACGCGATGAGGTTTCATCGAAACCAATCTCCGCAGCGAAGAAGAGCGTCGCCTCAGATACAGGCGTGCCGGCCTTGTCCAGGGCGGTTCGCGAGGCGCGGGCGGGGTCGGATTCCAGTTAGCCAGCGCATTGCGCCCATCAAGGCGCAACCTAATCGAGAAACGTGCAGCCGGGCGAGCGTCCACCGGCAACAAGTCGCCCCAAGGTCTCAGCTTGGCGCGTCGACACTTGTTTCGATATGAGCCGCGCGGTCACGCAAACGCAACGCGGCTCTGCTTTTCGAGCATGCACTGCCGGCCCACAGCATGCCACCACGTACTACGCTGCCAGCGGCGCGCGAAAAGTCCGTGCGGCGGGCACAACGACTTGTTATTCCGTTTGATACTGGCTCTCAGCGCCCGACACGAAGAGGGTCGCTTCGACCCGGCGGTTCTGGCGCCGTCCTTCCCGTGTTAAGTTGTCTGCCGCTGGCCCCTCGCTGCCCAAGCCGATCCTATGCACGCGGTAGAGCGGGACTTCGTGAATGCCGGTCAAGTAGCGCACGACCGCGTCGGCTCGCGCGCGGCTCAGGCGCAAATTGTATTCTGACGAACCACTCGAGTCGGTGAACCCGCGGACTTCGATCACATAGTTCTCCTGCGCACCGATCGAGCCCGTTAGTTCATCCAGGGAAGTCATTGTGGCCTGTTTGAGTGCGCTGCTATCGAAATCAAACGTAGCGGAACGTTTGAGGCGGGGCCGGAAATCGTCAAGCTGACTGACAACGCTTTTGAGGTCATCGATCCGGCCAAGGGCGTCATCGGCAACCTGCCGTGCGTTTTCGGCCTCGCTGCCCGCTTCGGTTGCGAGCTGGCCCGCGTCGAGAGCCTTCCCTTCGGCGCCCCCGGCCCGCTCGTCAGCTCGCTCGATGTCTCTTTGCAGTGCTTCGTCCTGCTTCTCCAGCTCAGCGATACTCGAGAGGTTTCGGTTGGAGGTCTCCTCGACCTCACCCAAGCGATGATCAACCGGCGCGACGGTTTTCCTCACGAACCCCTTTGTGGCACAGCTGACGGATACAAGAACCAAGGGTACAAGCAGCGAGGACACAATGAGTAGGCGCAGCCTTGCAAGGGGTGCAAGCGAGCGCCGAATCCGTTTCCGACCTGCAGCGGCGTGGATTGGTTGAAGTTGGGACATGTAACTCCTCCTGTTGAGATTCTGCTAGCGTTTCCCTTGCACGCCACGGCCCAACCTTACCTAGTGCTATAACTCATTATTTTGGAAGGGTTTACCGAAAACGAGGAGGAGCGAGAGGTTGGCGGGACTCGGAAATATTTACACAGGATGAATCCACTCGGAGAGTTTGCAAGTTCTCGTGAATCGCGCCAGTAAGGGCGCAACATACGGAACTCCGTCTGAAGAACGAAACAGGCTGAGGCGCGGGTTGGGTAGGCATTCGCGAACCCGCCCCTACTCACGTCGATCTGATGTGGGCAGCTCGCCACTCGGCTAGCCGGGCTGCTTGGCGAAAAACTCTCGCACTAGCTTTCGCAGTAGCGCCAGCGAACCCAGCACCGCCACTAGATTCGGCAGCGCCATCAGTCCGTTCAGGGTATCGGAAATATCCCAAATGATCTTCAGGCTTCCTGTTGCACCGACGAAAACGAAAGCGATCCAGAGCAACCGGTAGGGCAGCAGCACGCCGGTCCCAAACAGATAGGTAGCTCCCGTTTCTCCGTAGTAGGCCCAGCCAATCACGGTCGAGAAGGCGAAAAGAATGACGCCGATGCTGACGACGTAGTGTCCCCAATCTCCGGGAAGGCCGGTCGCGAAAGCCTGGGCCGCCAGCGCCGCTCCCGTCTCGCCGCTTTCCCAAACGCCGGTCGTGAGAATGACCAAGCCGGTCAGCATGCAGATCACGAGCGTGTCGGTGAATACGCCGAAAATCCCGTAGCAGGCCTGCCTCGCTGGATGGTCGGTCACGGCCGAGGCGTGAACCATCGGGGCGCTGCCGAGTCCTGCTTCGTTGGAAAACATGCCGCGCGCGATACCGAAGCGAACCGCAGCGGCGACGCCCGCACCGGCGAAACCTCCGATCGCAGCCTGACCTTGAAACGCAGAATTGAGAACGAGCCGCAGGGCGTCGGCGATCCGGTCTACGTGCAGAACGAGAATGATGAGGCACCCCAGCAAATAGAGAATGCACATGACCGGCACCAGTATCTGTGACACTTCAACGATGCGCCGAAGCCCGCCGAGGACGACCAGGGCGGTCAACGCAGTCAGCACGCCGCCCGCTACCATCGCCGGCACGCCGAAGCTGCTTTGGGCCACGTCGGCTACCGAGTTTGCCTGCACCATATTGCCGATTCCAAAGGCGGCAAAGGCGGTCAGCAACGCAAAGATCGTTCCCAGCCAGGGCATCTTAAGCCCTTTTGAAAGGATGTACATCGCGCCGCCACGCATTGTTCCTTCGCTGTCCTGCTCACGGTAATGCAAGGCGATCGCGATCTCGGAGAACTTTGTCGCCATTCCGACTACACCAGAGAAAAACATCCAGAAGAGTGCGCCCGGGCCGCCGAGCGAAATAGCGGTCGAGACGCCCGCTATGTTGCCGACGCCGACCGTCGATGCCAGCGAGGTGGCGAGTGCCTGAAAGGGCGTGACCGTGCCTTCACCGGCTGATTTCGTGAAAAGCTTGCTCAGCACCTCTCGAATCGCGAAGCCGAATCTGCGGAACTGCACCCCGCCGGTCGCCACAGTGAGCACAAGCCCCGCTCCAATGAGCAAAGCCAGCATGGGAGGTCCCCAGACTAGGCCGTTGAGTTGTTGATGAAGCGTGAGTAGCGTATCCACGGTTGTGCCCGAGAGGAAGTCTGGCAGTGGGCGCGTTCCACCGGCGGCCCAACCGCATCGGACTACACTCGACCGCACCCTCGCGGGAGCGGCTCTGTCCCGGCTAAGCCACGCTTGCCGAGTTTCAGTGTCCGTCGATGGTAGCATTCTGGCGTTGACCGTCGCTTCGCCTGCATAATGAGAAACTTCAACCGGCATCCGCATGAAGCGCATCGGCCTGCTCTCCGACACCCACGGTTACCTCGACCCCAGCATCTTCGGGTACTTCGAAAAGTGCGACGAGATTTGGCATGCGGGCGACATCGGTACGATTGAAGTCGCCGACACACTGGCCGATTTCAAGCCGCTCAAGGCAGTCTGCGGGAACGTCGACGGCGGCGTTCTGCGCGACTGCTTTCCACTCCACCAGCGCTTCGAATCGGAAGGCGTCCGGGTATGGATCACCCACATCGGCGGCTATCCAGGCAACTACGACAAGCGCGTCAGGCTGGCGCTTGCGCGCGAGTCTCCCGACTTGTTCATCTGCGGGCACTCCCACATCCTCAAAGTCATGCGGGACCAGAAACATGGACTGGTCCACATCAACCCCGGAGCCGCCGGGCACAGCGGCTGGCACATCATGCGAACGGCGGTGCGGTTTTCGCTGGACAGTGGAAAGATTCGAGAGCTCGAAGCCATCGAGCTGGGCAAACGGGGGCGGCAGCACGATCGAAGCGGCAAGAACCAGTGAGAGCAGATCCTACCCCGAAGGACCACCCTCAACGTAATAAAATCAATAACATAAACCAAGCACCCAGAAACGTTCAAAATCATGTCCTACGCCTATGTCGCGCGGCCGGGAAGAGGCGAGCAGTCGTGAATCCTCGGTGCTACGGGATCGAATCAGGGCATCTGTATAATAAGTCCAAGGGCGTCAATGTCTCTGAATAGCAGAGATTGCGTCAGCCGTTTCTTACCAGGAGAAGGTCATGGCTACCATCGCAACGGGAGTTGGCAGCGAGCGCTGGGCTCATTTGCCGCCCGCCGTCAAAGAAGAGATCGACGTCTACGAAACCGAGCTTCGGCGGGTGCAATCAGGCAAGATGCCCGAGAAAGTCTTTCTCGAGTTTCGGCTACGCCATGGTGTCTACGGACAACGCCAAGAAGGCGTGCAGATGATACGCATCAAGATCCCGCTGGGTCTGCTTGACCGCGACAAGATGATTCGTCTGGCGGACCTATCGGAAGAATATGCCGACGGAGTGAGCCACGTCACGACTCGCCAGGACATTCAGTATCACTACGTCGACATCAACGATACGCCGAATCTGATGAGGCGGCTGGCCGACGTCGGCATTACCACGAAAGAAGCCTGCGGGAACGTGGTCCGCAATGTGACTTGCTGCCCGCAGTCGGGCGTTTGCCGCGACGAAACTTTTGACGTAACTCCCTATGCCAAAGCGATGGCATATTTCATGTTGCGCCATCCCGACGGGCAGAATTTTGGCCGCAAGTTCAAGATCGCCTACTCCGGTTGTGAGCAGCACCCCTGCGGGCTGGCCATGATGCACGACATCGGCGCGATCGCCAAGACGAAGCTGATCGACGGCGAAGAGGTGCGCGGCTTCAAAGTTGTTCTTGGCGGCGGGCTCGGTCCACTGCCTTACCAGGCGAAGCTCTATAGCGAGTTCGTCCCGGCCAGCGAAATGCTGCCTTTGGCTCAGGCGATTGCTCGCGTCTTTGCGCGGCTCGGCGAAAAGAACAATCGCGCCAAAGCGCGCATGAAGTTCTTGGTGACCAAACTCGGGATGGAAGAGTTCATGCGGCTGATCGCCGAAGAGCGCGAAAAGCTTCCTGAGGACGAACGCTGGACGAAGGAGTTTGACGACGCGGAAAAGACCTACTCTGACGAACCGTTGAAGTCCGGCTCCGCGCTTGTCGTGCCCGAGGGCGCTGACCCGGAACTGCTGCGCTGGCTGGAAATCAACGCCCGGCCGCAACAGCAGGTTGGCTACTCCATGGTGGAGGTTTTCCTGCCGTTGGGTGATATCTCAGGCGACCAGTTACGCGGGTTGGCGAACCTCTGCGAACGCCATGTAGAGGACACGGTTCGGACGACGGTCGATCAGAACTTCCTCGTACGCTGGGTCCCGAATGGTGATTTACCCGCTTTCTACGAAGGACTCAAGGCGCTCGATCTCGCGACGGTTGGTGCCGGAAGACTGGCCGACGTGACGGCCTGCCCGGGTACGGACTCTTGCAAGCTGGGCATCACCTCATCGCGCGGGCTGGCCGCGGTTCTGCACGAGAAATTCAACAACGGTATGGCCGACATTGCAGGCCGTGATGATCTAAAGATCAAGATCAGCGGCTGCTTCAATTCCTGCGGACAGCACCATATTGCCGACATCGGCTTCTTCGGATCGGTGCAGCGAAAAGGCAACAAGACTGCCCCGGTCGTCCAAGTGTTTCTGGGTGGCGCGACGAAGGGGAATGCATCGTCTTACGGACTGGCTGTTGGGAAAGTGCCGTCGAAGAACGCCCCGGCTGCGGTGCGAAAACTGGCTGAATTTTACAGCGCCGAAAAACAAGGGGAAGAGACTTTTAGCGACGTCGTCGGACGTGTCGGAAAAGTCCGCTTGAAAGAAGAGTTGAAGGAACTGGCGGTTCTCCCCACTTACGAGGAAGCTCCTGACTTTTACTCCGATTTGCGCCAGCCTTGGGAGTACACCAAGAACGTCGGCGTCGGCGAGTGCGCGGGCGAGGTGGTGGATCAAGCCGAGTTCATGCTGGAGGACGCTGACCGCCTAAACTTCGAGGCTACGCTGGCGCTTGATGACGGCAACCATGAAGAGGCCGCGCGATTGTCGCTCGAAGCCACCATGAAAGCGGCTGACGGCATCCTGTTCACCAGGGGGCTTTTGATCTCGGATAAGTATGACACCGTGAAGGAATTCCGTACCCATTTCTATGACACGAGCAACTTCTGGAAGCCGTTCGCTGAGAACTTTTTCCGGACTGCTGAAGAAGGTTTGGACGGCCTGACTTCGCAGCGCGCACGGCAGCGGGTTGAGGAAGCGACACTGTTCATCGAGCAGGCACAATCGGTTTACAGCACCGCGTAGTTCGCTCGAGCGGGTTTTGGCCGCGAGAGTGGGTTTGGCCGGAATTGAGCCGCACGGGCAATGGGCGGACTTGATGCGGTCCGATCGCTGCTTAGACTCCTAGTCACTCCGCTGTCGCCCTCAAGACACACCTCACGACAACAACTCACGACAACATGGATCTGCAACGAATCAATCTGAAGCTTCTAGCCGATGCGCCGCCCGATTTCAGCGTGGACTCTTTCCTGGCGATCTTCGGGCGCTGGCGCAACGACGCTACAAACCCGGCCGCCTGGTTCGATCTGGCTGACTACGCTCACATGCCCAAGGGCGCCGGAGTGGTGCTCGTCGGCAAGCAAGGCAATTTCTCGATCGACTTGGGTGATCCTGGCCCGGGGCTGCTCTACTGCGGCAAGCAGGACTACTCGGGCCCGGTGGAGCAGCGAATCACCGAGACTTTCCAGCGCTGCCTCGCGCTTGTAAAGCCCCTGCTAACCGAGCCAGAATATCCCCCTGATCTAGAAGTCCAGCCCGGCAAATGGGAGCTAGCCATCAACGACCGCCTCGATAGCCCCAACACCGGCGCCACCGATCGGGAGCTTCGTCCTGGAATCTCAGCCGCGCTCGACACGGTATTCGGTCCCGGCGCCTACGCGATGGAACGCGAGTCCGACCCGCAAAAACGTTACGGATTCTCGATCCGCTCCAGCCAGATCACAACGATCGACGACCTCTTCCCAGGTTAGGCGATCTCCGTGAGTATATCCGTCACGCGACAATGTTCCGGTCGATTCATGCACACCGTCTTCCTTCCATGCTTGCCGGTCCAGAGGTCTGTTTGAATTGAATAGATTAGGGTAAACCCCCGGGGCCGCCCCTCTCCCGCTCGACACCTGCTGGCCGGCGGAGCCTTCAGCCGCGAAGGCGGCGTCAGATGAAAAGCCGGCCCAGGGTGCCGTGAAGCGAAACCCTGGGTCGCTTATCCATACGCGCGAGCCCGGAAGTAACTTTACCAAGGAGACGTTCAGTCGCCGTCCGCTTTCGGCCGCCGCCCGGCGGCTCCCCGCGGGCCGCCCTTGGAGCGACGCGCCGCGCCTTCCGGCAGGGCCGATATAACCGATCGCAATAGAGAATTTACGGACTCCGACGTCGAGAAAACCGATGCTACATCCGGATCCAGGACGACCGCAACGGTGTCTCCCTCCATCTTCGCCGCAAACCGGTTCGGACGCGCTTTGCGGTAGTCGAAGCGGTACTCTGCTGGCATGTCGTCGGCTCCGGCGGCCCATTCTTACGACTGGACGTTTTCTTCATAGTCTCGTCGTTCTTGGTTCGTGGCTTTTCGGGCGCTGAAGATTCGCACGGCCTCACCGCGTTCCGAAAAGCATACCACCACCAGCCGTCCTATAGAAGAATGTCCGATCACGATTTCTCGGTGCTCGTCCACCGAATGGTGTTGGTCATCGAAGATCCGCGCCAGCAGATCACAGAAAACCGTCAGAGCCTCGTCGAATGACACCCCATGCTTGGAAAGATTGGTCTCAGCCTTTTTGGGGTCCCATTCGAATATCAGAGCGGTCCCTCACTAGTACGGTAGCACAAGGGAATGAAACGGGAAAAACAGATCACTGTCGAGATGCGCGTTTACGGCGTGCCTCGCCGCTTGAGACACAAAGCGGTAAGCTGCATCTAGTGGCTGCAGTAAGACGCCGGCGGAGAACTTTGTGCGCGGGCCTGCCGCGCTACGGGTTCATCACCGCCTTCGCACTCGCGCTGTCCAGCGTAGCGCTCGCCTCTCAAGCCGAAGTTGCGCCGCTCAGTGGCCGCGACGATCCCGCAATCCTCACGCTACAAGGCCTGTCGGGCAACCCCCAAAGCCTGGAACATTACCGCGGCCAAATCGTCGTGCTGAATTTCTGGGCCACCTGGTGTGTGCCTTGCCGGGAGGAAATGCCGATCTTTGTCCGGGCGCGCGAACACCATCAGGCAAGAGATGTCGAGGTCATCGGCGCTTCGGCGGACGACGCGAGCACCGGAGATCATATCGAGCCGTTCATCAATGAATACGAAATCAATTTCCCGATCTGGCTCGGCGCAACCATCAGGGACATGGAGCGGCTCGGTCTGGGAGCCACCCTGCCCGCGACCGCTTTCATCGACCGCGACGGACGCGTCGTTGCTCGGATACTGGGGCCCATCGAGGAACATGAGCTCATTGAACGCATTGACTGGTTGCTAGGCGATCGAACTGGCGAGCCGCCACGTCCGCTCGTAAACCGACTCGAAACGCCGACGGACGAACACGGTCACCACGAGGGAGAAGAAGAACACCAGCACGCCGCGGTAGCCATGGAAGGCGCCTCTCTCGTACCCAGTTGACCGACTTGACCGGGAGAAGGCCGCGCGGTCAGCGGGGCGGGACATGAACTGGAAAAACGCTGGACCTTCGGGGCTCGTTGGGTGGCGAATCAGATCGACCGCGCCAGCGTGCGGACGACGATGACCTATTGGCTCACCTCGAGATTTTCGGCCGGACTGGAATACAACCCGCGGGCCGGCAAGGTGAGCCCGCTTGCGAACCTCCTTGCTATTCGCGAGACACGAAACCGTCCGGCGTTGATGTTGGGGACCAGTTCAGACCGCATTGGCACGCCGTCGGGGCAGGCCTTTTACGCAACCTTCAGCAAGAATCTAAAACGCGAGACCGGTCTGCCGATCGCCCCCTACGGTGGCGTTGTGTATGGCACACACGACGGAAAGACGCGCGCGATCGGCGGACTCAATATCGGCTTCTCTGAAACCGTCACGTCGCTTGTGATCTTCGACGGAGTGCATGTTCATCCCACGTTCAACGTCTCGCTCAAAAGCCACACGATCTCCTTTCTGCTCATCCGAGCCAGAGACCCCGGCGTGAGTTACAGTGTTGCTTTCTGAAGTTGCTTTTTGAATTTGTTTTGTCTCGCCCTGGAGATTGAGTCAACAATGGACGGTCGCAGCGGAAATCCAGTCGAAGACGCGATTCGCTCGCGCCGGTCGGTGCGTGCTTTCTTGCCGCGGGAAGTCGCCGAGGACACGATCAAAGCGATCCTCGACACCGCCGCCCGCGCGCCATCGGGGACGAATACTCAGCCCTGGCGTGTCTATGTGCTGCGCGGGAAGGCGAAGGACGAACTGTCGCGGCGGGTCGTCGCTGCCTACGATGATCCCGAGCAGGCGGCTCGGCACACCCAGGAATACGCTTACTATCCGACGAAGTGGATCTCGCCGTATATCGAGCGTCGGCGCAAGATCGGCTGGGATCTCTACGGGCTGCTCGGCATCGGGAAGGGCGACAAAGAGAAGATGCATGCTCAGCATGCGCGGAACTACAAGTTTTTCGATGCGCCGGTCGGGATGATGTTCACCATCGACCGGATTCTCGAGAAAGGAAGCTGGGTCGATTACGGCATGTTTTTAGAGAACATCATGATCGCTGCGCGGGGGCACGGGCTGGATACCTGCCCGCAAGCGGCCTGGACGCCGTTTCATCGCATTGTTAGCGACTTCCTCCAGATGCCCGAAAACGAGACGCTCATTTGTGGTATGTCGCTCGGCTATGCCGACAATGGAGCGATCGAGAATACCTTGGTCACCGACCGCGAACCGCTTGAGGGATGGGTGACTCTTGTTGATTCCTAACCCTGTTTACCGTTGATTCGGACGAAACGGAATGGGACGAGACGAAACGGGGACGAAACTGATTCGGAAACGGTTGGGTCGGCCTAACAAGAAGTTGTCTTCAACTTGGAGCTCGGATTGATTTCGGAATCGCCAGAACATACCGTGCTGTCGGTCCCGGACCCGCCATTCAGGGTTCTCGCTCGACAGGGGTCTCACTCGCGGCCCGAGTAGTAGCTTTCCCAGTCCTTCACGCCCCAAGAAACAGCCAATGAGTCTCGGCAAGCGTGGGCCAGTTTAAGCGAGAGCTGCTCCATTTCGCCGTTCGGTCGCTCGGCTCGAAGACCGTCCCCAAAAGCTTTCATTGCTCCTTCAACCGCCGGGTTCTCGACCAAAGCCAATTCGCCCCAATACAACTGCCAAAACCGTTCGCCTGCTTCGTCAGTGGCCCCTTGATCGTGTATGGTGGCGATTCTCGCTGCCACTTGTGCCGCTTCCGTGTACAGTCTCAACTGACGCTCCAAGAACGGTTGGGTTGCTTCCACGCGTCTCGTTTCGGCGGTCCTCTGGCCGGCCTGCTCTCGCTGGTTGATTTCCCTGGTGCGTGTGTCCCAGTATGTCCAAATCGCCAAAAGTAAGGTCCCAATAGTTGCGACTGCTCCTAGAATTTTGATGAGTTTATCCATCTCGATCTAATCTCTCGTTTGCGGCTCAGTCGAGTTCCGGGGGTGCTCTTGAACGCATCGAATGGTTGTTGTCCCGCGCCGACAGGTCGGCTTGTCCCGCGAGGTCAGGACTTGTTTGCGGGCCGCGGTTGCGGTCGTTGGGCTACCTCCAACGTCTGGATGGCGCGTACACTTGCTCACCCCTATTATCCGGATCCAGCTCCCATTTGAGCTTTCTTCTTGATCGAGCGGGCTATCAGCTTGCGAAGGGTCGCCCCGTCTACATCTTCTAGCTTCTTGATGTAGAGGCATGAGACTCCGGTCTTGTACTTGCCCAGTTTCTTCATCAGGTCTTTGTGTTTCTCGAAGCCGGACATGATATAGAGCGTTAGCGCCTGCTTCCTCGGAGAAAAGCCGGTCACTGGCCAATCCCCTTCGCGGCCGCTCGCGTACTTGAAGTGATAGGTGCTGAAGCCGACGATGCTGGGTCTCCACATCTTCGGCCGCTCCCCGGTGATCTCTCTCATCATCGCGAGGACGGCGCGGCTGTCCTTACGCTTTTTCTCGTCCTCGATGGAATCGATGAACTTCTTGACGCTGGCTGTCGTTGGTTTGGTCTTGGGCTCGGCCATGAGTCTTCCCGCTTCTCTAACTTTGGGGGGCGGAAACTTTTATATCACATGGACGGCGCTCGTAGGACGGGCCTGGCCCACGATCCTTCCTTAAGGAAGTGTGGTTGACTCCGAGTGCGCTATGACGAATTCGTATTGGAGGTCTCTGACTACGGGTTCGAGAGTTCGGTAAACGGCCCTGGCGTCGGCCCGGAGGCCGACGCACCGCGGGTTCCCACCCGCGGCTCTGAGCTTCCGGTGTTGAAATCTTGGCTTGTCGGGCGGGCTACGAGCGGGGATGGCCGCGCGCCCGTCTCAGGTGGCTTCGGTGTCCGGGCCGGGGTTTCACTAGGCGCGCTTCCGGCGGCAGCCTCGGTGTTTTGGAAAGGGGGCCAGCGGGCTTTTTGCGGATCGTATTACTCTATTCGTAGTGTCAATCTGGGACTAGCTTGGCGTATTTTCTCAATCCTTGGAGTCTGGGGGTCTTGCTGCAGGCCCTGATGATCGTCCACTTTTTTCGCAATCGTCCGGAAGGGTATTGGTTTTACGTCATCATCTTTCTGGGGCCGATTGGCGCTGTGGTCTACCTCTTCGTCGAGGTGCTGCCCGGCTTCAATTGGAAGCTGCCGGTTTTCGAGCGCTGGGAGCGGGGCCGCCGGAAGGAGTGGCTCGAAAAGCTCGTGAGCGAGAGTCCCTCCCAAGAAGCGCTGTGCGAACTTGCTTGGATCCGCGGGAAAGACGGCGATCATGTTCGGGCGATCGAGCTTTTCGGCGAGGCGCGGCGGCGCGATCCCGAAGATCTCGAGAGCCTTTTCGGCCGGAGCCTATCCGCCATGGAGACCAAGGACTTTGCCTCCGCGGTGCAAGATTTGACCGCGCTGGCCAAGGCCGATCCGAACTACAGATTACAAAAGGGCAACCTGACTCTGGCCGAGGCGTACGAAGAGCTGGGCGAGCCGGACAAGGCGGCTCAGGTCTACCGATCGATCCTGAAGCGGTCGCAGGTCTCGCAAGCCTATTTCGGTCTCGGCCAGCTATTGGCGAACCAGGGCGAGATTGGGCAAGCACGCGAGATGATGCAAGAAATCATCATGAAACAGGCCGGTGTGCCGCGCTATCTGCGGCGGCGCGAGCGTCCCTGGGTCTGGCGAGCGCGGAGGTTCTTGAAGATGCTTTCTGCGGAGCAGAAAAGCGCAGAATGATTGGACGGCGGAACGGGGCACCCTCGCTTCGTTGCTAAGTCAATCCCTGGTTGTGGTCGATTGCGACCAGCCCCCGCGCGGCCTCGGAAAATTGACCATTGGCAAGTGCAGCCGGTGCGCCGAGCCTCACCGCGTCGAACATCCATGCTAGGGTTATGAATTCGTTTTCCCAAGCGCGGACGACGGATCACCCATGCCGGCTGACAACGAACAATACGGGCTGCGCCAAAAGATCGGCTTCGCCGTGGGGCTGTTGTTCTTCGTCGCTATTCTGATTCTTCCACTGCCGTCGGGGATGGAACCCCGCGCACAACGGGCCGCGGCCGTCGCTGCTCTGATGGCGATTTGGTGGATCACCGAGGCCACCAGCATCCCGATCACCGCGTTGCTCCCGCTGGGGCTCTTTCCCTTGCTGGATATCATGCCTAGCCGCGGCGTGGCCGCCCACTACGCGAATCACATCATTTTCTTGTTCGTCGGCGGGTTTATTATCGCGATCGCGATGGAGAGGTGGAATCTGCATCGCCGCGTCGCGCTGGCGACGATCAGCTTTTTCGGAACCAATCCTGACCGGCTCGTGCTGGGATTTATGTGCGCGACCGCGTTTCTTTCAATGTGGATTTCCAACACTGCCACGACCATGATGATGTTGCCGATCGCCATGGCCGTTGTTACGCAACTCGGGGTATTTGCTGAAATCGAAGGTGTGTCCAAGCAGGATACGCCGGGGAGAGTCCAAAGCACGTTCGGGCTTATCTTGCTGCTCGGTGTCGCCTATTCCGCTAGCGTGGGCGGAATCGGAACAATCATCGGTTCGCCAACGACGGTTGCTTTTTTGGGGTTCGCGCAGGAGCGATTTCCTGATCAACCGCCGATCGCCTTTCTCGACTGGAGCATGATGTGCATTCCGATCGTGATCGTATTCCTACCCATTACTTGGCTCTACCTATGCCGCTTCGGCGCGGACATTCCTCTGAGCAAGATTCATTTCCGCGGCGGGCGGGATGTGATCGCGGAAGAAAGACGCCGCCTGGGCCGGATGAGCTCACCGGAGAAGACGGTGCTGGCGGTCTCGACCCTGACAGCGTTGTTGTGGATTTTCCGGCGGCCTCTTGAGCTGGGAGCCGTTACGGTACCGGGCTGGTCGAGCTTGTTCACGGCGCCCGGAAGTTTGCATGACGCCACGGTTGCGATCAGCATGGCGATCCTGCTGTGCTTGTTGCCGGCGCGGGTTGATGACAGCGCGGGGAAAGGTCTGCAGTTTATCGTCGACTGGCCCAGTATCCAGAAAGGCGTGCACTGGGGCATCGTGATCTTGCTGGGTGGCGGTTTCGCCCTGGCGGCGGGCATTGAGGAGACGGGACTGGCGCGCTGGCTCGGCTCGCAGTTGACGGTCTTGGAAGGGGTTCCCGTGTGGGTGCTGGTGCTGCTGACCTGTCTGCTTTCGGTGGCCTTGACGGAAACTACGTCTAACATCGCGACGGTGTTGATGGTATCGCCGGTGCTAGCGGCGACGGCCTTGGAAATCGGAGTCCACCCTTACTTGTTGCTGATCCCGGCGGCCGTGATCGCTTCGTTCGCCTTCATGCTTCCGGTGGCCACGCCCCCGAACGCGATTGTCTTTGGCAGCGGCTGGATCACCATTCCGCGAATGTTCAAGGCCGGCGTCATGCTGGATCTGATCGCGCTGGCGGTGATACCCGTAGCGGTTTATTTCATCGGCTCGCTGATCTTTCCCTTTGGAGGGTAAGTATCGAGCCGCACGAACAGTGGAAGCGACAACTAAGCCGGGCGCCAAAGCCCTTGGTAAGAAGCTGTTGATTGTCCATCGGCCGAGGGCGGTTTCCGATTCCTCGAACTAATGGCAGCCGAGCCTGTGTGTCAGGCTGGTCACTGTAACGCTGCTCATCTATTGTTCTTCAGATAAAGGGCAAACCAGACCGTTATTTCTGCTTATGGCTTCCACGACCTCGAAGTTGCCACTCGTTGAACCCGGTCCAATGGGTGAGGAGCAACTGACGTGGAAATCGCCCGTGTGGCTCCCGTTCTCGAACAGGTCGATCTCGTTGTGAATCCTACCGTTCGCGAGCGTACCGATTAAAGTAAACATACCGCCGGGATCGACGTCGTCCGAGAATAGGGTGACGACTCCCTGGCTCGCAGAGTCAACCGTCACGAGGGTTGTGGAGCCGCCGTTGAAGCGAATCGTCATTTCGATGAGTCCTCCTTCACACACATCGCACTGACACTCACACAACTCGGGTCCATCGGCCCAGTCGGAGTACCCGGCTGGCGGCGCGGCATCATCATGGATCAGCCTTCGCTCGCCATTGGCCAGGTTAACAAGGTAGATCTCGTTGGCGGGGTCGCCGGTGGATACATTGCCAAACAGGGTTCCTTCTCCGCCGAATCCCAGCGACATGATCGGTTCCGCATCGCACGTCTTGAGTTCCACCAACGGCCCCGCCGGCAAGACGTAACTGAGAAGCACCTCAATGGGGTCAACGGCGCCAGCGTTAGCGCACGAACCTTGCTCAGCCCCCGTGGCGGTTCTTGCAGCACTTGCCCCGAGGATGCCGGCATCCGTGATGACGATGTCTCCAAACCCGTACATTTCTGTGTTATCGCTGATGTGGTCTACAAAAGCAGGCACTCCGTCCGCAGTGCCGTCGGCCAGGAAGCTGGCCTTGAACAAGTCATCCGTGTTCGCACCGATGTAATAGTATTCGCCCTCAAACATCGCCGCATTGTCAATGGTTGCCGCAATATCCCCGCCTGCAGCGCAAGCACCGCTGGCGCAGGTCGGGGTTGGGACGGCATCATCCAGGTCAACGAACAAAAGGTTGCTTCTGTCCCCAGCCTTGATGTCCGAGAAATAGACCCGGTTGCTCGGGAAGTCATAGGCCAGTCTGTTTGGGGTCACTGTCGAACCGGAGGCCAGTGCACAGGTTACCCCGGTGTCCACCAGGAACGTAGACGCACCGGTCGACGTTTCGATGCTAAAGATGTTGCAGGCGCTACCTAGTGATCCGCCGACCCCGAACACGGTAGCGCCGCGCGCCGCCGGCGTAAGCGCCAAAGATAACAAAGTTGCGACCGTTCCTAGAATATTTCTGCGTGTAACCTGAATTATGCACTGCGGCGTGGACCTGAGGAGGGCTGAGCCGCAAGGGACCATTGGGGACCCCCTAAAACATGGGGTAAAAAGGTCGGCTGGCAAAGATTCCAGCTTCGCCAGCCAACCCCAAGGAAGTCACCCACATGGTTACCAGACGAAAACAGCATAGCTCCCAAAGGCCCGTCCAACAAGGCCCAGCCGTGACGGCCTCGCGGCCCAATAAAATCGGGGCTTCGACGCCTTACCACTTCCGCGGCAGGAAGCCGACTCCCTACGGCGGCTTGCTGCCGGTGGTCGGGAGGGCGCTGATCTGAGAGCCTGGCTATGCGCTATGCATAAAATTTTATGCACTAGCCGTAACGCACTGGAAACACGTCACTTCCGAGCGAGGTTTTGACGACGCGGATTCTGGGCGGGAAGGGAAACCGGACACGGAGAAGCCAAAAGACCAGTTGCCGAGCTACCACCTCACGACGACCGCCAACCCGCTACGAACGCAGCCACACTCGCAAAGTGAATCTGTGCATAATTCAGGTGGTATTGCTCGGCCGCGCCGGCCTTGGGCTCGTTTTCGTAACGCAGCGCCAGGAAACGGCAGGCCCGCGCCCAGCCTTGCGGTTGGTAGAGGAATTCGCATTCCGCGTCCGCGTCGGAGCGGGGGGAGGGTTTCCATTCTGCTTGCTGCAAGCGCTCGACCAGGCGCCGCGTTTTGCGCGCCACGATGACGAACTGACAAGCCGCCTTTCCATAGGCCTCCACCGCCTCCCAGCAATAAAAGCCGGAATCGGCCCGCGCCAGGATTTTCTTCACGCCGCCCGGCAAAGTCCGGAAAGCGCTCTCGAGGTGGGCGGCGATCTGTCGGCCCGTGGGCCGGTCGCCGTTGCGCAACCCGCCCATCAGGTATTCGCGCGTCTCGGCCAGGAAGGTCAGTATCGGCTGGTAGCTGCGCTTGCCCTTGTTCTTGGGGTTGTAGCTCTTGCGCCCGCCCATCTGGCGGCCGTAGAGGGTATGCACGGTGGTGTCGGTGTCCAGCGTCACCGTCTCCAACTTCACGTGGGCCGCGGCCCAGACTCGTTCCCGCAGCTGGCGTTGAATGGAAAGGATCTGCTTCGCCACGTTGAGGTGCAGCGAGGCCAGAAAGCGCCACAGCGTGGACTGCGGCGGCAGACGCGTCACTTGCAAGATGCCGGTCAGGATGGGGTCGCGAGCGATGAAGCGGAGTTGGTTGAGCCGCGCAAAGCCGACATAGAGGCCGAGCACGAGGGCCAGCACGAACTGGTAGGGGCTCATGGCTCGGGTGATCCGTTTTGGTCGTGAGGGTTTCTTCCAGCAGCGCTTGGAAGCCGAGTTTTTCGAGCAGGGTGGCGACGGGCAGCAAGCCGCCGTAGGGAGTCAGATTCTTGCCACGGAAGTGATAGGGCGTGGCAGCCCCGATTTTATTGGGCCGCGGGGCCCTCGCGCCGGGGCCTTGTTTGACGGGCCTTCGGGAGCTATGCTGTTTTCGTTTGGTAACCATTTGGGTGACCTCCTTGGGATTGACTGGCGAAGCTGAAATCTTTGCCAGCCTACCTTTTTACCCCATGTTTTCGGGGGCCCCCAAATGGTTCCTGGCGGCTCAGCCCTCACCAGGTGCACCGGCAGTGCATAATTCAGGTGTAAATTTCGAGATCATTGCTTTCCCCTCCTGTTATCAAGTTCCCTAATAAACGCGAGCACGGCTGTTCTTAAGTATGACGGCGGGACACTAAAGCGTCCCGCCGTCAGAAGTTAGTCTTGATTGCTGTCCGGGGCTGCGGCCCTCATCATCATTCATCGTCGTCTTCGTCTTCACAGACACCGAAGCGGTTGTCCTCTTCTTCGGAGTTGAATCCCGCAATCGACAGCGACGCGACCTGCTCCTCATCGTCGTCCTCATCGCAGCGATCACACTCACACAGCGTGGGGCCATCGGCCCAGTCGGAGTACCCGGCTGGCGGCGCGGCATCATCATGGATCAGCCTTCGCTCGCCTTTGGCCAGGTCAACAAGGTAGATCTCGTTGGCGGGGTCGCCGGTGGATACATTGCCAAACAGGGTTCCTTCTCCGCCGAATCCCAGCGACATGATCGGTTCCGCATCGCACGTCTTGAGTTCCACCAACGGCCCCGCCGGCAAGACGTAACTGAGAAGCACCTCAATGGGGTCAGCGGCGCCAGCGTTAGCGCACGAACCTTGCTCACCCCCCGTGGCGGTTCTTGCAGCACTTGCCCCGACGATGCCGGCATCCGTGATGACGATGTCTCCAAACCCGTACATCTCTGTGTTATCGCTGATGTGGTCTACAAAAGCAGGCACTCCGTCCGCAGTGCCGTCGGCCAGGAAGCTGGCCTTGAACAAGTCATCCGTGTTCGCACTGATGTAATAGTATTCGCCCTCAAACATCGCCGCATTGTCAATGGTTGTCGCAATATCCCCGCCTCCATCGCAAGCACCGCTGGCGCAGGTCGGGGTTGGGACGGCATCATCCAGGTCAACGAACAAAAGGTTGCTGCTGCCCCCAGCCTTGATATCCGAGAAGGTGGGTATCCGGTGTCGCTGCCGAGTGATAATGTCCTAAACGTGCCAAGTAGAAATGTCCTATTGACAAGGTCAGCCTGGAGGGGTGAGCAAGCAAGGACAACTACTAATGACACAACGAGAGCGCGACCGGCTGGTGGCGGCTGCGCAAAGCAGACAAAAAACTCATCACGCAAAAGCAGGCCG
>CBDCYS010000033.1:0-16268 GCA_965224215.1 Bryobacterales bacterium | reverse complement strand
GTTGGCGTACCGCCCGCCTTCGGGGCAAGAGTGTTCGTGTAGGACAGTACCCAATAGGACCTCATGGCAGCTCTCCTAATGTCTTTGTAGCCACCTCAATTCGCCGCAGCGTGTCCTTTACGATCCAGTTTTGCTCGTACTTTTCGCTGGTGGTCCGTTTGCAAGCAGGCTTGTCATCGATCGCCAAAAACCGCTTGAATCGCTCCAGGAACAGTGCCGGTGAATCAGAAGTTGGACTGGGTTTTTTCATCGGCAGGGCTCACATTTCCGTTACCCGTTAACTCTACAACGCGTGCTATGCATTTGATAAATAGAAAATCTTCTATTGATCTATAGATTGTTTAGATGTATCGTCAGAGGTGTGAGATGGCTCAATTACCATCACCTGCTGTACTTCTGGGTTGTAGCGAAAAAGGGGACGATCACCGCCGCGTGCGAGGAGCTGCGCTTGGCTCAGCCGACAATCTCCGCCCAGTTGCGCGCACTGGAAAAGGACTTAGGACACAAGCTGTTCAGGCGTGTCGGGCGGAACCTCGTTCTCACCGATAGCGGTCGTATTGTGTACCGCCACGCGCAAGAGATTTTCCCAGTCGGCCAAGACCTGATCGACGCGTTGGAGGGTCGGCCGACAGGTGCGGCCGTGCGGCTCAGAGTTGGAGTAACGGATGTGTTCCCAAAGCTGCTTGCTTACCGGTTCCTCGTACCTGCTTTCACCTTGCCCGAGCCGGTCCATATCATCTGTAACGAGGGAAACCCGGCCCTTTACTGGGCCAACTGGCCGCTCATGAATTGGACCTCGTCTTGTCCGAATCCCCGATCGGGCCGGAAGTTCAAATACGCGCCTTTCATCACCAGCTCGGTGAGTGCGGGGTCTCGATATTTGCCACGAAGAGCTTGGCGGTTACCTATCGACGCCGGTTCCCTCGATCGCTCGATGGGGCCCCATTCCTCTTACCTACGGAAAACACGGCACGCCGTCGGTCGCTAGATCATTGGTTCGCCACGAAAGACATGCGTCCATTGATTGTCGGTGAATTTGAGGACAGCGCGTTGCTCAAAGTGTTCGGGCAGGCGGGAACTGGTTTATTCGCCGCACCCACCGTGATAGAGAAAGAGACCCAACAACAGTACGGTGTGCGGGTAGTCGGTCGCTTGGAGGCGGTGCGGGAGCAATTCTACGCCATCTCTCTCGAGCAGAAGCTGAAACATCCCGCTGTGGTGTCGATTGTTGAGACCGCCCACCGTGAGCTCTTCCCTTGACACCCCCTACCCTCCTGCTACAATTGGAGTATCATAAAGGACGTTATGATACGCCAATTCTATCACTTACATAGCTAATCCCCTGACCAAGTGCCCTCAGACCAACCGCCCTACGGGGGCGGTTTTTTGATTGCCTTTTGAGGTCGTCTCAGAAAACGGAAAAAATCGTTACTTCCCCTGCGCAAGTGCGCGGCTCTGGCGCCAGATATAGTCGCCGGTGAGGTTGATGTGCTCCCACTTGAGCGGTGAGCGGTGGGTGAGCGTCTCGTCGGATATTGTCTGCCCGCGCGCAGAAGCTCGCGCAACCAGAAGACTTCGACTTTCTGCATCGCATCGGTGAGAGTTACGCCACGAGCCTTGCGGAGCAGCGCGGGTGTATACTGTGGCCGTGTCAGGCCCAAAATAGAAATCCTGGCCCAATGGAAAGTCTTCCCTGAGGAGGAAACTTATGAAAACCAAAATCAGCTTGAGCCTCGTCGCCTTGGTGCTGCTGTTCGTGGCATCGACGCCCGCGATCGCTGCGGATACCGTGCTCAGAGTCGTGGTGGTTCAAACCGACGATGTTGGCGGGTACCTCGAGCAAATAGAGCGGGGCAAGGCGATCTTGAAAAAGGCAGGCAGCCCGCGCGTGCTTCGAACCTGGCGGGCCGATTTTGCGGGTTCCGACACCGGCTCGATCGTCGTATCGATCGAGTACGAGAACATTCAGGCCTTCGCAGCAGAAAGTGCCAAGCTTGCCGACAACGCAGAGTTCCAGACCTGGCTCAAGGGTCTGGACGAAATCCGCAAGATTGTCTCCGATAGTCTCTACAGTGAACTTTGAGTCCGCCCGCGCGGAGGGCAACGATTGGCCTAGCTGGGGTCGGCCCGTAGCAATCGGGGTCCATCCAGCCTGGCGCAGACGCCCAAGAGCGAAAAGGAGTGGCCCATAGAGCCACTCTAACGCCTTGCGGGAAGACTGGTGGACCCCACGCCTCCGAAATCGCTTACAGAAAGGTCCGGCCCTTATGTTGTGATTCAACACCGATCTGGTCGCTACCCTAACTCCATTTCTTGTTCAGTTTTCTCCTGTGTCGCCGAGTTGATTTGTGTGCCGAGCTTGACTTAGAAATTTCTCAATCTGTTGGACTTGTGGCGGAAACTTTAAGACGGCTCGCCGGAGCACAGCTCCGTTAGCGTACGATTTTTTCCGTTTTCTGAGCCGACCCCTAACAGCCGGATGACCGAGGTTCGACTGACGCCGAGGCGCTTGGCGATTTCCCGCTTACTGAGCCCATCCTTGCGAAGCTGCTTCATTTCGGGCACGAGCTTGCCTGCTGTCATTGGCCGCCCATGCGGTTTCCCGTCCTTTCTTGCTTGGGCGATTCCTGCTCAAACTTCCCAGAACGCCTGCCGGCTCAAGCGGTCAACGCAACACAAGCGTTAAAGCGTTCGGCTGGGGTTTGAAACCCCAGCGTCTTGCGTGGGCGTTCGTTCAGGCGGCGCGCGCATTCGTATGGCGCATCTGTTTGACCCGTTTGGCTGGACCCCTATCACTCTCTCGCTACCACGGTGTCATACAGCCCGTATTGAGTCAGTCCCGGGTGGCTCTCGACGCCCGTATAGCGCAGCGATGCGTCTTCGTACCGCCTGATACCTCCACGTTTTTCTCGGGATCGGCGTGTGTGGACAGAGCATCCGCCATCCCTTTTGACCCATTTCGATGAACGTCGCCTGACAATCCGCTTTCCCGCCCCCGGCATTTTCGCTCCGACAGCCTGCCTGGCCTGTCTACCGCGTCGCCGCAACTTCGTCGGCTTTATCCCCAAATCCCGCGACGCCCCGTCACGGCCGCCTCGCCGTCTGATCGCAGCCAACTCGTTCTTCTCGGCGTCCTCGACGCGCACCAACGAGGAACCGCTCTCCGACACTTTCTGCTCTTACTCCGACACCAGTTCGTTCGCGCAACCGCCAGCGGGGTTACTATGGAGTGCGTGATCGATTCATGAGACTTGTCCCGCAGCCGCAATACGGGCTGGCGATCGGCGTTCTCAGCCTGCTGGTCATCGCCACACGCTGGCCGCTCCGGTCCACGTTCCTCTTCAACTTTGATGCGGCGAATTTTTCCTTCGCCCTAGAGGAATTCAATCCTGCCCTGCACCAGCCCCAGCCACCGGGCTATCCCTTCTTCGTTGCGCTGCTGAAGATACTTGAAGTCGTCTCCTCGGACCCCGCTGTGTTACTGCCTGCTGCTGGCGTTCTGGGATCCATCGTCGCGCTTACTTCCCTTCATACGTTGGCCAATGCCATTTTCGGCCGTCCGGTTGGAACCTATGCGGCAGCTTTGTTCCTCGTCCACCCTGCGTTCTGGTATGCGGGCATCGCGAATCTCGTGCGGGTCTTCTTGGCCGCCGGATCGGCGGCGACGGCGCTGGCTTGTTGGACGGCACTGAAGCAGCCCCACCGGTTGGGTTCCTCCCTACTCGCAGGCACGTTGCTGGGGACCGCCGCTGGATTCCGGCCGGAGTTGCTGCTTTTTCTCACGCCCCTCGTAACGTTCGCCGCGCTCGGCGGCGCTGGGAGCGGACGCAGGATTCTGCTCGCAGGAGGGGCCGCTGCCGCCATCTCGGTCGTCTGGCTCTGGCCAATGACATTCAAGATGGGCGGAGTCCAAGCTCTAGCCGACATATTCGTCGAGTACGTCTTCGTGCGTTCCCAAGAATCAGCCGCCTCGGGCGGCAGCTTCGCAGGGGCCGCCGGGCAGGCGCTGCGAGCGATGGGATGGTCGTTGCTGCCCGCCGTATCCTGGGCGTGGGTTTGTCTCCTCATTAAGCCTGAATCTAGTTTCCGAAGTGGGCGCAGCAAGTGGGTGTTTCTGGTTGCCTGGGCGTTGCCCGGCATGCTCTTTCACGCTCTAGTGCACGTGCATCATCCCGACCAGATGCTCGCTTCTGCCCCCGTCATTTGCCTCGCGGGCGGCTGGGCGCTCTCGCGGCCGTTGCGATGGCGTCCGCTCCGGGTTTCAAGGCAAGCCGTGTCACTAGGTCTCTTGATCCTGGCCGGTTGCGCCAACATCTGGTTCTTTCTGGACCCGGTCAGCTTCGCGGTCCGATCGACCGGCTTCTACCAAGCGATCCGCTGGACCGAGCGCGTCACTGTGGCGACAATGCGCACGATTGACGAGACAAGGGCTTCGGGTGAGATCTATTTGGTCTCCGCCGAGGGCGTCGTTTCGCGGAGGCAACTGGCCTACTATTTCCCCGACATCCTCGTGGTCGCTCTCCCCACCGACCTCAGATCCAACATCGACGGTCGTGATGTATCGTTCCTTCGCGGAAGAGAGGTCGAGCAGATCAACTCATCTTCCGACGCCATACCCCTCCCTGCTGCTGAAACCGGCATCTGGATCGCACCGTGGGAAGCGCAAGTGCAGCAACTCCTGTCGAATACGCCACGATCGGCTTTGGCCGTAGGCGGCGTGTGGCGCTTCCGGTGCGGGTCCGCGGAGAGATTTGAGGTTGGCGAATACCGCTTCGAATGCCGGTGAGCCCTCGAGCACAGGAACCTGGGCAGCGGAGCAACGGGACAACTGACAGCGGTTACTTCTTCGGTGCCGGCGACAGGTGCGTTCGTGGCCGACGCATGCCTCTCACCGGCTCGGCCTGTCTTACTTGCGAAAGGTCCGGATCTTGGGCGTGCTTCGGGATTGACTTTCAGACACAGTCGCTTTTGCCCGCAGGAATTCAGATCAGACGCAGCCGTTGGTTCCGCGAATGGGGATTGTCGGAAGCTTTGCGGTCGCCTTCCCCCCTTAATCGCGACGCTTCCACAGCCGACTCTTCCCTAAGTTCTTTATTTCCTGTACGATGCCCGTGTAAGATTGCGGCAGTCTGTCGTAATTTTTTAGAGATCGAGACATCCCACCTGTCAACATTCTCTGGACGATGGGGTTATCGACTAGCAGAACGCCTTCACTGGGCCTGCCTGATCGGATTACTTGCGACAAAGGCGTTTCCCACGACCAACGATCTCTGGTGCAACAGAATTACCCATAGTGTTGCAGGAGCCGCGCGCCGGCACGAAGAGCAGTCCACAGTCTTCTAGCTTGGGTCCGAGCGTCTGCCCTGGATTCCGGGGGGCAACGTCAGACATTCTCCGATGGCGCTCCAATAGCTGGTTCGAATGCGATTCCCGACCTCATGCGGGGCGATTTGTGTGAGCGCTTCCGACAGCCTACCCAGATTGTAGAAAGGAACTGACGGATACAGATGGTGCTCAATGTGGTGGTTGATTCCGTGTGGTCCGAATAAGAACCGACCCAGGGCACCTCGAACGGACCTGGTCGTCCTCAGCACGTCTGGCCCCGCTCGGCTATAGCGAGAATCTCCCCCTTCCTCGATGCCGTCGTGCTCGGTCATCGCACGAATTCGGAAGATCGCCGGAAAAACCGTGTAGAGAGGAAGGAGCCACAAGAAAAGGTAAAAGTGAAGGACTTCACCCAACAAGCACGCTGTCCCCACGGAGCCGTGCAGTAGAAGGATCGGAATCAGTTTCAACCTGCTCTGCCCGGGCAGTCCCCAAATCAGTCGTGCAAGGACTCCGAGCGGAAGCGGCCAGAGTCCACTCAAATCGCGGAGCACGAGATACGCAAAGCGAATCGGAGGCATCGGGATCTGCGCCTCTTTGGGGAGCATCTCAGAGAACAGGCGCTCCGGGTCCCGCGGCGTGTCCAAGTGCATGTGGTGCGGCAGATGAAATACCCTGTAGTTGGCCGTGGGCAAACCAATCGGGAAACCGGCTAGCAAATCGCCGAGCAAGTCGTTCGACCACCGCCTACTGGTCACTCGATAGTGGACCGCTTCGTGCATCAACACGGCTAGCGCGTGCTGTCGATTCCCAACGACCAGAATGCCCGCGAGCCACATGTACCACCGAGACCAATAGCAGCAGATCGCGATCGCCGCCACAATCAAGGCCCAATCCCCCAGCACCGCAAGGAACCACCGCCATGGCTCGAGTCTTGAAAGACTCCGAATACGGGAGTGGTCGATCAGAGGTGGCTGAGACGCGTCCTTAATCATGCTCCCAACTAGGTTAGGACTTTATGAGCGACGGTGAGCTGCCTTGCCGTAGCAAATCTCAACCCCTTTCTTCTTGAGCTGCTGCTAGCTTCGGCCTCACGCGTCGAATGCCGTACCCATAAACGTCGGGTCGGGCCTCGCAGATCCCAATGTTTCCAATGCAGATGGAATTTTACGATAGGGATAGCCGGCCCATTGCGTCCGGATACTCCTCACGACCCGCTGAGGTCGAGGGCCGTGATCCTCTCGCGGTCCCTCGCGTAAAGTGTCGTGCCGACCAGAGTGGGCACCGTCCAGCTTGTCGTCTCGAACAGCTGCGTCTTGGAGAGCACCTTGAGCCCCTCAGGTGACACCCGCGCGAGGACTAAGGAGCCGTCTTCATCCATGATGATGGCCTTCCCGTCTGCATAGACGAGGCTAGACCGCCCGAATCCCCTGTCCTGCCACACCAGCTCGCCGGTCTTAATGTCGACGGCCGTCAGGAACGCTGGTCCGAAGTCACCGCTGGTGCCGTAGACGTGGTTGCCGATCCGGATCGCGTTCGCAAACATGATCTTCAGCCGGTTGGTAAACCAGAGCTGCTCGACTAGAGTCCGGTTACCCTGCCTCGTTACACGAAGGGCCCGGCTCCCGCTGTTGTATGCCGACGTGACGAACAACAAGTTGTCATCGCCCCAGACAGGCGTGCTGGTGTTCATGTCACCTTTGGTGTCATGGCCGTGCGACCACAATAATTCCCCCGTATTCGGATCGAGCCCGTTGATCGTCTGACCGCCGACGACCACCACTTGCGTCTGTCCGTCGACGTCGATGAGGATCGGCGCGGCCGGTGCCACGAGAAAATCGCTGCTCTTCCAGACGACAGACCCGTCGTTCTGCCGAAATGCCATGACAGCCTGGCCGTCTCCCCCAGCGCTGAGAATGATGGTGTCCTTGTAGGCGATCGGGCTGCAGGCGTAGCCGGCTTTCACTGCGGGCCGGATCAGTGTGGGGGGTGCGCCGAAGTCGATCACGAGGTCGTGCGACCAGATCAGCTTGCCGGTCGCCTTGTCAAAGGCATGAATCTGCTTGTTGGTGCCGGCAGCAAACACGCGGTCGCCCACAACGAGAGGGGTAGCATGCGGGCCCGCGCCAAACCTGAAGTTGAGGGGCTCAGAGGGATACTCATACTCCCAGAGTGTCTCGCCCGTGGCTGCCTCAAGGGCGATGACGGACTCTTTCGCTTCCCAGGGTCCCGATCGTGAGACTTCCTTCCCCGGCCGATACAGCGTAAAGAGACGGCCTTCGTCTACGACGATACTGGAATGGCCCAACCCCAGGGGACGGCTCCAGAGCACTCTGGGGCCTGTGTCCGGCCACACGTCGGCCAGCCCCACGGCATCGGAAAGGAAGTTCCTGTTCGGCCCGCCCCACTGGCGCCAATCACTTGTCGCCACGTAGGCAGCCGGGTCGCCGCTCTGCGTGCACCCAAGCGTGGCGCCCATCACGCAGACGAGAGCTGCCACACAGGCTGGAGCCAGTCCTGATCGTATGCGAGCGCGACCAGCGTCAACGTTTGTATGATTTCTTTTCATAGTCCCGTTCGAGTCACGCAACAAGTCTAACAGGCAGTGTCAAGTTAACAACGCGAAGGCGGTTTTGCCCATGAGATCGTTCGAGGTTGCTTCGGCACTGAAGGCTCTTCCAGCTCCAGTAGTGCCGGAAGGCTTGACGATGCCAAGCCACGGCGGTCTTGGGGCGGTTCTGGCGATCGCCGGATGGAGGGAGTAGCCGAAACAAAACCCCATCACGGGCCACATCCGCGCCTGTGGCGGGCTTTTTTATTTCCGGGTACTTGCCCCTTACGAGACATGAGACCGTCGCTCAGAGCGGCTTATTCAGCGCGTTTTTTTGCGGCATCGGCAGCGCAAGAGCGCCTCCGGCGCTAACAGTCTGCCTGAGTCCGCTCAGTAGCTCGTCGGAGCGAAAGGCTCGGTCTCAAACGGGTATTGCCGACCCCCACCACCGTAATAACTTCAACAACAAAATCACTGTGAGAATGGCAACGCAGATAAGGAACACAAGAAATATGTGACCGTGGAACTCAATCGCTTCCCATTTCCGCCGCTCCTCATTAGCCAGGGCGCGCTTATCTGCCGCGATTTTTTCGCGTCGTGCTTGTCCCTTCTTAGCCTCCTTCTCGCGCGCCTTCGCGATTTCTTCTCGCGCCGCAACCCTGCTCCAATAAGCCGGTCCCGGCTCGCCATGGCAAATCGGGCATCGTGACGCATCCCGCTTCAGGCTGATGTATTTGCAGTGAGGGCACTTATAGTCACCTGGATTAGCGCGTCTGTAGTCCGACTCCCGAGCGGCCTCAGTGGCTTCTTCGTGGATTTCGCTGGCTAGTCGAAGGACTTCTTCGTGGCTCTCCCGTGCCTGTTCAAGCAGCTCTTCGTGCCGTCGCTCTGCCTCGCAGCGCGGGCAGTCGTACGATCTATGATCAATATCGTGCGTTGAGCAGTGGTCCACCGGGATGTCCTCCCTGTCAGCGCGATTGACTACGTTGAGACCGCAGAAGGCAGCGACGTTCTCGCCATCATCGACTGGGTACACTCGCAAGACGGAACGATCATGCAGATGGCAAGGCTGGCAGGCCTTGAGGCTCCTCCACCCGCGAGGTGTTGCGAACTTCTTCGAAAGTACGTTACCGAGTCCAGCGCCTGCTAGGCCTCCGAGTAGGCCCAGTGACAGGGAAGCTGTCATGAGGGGCCATCTGTGACTGCGCACCCGTCTGAATTCAGCTGAGATCAAGCTCGGAAGCGGCCGAAGACGCGCAAGAAGGCCCGCCCGACCTGAATAAGCAGCCTTTTACGTTTTCTGCAGCTTGCCTGATACAGTTTTCTCGTCCTTTGGCAACCGAATCCATCTCTTTATTGGCCTGCCCGATGACCGGCAAAGGCCAGGTGATTGTTTGGGTTGATGCTTTGCAGCAGAGCGAGTTCATCATCGCTCAGAAACCAGAATCGATCGAGTTCCTGTGGCAACCACCGCTGCTTCATTGTTCCGCCCCCGTACCGATGACCGAGAACGGCCACTATACCGGATGGGACGCTTGGATGGCCGCCTATGACAGCTTCCCTGTCACTGGGCCCACTAAAGTGGTATTTCGAACCAGTTGGTTCCCGTCCTAAAGTAGAGCGTTTCCCCTAGGGCAGAACTTAACATGCTCCGGGCGAACGGGCACAAGGGCATGGGCAGGTGGCCCAGACAGGAAACGGAAACCACACATTGACAAGACCTGAGATCAAACAACCGAAGCATCCGCTATCTTTCCTCATTGTTTCAAGCGACAGCGATTGCGTTCGGCACGATCCCCGTGGGGCACGGGCAGGGGCTACCCCCGGTGACCCTCGCTGATGCAATAACAGCCTCG
The DNA here is from genome assembly GCA_965224215.1 of Bryobacterales bacterium. Lineage (GTDB taxonomy): Bacteria > Acidobacteriota > Terriglobia > Bryobacterales > UBA6623 > CBDCYS01. Next base: position 6,536 of record CBDCYS010000033.1, on the reverse strand, counting down.
ACCATCAGTTCGGACTCGGCAGCGACAGCCAAATCTGGCCCCATAGCTATCTCCATGCTGCCTGTTCCACACTCGTCTTTCACGGGGACCGGGCGGCCACCCCGCGTTGGTCCCAACATTCAGGTCAACGCCCCTCAGTCGTTCTGGATCGGGCGCAGCGAGACCACCATCGCCGTCAGTGACAATGGCAACAATATGGTCGCCGGCTGGAACGACGCCGATGGCTTCTGCGGACCGCCGTTTGGTGCGCCATGCCCGCCGCCTCCGGGTCCCGGACTTTCGGGCTACGGATTCTCGACGGATGGTGGCCAGACCTGGACTGACCCGGGAGCGCCGCCTGTGCTACCTTTCCCCTCTACGCCTGGTGTGATGACTCGGGGCGATCCCTCACTAGACACGGGTGGCCCTGGCAACAAAACGTACTACTACGCTAACTTAGCAGTGCGTGTCGACACAGGTGCGTTCGGCGGCATGACCGTTCATACAGGCAGTTTCAAGGGCAAGAGCTTCGGTTGGACTAGCGGTACTGTGATTCCACCTCCTGCCCCGGGCGACTTTCTGGACAAGGAGCACATCGCCGCCGACAAGAATTCGCGCCGTGACAACGTCTACGTCTCGGTCACCAACTTCCTCGGTGGCGTTGGGGGTGGCCAGATCGAGGTCTACAGTTCGACGGATGGAGCGGTGACTTTTGGCGGTCCCGGCATCGTGCAGCCGGCGGAAGCCGTGGCGGTCAATCAGGGCTCACAGCGTTTTGGGTGGCTTAGTCCTGCTCACGGTCGCGGAACTCTTCGTACCAGTTCTGCACGATGCTGATGTAGGGCTGCGGGGCTTCGCTGATCGTTTCCATCCTAACGAAGCGCCCTGATGTCTCCCGAGATTGGACAAGACTGCGTTTCAAGGAAAACCGTGGTCCGTTTCCGTGCGTTTGCCGTCTTGATATTGTAGAGGCGCACGATGACACGTGAAACGACAGACGAACTCCGGCCAGAGCGGTATCGGAGTTACCTTCTTGTGTTGGCTCGAATCAACCTTCGAACTTGGGGACCGGTGGCGCACAAGGTGGATGCTTCCGATGTAGTGCAGGAGGCCTTGTTGCAGGCGCACGTGGCGCTGTCTCAGTTGCGTGGGACCACCAGCGCTGAGCTTGAAGCATGGTTGCGAACGATTCTGGCGAACAAACTCACCGATGCTGTCCGTCATTTCAGTCGCAAGAAACGCGATGCCGCGCGGGAGCAGTCGATCCGCGAGTCGCTGGACGAGTCCGCTGCGCGTATCAAAGAGCTGGCCGCGGACCAAACATCTCCGAGCCAATATGTCCTGCGACACGAAAGAGCGATCCGCCTTGCCGACGCATTGGAAGCTCTTCCTGACGACCAAAGAAAGGCCTTCGAACTGTATCACGTGGAGGGTCACTCGGTGGCCGAAGTCGCCAAGCAAATGGATCGCACGAAGGCAAGCGTGGCCGGCCTGCTCCGACGTGGGCTCAAAGTGCTCCGTGACCGCCTTCAAGACTTGGGTTAGTTTCCGTTGTCAGAGCAGGACACAAAAGCAGAGTGAGATCATCATGCGCCCTTCCCAGGGCGACGGCAAGGCGCACCTAACAGCTCAAGCTGAGAGGAGGCCAGCGGGCGATGGGGGCCGCCACTTCTCCTCTTTTTAATTATTCGGTCACCGCCCTGACCCTTTGAACCTTCACACACAGGTTTCCGTCTCACCTCGACGCCTCCGAAGTAGTTCTGCGAACCTACTCCGACTCACGGATTAGGCCAACTTGAGCCGCAAGGCACCAAGCCGTGAGTTGTGCTCCGCCTTTCTCGAATCTAGCAGGCTGGCAGCGAGGCCATCCGCATTTGACGAGAATACAGCACAACTAAGGTTGGTTTCCTCGGAATCCCCCACCAGCGCGCCTCACGATAAACACCACCAACGGCCGCTCAGTTGATTCTGCTCCTTCCCGTCATCGCGGTTTATTCCCGTGCGTTTGTCGTCCTAGTCCTTGAAGAACAATATGAAGGCTTCTTTGTAGCCTTCAACTTCGGACCAAAGGAGTCAACAGTGACCACCATGGAAGCAATACAGCCTGCCAAAGAGCGCTTTGGCCGGATCCTCCAGCAGCAGCTTGAAAGGGTCCAACGCCTGAAACAGGAAGACGACTGGATCGACTACGCCTCGGTCAGCCCGATCATCATAGGCATGATTGGGGGCGACGGCATCGGTCCGACGATCAGTGCGGAGACGGAGCGAGTTCTCGATTACCTGCTTCGAGACCAGGTAGCGTCCGGGAAAGTGGAGTTCCGAATCATCGAGGGGCTCACCATCGAGAACCGAGCGGCCAAGATGAAGTCCATCCCCGACGACGTTCTGGAGGCGATCAAGCAGTGCCACGTCATCCTGAAAGGCCACACACACACTCCGGAGAAAGGAGACGGCTGGCCCAACCTGGAGAGTGCCAACGTCTTGATGCGCCAGAAGCTGACCTGTTCGCCAACGTGCGCCCTGTGCGCATCCCGAGCCAAGACGTGGACTGGACTTTCTTCCGCGAGAACACCGAAGGCCTTTACTCCCTAGGCAACCAGGGAATCGACGTAACGTCTGACTTGGCGGTGGACTTCAAGGTCACAACGAGCCAGGGCTCGGAGCGCATCATTGACGCCGCCTTCGCGCATGCTCAGCGCACCGGCAAGAGGCGCGTCACTGTTGTTACAAAGGCCAACATCGTCAAACGCACCGACGGCAAGTTCCTGGATATTGCCAGGCAGGTGGCGGAGCGCTACCCCCAGATCGAGTGGGACAGCTGGTACATCGACATCATGACGGCGAACTTGCTGGATGTGAGGCAGCGCAGCCGGTTCGAGGTCCTGGTGCTTCCGAACCTCTACGGCGACATCCTCACTGACGAGGCTGCCGCCCTGCAGGGCGGCGTCGGGACGGCCGGCAGCGCCAACATTGGCAAACGGTACGCGATGTTCGAGGCCGTTCACGGTACTGCTCCGCGGATGGTCCGGGAGGGTTTGACGCAGTACGCCGATCCCAGCTCGTTGCTACGGGCAAGCGCGATGATGCTGGAGCATCTGGGCTTCAAGGACATGGGATCAAAGCTGAACAAGGCCCTCGACATCTGCGGACAGGTCGAGCGGCGGGTGGTGATGACCGGGTGCGGCGCCGGGGCGACGACCTCGGAGTTCGGTGACTACGTGATGGCGACGTTGGCGAACCCGAGAGTTGAGATGCGCTGGCGGGAGTGCGCGACGAGCAACGGGGTGAGGCCGTCCTAATTTGTATCGAGATCACTGTCCCCGTATTAAGCGGGTAATACGTCAAGCCTAAATAGAAACACGCCGCTACGGCGTACCTCGTGTCGAAGGCGATCCGCAAGAAGCGGCTTCCAGCGTTCGAGGATCTGGGCATGATAGGTTCTAGACGAGCCGGGAGGAGCAAGATGCCGACGGAACTCAGACCCAGCTGTCCGAAGTGCGGCTCTCACGCGACCGCCGGCATCGTGTACGGCTTCGTTGACGTCTCGGAGCCATCTCTGCGCGAGGAGCTGGACAGTGGCCGGGCCGTGTTGGGCGGTTGCTGCGTCTCCGCGGAATCGAAAGATCGGCAGTGTCTCGATTGTGGGCATGAATGGGGCACGATAGTGGGCGACCGCATGAAGGCTTACGCCAGAAAGCGGGCGGCAGAACGGGCGAAGCCGCCGAGAAGATGAATCGCACGCGGGAGAGTGTGGCGGGCTTGTTGCGGCGCGGGTTTGGTGAGTTGCGGGAGCAGTTGGGGGACTTACAGTGAATGCGGCGCCGGGGGGGGCGTCACGGCTGAATGCATCGAGAGCCGTTGCATCGAAGCCGGCTATCCGGTGCGCCGGATCATCGGCGGGAGGAAGCCGGCGGCATGACAAACCAAACGATTGCCACTGCCAAGAACGTGACAAGCAACACTACAATCCAGGGCTGCCATTCCGCTGGGATGGTTTCGCTGTATCGCCGCTGAACCACGACGATGAACTCAGAATCTTCGACCGGAGCGAAACCGGCCGCCGTACTTCTCGGCAACTTCAGCGCTCAACGAGACGACAGGACCATGGTAGTTCTCCGCAATGTTGTTGTCCGCGATGCTCTTCCCAATTCTCCCGGCCTGCCCGGTTGAAATCCAGACGGGCTGTGTTCCACGCTCGTAGGCCGGGTGAAACAGGACCAGGAATTCCGAAGCGCCGTCCGGCGGCCACGGTCGTCCACGCTCGGGCGGGTCTCCGCGGGCGAGAAGAGCGGTCGTGAACTCGCTGTTTTCCGTCTGGGGCAGACCCATCTGGGGACTCGTCGTCACCGAAGCCACGACGGCGCCGACGATCTTGCCGCCGTACCCAACGGCAGCGGAAACACCCAACTTGTAGAGGCCGTCCAAAGTGGCTTCATAGACGCGCGAGACGTAAACAGGTGTTCCGCCCCGCGTCTTCGCCGCCAGCAACGCACCCTTATAGTAATCCCTGTATCTGCGATCTTTGCTTTGCGTTTGCGGCTCGGACGCCGGCCATCGCGCCGCGATTTCCCCATTCGAGTCATCGATGATGAACCAGCTTTCGAAAGGGGATTTGCCGTTCAAGTCGACACGCCTGTTTCCCGTTTCCTCGATGAGCGCCTGCAAGCCCGTGAAGTTTCGTTGCGTCAGAAGTTCGCCGTGTCGCGGGTCCCTTGCTACCTCGACCGCCTCACGTAGCTGCTCCAGCCGAAGGTGGAGGGTCCCGGCGTTCTGGCGGGCGAGGGCGAGCAGGGCGCGGTCTTGTCCCCCCATGAGCTCGGCGATGATCACGCCCGCCAAGGTCAAAAACGCTAGGATCATCAGCGCGAGCCCCACGCCGAGAGGGTTGCGTCGGCTCCAAAGCCCCGAACGGCCCAAGCGAGAAAGGGGCCTTGCTCTGGTGGGCCGGTGGGCCAGCCAGCGCTCGAGGTCTTTTGCCGTTCCCTCCGCGGACTTGTAGCGGTCGTTGGGATCCTTCTGAAGACATTTGAGGCAGACAGCTTCGAGCGTTCGGTCGATGCCAGGGTCAATTGCGCGAGGGGACTTTGGGTTTAGACTCGGATCTCGTACTTGCCGCAGCGTCTCCTTCACGGTCGAGGCCCCAAAAGGAGACTTGCCCGTCTGCAGCGAATACAGGGTCGCGCCAAGCCCGTAGACGTCGCTCAAGGTTGTCGCGTCCTTTCCTTCCGTCGCCTGCTCGGGCGACATGTAGCCGGCCGTGCCGGCGATTGTCTTGTTGACCTGACTATCCTTGCCAAGTTCGCCGCCAGTATCGACCGGGAAACCGTCGGCGCCGATCTCCAGGGCCAGGCCGAAATCGGTCACGTAGGGTTTATCTTGCGTACTCTCGTTTTCATCCGGATCCAGCAAGATGTTGGCCGGTTTCAGGTCGCGGTGCAGGATGCGGCGCTGGTGCGCGTGGTGTACCGCGCGGGCCACCTGCACCATCAGTTTGGCAGCGGAACGCTGATCGGCGGCAAAGCGCTCGCGATGCTGCGCCAGGTTCCCACCTCCGGCCAGCTCCATATCCAAGAAGGGCCGGCCCTCGTGTTCTCCGACGTAGCGAACTCGCACAATGTTGGGATGTTTCAACCGCGCCATGCTCTGGGCTTCATTGCGGAAGCGTTCCACGGACGGTTCACCCATCAGTGCGCCGGGCAAGCTCAATTTGAGGGCTATCGAAACTTTCAGCTCCTGATCAAAGGCTTTGTAGACGACACCCATCCCTCCATGGCCCATGTAGCGGATCTGGGTGTACTTGCCGAAATCGGCCAGGCGGCAGGGAATGCGGCCGAAGCCCGACAGAACCACGTTTTCGTTCTCGAAGTGGTTGAGAAGCTGCGTCGCCAAGTCGGGATGTTTCTCAACGTATTTCGTTTGCAGAGCGCATAACTCGGAGAGATTGTCTTTGAATGCCTCGGCCTCTTCCATGTATCCGGCGAGAACTTCGTCTAGCCGATCTGCATCAGTCACGGAATCAGATTCTTGATTCATCGATTAGGTTCCGTCAAAGCGTGGACAGTATAGCCGGATCGGCGGTGCGCGGTCCACTTTCCCGCGTTTGCCGTCTTTCTCAACTGAGGGCGCGATTCAGGCCTGGCGAAGAACGCAAGAAGGAGACTACAGATGACTTGGCTCACGGAACACTGGCTCCAATTACTTTTCATGGGCGGCTACCTAACCATGTTGGCCCATCATTGTCGGGCTGGCAAGAAGGATACACACAATCTGGCCTACTACTTGACTGCCAACCGCGGTCTGGGCGGCTGGGTCATTGCCTTGTCCTTCTACGCAACCTATGTCAGCACCAACAGTTTTGTGGGACACGCCGGCAAGAGCTGGGACGTTGGGTTGATCTGGTACATCAAGGGCGTCGTGATCATCGCCTCGTGCTACTTCGCCTGGTATGTCGTCGCGCCACGCTTTTTCACCATGACCCGGGAGTACCACTCCCTAACGCTGGCTGAATTTCTGGGGCGGCGATATGGCTCGCTTACCCTGCGCCGGGTTTCGGCGCT
>CBDCYS010000032.1:0-68760 GCA_965224215.1 Bryobacterales bacterium | reverse complement strand
CAACGGCGGCGGGTTTCACTTACGAATTCGATCCAACCCTGGGTACCTACGTGCGTTCGGCCCAGAATTTTGGCCCGATCTTCACCGAGCGCGCCGAGACGATCGGAGCTGACCGGTTCTATTTTGGCGTCAGTTTTCAGCACTTCGGTTTCGACAACATCGACGACCTCTCTCTAGATAATTTTCCGGCTGTTTTTAATCATCGTCCCACCGTCAACCCCGACTCGCCGTTCCTGAAGGACATCATTACGTCGCGAAACCTCATCGACGTCAGCATGGGCCAGCTCACCACCTTTTTCACCTATGGACTAACCGACAAACTGGACATATCTGTCGCTATCCCGTTCGTGAGCACTAACCTCGACATCATCTCCGACGTTCAAATCCAGAGGATCGGAACTGCCGGTGACCCATCGATTCCCCACACGTTTCGTATGGGCCAAAATGACAATCAGAGGATATTCCAGAACGGAGGCTCGGCTTCCGGCCTCGGCGACGTCATCGTTCGATTCAAGGGAACCACGACGGAGTGGGAACACGCCGCCATGGCTATTGGCGCGGACGTCCGCCTGCCTACCGGGAATGAGCTTGACTTTCTGGGCCGCGGCGCGCCTGGCTTGAAGCCCTTCGCCGTTTTCTCCTATAACTACGGACGCATATCCCCTCGCGTCAACGTTGGCTATCAATTTAATGGGGAGAGCGTGCTGGCCGGCAATGTCCTTACCGGCGAGAAGGCCGGCCTGCCGGAACAGTTTCTCTACTCGGTTGGCGTGGACATCGGCGTTACGCCCAAGTTTTCGCTCGTAGCCGACTATCTTAGCCAACGTTTGATCGATGCTCAGCGCGCCATCCCGAGCACCTTCACCGGAGCCGACGGACGCATATTCCCCACGACTAGTTTTCAGACGGCCAGTCTCAATCTTTCCGACGCCGCCTTCGGTTTCAAAGTCAACCCCGCCTCAACGTTTCTGGTCACCTTCAACGTGCTCGTCAAACTCAACAGCGGCGGACTGCGCGATGATGTCGTGCCCCTGATCGGAATTTCATACACGCCCTAAGCGCGCTGACCAACGCAACCATAGCCGCCCGCCGGGGCGGCTAAATACCCCAGCACCCGCTCGATCTCCCGCTCGAGGTCTACGGACTCGACTTGGTGACAACGTTCAGCCGAAGGCTCGACCAGTGCATCGGCATCTGCCGCCCGCCGGACGCCGCGGACGCGGAGTCCGAGCCCACGAGTTCTAGATGCGTTTGCAACCGCGTTTGGAAGCTAACGCCTGTCGATATCCATTCTGACTAAATCGAGGTCTGTGGCGGGTGGAGCGATGATGGAGTTGGGAGCGAAACGGCCAGCCGCGACGCGCGCGCCAGCCACGATGGCTCCGCCAACGATCATCAGCACGATCAAAATTCCACAGAAGATAACGATGTCGAGGATGAGATTGCCCAGGTTTTCATGGCGGCCCGGGTCGCGATAGTGAAGCGTCACCTCGGCGGTGTAGTGGACTCTTGCGAGCAAACGCTGAGCTTCGTCCAGAGACTCCGGCGCCACCACAACCGCGATAAGCGGTCCGTCGCGTTTGGCGACGACATTTGGCAATTTGTTGAATTCTTCTACCTGTCCTCTGGAAAGCTGTGGCGTGGGGTAGCTGAACAGCAACATCTGGTGTTCGCCCGACGGCGTCGCATAGCGGCCGTAATGGGCCTCGGTCCCAAAGTGAAAAGCGGCAACGGACGGCGGAATCTCGGGGGTCAGTTTTTCGAGAGCAACCGGGCCGAGAACGTGGCGTGTCGAGTTTGGGATCAGTTGTTCGGTCGGAAAATAAGCCAGCAGCGGGGGAGGGGATGTGATCTGAACTCGCGGCAGATAAGTGAGCATCAGCTCGACATGCTCTTCGATCGGGACCGAGCCGTCCATCCGGAGAATGTAGTTGCCGAAATGGACCAGTGTCGACCTGCCGTTTCGAATCGCGCGCTCGCCGAGCAGCATGTCCACGCCCTGCGCCGGCCGCAGCCAATAGAACGCGGCGAAAGCGCCGGTTGCATCACCGAAGCGCACCGCGGTAACCTCCACGGAATCGCCGTTTGCGGTGGCAAAGGGCGCCTGCTCCCCCTCTTCCATCCCGAACTCCGCGAAAACATCTCTTTCCAGCGGCACAAACGGGGTTACCGTCCCACGCTCGAACTCGCCGAGAGCCTCCGGCAGCAGAGCGCCAGTCGCCGTCAACTGCATCAGCACCAGCGCTAAAATCAGTCTGATCATTTAAGTTCTACGATAGTAGACATCGACGTTCTAAAGAAAGTCGCACCGATGTTCCAAAACAAATCTCACCGCGAAGTTCTAAGAAAGTAGACACCGCGGACGGGCGCTAAGTTTCATCCCAATGAGAAACGCTTGGCGGTCGGCGGAGTTGACCCACTCACTTGTGTTCGGGGCTCTGAAGATCCGCTCTGAAGAACTGTTCTCACGCCGCCCTCCCGCAACACTTCTTATATTTTTTGCCGCTGCCGCACGGGCATGCGTCATTGCGGCCGACCTTCTGTCCGCGGATGACCTGCTTCACTTCAGCCCTGGAGTCGCCTGCCCCAGCCATTTGTACATGCGCGAGTTCGCGCTCCTTCTTGCGGCGAACATCGCGCGTGAACTGTTCCAGTGACGAGCCGGCATCGGTATCAACCGCGGCCGCCGTCCGCGCGTCACCATTTCTGGCGCCCGACCCGGCCGGGCTCGCGTCCAGCGGCCTGTCTTCACCAGACGGCTCCTCTGCCCGGTCCACCGCCCGCAAGCTGAACAGGAACTTGATCGTCTCTTCGTCGAAACGCCCCATCAAGTCTTGGAACAGCTCGTAGGACTCTTTCTTGTACTCAACCAGCGGGTCGCGCTGGCCGTAACCACGCAGCCCGATGCCCTCCTTGAGGTGATCCATCGACAGCAGATGATCTTTCCATTGCCCGTCGAGCAACTGCAGCATGATCATCCGTTCGGTGTAGCGCAGCCGTTCGGAGCCGATCACGCTTTCTTTCTTTTCGTAGTTCTTGACAAGCCGCTCCGTGATTGCATCACGAATGGCGGGGGGGCCTAGCTCATCCAAATCGAGGTCGTCAATTTTTTCGCCGAACTGGGCGGCTATATCGGTAAGTAGCCCGGTGAAATCCCAAGTATCGGGATGCGTCTTATCAGGACAGCGCGTGTCGACAAAATCGCCGACCAATTCTCCGGCCAGCTCCATCAAATACTCTTTCTGATCACCGCCTTCAAGCAGCTTGGAGCGCATGCCATAAACAGCCTCGCGCTGCTTGTTCATGACATCGTCGTACTTGATCAAATGTTTGCGGGCCGCGAAGTTTTGCGCCTCCACCGCTTCCTGCGCTGCAGAGATGCGCTTGCTGATGAGGCCGGACTCGATCGGCACATCTTCTTCCATGCCCAACCGGAGCATCAGGTTCTGCATCTTCTCGCCGCCGAAGATGCGCATCAAATCGTCCTGCAACGAAAGGTAGAATCGGGAGCTGCCGGGGTCGCCCTGACGCCCAGCGCGCCCGCGAAGCTGATTGTCGATCCGGCGCGACTCGTGACGCTCGGTGCCCAGGATATGCAGTCCTCCCAGGGCAACGACCTCGTCATGCTCTTTGTCCGTCTCGGCCTTGAACTCGTTTAAAACCTCGCCCCACTCGTCTGCCGGTAGCAGGTCGGGGTTCTTCCCTTTCTTGCGCAGCGACTCGCGCGCGCGAAACTCGGGATTTCCGCCGAGCAGAATGTCGGTGCCGCGGCCGGCCATGTTGGTCGACACCGTGACGGCGCCCTTGCTGCCGGCCTGAGCCACAATATGTGCCTCACGCTCGTGCTGCTTGGCGTTGAGGACTTCGTGCCGGACTCCCAACTTCTTCAGGATGCCCGAGAGCTTTTCCGACTTTTCAATGGAAATCGTGCCGACCAAGACCGGCTGCCCCCGGTCATGGAATTCCTGGATTTCGACCGCGGCATTGCGGTATTTTTCGTCCTCGGTGCGGTAAACAACATCGGAATGCTCGTTGCGAATCAGTGGCCGATTCGGCGGGATAACCACCACGTCCAGTTTGTAAATTTTGCTGAACTCCGCTGCCTCGGTGTCCGCCGTACCCGTCATACCGGCTAGCTTCTTATACATGCGGAAATAGTTCTGGAATGTGATCGTGGCGAGCGTCTGATTCTCTCGCTCGATCTTGACACGCTCTTTGGACTCGACCGCCTGATGCAGCCCGTCGCTCCAACGCCGCCCCTCCATGAGGCGTCCGGTGAACTCATCGACAATCACTACCTTGCCGTCTTTCACCACGTAATCTTTGTCTCGCTGAAACAGTGCGTGGGCCTTGAGACCCTGCTCGACGCAGTGCTTGACCTCATAGTTGACAAGATCATTGATGTTCGAGATGCCGAGGGTTTTCTCGACCTTGTCTTCGCCGATTTCGGTGAGGAACGCGGTGCGATGCTTTTCGTCGACGATGTAGTCGCCCGTATAGGAGCGGTCTCGTGGCTCGTCGCCCTCGATCACTTCGCCTTGTTCGAGCTTCGGGATGATGCGGTTGACCTTGTAATACTTGTCGGTCGACTCCTCGCTCGGCCCGGAAATAATCAGAGGCGTGCGGGCTTCATCGACCAGAATCGAATCCACCTCATCGACGATCGAGTAATGATGCGACCTCTGCACGCAACCTGCGTGCTCGAACTTCATGTTGTCGCGCAGGTAGTCAAAACCAAACTCGTTGTTCGTGCCGTAGGTGATGTCGGAGCCGTAACCTTCCTGGCGCTGGTCGTCGGTCAAACCATGAACGATGATTCCGACCGAAAGCCCCAGGAAGCCGTAGACCTTGCCCATCCATTCAGAATCACGTCGCGCCAAGTAGTCATTGACCGTAATAATGTGGACGCCTTTGCCCTCCAGCGCATTCAGATAGGCCGGCAGAGTCGCGACCAGCGTCTTCCCCTCGCCGGTCTTCATCTCCGCGATACGTCCCCGATGCAGCACGACACCGCCAATCAACTGGACATCGTAGTGACGCATTCCCAGCACCCGGACGGCTGCCTCGCGGCAGACCGCGAAAGCCTCAGGAAGGATGTCATCGAGCGTCTCGCCCTTCTCGATCCGCTCTTTGAATTCAGGGGTTTTTGCAGCTAACTGCTCGTCGCTCAACTGTTTGAGCCCGGATTCCAGCTCGTTGATTTCAGCCACGAGGGGCTGCATCTTCTTTATCTCGCGCTCGTGTTGAGTGCCGAAGACCTTGGCAAGTGCTTTATCGAGAATCATAAAGGAGCGCGCTAACCCTAATTTTCCTCATTGTACCGCGTGCGCGTGATCGAGGACCTGCACCCGCGGCGATTGGCCGGCGTGAGGTCGAGCAGGGTGAGCCGAGGATGGTCAGGCGGATCAGCCTGCAAGCACGAGCCTCGCCCGGGAAGATACGCGCGGGGCGAGGGGCCGGTTGTCGTTCAGATTCGTTCAGATTCGGACGGAGATGAGCAGATTTGAGCGGATGTCAGAAAAGTTATGCGCCTTTTGTTCGCCTTTTCGGGCGAATGGACCTGTGGCGCGGCCGCAGGGAGCCCCGACCGTCAGGGAGGGGTTGCCCCAAACCGCGCAATCAGTCCCGCCAGTAACCAAACTTGGCTCGCGACCGGTTCTACTGAAATCGGCCGGTCGGACACCCGCTGACCCCGCACTTGCGTTTGGGGCTCTGAATTTTGTTAGAGGGCCCTCTTTGCTCCCATCGCGTTAACCATAGCCTCCTCCCCCAACGGGAGCCACAAGGAGAAGGCTTGCAAACAATTCTCCAGGGACGAAAAAAGCGGGACGCCGCTCGCTTGCGCACTCGCCAGCCCCACTGGCTTACGCGCTCGGAACGATCCCGCTCCTTTACCTGAAGTCCGCTCGCGGGGGATCACCCACAGACGGAAAGCAACTCGCACTGTCCTGGCCAGGAAACGGTCGTGTTGGTCCGGTGAATTTCCTTCCGGTCAATTTCATTATAACGGGGGTGTCAAGCAGCGCCCGTGGGAGTTTTCGGTAATGTCAGTGATTTCAACTGGAAAGGCTTGTGTTCTCAGGGTGGAATGCCAGCGAAAGAAGTGCCCAACACGAAACTTCCGCGTCCACAGGTCCGTGGGGACTTCCTGAGAAGCAGCGCGGGAAGCAACCTCATCAAGTGATCTCGGGGCTCTGAGTTTACGGGCTCTCTACGATTCCCGCGAGGGCGGCTCTTACTTCTCGGCGCAGGTCGGATATCGGTTTCGCTGATTGACGATGGGGGGGCAACGCATTGATCTGATCTTCGGATTGAGAGTAGGCGAGTCGAGCCTCCCTGTGGCGGCCGGCCGCTCGTAAAATGTCGCCCTGGCGGCGAAGCAGGCGTTCCTTTGGAAGCGAGCCGGCTATTTGATCAAGCCGCTTCAGAGCGGCATCGTAACGGCGCCCCCGCACTTCCACCTCGATTGCGAAGGTTTGCAGAGTGACGATTCCGCCGAGCTTCTCCATGCCCTCGTCGAGGCCCGCAATCGCTCGACCGACGTGCCGCTCCCCTGCGCCGGCCCAGGCGCTTGCCCGCTCCAGATAAAGTTCCGGTGTCAGTCGGGGTGAATAAGCAACCGCTTGGTCGTAGTCTTCCGCCGCGGCGCTGTGCTTGCCGAGTTGCACCCGAACCCTGGCACGAGCTGTTCGGCCTCGCGAGTCGTCGGGGTTATCCACCAAGAAACGATCGAGTTCGGATTTCGCCTCCGCAAAGCGTTCGGTGTTGAAATATAGCAGGCCCCGTGAGAGGTGGACCGCTGAGAGGCCGGGGTCGAGTTCCGCCGCGCGGCCATAGTCGGAGAGCGCCGCTTCCCAATCCTGGTGCTCGCGATGAAGCTCGCCCCGCCGGACATAAAGCGCCGCGTTCGCAGGATCCTGCCGGGCCTTCGAAGGGGACAGGCACCCTAACTAATCTTGACCTGCTCGCGCCATTGATTTTAAGGGACTTATCGGAGCCGCCTCGCCTGGGATAGAATTCTTACGATCTTGGTCCGACCGTAAGCCACTGAAATATAGTACTTTAGTCGATTTCGCGGAGATGCCGTCAACAGTTGTCAACAGTTAAGGTGCCTGTCCCTTACGGACCTTACGGACCAAAACGCGGACATCAGGCTGCCGCAAAACGGCCCGTCCTGGTTGAGCAGCTCTTGAGCCAAGCGGTTCGTGCAGGCGACCTTGTAGCCGACAATCGTACCGCCGTAGTGCTCCAAAAGCTGTTTGACGACCTGGTCCTGGCACTCATACCCGGCTTGAGGGGTCGCCGGCCTCACCTCTAGCGGCAGCTCTGCGAGTCTGACGCCTGAAATTCTGGCCTGGCATAGGAGGTCGGCAGCGGTTTTCTTCGTTGGTGCGTCCATTCTAGAGGTAGCCTCGTTTCTCAGAGATCAGTCGCTATATCCGCGCTACAAGCGACTTCCAGCGCTCGCTGAGAACTTCCCAAGGATAGTCGAGAGCTTGCCAGGGGTAGTCTAGCAGCCGCTGGAGGAAGTTCGAGGATGCGACAAGGGAGACAGCATGGGGCATGAGATTGGAGTGAACTGGAGTGAACCCAAAAGTGGCACAGTCGCCGGGCTCCTTTAATCGGGCTCTGTCCCTATTTTGCCTATTTTTCCTATTTTTCTCCGAATTGATTGTGCTAAAGTCGCTCATTTCGCGACGTGGCATGGTGGGTGACCGCGTAACCTAGGGGCCGTGGTTAGAACGGAGGCCGTCCCGGTTCAATACGAACTATAATGTAGGCTGCATTGGTCCTCGAAGTGCCCAGCAAGACTCACACGGTCGCATGCGTCAACCTAAAGGGGGGCGTCGGCAAGACCGCGATTGCGGTGCAGTTTGCCGCTTATTGTGGTCGCCAGAACTTGCGGACCCTGTTGATAGACCTCGATCCACAAACGAACGCTACCTTCTCGTGCATTGGAATAGATGAATGGGAAACCCACGCGAGTGAGCACGGTACGGTGGCCGATCTACTCGGTGCTAGGCACACCACAGCCGAAAGCTCCAACCGCGACGCGAAGTCGGTGATCATACAGGATGTGTTCGAGGGAATGGACCTGGTGCCGTCTCACCTCGATCTATTCTCCGTGGATCTGGACTTGGCCACGGCGACTGCGCGTGAGACGAAACTGCGAAGAGCGATTCAGCCGGTGCTCAAGGACTACGATATTGTTATCTGCGACTGTCCGCCGAACCTAACGATACCGACGCAGAACGCGCTGGCATTCTGTTCACCTGAATTATGCACAGATTCGGCGTAGCCATCGTCGATGGAGTTGTGGCGATAGCGGCACTCGTGTCAACTCAGTGATTTCGCAAGTCGTCTTTTCTGCTGTTTCCCTCCCCGTTTGAGCCGCCTCCTGATCCCGGCAGGGCAAAAGCGGGCTGGCAAGCGGCGTGTTCCCAGTACGTTGCGGCGAGTGCATGAAATTTTATGCATGGAGTGCCCCTCAGCTCAGCGCACCCTCCACCACCGGCGCCAAGCTCGATCCCGGCGGCCCCATCGCCCGCAGCCGTCGCATCAGCCGTTCAAACAGGCCCTTTTCCTGATAATGATCGCTGTAGCTGACACCCGTTCTGCCGGCGTGCCGCCAGATCTTGGCCGCCACGAACAGAAAACGCAGCCGCGCCGTCGCCAGGGTGGTGTGCCGCAGCGTCTCCACGCTGGCCTGGGCTTCGCGGTTGAACAGCAGCAGCCAGCAGTTGCGATTGTAGGCCAGCATGGCCAACTGAAAGTGATTGCGGTTCATGTCAAAGCGGCGCGAGGGATGGGCCGCCAGCCCGGCGTCGTTGTTGGCCTCCTTGATCAGGTTCTCGGCTCCGGCGCGCTGATTGTAAAACCACACCACCGCCGCGATCGGCTCGGCCAGATTGGTGACAAACACGCGGTAGGTGTAAGCGCTGGTGGCGAACAACTGGTATTGCTCGGCCGCGCCGGCCTTGGGCTCGTTTTCGTAACGCAGCGCCAGGAAACGGCAGGCCCGCGCCCAGCCTTGCGGTTGGTAGAGGAATTCGCATTCCGCGTCCGCGTCGGAGCGGGGGGAGGGTTTCCATTCTGCTTGCTGCAAGCGCTCGACCAGGCGCCGTGTTTTGCGCGCCACGATGACGAACTGACAAGCCGCCTTTTCATAGGCCTCCACCGCCTCCCAGCAATAAAAGCCGGAATCGGCCCGCGCCAGGATTTTCTTCACGCCGCCCGGCAAAGTCCGGAAAGCGCTCTCGAGGTGGGCGGCGATCTGTCGGCCCGTGGGCCGGTCGCCGTTGCGCAACCCGCCCATCAGGTATTCGCGCGTCTCGGCCAGGAAGGTCAGTATCGGCTGGTAGCTGCGCTTGCCCTTGTTCTTGGGGTTGTAGCTCTTGCGCCCGCCCATCTGGCGGCCGTAGAGGGTATGCACGGTGGTGTCGGTGTCCAGCGTCACCGTCTCCAACTTCACGTGGGCCGCGGCCCAGACTCGTTCCCGCAGCTGGCGCTGAATGGAAAGGATCTGCTTCGCCACGTTGAGGTGCAGCGAGGCCAGAAAGCGCCACAGCGTGGACTGCGGCGGCAGACGCGTCACTTGCAAGATGCCGGTCAGGATGGGGTCGCGAGCGATGAAGCGGAGTTGGTTGAGCCGCGCAAAGCCGACATAGAGGCCGAGCACGAGGGCCAGCACGAACTGGTAGGGGCTCATGGCTCGGGTGATCCGTTTGGTCGTGAGGGTTTCTTCCAGCAGCGCTTGGAAGCCGAGTTTTTCGAGCAGGGTGGCGACGGGCAGCAAGCCGCCGTAGGGAGTCAGATTCTTGCCACGGAAGTGATAGGGCGTGGCAGCCCCGATTTTATTGGGCCGCGGGGCCCTCGCGCCGGGGCCTTGTTTGACGGGCCTTCGGGAGCTATGCTGTTTTCGTTTGGTAACCATTTGGGTGACCTCCTTGGGGTTGACTGGCGAAGCTGAAATCTTTGCCAGCCTACCTTTTTACCCCATGTTTTCGGGGGTCCCCAAATGGTTCCTGGCGGCTCAGCCCTCACCAGGTGCACCGGCAGTGCATAATTCAGGGTTCACACTACGTGGTGCCTGTTTCACCGGACTACTTATCAGGTATCGGCGTGGGGTTACTCCTGAAGCGGGTCAAGAAGTTCTCCGCAGACGTCGAACACGAAGCGAAACTCGCTGGCATTGTGATTTCACGGGTGGGGCGACCTGCACTCCATCGTGAGGCAACAGTTTTCAGCCTCAGGCAGCAATTCGGCGATGGTGTCATCAAGTCTCAAATGAGCGAGCGGGTTGCGGTGAGTGAGGCGGCAGCTAGGCAAATTCCGATCTACGCCCACCACGATGCCATTGCGGCGAATGAATTCAGAGATGTGTCAGAGGAAATCTTAGATAGGCTTGGGTGATTGATAGTGAAAACTCATGACTTGGCATCGGGTTTGAGTCAGCTAGCGAAGCTGCTGAGATCGGGACAGGACGTCGAGATCTCCCAACTGTCTACCGGGTCTTTCATTGAGGGGAAAAACCGTGATGACTTGGTTGTGAGCCTGACGGCACTGGTCGACCTAGCTCGTGTGGAAAAGGAAGAATGGCTCGCTCTGATAGACGACTACGACTTCCCTATCAAAGCTCGGCCACGCGATGCGTCGCGGGATATTCTTTGGAAGCTGGTCGCGTTCCTGGTTAGGAACCCGCGTGCTCAGAGGCTGCTCAAATCAAGTTTCGCGCACCGTAAGGCCGGTAAATCATCACCGGAACTCACGAGAGCACTCGGACTCCTGCTCAGGGATGACAGTTGACGCCACTGGACAAGGAAATCAAGGCGAATTTTTGCCGGTTCAGCGCCGCGTGGAAAGACGAGATGCTCACTGTGTTGGATAGCCTAGCGGAAGACAGCCGCTTTCTGCAGAGCTATCGCCGACTAACGACATTCCAGGCATGGAGGACACATCTTGACGGTAGGGTTAGTTCCGACAGTCTAGAATTCTTCCTGGAAGCGCAAAACGATGCACTTGCATCGCACGTATCTGCGCGATTGGGTTCTTGGCGTCAAGCATTGAAGAGTCTACGAAGTTTCATCGAAAACGTCTGCTTTTTCCTCTACTACAAGGATCACCCAGTTGAATTGGAGCTTTGGGTGCAAGGTAGGCATAGGCTTGGGTTCGCCAGCCTCTTCGACTATCGGGAACGTCACCCCGCCATCGCTTCGCCCAAGTCTATGGTGAGCGGGTTACAGATTGTGAGAAAGGAATACGCAGTCTTGTCACGGGCGGTTCATGCAACCGGAACCGGTTTTAGAATGACGTCGGGTGCACAGGGGACCAGACTCTGGTCTGATGATGTGGCTCGGCTAGGTTCTTGGACGACGCGCGAGAAGAGGTGTATCGAGGGAATCAACCTGCTCCTGATGAATTGCTTCTCCGATATGCTCAAAGGGGCTGCCCATAGACAACTTCGACAGTCCATCGGGTTGGCCGTCTCTAAGAACAGGCGCGTTGCAGTCAAGAAGGAACTTCAAATCAAACTTCTAGATTAAACTCCATCCGCCGCTACGGCCATCACCATCTGATCCTGGGTGACCGCGACGAAGCCAACGCCGCGATCGCTGGTAATTAAGGGTGCCTGTCCCCTTCGGCCCCCCCCTTCGGCCCCCCCCCCTTCGGCCCCCCCCTTCGGCCCCCCCCTTCGGCCCCCCAGTTTTGCGTCCCGGGGGCCGCTCACTTGGGTTCGCGGTGAGCGTGGACTTCTGTCCACGCCCCTCTGAATCTTGTTCCGGAGACGTTTGGTCGTTGGGGCAGGTTCTTGGTGGTAGCGACCCACAGGGATGCAATCAGATCGGGGCTGGCCGGTTGGCTCGGTCTCGGGGGAGGGGCGGTTAGTTTGCTTAGCCCGCCTCGTCCCGGCCGCTCACGTGCGCGCCGGCGCTCGACCACGGATACTGTTCGGCGCATCCTACCAAGCCGGCCCGAACCGGATTGAGGTCGACGTAGGCCAGCGCCGTCACCAGATGATCCCGTCCCAGCGCGCACGAAAGAAACGGTTCTGCCACAGGTGGCCGCTGCGGCCGTGGAGACGGTTTCTCCCAAAAGGCTGCGAAACTCGATCACACGTCCCGGACCCCGCAGTGGCGCTCCTTCAGAGCTCAACGACTTTCGGGAACTTCCCTTTTCCTGGGGCTTCCGCCCCAGGCTGTTATTTGGACCGCCGCTTCGCGGCTGAGAACTATTCACGCCAGACAGCCAGCGAGCATGCCAGTTGAAGACCTAAGCACTCAGCGTCTAAACTCAAGTACACAAGCCCTTGCGACGGAGCTTCTTGGGACGCTTCAAGGTTGAAAACGATACGAAGTCGGAGGCGATACGATGGTGGACCAATGGATGATTCGGGGAGTCGAGTACGGCAATTGCAACTGCAACTATGGGTGTCCTTGCCAGTTCGCTTCCCCCACGACAAACGGGTTCTGTGAAGCCGTCGTTGGCGGGCATATCGAAGAAGGGCACTTTAATGACGTGCGGCTCGACGGGCTGGACTGGGCGATGTTGCTTCAATGGCCCGGTGAAATCGCCGCCGGCAACGGCAAGCAGCAAGCGGTCATTGACGAACGCGCCACTGCCGAGCAACGCGAGGCACTACGAAAGATCCTTCACGGCGAATCGACGGCGCCGGGGGCGACGCACTTCTTCGTCTACAACAGCACCATGTCGGAAGTGCTGGAAACTCTCTATTCGCCGATCGAACTGGAAATCGACGTCGAAGCCCGTAAGGGGCAGATCCGGGTACCCGGGGTGGTGGAATCCACCGGGGCTCCCATCATCCATCCGATGACCGGAGGCCCACACCGGGCGCGAATCAATTTGCCGAACGGGTTTGAGTATACCGTCGCCGAGATGGGATCAGGGACGACCAAGGCAACGGGCGCGATTCAATTGGACCTTTCCGGCACCTACGGCCAGTTCAACGTTCTTCACATGAATCAGGACGGCGTGATCCGCTAGCCGCGCGATCCCGTCGCTCTCACTTCTCATACCCATGGAACAGTCACGCCTGCCGCGGCGCGACCGCGCGGCCATCTACACGGCCCTTGCGGGCGTGACAGTGCTGTCGTGGGCCTACTTGATCCGGATGGCCGCTGACATGGACATGTCCGGCATGGATATGTCTGGCATGGATATGTCTGGCACGGAAATGCCGATGGACATGCCCATGGACACGCCGATGGACATGAGTTCCATGGCGCAAAGCGGGCTGCAAATCAAGCCCTGGGCCATGGCCGACTTCATCTACATGTTTCTGATGTGGGCCGTGATGATGGTGGGAATGATGGTGCCAACGGCCATTCCGATGACCCTTATTTATGCGGCAGTGGCGCGCAAGGCCACCGGACAGGGAGCGCCGCTGGCTCCTTCGGCGGTTTTCATCTCGGGGTACATTGCGATGTGGACGCTTTTCAGCGCGGGCGCAACACTCGCACAGTGGGGATTGGACCAGGCGGCCTTGCTCTCGCCGATGATGGTGTCCAACAGCCCGGTCTTCGGAGCTTCGCTGCTGATCGTGGCTGGACTATATCAGATGACTCCGGCCAAGAACGCATGTCTGGACCACTGCCGTTCCCCGGCGCACTTCATCTCATCGCACTGGCGGCCTGGTGCTGGGGGAGCCTTCTTAATGGGGCTCGAGTACGGGGCCTTTTGCCTCGGTTGTTGCTGGGCCCTGATGGGTTTGCTCTTCTTCGGCGGCGTGATGAACTTGCTTTGGATTGCCGGCATTACACTTTTCGTTCTGATCGAGAAGGTCCTACCGTTCGGCGGCCAAGGCGGACGGATCGCCGGGGGTGCGATGATCATCTGTGGGCTCGTCGTGCTCAGCCAGACCTAAGCAATTCAGACAGCAGAGACAGAGCCCCAGGCGGAAGCCTGGGGTCAGGCCCGCGGCAAGCCTGGCGTTCCAGCGCGCACGGAAGCGGGCGATATTTCACCTCTCCCGGCCCGGTGATTTCAGCCCGCCGAGCATCCCCTGCAGCCGCTGCCTGACCGCCGGATCCTTCCAGTCGTGTACGACGGCCTGCCGATTCAAGTTCGATAGCTCCGTGCGATAGATTTCGATTTCGCGCGGCGCTATGACTCCGATCTTCACGTGCGAGCGGCCCACTTGCAGGATGCGCACTTCCACGCTTTCGCCGACGCGAAACGATTCTCCCTGCTGGCGGCGGAACACGAGCACAATTCACTCTCTCGGCAAAGGGAATGCCGTCGGATAATCGGAGTCCAGTTGCAGCACCTGTTTGGCCCGGCGAGTTGTTACGTTGACAACGATGGGAGCAAACAGGTTGCAGTTCGGCGAAAGATCCTCGCCGGGAAGAACTAGAACAGCCAGGCACAAAGCGTTCTCTGGTAAGCCTTGGGTTTTCTCAGCCTCGAATGGGGTTTTCTCAGACGCGCCCGGCGCATCCGGGAACCCCAACAACTCCCGGTCGCTCGAGCTCATCTGCAGTTGGTAATCGCCTTTCACCGCTTTGACCGGAATGACCGGCAGGCTCGGGTTCTCATCCTCGACGTATTGAAACAACAAGATTGGTTCGAGGCCCTCGGGCCGGAGGATAACGAATCGCTTGCAGTCGTCGAGACCGGGGAGGCCCTCTGGAAACGTAATGATACTCTCGTCGGCGATGTCGCCAAGCCCAGGCATGATGATTTAGATCGGAGCGGCGGACAAGGGTCCCTGAGGCATTAGCGCCCGCCGGGAACCAATTCGAAACCAGAGGTAGTCCAGCTGCCACATGGACTCAAAGAAGTTCTTCGCGAATGCCCGATCGGTCTTCTCGTGCGTCCCGCCGCCGGCCCCAGCGATTGCTTCCGAGATCGTGCGAAAACCGTCGCAGGCGTTGAAGAGCGCGGCTTGGCGAGTATCAACCAGGGCGGAGATTTCGGGATAGTGGTGCGAGTCCCAGCGCAGCCTCGCGGCTGCTCCCGGCGGCAAGTCCTCTTGGATGATGCTCAGGCCGGGGTTGGTGACAGGAACGTAGCTGAGCCATCTCTGGTCAGCAAATGAAATGTCATATTCGCTCGAAGGTCGGTCGTCGCGACAAACAATGAACTCATGAGCCTGCATGCCGCCGCGATAAAGCTCCGTAATGGCTTGCTGGTTGTCTTGCGGCAGGCCCGTGACCTGACCAAACAGCTCGCCTGAGTTAGCCAGCAGAGTGCATTGAGGCTGATAGTGGGCTTGACAGAGAGGGCGCTGGACCCGCAGGCCGCTGCCCTCCACCAGCCGGTAAAGCGCCGGAATGTCATAGGTGTGTTCGTTGTTTTGAAGCAGCAAATCAATAGCAGACCGATCGCTCGCCCAACTCTTGAGTTGGCTGCCTCCGCTGCCAAATGGATCGCTGGAAGCGAGCGACATCAGCACCTGCCGTGCCCGCTCCTTGGGCTCGCCGCTCTTAGCGCCCAGAATCCCCAGGATGAGGCGCAACAACTGAACGCCCTGTCTGCCATAGGAGCCGATCAGCTTCAGATTGATCACCCCGCTCGGGCGAAGAGCATCGCGCAGCGCCCTCAGGCCTAGTGAGGGGTCCGTCGAATAGCACAGCTCCCCGGAGGAGAATATGACGTCAAAGTCGCGCTCGAGCCGGGATACATCCTCAACGCTCTGCTCGACAATCTCGAGATTGGATAGAGCGTGCTTCCGCTTGCGCGCCTCGGCCTGTTCCAAGGAAGTTGCATCCGTATCGATGGCCACGATGCGGCCGCGCGGGTTCGTGACAGCCAGTTGCGCCGCTTGATCGGAAGCGCAGGTGGTGACGAGAATATCCAAGTCCTCGCTGAACTCTCGAGCGGGGAAGTACATGTCAAACCAGTGGCGGGGGCTGCCGACGACCGTTGATTCCCCGGCGAGAAAGGCATCGAAGGGGTCGGCCGCGCCGGCTCCCGGGCCCGCGGACTGCTCTAGATCTTCAAAAGTTAGCGACATACACCGGGCGAGTAGAAAGTCTGCGACCGCTCTAGTAAAGAACTATCGGCTTTTCGCAGCGGCCTGTTTACGAGCATCGATATTCGCGTTCCTCTAACTAGCTCGTGCAGGGCAGCCGATCACAGTAGGGACCGGCAGGCTTGCCTGTACTTCGCCGCAGAGCAGCGACGCGGTTTTTCCCCAGTGCGGGTCAGACAAGAATCGACCGCAGCACGATCGCAGAGAAAAAACTGGCCCGGCCGCGGCCACCCAACTACACAGGAGAGGTTGCCATCCCAAAGAAATCCAATAAGAGTTTTCCGCGGCTGATCAGGAAGCCCCGGACCAACGCGCGATCGGACCGAGCAGGCGATCGCACTCCCTGGTCGCCGCCGCTGGTCAGTCTCTGCATGATTGCCTCTGACGAAGCGGAGAACATCGACACCTGCCTGCAGTCTGCCAGCCAAGACGTGGACGAGATCATCGTCGTTGACACCGGGTCTCGCGACCGCACCCGCTCGATTGCCCGCCGCCGTGGCGCGCGGGTGGTGGACTTTGCGTGGCGGGACGACTTCGCCGCGGCCCGGAACCACGGGCTGGAGCTAGCCACGGGCAGCTGGATCTTCGTTCTCGATTGCGACGAGAGGATCTCGCCGGAATCGCGCGGTCTTATTCGGCGGGCCGCCGAGTCGGCTGCGGGTGACGCCTGCCACCTGCGCCTGATCAACGTCGACCCGCAAGGGAGACAGGGCGCCGATTGGCAGGCGATACGGATGTTTCGCAACAACGCCGGAGTGCGCTATTGCGGCCGCATCCACGAGCGGCCCGTGTTCTCCGCTCGTTCCACCGCTTTAACGGACCCGCCCTTGGCGCCTGGCGTCGCGATTTTCCATCACGGCTACCAAAGTTCGGCCATTGAGCAGAGGGATAAGGCCGCCAGAAATCTGCGGCTCGTCGAAAAAGCCTTGGAGGAGATCCCGGAGAACGACCTCATCGAGCGCAGCCTTTATCTTTTCTATTACGGCTGGGGATCACTGGGGCCTGAGCGGGAGCAGCGAATCCGGGCATGGGTCGAGTTTGTCGACTCCCACCCGGAGCTGGAAAGTCGGCCGGTCAGCGCTTGGATTCCGGCTGGGATGGCCCAATACGCCTGGTCACTCAGCGATCAGCGAAAGCATGTCGAAGCGGAAGTTCGTGCCCGCCCCGTGCTGGCGAAGCACGGCGCCTCCCCTCCGCTTTACTTGGCGATCGCACGTGCCAGAGCCGAAGCCGGTGACTACCAAGCTGCCCAAGAGGCACTGGATGTGCTGCTGGGCCCCGAGCCGCCCATGTCGGAGGCGTACCGCCATTTCCCGCTCGACTTAGGTCTGGTTTACCGCCGGGCACAGCACCTTCAGGCGGAAATCGCCGAGACGCGCGAGCACTACGACGATGCAGCGAAAATCTACGCACAGCTCGCGTGAACCGACCCGGACCACTTGCCGCCGGTCCTGCGTCTCGCCTGTGTCGAGGTGCAGCGCGGCCGCTACGACGAGGCACTGCGGGTGATCCAAGCCAATCCCGCGTTGTGGCGGCAAGGACTCCCGGAAATAGACTGCCTCTGCCTGGCACTGAGTCTGTCGGTTTGCTCTCCCGACCAGCCGAAATGGGAAGAGCGAGTCCGCGATTGGGTTCCGAAAAGTGAGCTAGCCGCCCGCTTTCAAGATCAAGTCGATTCTCACCCGGCGGGATCGGACTTCGATCTTTCCGACTTCCCCGAGATAGAACAAGGAGTTCGCGTGCAACTCCCCAAACCTGAGTAGACCATGAACCGAGACCGCAGCAAGGGATCTCCGCCCCCAGTGGCCCGCCGCAGACACCGTATTAGCCTGTGCATGATTGTCCGAGATGAAGAGCGCTATCTCGGTCAATGCCTGGACTCTGTCCTCGGGGTCGTGGACGAGATCGTCGTGGTCGATACGGGCTCCAAGGACCGTGGCCATCGCTGAGTCCCATGACGCCAAGCTGGTTCATTTCGCCTGGACCGATCACTTTGCGGAAGCGCGCAATCAAGCCATCGCGGCAGCCACCGGTGACTACATGCTGGTCCTCGATGCCGACGAACGTTTGGACCCCTCGACGGCCTACCGCATCAGGGAAGCGGTCGATGGCGCTGAGTTTGACGTAGCCTATCTGCAGTTCGAAAATGTCAACGAGACCGGGACCACGGGACGCCGCTGGATCGCGCCACGGCTCTACCGAATGACTCCCGGCATTCGCTACATCGGCCGGGTTCATGAGCAGGTCGGCCAGGGACTCAGCGAGATCCGCACACACACGATCGAAGCACGAGTCCGCCATTACGGTTATCAGCAATCGGTGTTTGCCGCGCGCGGAAAGAGCAAGCGCAACACCGAGTTGCTTGAGCGAGCGCTAGAAGATCCTGAAGCGCGGAACCCGCTGGTACGGTCGAATTTTCTCTACCATCACGCCCATATGGCCAACGGCCAGGAACTGCTGACTCGCTTTGAAGGATTCGTAGCCTACGTGCGCGAGCAATGGCCCGGGGAGCCGCCTCGGGTTCCTTGGATCACCGCCGGAATCGCTGAATGTGCCCGATTGCTGAACGATGCGGGCCGCTATGAAGAGGCTGGAACGCTGGCGCGCGAACTTCTCGACCGTCACGGGTCTTCTCCTTTGCTCGAATTCCTGCTGGCCCGGTCCTTGGCGGCGAAGGGTGAAATGGAAGATGCCGAGGTCCTGCTTCGCGGGATAATCGCAGCCGAGGTCGAGGTGGCCGCCGAGCACCAGCAGTATTCAACCTGAATTATGCACTGCCGGTGCACCTGGTGAGGGCTGAGCCGCCAGGAACCATTTGGGGACCCCCGAAAACATGGGGTAAAAAGGTAGGCTGGCAAAGATTTCAGCTTCGCCAGTCAATCCCAAGGAGGTCACCCAAATGGTTACCAAACGAAAACAGCATAGCTCCCGAAGGCCCGTCAAACAAGGCCCCGGCGCGAGGGCCCCGCGGCCCAATAAAATCGGGGCTGCCACGCCCTATCACTTCCGTGGCAAGAATCTGACTCCCTACGGCGGCTTGCTGCCCGTCGCCACCCTGCTCGAAAAACTCGGCTTCCAAGCGCTGCTGGAAGAAACCCTCACGACCAAACGGATCACCCGAGCCATGAGCCCCTACCAGTTCGTGCTGGCCCTCGTGCTCGGCCTCTATGTCGGCTTTGCGCGGCTCAACCAACTCCGCTTCATCGCTCGCGACCCCATCCTGACCGGCATCTTGCAAGTGACGCGTCTGCCGCCGCAGTCCACGCTGTGGCGCTTTCTGGCCTCGCTGCACCTCAACGTGGCGAAGCAGATCCTTTCCATTCAGCGCCAGCTGCGGGAACGAGTCTGGGCCGCGGCCCACGTGAAGTTGGAGACGGTGACGCTGGACACCGACACCACCGTGCATACCCTCTACGGCCGCCAGATGGGCGGGCGCAAGAGCTACAACCCCAAGAACAAGGGCAAGCGCAGCTACCAGCCGATACTGACCTTCCTGGCCGAGACGCGCGAATACCTGATGGGCGGGTTGCGCAACGGCGACCGGCCCACGGGCCGACAGATCGCCGCCCACCTCGAGAGCGCTTTCCGGACTTTGCCGGGCGGCGTGAAGAAAATCCTGGCGCGGGCCGATTCCGGCTTTTATTGCTGGGAGGCGGTGGAGGCCTATGAAAAGGCGGCTTGTCAGTTCGTCATCGTGGCGCGCAAAACGCGGCGCCTGGTCGAGCGCTTGCAGCAAGCAGAAAGGAAACCCTCCCCCCGCTCCGACGCGGACGCGGAATGCGAATTCCTCTACCAACCGCAAGGCTGGGCGCGGGCCTGCCGTTTCCTGGCGCTGCGTTACGAAAACGAGCCCAAGGCCGACGCGGCCGAGCAATACCAGTTGTTCGCCACCAGCGCTTACACCTACCGCGTGTTTGTCACCAATCTGGCCGAGCCGATCGCGGCGGTGGTGTGGTTTTACAATCAGCGCGCCGGAGCCGAGAACCTGATCAAGGAGGCCAACAACGACGCCGGGCTGGCGGCCCATCCCTCGCGCCGCTTTGACATGAACCGCAATCACTTTCAGTTGGCCATGCTGGCCTACAATCTCAACTGCTGGCTGCTGCTGTTCAACCGCGAAGCCCAGGCCAGCGTGGAGACGCTGCGGCACACCACCCTGGCGACGGCGCGGCTGCGTTTTCTGTTCGTGGCGGCCAAGATCTGGCGGCACGCCGGCAGAACGGGTGTCAGCTACAGCGATCCTTATCAGGAAAAGGGCCTGTTTGAACGGCTGATGCGACGGCTGCGGGCGATGGGGCCGCCGGGATCGAGCTTGGCGCCGGTGGTGGAGGGTGCGCTGAGCTGAGGGGCACTCCATGCATAAAATTTCATGCACTCGCCGCAACGTACTGGGAACACGCCGCTTGCCAGCCCGCTTTTGCCCTGCCGGGATCAGGAGGCGGCTCAAACGGGGAGGGAAACAGCAGAAAAGACGACTTGAGAAATCACTGAGTTGACACGAGTGCCGCTATCGCCACAACTCCATCGACGATGGCTACGCCGAATCTGTGCATAATTCAGGTTCAATTGATATCCCCCTGGCCCAAGGCCGGGCGCATTTTCTGCTCGGACTCATCGAGGAGAGCCGCGGCAGGCAGACGCGCTCGCTCGATCACTTCCTGGCGGCCTACAACGAGGAGCAGGAACAAGCGGTGTTTTGGAGCGCCTTGCTGTGCGTGCTAGCCCGTGTCGGGCAATACGATGATGCTTGCCAGCTTCTGGAGCGCTCCAGCGCCTTGAGCGCAAACGACTCGCCGTCGCTGGACTGCTTGGGATTGGCGTTGGCGGTGTTGACGCAGTCTCCCGGGCGGCTCGCGTATTGGGGTGAAAAGGTACGTCTGGCTTCAGAGAAATTCGAGCCGGCAGCTCGAATGCTACAGCGGCTGGAGAACCTCGGGGGCGACCCTCCCCGGCTGGAAGACTTTCCAGACGTGCAGCAGGCGGTGACGGCTCGGGCCGACCCGGTTTCTTTTCGAATGCCGCAAACAACGCGTGAGAGCGAACTCGTGCCTGATGCGACACGGTCATGGTCGAATGGAGTGCCGGACTCTCTGGCGACCTTGGGTCGGCCGTAAAATCCCGCGAAACCCAGCAGAGTAGAGAATGCGCGAACCAGATTCAGAGGTTCAGCGAGAAGTCCTTGAGCAACGAGGGATGTGCTTCGCGGCTATCTACTGCAGAAGGGCCTTCAGCGGAGCAAGTTCGCTAACCGAAAAATCCAAAAAGCTAAGGACAAAGCCCGCGGCAAGAACAATCAAAAAAAAGACTCTCAGTAGTTCGCGCATTGTAGCCTCGCCTTCTAGAAATCCACAATCGAAAGGTTCGCGTCAGTTAAGTTTCAGTAGCCTAAACAAGCAATCTAATAGACACGCGCAGCTTCCGCGGAAAGGGGGCCAAGTCTGGCAAACATTTTTTGGGATGGATCATCCGGCAAGAGTTCTTGCCGAAAAAAGCGGACACAGGGATGCGCCCGTCTCGCTCGTGTTCGTCTTCTCTTGCCGAAGCTCCGCATGGCGGAAAGCTGCCGGCAAGCATTGAGGGGGGCGCAGCATCAGCACTTGGCGCGCCGACACACGAGCGCCGCAGACCACCGCGGCGTCGAGAAAGACCTGCCCCAGCGCCAAGGCGGGCCAAGCCAAAGTCCGCGTTTGGCCCAAAGGTTGTGGTCTGTTACCTGAATTATGCACTGCGGCGTGGACCTGAGGAGGGCTGAGCCGCAAGGGACCATTGGGGACCCCCTAAAACATGGGGTAAAAAGGTCGGCTGGCAAAGATTCCAGCTTCGCCAGCCAACCCCAAGGAAGTCACCCACATGGTTACCAGACGAAAACAGCATAGCTCCCAAAGGCCCGTCCAACAAGGCCCAGCCGTGACGGCCTCGCGGCCCAATAAAATCGGGGCTTCGACGCCTTACCACTTCCGCGGCAGGAAGCCGACTCCCTACGGCGGCTTGCTGCCGGTGGTCGGGAGGGCGCTGATCTGAGAGCCTGGCTATGCGCTATGCATAAACTTTTATGCACTAGCCGTAACGCACTGGAAACACGTCACTTCCGAGCGAGGTTTTGACGACGCGGATTCTGGGCGGGAAGGGAAACCGGACACGGAGAAGCCAAAAGGCCAGTTGCCGAGCTACCACCTCACGACGACCGCCAACCCGCTACGAACGCAGCCACACTCGCAAAGTGAATCTGTGCATAATTCAGGTGTTACTGCACGCAGCGAGGACCCCAAGGGCTGGGGCCAAGGCCCATTCGCCCTCGTCTAGTTTGTGATATCGAAAGTGCGACTCAAGTCACGAACAGGAAGGTAAACCTTGTACCATTCTTTTTGGGCGTCGCTGTCGGTGTAGTCCTTCAACGCCTGCTCGTCCTTAAACTCCATCACGAAGGCGGCGGTCACGCCTGACTCCTGACCCTGCGCTTTGATCGAGCGCGTCCATACCCGCGTGACGCCGTCGTAGGTTTCGGCTATGGTTTCGACGCCCTTGAGCGCCGCTGCGATTTGCTCCGGCGTGGCATCAGCTTTCCATTTGAGGGTGACGACATGAATCACGCTTTTGGGCGTAGTCATCTGAGCGAACAAGGCACCCACGGCGAAAATCCCGAAGGCGGCGCTCACAGCGGTTAGAGTCTTCCAGTTCATCTTGCTTTTCATCCTGATGGCTCTCCTTGACAAAGAATAAAGAAATGGGGAATCGGGGTATGCACTTTACTCCCGAGACCCCAACATATAGCATGCGGGGCTGTGGAGGACTACCCGCGGACGCTGGAGGAGTTTGAGGGGCGTTTTGCCACTGAGCAGGCGTGTCGCGAGTATCTGATGCAACTGCGCTGGCCACAGGGTTTTGTGTGTCCCCGCTGTGGAGGGCGGAGAGCTCGGCCCAGCCGGCGGGGCCTGCTGCGGTGTGGGCAATGCGATTATCAGGCTTCGGTGACGGCGGGCACGATTTTCCAGGACACGCGCCTGCCGCTGCGCACCTGGTTTCGGACCATGTGGTGGGTGACCAGCCAGAAAAACGGGGCGAGCGCACTGGGACTGCAAAGCATCTTGGGTCTGGGAAGCTACCGTACCGCCTGGGCGTTGCTGCACAAGCTGCGGCGCGCGATGGTGCGGCCCGGCCGAGAACGGCTCAGCGGTCGCGTGGAGGTCGACGAGACCTATGTGGGGGGCGCAGAAGAGGGACTGCGCGGACGGCAGACTTAGAAAAAAGCACTGGTAGCCATCGCCGCCGAGGAAGACGGCGCAGGGATAGGAAGGATCCGTATGAAGCGCATCCGCGGAGCGTCCAAGCAACAGCTGCACGGCTTCATCCAAGAGGCTGTCGAGCCCGACAGCACGATCCACACCGACGGCTGGGAAGGGTACGTCGGCCTGGAGGCGCTTGGCTATCGGCACGAGTACGACTTTCTGGCCGGTTCGAGCCAGTCGGCCTCCGAGCTGTTGCCCCACGTTCACCGGGTGGCTGCCCTGTTGAAGCGCTGGTTGATCGGGACGCACCAAGGCGCTGTGAGCCGTGAACACCTGGACTATTACCTGGATGAGTATACGTTTCGATTCAATCGACGACGCTCTCGTCACCGGGGAAAGCTCTTCTACCGGCTTGTACAACAGGCCGCGACCGTTGGGCCCACGACCTATTCAGAGATGGTCCAACACCTACGCGGCAGGCGGACCGGCCAACCACAAGATGTGGGGTAGTCGGGAGTGAAGTGCATACCCCGAATGGGGAATTCTGGTTGGAGCGCGGTTCGCGGCGCTCAGTATTTCGCTCGGAATCAGCGGTAAAGCCCGATCCCGCGAAGGACCTTTCAATTATAACGGTCTTCGGCGGCGTAAGACGAACGCGGCGCGGCCAACGGGAGATGAGCCTGATCGGCGCGAGTGTTTCCAAGAGAGATCAGGCGCCCCCTGCCGGATCATTGCTCTTGCCGAACTTTGAGTCAGAGCCCCGAACCGCCTCGTGTGTTCCGCCACACTTCTAGAATCTCCGGTCGCGCCAGCGAATCGGCCAACGACGTAAGTAAGGGTTCCAGGTAGCCCTGGTCCAGCTGGCTGCCGAAGCGAATCAGCAGCCGTCGCGCATCGTCCGCATCCTTCTCGCGCTCGGAAAAAAGCTTCATCACGATGAGATCCTCGACCGACGCAACGGTGACGCTCTTTCCTGACAGTTCTTTTTGTTGAGCGCGCGCAATCGCTTTCTTCTCCCAGGGAAGCGACCCGAAGACTATGTCTATGCGAGTGCCCCGCGCTGATCTGACTGGCAGGACACGGGCACTGCGCGCGAATTCTATTGGATCTCGGGTTAGGCATTGAAAACTCTCGCACAAGCGCAAGACCGTTCGCTCGAAATCATCCGGCTCAGCCCAAATCGTGAAATCCGCATCGAGAGTGGCTCGCGGCTCACCCCACGCGGATACAGCCAGGCCGCCAATGAGCATGTAGGGGATGCCGAGGGACTCGAACACAGCCGCTGCCTCTCCAACAGCCGCTTCGAGGTCATTCATAGTGAGAGTTCAGGTGGGCAAGAGTCGCCCGCATGGTCTGGATGCCTTTCTTTTCGGGATCCGGGTCTTCGGCGCGAACTTCAGGAGGCAACCAGCTATATATCGTCCCGAGGTCGGCCAAAATTCGGGCGGGGTCGCGCTGCTCGAGCGGCTGCCGTGCTTCCCATTCGTGGAACCTTTTCCACTGACGCTCGCGCTCCTCGAACTGCCGGCGCAGTTCCTCTCGGTTAAGTTCGTCCTTCATGGTCTCTCCTGATTATATTGGGGCTTGAATTACATTGGGGCTGACCCAGCAAGGCCGGAACCATCCGTACGGACTCTAGTTGCCTGCAAAAGCGTCTTGAACACCTGTAGAGAAGATGGAGTGACCTGTCCTCCTCGATGCGGCTCTGCGCATCTGTTTGAAGCGTAACCCGCGACTCTCGCGGTTGGACAGGTCACTCCATCTTCTCTACGGAGTTCGCCAACAACTCAGCAACTCAAAGGTCGCCTTACGGGCGGATTGTGGGCAACGCCGGAGCGCGCTTGTATGTAGTAGAAGTCCTTCAGTCTCCTCGAGCCCCTCGCTACGGGTGTTTCCCGCGATGGCTTCCGACGCAGCCCAAGGAACTTTGGAACACAGTTGGAGGCTATGCCCCAGGATGCTATCTGCCGCGGAACCGCCGCAATCGCA
Organism: Bryobacterales bacterium; assembly: GCA_965224215.1. Taxonomy (GTDB): domain Bacteria; phylum Acidobacteriota; class Terriglobia; order Bryobacterales; family UBA6623; genus CBDCYS01. The sequence continues at coordinate 43,554 of CBDCYS010000032.1, read as the reverse complement.
GGCTATTCGTTACGACCGACACACTCGATAGAGCCATCGCCGCGGAGGCAATGATCGGAGACAGCAGCCAACCGGTCCAGGGGTAGAGCACTCCCGCGGCGATGGGAATCCCGATAACGTTGTAGGCAAATGCCCAGAAAAGGTTCTGGCGGATCGTTCTCATGGTTTTGCGGGAAAGCTCGATGGCGGCGGGTACGGCTCGCAAGTCGTTGCCTATTAGGACGAGGTCCGCAGTCTCGAGCGCGACGTCGGTTCCCGCGCCGAGAGCGATTCCTAGGTCGGCTTGGGCCAGGGCGGGTGCGTCATTGATTCCGTCGCCGACCATGGCTACTCGCAGGGGGGCGGACGGCTTGACCCCGGACTTCCGTCCGGGGCTCTGAATCTGCTTGGCGCGACTGATCCCTTCCTTGCGGTCGGGGCTCTGAATCTGCGTGGCGTCGGCAGCTTGCAGTTTGCACACTTCCTCGGCCTTCTGGTCGGGGAGCACCTCGGCTAGCACTCGCTTGATGCCGACTTGGCGGGCGACTGCCTCGGCGGTGCGTTGATTGTCACCGGTGATCATCACCGTCTCGATGCCCATCTGATGCAGTTTCGCGATGGCCTCGCGAGATTCCGGTTTCACGGTATCGGCCACGCCAATGGCGCCGGCGAGCGCACCATCGGCGGCAACCAATATCACCGTCTTCCCCTCCCCACTCAGCTTCTCAATGAACTCTCTGGCGGGTTCGATTTCGATGCCCCGGCCGCGCAACAGACGCTCATTGCCGATCAGCCAATCGCCGCCATCGATCCTTGCTTCCACGCCATGCCCGGCGAGCGCTTCAAACGTTTCGGGGCGTCCCGCCGCGGAGTTTCGCGAAGAGGCCTCGCCGAGGATGGCTTCGGCCAACGGGTGTTCGGAGAGGCGTTCGATCGATCCCACCGCCTCGTAGAGGGCGTCCTCGGACAGCCCGCCGAAGGTGCAGGTGTCGGTAACGGATGGGCGTCCCGTCGTGATGGTTCCTGTCTTGTCGAAAACGATCGTCTTGACTTGATGAGAAATCTCCAAAGCCCCGCCACTCTTGATCAGAATTCCGCGCTCAGCACCGCGCCCGATGCCAACCATCACCGCCGTTGGCGTCGCCAAGCCCATCGCGCACGGACAGGCAATAATGAGCACCGCAACCGCATTCAGAAGCGCCATACGCAACCGTATGTCGGGCGGCGCGAGCAAGAACCAAGCCGCAAACGTGGCGACTGCGATGCCGATCACGACCGGTGTGAAATATCCGCTGATGACGTCGGCAAGCCGCGCAATCGGAGCTTTTGACCGCTGTGCCCGCTGGACCAGGCCGATGATTTGCGCCAGCATGGTTTCGCTGCCCACACCGCGCGCTTCGAAGCGAAAGCTTCCGGTCTTGTTGAGAGTGGCGCCAAAGACCTGATCGTCCGCGGCCTTCTCGACAGGCAGACTCTCCCCCGTCAGCATCGATTCGTCCACACTCGACTGCCCCTCGATGACCACTCCGTCGACGGGAACTCTTTCGCCGGGCCGTACAATCACCACATCGCCGGTCACGACTTGCTCGACCGGAATATCCAGCTCGGATTCACCTCGGACAACCCGAGCGGTTTTCGATTGCAACTTCAAAAGGCTTCGTATCGCGGACGATGTGCGCCCGCGCGCCCGGGCTTCCAGCATTCGGCCGAGCAGAATCAGCGTAATGATCGCGGCCGCTGTTTCGAAATAGACCGGGGCGTGGGAGGCGGCGCCGCCAGGGGCGTGACTACCCGTGACCAAAGCCGGCGCGGCGGTCGCGGCCACCGAGTAGAGGAACGCCGAGCCGGTTCCCACCGCAATCAGGGTGTTCATGTCGGCCGTCCAGTGCTTCGCCGCGGCCCAGGCGGAGCGGTAGAACTGGCTGCCTCCGTATAGAAGCACCGGCAATGTGAGAAAAAGTTGCAGCCATTCCATCCCCGGAAAAGCGATCGTCCCGTGAGACATCGCCAGCACCAGCAGCGGGACGGTGAAAATGCTGGAGACGATGAGCTTGGTCTTCCACTGCCGGGCTTCCGCCTGCTCGTCGCCGCCTTCCGGCATTGCCTGGCCGGCTTCCCGGGCCGCGTAGCCTGCTTTCTCCACCGCGCGGGTAAGCTGAGCCACCTCGATGCGGCCGGGGAGATACTCAATCGATGCTGTTCCGGTCGCGAGATTCACGCCGGCCTCAAGAACTCCCGGCAAAGCTTTCAGCTGCTTTTCGATCGTGTGGACACAAGCGGCACAGGTCATTCCCGTGATCACCAAATCGACTTTGACCGGACCGGTAGCGTTGCCAGGGGCCGCTGGAGATGGGCTCAACGCAACGAGCGTGGGAAGGGCCGCGGAAGGCCCACCGCTGGTGACTACCGGGGGGTTGTCTGATGGGCCGGCCAGACCAATCCTGTCGACGCCGTACCCCGCCCCGCGAACCGCCGCGAACAAGGCTTCTTCGCGAACCCGCGACTCGTCGAATGCGACCGAAGCCCGGCCCGTTTCGAGGTCGATCGACGAAGCGCGGACCCCAGGTAGCGAAGCAAGGCTTTTGCGGACCGTGCCCACGCAGCCCTCGCACGTCATCCCGTTCACGTGGAACTTGATTTCGTGCGGACTTTCGTGCTTGCGTGCCCGCTCACTGCCTATCGTATCGGGAGGCATCACTGACTCCTTGGCCGCCGCTTTCTTGGGCTGGCCGATCGACTTAGCCCAGCTTCCGGCCCGCGACGCGAAGGGGGCCGACTGGGCGAGCGCACCTCAAGCCCTTCGATCAGACCACAAATAACCCCGTCAGCCTCACCCTGACATTCCCAGGCCCGTACGGTTTCCCGCAGCTCATCGCGAAAGCGTTTCAACTCCGTGAGCCTTTGCTCAAGCTCCCCAAGGCGCGCCTCCGCCATCTGTCGCACTTCAGCACAGGGCCGCCGACCCTGACGCGCTTCCGAGATAATCCAGGCGATTTCATCGAGCGAAAAGCCGACTGCTTGGGATTTCCTAACGAAGGACAAACGGTCGAAGACAGCCGAGTCATAGAGCCGATACCCCGAACTAGTCCTGCCAATCGGCTCAATCAGCCCTCTGCTTTCGTAGAAGCGCAGTGACTCGACGCCAATCCCCGCCTTCTTGGCAACCTCGCCGATCTTGAGAGTTGCGCCTCCACCGCCGCTTTCAATCGCTTCCATAGCTCAAGTATAAACTCTACAGTTGACTACAGAGTCAAGAGAAATTTTGGTTAGCTCGCCGACGACTGGACCCGCCCCGAAGATGGGCTGGAGACTCAGACCGGCAACCCTGCCCACAAAAGGCACAGCTTCGTGAAGTGCGCTGAGGCCAAGCTTTTCGGAAAGGTTGAGCGATCCCTTAGCGGTAGAACAGCTCCACCAGCGCCATTGGAATCGCCGGTACGTAGGTAACCAGCAGCAGCACTGTCAGCAAGACTCCGACAAAGTAAACATTGACCTTGCTGACTTCCCAGATGTCCGCTTTCGCGATCGAGCACGCGGTGACCAAGACGCTGGCCACCGGGGGGGTCTGCTGTCCGATGCCTAGATTGAGGGTGACGACCAGGCCGAAATGCACCGGATCGATCCCCACGGCATGAACCAGGGGCATCACGATCGGGACGACCAGAATGATCGCGGCGGCCGAGTGCAGAAACATGCCAATCACTAGGAAGAAGACGTTCAGCAGAGCAAGTACCAGGTACGGATTGTCGGTCAACCTGACGATGCTTTGGGCGACCATCTGCGGAACTTGGATTGACGTCAAATAATCGCTCATCAGCGCCGAGGTTGCCACCAGCAACATCACGATCGCCGTCTGCGTTCCTCCCTCGAGCATGGCCGCGCGCAGTTGCGTTAGGTCCAAACCGCGGTAAATGAGGCCACCGATCAACATAGCGGCGACGACCGCCAGCCCGGCTCCTTCGGTCGCCGTCACCCAGCCACCGAAGATCCCGCCCAGGATAATCACGGGGAGCAGCAAGGCCCAGCTCGCGTCTTTGAACGTCGAGCCCACCTTCGGCCACTCGAATTCCTCTTCGACGGGATAGTTGTGCTTCACCGACAGATAGTAGGTGACACCCATCATCATTGCGGCGCCCAAAATCCCTGGCACAATTCCCGCAACGAACAGCTCCACAACTGAGCTGCCCGACATGACGCCGTAAAGAATCATCGGGATCGACGGCGGGATGATCACGGCGAGAGTCGCCGCCGATGAGGTCACCGCGGCTGCGAACGGAGTGGGGTATCCCTTCCTCTTCATCGCCGGAATAAGGATCGACCCGAGTGCAGCCACGTCCGCGACGGCTGATCCCGAGATTTCCGCAAAGAACAGTGACGCCCCGATCGTCACCATCGCCAGGCCGCCCTTGACGAAGCCGATCAAGGAAGACGCAAAGGCGATCAGCCGCCGGGAGATGCCCGAGGCGTTCATGATCGCCCCAGCCAGAATGAACAGTGGAATCGCGATCAGCGAAAACTTCGTGGCGCCGCTGTAGAGGACGAGGCCGGTGTTGACCAATGCGTCCGCGCCACCGCTGATGCCCATCGCAACGACGGCGACAACGCCGAGAGCGACGGCAATCGGAATGTCTAGCAGGATGAGAACGATCAGGCTGAGCAGTAACAGTAGGACGGTCACTGCTGCCGGCTCCCGCTGGGCTTTTCCGCACCAGCCCTTCCCTCGATTGGCGAGCTTTTGCCGAGGACCTCAGCGGCGCTGAACAACTCGGCGATCACGAATAACACAGCGCCGATTGGTATGACCGACTGGGCGACCTGTGCCGGCATCCACGGTAGGCTGACCAGGTAAGTCCCCTCCAGCACTTGGAGGATCTGCCAACCAGTCCACGCCACCAGCACGAAAAAAGCCACGACGGTTATCTCGCGAAAGATGACCAACGACCAGCGTAGCCGGGTTCCGGCAGACTCAACCAGTTTTGGGAAACCGATATGCGCGCGCTTAAGTGCCGCTAGAGACGCCGCGTAGTAGGTCAGCCAGGCGAGAAGAATCGAGGCAACCTCGTCGTACCAAACGAGAGCCCCGCCCGCTTTGCGAAATACGACGCCCAGCACGACGACCACGGCCAGCGTGGTCATCAAGAGCAAGACAACGGATTCCAGAAACTTCTCGAAGAACCGGCGATACTCGGAGGAAGTGCTACTCACAGCGGCAGGCGAACTCGGGTTTTTCGGTCCCACAGTATCTTACCTCAGCCCCAACGAGCGCAAGCGGGCTTGAGTCGTTGTGTCGCTACAGGGGACATTTTACTTGGGCTACAACAGCGGGCTTGAGTCGTTGGCTGTTCTGAAGTGGCGCACCGCCTAGCGGGCGGTGTCGGCCGCCGGGCAGGTAATAGCACTGGCCCACATTCATCGGGCTTCCAATCACGATCTTCCACCAAAAGTTGTATAGTGCTGGTTTGTTTCAGCGCCTGTGCCCGCGATTCACCGTGAGTCCGGCGCTCCAAATCCGCTTCCCGGAGACCCTGATCGATGCCCACCGGTGCTGAACTTTTCGTCGCCAGTCTGAAAAATCTCGGGACGACCCACATTTTCACCCTCGTCGGCGACCATCTCAATGAGATTCTGCAGGTCGCCTCGCGCGAGGGGCTGAACATTGTCGACACGCGTCATGAGTCCGCAGCGGTTCACATGGCCGACGGCTGGGGGCGCATGACCCGCACGCCGGGTGTCTCGCTCGTCACCGGCTCTCCCGGCCATACCAATTCCATCACTGGGATAGCCACCGCGAATGCCACCGGAAGTCCGATTCTGGCGGTGAGCGGCATGAGCAGTTCGCAGTTGCGAGACCGCAACGCTTTCCAAGATATGGACCAGCTTTCGCTTGTCCGAAGCATCACGAAATATGCCGCCGTCCCCGCCCATGCCGGGCAGATCCCGTTTCATGTTCACCGCGCTTTTCTCGAAGCTCTCTCGGGAAGAGCCGGCGCGGCGCACCTGAGCATACCCGTCGACCAATTCACCGCCCAGGCCGAGACCCATGCGACCATTCCCAGCGGTCCGGTCGAACCGCGACGTCCCGGAGCCGACTCCGCTGACATCAACCGTGTGATCGACTTGCTCGACAGCGCCAAGCGGCCGGTCGTGATTGCCGGTAGCGGCGCCTGGTTTTCCGACGCCGGAGCCCCCCTGGAAGCCTTCATCGAGAAGGCTACCTTGCCACTGTTTACGCTTTGTTTGGCGCGGGGCTTGGTATCCGACTCCCATCCGCTGTGTTTTGGATATGCCGATCCAACCTTGAACCGGGCCGCCGACACCGCTCTGCCTCAGGCCGATCTGGTTATTGTCCTTGGTAAGAAACTCGATTACCGCGTCCGGCTCGGAGGCTCGCAACTGTTTTCACCAGACGCGAAGTTCGTCCAAGTCGACATTCATCCGCAGGAGTTGGGTCTCAACCGCGCTATCGAGGTCGGCATCAACGCCGACGTCAAGCTGGCTCTCGAAGACCTGCTCGACGCGCTTGGCAACCGGCCCGCGCCGGACCGCTCCTCCTGGATCGCCGACATTCAGGCCGCCAAAGCGTCCTGGGAACAGGAAATGCAATCGATTGCTTCCGAGCCGTCGACGCCCATGCATCCCTTGCATCTCACAATGGAGCTGCGAAAGCGCCTTCCGCAAGACGCCACTTTGTGCTGGGACGGCGGTGATTTCGTGCATTGGGGACGCTGTAGCATACCCGCGCGGCAACCGATGCACTGGCTGCGGCTCGGTGCGCTGGCGGGACTTGGCGTCGCCTTTCCGATCGGGCTGACGGCACAGATCCTGCGTCCCAACTCGCCATCGGTCGTCATCACCGGCGACGGTTCGCTCGGATTTTATCTCTCGGAAATGGACACTGCTGTCCGCTTCGGCCTGCCGGTCATCATCATCGTTGGCAATGACGGCGGCTGGGGAATTGAGCGCGAGCTGCAGCTCGGCAACTATGGCGGCGAAAAGACCGTCGCTTGCGAGCTTCGCCGAACACGCTACGACCTGGTCATGAAAGGCTTCGGAGGCGAAGGCGAGTTCATCGAAACGCCGGACCAAATCGGCCCCGCGCTCGACCGGGCTCTCGCCAGCGGCAAGCCTTATCTGTTGAACGTCGACATCAAGGGTGCGCGCTCTCCCTTCACGCAATATCAACTGGCGAGAAGAAAGCCCAAGAAGTAGCCCTGAGCAATGGATGTCTTTCGCTCAAAAGCAGCGATGAGCCAGAGCCCCGGCGCCCCCTTTCCTGAATCTCGTGAATCAGACCTCGAGCGAGAGGACTAAAGGGACTGGCCTAGCGTAGGAGCCCTGCGAGCGGGGTTTGATGTCCGTTACAATTCAGCCGTATGACTACCCACGACAGACGTAAGTTCCTGCAGGCCGCGACGATCGCCGGAGGCGCGGCCGTTGCCTCGTCGATCGCGTCTTGCGCGTCGCCGACGGAGGTTCGTCCGGCAGCGACCGACTACTCCGCGCTGGATGAAGTGCTTCGCCAGCCCGTGCTGAAGAGGGATCTGTTCCCGGATCCCGTCATCATCGACTCGCTCGAGTTGCTGCGCGATCGGGACAATACGATCTGCCGCGTGCGCTCGAAGGACGGAGCCGAGGGCGTCTCCATCGGACACCCGTTTATTGCGAAGACGAGCTACCCAATGTTCGTCCATAGCCTGCACCATCACTTCGCCGGCAAGGATGCACGTGATTTGGACCTGCTGATGTTCAACGCGGCCGAGCGGAACATCAAGCGGCAGGGCATTCCGCTGTGCGTCCAGATGGCGGTCGTCGAGTTCGCGATTCTCGACATGCTAGGAAACATCGCGAACAAGCCCGCCGGCCAACTGCTAGGCGACGTCCTGAGCCCGGAGGTCTCGATCTACCTGGGAACTCGGCTGCCGCAGCTACGCGCCTTGGAACCGGAAGAGTCGCTCGCTTTGGTGGAACAGGACTGGTTGGACACCAAGGCGAAGGCGATCAAGATCCGCGCGGGGCGAGGCGACAACCTGGCTTCGGATATCGACAACGCGCCGGGGCGCACGGAGAAACTGATCCGCATGGCGCGCGAGAAGTTCGGCGACGACATGGTGCTGATGATCGACGGCAACGGGTCGTACTCCGTCAAGGAAGCTATCCGCATCGGGAAGATCCTCGAGGAGTACGAGTACTACTTCTACGAAGAGCCGGTGCCCTGGGACTGGTATGAGGAACAGAAGCTGGTGGAGGAGGCGCTCGACATCCCGATGGCTGGGGGCGAGGAGGAGTTCGGCCTTCATGGCTTTCGCTACCTGATCGGCAACGAGGTATTCCAGATCGTGCAGCCGGACCTGTTCTATTGTGGCGGGATGATTCGCACGATGCAGGTCGCGCGCTTGGCAGAGGCCGCCGGGCTGAAGATTACGCCGCACATCTCGGGCGGCGGACTGGGCTACGTGTACATGCTGCAGATGGTGTCCGTGTGCCCAGCGGCGGCGGAGTACCACGAGTTCAAGATGTTCCACACGAGGGATGCCAACGGCACGACGGTTCCGGTGGAGAGCAAGGCGGAACCTTTCGAGAGTGTGGAGGGCGTGATCAAGGTTCCGATGGGGCCGGGGCTGGGAGTGAACATCGATCCGGACTACATCAAGACGCACAAGCCCGTTACCGGCTGACAACACCAAGGATGCGGATCGGCGGGAAACGCCGAGCCGGAAAGAAACGTGCCTGGTGCAGGATCGCCCACGGAGCGGCCCTAGCTAGCCATCTCGGGCAATAGAGAACCGCGCGGGTCCGGGGGTCGGGGCCGGTCAATAGCCCAAAAACTGGTTAGTTTGTAGAATGAACTTAGTGCTGGCGAATGCCGTATAGACAGTTCAGGGAGGACTAAGTATGTTTTTCGACCCTCTTTATCTGATGTTCATGATTCCCGGCTTGGCCCTGTCGATGTGGGCTAGCTTTCGCACGAAACGGGCGTTCAACAAGTACTCGAAGGTTCGCTCGATGATGGGACATACCGGGGCTCAAGCGGCCAAAGCCATGCTCGACCGCGCCGGGATCCACAACGTCAAGATTACCCGCTCCCACGGCTTGTTATCGGACCACTACAATCCGGTGACGAAGAGCCTGGCGCTCTCCGAGCAAGTCCACGATTCCCCGTCCATCGCGGCCATCGGGGTGGCCACGCACGAAGCCGGACACGCCATCCAGCATGCCAAAAGCTACGGTCCTCTGTGGCTCCGCTCGACGCTGGTTCCAACCGCGAGCATTGGCTCGTCGATCGGCTACTTGGTGATGTTGATCGGGCTTTTCCTGTCTTCGCAGAACATGGTCTTGATCGGTGCGGTGCTGTTTTCCATGGTGCTGCTGTTCCAGATCGTTACGCTTCCGGTGGAGTTTGACGCTTCGAACCGCGCGAAGCAACTAGTTGTCGAGTACGGAATCATCTCCCCGACCGAGCGAGAGGGTGTCGATCGCGTATTGAACGCCGCCGCCCTCACCTACGTGGCGGCAGCGGTCAGCACGCTGCTCACCCTGGTCTACTTCTTGTTGCGCTCTGGTCTGCTTGGCGGTAGCGACGACTGATCGAGCTAGGGTTTTTAGGCGACGGTTCTCAAGCGAGGATCCTTAGCAGAGCCGCGCCCGCAAGGGTGCGGTCGAGGCCGCTTTACTCACCGGGTGGCGGGCCGACTCGGTCTCCAGACCAAACATCAAGAACCGGCCCAATCGGTCACGGATCAACAAAAAAAGTGCGCGGTCCAGTCCAATATTCTGGGAACTTGGAAAAGGTGCGGTTTCGCCCTCCCATTTGCTCGAACGAAAAGGGTATGGTGTAGGATGCGAGTTTAGAAGAGGATCTTTACTGAACAGGAGAGGACGAGAGATGAGAAAAACTTTTGCTTATTTGGCGCTGACAGCGATAGTCACCGTGGCAGCCCTTCCCTTAGCTGCAAGCGACTACCGTAGCGAGGGACTGAAACGGCTTGAAACGATTGAGAAGAAGACTGTCGGCTTGGCAGAAGCCTTGCCCGACGGCAAGTACACCTGGCGGCCCGCCGAAGACGTGCGGTCGGTCAGCGAGGTCTTTCTCCATGTCGCGGCGGCCAACTACGGGATACCCGGTTCGTACGGGACGCCGCCCCCAGAGGGTTTCAGTTTCGATGGCTACGACAAACAGACCACCAAGAAGGCGGAGATCCTTCCGAAGTTGAAGGCCTCGTTCGCTCATCTCCGCACAGCCATCGAGAAACTGAGCGTGGCTGATGCGGAGAAGGCGGTCAAAATGTTCGGACAGGACACGACAAATCGCGGGGCGGTGCTGTTCACCCTGGAGCACCTCAGCGAGCACATGGGTCAGGCGATTGCCTACGCCCGGACCAACGGCGTCGTACCTCCCTGGAGCGTTAAGGAATAGAGCCCGCCGAGCCACTCTTTCCCCGAGGCTGGAGGAGTCCGTGTGTCTGTAAGAAAGTGTCTCACAGTGTCAGCCAAACTTTGCAAGACCGGGTTTAGGCGGTCGTCGATTGTCCTCGCCGCGGTGCTTTTGCTTGCCGGCGCGGTGGGGGCAAGCGCCCAAACCGAGGATTCCGGAAGCTTCACGAATGAGAGTTTGCAGGGAAGCTACTCCGCCCAGGGGGAGGGAGACGATCGAGCCTCGGTCAGCTACGGGATCGTCACCTACAACGGCAAGGGTAAGACCACGCGCCAACTGACCGTAAACGCGCTGGGCGAAAACGGGGCGCGGCGGCTCATCCAATTCAAGGCCCGGAACCTATTCGATCAACGAGGATGGCACTGGCACGGCCACCTACGAAAACACGGTCTCCACCGGCGAATCAACAGAAGTCACGCTTGACCTTCTGATCACCGCAGCGAGAATCGTCTTCCTGTCCGGCCAAAGAGCCAAACTGGCAACGCATCTTTACACGGTGCAGCGTGAGGCGGGACTGACCGTATCACTGGTCACCAGCAATCAACAGCGGCTGCCGGTGATTGGAGGCGTTGGCCGTTGAGGCAAACGCGGATGAGTCAAACCGGGCCCCCTCCCGCGGCTTTCTCCCGGGTGGCGAGAAACGCTGGCTTAGGGCGCGTCGCCAACTCTCTTGATCAGAGCGACCCAGTCCTTGCCAGGATGGTGTGGCGGCGTGATCTGAATGCTGCCGTCATTTCGCATCGAGGCATCGCCGACGTTCAGCATTTTTGTTGCGCTGGAATGTAGCGGGCCGCCGTGGCGCGGGTCGTACCACTGCAGTGTGTAATCGCCGGCGGCCACAGTCAGGCGCGTTCTGTTCCCCTCCGGAAGATAGACCACATAGATCTCGCCTTCCTTGGCGAATACATAAGCGCGTTCGTTGTCGCTGAGGTCATTCGCCGACCACATTTCCCAAAAGGGAATGTACTTGTGGAAAAACTCCAGCGCAAACCGCGTCTGGTCCCACATGGTGTCGCGGGAGCGCCAATCTTCGCAATTGAGGTCCATATGGTCATAGGCGTAGCCGAAGTACCATTCGACTCCCGAACCGCCGCCCATCAGATTGCCCCAAAGAGCCTGCTTGCGGGGTTTGTCGTGTGCCGGGTCTTCGACGTCGGGCATCACGCCGACCGACGAGGGCGTCTGCTCGTCGTGGAAGATGGCCCAAGGCTGGTTTGAGGCCGCGGAGCGCGCGCGCAGTGCGATCGTCTCGATGTTGCTCTCTTCCATCCGCCCTTGGATGGATGCAGCTTGGAACTCCTCCCTCCCGAGAATGCCGGTGTAGGAACGCCGGCTTCGGGTGTTGTGCGTGTGGACGGTAATAGCGTGATCATTGGGGTCCAAGGCGCGGATATAGCGCGCGATTTCCAAGCGGTCACGCCGTGGCGTATCGTTTTCCTCGCCGAGATTCCAGACAATCGCCAGGTGGTGGCTGAATCTTGCCGCAAGTTCGCGCAGGTAGAGTTTACGGACATCGTTGAGGCCGGGACCGCCGCCCATCACTTCGTCGTTCTCGGTCTCTTGAATGATCACGTGCATCATGATGCCGAGCCGTTCCATGTGAGAGAAGACGATCTCCCATTGAGCGAGCTTCGAGACATCGAACCGGTCCCGGGTATCGGGGTCGTTCCATACCCAGGTCTCTTTGCCGTCGCCACCGTCGATGTTATAGGTGAGGAAGTAGACGCTGTTCATCCCTTTCGACGCGAGGTAGTTGAGAGCGCCAATGATGTTCTTGCCCTTGCCGCCCTTCGAAGTGGGATCACCGGGTTTCCAATCGCCTGCGTGTGGTTCGTACTCGTGGAGAAAGGTCTTGGCGTCGGTTGCAATTCCCTCGTGGGTCGCCGTGTCGAAGGTGTCGTCGAATTCGAAGTAGCCGAGGAAGTTTTCCGGCGAATCCGCGCCACCCTTGAGAAAGTAATCACCGTTTTGGAACCGCAGGTAATGTTCTCCCACGTGGCGCAGGAAGCCTTTCCCGCTGAAACCGGGAGCATGCTGGGGAGCGTCGGCGACATCGAACGTTCCAGACTCGCCATCGAAGGCCGCCGATTGGCCCGGTGATGCAGCGGCACTGAGCGCGACGAATTCCCCGGTCCGAAAAGAAGCTGACCAGCGCCAGCTGCCCGACTTTGGAGGCGTGAAGCGAACGCGCCATTTATTGCCGGATTTCGCCGACGACTGGGCGGCATCACCATCCGCAGCAAAGAAGCCTGGCACGCTCGACTGGTAGCCGGAATCCTCGTGAGTGAACTCGACACTCATGCGATAGTCGCGAAACGGATTCAGTGTGCTATCTTCAGAGGCCTCCGGGCCGTCGAAGGTAAGGGTGACCGGCTACCAGAGTAATGCCGCCGACGGCTCAACTCGTGGAGCCGCCGAGCTGACGGCAAGAGCCACAACGACGCCGAATACCAGCCGCTGCAAAAGGCAAAACGATGGAGCCATCGCGCGCCGAAAACGAAGAGAAGATTCTTGGGCCATCACCTAACGGTAACCGATCGAGACTACTACTGGCACGCCCAGGCCCGACCCGGGAACCCCCTGCGTCCCAAGCAGGTCGTACCTGCACTAGATTCGACCCTAACTAATTGAATGTACGGGCTCGTCTGGTTGGATAAACCTGAAGAACCTGCACCTGCCTGGAGTCGGAACCTCTAACGGAACCCCTCGAACACGATCGCTGGCAAGTAGCAGCGTGGCGGCATTGGAAAACGCTTGCCGCCGACGCTGGTTTATCAGCACTTCGCGGTTCTTCTTGGTGTTGAGCGAAGAGGCGGGACTTTGTCTGAGAGCCCGTTTGTCTGAGAGCCCCTTTGTCTCGGAGCCAACGATACGGCTATCTGAAAAGGGGATTCGAACTGCTCCCGGTCGCGGAACTCTTCGTGCCCGTTTCGACGGTAAAACAGCGCGGAGCCGGTTCTTAGTGCGGCACCGTGACACACGTTAGTACCGAGCGCGGAAGAATGTCATCGGGGTCTTCGCGCTCGTCCCCCGTGGTGCCCGAGGTCAACTCGTCCGCCCCCTCCAACGCAGTGCCCTGGATCGAACCCTCCACCAAGCTTTCCGAAGTCTTCAGTTGTGAAGAGATCGAACCTAGGCCGCCCGAAGCTTCTTCGAGTTGCTCCTCCCTCAGCTCGGTCTCTTGCGGCTTGCCTGTCTCTTCGTTTTTCTCGTCCCGCATCTCATACCTCCCTAGTGCCAAATTGTGTTAGCGAACCGCCTTCGACAACCTTCACCCGTATCCACGTTACTACAGTTTTCAAGTTGACTCAAGTGTCACCTGGAACGAGGCCAACGGTATTCCAGGTGTCCTTGGGATTCGCCTTGGCGGTTGCACTCTGAGTGAGGGGATCGACTGGGGCGCGGGCACTTTGCAACGAGCAGGGGCATCGGTACCAGCCGCCGCAAAAGGTCAAGCGTTGGAGCCATCGCGCGCCGAAAACAAGGAAAAGGTTCTTGGGCCATCACCTAACAGTAACCGATGGAGAGCGCCCAGGCCCAACCTGGGGACCCCCTGAGTCCGAAGGAGTCGCCTAGCCGGCAACCGTGAGACCACGATCCGAGTCGGTTGTCAATTTGACAGCCGGACGCAGCAGTCGTACGACAGCGAGTGATTTAGCTCGCAACCTCGCTCCCATTGGGGGTGCTCGCTTCAAACGTGTCCTAACATCAGTTCGTGGGTCACACGGCACAACAACACCAAAAACACCGAATCGTTCAAGAATCCGGTCTTCAATTTCGATGGGCTACGAAGTTTTGGCGTAGTAGCCGTGGAAGAATCGTCCTTCCTGGTGGCCGTGCAGCGGGTCGTCGGTGGCATCGAGATCGAGCACGATGCGATCGGGCTGACGCGGCTGCGATTGGATGTAGAGCGCGGTCAGCAGACGGTCGACCGCGTCCGTGTCGAGAACGATCTTTTTGTAGCGGCTGGACGCGCCGGCCTCGGCCGGGGTCAACTCCAGGCGGTTGAGAGTGCTCTTGCCGGCGCCGGCTTTGCCGCGATCTTGGGGCCGCCGCCGCTGCTTGCCTTCAAGGTCTTGTTTGCCGCTCAGCAGGGCCAGCAGCGAGTCGCAGCGCAGCTGATCGTGATCGTTGAGGTCTTCATACCCGAGCGCCAGCCCGTAGACGCGCTGGGAAACCAGCTGGCGCACGCTGTGTTCGATTTGCGCGGGCTGACGATGGTCACCGAAGCAGGCGGCGAACTGCCGCACGATGCCCGTGCGCTGTTAGAGTTGGCGCAACAGCACGCTGCCGCCGTCGGAGCTGATCGTGCCGCCATCGAAACGGGCCACCACCTGGCGGCGGCCATGGCCGGCAAAGCTGAAGCTGGTTTGGGTACATTCTGTCATGGCGAAGGTCGCTCTCTTGTTGGCTCAAACATCTTGTGATGATTATGTTTATGCCACAAAAGGCGGCCTTCTGCCACCCCTACGATGAGAAATGCGGGCTAGCCGCAATACTCTTCACTTAAGCATCCTGACGCAGGATGCGAAGTCAGTCCGCTCACGGGACAGCGCGCCAGGTGGTCGCAGTTTGTAGCTGCTCATCTTGCGCTTGACGCCACGCGGACGTCGCATCCCCCGGCTCGAGTGCACGCGCTCGTCCAGGAGTTCCCTCAAGACCGCCTCATCAAACGCTTCCTTGTCCCGAGGGGGGGATCGCGACCGCGCGGGCCAGCTTGCGTCGTACGACCCGCACCGCATGCAGGTACGATAATCGATCCGGATCTTCGTCGGCGCGCAGCGCCGCCTCGTGCATCAACCCGCGGATCGCGAAATGCGCCATCAGTAATCCGTAGAACTCTTGCCGCACCAACTCCGGCGTCTTGCTGCGCAGCACGATCCGCGCGCCGCGCAGATGCGTCTTGAGTTCGTCGAGCGCCCCCTCAATCTCCCAGCGTTCCGAGTACAGCGCCGCCAACTCCACCGCCGGCGCTTGCGCGGGATCGAGAATCGTCGTCAGCAGTCGATAGAACTCCTCGGCGTCGTCAATGCCCTCGAGCTGATACTCGATGACGCGCACAGCGAGCGGCCGCCGGCGCTTGCGCCGGTCGGCTTCCGAGGCGTAGATCGCGCTGCGGTAGGAGCCATCGGCGAAGCGCTCGAGCACGTCCAAGCGCAGATGTTTCTTGGCTCGCCACAGCAGGTGCGCGCCCGTCTCGCGTGCTTGCCGCCACAGCTGATAGCCGAGGAAATTGCGGTCCGCCAAGCACAGCATGCCCTTCGCGAGCGCCGGCAGAACCTGTTTGGCGAGCGTGATCTCGCCCCTCGCGCAGGGCCCCATGCGGCTGGCGAACAGCACGTGCGTGCCGTTCTCCAGCAACGAGACGAAGCGCAGTTGCGGGAACGCGCTGGCTCCCCGCGAGGCGCCCGGATAGCCGAACGCCGTGCGGTTGGCGGCCTGATCGGCGACATCGAGCGTCGAACCGTCGAGCGAAACCAAACGCCATTCCCGATAAAACAATCCGCACGTCTTTTTCGTCGCCAACGGTCGCACCAACTCGTCGTGCAACTGCTCGACCGGCTCGACCTCCAATCGCGAACGGCCTTGCGAGATCCCCGAATCGCCCGCCACTTTGAGCGGCGCAGCGGGATCCTGCAGCCACTGCAATCCTTCCAGCAGGCAACGCAGCCCCTCGCGGTAGGACGACTGCATATACAGCGCCAGGGCGATGACGTAGTAGACCATGACAGGTGCCGGCAAGTCGCGTTGTCGCCGCGAGGCCCGGCCGCAGTCTCGCAAGACGCGATCGACCGCGTGACGCGGGAACCAATGCGCGATCACGCCCAAGCTGATGTAGTCGGTAATGCGACTGCCGGGCGGCAGTGCTGCTCTCGTTCGTGCCATCTGAGACCTCCTGTTCTCCGAAACAGTATGCCACAGAAATGTTCTGAAGTGAAGAGTATTGGGGCTAGGCCGGGCGCGTTCCGGCGACCGTGTCGTAACGAAGGTTACTCGGCGACCTGGAACTGGACCTCTGCGGTGTGCTCGGGGAACGCTAACGCGGCGAGTACTCAGCGCGAAGATTCAGAACCCTCGGCAGGATTGCGGTTGCACGCGAGAGCGTGTGAGACTCGCAGCCCCGAAAGGCTCGGCACAGCGCTGCCGCCAGCGAACGGGCAAGCCAGGTACCCGCTCGTCTTACTACGCCAGGCTCACCTCGCTCGGTGGTCTTCCGCGGCGTCTTGTGGTTCGTAGCCCACCACCTCTCGGGCATGGGAAATGTCTCGGTAGCTCCACTTGTTCTTGGAGACAACATAGAAGGTGTTGAACCTGACGCTCTGCGGGGCTTCGACGCTTCGCTCGACCATCTGCGCAATGTCACGCTGGCTGCACCAGACCGAAAAGTGGCGTGGCAGCTTCGGACGGTCTTCGCGGTTGACGGCGCCGATGCGCAGACAGATCATCGAAATCCCGTGAGCGTCGGAGTAGTACCGGGCCAGCGCCTCGCCCCAAACCTTGGTCGAGCCGTAAAGACCACTGGGCCGCGGGGTCGACTCGTGTGTGAAATTCGGCCATGCCGGCGGTACTTTGTCATAGTCGCCCGCGGCTATCGAGCGATAAGGTTCGTCCCTCTCGCAGCCGCTGATGGTCGCGCCGCTGCTCGCGAAGAGAACGCGCTTAACCCCTGCGCGGCGGGCGGCTTCAAAGACGTTGTGGGTACCGATGACATTGGCCGGGAGCAGTTCCTCCCAGGTGGCATCCGTTGCTACCCTCGCCGCCAGATGCACCACCACATCCTGCCCCTCGAAGGCAGGTTCGATGGCAGCGAGGTCGGCGATATCGGCCTGATGGCACTTGACTCCCTCGATCGGGCCGCGATTGAGTGCGGTCAAGTTGTACTTCGGCTCTAGTTGCTTTCGAACGGCTTGGCCGATCAGTCCGGTCATGCCGGTGATGAGGATGTTCTTTGCGGTCATTGTTCCTCCACTGATATCTAGCGGCCCGCAACCTAATAGCCCAAAACGACAGCCAAAATCAGGGTCGCAAACGCGATGACGTACAGCTTCAGCAGTAGTGGAATCACGAAGCGGGCCCAGCGCGGAAAAGGCACCCGGCCCAGTGCCAGCATGCCCATTAGCAAGGCGTTGGTCGGAACGATCATGTTGGTGAAACCGTCGCCGAACTGATAAGCAAGTACAGCCGTCTGACGACTCACGCCGGTCAGATCAGCGAGAGGCGCCATGATTGGCATGGTCACGTACGCTTGGCCGCTGCCGGAGGGGATAAAGAAGTTGAAGACGCTTTGTACCACAAGCATTCCCGACGCCGAGAGGGCGGCCGGCAGGTTTTCCAGGCTGCCTGCGATCGCGTGGATCACCGTGTCCTTGATCGAGGCGTCATCCATGACCACTTCGATCGTACGGGCGAATCCGATGATGAGCGCTGCTGAGGTCAGCTCAGCCGCACCGCTGCCGAACTCGCGCGCAACTCGGTTCGGACCCAGCCCGCCCAGCACGGCTGCCAGCACCATCAATCCCAAAAACACGGCTCCGAGTTCGGTGAGAAACCAGTCCCAGCGCGCGACACCGAACACGAAAAGTCCGATCGCTGCGGCGAAACACACGAGAATGCCGGTGCGGCGCGGTGACAAGGGAACTTCTTGGGGGGCATCGAATCCGGTTGAAAAATCGACGTCGGCGACCAAGCTGAGTTGAGGGTTTTCCGACAAGCGCTTGGCGTAGCGCAGCAAATGGTGGATGCCCACAGCCAGGCAAATCACGAACAAGGACCAGCGCAAGAGCTGCCCCGAATACAACGGCAAGCCGGCGATTCTTTGGGCTATAACGACTGTAAAAGGGTTGAGAGCGGCGCAGCCGTAACCGATGCCTGCTCCAACGTAAACCAATCCCAGCGCGACAATAGCGTCCATCTTCAAGGCGAGACACATCGCCACTAGTACCGGGATGAATGGCATGTATTCCTCCGCCATGCCAATGGTCGAAGAACCCAGAGCGAACAACGTCATGGTGCCCGCGATAAGCAGGGTCGGGCTGTCTCCGAACTTTCCAATTGCCGTGCTGATCAGCGCGTCGATCGCGCCCGTGGCTCGAATAACTCCGATGGCGCCGCCGACGATGAAGACGAAGAAAATGATGTCAGCCGCAGCGGCCATTCCGCGCGGAATGGCGGTGAGAAAAGCGAAGGGCGGCAGAGAAGCCACCTCCACTTCGTGAAAGGTTCCGGCGGCAACCTGCTCGCGCTGATGTCCGGGCTCGCCGACTAAGACGCGGTCATATTCGCCTGCGGGCAGCAGGTAGGAGACGAGCTGCGCCGCCAGGATCATGCCGAAAATCAAGACGAGCGAGTCGGGGAATTTCGACGCTTTCATGGAGGAGGCGAGGCCGACGCCGAGCACTCGGTAGCCGGCGCGGGAACGTCATCAGGCTAGCACAGGAGTGGTGCGAACCTGCGTCCGTTACGGAGGAATGGGTTGGAACAGGGGCAAGTAAGGACCGGCACGATTGCCGGTCCTTGCTGTTACGCCGCGGGGAAAAGCCTTACGCCGCGATGGTCTGCTTCTTGGCGAACTGCATCTCCGCCTTGTCGCCATCGGCGTCGACGATCACCACGTCGCCTTCGCCAAACTCGCCGTTGAGGATTTTCAGCGCGAGCGGATCTTGAATCAGGCGCTGAATCGCGCGCCTCAGCGGCCTCGCCCCGAACTCCTGGTGATAGCCTTCTTTCAGAACCAACTCGCGGGCGGCCGGGGTCACATCAAGCCGGATGCCCTTGTGCTCGAGAAGCTTGTGCACGTACTCCAACTGCAGATTGAAGATCTCGCCCAAGTGCTCCTTGCCGAGCTGATTGAAGACGATGATGTCGTCGACGCGGTTGAGGAACTCCGGCCGAAACTCGCGACGTAACTGGTCCATCAGCGTTTGGCGCATGTCGCGGTTCGAATCGCTGCTGTCGTGAGTCAGCGAGAAACCGATCGCGCCGAAACGGTTGATGTCCACCGAGCCGACGTTCGAGGTCATGATGATGACCGTGTTGTTGAAGTTAACTGTACGGCCTTTGCCGTCAGTGAGCCGACCGTCGTCGAGCACCTGCAGCAGCACGTTGAAGACGTCCGGGTGGGCTTTCTCTACCTCATCGAGCAAGACTACTGAGTAGGGTCTGCGCCGAACATGCTCGGTCAACTGCCCGCCTTCTTCGTAGCCGACGTACCCCGGAGGCGCGCCGATCATACGGGCCACGGCGTGCTTTTCCATATATTCGGACATGTCGATCCGAATCATCGACTTCTCGTCGTCGAAGAGGAACTCGGCTAGCGCTCGCGCCAACTCGGTCTTGCCCACGCCTGTCGGCCCCAAGTAGATGAACGTGCCGATGGGACGGCTGGGGTCGCTCAAACCCGCGCGGTTGCGACGAACGGCATTCGAGACATGAGACAAAGCTTCTTCCTGACCCACGACGCGCTTTCGCAGCCGATCCTCCATATGAACCAGCTTTTGCATCTCGCCCTCAAGCATGCGCGAGACGGGGATCCCGGTCCACTTCCCTACGATCTTTGCAATATCCTCTTCGTCGACTTCGCCGCGTAGCAGGTTGCTGTCGCTAGTTTGTTCTTCGATTTTCTTCGTTGCCTCGCCGAGCTGCGTGTCCAACTCAACGAGCTCGCCGTAGCGAATCTCGGCGGCGCGCTGCAGGTCGCCACGGCGGGTAGCGTCCTCTTGCTCGTTACGCAATTTTTCGTGCCTCTCTTTGAGGGACTTGACTGCAGTGATCAGCTCTTTCTCTTGCTGCCAACGTTCACGCAGCCCGGCCGAATCGGAGCGCAGGGTTTCCAGCTCGTTTTCGATGACCCGAAGGCGCTCTTTCGAGGCCCGGTCTGACTCTTTCTGCAGCGCCCGCTTCTCGATTTCAAGCTGCATCGTGCGGCGGTCGATCTGGTCCACCTCAACAGGAACCGAGTCGATCTGCATACGCAGTGCGGCACCGGCTTCGTCGATCAGATCGATCCCCTTGTCGGGCAAGAAGCGGTCGCTGATGTAGCGATGGGAAAGGGTCGCCGCCGCAACCAGTGCAGAGTCCTTATAGCGCACGCTGTGATGGATTTCGTAGGTTTCCTTCAAGCCGCGAAGAATCGCAATCGTGTCTTCCACGCTAGGCTGATCCACCAACACCGTCTGGAAACGCCTCTCGAGCGCCGCGTCTTTCTCAACGTATTTGCGATATTCGTTGAGTGTGGTAGCGCCAACGCAGCGCAGTTGCCCGCGGGCCAGGGCGGGCTTGAGCATGTTGGCGGCATCGATCGAACCCTCGGCCGCGCCGGCTCCGACGAGTGTATGCAGCTCGTCAATGAAACAAATGATGCCGCCGTCGGACTCTTCGATTTCCTTGAGGACGGCTTTGAGGCGGTCTTCGAACTCACCGCGAAATTTCGTCCCCGCCACCATCGACCCTAGATCTAGCGAAATCAGACGCTTGTCTTTCAGTGATTCCGGCACGTCGCCGTTGATAATTCGCTGGGCAAGTCCTTCTGCAATCGCCGTCTTGCCGACACCGGGCTCGCCGATCAAGACCGGATTGTTCTTTGTACGCCGCGAGAGCACCTGCATGACGCGCCGGATCTCCTCGTCACGGCCAATCACCGGATCGAGTTTGCCCTGCCGTGCCCGCTCGGTCAGATCAAGTGCGTACCGTTCCAGCGCTTGATATTTCGCTTCCGGGTTCGGATCGGTCACCCGCTGGGTACCGCGGACATCGACCAACGCCTTGAGAATCACCTCGGAAGACGCTCCTGCCTTCTCCAGCAGCTTTCCAGCCGGGTCGTGTTTTTGGCGGCTAAGAGCCAGCAGCAGATGCTCGGTCGAAACATACTCGTCCTTGAATTGGTCGGCCTCTTTTTGTGCTTGAGCAAAGACTTCGTTGAGCGCGGGCGCCATGTACATTCCGCCCTGCGATTCCGGACCGGAAACTTGCGGCAGCGACTCGAGCTGTCGGCGGGCTTCCTTGGCAATCCCACCCGGTTGAACACCGAGCTTCGAAAGCACCGCCTGAACGATACCGTCTGTCTGCTCGACCGAGGCGATCAGCAGGTGCAGCGGAGCGATGTGCTGATGATTGCTCTCGCCGGCAATGACCTGAGCCTGCTGCACCGCCTCCTGGGCTTTCTGCGTGAATTTGTCGAATCGAGTCATGGCTTTACTCCGTTTGGCACGCCCCACTCTCAGCAAGTTGGTTCTAAACAGAGCCGCACCCACAAGGGTGCGGTCCAGTCAGGACGTCACCCTGACAGTGAGCATTCCGATGGCAGCCCCGGCACCCTGACCACATCCTTGCGGGCGCGGCTCTGTTGGTCTATCGGCAGAGGCAGGCCGCCCGATGACGGCCTGCCTTAATGGTATTCAACCGACACTGATCTGCCGTACTTTCGGCTGCCTCTCGGGCGACTTGGGTAGCGTCACCTTCAAGACACCTTTGTCATAGGCCGCCTTGATTTTGTCAACTTCAATGCCCTCGGGAAGAGTAAATCGACGATGGAACGACCCGTAGGCGCGCTCGATGCGGTGGTAGTTCTCCTTCTTGGTTTCGTTTTCGAACTTACGCTCAGCCTCAAGAGTGAGGACGTCGTCCTCTACCTTAATCGACAGGTCCTTCTCGTCAACTTCCGGCAAGTCTGCTTTGAGTGTGATCTCCTTATCGGACGCTTCGATGTCTACTGCAGGGGACCAAGGGCGAACGCCATTCGGCTCAGCATTGGGGGCGCTGAAGAAGTCGTCAAACCAGCGATCAAGAGGGAATCGAGGGGTGAGCCCTCGCGGGTTGTATCGAATCAAGTTCATGGTAGCCTCCGTTCCTTAGTTGCTATATAGTAATCATAAAACATGATGTTATCGTTGTAAAGTCTTACTTAAATAATCGGATTGTATTACACTCAATCCTGTTGATGCCCCAGTAACGCTTTCGGTTGCCAAAATCGTAGCCTGAAGACTAAATGGAGTATTGCGTATTACAAACAACGTATTGCAGACATGGGCTCCCGGCGGTCGACCGCCCGTGCTCTAGCCTCGTTTTCAATCACCTGAGCCGCCAAGCAGTCCGGCCAGGGGTGGGGCTCGCGTGCGTAAGCAGGCTGCCACCCAATGGCTGCCGAGCTATCCTGAGGAGGTTGCCACACTCGGACGTTGACAAACCCGGGAGTTCAGCCAGACCATGAATCGCAAAAGTGCGCTTGCCCAGATTCAGCGGGAGGTGGTCGCCTGTGAACGATGTTCCCGCTTGATCGCTCATTGCCGCAAAGTCGCTACTGAGAAGCGGCGGGCCTATCTCGACTGGAACTATTGGGGGAAGCCGGTTCCCTCGCTCGGGGACCCGAACGCCCGTTTGCTGATCGTCGGCCTGGCTCCGGGGGCGCACGGCGCGAACCGTACGGGGAGGATGTTCACGGGTGACGGATCAGGAGATTTCCTCTACCGGGTTCTTTACGAAACCGGATTTGCCTCGCAGCCGGAGGCTACGCATCAGGGAGACGGGCTGCAACTGATCGACTGCTACATTACGGCGCCCGTCCGGTGCGCACCACCGGACAACAAACCGACCCGCGCAGAGTTCGCGGCTTGCCAACCTTATCTTGAAAGAGAGGTCAAGCTCTTCAGCGAAGCCAGAGTGGTCGTCGCTCTGGGTCGGCTTGCCCTCGATTCGTATCTGGGTGTCCTGTTGAAAGAGGGCTCGATCAAGCGGAGAGCCGATTACCCGTTCGCGCACGCCGCTTGTCACCGGCCGGCGGATTGTCTGCCGACTCTGCTGTGCTCCTATCATCCCAGCCGCCAGAACACGCAAACCGGACGCCTCACGAAAGAGATGATGTTGGAGGTGTTTCGTACCGCTAGAAGCCTTTTGTCTTGAGTGAGCCGTGCTCGTGACCTACCCGGCGGATCGCAATCGACGCCGGGCTGTCCTACACCAACTCACCAAGCGACGCGCACGGCGTACTGGCTGATCGCTTCATCCGGTGTCAAGATCG
The DNA here is from genome assembly GCA_965224215.1 of Bryobacterales bacterium. GTDB lineage: Bacteria > Acidobacteriota > Terriglobia > Bryobacterales > UBA6623 > CBDCYS01. The sequence continues at coordinate 20,131 of CBDCYS010000032.1, read as the reverse complement.
TCATACCGTGGACAATTGACTGGCAAACGAGAATGCGGTCGAACGGATCACCGTGAATGCGCGGCAACCGCTCCCCTTGGAGCGCCGCTTCCTCGCTGATCGGCAAGGACTCGATCTCGTGAAGCATTCTTTGCCCTGTGATGAACCTTCCAGCCGCTTGCGGCAATGACAATCGACCTTGTCCGGACTTGACAGCTATCTCCCATGCCGAGGCAGCGCTAAGGAATACCTGATTACTCGGGTCACGAAACAGACGCGAGGCCGTATCTGAGAGTTGGGGTGTGTCCAGTGCAATCCAAAGAAAAGTGCATGTATCGAGCAAGAGCTTCATTCATCTTCGCCGTTGAAAGCCCTCAACAAGTCATCAGGCAATGGCTCGAAGAACTCAGGCCCTACCTCGAACTGGCCCTTTGCCAGCCCCAATGGCCGCAGTTTCTTTGGCGGCTGGACGATCGGACGCAGCTCGGCAACCGGAATATTTCGCTTGCAGATAATGACCGACTCGCCCCCGGCCACGCGTTCCAGGTAGCGAGAGAGGTGGGTTTTGGCTTCGTGAACATTGACTCGGATCATGATGTTGACCTAGAAGTAAACTAACTAGTTAACTAGATTATAGCATTCAATAAACTATGCCCCCGGATGACACAGCCCGCCAAGGCAAGTGCACAGTAACGCAGAGTGATACCAGCGACGCAGTCTCAGGCACGACGAGCCCCCTAGCCCCCCCTAGCCCGCATTTCTCACCGCCTGACGATCGAAGCACGCGATAGGCCCGCCATTACTTCGTTGCGCTTGCTCGCCGTGCTCAACGTACTGTCCGAGTACGCTTCGTTGATCAACTGGGGTCGTCAACCGGCGCGCGCCTCGTACTGACAGGCCTCTCACGCACTTCGTCTCGCCACGCGGTGAGAAAAGCGGGCTAAGTCCCGGAAATGTCGTAACAAGCCATTTCGGTTTGGTTGCGGACAATCAACCGCCCATCGGCAATCGCCGGGTTGTTCCAGGTCTTTCCGCTGATCGCGGAGAAACGAGCCAGCTCCTCGTGGCACTCGGGAGTGGCTTTAACCAGGACGAGGTCCCCTTGCTCGGTCACGATGATCAGGTGACCGTCGGCCAGCAGCACCTGGCCGTAGCCGTAGCGTCCGCCCTTCCACTTTTGCTCACCGGTTTGAACGTCAATGCATTGCAGGATGGACTCATCCAATCCGTAGACATGCCCCTCGTAGAGGACCGGCGGGTTGAACTTGGCCTTCATGCGATTGTTCTTCCAAACTTCGGCGGCCGCGAAAGCGCCACTGTCCTCGCTGACCCTCACCAACGCGGAACCATGCCCGTAGCCCGCTGAAACGAATACCGTGTTTTCATCGACAAGCAAGGGTTGCGGAATGTTTGCATCGTAGGAAGTGGTCCAGGGGTAGTCCCACAGCAGCGCTCCGTCGTCCACGGATAGCCCCATGAGGCGCTCGGCGCTGACGGCCAGCAATTGCCTCCTCCCCGCCAGCGTCACCAGCATCGGGGAGGTGTAGGCTTGCTTGTCGTCCAGCGATTTCCAGATCGGCTCGCCGGTGTCTTTGTGATAGGCCACGAGCGAGCGGCCACCCGGACCACCAGGCTGCACAAGGACTTTCTCGTCCACGATCAGCGGTGAGGCGGACATCGCCCATGTGAGGTTCGACGCGCCATTGTCAGAGAGAATATTCTTTTCCCAAATGAGCCTCCCGGCCGCCGCATCGAGTACCCGCAGATCGCCGCCCGCCCCAAGGGCGTAGACCCTGCCTTCGTGCCAGGTAGGGGTCGCGCGCGGTCCATCTCCCCCAAGACTTTCCTGAAACAAAGACTTCCATGCGTGAGTCCAAAGCTCTTTCCCTGAGCCGAGGTCGTAGCAAGCGACGGTTTCATGGTCGCGGCGCTGCTCAATGGTGAATACGCGTCCTTCCGCCACCACGACGGACGCATAGCCGCCGCCGACGCTTTGTCGCCAAAGCTCGGGGAGCCGTCCTTCCTTCCAGGTGGTATTGATCGGGTGTTCTTGGTAGTGCCCGTCGCGGTTGGGGCCGCGAAAATCAGTCCAGTAGGCCCCGCCTTCGATCGACGGACGGCTAGCCGCTTCCACCGTACCGGGCTCGACTCGTTGGCGTTGCTCGATCTCGTCAAAGTGTGAATCAGGATTGTGAAATGTAAAGATCGGCGCAGCGCCACTGCCGGCCATCTCAACCCTCAGTCCATAGAACGTAAACAAGTGGAAAAAAGTGAGAGTCAGCAGGCCGATCGAAAACGAAATCTTCCGAATGACCCGGAAGTCGCGACGGAACCAGAGAACGACCAAACCCGCCGGCGGCAACAGCAGACACACCAGCAGAAATATCCCGTTGTTCTGGTACCAAGGACGCATGTTGATATTGTACTTCCGCCCCACTGGGGAATTGGTGATTAAGTTATTACTCTGGTACCGCTAGCGGGCCAACAATGTCTTCGGCGCCAAGCGCCGCGGCTGCCGCGGTCCGCGGCACGCTCTATCGTCAACTTGCAGTGACCTTCGTGAGCAACGGCACGGCATCGTTTCCAAATCAATTGCCGGACCTGCCGATTGGTACCTGAATTATGCACTGCCGGTGCACCTGGTGAGGGCTGAGCCGCCAGGAACCATTTGGGGACCCCCGAAAACATGGGGTAAAAAGGTAGGCTGGCAAAGATTTCAGCTTCGCCAGTCAACCCCAAGGAGGTCACCCAAATGGTTACCAAACGAAAACAGCATAGCTCCCGAAGGCCCGTCAAACAAGGCCCCGGCGCGAGGGCCCCGCGGCCCAATAAAATCGGGGCTGCCACGCCCTATCACTTCCGTGGCAAGAATCTGACTCCCTACGGCGGCTTGCTGCCCGTCGCCACCCTGCTCGAAAAACTCGGCTTCCAAGCGCTGCTGGAAGAAACCCTCACGACCAAACGGATCACCCGAGCCATGAGCCCCTACCAGTTCGTGCTGGCCCTCGTGCTCGGCCTCTATGTCGGCTTTGCGCGGCTCAACCAACTCCGCTTCATCGCTCGCGACCCCATCCTGACCGGCATCTTGCAAGTGACGCGTCTGCCGCCGCAGTCCACGCTGTGGCGCTTTCTGGCCTCGCTGCACCTCAACGTGGCGAAGCAGATCCTTTCCATTCAGCGCCAGCTGCGGGAACGAGTCTGGGCCGCGGCCCACGTGAAGTTGGAGACGGTGACGCTGGACACCGACACCACCGTGCATACCCTCTACGGCCGCCAGATGGGCGGGCGCAAGAGCTACAACCCCAAGAACAAGGGCAAGCGCAGCTACCAGCCGATACTGACCTTCCTGGCCGAGACGCGCGAATACCTGATGGGCGGGTTGCGCAACGGCGACCGGCCCACGGGCCGACAGATCGCCGCCCACCTCGAGAGCGCTTTCCGGACTTTGCCGGGCGGCGTGAAGAAAATCCTGGCGCGGGCCGATTCCGGCTTTTATTGCTGGGAGGCGGTGGAGGCCTATGAAAAGGCGGCTTGTCAGTTCGTCATCGTGGCGCGCAAAACGCGGCGCCTGGTCGAGCGCTTGCAGCAAGCAGAATGGAAACCCTCCCCCCGCTCCGACGCGGACGCGGAATGCGAATTCCTCTACCAACCGCAAGGCTGGGCGCGGGCCTGCCGTTTCCTGGCGCTGCGTTACGAAAACGAGCCCAAGGCCGGCGCGGCCGAGCAATACCAGTTGTTCGCCACCAGCGCTTACACCTACCGCGTGTTTGTCACCAATCTGGCCGAGCCGATCGCGGCGGTGGTGTGGTTTTACAATCAGCGCGCCGGAGCCGAGAACCTGATCAAGGAGGCCAACAACGACGCCGGGCTGGCGGCCCATCCCTCGCGCCGCTTTGACATGAACCGCAATCACTTTCAGTTGGCCATGCTGGCCTACAATCGCAACTGCTGGCTGCTGCTGTTCAACCGCGAAGCCCAGGCCAGCGTGGAGACGCTGCGGCACACCACCCTGGCGACGGCGCGGCTGCGTTTTCTGTTCGTGGCGGCCAAGATCTGGCGGCACGCCGGCAGAACGGGTGTCAGCTACAGCGATCATTATCAGGAAAAGGGCCTGTTTGAACGGCTGATGCGACGGCTGCGGGCGATGGGGCCGCCGGGATCGAGCTTGGCGCCGGTGGTGGAGGGTGCGCTGAGCTGAGGGGCACTCCATGCATAAAATTTCATGCACTCGCCGCAACGTACTGGGAACACGCCGCTTGCCAGCCCGCTTTTGCCCTGCCGGGATCAGGAGGCGGCTCAAACGGGGAGGGAAACAGCAGAAAAGACGACTTGCGAAATCACTGAGTTGACACGAGTGCCGCTATCGCCACAACTCCATCGACGATGGCTACGCCGAATCTGTGCATAATTCAGGTTCAACACGACCCGCAATCAAGGGATCGACGTTTACGACATTTCTTCGGACGGCCGAGGACAGGAAGCGCCGTTGATTGAAACGGCTTTGTTGGAAGCGGCAACCCATTGGTCGTCGGACGGTAAGCACCTGTTGTTTCTCCGTGCAAATCTGGGCGAGCTTCGGTATTTGCGCCGCAAATCCGACGGTTCCGGCTTCGAGGAGGTCTTGTTTCTCAAGGGCCCCTACGGCATTCGCGCGGCGCAGTTTTCCCCTGACGGGCGGTTCGTTGCCTATGTGTCCGATGAGTCCGGCCGCAAGGAGCTTTACGTGACACGCTTTCCCGATGCTGACCGCAAGTGGATCGTGTCGACGAATGGTGGGCGCCAGCCGCGCTGGCGCCGTGACGGTTCGGAATTGTATTACGTGGAGGGAAAGACCCTGGTCGCGGCGGCTGTTCGCACAAAGCCGGATTTCGCGGTCGAAGGGACCACGAGGCTTTTTGAGGCCGACCTTCTCCGAGACGGGGACTCCCACCATTACGACGTCTCGGCCGACGGCCAACGCTTCGTCCTACCCGAGCCGGTAGAAGGCGGCGATCCGGCGAAGATCCGCGTGGTGCAGAACTGGTACGAAGAGTTTCGCGACCGCGAGTAGGACCTAAACCCAGTTACAAGAATGCGTTAGCGCTCGCCCCCACTTAACTGTCGCGAAATCTCGTTCGCACTCACAATCGGGGGGACCTATGATTCTTAACACACTCTAACAAAGCCACTTAGGACCTGATGCCTCCGACTCGGCGGTGGAGCGCCAGTCTCGCTAGATCCTGTGCAACGGCGCTCCGTTGAACCAGCCCGTCCACATGGCCGTACGGTTGCCAAACCGGAGAAGTGCTTCTTGAGCACCCGTTCCGTTCAAGCTCAAACGACGAACCACTAAGGTCCATTGCTATCCTACGAATGACATGCCCGCCGTTCACCAACCCTTCCAGCGGAGATCATCACTCCCGCGACTCCAACGAAAATCAACCCCCTGCGGCCTAGCCTTTCTCCTCCTCGCGCTAAGCGCCGCCCTGCCAGCCGAAACCATCCGCTTCAACCGCGATATCCGGCCCATCCTGTCGGAAAATTGCTATCGCTGCCATGGACCTGACGCCAATGCACGGCAGGCGGCTCTGCGGCTGGACCGCCGTGAAGTGGCCATCGAGCGAGGTGCAATCAAACCGGGAAATACGGATGCCAGCAAATTGTTGCAACGCGTCCACGCCAACGATCAAGCTCGCGTGATGCCGCCGCTGTTCAGCGGCAAGAAACTCAGCGAAGAACAGAAAATCCTCCTCACCCGGTGGATCGAGCAGGGAGGCGAGTACGAGCAACATTGGGCCTACATCAAACCAGAGCGCCCGCAGACACCAACTGCCGCGTCCGCCATCGATCACTTCATCAACACCAAGCTCGAAGAAAAGGTGCTGCAGCCCGTGAGCGAAGCCGACCGGCGAACCCTCGTCCGCCGCCTGAGCTTCGACCTCACCGGACTTCCCCCTTCCTCGCAACTCGTCGACACTTTCGCGGACGACAAATCACCCGGCGCATACGAAAAGCTGCTGGATCAGCTTCTCGAATCACCTCACTACGGCGAGCGGATGGCGGTTCATTGGCTCGACCTGGTCCGCTACGCCGATACCGTGGGTTACCACGGCGACACCGCGATGAACATTTATTCATTCCGCGACTGGGTCATTCGTTCGTTTAACGAAAACAAGCCCTTCGACGAGTTCACGCGCGAACAGTTGGCCGGCGACCTGCTGCCCGACCCGACCCCTTGGCAACTCGTCGCCAGCGGTTACAACCGCCTCAGCCGCATGACAAACGAGGGCGGCTCACAGGAAAAGGAATACCTCGCGAAATATGTCGCCGACCGGGTGCGCAACATCTCGACTGTCTGGCTCAGCTCGACGATGGGCTGCGCGGAATGTCACGACCACAAGTTCGACCCCTTCTGGGCGAAAGATTTCTACTCCATGGGGGCCTTCTTCGCCGACATTGAGGAAAAGGGAGTCGCCGAGGGCACTGCGGATTGGGGTTCGCATGTCCGCGTACTGTCGCTGAAGTCGGAAGCCGAAATGGAAGGCATCGACCGGGAACTGGCCGAGCTGCGCCAAAGCGGCGCCGGCAAGCTCGAAGCGACATCAAAGCAGCTTGACCGCTTCGCCAAATACTTGAAGGACGATCTGCTGCAGTGGCGCCTGCTCGATCCAGAGCGCGTTTGGGAAGATTGCGCGCACCCGGACTTCGACCAAGAAGAGTGCGAACTCTACGATCTTCGAGAAGAAGCGGACGGCATCGTACGAGTGGTCGTGACCGACGACGAGAAGAAACCGCGCAAGTCGGTCCATCAAATGGAGGTTGAGCTCGGCGAACAAACCGTCTCGGCCCTGGCGCTCGAGCTGTTCCCGACCGCCGACTTCGCGCAGTTCGACTTGAGCGAGTTTGAAGTCCGCCTGCTAGGCCGCGAAGAGTGGCCCTTGCGGGTTTCGCTCGGAGCGTTGTTGCCTGACCGCGAAGAGCCCAAGTCGATGCTGCGAGATGCGCTCGACGACAATTTCCACAGCGGATGGCGGGGCAGTTGGGTGGAAGAGCCGAGCGAAACTTCGCGCCGGGCCGTCTTTGTCTTGGCGCAAGCAATCAAACCGAAACCAGGTGAAAAGCTTCGCATAACTGTGATCTTCTACGGCCGGCGCGACAACAACATCGGGGGGCAGGTGCGGCTGCTGGCGACCGACGCCGAGTTCCCCGAGCTACCCAGCTCCGATGAGCTTCGTGAGGCTGTTTTGGTCCAAGGCCGCCGCAGCGATTCCCAGAACGCAGCGCTAGCAGAGGTCTTTCAAGACTTCACTGCAAACAACTCCAACTGGGCCGAGATTCGGCGCCTCGAACGGCGTAAAAAGACCCTGCTCGACCACGCCGGTGAATCCCTGATTGCCAAATCGGTCGAGCCGCGCGAAATTCGCATTCTCTCGCGCGGTAATTGGATGGACGACTCAGGAGAGATCGTCGAGCCGCAGGTGCCACATTTCATCAACCCCTTGGAGACCAACGGCAAACGGCTCACGCGGCTCGATCTCGCCGACTGGGTGGTCGATCGCGACAATCCGTTGACGGCGCGGGTCTTTGTGAACCGCTTGTGGAAGATGTTTTTCGGAAGTGGGATATCGAAAGTCCTCGATGACGTGGGGTCGCAAAGCGAGCCGCCCGGGCATCAGGAGTTGCTCGACTGGCTGGCGGTCGAGTTCATGGAAAGCGGCTGGGATGTCAAACACGTTGTCAAAACCATGCTGCTCTCGGACGCCTACCGCCGCTCGAGCGAGCCGACGGAAGCGTTGTTAGCAACCGATCCCGACAACCGCCTTTACGGGCGTCAGGCGATGGCGCGTCTCGATGCCGAGTTCGTGCGGGACAACATGCTGGCCGTCAGCGGCCTGCTCAACCGCACCATCGGTGGACCCAGCGTCAAGCCTTATCAGCCGGCGGGTTATTACGAGGAATTGAATTTTCCCAAGCGGATTTATGAAGCCGATTTGAATCCGAATCAGTTCCGGCGCGGCGTTTACACGCACTGGCAGCGGCAGTACTTGCACCCCTCGTTGATGGCATTCGACGCGCCGTCGCGCGAGGAGTGCGCCGCCGAGCGCCCCATCTCGAACACGCCGCTGCAATCGCTGGTTCTGCTCAACGATCCCAGCTTCGTCGAGGCCGCACGGGCCTTCGCTACCCGTATTTTGCGCTCAGGCGAAAAGACTCCCGGCGCCAGGGTAGACTTCGCATTCCGGCAAGCGTTTGCGCGCGAAGCGGGAACGGCGGAGCGGGACGTGCTCCTGGGCTTGCTCGATAGCCACCAGCAGAGTTTTTCCGAGGACCCGGTCGGTGCCGACCAGCTGGTAAAGACCGGCATCTCGCCCGTTTCGGCCGGCTTGGATAAAGTCGAACTAGCCGCATGGACGAGTGTCACCAGGGCTTTGTTCAACAAGCATGAATTCGTGATGCGTTACTGAGGAGGGCAAGAAGCCGAAGTGAGGCAAGCCGGTCATGGATTCAAGAAAGATATCCCCTGCTTCAAAGGAAACGAGCTGAACTTTTTGGGGTAAGGATCATTGGGGTAAGGAACAAATGACAAACAACGACCAACTCCGCTTGCAATCACGTCGCGCCTTTCTAGGCCGCGCCTCGATGGGACTGGGCTCCGCCGCCCTAGCCTCCTTGATCAAGCCCGACCTGTTCGCTGCCAAAAGCGGCATCTCCGGCTTCCCGAATCATCCGCCCAAGATTAAGCGTGTCATTTTCCTATGCATGGCGGGAGGCCCGGCGCACCTTGAGTTGCTCGACCACAAGCCGGAACTGGTGAAGCGTAACGGGGAGCCGATGCCCGAGTCCTTTACCAAGGGCCAGCAGATCGCTCAGCTACAGGGCAAAGAGCTGAAGATGTTAGCGCCGGCACACCCCTTCAAACGCTATGGCAACAGCGGACAGCATATGACTTCACTGCTGCCGCACATCGGCTCGATTGCCGACGACATTTGTATCGTTCGCTCCTTGCACACCGAACAGATTAACCACGACACAGCGCACACGTTCATGAACACCGGTTTCCAGATCGCCGGGCGGCCGAGTATGGGCTCCTGGGTCCTCTATGGATTGGGCAGTGAAGCCGAAGACTTGCCGGGCTTCGTCGTGCTGACCTCGGTAGGCGGCGCTCAAAGCCAGCCGATCGCGGCACGCCAGTGGCACTCCGGATTCCTGCCCAGCATCTACCAGGGCGTCAAGTTCAATTCCGCCGGAGACGCGGTCAACTACGTTCGTAACCCCGCCGGCGTCACCCGCAAGATGCAAGGTGAATTGATCGACGCGGTCGGCGAGCTGAACCGTCTACAAGGGAAAAGGGTCAGCGACCCGGAGATCAACACGCGGATCTCACAATACGAGCTGGCGTTTCGGATGCAGATGAGCGTCCCTGACCTGGTCGACTTCTCGAACGAGCCCAAGCACGTTCTAGACAGCTACGGCACCAAGGGCGGTGATGGCACCTTCGCGTCCAATTGTCTGCTAGCGCGGCGGCTGGCCGAGAAGGGCGTACGGTTTATCCACCTCTACCATCGCGGCTGGGACCACCACAACGAAATCAAGACGGGCATCGTTGAGAGTTGCGGCTACGTGGATCAGGCTTCGGCCGCTCTCGTAAAAGACCTCAAGGAATGCGGCATGTTTGAAGACACCCTGATCATCTGGGGAGGCGAGTTCGGGCGTACGCCGATGTCACAGGGCGACGACCCCGTCCTGCTGGGCCGCGATCATCACATCAAGGGTTTTTCGATGTGGCTCGCCGGCGGAGGCATCAAAGGCGGGACCAGCTACGGAGCCACCGACGAGTTGGGCTACAGCGCGGTCGAAAACGTAGTCTCCGTCCACGATCTCCACGCCACCATACTCGATCAACTAGGCATAGACCACACCAAGCTAACCCACCGATTCCAGGGCCGCGACTTCCGCCTAACCGACGTAGAAGGCAAAGTGGTAAAAGGCATCCTGACCTAACAGAGCGCCGAACCCAAGTGAGTCGGTCAGCGTGTGCAGACGGGCACGTATTCAGCAAATCGGCCCGTCAGCAAATCAGCGTATCCGGCAAGGCCGCCAATTCGGCAGGTCCCGCTATTCCACCGCAATTAGAACCGGCGCTGACTCCAGGCCGCCGATTCGAACCACTACAGAAACAGCATCACCGGAAGGTGTCTCCTCAGCAACACTCACGTTAATTTGGTTGAGCCCAACTGTACCCACCGCCAGCCCGGAGAACAACACTCTAGCGACAACGCCCCCGATAGTGACTATCGGCTGAGTTTCGGTGACGGCCAGCGGAAAGGCCGGCGCCGCACCGCCGCTCTCAGGACCATTACTCACCGGGCCAAGACCGGTCGCATAGATCTCGAGCAGCCCGCCCTTTCGCACCGGTCGAGCGCCCGGCACCGAACCCAGCGGAGCCGCAACCATGCCCGCGGTATTGGCAACGAGAATGGCTCTCTGACCAGCCCGGACGTTGGGCAAGGTGAAAATCGCCGGTGAATGTTCCGCCAATGCGATCGCGACGGCTTCGCTAGTCTTTTCGCCAAGGCGCACTCGCAGCTCCATCTCTGCGTCTGATGCAACTTCCCAAGGGATCTGCACATTCATTTGCTGGGGCGCTGCAAAGAAAATAGGAACCTGAAGGCCGTCTCCGATCACTAATGCCGCACCTCCTGAATTGGTCGGCAGCGGTAGGCCGCCGAGCAGTTCGATGGATGCCGCCATGTCTCGCCCAAAGACGCTGGCAATCGAGCCGGGTGCCAGCGGAATAGGGAGGAAGCCGGCGGCGGTAACCACCCCTCCTGGATTAATACGCGGCGAGATGGACGGAGTTGGATCGATCGGAAACTCGATGCTGGCCGCGGTGCCCGGCAGTGCTGGGTTCGAAACCGTGACTGTAGCGATTCCAGGTTGCGAAATATCCGTAGCGGCAACAGCAAGCTCAAGCCGCTGATCGTCGATGATTCGAACGGGACGCATCTGGCCCATCCAGCGAACCTCGACGCCCTCAACAAAATTGGCGCCGACCAAGTGGAGCGGAAAGGCGTCACTGCCCGCGAGGGTCCCGCGGGGGTAGAAGGAGTTGATCTCAGGTGGATCCAGGGAAGCCGCCAAGCGGAAAATGCTTCCTCCAGCCCCGGCGACATACATACCGCCCGATTCGTCCTCCCCTAACGTGGTGACCGACAGCCCCGTGTCCCGGGAGCTGACTACTTCCCAAACGCCGCTCTGCTGCCTCGCGGCCGAGAGCACGCCGGAGCAAAAATCGCTGAAGAGATAGTGGCCTTGCAGTCCCGGCAGCGTGTCTCCGCGGTAGACGTATCCACCTGTGACCGAGCAACCCTCGTCATGGGAGTACTCGAGAATTGGGTTTTCGAACTCGCCAAGAATGTTGCAGTCAACAGAGCCGTCGCTGCAAGTTGTTCCCTCCATCACGTTCCAGCCAAAGTTCGTACCGCCGAGGCTCCCGGACGGCAAATGGTCGATCTCTTCGATGGTCCGCTGGCCCACGTCGCCGATAAACAGCTCGCCGGTCAGCCGATCAAAACTGAACCTCCACGGGTTCCTCAACCCATAGACCCAGATTTCGCCGCGGGCCTCGTCCCGGCCCACGAAAGGATTCGACGGCGGAGTAGCATAGGGCTCCGCGCTATCGACGTCGATTCGCAGAATCGTACCGAGTAGGGTGCCGAGCTGCTGCGCGTTGGGATTCCCGGCGCCTCCAGGACCGCCATCACCCAAGCCGATGTAAAGGAACCCATCGGGGCCAAACGCCAATTGGCCGCCATTGTGCTCCCTACTCGGCTGCTCCACCTTTAGGACGAGGGATTCCGAGTCTGAGTCGGCGATATTCGGATCATCTTCGGATACGCGAAAGCGAGCGACCACCGTGTCGCCGTTCGGGTCGGTGTAGTTGATGTAGAAGAACCCATTCGAAACAAAGTCGGGATGAAACGCCAAGCCTAGCAATCCCTGCTCTCCACAGCAGGAGATTCGCCCACGAAGGTCGAGAAACAGATCGCCCCGGACGACACTATCGTCAATGACATGCATCTCACCTTCTTGCCGAGTCACGAACAGACGCCCAGATCCATCGCCGGCATGAGCGATCGACGTAGGACGGGACAATCCCGATGCAACCTGCTGCAGGACGACCTCGCTGAGAACCTCCGCTTGGGACCGCAGCGCCTGCGGCAAGAAGCACCCGAGAACGAGCGCGACGCAGAGTGGGCTGGCAAGCGTCAAACGATTTCTCCAAGTTGAGCCATAAGTTGAATCAAGACAGATGATCAGCGACACGATGTATCCAGGGCAAAGTGGTGAAGTATATCCTGGTCGATATAGAGGCGGGAACGCAAGCGAAGGTTCCAGCCGTCCAGCGATGCCGCAACGAAGCCGCGGCCTGCTGCCTTGTGCCGGCCCAGTTAGCGGCGGCGAGAAATCCGGGCCCGGCGATGAAACCCCAACGACACCTGGGCGCACCGTCAGGGACAAAGACCCGAATCTCACTCCGGGTCCAGCCGAACGCTTCGAAAGACCGCGTCGTCGGCGAGACCGAAAGCGGCTGGAAGATCGCCCTGACCGCACCACCCGTAGATGGCAAAGCCAATAAGGCGTGCCTCGAGTTCCTGGCGAAACTGCTGCATGTCCCTCGCGCGTCGATCCGCATCGTTCGCGGTGCGACGAGCCGTCAAAAGGTGATTGAAGTGATAGGGCTCTCGATAACTGAAGTCGAAGACCGATTCAGAACCCAGAGCGCAATTCAGAACCCGGAAAACAAGTGACCGGTCCGTCACCACCCCGCACCGAACGCTGAACAAACACGTCGCGTTTTCGCTCATTTTTCATGGCGCACCCCACTGAAGCGACTCAAACATCTCCTTCGATTCACGTTGGGTGCCACGACCCCGCACTTGTGGCTGGGGCCCTGATTGGTTTGGGTCATGAACCGTTGTCCGCAGAAGGTGCTCTACCCCTGCTACCTTGAATACTTGGCGCGGCTTGTAAGCTATCCACCTCTATGAACCTAACAGAAATCCAAGAACAACTCCGCACGGAGCAACTCGATGGCTGGCTGTTTTTCGACCACCATCTGCGGGACCCGATTGCCTACCACGTCCTCGGATTGGAGGCGGCGGGACACGTCTCCAGACGCTGGTATTACTGGATTCCCGCGCACGGCGACCCAGTTAAGCTCGTCCACTGCATCGAAGACGGGAAGCTCGACTCGCTCCCAGGCGAGCGGCTGCGCTACTCGGCGTGGTCTGAGCAGCATAAGCATTTGAAAAGCATTCTGCGCAGCGCGTCCAAGGTCGCCATGCAGTACTCGCCCAACTGCATGATTCCCTACGTGTCGCTGGTCGACGGCGGTACCGTAGACTTGGTTCGATCATTTGGAAAAGAGGTCGCTAGCTCAGCGTCACTCGTACAGTATTTCGAAGCGCGGTGGTCAGCCGATCAGCTTGAGTCCCACTACGAAGCCGGCCGGCGCGTGGACGAGACTTTGGCCGAAGCTTTCGCCGAGATCGGCCGCCAGGTTAGCGCCGCCGGATCCGTCCAAGAACTAACGATCGCGGATTTCATTCGCAAGCGCTTCGCCGATCGCGGCGTCATCGCCGCTGACGGCCCGATCGTCGCGGTCAATGCCAACAGCGGCAACCCGCACTACGCTCCGACCCAGGAGCAGAGCGTGCTCATTCAAGCGGGCGATTTCGTTCTGATCGATCTCTGGGCGAAGCTGGATCAGCCGCGTTCGGTCTACTACGACATCACCTGGACAGGCTTTGTCGGCGAGCAAATCCCCAGCGACATCCAAAACGTGTTCGAAGTGGTTCGAGGCGGGCGCGATGCGGCGATCGAGGCGGCGCGAGCGGCCATCCGTTCCGGAGAGCCGTACCCAGCCTTCCAGCTCGATGACGTGACTCGGAGCTTCATTTCGGCGAAGGGATTCGGCGAGGCCTTCGTCCACCGCACGGGTCATTCCATCGGCAAGGAAGTTCACGGCAACGGCGCCAACATCGACAATCTCGAAACGCGGGACGAGCGTCCCATCATCCCGCGCACTTGCTTTTCGATCGAGCCGGGCGTCTACCTTCCGAAGTTTGGGGTGCGGACCGAAATCGACTGTTACGTCTCCGAGGACGACGCCGGGCCGACCGGCAGGGTGCAAACCGAGATCGTAAGGATACACGTCTAGCACGGGCCTTCACGTTGACTCCGCCAGCAGAGGTCCCCGATTATCAAGTGCCGTTCGAGAGCGGCACTCCACCGTCAAGACGCAACCGCTACCTCAGGAAGATCTTTGTCGTCGCGGTCGTGGTTTTCGCTGTCCTTGGGGCCTGGGCGTTCTGGCTGGAGCCAAGCAGTTTCCAGTTGCGCGAGCACCGCCTGGAAATCCCCAACTGGCCTGAGAATCTGGCGGGCTTGCGAATCGCCGCGTTAGCGGACATCCATGTCGGCTCACCATTCAACGGACTCGACAAGCTCGAGCAAATTGTCGCGCTGACGAATCAATCGAACCCCGACATCATCGTGCTGCTCGGCGACTACGTCATTGACGTCGTGGTAGGAGGCAAGTTCGTGCCTCCCAACAAATTGGCGCCCGTTCTCGCCGAATTGCGCGCTCCGCTGGGCGTTTGGGCGGTACTCGGCAACCATGACTTGTGGCTCGACGCCGAGTTGGTGCAAACTGCTCTCGAGCATCATGGTATCCAGGTCTTGGAGGACAGCTCGGTGCGCATCCGGCGTGGCTCCGATGAGTTCTGGCTGGCGGGAATCGACGATCTATGGGAGGGACGCCCTGATATCACTCGCGCTTTTCGGGGCGTGCCAGAGGATTCAGCCATCGTTGCAATTACGCATAATCCCGATCTTTTCCCTGATGTTCCGCCTCGAGTGAATCTCCTTATCACTGGCCACACGCATGGCGGTCAAGTGCGTGTTCCGTTCTTCGGTCCGCTGATCGTCCCGTCGTCTTACGGACGGCGCTACGCGGCAGGCCACATTGTCGAGGATGGCCGTCACCTGTTTGTCAGCAGCGGCCTAGGAACCAGCATCCTGCCCGTGCGATTCTTGGTTCCGCCAGAGATTAGCCTGCTCGTGATTGAAACAGAGCCCCGCGCGCGAGCGACTCGTCAGCGAGAGGGCGAGCAGCTTCTCACAACCCCAAGCGCACCCAACTAATCCGCCACAACCATCTCGCGGCGCCCAAGCTCAACCAACAAGCTTGAGCCGATCTGGCGCACAGTGTCGCGATAGCCAGTTTCAATCAACCCCTCCCAGTGCTTCCGG
This sequence comes from Bryobacterales bacterium, assembly GCA_965224215.1. Classification (GTDB taxonomy): domain Bacteria; phylum Acidobacteriota; class Terriglobia; order Bryobacterales; family UBA6623; genus CBDCYS01. The sequence goes on along the minus strand of CBDCYS010000032.1, from coordinate 4,855 downwards.
TCCCACTCAAAGCATTGCCGCGTCGTGCCCAGTGGCTGAGGGTGGCCGATGCGAAGCAAACGTACTCCAGACAAATCTTCGTCGCTGGGTTCGGGCCGCTCACGCCGCAGGACATTGCGGGCGCGAGCCGCCCCGCGAACCAGCCTGCGAAGCGCAATGCTGGAAGGCACCGCGAGAACGTCTACCGCCACGATCTCCGCGACGTCTGGCAGAAGCGCCTGACGAAGGGGCAAACGGCAGAATGTCCCTCCGTCCATGTGGTAGCCGCCATCCACGAAGATAGGCGGCAAGACGCCGAAAAGCGAGCAGGAAGCCAGCAGATGCTTCTCCGTGATCTCTCTTCCACGCGCAACGCGAATGCCGCAACTGGGCAAATGGGTGAGGGTGATCCGCAAGTCCCGGACCACGGGGCGCTGAGCAAACCCGCGCGCCACGACGTAAACCCAGTCTCGAAATAAGGCCGCCTCACCCCAGATCGGCAGCAGCTTTCGCTTTCCTTGCGCGGCATGGATAGCCGCGGGAAGATCGAGCCAGATTTCCCTCAGGTCCGGGAGGCTGGCGCCACGACTGATCGCGAAGCCGTTGATGGCGCCGATCGATGCGCCGACGACGATGTCGGGCTCCCAGCCCGCTTCTTGCAGCGCTTGCCAAGCACCGACCTGATAAGCGCCGAAGCCCGCGCCTCCCGATAGAACGAGTGCTTTCATGCGACGAACACTTTCATGCGACGAACAATGGAATTCGATTACTCGTAGACGCGACGTCCTATTGTAGGTCCAGCAAGCAATTGCACCGAGATTGGCCGGGATTCCGGGTGGCCGACCGAGAGTGATTTGATAATGTCCGTGGTTTGATAGATTGGAGGAGACAATCACCCCGCACCCATGAGCACTCACGCAACCGCTACTCCACCTCACGCGCACGGCCACGCCGCAGCCCAGCCAAGCGCTCCGCCTGCCGTCCCGCTGACGATGGACGGATCGAGCCTGCTGCATCAAATGTTCCGCGTCCGCTGGCCGCAGTGGAAGGCACTCGCCGATGCCGACCAACAAGGAATCGTTGATGAAGCCACCGCCGTCTTCGCCGAGATGGAAAAGCACGAGGAAGGCGGAAGCGCGCTGTTCTCGCAGCTAGGACACAAGGGCGATCTGGTCCTGGTTCACTTTCGGCGCTCCTTCGATGCGCTCAACGAAGCCGAGCTGAAGTTGTCGCAACTCAAGCTCTACGACTACCTCGAGCAGACCACGTCCTACGTCTCGGTCGTGGAGATGGGGCTTTACGAGTCGTCGGTCCAGCTATATGAATCGCTTGTCGAGCAAGGTGTCGCGCCGGGCAGTCCGGAGTGGCTTGCCGCCGAGGCGGCCAAGCTCGAAGAGCAGAGCCAGGCGATGGCTCCGCGCCTGTGGCCTAAAATTCCGCCGCATCGCTACTTGTGCTTTTATCCGATGGACAAAAAGCGCGGCGAGAAGAACAATTGGTATGACGTTCCGATTGGCGACCGCCGCCGCATGATGCGCGACCACGGCATGATCGGACGGCGCTACGCCGGCAAAGTGAAGCAGATTATTTCGGGCTCGATCGGCTTCGATGACTGGGAATGGGGAGTCGACTTGTTTGCCCCCGACCCGCTCGTCTTCAAGAAACTGATCTACGAAATGCGCTTTGACGAAGCAAGCTCACTCTACGCCCTGTTCGGAACGTTCTATATCAGTTTGCGATTCGAGGCTTCCGAGCTGGGAACTTTTCTTCGTGGCGAGCAACCTCCTTATACGCCTCCGGCGGAGTCCTGATGTTGGTACGCCTCTAACCCAAAACGAAACGACGCACACGACCTATAACGACTGTCCTATGAAACCGCTAGCCGCCCTCTCGCTCGCACTACTCGCCGTCACTTGCGGCCTCGCCGCCGATGACGCCGGCCCGGCGCCCACCATCGCCAACGTTTCCTACGGGCCTCACGCCATGAACGTGTTGGACTTTTGGAAGGCCGAAGGTGACGGGCCGCGCCCTTTGCTTGTCTACATTCACGGCGGGGGCTGGACGGGAGGCGACAAGAAACAGCCTGCGGAAAACTTCCGGCCCTACCTGGAAAAGGGCATCTCGTATGCGGCGATCAACTATCGTTTGACCGGCGAAGTTCCGCTGCCGGCGCCGGTCCATGATGCGGTGCGGGCCATTCAATTCATTCGATCGAAAGCCGTGGAATGGAACATCGATAAAACGAGAATCGTTCTCACCGGCGGCAGTGCCGGAGCCTGCACGTCGATGTGGATCTTGTTGCATGACGACCTGGCCGACCCCCACTCGGATGACCCCGTGCTCCGAGAATCGACTCGCGTTACCGCTGCGGCAGTTCGGGTTGGGCAAACATCGATCGATCCGAAAGTCATCGAGCCCTGGTTGGGACCCAATGTGCTCACGCACCGCATGATCAACATGGCCGTCGGCGAGAAGACGATCGAAGGCGCGCTCAAGAACTACGAGAAGTACCGTGACCTCTATGTGGAATTCTCTCCCTACAACCATCTGACAGCGGACGACCCGCCACTGTTGATGACCTACGGAAACAACATGAAGCTCCCGTCCGAAGACGCCAGTCACGGAATTCACCATCCCGTGTATGGCGTGAAGATGAAGGAAAAAGCCGACAGAGTCGGACACGAAAGCCACCTCTTGATCGAGGGTGTTTCTAAGTCCAGCCAGTTCGCCAGTGCGCAGGATTTCGTGCTTGCGAAACTTTTGGGCCGGTAGCGGGGGCGAAAGGCCGCAGGTCTCTAACGAGCCCGGCGCCACGGGAGTTCGACAGCAGCGGCGCAACGTAGAGACGCTTTACGAATGGCTTCGGATCACAACCGAGACCGACGCCCGCTATAATCAAACTTGCGCCGGTTGGTGGGCTCGGGTCGTGCTTTTTGACGTTGCTATCCTTGAACACCGAACGATTGCGTTCGACGAAACTCTGCCAGCCGAAGCCATTGATTTCTCTGGCAGCGATTGGCGGCAGCCTGGGGACTTGAACGCGGCTGGAGCAGCGGAGCTGTTGGATCCCAGCGGTTCGCGCACAATTCGCATACAAGGGCGGGTGCATGGCAGCATGGAAGGAATTTGCTCTCGCTGCCTGGAACCGGCTTTGACTCAGATCGACGGGAATTTTGACCTGTTCTATTCCCCGATGAGCGTAATCGCCGAAAAGGAAGATATTTCGATCCGGAGCACCGAGACCGAGATCGGTTTTTACGAAGATCCGGGGAGTAGAGCTAAGGGACGTATTGGAGAGAACAAATCTTGCTGTGGCTACCGATGCGCAGCCTCTGCAGAGAGCAGTGCAAGGGCATTTGCTCCCAATGCGGCAAGAATCTTAATGTTGGAACCTGTTCCTGCCAGCCGGATCAAGGCGACGCGCGTTGGGACGCGCTCCGCAATATACAATTGAAGAACTAGAGCACCGTTATGCCGAATCCCAAAACGCCGACATTCCAAGACCCGCACCAGCAAGCGCCGCGCGAACGACTTCCTGAAAGTCAAACCGATGTCCCTTTGCCCGAATTGCGGAACCCAGAAAGCGCCGCATCGCGTCTGTCCCGAATGCGGCCAGTACTGCGGACGCGAAGTCATCGAAGTTGACAAGGACTAGCCGGCCGTCTCCTGAACGGAACATTGAAGCGGTCGCCTTGCGTTTCCTTCCGGCTTTCACTCTCGCGACCATTTCGGGCCCGCCCCGGGCGCAATCGTAAGCCATATGACCACCATTAGCGTCGATGCCATGGGTGGGGACTTGGCGCCAGCCGTTGAGGTCGAAGGCGCAGTACTCGCCGCGCGCGAGTACGATGTCGGCGTCATGCTGGTCGGAAACGAGGACGCGGTCCGATCAGAGCTGGCGAAGCACAATACTACCGGGCTGCCGATCGAGGTGGTTCACGCCAGTCAAGTCATCACGATGGAAGACAGCGCCAGCAAGGGGCTGCGCCAAAAACGGGACAGCTCCATTCGGGTCGCTGCCCGCACGGTCCGCGAGGGTCGTGCCCAGGGGCTCATCTCAGCCGGTAACACCGGCGCCGTGATGGCGACGAGCAAGGTTGTGATGGGCGTGCTTCCGGGTGTCTATCGGCCGGCGCTGGCACAGGTATTCCCGACACTGGAGAAAACATTGGCAGTGCTGATCGACGTCGGAGCCAACGTCGATTGCAGCGCCGAAATGCTGGGGCAATTCGCCACCATGGAGAGGTTTACTCCCGTGTCTTGTGCCATCGAGACAATCCTTGCGTTGGGCTGCTCTCGATCGGCGAAGAAGAGCCAAGGGCAACGAACAAACCCGCATGGCGACCCCGGTTCTCAAGCGGCTACCACTGAATTTCATCGGCAACGTCGAGGGGCGCGATCTCTACAGCGGCCCCGCCGACGTCGTCGTCTGCGACGGATTCATCGGCAATGTGGCCCTCAAGGTCAGCGAAGGTCTCGTGCACACGATCAAGTCGATGCTGCGAGAATCGCTGGAAGCCAATCTGACCCGCAAGATGGGCTACGTTTTGGCGAGGAGCGCATTCGAGGATTTCCGCAAGAGGGTCGACTATTCCGAGTACGGCGGAGCGCCGCTGCTCGGTGTCAAAGGCGTCTGCATCATCTGCCACGGAAGTTCCAATCGCAACCGCCATCAAGAACGCCATCCGTGTCGCGAAAGAATTCTACGAAGGCGGAGTCAACGACAAAATCGAGGCAGCATTCGTCAACATCGGCACGAAGAAAGAAGCCGAGGTGGCCAACTAGCCCCGAGCCTCTCCGCAAGAGCGCCATCGAGCCGCGACCGCGAGGGAGCGGTTACTACATCTGTCCACAATCCATCCGTAAGGCGAGCTTT
>CBDCYS010000031.1:0-115695 GCA_965224215.1 Bryobacterales bacterium | reverse complement strand
TGGGTGCCCAGCAGCCAGCGCTTGAGCAGTGACATCACGCGGTGGACGCGGGGCATCAATTCCGACGCGGACTGCTCCTGCCTGCTGACAACTGTGACCTGATGGACGTAGCCTTCCTTTTTCAACCCGGAGTAACCGGGCCAGCCGTCGGTATGCACCACGCTGCCCGGCTCGATGCACTCCTCCACGAAAGGCAACAGGCTCTCGCCCGAGGCATCCTCGATTCTCTTCATGCGAATCCGACCGATACCCCGCCCATCCTCTTGAGCGGCCACTGCGATCAATGCTTTGTTTTGCAGGTTTCGGCCCCGCAGACCCTCTTCGAGCCCGCCCCAGTAGCTTTCATCGACTTCCACTGTCCCGGCCAGCAAATCCCGTCCCGGCCGCACCATCGCGCGCCGCATTTTGTGCAGCCAGGTCCAAGCCGTTTCGTACCTGTTGAGCCCCAACACTCCTTGAAGTCCCAAAGCGCTGGCTCCGGTTTTTTGGGTGGTGACCCACCACATCGCACGAAACCACAACGGCAAAGGGCTGCGCGTGTCCTGAAAGATGGTCCCGGCGGTCACCGAGGTTTGGCGCCCACACGCAGCGCACTGCAGCAGCACTTTTCGCAAAGGCCACGACTTTCCACAACCGCAACCCGGACAGCGGAAACCGTCCGGCCAGCGCAGCCGGAACAGATACTCCCGGCAGGCCTCCTCACTGCTAAAACGGGCCTCGAATTCTGTCAGGTTCTGAGGGTAATCTTCCATCTGCCGGCATACTACATCTTGGGGCTACCTGAGTCAACCGGATACCCATCTTCAGGTAATATGAACCTCACCGTCATCGGAACCGGACACGTCGGGCTGGTAGCCGGCCTTTGTTTTGCGGAAATCGGCCATCAGGTCGTTTGTGTCGACAGCGACACGACCAAAATCGACGCCCTCCAGCAAGGACGATTGGCGTTCTTCGAGCCACACCTTGATGACCTGCTCGAACGAAACAGCAAGGAATCTCGCCTACGCTTCACATCGAGTCTTCAAGAAGGAGTCGATCACGGTCGAGTGCTTTTTCTCTGCGTCGGAACGCCGCCGTTCCCGACCGGACAGCCCGACCTCTCCGCCCTTGAGCAGGTCAGCCGCCAGATTGCGTGTTTGGCAAGTAGTGACAAGCTGGTCGTCGAGAAAAGTACAGTTCCGGCCCTGACCGGAACGCGGGTCGAACAAACCCTGCAACTGTATCATCGCGGCGGCGTTGAATTCGCGGTGGCCTCGAATCCGGAGTTTCTCAGCGAGGGCACGGCGGTGATCGACTTCCTGCACCCCTCGCGTATCGTTTTGGGCGTGGAAAGCGAACGTGCCGAGACGCTGCTACGAGACATCTATGAGCCTATCCTGCGGCAGAGTTTCTCCTGGCGCCCGCCCTCGGCCGATCCTCAAACGCAACGGGAAATCCCGCTGGTGGTGACCAACCGTAGCAGCGCCGAACTCATCAAACATGCCTCCAACTCCTTCTTGGCGATGAAGATTTCCTACATCAACGCCGTCGCCAATTTATGCGATCAGGTCGGCGGGGACATCAAGAAGGTCGCCGAGGGAATGGGTTACGACCCGCGCATCGGCGCCAAGTTCCTGGGGGCGGGAATCGGCTTCGGCGGCTTCTGTTTTCCGAAAGACTTGCAGGCTTTCGTCCGTATGGCCGAGGACAATGGCTGCGACTTCCGCCTGCTGAGAGAGGTCGAGCGCGTCAATCTGGGTCAACTGGAAATCTTTCTCGAGAAGCTTCGCAAGGCTATGTGGATCGTCAAGGATAAGACCATTGCCGTCTGGGGGCTCGCCTTTAAGGCCCAGACGGACGATCTGCGCTTCTCTCCGGCGATGAGCGTCGTCGAGCGACTGCTTGAGGAGGGGGCTTCGGTACGCGCTTATGACCCCCAGGCGATGCCGTTTGCCGCCGCACGGCTGCCCGCGATCGAGCTCTTCTCTTCGGCCATCGAGGCGGCGGAAGGCGCCGATGCGGTCTTGCTACTGACCGATTGGCCCGAGTTTCTCGAACTGGACCTGGAGCGATTGCGCCAGGTCATGACACGGCCGCTCTTATTGGACGGGCGCAACCTGTGCGCCCCGGCAACGGTCCAGCGGGCCGGTTTCGACTACGTGGCCATGGGGCGGGCCGCTCCAGCTCCCCTCCGGCAAAGCGTCCCCGTCTGATAGCCGGATCGCTTGCTCCGATGCCCGGTAGCGGACTTCTTCCCGCGCACTCTTTTCCAGCCTTCAGTCATGTCTTGTGGCTGAGCCTTTCTTCCGGCGTCCTGCCACTTTGCAATCGGAAACACTTCCCTCTGTGTTCGGTATGCCGAGTCAAAAGCGATCGCGTCATCTCTTGGGCCAGGATCGCAGCCAGGGCCGCGCAAGCGCGCACCGCTATCTCGCGGCACTGGGGTTGATCTGGGCCTATGCGGTGTTTCGCAAGGGAGCCATGCACGATCGCGATTGGATCGTCTGCGTGCTCGCGATCGGTTTGCTCACCCTGATCTACTGGCTGCGCACTTCACCAAGCGATCTGGCCCCCTGCCTGCCGAGATCGACCTGGCTGCCATTGGCGCTCTCAATCGGCGTGATGGTGCTGCAACTGGTCCCGCTGCCGGTGGGGCTGATGGAAACGGTCTCGCCCGTGCGCGCGGAGCTGCAAGACTCCCTTGCTGCCGCCGCCTCCCCCGGCTGGCCTGCCGTTAGCGTCGCTCCGTCCAAGACTGCATTCCACCTGCTGCGGTTCCTCGGCTGCGTTGCGACGCTGCTGCTCGCACGGGAATTGACCTGGCGGTTCAGGCGGGCAAGTTGGATGCCTGCCGTTCCTCTCGTTCTTGTTGCCTCGCTCGAGGGGCTGCTCGCGGTGATTCAGACGGCTGCCGGGCCCTCGCGTCTTGGAGTTTCCGGCACCTACGTCAACCACAATCATCTGGCCGGCATGCTGGAGCTTTCCTTGCCGCTCTGGATCGCTTTGGTTGCTCTTCTGCTGAACCGAATTCGCTCAACCGGGCCTCCGGGTGGTTTGTTGACAGCAAAGGCTGCCGCCGGCCTCACCGGGGTCGCTCTGATATTCGCCGGATTGTTGTGTTCTTTTTCACGTGCGGGTTTCGTGGCTGCCTTGACGTCAGTCACGGTCATGGCGGCCCTCGCGTTCATTCGGCGCGGCAGCGGCAGAGCCAGGCTCACTGTGACATTGGCGGCGATTCTGCTGTTGGCCACGGTCTTCTTTCTCTTGTTGCCTGACGGCTTTGTCGTTCGCTACGCGGGGATCGCTTCGACGGGTGGCTTTCTGAGCGAGGGCCGGGTTACGCTATGGAGCGAAACGCTTGATCTTGTCCGCGCTTATCCTGTTTTGGGGTGCGGATTCGGTACGTATCAATCGGCGTTCTACAAGTTCAAAAAGTCGTGGCCACAGGTAACCGACGACTATGCGCACAACGACTACTTGCAGTTGCTCGCGGAATTGGGGCCGATCGGTCTGCTGACGGGTCTCTGGCTAGTTGCCGGCATTTTCGCGGTACTGATTGTGTTCCGCCGGAAACTGCCGGATCAGCCCGCGGCATTTGCGCTGGCCTGTATTGGGTCCGTGGTTGCGATCGGGATCCACAGCGCTGCTGACTTCAATCTTTACATCCCCGCAAACTCGATGCAGTTCGCCTGGATCCTCGGCATTGCTTCGGCGCTCCCACTGCTCTCGGTTCCGCGAAACCGCTTAGCTCTAAGCTGAGTCGAGACCGCAAGGGCGCCGTTGCCGCCCCAACTAGATAAGCTGGTCTCGCCAGCGGAAGCACGATTTTTCTCGGCTAGCGTAAATCTCGGATGGTTTCGTGACGATAGATAAGTTTGCACGAGCAATAAGTTTTGCGCTGTGAATCCGTTTCGGAGGTTAATTCATGTTCTGTTCGATATCGAAAGTTTCCATTCTCGCGGCCGCGATGGTCCTGGCCACTCAGGCGGCTGCGCCTTTGGGCAAACCCATTGCAACGATAACCAGCACGGGGGCGGTCCAAGTTGGTGCTGCTTCCCTGGAGGCAACAGGAGTCCGGTCGTGGCCCGTTCTAGACGGCGATCAGATCTCAACGGACGCAGCCGGCTCGGCTTTGATCTCTTCGCCCTCAATCGGCCGTGTCGAGCTTTGTGACAACTCGAAGGTGACCGTCACCGGAGACCACGTGAGCTTGCAGAAGGGAGCCGTAGGATCGGACAATCTTCCGGTCCGGTTGCGCGACTATACCGTGAGCGCCACCGACGACGGTGACCGGAATTGGTTTGTCGTTGCTGATGAGAAGGGCCAAGTTCTTGTTGCCGCTCATCGAGGCGATGTCCGTATCAGCCAAGCCGGTGCCGCGCCGCTGTTGCTGCCAGCCGGGTCCTACGCCATGCCCGCGCCGAGCCCTAAGCCTAGCCCCAAATCGGGCAAGAAAGATGATGGCGACGATCGCAAGCGTGGAGGTGCAGCCACTGCGGGCAGCACCGCCGGATGGACGATCGGCGCTCTCTCTCATGCGGGGAGCATCGCCCTCGCCGTTGGTATTGGCGCCGCCGGTGCGGCAGGCGCCGCCGTGGGACTCACCGGCGATGGCCCTCAGCCGCGGTCAGTTGTTCAGTAAGAAATCCACTCTTTCAGGGAATTCGATCCAATCAATGTGGTCCGGCGATTCCGCCGGACCCACATTGTTCTTGCACAACGTTTTTGTACAACAACGTTTTCCGGTCCCATAGCCACACGGGAGCCTTTTGATTCGGAGACTCAGTCTAGTCAGTCTCCTTTTTCTGAACGGCTTCCCTGGTTCTCACTTCCCGTCCATCGCCAGCTTCTTCATGGCCAAGCGTTTCTTTCCGATCGCCCTCGGGGGCCCTGCTTGTCGCATACTCGGCGGTGGCGCTGGTCTTCGACACCAAGACCTCGCGCAATGGCCGCGCTGATTCCGCCCTCTGCCGCTACCTTCCCTGCGGGGACCGCCTCCCCGCTCAGGCACGAAATATTGCCTGGCAGCCCTTCTCAGAAGGTGTTCCCTCCGCACTGCCCGCGTTCCAAGAGGCACTGAGGAGAGATCCCGCTTCTCCGTATCGATGGAGCGATCTGGCCGAGGCGAACCTGCAAGCCGGTTTCGAAGAGGATGCCCGGCACTGTTTTCGCCAGGCCGTCAGCCAGGGACCGCGTATACCTGCAATCCTGCTTCGAGCGGCGAACTTTCACTTCACCGTCGGCGAGCGGCAAGCCGCGCTCGAGCTCGGTGCGCGCTGCCTGGCTGCCTTCCGCGACTACGACCAAGTTGTGCGTCAGGAAACCGCTCAAGTCCCCCCTCCGGATCCGCGACTTCGGGACCTCCAATATCCTGGCCTCCGACATCCGGACCCCGACGACTCGTTGAGACCAACTTGGACATGGCTGCTGGCTCACTCACTGGCCACGCCCGACCTGCTCGGTGACTACGTTTCAGCGCTACTCCGCCGCGGCCGGTTTCAGCAGGCGGTCTCGGTCCAGGCAGCCTTTTTGAAAACCAAGCATGGCGGCAAACGAGGAGGCAACAACCTTTTCAACGCAGCATTTGATAGCAAACTATCTGGAAGCCCCCTCGATTGGCGGATCTCGCTGGCCGACCATGCCGTCGCGGCCCGCGAACGGTATCCGAACCCGAGCGGCTCCTGGGCGCTGCGCCTGGCATTCGACGGCCAAGCAAACTTTGACTACAGCCACGTTCGACAACAAGTCGTCGTGCGTCCCGGCCGCTACCGTTTTCAGGCCCGGGTCCGCGCCGAACGGCTTACGACTGATCAGGGCATCGGCTTCCGCATTCTCGACCCCAACAAGCGCCATCGCCTCGATATCCACACACCGCATGTGTCCGGCACATCTGACTGGAAGACCATCGAGAAGCAGCTCACGATCCCCCCGGAACCGAGCTGATCGAAATCCAGATCGTCAGGCGGCCGTCGTTCAAGTTCGACAACAAGATCGCCGGAACAGCCTGGATCGACGATGTCTCAATTGTGTCGGCAACCGGCGCCTGGCCGGCTTTGCTAGCCGGTGTGGCGCCTGCTAGTCCACCGGACCCGGCGGAAGAAATCCCGTGATGTCTTTCAGGAGTTTCCGTTCCGGCTCGCTGTAGCGCTTTTCGAACTCAGCGGCCGAGAACCGCTCTTGACGCGCATCCGGCGCTGCTTGACGCAACTGCTGGAATTCCGTCATCAACTCCTTGCGCCGTCCGGCCGGCACTTGCCTCCAACGTTGATAGACGCGGCGCGCGCGCTGTTGCTCTGGCACCGATAGCTGACCGAATAAATCATAGCGCTCCAGCAACATTTCGCGCCGGCCGGCGGGGATGCGATCGAATTCTTGCAGGCGCCGTTGAATTCTTTGGCGCTGCAACTGCGGCAGCCGTTGAAAACGCGGATTGTCGCGCAGGAACCGGCGGCGCTGCGGAGCCGGCATTCTCATCAGCCGCTCGATCATGCCGCCGCCCGCATTTCGGCGCGCTGCCGCCGGACGAGGTCGCGCCCGCGGCGCCTGCTGCACAATCCCCTGGCCACCGCCGCGCCGGGCAGGAGTAGCTTTCTTGAGCACCCGTTTGGTCGCACGGTTCGCCGCGCGGCCCTGCGCCTGTGCGGAGGGCGCCAGGGGCGCGAACACCAGGCCTGCCAGCAGGCAAGCCACAAGGCTAGTGTGTCCGACGATCGACTTGAAGGTCATCGCAGTTTGCACTACTCTAGCCCCCATGGCTAGCCGCCCAACGGAAGCAAGTCAAACTCAGCCAGCATCTCGATATCGTCGAGAGCCGTGTGCAACTCTTCGACGTATTCGGCATCCTCGGCAACCATCATGCCGGCGCTCCCCACAGCGTCGGGCTGCCGCTGCAAAACCGTGGCCGCCGCCAACAACAGCCCCGCCAGTCCTACCGCGAAGCTTGGCCGCCAGTTGTTCACCAGCCGCGCAAACCACGACGCCCCAGCGTGCTGCTTTTCGATCTCGTCAAAGAGCCGCCGGTCGAAAGCCGCGGAAGGTTCCACCTCCTCCCACAGATCGAGCGACTCCCAAACCGTCTGTTGTTCTCGATAGACGGTCCTGCATTCGGGCGAACTCTCCAGATAGGTCATCAACTCCCGATACGCGGGAGTCACCTCCGGAGGCCCGCCGCGTGGATTGGTTATCATCTCCAACGCTTTTTCGCGGGTCATAACACCTCTCTCTCAGCCTCTTCTCTTCTAGCCTCTTGAAGCTCTTCATTCGCAACGAGCCTTTGGGTCCGCGGCCAGGTGGGCAAGCCTGACCCTAAGCATTTCATAGGCTCGAAACAATAACGACTTGACTGCCGAAACAGAACATCCCAGAACTTCCCCGATCTGCGCGTAGCCCAGATCTTCGTATTTGTGCATCAAAACGGCCGCCCGCTGCTTCTCGGGCAAATCGGCGATGGCGTCGCGCACGATCTGCAAGCGGCTCTCTGTCAGCATTTCCTGCTCGCGGTTGGAGCGATGATCCACCAGCTCGATCGGCTGCCGGCCCTCGGACTCTTCCGCGATACTGCGGTGATTGCGCTCGTTGCGGCGATCCCGAATCGAGTTCAGCGCCAGGTGAGTCGCGATGCGAAACAGCCAGGTCGTGAACTTCGCCGTCGGCTCATAGCTTCCGCGCGCGCGATAAACCCTCAAGAAAACTTCCTGCGACAGCTCTTCGGCGATGGGCTGATTCTGGATCATGCGATGCAGATAGTTCACCAGAGGAAGGCGGTATTTTTGGAGCAACAATTCAAAGCTCTGACCGTCTCCCTCCTTGACTCGGAGCATTAATATGGCGTCTTGCTCCAAGGCAGCCGATACTCCCACATTGGTATGAACCCTAGTCACGATCAATAGTTGCGCCGATATCCACTTTTTTCGTTCGCCCGCGTCGGTCCTGCGCGTTGATGGCCGGTGGCATGTCGCGAGCCGGATTGTACCACCGTGGCGCAAGCTCTCAGCCTGCGGCGCTGGCACTCTCGTCGACTGTCCCGGGTTGCTGGCCCGGGTTAGTTGGGCCATTCCGGCCTGGCGCGGGTCCTGACGGGCGGCGTCGGCCTCCGCGCCTGCGCAATCCTCCCCAAAATCTCGGTGCCCGGTTGGTCAGCGTTCGCTAAACTTAACTTGGGCACTTGATGCGAATACATCGAACAACATTCCAATGGGCGATCTGCCTGGTGTGGCTCGCGAGTGATGTTGTGTCATCGCCCGCCTCGGAGCTGGAGCCCAGGCAGGCGAGCGAGTACTCGCATGCGTGCGAGTTCAAGGGCGGGAGCGTGCGCGTCGACTACTTGCGGCGGAGTCTCCCGACCCCGCTCGGCACTCAGGTCATACCGGGTACGTTGATTTTCGAGATAGCGGCCATTCCGAACTCAGGCAGCACGCTCGAATTCCCACTGACGAACTTCCAGCTCGACTGGAAGAAATTGGACTGGCCGCAGCCGCCGCTCCATTCGCAGTACGTGGTGGCATCCTTGATGGACCCCGAATACAACCGCGTCAACGGCATCGTTGGGGTCGGCAGGGTCAACCGGCGGACTGGAGAGTTTGAAGGCGTTTCGGTCGGCGGCCGGCCGCGGCGGGATCGGTTTCCTGGTGACCCGCAGGGCGAACGGCCCCTGCCCGAGACCGTTCCCGCGGATCCGCGGCTTAAGAAAACTCCGTCTCATGCCGATTCGCAGCCACCGAGAATCATCGTGTTGCACGCGCTGGGGAAGGAGCCTATCAGCCGTCCCTCGGCCGGCTATATCTATTTCGCCTACAACGGCAAGCTCGTCAAACTGCAGGAGCTGACGCTGACGATTCGGCAAGGGCAAGAAAGCTGCGACCTGTTGGTCCGCAAGTGAACAGGGCGTAGCGTGCTACGCCCGAGCGTCGCTCTCCGGCCTCATGTAGGGGCGTAGCGTGCTACGCCCGCGAGCGTCGGACTCCAGCCGACGAAGTTTCCCGCCCCGGCCCCTACAAATCTTCTCCGGTCAGCGTAACGTAAGCTTCCTCGTACTTCTCGGCGGTCTGTGCGACAACCTCTGGCGGCAGTTCGGGGGCAGGCGGCTCTTTGTTCCACTTGATTGACTCCAGGTAGTCCCGAACATACTGCTTGTCGTAGGACTGCTGCGGCCGGCCCGGCTGATAAAGCTCGAAAGGCCAATAGCGGGACGAGTCCGGTGTGAGAACTTCGTCCGCCAGGACAATCTCCCCGTTGAGCCGGCCGAACTCGAACTTCGTATCCGCCAGCAGCAGTCCGCGAGCCAGGGCGTGCTGTTGGGCGCGGGAATAAATGTCGAGCGTCAGGTCCCGAAGTTTCTCGGCGTCTTCTTTGCCCACGATGTCGCAGGCCTGCTCGAACGAAATATTCTCGTCGTGGCCGCTTTCCGCCTTGGTTGCGGGAGTAAAGATCGGTTCGGCCAATAGGCCGTTCTCGCGCATTCCGGGACGAATCTCGTGTCCGCACACCTTTCCCGTTTGCAGATATTCCTTCCAGCCCGAGCCGGCCAGATAGCCGCGTGCCACGCACTCGATCGGAAACATCTCCAGCCGCTTGACCAGCATGGACCGGCCTTCGAGCTGGTCGCGGAACGGCTGCAATGATTCCGGATACTCGTCGATGTTCGCGGTAATGAAGTGAGTGGGCACGACGTCCTTGAGAAAGTCGAACCAGAAGATCGACAGCTTGGTGAGGACTTCGCCTTTACGTGGAATCCCATTCGGAATCACGACGTCGAACGCGGAGATGCGGTCCGAAGCCACGAAAAGTAGCTGGTCCCCGACACGATGGATGTCGCGCACCTTGCCGCGCGCTACGAGCTCTATGCCTGGAAGGTCGGTTTGAAGAAGGACGGAATGATTAGTGTCAGCCACGCTGGGTAGGTCTCCTGGAATCCGCCGATCGACGGACTGTAAGTTGACGCGGGGTGCAAGTTGAAGATGATAACCGGCTGGGGCGCCAGGAGCAACTGTTGCGTTTCAGCCGAGTGTTCAAGGGGGTTTTCGCTCGCCTTAGCCCGCCTTAGCCCGCCTTAGCCCGCATTTCTCATCGGGTGGCGAGGCAAAGTGCATGAGAGGCCTGTCAGTACGAGGCGCGCGCCGCTTGACGATCCCCCAGTTGCTCAACGAGGCGTACTCGGACAGTACGTTGAGCACGGCGAGCAAGCGCAACGAAGTAATGGCGGGCCTGTCATGTGCTTGGCCCGTCAGCCGGTGAGAAATGCGGGTTAGCCGTGGGTTAGCCGGGGTTAGCCGCGAAGAGACGTCGGATCGTAGCCCCGGGGTGAAGAGAAGCGCAACCCTGGGTGACAATCCCGCCAGGCATAAGCCTCGGAAGGGGTGCCGCTCGACACGGGGTGAAAGAGCTTCGGCAGCAAATCGACCGCGGGATAGACCCGCTCGAAGAGACGGGACTCGTCCCCTGTAGACGCAATTCTTTTACAGGTTCTTGTCCCCGATCTCCCCCCCGGGATCTCCCTGGATCATTCCACGAGGACGTTGTCGAATGAGAGCCCGTCGTTGCCCCAACTGTAGAGGGCGATCTTGCCGGCCCCAATAGCGGCATCGTTAACGTCAATCAAGGTCGGCTGTCCATTAATCGAAATCTGAATGTTGTCGACGTTGGTTATCACCTCTACGTCATACGACTGGCCTTGAACGAACGAAAACGCATCTTCGAACAACACTGTAAAGACGCCGGCCACTTTCTTGACGAGGCGGCGATACCCCCGCTGAGAGTCCATCGAGAAGCGGTAGTAATTGTCGGCGTCTTCGTACCGAAACATCATGCCCATGGCATCGTCGTCCGTGGTCTGCATGCTGGCCGAAAACGTATAGTCTGTCCAAAGAACGTCGCCTCCAAGCAGATAGGTGCCGGGTTTGGGAAGATCGGCGGCTGCGAGGCTTCCTCCGAAGATGTTGCTGGTCTGTCTTAATACGCCGAGGTCGACAAACCAGTTCGAGGGACCAAAGTTTGTGCCTTCGTCAACGATGGTCCAGACGAGCGGGTCCAGTGGAGCGTCGAAGGTGTCGTTGAGAAGTGGCAGGGTCCCAACCGTGATCCCGATCTCCTGATTACCCACTAACCCCTCCATGTCGGTGACCGAAGCCGTAATCGTATAAACACCATCGGCCAGCATCTGCATAACCGGACTGCCCGTCCCCGTTAACTCGGAGGGGACCGAGGTCCAGGAAAGGTTGCCCGTTAAGTCCCCCTCCTGAGGATCGGTCGCCGAACCTGCGAAGGTGATATCTGCAAGGTGGCAAAGACTTCGCCATCGAAGGGCTCGCTAATCGTCACTACCGGCGGCTGTATACGATAAGCGTCTTCGAAGACGAAAACGTCGTCGAACGACAGCCCTTCGTTGCCCCAACTGTACAGGCCGATCTGGCCGTCTGGCAGATCAGAGTCCATGGCGATATTCCATAGTTGGCCGTCGATATAGATCACAATCTTGTCGCCGCCGGCCACCACTTCGACCTGACTCCACTGGCCGAGAACGAACGAAAACGTATCTTCAAACAGGAGTGTAAAGACGCCAGCCACTTTCTTGACGAGGCGGCGATACCCCCGCTGAGAGTCCATCGAGAAGCGGTAGTAATTGTCGTCGTCTTGATACCGAAACATCATGCCCATGCCGTCGTCGTCCGTGCTCTTCATCCTGGCCGAAAACGTGTAGTCTGTCCAACCAGGGTTGCCCGGGAAAGGACGCACATATGTGCCGGGTTTGGGAAGACCGGCGGCTCCGATGCTTCCTCCGTAGATGTTGCTGGTCTGTCTTAATACGCCGCTGTCTACAAACCAGTTCGAGGGAGCAGCGTTTGTGCCTTCGTCAAAGATGGTCCAGGTCAGCGCACTGCTGAAGTCGTTGCTCAACAGCAAAGTCCCGGTGGCATTTTGGACAATCACCGTGACTTCGTCGCTATCGACAAACCCGTGTGAGTCGGTGACCGAAGCCGTAATCGTATAAACACCATCGGCCAGCACGTCCATAACCGGACTGCCCGTCCCCGTTAACCCGGAGGGGACCGAGGTCCAGGAAAGGATGCCCGTTATGTCCCCGTCCTCAGCATCGATCGCCGAACCTGCGAAGGTGATCGTTGCTCCTGAGGCAAAGGAGGAGCCATCGGCGGGCATGCTAATCATTACTACCGGCGGCGTCATGATGCCCCCGCCCCCCGTCGTAACGCTGACGTCGTCGAATGAGAGCCCGTCGTTGCCCCAACTGTAGAGGGCGATCTGGCCGGTCGCAAAAGCGGCATCGGTAACGTTAATCACCGCCGTTCCATCAATCGAAATCTGAATGTCGGCGCCGCTGGTTATCACCTCTACGTCATACGACTGGCCGAGAACGAACGAAAACGCATCTTCGAACAACGATGTAAAGACGCCGCCCACTTTCTTGACGAGGCGGAGATACCCCCGCTGAGAGTCCATCGAGAAGCGGTAGTAATCGTCGGACCCTTGGTACCGAAACATCATGCCCATGGCATCGTCGTCCGTGGTCTCCATGCTGGCCGAAAACGTATAGTCGTCCCAAAGAAGGTCGCCTCCAAGCAGATACGTGCCGGGTTTGGGAAGACCGGCGGCTCCGGTGCTTCCTCCGAAGATGTTGCTGGTCTGTCTTAATACGCCGAAGCCGAGGTCGACAAACCAGTTCGAGGGAGCAAAGTTTGTGCCTTCGTCAACGATGGTCCAGACGCCCATGTCCAGTGGAGCGTCGAAGGTGTCGTTGAGAAGTGGCGGGGTCGGGGTCCCAACCGTGATCTCGATCTCCTGATTACCCACTAACCCGTCTAAGTCGGTGACCGAAGCCGTAATCGTATAAACACCATCGGCCAGCATCTGCATAACCGGACTGCCCGTCCCCGTTAACTCGGAGGGGACCGAGGTCCAGGAAAGGTTGCCCGTTAAGTCCCCCTCCTGAGGATCGGTCGCCGAACCTGCGAAGGTGATATCTGCTAAGGTGGCAAAGACTTCGCCATCGAAGGGCTCGCTAATCGTCACTACCGGCGGCTGTATACGATAAGCGTCTTCGAAGACGAAAACGTCGTCGAACGACAGCCCTTCGTTGCCCCAACTGTACAGGCCGATCTGGCCGTTTGGCAGACTAGAGTCCATGGCGATATTCCATAGTTGGCCGTCGATATAGATCACAATCTTGTCGCCGAGGGCCAGCACTTCGACCTGAATCCACTGGCCGAGAACGAACGAAAACGTATCTTCGAACAGGAGTGTAAAGACGCCACCCACTTTCTTGACGAGGCGGCGATACCCCCGCTCAGAGTCCATCGAGAGGCGGTAGTAATTGTCGTCGTCTTGATACCGAAACATCATGCCCATGCCATCGTTGTCCGTGCTCTTCATCCTGGCCGAAAACGTGTAGTCTGTCCAACCAGGGTCGACCGCAAAAGGACGCACATATGTGCCGGGTTTGGGAAGACCGGCGGCTCCGGTGCTTCCTCCGTAGATGTTGCTGGCCTGTCTTAATACGCCGCTGTCCACAAACCAGTTCGAGGGAGCAGAGTTTGTGCCTTCGTCAAAGATGGTCCAGGTCAGCGCACTGCTGAAGTCGTCGCTGAACAGCAAATTCCTGGCATTTTGGACAATCACCGTGACTTCGTCGCTATCGACAAGCCCGTGTGAGTCGGTGACCGAAGCCGTAATCGTATAAACACCATCGGCCAGCACGTCCATAACCGGACTGCCCGTCCCCGTTAAACCGGGGGGGGCCGAGCTCCAGGAAAGGCTGCCCGTTATGGGCCCGTCCTCAGCATCGATCGCCGAACCTTCGAAGGTGATCGTTGCTCCTGAGGCAAAGGAGGAGCCATCGGCGGGCATGCTAATCATTACCACCGGCGGCGTCATGATGCCCCCCCCGGTCGTAACGCTGACGTTGTCGAATGAGAGCCCGTCGTTGCCCCAACTGTAGAGGGCGATCTTGCCGGCCCCAATAGCGGCATCGTTAACGTTAATCACCTGCAGTCCATCAATCGAAATCTGAATGTCGGCGCCGCTGGTTACGACCTTTACGTCATAGGGCTGGCCGGGAACGAACGGATCCGCATCTTCGAACAACACTGTAAAGACGCCGCCCACTTTCTTGACGAGGCGGCGATACCCCCGCTGAGAGTCCATCGAGAAGCGGTAGTAATTGTCGACGTCTTGATACCGAAACATCACGCCCATGGCATCGTCGTCCGTGGTCTGCATGCGGGCCGAAAACGTATAGTCGTCCCAACGAAGGTCGCCTCCAAGCAGATACGTGCCGGGTTTGGGAAGATCGGCGGCTCCGAGGCTTCCTCCGAAGATGTTGCTGGTCTGTCTTAATACGCCGCTGTCCACAAACCAGTTCGAGGGAGCAAAGCTTGTGCCTTCGTCAACGATGGTCCAGACGCCCGGGTCCAGTGGAGCGTTGAAGGTGTCGCCGAACAGCCCCATCACCTCAATCGGCGCGCTAAAGCCGTTGTTGAATTCATTAGTCTCGCCGACAGCATTCAGGCGGTCAACAAGTACGCCGACGAAGTAAGGGCCCGGGACCAAGTTAGGAACGTTGGCCATACCATTGCACACCGCGACATCGCCCGGCCCCAGAGGCGACACTAAGCAAGATAGTCCGGCGTAGTGGTCGCCCGCGTCGATGACAGAGTCGGTCGAGAAGTAGAAGCCCACCTCAAACGGTCCGGAAGTCGCCATCGTGTTGGCGAAATTCGACGTGACGCTAATCTGCCCGCCGAGGATTGCCTCCGTTGGAGCCGTGGCGCCGTCGGCGCGGAGGTCAATCACCGAACCAACGACGTTCGCCCAGCAATCCAGGATGCCGATGTTGCCCAGGTCGACCGTCGCTCCCGCGGCGCGCGAATCGACTACGGCCAGCCCGTCGAACATGCGCCCCTCATTCTCGTTGTCCAACGTGTTGGAATTTGATCGTCGTCTCGTTGTAACGTCCCGAAAAGAAAGCGCCTGACCCTTGCTCGAGCGTTTGGGCGAAGATCGTGTACGATTCGCCCCCGGGGAGCGGTGGTAAGTTTAGCGTCACCGAACCATCCACTGGTTCACCACCGACCCCATCGCGCAGGTCGGAACCGCTGAAAGTTTCGACACGGTTCGGGCCGAACAAGCCCTCAGAAGTGAGATAGGCCCAGACCGACAACCCGGTCGCCACCTCGCAGGCCGACCCCTTCTTAAGGTCAAATTGGATCACGCCTCGACCGCCAATGGTTTGGGCGAACGGACCCGTACCAGCGTTCCTCGCGTAGGTGCGCAGAATCGAAGCCTTGTCGTCTTCGTGAAGATCCCGCAGAAAAATTTGGCCGCCCGGCCCGCCTGGAATCATCGTCGCCGTATCGGCGTCGATCGCCAGCAACAAGCCCCCGCTAGGACCGATCGTCGAGTGCGAAAGACCAAGGAAGTGGCCGGCCTCGTGAGTCGCAACCGACTGAACATCAAACTCGGCCGTTAGTGGCGTTCCATCGGTCGACCATTGGACTGCGGCGTCGTTGCTGAAACTGATGCCGCAGTCGATGATGGCACCACGCGGATAAAGCACGCCGATAGCTCCGGGGAAGGGGATCGTCATCCCTCCACCGATCGGCATAGCCGTTAACCCACCGTCCGATACCGTCATCGTGGGCTCGGTGAGGGCCCAGCACGGCGTAAGGGCGACCCCGGGCGCTATCAGGCCCCTCCATTCGATGACGTTAACGCCGTCCAGCACGTCGGCCCCCGGCACGACTGTGTCGCCCGCCAATGCCACTGTCGGGACAAGGGGCAAGTCCCCCGCGTCGACACCTACGTCGTCCACAGCCTCCCAGGCATCGAAGCCCGCCTCGACGGCGGTTTCGAATGCGGTCTTGTCAACGGCGACCGGCTTGGCACTATCGTTGTGGAGCCACGGAATATCACCGAGGTCAATCAGTTGCTCATCCCAGAAAATGTCGTAAATAGTAAGGGCGGTAATGCGGTCGAAATTATCTCCCGCTTTTGCGGTTCTCGTCAGGAACCCCGTAATCGCGAATGCCCCCAGTCCAGCTACGACCAAAGCTAGGGCTAATAGTGGTCGACCAAAGCCGATTTGTTTCATTGTTTTCGCCATCACAGTATTCGCCATCACAGTATTCTCCCTTACGGTATTCGACTTCACAGTATTCTCCCTCACAGTATTCGCTCTCACACCTTACAGCCGATCGTTAAGCTTACGGACTTCAGTGAGGAAGTCCGCCAAGTCTTCAAGCTTTCCACGGGGGGGCAACGGATGCTTGTTTCTTATCAGAAGAGAGTATCGGAATGAGACCGGCGGCGGTTCCGGTCGGCCGGAAAGTCGACTTCTCGCCGGCGAAAGGTTGGCCAAAGAACACAAGCTCGTCGCCGGTCGTAAACGCCGGCGTCTGGGGAACGATGAGCTGGACGTTACCGAGTGCCCCGCCCGCTACCGCAACGGACACGGTCGTACTGGACACGCCCTTCAGGGTCTCGTGCACGGCGACATCATAGAACGTGTAGATCACACGGCCCACCCATCTCGGCTCGCCCTTGAGGACTCTTCCACGCACGATGAGGTTTGAACTCGCCGTGAGGCGCGCCAGGTCGACAGGCTTTCCGCCCTCGGCACGCGGGATTGGGCTTCCGGTAGAGCTCAGATCTTGAGCGAACGCCGGTGCGCTCCAGCCTAGCGCCGCGACAACTAGCAAGCTTGACAATACTCCCGCAGGCGACAGTCGAAGGGAAAGTTTCATGACACCTGAATTATGCACTGCCGGTGCACCTGGTGAGGGCTGAGCCGCCAGGAACCATTTGGGGACCCCCGAAAACATGGGGTAAAAAGGTAGGCTGGCAAAGATTTCAGCTTCGCCAGTCAACCCCAAGGAGGTCACCCAAATGGTTACCAAATGAAAACAGCATAGCTCCCGAAGGTCCGTCAAACAAGGCCCCGGCGCGAGGGCCCCGCGGCCCAATAAAATCGGGGCTGCCACGCCCTATCACTTCCGTGGCAAGAATCTGACTCCCTACGGCGGCTTGCTGCCCGTCGCCACCCTGCTCGAAAAACTCGGCTTCCAAGCGCTGCTGGAAGAAACCCTCACGACCAAACGGATCACCCGAGCCATGAGCCCCTACCAGTTCGTGCTGGCCCTCGTGCTCGGCCTCTATGTCGGCTTTGCGCGGCTCAACCAACTCCGCTTCATCGCTCGCGACCCCATCCTGACCGGCATCTTGCAAGTGACGCGTCTGCCGCCGCAGTCCACGCTGTGGCGCTTTCTGGCCTCGCTGCACCTCAACGTGGCGAAGCAGATCCTTTCCATTCAGCGCCAGCTGCGGGAACGAGTCTGGGCCGCGGCCCACGTGAAGTTGGAGACGGTGACGCTGGACACCGACACCACCGTGCATACCCTCTACGGCCGCCAGATGGGCGGGCGCAAGTGCTACAACCCCAAGAACAAGGGCAAGCGCAGCTACCAGCCGATACTGACCTTCCTGGCCGAGACGCGCGAATACCTGATGGGCGGGTTGCGCAACGGCGACCGGCCCACGGGCCGACAGATCGCCGCCCACCTCGAGAGCGCTTTCCGGACTTTGCCGGGCGGCGTGAAGAAAATCCTGGCGCGGGCCGATTCCGGCTTTTATTGCTGGGAGGCGGTGGAGGCCTATGAAAAGGCGGCTTGTCAGTTCGTCATCGTGGCGCGCAAAACGCGGCGCCTGGTCGAGCGCTTGCAGCAAGCAGAATGGAAACCCTCCCCCCGCTCCGACGCGGACGCGGAATGCGAATTCCTCTACCAACCGCAAGGCTGGGCGCGGGCCTGCCGTTTCCTGGCGCTGCGTTACGAAAACGAGCCCAAGGCCGGCGCGGCCGAGCAATACCAGTTGTTCGCCACCAGCGCTTACACCTACCGCGTGTTTGTCACCAATCTGGCCGAGCCGATCGCGGCGGTGGTGTGGTTTTACAATCAGCGCGCCGGAGCCGAGAACCTGATCAAGGAGGCCAACAACGACGCCGGGCTGGCGGCCCATCCCTCGCGCCGCTTTGACATGAACCGCAATCACTTTCAGTTGGCCATGCTGGCCTACAATCTCAACTGCTGGCTGCTGCTGTTCAACCGCGAAGCCCAGGCCAGCGTGGAGACGCTGCGGCACACCACCCTGGCGACGGCGCGGCTGCGTTTTCTGTTCGTGGCGGCCAAGATCTGGCGGCACGCCGGCAGAACGGGTGTCAGCTACAGCGATCATTATCAGGAAAAGGGCCTGTTTGAACGGCTGATGCGACGGCTGCGGGCGATGGGGCCGCCGGGATCGAGCTTGGCGCCGGTGGTGGAGGGTGCGCTGAGCTGAGGGGCACTCCATGCATAAAATTTCATGCACTCGCCGCAACGTACTGGGAACACGCCGCTTGCCAGCCCGCTTTTGCCCTGCCGGGATCAGGAGGCGGCTCAAACGGGGAGGGAAACAGCAGAAAAGACGACTTGAGAAATCACTGAGTTGACACGAGTGCCGCTATCGCCACAACTCCATCGACGATGGCTACGCCGAATCTGTGCATAATTCAGGTAACAGTACTCCTATCCTCAATTAAATCGGCTCGCGTAGATGCGGGTGTACTGACCCGACCCCCGCGAACTCTTGATCTCGAGTTCGATACTACAACAGATCCTGGTCTTACGCAAGTACATAGCATTACTGAAATTTCTACATCCTATACCCGTCGGCGGCCGCGGTAAAACCCGCGACGCTGGGCTTGGACCCTAGCGGAGCCAGCAAACTAGAGTATCTCACAATTCGGCGTGACTGTGACAGAACGTTTACGCGGAGTGCAAGTTGAAGGGGATAACCGGCTGAGGCGCCAGGAGCAACTGTTGCGTTTCAGCCAAGTGTTCAAGGGGGTTTTCGCTCGCCTGAGCCGCGAAGCAGCGTCGGATCGTAGCCCGGGGTGGAGCGAATCGCAACCCAGCGTGACAATCTCTCCAGGCATACACCCCGCGATGGCCGTGGCGTACCCTGCGTCTTTCAGCAAGCGGGCAAAGGACACATTGTGCTTCGGGTCGAAGTGGCACCCCGCTCCCCAGCGCGGCACATCCCAGTGATTGACCCAGCCGTGGCGAAAGGGGTATTGGCCTGTCTGCAACGTAACGCGGGTAGGAGTGCATTGCGGCATCGAGTAGGCATTGGTGAACTTCATCCCCCCGGCGGCCAGCTTGTCGATGTTGGGCGTCTGGATACCCTCGGCGCCATAGCTACTGATCCATTCCGGGCCGAGATCGTCGACCATGATGAAGACGATGTTGGCTTGTTGGCGGCAACGGTGGCTTGGGTTGCCGTTGCCAGGCCTTGCGTCGCCAGAATGACAAGGGCCAGTCCGGCAGGCCGCAGTTTGTTGAAGCAGCGCTTTTCCGTCATCTCAAGCTCCAAGACCATTCCTCCGTTGCTCCTGCAGTGGCACCCCTCCGTGGCCGGACAGAGGCGCGGACGGAAGTCCGCGCTCCGAACCGATCGATCAAGCCGGAGCGCTACTCCGCAAGCCGGAGAACTTTTCCAGAAGAGGTTTCTAACGGGTCTT
The DNA here is from genome assembly GCA_965224215.1 of Bryobacterales bacterium. Classification (GTDB taxonomy): domain Bacteria; phylum Acidobacteriota; class Terriglobia; order Bryobacterales; family UBA6623; genus CBDCYS01. The sequence goes on along the minus strand of CBDCYS010000031.1, from coordinate 96,155 downwards.
GACTCGCGAGGGCTTCAACAGCGGGCGCAACTGCAGCGCGCGATCAATGATGCGCTCGGCCATTTGGCGCTTGGAGCTTCGGGGGAGCTCGATCGTCTCTCCAGTGGCCGAGAGCAGAACGCCCTGGTTCTCCTCGGAATCGAAACCGGCGCCGGCCGCTGAATCTCCAACCGGGTTCGCCACGATCAGGTCGCAGTTCTTCTTGCGCAGTTTTTGCCCTGCGTGTTCGAGAAGCTGGTCCGTCTCGGCCGCGAAACCGATCACCAAACGTTCTCCCTTGAGACGCGCGACCTCGGCCAGGATGTCCACCGTGGGCTCAAGTTCGAGAGATGTTGCCGCCGAGGACTTCTTGATCTTCGAGCCTTCAGCCTTCACCGGGCGGTAGTCGGCTACGGCGGCGGCCATGATTACAATCGTGGCATCCGAGAGTCGCCGCAAGACAGCGTTATACATTTCGTCCGTCGTGGTGACGTTTTCCACTTCACAGCCAGCAGGCGCATCGAGCGCTACCGGGCCGCACACAATGACGACGCGGGCGCCGCGTGAGCGGGCTTCCTCGGCGAGCGCGAAACCCATGCGGCCACTGGAACGGTTCGAGAGAAAACGCACGGGGTCTAGGGGCTCCCGGGTCGGCCCGGCGGTGATCAGCACGGTTTCGCCTTCCAGATCTCGAGATCTAACCAACTGCTCGTCGACGGCGGCGACGATCGAATTGAGATCGGCGAGGCGTCCCGGCCCCACCATGCCGCATGCGAGAGCGCCCGAGTCGGGCTCCACCACGCGAACCCCGCGGCTGCGCAAGGTGGCCAGGTTCGTGCGCGTGGCCGGGTGATCCCACATGTTGGTGTTCATCGCGGGGGCGACCACGACAGGGCCCTGATAGGCCAGGTGCATCGTGCTCAGAAAGTCGTCGGAAACCCCGTTCGCGAACTTCGCCAGGATGTTGGCCGTAGCCGGCGCGACCAGCAGCAAGTCCGCTTCTTGCGCTACGCCGATGTGCTCGATGGCGCTTTGCAGGGTGGCGTCGCCGCTCGTGTCGGAGAAAAGGTCGGTGATGACCTTCTGTCCCGAAAGCGCCGCGAACGTCAAGGGACGCATAAATTCCTGAGCGCTGGCGGTCATCACGACCGGGACGCGGTAGCCGCGTTCGGTCAGCAATCGAACCAGTTCTGCGGATTTGTAAGCGGCGATTCCGCCACTTACTCCGAGAACAATCTTGCCCCCTACATTCTTGCCAAGGACATTCTTGCCAAGGACAGTGTTAGGTGGTTGCGCCGGATCGGTCATGAGATCGGCCCTGGGGATTCTTACTCGTGGACTCGCCGAATCGGGAAGCTCTGCTGCGGTAGCAGCCGCTCGGCAGCGTCGTGAGCGTTGACTTCCGTCCACGCCTCTGTCCGAGCATCTGAAATTTCCGGCGACGAAAAGACAGGCCTCTAGATGATGGGATCTTCCATCACCACGACTTCCTCTTCTTCTTCCGGTTTGTCGACAGGGTTCAGCTCGACCTCGACGCTCCCTTGCCGAATCTCCTCCATTGCGATTTTGGTCGGTTTACGGGAGGTTGTTGAAATCAACGGGCGCGCTCCGGCTTGCAGTTTCCTGGCACGCTTGGAGGCGGCGATGATGAAACGATAAACACTCTGCTCCTCGTCAATTGGAATGAACCAGGGCTGATCGGGTGGCTTCGCCTCGGGTAAGGATAGGCGGTCTTCGTCTTTTTCTCGTTGGTTCATAGGTTGCCTCGTTCCGCTTGAAAGCTTTCCACGATCGGTTGAATCTCTTTCTTGACTCTATGCTTGCGGCATCTTTCCGCCAACAGAATGCCCCGCAGCCTTTCGAACGACTCGTCTAGCTGATCGTTAACGAGCACGTAATCGTAGCACTCGTAATTCAAGACCTCTTGGCCGACATCATTCAGGCGGCGGCTGATCACCTGATCGGAATCGGAAGAGCGTTTCCGCAGCCGGGACTCCAACTCTTGCCGTGAAGGAGGCAGGATGAAGATACTGACTGCCTCGGGTAGCGTCTCCCTTAATTGTGCCGCACCTTGGACATCAATGTCCAGGATCAAGTCGCGCCGTTGCTCAGCCGCGCGCCGCAGAACCTTGCGAGAGGTCCCGTAGAAGTGACCAAATACTTCGGCCGACTCCAGCAGTTCTCCGTCGTCGCGAAGCTTCACAAACTCTTCCCGGCTGACGAATTCGTAGCTCTCTCCGTCACCCGGGCGCCGGTCCCGTGTTGTCACCGACATCGAGAAAGTGAGGTTCTCGTCCGACTCCATCAAGCGCTTGACAAGCGTGGACTTTCCCGAACCCGAAGGGGCCGAAATGATGAAGACAAGGCACATGAACGTTTCTTGGGAGGCGGATCGAACTTCAGCGAAAAGAGGGGACTGGAAGGTGTGAAAAAATCGGGGACTGCCACAAGCGGCCATTCCTAAGTCCCTGTTTATCAGTGATGCTATGGCCGCGGCTGGCTGTCCCCAGCATTTTTTCACACCTTCCTGCCACCAATTTCCGCTGTTCCTAATCCACGTAAAAACAGTGTTTCATCGAAGGGGACTTGGCTGGCTGTCCCCCTTTTTCGCGTCCTCGGACTTCCACCAAAGATTCTAATCCACTATAGGGAATTATTCCAGATTCTGAGTCTGTTCCCGTATCTTCTCGATCTCAGCCCGCACGCGGAGACCGATTTCGGTGACGGCCAACCCGGCGGATCCAAGTGGCGTAGTCTTCGAAAGTATCGTGTTCGTCTCGCGGTTCATTTCCTGGGCCAGGAAGTCGATCTGCTTGCCTAGCTCGCCGTCGTTCCCGAGTAGCTCCAGAAACCGGCCGGTGTGCGACGCCAGCCGTTGTACCTCTTCGCTGATATCGGCGCGCTCAGCCAGCACGGCTGACTCCTGCACCAGGCGCTGCGGGTCGAGATCCACTTTTTTGAGTACATCTCGGAGCCGCTGCTCGAGCCGCTCCCGGAATTTCGGAACCGTCTGTTGGCGCACCGCCTCGAGCTTTTCCAAATCGGCCTGGATCGATCGCCCACGGTGCCGCATTTCCTCGACGATTCCTTCGGCCTCCTGCCGCCGCGTACGGTTCAGTTCTTCGAGAGCCGGCTCGAGGCAATCCGTCAGGGTCGCTTCGAGCAGTGCGTTCCGCTCGTCGTCGATTTCGGCATTGTCGAAACTGACGATTCCCGGAGTCCGCAGGATCACATTGAGATCCGGCTGCGCCACGATACTGTACTCTTCCGAAAGCTCGCGGTAGGCCTTGAGATAGGCGTCGGTGGATGACCGATTGATCGTGAATGCGCCGGCCTCCTGCTTCCACTGAATGGACGCGGTGATCTGCAGCTGTCCGCGCTTGACGTGCTGCTTGACGGTGCGCCGTATGAGTCTTTCATGCGGTTCCAACTGGGGTGGAATGCGGATCTGCATGTCGAGGAAGCGGTGATTGACGCTGCGGATTGTCAAGACCAGCGATAGCTCGTCTCCTTCCGATTGCGTGCGGGCGTAACCGGTCATGCTGAATGCCATAGTTGTGGGGCCCGGAGTGGGCAAGAAGTCAAGTTGTTCAGCGAGTCGAGGTTTGGGAAGGTCTGGCTAGTTGCTCCAGCTGCCGACGGTCTGCAACTCGAAGAGCCGCTGATAAAGCTCGCTACTCTGAATCAGTGAATCGTGCGTCCCGACGTCAACGATGCGGCCGCCATCGATCACAACGATCTTGTCAGCGCTTCGAATGGTCGATAGGCGGTGCGCGCTCACGATCACAGTCCTGCCTTTCATAAGGTTGGCCAAGGCCCGCTGGACGAGCATCTCCGATTCGCTGTCGAGATGCGACGTCGCTTCGTCCAGAATCAGGATCGGCGTATTCTTCAACAAGGCTCGGGCGATCGAGATTCGCTGACGCTGGCCTCCGCTCAGACGTTGCCCGCGCTCGCCGAGCTGGGTCTGGTAGCCCTCGGGCAATTCGTCGATGAAGCCGTCGGCCAGCGCCATGCGAGCGGCATTTTGAACCGCTTCTAGCGGAACGTCCGGGCGCCCATAAGCGATGTTGTTGAAAACCGTGTCGTCGAACAGAAACGTTTCTTGGGTGACCAGCGCGATCTGGTCCCGCAAGGACTGCAGGCTTGCGTCGCGAATGTCGTGTCCGTCGATAACGATCCGGCCTGAGGTCGGATCGAAGAATCTCGGCAGCAGATTCAGCAACGTGGTCTTTCCTCCGCCACTGGGTCCTGCCAGGGCCACAACCTCGCCGGCATTGACTTTCAACGACAGGTCTTGCATTGCCAACTGTCCGGCCGCGTCCGGGTAGCAGAAGCTGACGTGCTCGAACTCGATCGAGCGCGCGAACGGCGGCATCCCTACCGGAGTGGCGGATTCTTTGACGTCGTGGGGATGGGCGACGTATTCCAGTACCCGCTGCACCGCTCCCAGTGCTTGCTGGAAGATGTTGTAGATGCCGTTTAACCGTTTGATGGGTTGATAGAGCATCAGCAGAGCGATGACGAAGGTCGTGAACTGCCCAGGAGACATCTCATTCGCCTTGATCTGATTGCGCGCGTAGGTGAGCAACACAACGATCGTGAGAGCTCCGAACACTTCAATGATGGGCGAGGTAATCGCCTGCTGGCGCACGTAGCGTAGGTTGCTTCGAAACAGCCGCTCAGCCGCGTTGCGGAACCGGCCGATCTCGAACTTCTCCATCGAGAAGGCTTTCACGACACGATTGCCGGAGATCGTCTCTTCCAAAATCTGAGTCATCTCGGCTAAATCGTCTTGCGCGCGGCGAGTGGACTTGCGGATGCGTTTGCCGATCCTCGCCGTCGGAAGCAAAACGAACGGCAGCACGGTCAGACTAACAGCGGCTAGCACCCAGTCGGTCTGGATCAGCACCCACAGAAGCGCGAAGACGATGAACGTCTGGCGCAGCAAGTCGGCCAAAATATGCGAGAGGGCGACCTGGATTTTTTCGATGTCGTTGACCAGCGACGACATCAGCTTCCCGGTGTGCTGTTTTTGGAAGAACGCCGGGGACTGATTCAGCACGACCCCGTAGACGTCACTTCGCAGGGCCCGTACGCCCGCCAGGCCGACGAAATTCACCATGTAGTTCCCGAAGAAATCGCACAATCCCTTGACCAGGAACACCACGATGATTCCGAAAGCCACCATGGTCCACACGTTGTGGATCATTGCCGGCACGAGGTCGTCGAGAAATATCTCGATTCCCAAAACCGGCGCTTTGTAGAGAACGACAGGTGCTTCGGCTGATTGGGGGTCCAGCACGCGGTCGAAAACCGGGGCGATCAGCAACGCAACCAGTCCATGGCAAGCGCCGACAGTCGCCATCAAAAGGACCGAGAGCGAGAGCCGGTGCCAGTAAGGACGGACGTAGCTCAGCAGATGAAAAAACTCGGTCATGAAAAGCGGTCTTAGATGTTTTTGGGGGAAGCGAGCAGGCGGGTCACTGCGTTCTCGACATGCGCCGCCTCTACCGACAGAATACAGCGCGGTTCGTCAAAAGCATAGCAACGATCCCCTGGGCAGGGTTTGCAATCCCAATCCGTTTCAACCACTTCATGGTCGGTTTGCCACGGGCGCCAGACGGCTGAGTTCGATGATCCGAATACAACCACACACGGAACACCGAAGGCCGCGGCAATATGCGCCGGGCCGGAATCATTGCCTACGAAGAGGCGCGCGCCCGCCAACAATGATTTCAACGCCCGGATCGAAAGGCCGTCCAAGCACTCAAACGCTGCGAACTCCCGCAGTGTCTCGCTTTCGCCAGGTCCCGCGAGGATCACTGGCTCGAGACCGTGGGTATCGCGGATCGATTCGGCGACGCGCTGAAATCGTTCCGACGACCATTGTTTGGTGAAGTAAGCGGCGCTGACGTGAAGCACGGCGTAAGGCTTCTCGCGCGATGAAGGTTCGGCATTGAGAACCGCGCGAGGTGTTTCCACAACGGGCACGCCGAGGTGAAACATAGCGGACGCGTGGTGCTCAGCCGTATGGACCGGCGCATTGTCTGGGCGGCCGCTGCCCGAATGCGCCTTGTCCGCGCGGCCACTGCCCGGATGCCCGAGGATGCGCTGGGCTCGGGGTATCCGCACGTTGTAAGGGAAGGCTGGCCGGAAATGTTCAAACCCGGCACGGAAAGGCGCGCCCGAGAAGGCCGTCAGCCAGGCGCTGGTCGAACCTCCATGAAGATTGAGACAGAGGCTCGGTTTCTGCTGGCGAATCGCAATCAAGGTCCTGTATCGCGCCCAGAAACCAGCGCCGCGCTCAAGCGAGATCACCGAGGAGATGTCGGGTTTGCCTTCGAGCAGCTCATCGAACGGCTTCTCCAGGACGATCACTACGCGCAGGTCAGGCCGGTGTCGTTTCAGCAATGCCAACGCCGGGGTGGTGAGCACCGTGTCGCCCAGTGAGCGCAGCCGGATGACCGCGACCGTGGCTCCCCGCGTGATCTGAGATAGAACAGGAGACACAAGCTGGAAGGAAGCTACCCGACGACTCCGCAAACCGCGCTCAGGCGTAAGCTGCGGGAGGCGGGCAACGTGGCGCAAGCTCTCAGCTTGCCGCGTCGGCACTCATGCCGACGCTTGCTAGCGCCTGCCAAAACTCGCCGCCGGCCATCGCCATCCACAACCTCGATAACACACTCCCGACAATCTATTTCCGAGCTGCAGTGACGACCTCGCGAAACCGCCGCGCTTTAGCCTCGATGCCGTCGTAGTCGCCGGCGTCCAATTCTTTCTTGCCCACAATGTCACCGCCGACCGCGATCGCGCTCGCACCAGCCTCGAAAAACTCAGCCGCGTTAGCGAGGCTGACTCCCCCGGTCGGAACCATTGAAATTTGCGGCAGCGGCGCCTTCAGCGCCCGGATGTAACTGGGTCCCCCGGCATTGCCGGCAGGGAAGATCTTGACCAGATCGGCACCCACCTCCCATGCCGTCACGACTTCAGTTGGGGTCAGCGCCCCAGGCATGATGACCATTGAATAGCGGTTGCACATCTCGATTGTCGGCACGCTGATCGAGGGGCTGACAAAAAATCTTGCGCCGGCCAGCATGCAGGATCGCGCCGTTTCGGGATCGAGAACCGTTCCGGCGCCGAGCGTGATCCGGTCGCCAAACTCGTCGGCCACTTTCTCAAGAACCCGGATGGCTCCCGGGACCGTCATGGCGACTTCCAGGGCCCGAATGCCCCCACGGTAAATCGCCTTGGCTGCCTGCAGCGCCTGCTCGGCCGAGTCGGCCCGCACGATTGGCACGATGCCGATTCCCAGGATGGAGGCCAGTAGTTGCTCTTTCGCCATGGCGGAAACTTGTAAGCGTTACGGTACCAGACGGATCGGCAATCGCACAACGAACTTATCTTTCAAAGACTCAGTGACATCCCATGCACCCGAAGTTTCTGCCATGACAGGGAAGGCAAGTGGATTTGTCTAGATTCAGCCTGCCGGTCGAGTGCTGGTCAATGAAAGTGCGGTCATGGGAGGCGGGCCTCAGATTGATGCCTTCCAGGTGACATGTCTCGCAGCTGAAAGGGTTGTCGATCTCGGAATGGCAGACCAGGCAGTCCGACATTTGAGGGAGATTGGCTTTGCCCGCCAGGTCGGTCTCTTGCAGCCCGCGGTGGCAAGCCTGGCACTCGTTGTCGGAATCGAGATGCCGGCGGGTATCGCCGTGTTTGCCTAGATACGTCCCGCTATCGATCATGACCGCGATCAGCGGCGCTATGTTGCCCAGTTTGGTGTGATACTCGTGGTCAAAGCGAAAAGTACGATCGTTGATTTTTCTCTCCGGCAGCCAGCTAGTTTCAACCTTGGGTGCTGTTTCTCCGTTGTGGCATGCGAGACAGGTCGCTTGTGCGGGCAGGTTGCGGTCGGTCGCGGCTTTGCTGCTGGTGACGGAGTTATGGCAGGTGGTGCAGGTGGCTCCGACCGTGTTTAGGTGGAGCTGGTGGGAGAAGACGGGCTGGGCTTCTGCCCGGCCGCCGAATGCTAGGGCGAGGAGGCATATCAGGCCCAGGGCCCTATGGGGAGTTAACAAGATGATCCTCAATGGGCTAGAGAAGGAAGCCTGGACGCCGTCAGATGAGGAGGGCGGGAACAGCCCACCCCTCCCTTATGGTCGGGGCTCCGGCGCGAAGTCGAGGCCACTGCCCGAGGCGTTGATCTTGGCGACACCCGAAATTTCTGCTACGCCGGCAAGCTCGGATTACTCAGCGCCGCTCTCAGCCCTTGTAGGAAATTCGCCAGAGCTTCCGGCCGCCGTCGTCGGAGACGAGCAGAGAACCGTCCGGCATCTGCAACAATCCGACGGGCCGGCCCCAAACGTCGCGCTGGTCCGCACCGAGCATCCAACCGGTCAGGAAGGGCTGCGGACCCGAGGTGGGCCTGCCGTCCTTGAAGGGGATATACATCACGCTGTACCCGGTGCGCTCGGCGCGATTCCAGGACCCGTGGAATGCCAGGAACAGTCCGCCCTTGTATTTGTCCGGGAACTGATCGCCTTCGTAGAAAAGAATGTCGAGAGCCGCGACATGCGCCCCTAACAGAACGTCCGGATAAAGGGTCTTCTTGACCTTGTCCGGCGCCACGTCTTTGTGGCGGGGCTCTTCGTGCGGACCGTTATAAGCATAAGGCCAGCCGTAGAAAGCGCCTTCTTTGACGCCGACCAGGAAGTCGCTGGCGATGTCGTCGCCCAGCCCGTCGCGTTCCTGAACGGCTGCCCACAGTTGCTGGGAACCGGGATACCGGCGCAATCCAATAACATTACGCAGGCCCGAGGCAAAGATTTCGGCGTTGCTGCCGTCGGGGTTGGAACGAAGAATCGTTGCGCGCTTGGGATCCTCGCCCAGGTCGATGTTCGATCCCGAGCCGACGCTGGTGTAGAGATTCTTGTGGTCTTTGTCAAAGCGCAGTGTCCGCGTCCAGTGGCCGCGGCCGAATCCTTCCAGCGAGATGATCTCCGCGCCCTTGCCGGTCACCGTCATCGCCTTGGCATCGTACTTGTAGCGTTTCACCGAGGTTGGCTCGGCGACATAGAGCCAATCTTCATGGAAGGTCATGCCGAAGGGGCGGTCGAGACCTTCAATGATCGTCTTCTTTTTCTTGTCTTGGATGACGTAGACGGCGCCGTCTGGCTTGTCGCGCGAACCACTGTCGGAGAGCAGAATCTCGTTGCTCGGTCCGAGCACCATGTAGCGTGGGCGCGCGCCGGCGTCCGACATATACTCTTCAACCTCGAACCCGGCGGGAACCGACAGCTTGCTGTCATCCGGACGCGGAATGACTTTCGGCCGGTTGCTGGCCGAAGGAGTGTGGAAGGGGTCCGGGAGTCCTTCCCAATTCACGGGTAACTTGGCCGCCGTTTGCGAAATGGCAGCCGCCGTGATCACGAGGAGTCCAAAACTGAGGGCGAAGAGACGAGCTTTGCGTTTCATTAGCAGTCAGTATCCTATATTCAGCCGACGGATGGTAGTACCAGCCTCGCCGACGGACTTCGCCGACCAGTTGGCGAGGGGCGACACTCTCGACCAACACCCGCTAATAGTGTTTGTTTTCTCGGGAAACCGGACTCTAGGGGATGCGACTAGTTGCATCGGCACCGGACCAAGCGCAGTAAAGATTGTGCCTTTTCATACTCGGAACAAACGCGCCCACGGCATCGTAGACACTATAACCTGAATTATGCACAGATTCACTTTGCGAGTGTGGCTGCGTTCGTAGCGGGTTGGCGGTCGTCGTGAGGTGGTAGCTCGGCAACTGGCCTTTTGGCTTCTCCGTGTCCGGTTTCCCTTCCCGCCCAGAATCCGCGCCGTCAAAACCTCGCTCGGAAGTGACTTGTTTCCAGTGCGTTACGGCTAGCGCATAGCCAGGCTCTCAGATCAGCGCCCTCCCGACCACCGGCAGCAAGCCGCCGTAGGGAGTCGGCTTCCTGCCGCGGAAGTGGTAAGGCGTCGAAGCCCCGATTTTATTGGGCCGCGAGGCCGTCACGGCTGGGCCTTGTTGGACGGGCCTTTGGGAGCTATGCTGTTTTCGTCTGGTAACCATGTGGGTGACTTCCTTGGGGTTGGCTGGCGAAGCTGGAATCTTTGCCAGCCGACCTTTTTACCCCATGTTTTAGGGGGTCCCCAATGGTCCCTTGCGGCTCAGCCCTCCTCAGGTCCACGCCGCAGTGCATAATTCAGGTAGATGGGTATCCGGTTGACTCAGGTAGCCCCGATATCTTGTGGTTTGGAGATTTTCTTGGGTTCTGTAACCGGGTGAACAATCATCTGGTAAGTCGCCGGATCCACGGCTACCGCCTGCTGGACGAGCCGATAGAAGAGTTTGCCTCGGCTTTTGGATTTGCGGCGGTTGAAACGGAAGGTGAACTCGTCCAGGTGTAGTCCAGATGTTTGTGGCTCACGGCGCCCTGATGGGTGCCCAGCAGCCAGCGCTTGAGCAGTGACATCACGCGGTGGACGCGGGGCATCAATTCCGACGCGGACTGCTCGTGCCGGCTGACAACTGTGACCTGATGGACGTAGCCTTCTTTTTTCAACCCGGAGTAACCGGGCCAGCCGTCGGTATGCACCACGCTGCCCGGCTCGATGCACTCCTCCACGAAAGGCAACAGGCTCTCGCCCGAGGCATCCTCGATTCTCTTCATGCGAATCCGGCCGATACCCCGCCCATCTTCTTGAGCGGCCACTGCGATCAATGCTTTGTTTTGCAGGTTTCGGCCCCGCAGACCTTCTCCGAGCCCGCCCCAGTAGCTTTCATCGACTTCCACTGTCCCGGCCAGCAAATCCCGTCCCGGCCGCACCATCGCGCGCCGCATTTTGTGCAGCCAGGTCCAAGCCGTTTCGTACCTGTTGAGCCCCAACACTCCTTGAAGTCCCAAAGCGCTGGCTCCGGTTTTTTGGGTGGTGACCCACCACATCGCACGAAACCACAACGGCAAAGGGCTGCGCGTGTCCTGAAAGATGGTCCTGGCGGTCACCGAGGTTTGGCGCCCACACGCAGCGCACTGCAGCAGCACTTTTCGCAAAGGCCACGACTTTCCACAACCGCAACCCGGACAGCGGAAACCGTCCGGCCAGCGCAGCCGGAACAGATACTCCCGGCAGGCCTCCTCACTGCTAAAACGGGACTCGAATTCTGTCAGGTTCTGAGGGTAATCTTCCATCTGCCGGCATACTACATCTTGGGGCTACCTGAGTCAACCGGATACCCATCTTCAGGTATAAGGGTTGCGGCTCCATATGGAAGCTGGCATCCAACTTGCTTTGTTAGGACCTATGCTAAAACCGATTGGAGGAGTTCATGGCTAACGTAGAACAGATTGCGAAGACCACCTTGGAAGAGATCGAGCGCTTGCTCAACTCGAAAACGGTCGTCGGCGAGCCGATCACTGTCGAAGGAGTCACGCTGATTCCGCTGGTCAGCTTCGGCTTCGGGGCCGGTGGCGGCACCGGCAAAGCGGCGGACAAAGGTGAAGGCGATGGCAGCGGCACGGGCGGCGGCGGCGGGATCAAGCCGGTCGCGATTGTGATTGTCACCAAAGATAGCGTGAAAGTGGAGCCGATCAAGCTGGGAACCACCCGAGTGCTCGAGAGAATCGTGGACACGATCGGCAAGGCGCGCGAGAAGAAAAACAAAGAGTCGTCGGATTAGCCGGGAGCCCGAATGCTGTGGGTAGTGGCCCTGCTATTGGGTCTTATGGCGCTTTTGTCCGTGCCGGTTGATCTCGTCTTCCGGGTCCGCCGGGAAACGTCATTTCGGGCAAGTTTGTCGGTTCGATGGATGTTCGGACTGGTGGGGTTCCCGGTCCGCCGTCAGCCTAAGAAGAAGCCGGCCAAGCCAAAGCCCGAGAAGCCCAAGAAAAGTGGCCGAGGCCGGCGCATCGCTCTTCGCGTGTTGGGAGCGTTGCGGACGGCGGATTTCCGCCGCAGGGTGCTGCAGTTCCTCAAGCAGTTCACCGCCGCTGTTCACCTGCGCAACCTTGCCCTGCGGCTCCGCGTGGGTTTCGACGATCCGGCGGATACGGGCTTTTTCTGGGCTATGTTTTGGCCGCTGATCCCCCTGCTTCAGACGGGCCCGAGCGCGCGCCTGGATGTCGGCCCCGAGTTTGCCGGTGAATCCCTGGAAGTCGACGGCCGAGGAGAAATCCGCATCATCCCCGCGCAGATGATTTGGATTGCCGCCACATTCGCGCTGTCACCGGTCACCCTTCGCACCGCAGCGGCGCAGCGGGCTCGATCATGAATGAGCTGAAAGTAGGCACGCCTTTTGTCCGCGGAGACCTCGCCGTGGTCCCGGTCGAAGCCGTACAAGTTGACTCCTACTCATCTGGAAGAGGCATCTGCGCCTGGGGATTCAAGGAGCCCGCCGCCGTGGTGCTTTGCACAGCGCCGTCCGTGCGTGCGGTCGACATACTCGGGCGCGAAATGGATCTCGACGATCTCGCGGACCAGGTCCCAGGCCTGCGAGAGGTGATAGAAGAGTTTTCAGCCAGCTAGCCCGCTTTTCTTGCCGCGGAGGTTGTCTTGATGCCTTGCTGCTTGCGATAGCCGTTCGGCGAGCCGGGGCCCAATCGATCAACATGGACGATCTGGTCTTCGAGCCCCTGACTACAGGCCTGAGTCTTCCTGTACTCGCGATGGCTCTCGTCGGTGCACCTGACGTCAATCGTATAGTCTGTAAAGTCAAGGCGGGCGGAGAACGGTTTCAATCGGACCACTTCATTCGCACCAAAACCCCCGCACACGTTTGTCTCGGCGGGCAGGCTCTTTTCGCCGACAATCCCGCAATTGGTTATGAAATTAGGCGCGAGGTTCGTTGTCCCTATTCTGTTGCTGGCCCTGTTTCTCGCGCGAATAGCGTCGACCTACACCATCTTCAGTGAAACGTCTGATGAACACCACCACATCTATTGGGGGATGGACTGGTTCGAGCGGGGAGAGTATCTTGGCGGCGATGGATTTCAGCCCCCGCTTGCAAGAGCCGCTGTTGCATTTCTGCCCTACCGGTGCGGTTTTCGGGCCGAAAACTCGTGGCTCGTTCATGAATGGGAGAATCAAACGCTCGATGACTTCTGGACAAGCCTCACTCTAGCCCGCATAGGTAACTTGTTCTTCGCGACAGCCAGTTTTTTTGCGTCTATTTGTGGAGTCGGCGGCTGTTCGGCGAGAGGAGCGCCTGGGCGGCCGGCGGGCTTCTGGTGTGCAGCCCGACTATCATCGGCCACGCCGGTCTTGCAACAGTGGACCTGGCTGGCGCTGCCTCTGTTTGTTGGGCGTTATTTGCGCTGTGGTACTGGAGGCTTCGGCCGTCTTGGCAACGAAGCCTGCTCCTTGGAGCTGCGATCGGCGTTGCTCAGCTGTGCAAGGTTTCGGCGGCTGGGTTTCTCGCTCTGCCGCTGGCGGCAATTTTCGCTAGTTGGTGGCGCGAGGGCACGGACCGCCGCCGCTGGCGGCAACTTGCTTTCCAGGTGCTCTGCCTAACGGCCGCCGCGGGGCTTGTCGTGTGGGCTGTTTATGGGTTTGACACCGGCAAGATCCACTCCTACCGGCATGACCGCGCGGTCAACAACGGTTCTCCTTTATCTATAGGAGAATTGCTTCAAGGTGTTCGGGTGCCCGCGCCCGTGTTCTGGGCGGGATTCGTGGATATGGCTTATCTCCAAGTCGATGGCCACCCGGCGTTCTTGTTCGGGGAGAAGCGCTATCACGGTTGGTGGTACTACTTTCCAGTTGCGCTAGTCCTGAAGTCGACACCGTCGCTTCTGATCCTGGCTTTCCTTGGCGGGTGGTTGCTTTGGCGGCAGCGCGGTCTGATCCTCAGCAATGATGCGTTTTGGCTGCCCGGGATCGGTGTCGCGGGAGTCCTGCTCCCCAGCATTGCCAGCACAATGAACCTTGGCGTTCGATTTATTCTTCCTGTTTATCCTCTCTTGGTGGTGCTCGACTCCGCGGCTTTCAGTGTCAAGTTGACTACCCCGGCTCGAAGCCGGGCGCTCCGCGCGCTTCCCATGGTTTTGCTGACCTGGCATACGATCGAATCGGCCTTGTCGCATCCAGACTACCTCGCCTATTTCACTCCTCCGGCTCGATCCCAAGACTACTTGCTGCTCGGGGATAGCAATCTGGACTGGGGACAAGACAAAGCTCGTTTGGCGGCGTTTCTCGACGAGAGTCAGGTCGAAGATGTGCTTGTCATGGTTTCAGGGTCCGTCCTTAACAAGGTCTAATTGCCCAAAGGCTCCCCGTCATCGGAGTGGGTCGTGATTGGCGCCCAAGGGTTGGCGGAGATGAGGGGGATGGGAAGCAAGGATATGACGAGGCTCCTAGAAAGCGCGCCCCACAGTAGGATTGGCCGGTCGATATTGCTCTTCCGGTTTCCCAACGAGGATGTTCGGTAATCTCGCCCGCGTTCCTTACTGGTCGGAGCCCATCGTATAATCGATATCTCGTGGTTGCCGCTAACTGCCCGTATTGGTCCTCATCGCATGACTTCGCTCAAGGCTAAGGGAGAGGGGCTAATTTACTTGCTTGCCTTCGTGGCATGCTGGCAGTTCCTTTTTTTTCCGCGCACAAACGCTCAACAAGACAGTCTGCTGAACGAACTTGTCTTCGAGGAAATTGCCCGCGACTTGCTCCGGCCGGTCGGAATCACGCATGCCGGCGATGCCTCGGGTCGGCTCTTCATCAATCTGCAGGACGGCCCGATTCGGATCCACGACGGCAGCCGCCTGCTCGAGAAGCCATTCCTTGACATCACACCCCAGGTCGGATGCTGCGGGGAGCGCGGACTGCTGGGCGTTGCGTTTCATCCCGACTATGAGAGCAACGGCTATTTCTTCCTTGATTACACGGACAACTCGGAGGGGTTCGGCAAAACCGTGATCTCTCGGTGGCGGGTGTCTAGCGACGACCCAAATGTGGCCGACCCGGATTCCGAGAAGGTCTTGCTGACGTTCGAGCAACCCGACGGCACGCACAACGGGGGGCAACTCCAGTTCGGTCCCGACGGCTACCTCTACATATCCACCGGCGACGGAGGCGCGCCAGACGAAACAGGCGAGCGGGCGCAGACGCTGGACAATCTGTTTGGCAAGATCCTGCGCATCGATGTGAATGTCGATGACGACAGCGGCGAACCATATTCCGTTCCGCCATCGAATCCTTTCGTCGGCCAGGCCGGGGCTCGGGAGGAAATATGGGCCTACGGTCTTCGCAATCCCTGGCGCTTCAGCTTCGATCGCGAGACGGGCGACATGTTCATCGGGGATGTCGGAGCCAATCGCTTCGAAGAAATCAACTTCCAGCCCGCGTCCCGTTCCGGTGGCGAAAACTACGGCTGGCCGATGGTTGACGCAAGGAACTGCCCCTCGTTCCCAGATGCCTGCGAAGATCCCGCGCTGACAAAGCCGATTCGATACCACGCCCACGACTTGGGTTGTTCCGTCATCGGCGGGTACCGCTACCGGGGTGTCATGGTTCCGCAGCTCAGCGGGGTCTATGTTTACGGAGACTTTTGCGGCGGCAGGCTGTTTGCCGCCGGCCAGGTGGAGGGCAACTGGAAGGAGCTAGACCGCCGTGTCACCCCGTTTGCCTTCACCAGTTTCGGCGAGGATGAAGCGGGCGAACTCTACTTTGCCGACACGTTCGAAGGCCGCGTCTATCGAGTCGTCACCGACAGCGCCTCTCCGGCGGTTTCTTCCTTCTACCCGTTGAGCGCTGTTGCGGGTGGGGCGACACTCGAGCTGTCCGTCGTTGGGACGAACTTTGTTCCCGGACTGGAAGTTGAGTGGAACTCGAGTCGCCGCCCAACGACCTTCATCGACAACCAGCATCTTCGGGTGACGATCTTTGCTCAGGATGTCGCAGCTGAAGGGACCGCCGAGATCAAAGTCGTCAACCCGCTGCTGCTAGGGGGAAGCACTCCTGTCTTCGAGTTTCCGGTGCGGGCGGCCCCGGCCGTGGCGCCGGCCGTCAATTCAAACGGAGTTGCGAATGCGGCAAGCTTTACAAGCGGAACGGCCGTGGCGCCGGGGATGATTGCCTCGGTTTTCGGCACTGGACTGGCGCTAGACTCGGAATCGACTCCCGGACAGCCACTGCCGAACATGCTCGGCGGCACGACCGTTTTCTTGAATGGGCTTCGCGCCCCGATTTTCTTCGCGTCGCCGGGCCAGCTCAATATCCAGATCCCGTGGGATTTGCGGAGCGGCACCCAAGCGAGCTTGACGGTTCGCATTGGATCCCACATCAGCGAACCGATGATCATTCCGGTCTCCGGATTTAGCCCCGGCCTGTTTGCCACTGAATCGCCCGGCGCGGGACAGGGGGCGATACTGATCTCGGGTACCGGATTGCTGGCAGCTCCCGCGGGCGCTTCGCCTAGTTCCCGCCCGGCGCGAAAGGGGGAGTTCTTGGAGGTGTTCGCCAACGGCCTGGGTCGTGTATCGGGTAGTCCGGCGAGCGGCGAGGCGGCTATTGCGAGCCCGCTTTCCGAGACCACGGCCGGCCCCGAGGTCACTATCGGTGGCGCCGCGGCGGACGTCTTATTTTCGGGTTTGGCGCCGGGCTTCATCGGCCTCTACCAAGTCAACGTGCGGGTACCGGCCGGCGCGCTCAGCGGTGATGCCGTGGGGGCCTCGCTCAGGATTGGCGGGGCCGAATCCAATGTGGTCACGATCGCGATTGAATAGGCGGTTGAAGTTGAATAGGTTGAATATTAGGTCGTAATAGAAAGTTGCGTTGTGGCGGAGATCCTCGCCCTTGAAACTCTGAATGGAATGGAAGATCGCATCTACAGCATTATCGGCGAAGAGGGCTTCGAACGACTTATTGCGGCCTTCTATCGCCAGGTTCCGAAAGACGACGTTCTCGGCCCGATGTATCCACCTGAAGATTTAGCGGGCGCCGAACAACGCCTTCGCGATTTCTTGATTGGACGATTCGGCGGACCTATGCGCTACGTCGAGCAGCGCGGGCACCCGCGGCTGCGAATGAGGCACGCGTATTTTCCGATTGACCAGAGAGCCCGCGACCGCTGGATGAAGCTGATGGCGGGGGCCCTGAAAGAAGCCGATTTTCCGCCCGAAGTCACTGAGATTTTGCGCGGCTTCTTCGAGCACACCGCGACATTCATGATCAATCGCCAAGGCCACGCTTGAGCTTGCGGGCGGTGCGTTATGAGATTCACCCTCCGTCCTGTAGCGGTTCGTTTGAGTGGCTACAATAGGGCCATGACAAAATCGCTGTTTGGCGTGCTGCTGTTCGTCGGACTCGTCTCGGCCGCCGACATCAAGGTCGGCATCATTGGGCTGGACACGTCCCACGCCCCGGCGTTCACGCGAATTCTCAACGACAAGTCGGACCCAGACCATATTCCCGGCGCGAAGGTCGTTGCAGCCTTTCCGGGAGGTAGCCCGGACATCGCGTCCAGCCGCGATCGGCTAGGCGAATACACCGCTCGGTTGCGCGACGAGTTCGGCGTGGAAATCGTCGATGACATCCGAACTCTCTGTTCGAAAGTCGACGCGGTCTTGCTCGAGAGCATTGACGGCCGCAAGCACCTGGAGCAAGTGAGGGCTGTTTTCGAGGCCGGTCTGCCCGTGTTCATTGACAAGCCGCTGGCCGCTTCGCTTGAAGACGCGCGTGAAATCGTCCGCCTGGGTAAAAAACACGGTGTGCCTTGGTGGAGCGCTTCGAATGTTCGCTACCACGCCGCTGCCGACAAAGTGAGGCTGCCCATGCCCCACGGTGTAATCACTTGGGGTCCGGCTCCTTTTGAGCCGACTCATCACCTCGATCTTTCCTGGTACGGGATCCATCCCGTCGAGCTGCTATTCAGTCTGATGGGAACTGGCTGCCAATCGGTCACTCGGACCTACACCGAGGGCGCCGGCGTGATCGTCGGGACCTGGAAAGGCGGCCGCCTGGGAACGGTGCGAGCGATCCGCGATGGCAAACGAGGATACGGCGCTATCGTTTATGGCGATAAAGAAATCAAGGTCGCCGACAGCGTCGGGGCGGCCTATCCGCAATTGATGCGAGAGGTCGTCAAGTTCTTCGGGACCCGGGTCCCGCCGGTTTCGAACGAAGAAACGCTCGAGATCTTCGCCTTCATGGACGCTGCGTTGCGAAGCAAAGAGAACGGCGGGGCGCCGACGAAACTACGGTAGGACTTCGGTGGCCTAGCTTGCGGATATCGACAGGGCGATTCCAAACCGCACTGGAGGAAGTTTATTTATGGCGTTTACAAAAAGGTCGTTCGTTTCGCGCCGGCCTATGTCGGTATTGGCGGCAGTCTTCGTCTTGTTGCTGGTAGTTCCTCACGGGACCGCACAGGTGCCGGCGCTTGAGGGCAACAAGGCCGAGCGGCTGGAGTGGTTTCGCGATCTGGGTTTCGGGCTTTTCATCCACTGGAGCCTCGATAGCCAGATTGGCTCGGTCATTAGCCACTCCCTCGTTGGCGCCTCACCCGACTACGTGGAGCGCTTTTTCAACCAGTTGCCTCGGACCTTCAATCCCTCCAAGTTTGATCCCGACGAGTGGGCGGTACTCTCGAAATTGGCGGGCTTCAAGTACGTCGTCTTCACGGCAAAGCATCACTCCGGATTCTGCATGTACAACACCGGGAAGACCGATTTCAGCATCATGAACACGCCCTACGGGAAGGACCTGACGGCTCAGCTCGTTCGCGCGTATCGCGATCAGGGAATTGCGATCGGCTTCTATCATTCGCCTGACGATTTCCACTTCCTGCATAAGAACGGCAAGACGATCGCTCGGCGGCAGCCGGGCGTGACCCCGCAAGAAATCCCAGCGCTGATGAAGTTCGACCAAGAGCAAATTCGAGAGCTGATGACGCAGTACGGCAAGGTCGACATGATGTTCCTCGACGGTCCGCCGGAAGGGCTCAGCCAAACCTGCTGGGCGATCGATCCTGATGTGGTGGTCACGCGCGGAGGCATGGAAACGCCCGAACAGTATACGCCGGGCGTTCCGTTGGAAGGTGCTTGGGAAGGCAACTTGACGATGGGGACGCAATGGCAATACAAGCCCACCAACGACGACTACAAATCAGGCGGTCAGCTCATCAAGACCCTGATCGAGACACGCGCCAAGGGCGGCAACCTGCTGCTCAACATCGGCCCCAAGCCGAACGGCGAATTGCCGATCGAACAAGAAGAGCGCCTGCGCGAGATGGCGCTGTGGATGTTCATTAATTCCGAAGCGATTTATGAGGTTCGTCCCTGGGTCGTCACCAATGAGGGCGACGTTTGGTTTACCAAGCGGAAGGGTGAAAACACCGTCTACGCGATCGTGGCCGGCGGCGACTGGCCCTGGGGCGAGAAGAAAACCTTTTCCTTAAAGTCGGTGGGGGCGACCGGTCAGACAAAGGTCAGCATCTTGGGGCAGTCCGATCAAGTGCTGGAGTATCGTCCTGAAGTGGAACCCAAAACCACTTGGCGTAGCGACGGTCAAGGAATCGCGATCACGGCCTATCGGGCGCAACGTATCTACAATGATCGTCGCTGGCCGAATCCGGTAGTCCTCAAGATCGCGAACGCGGAGGTGGGAATGGAGCCGCCGGCCGTGATGACAAGTAGCGGGGAGCGGAGTCCCGGGGCCAAAGGGGCGACGCTGCGGGCTGAGTTGAAAGCACTGGGCAAGGTGGATTCGGTCGAGGTGGGATTTCAGTATCGGCGGCGCAAGACGTCCGCTGAAATGTATGAGCCGGATTTCCCATGGACTCACACCAAAATGGTTTCGAAGACCAGCTTGGGAGCCTATTCGGCGCAGGCCAAGGGGCTTGAGGCTGGCCGGCCCTACGAATACCGCGCGGTGGTCAAGCATCCGCTGATCACGATTTTCGGAATCAGCCAGCCGCTCGGTGACGCAGAATAGGGCTGCGCCGCTCGCTTGAAAGCTCTAGCACGACTTCACGAGCTGATCGAGCGCGACAAGTTTCTTCAGTAGGCCGGGCAACAAGTCCAGGTGCAAAGCGTTCGAGCCGTCGGAGAGTGCTCGCTCGGGCGCCTCGTGGACTTCCATGAAAACGGCGTCGATGCCAGCCGCCACGCCGGCGCGGGCCAGCGGTTCGATGTACTCGGGCTGGCCTCCGGAAGAGCCTTGCTGAGCGCCCGGCAACTGGAGGCTGTGAGTGACGTCGAGCACGACGGGGTAGCCCAGTTTCCGCATCATCGGCGGTCCTCGAAAGTCGACGACCAGGTTTTGATATCCGAAGCTGGTTCCTCGCTCGGTCAGCATGATCTGGTTGTTCCCGGTGGATGCCACCTTGTCTGCGGCGAAGCGCATATCCTGAGGAGCCAGGAACTGTGCCTTCTTGATGTTAGCTAGGGTCGAGGCATGATGCGGCGGTCTGAGACCTAACAAACCGATGAATTGGTTTGCGGCAAGGGTGGATGTTCACGCTACGTCCATGAGGCCGAACGCTCAGGCCACAACCTACCGCCGAACGACGTCAGCTTGTTCCTTCCCGGCTAGTTTTGCTGATTTCAGAGAGAAGTGGGGAGGGGAGGGTCCGAGTGCTCAGCTCGCCTGGGCGAATGGCTGAGTCGATCTAGATCGCTTGGTATAGCCGCTTGCTTACCCGCGTGGCTCCGTTAGGGGGCTTTGTGGTTGAGCTGCAGGTAGTCGAGCTTTCCCTGCCCGGTGTTGCCGCCTTCGACCCCGACAGCGATCTCGTCGCCGGCAATGATCCTTACATCTGGGATTGTCTGGGTTGCCCACGCGGCGTTACTAGCTGACGCTTCCCATGCGGTGCCTTGCAAGGCGCCGTTGACGTAGAGAGCAAATTCGGACAGCCCGCTTTCCTCGTCGAAGTAGCGGACGTCCACATCGTAGAGTCCGCTGGGCGCGGTATAGGGCTGAAGGAACCGTAATTATCTACTTGACACAAGGTCATAACCATAGTATACTATTCTTGTGATCGGGTTGTCTTCTTTCCTTTCAGTTCTTTGTCGTCCTTCTCGTGCGCTACTCGGTGAAGTTCTTCGCGTACCTTCTTCGGGAAGATCCTCCGCATCGCTTCGTCGGTCGTTAGATCCTTCTCTGGTTTCTTTCTGGTCATAGCTATGGCTTCCACCGCAAATATCGATTTGATGACGCTAATGGACCGGTTCCACTCTGAAGAGAAATGCCGCTCCTACCTTGAGGGCTTACGATGGCCCAAGGGTATACAGTGCCCACGATGCGAAAACGAGAAGATCTCTCGAATCCACAAGCGCGGACAGTTCGATTGCGACTCATGCCGGTACCAGTTCTCCGTTACCGCCGGGACAATCTTCCATGATTCTCACTTGCCGCTTCCCAAGTGGTTCGCGGCCATCTACCTGATGTGCGAATCCCGCAAAGGGATTTCGGCCAACCAACTCAAGCGCACCCTGAAAGTAGCCTACAAGACCGCTTGGTATCTCTGCCATCGTATCCGAGCCGCCATGAAGGACGCCGACACCGAGCCCCTTGAAGGCACCGTCGAAGTCGATGAGACCTGGGTCGGCGGTAAGGCCAAGGGCATGGGCCGGGGATACACGGGGAACAAAACGATGGTTCTCGGGGCTATCGAACGCGATGGCAATATCCGGCTGACGGTCGGCAAGCGGCGCAATCGCGAAACGCTTCACGGATTCATTGAGGAGCACGCCCCGGATGCCGAGAACATCTATACCGACGACTACGAAGCCTACAAAGGCATTGGCGATGAGAAAACCAAGCACGAGAGCGTAAACCATTCCGCTGACGAGTGGGTTCGCGGCGATGTCCACACGAACTCGATCGAGGGCGCGTTCTCGCTCTTCAAGCGGTCTGTTGTCGGTGCCTATCATAAAGTCAGCGTGAAGCATCTTCCTGCCTACCTTGATGAGTTCGAGTTTCGGTTCGACAATCGGAACAATCCGTATTTGTTTCGGGACACCCTGCTGCGGCTCATTAACTCGGACTCCCTGAAGTATAAGGATCTAATAGGGAAATCTGCTGATGACAGCACGCACGGAGCTGCTTTATCCGCTTGAGAACCGCGTCCATTTCACTGTGAAATGCCCCTCCAGCCAAATCCATCTCCTGACTCATCTCTCGAATGTTCACCTGTAGACTCGCCTGAAACGATTCTAGACTAGAAATAGTCTGTTGAAGCGGAGCCCCAATAGATCGGATCAGTGGGAGAAGCGACTGAATTTCATCTGGTCCCTGCCGCTTCCGGACCCAATCAGACCATCCGGTTATGCTTTCGATGAGTAGGTCAACGTTGCGCTTTACGGGACCCGAGCGAATCCTCATAATGCTCGCCTGCCGATTGATCTTTTTTGATACCTTTACGACTCCTGCGTGGATCGCGCGGTGCGAGGATGTATCTGGACGTTTTGAAGCATTCGACGCGATCTCGCCCATCCGCTGATTTATTGCCGTAATCTTGGGGATGTCCACTTGTAGTTGGTGAATTGCAGCCTCCGCGTCCTTTCTGAAATCCAAATATCCCTTACGACCAACCGTCTGTAGCGGCTTTGATTTGGAGCGTTGCCAAACGACGACACCAGTGGTCACCAAGACAAGAAACAGGGTTCCGAGCGCACCTAGGCCCAAAAAAACCCATTGCTGATCCGCTCCGGTAATCCAAGCGTATATTGTTCCACCTGCTGCTAACACGGAGTACACCACGCCAGCGTAGAAAGCCTGAAGTATAAAGTTGATAGCCTCATTGGCAATTTTCTGCCTAGCGGATGGCGATAGCATAAAAGCGAGGCTACCACGGCACCCACCCTTGCGTCAAGTAGATAATTACGGAAGGAACGGCGTTCGGATGCTTCCCTTCCCGATGTTTGACAGTTTGACGGCGATCCGGTGCGAAATCCTTCTGTCGTTGTGGTAGTCCAGCTCGTAGTTGTCGAGCGTGAGGAAGTTTTCCGCCTCGATCCTAGCGTACTCTCGCCGGGTGATCGGCGTCGGTACGATCTTCTCCTCCAGCAGCTTTCTCACTTTGGCTATTTCCGACTCTTCATCGCCTGTCATCAGAAAGTACGCCATGCCGGCGTCGGGGCAATCCGCCCGCGTCGTCACTCGCATGCGGTCCCACAGAAACCGGACATTCGGGTCGTCGGAATCCCTCATCCAATACCAGTGAGCCCATTCCTCGGGTTTGGCTTCACGACCGTATCCGCTGGTGCTCAAGAACGGGTTCTGATCAGTAATCTGCACCCAAGTAATTCCCGACGGGATGACGCTGCGTTTGTTGTAGGCGTAGACGTAATCAGTATCGAAGCCGTCGTTCCAGCGGCTGTGGGAGATCACGTAGACGAACTTTCTCTTCCGCGGGTCCGACTTCTGGATTCCCATATAGGGAACTTCCATCGGGCCGGCGACGATGAAGTAGAGCGGGTCGCCCGCCGAGGATGCGTTGATTGCCAGGGCAATACTGCTGACGGCTCCGTCGAGGTCCGTGCGGTCGTCGGAAAAAATCGACCGGCGGTAGCCATATCTCTCAGCAGCCCCGAGGATACTGGTTTCATGGATCTTCTCCCACTCGGGATCGGTCTTGGTGAGAATCGAGTTGTAGTCGAAGTGAACGAGCTTTTCTTTGGCGCAAAACTCGGCAAAAATGGCTAAGGCCACCGGAGATGCGGCCCAATCATCCTCGTCGTTGTGGTTGCCGTCGGCGCTATAGGCGATTCGGCCTTGGAACCCGACGTCGGCAGCAGGTTCTGATTCGACGATCTTCGACGAGCAACTCGGGAAAAGGAAGAGGGCTATTGCGAGGGCCGCTCCTGCACAGCCTTTCAGTTGTAGTCCGTCCAGCACCTCCAACACCTCCCAGTTAGATCCTCTGCCTTCGCAAGAGCAGGTGCAACTCACTCCGGCAGCGCTGAAGGCATGCCGTCGATGCGCCAATTCGGATTCTCAAGCACTTCTGTTGTCGTGAAGGCGTAGGAATCCCACGGAGTCTCACCTCGCATGCGCGGGTCATCGTGTTGTTTCAAGAACGCCTCAAGTTTGTTCGCGAGCCGCTGCCTGACCTCAGCGTTCGCCGGATCCGCGGCTAGGTTGGTGAGCTGATCGGGGTCGTTCTTCATGTCGTAGAGTTCTTCGCCTGGCCGCCGGCCAAAGGACATTAGAAAGTAACGGCGCATGTCCGGATCTTGCGACTTCTCGATCAAGGAAGTTTTTGACGCGCCGCGGTCAACGTCGCCATAAAAGCCTTGCGGGGGCGCGTTGTAGTCAGGATCACCGGCGGGCCAGCGGTCGGGTTCGTAATTGCGAATGTAGGCGAAGCGGTGGGTCCGCAGCGCCCGCATCGGATAGCCGACTGCGTTGCGCCGCGCCACTGTATGCCGCTCGAATGCGGTGACGACGAAGTCGCGGCTTTCATCCACGCGTCCGGATTGAGGAGACTCCAAGACCGATCGCAGGCTGTGCCCGCTGACCTCTTCGGGAATAGACACGCCGGCAATGTCGAGGATCGTCGGCGCAATGTCTGTCAGGCTGACAAAGTCATCCACGTTTCGGCCAGCAGGAATTGTTCCCGGCCAGCGAACGGCAAGCGGTACCCGTGTTCCGCCGTCGTAGAGGTTGCATTTCGAGCGTGGCAACGGGTTACCGTGGTCGCTGGTGACGATGACAAGGGTATTGTCCAACTCGCCCGCTTCCTCTAGCGTCTGGAGCGCTCGGGCGAGATGATTGTCGAAGTGCTCGATTTCGACACCGTAGTCGAGGATCTCGCCGCGTGTCACCGGGTCGTCGGGAAGCCATGGTGGCAGCCGGGCGTCTTCGAGTTTCTTACCGGCGCGCTTCCACGCTCCGATGTCGTAGCTTTGGTGCGGCTCGCCGGTTCCCAGCCAGAAGAAAAAGGGTTTCCCTTTGTCACGCTCTTGGATGAACTGCTCGAAATTGGCGGCGTAGTCGGTCGGCCGGATTCCGGGCGGTGGGTCGGGGATGCGGTGGGAATCGAGAGTCTTCCCGAAGATGTCGCGTGTCCAGCCCTCGAGCCGCCCCGGCCCCCAGGTTTTTCCCGTGGCCCCTAGTTCGTAACCGGAGTCTTCGAGCATCAAAGTGAAGACCTTGAACTTTGAACGCAAGACACCCAGCAGAATGCCGCCTTCTTCCAGCTCCCAGATATGGCGCCCGGTCAAAATGGCGCTGCGGGAGGGAGCACAAGACGGCGCCGCCGTGTAGGCGTAATTGAAGAGAACACCTTCGCGGGCAATGCGGTCGAAGGCGGGTGTTTTCGTCACTTTGTCGCCGTAGGCCCCGGCGTGCATCCAGGACTGATCGTCGGAAATCGCAAATAGAATATTCGGAGGTTTTGACTGGGCCCGAACCTGGTCTTGCTGGCTAACAAACGTGAAGACGGCTGCAAATGCCACTGCGAAAACGAATGCAATTTTCTTCATAGGGGCCCTCAATAAATGCGGCCTCCCATTATTGCCACAACCACGGCGGCAAGGGAGCGCACTTGGCCTAGCGAATCCCTCAGCCAATGGTCTCGGCGCTAGAATTTCAGCACTTGCCAAAGGCTTGCGAAATCATCGGTCCACAATAATCGCGGCGAATGCGAGACCGGCAGCGACGCGGCTGCCCGCTGAATTTCCTCAGCCGACAGGAATGCCTGGTTCTTCGTGACAATCATCCAAACCGACTCTTTGACGCCGCGACTTTGGTCTCCGGCATCAAAAATACGCAGCGCCGTGCTTCCAAACTGTTGCGCGAGCCCACGCACAACAGGCTCGAGGTCAACGGTCTGGTTAGAGATGTGGAACAGCAACAGCCCGTCAGGCTTGAGGTGCCCCCAGTAGACTTCGGCGGACTCTTTGGTGAGCAGATGAATCGGAATGGAATCGCTGTTGAAGGCATCAACGGCGAGAATGTCAAGCTGCTGCGGCCGGTGCCGGGCCAACTCTGCCTCCATACGGACCCGCGCATCGCCCGCAATCACCTCAACCGTTGCCGCGGAGTCCGCTCGATAAGTGAAGTGTTGTTCGGAAATCGCAATCACATCGGAGTTGATCTCGTAGAAACGAATATAGTCGCCGGGCTGCCCGTGAGTAGCAATGGTGCCCGCCCCCAGACCGACGACACCGACGCGCAGTGAGCGATCGCCCGCGTTCAGCCGGCGAGGATGATAACGCATCGCTAGGCCGATAGCGCTTTCGGGACCGTAGTAGGCCGTCGGCCACGAGCGCCTGTCTGCCGCGAGAAACTGGCCGCCGTGAACCACGCGGCCATGCGTCAGCAGCAGCTGCGCTTCGGCGCCATCGTCTTCTTGGGCGAGACGCAGGACTCCGTAAAAGCTGCGCCATTGCATCACCTCTTTCGGCCCGGTCCCAGCGCTCATGAGAATCAGCGATACGACGATGGAGAGCATCATCCCGGCCATCGGTCCGATCACCCAATGGGGGCGGTTCATGTAGGGCTCCCAGGCACGGGCGCGGTACCAGGCCATCAGCGTCAATACGCCGCAGCCGGCCAACGCCACGGGATATTCCCAGTAGCTGTTGAATATGCGAGGAGCAACCAAGGCCACAAAGACCCCGCCCAGAGCCCCTCCGGCCGCAACGACCAAGTAAAACAGTGTTAGGTAGCGCGGGTGAGGCTTGGCCTTGACAAGCTCGCCATGGCAGCACATGCAGCAGGCGAACAAGGTCACGCTGTGAATAAGGATGTGAAAGGGCAGTTTGATCGCTAGCCCGGCCGACATCACCGAGAGTGCGGCAGCGACGGAAGCGCCCACGAGGAAACCAAATAGCCGCCGATCGTACCAGCGCTCGTTGTCGAAACTGATGATGAATGTCAGCAGGTAGATGGCCAGAGGCACGACCCAAAGGAACGGCACGACCGCAACTTCCTGGCACATCAGATTCGTGGTTGCCAACAGCAAAGCGGACGCCATCGCGGAAAGACTCAGCCAAAGTGACACGACGCCAACGGTGGGCGGCTGGCTCGAGCGGGCCCCCTCTTCACTATCTCGGTACGAGGGAAGCGCCCGTCCGAAGGTTGATTCGGGTTGACGGTCCTGCTCCCCAGCCCCAGCGGTAAGGAAACCGGCAACGAAAGCAGACCAACCGGAAAGAACGGCGAATCCAGCGTAGGCCAATGACCAGCTTAAGATCTGATTGTCAAGTGCCAGCCAGGGTTCGAATAGGAACGGATAACTCAACAGGGCCAACAGCGACCCCGTATTTGACAGGGAGTAGAGCCGATAGGGCGAGTGCCCGGGAATAGCCTCTCTGAACCAATGCTGTACAAGGGGGGCGGTCGACGACAGCAGCAAATAGGGCAGTCCAACTGTCGCCATCAGGAGCATCAGGATGTGCGCGGTGGGGAGGGCGCCCGGTTCGGGTTTCCAAACCTCCGGGGACGGCGCAATGGGCAGCACGAGGAGGGATCCGGCCAGCAGGATCAGATGCACACTGCTTTGGACCCGGGCCGGTAGGCGGGAGCTGCTCCAGTGCGCGTAGGCGTAGCCGGCCAACAGCGCGAGCTGAAAGAACAGCATGCACGTCGTCCATACGGCGGGGCCGCCCCCAAACCAGGGCAGAATGAACTTGCCAATTAAGGGCTGAATTTGAAAGAGCAGGAAGGCGCTCAGGAAGATCGTGACACCAAATCTGAGCATGGAGTATCGGCTGGTTGAGGCCAGGACGGCCCCCCGACTGGTTTTCAGAATCCCCGCAGTCCCCCATTAGTCGGGGAGGGGCTACAGATAGTGCTTGCTTTGCCGGATCGTACCTACTCTGCCGGATGGTACTTACTCTCAATGATACCGCAGGGAAGCGATTCCGAATCTAGCTCTCACTTTGTTACACTGCCCAATCTTCGCAACGCGAACCGACAGTCGATGTTCCCCGGCCGGGGCGTCGGTCCTCCATGCCGGGTCCCCCCACGACCACGCCGATCACCGTGGCCGCCGGGTTCGCGGAATCAGAGAACGCTCTCTCATGATAGGTGCACTGAATCTAGTTGTTTGTGCTCAGCGAAACAGTGTCGGCACTACTTGAAACCGGAATGGTAAGGAGTACAAATGGATCTGGCAGGAACGTATCGGCTAGTCAGTTGTGAGGTTCACTGGTCGGATAGAGAAATCAGTTTTCCTTACGACGAGGACCCGGAGGGTCTGCTCGTCTACACATCGAGCGGGCATATGTCGGGCCATCTAATGCGTCGCGGTGTGCCGGCGTTCGCCGGTAAAGGCCGAGTGGGCACGCCGGAAGAAACCCAAGCAGCGTTTCGAGGCTACCTCGGATACTTCGGAACGTACAGCCTTGACGAAGCGGCCCGCGTCGTTACTCACCACGTGGCCGGAAGCTGGTATCCGAATTGGGTCGGAACCGATCAAGTTCGGTATATTCGAGACGACCCCAACAACCTCGTCATCGAGACGGGCTTGAGGATGGTTGGGGATCGCACGCACCGAACAATCCTCGTTTGGCGCCGAGCGCAGGAGTAGTAACGATACCATCATCCACGCCGGTTCCTTACTCCACGGCCATCGTCAAGTCCGGCTGGGTTGACGCGCCACCGATATCAATCGTCAATTGGACAACAGGTCCAGCCTCTGCCCCAAGCGGCACACGGACATTCACTTGGACCAAACCAACGAACCCGGGCGCCATGCCTGAGAAAAGCACCTCGGCCCCTACCCCCCCGATCATCGCGGAGACGTCGTTGGTCACCCGATTCAGTGGTTCCGCGGCCGCCCGCTCCCCGGTTTCAATCAAAGGTTCGACTAACCCTTGTCCGGTACCGAAGATGGCAACGATGGTGTCCCTTGGGGCGGGATCCGCCGCTGTGTTGAGCGTGCCGTCCTGGTTCAGCGCGATTGTGCTCGTGCCGTCTGGAAAAGTGAACATGGCGGGGTTTGCGGTGGCGACGGGCACGGTCGCAGGCGCGCCAGGCGCGAACTGATAGCTCACGACGATCTCGGCCGCGGAAGCCCCCGCGATCTCGAATGGCGCCTGGGCGTTGATCTGATCCTGCCTGGCGAAGAACAATGCCGCCGGAATACCGTTCACCAGCACAATCGTATCGCCCGTCGTCCTCATGAGATCGCCGGTGAGCGGATTGAGCCGGCCTAACGACCCTTGCTCGGTCTCAGGTCCCATGTGCTCGCCGAAAATCGAGAAGATGGGTATCCGGTTGACTCAGGTAGCCCCAAGATGTAGTATGCCGGCAGATGGAAGATTACCCTCAGAACCTGACAGAATTCGAGTCCCGTTTTAGCAGTGAGGAGGCCTGCCGGGAGTATCTGTTCCGGCTGCGCTGGCCGGACGGTTTCCGCTGTCCGGGTTGCGGTTGTGGAAAGTCGTGGCCTTTGCGAAAAGTGCTGCTGCAGTGCGCTGCGTGTGGGCGCCAAACCTCGGTGACCGCCGGGACCATCTTTCAGGACACGCGCAGCCCTTTGCCGTTGTGGTTTCGTGCGATGTGGTGGGTCACCACCCAAAAAACCGGAGCCAGCGCTTTGGGACTTCAAAGAGTGTTGGGGCTCAACAGGTACGAAACGGCTTGGACCTGGCTGCACAAAATGCGGCGCGCGATGGTGCGTCCGGGACGGGATTTGCTCGCCGGGACGGTGGAAGTCGATGAAAGCTACTGGGGCGGGCTCGAAGAGGGCCTGCGGGGCCGAAACCTGAAAAACAAAGCATTGATCGCAGTAGCCGCTCAAGAGGATGGGCGGGGTATCGGCCGGATTCGCATGAAGAGAATCGAGGATGCCTCGGGCGAGAGCCTGTTGCCTTTCGTGGAGGAGTGCATCGAGCCGGGCAGCGTGGTGCATACCGACGGCTGGCCCGGTTACTCCGGGTTGAAAAAGGAAGGCTACGTCCATCAGGTCACAGTTGTCAGCAGGCAGGAGCAGTCCAAGTCGGAATTGATGCCCCGCGTCCACCGCGTGATGTCACTGTTCAAGCGCTGGCTGCTGGGCACCCATCAGGGCGCCGTGAGCCACAAACATCTGGACTACTACCTGGACGAGTTCACCTTCCGTTTCAACCGCCGCAACTCCAAAAGCCGCGGCAAACTCTTCTATCGGCTCGTCCAGCAGGCGGTAGCCGTGGATCCGGCGACTTACAAGATGATTGTTCACCCGGTTACAGAACCCAAGAAAATCCCCAAACCACAAGATATTGGGGCTACCTGAGTCAACCGGATACCCATCATCGAGAAAATCCCCCCGGGCGAGAGCGGCCCCCCGAGAAAGCTAGCGGCGTTGACAATGCCGTCGGAGGAATACTCCGGCAGCATCACCGGCCGCACGACCCTGATCCCTCCTGAAAGGATCGTCGACTCCGCCTCGGTCGAGATCATCAGACTCACCAACCCCGCCGGAGAAGCAGGTGCGGCTTGCACTCGAAACTGGATGCGCGGGAAGCTTGACCCGTCGCTGAACGTGACGACATCAAGCTTAAAAGAACCCTCGATAATCCCGATGTCGGCCCCCAAGAAAGAGAGCGATGCTTCGGTGATCTCTGGGTTATCCAGGCCGGGCCCATACACGGCAATCGTATGGTCGGCGCCTGCTTCAATCAGGGCTCCAACGAAGCTGAGTACGGGCCCCGGAAACGGAGCAGCGCCAGCGCCCTCGACGTTGATTGTGCCCGCTCCGCTGGGTACCGTGATGTCAGCCCGCGCTGTGACGCCGGCGACGACAGCCACGTTCTGAGGGCTCGAGAGCCCGCCGAAGAAGTTGGTTTGGAATTCCAGATTGGCCAGACTGCCCGCCGGTCCGAGCTGGCCTCTCCGGGCCGGTCCGTCCAAAGGCTCGGCGTAGACCACGTAGTTTCCGGGAGGCACTTTGCCAATCTGATAGCTGCCGTCGCCGCCGGTGATCCCGCCAATCACCGTGTGACTCGCGGAGTCGAAGGCGCTGACAACAGCCCCACGCACACCGGCCCCTGCCGGCAAGCGGACATTCCCTTCGAGAGTTCCGAACGCCGTCTCGGTGCCCGGCTGGGGGTAAACATCGGCCGCAAACGCCATGTCATCCGCCGTCAGCGTCGCGAGGGTTCGGTTCTGCCGGGCCACCTACGCGAACATCGTAGCGCCCGCGACATTGGAATGGTCTAGCCCGAGTGCGTGCCCCAGCTCGTGGGCGAGGGTGGACTGGATGTCGAACGAGCCGTCAGCGAGATTCGTTGAGAAAGGCAGAGAGCTGTTGAAGATGATGTCGGTGTCGGTCAGCTCCCCGCTCGCTTTGGAGGAAAGAGTCGTGATCGCAACCGCGCTTCCAACCAGCGAGCGGGTTTGCAGCGAATCGGCAAACGTGATGACCTGGATGCCGTCATTACGCGGCTCCAGGCTCCCCGGCTGCACCTCGGCGAAGTGCGCCTGCGACGACTCGATCCGGTTCCAGCTCTCCATGGCCGCCAAGACCGCCGCCCCCTGTCGGTTCGTGAGCCCTGGGGCGGTCGACTCATGGAGCAGATACTGTATGTTTTCGAAGTCAGCGCGGAAATAGGGGATTCCCCGGCTGCGCTGATTCCGAATATAAGCCGACGCCGGCAGCAGTAGCGCCAGCACCGTAACAGCTGGGAGAAAGTGACGAAAACTCACGTTGGAGTTATTATATCGGCGGCTGCGATTAGTTCCTGCGGTTCCGTTCCGGTAGCTATCCCATAGCCGCACTGCGACGGACAACTATCGCGGGCCGAGCACGCGGCTTTGTTGTGCCCGATCACAGCCCCAGACGGCGACTTCTGAAGGAGGTCACGTAAAGCCGCCGACCGTCGGAAGATACTGTCGAGGCGCCTTCCAAATTCGTCCTGAGAATGGTTGCCCCGGAGCCTTTCAGCCGATTCAATACCTCCTCGTGTGGATGACGGTACGTATTTCGAAAGCCCGCGGAAATAAGTCCGAACGTGGGGCGCAACCGTTCCAGAAAAGCCGGATGGGAGGATGTTCGGCTGCCGTGATGCGCGACCTTGAGAACGTCTACCTTCGTGGCGGCGCTTGTGCTGAGTAGTTCCAACTCGCCCCGCTCTTCCACATCGCCTGTCAACAAGAAGCGGTGTTCGCCGAATCGGGCCCGCAGAACAAGTGATCTGTCATTGCTGCTGAGAGAGCGCGCGCCTGGGCTGTGGACAGCGACTGCCGGCCCCATCACATCGAACTCGACCCCGCCTACCAAGCGGCGGTCGTCGCGCCGAAGCTCAACGACGGCGGCTCCGTGCTGGCGGGCCAAGCGTTTCAGATCAGCGTAGTCGGCGGATAATTGGTCCGCCGCCAGCCAAAGTTCTCCCACCGAAAAGTTCCGCAGCAGAGCGGGCACTCCCCCGGGGTGGTCCGCATCGAGATGAGAAACAGCCAACACATCGATCTTCTGAATCGACCGCGACCACAGGTAAGGGGAAACGACGTGCTCGCCGACATCGAAGGTCGAGCGAACGGATCCGCCATAGTCAGGGAACCCGCCCCCGTCGACCATCACGATCTTGCCGTCGGGCAAAGCCATCAACAGCGCTTCCCCCTGGCCGACGTCGATCGCAGTCAACTCCAGTTGGCCTGGTAAGTAGTCTGGCGGGAAGGGGTGCGAGACGATCAGCATGAGTAGCCCCACTACGAGTCCAGCCGATGCCAACTGCCCCCTTGGCGCTTTCCGGCGCCCTAACGCAATCGCCAGCAATCCAAGTGCTAGGCCGAACGCGGCGGCCAGCCAAACAGGAGGCGCGGGCGTCCGAAAGTCCACCGGGATGTGCTCAGCATGCCACTCAACGACGGTGACGATCATTTGCGACGCTAGCAGGGCAACGTCAAGCATCGCCGTCGAGTTGGCAACCAGACCAAGCAGCCCCGCGGGCACGGCGATGAACAGCAGCGGGACGACCCACAAGTTGGCCGATACGCCGCTCCATGTCACGCGGTGGAAGTGCGCGGCCATCGGCAGAGCGAGTCCTATTTGGACGACGAGTGAAACAACGCACAAAGCGGCCATCCAAGCCAGCACTCGAAGCGGCCCGCAGACCAGCGCTCCGAGGACACGCTTCGGCAACCGGGTGATCGACTGCAACGGCTTGAGCAGCATGCGCAAGGAAACTCGGCGCTGCGCCACCTCTGGCTTCACGTGAAGATCGCGGTCCTCATTCCAGATATCAACCAGCGCCTGGCGATAAGGTTCAACGGTCACATCCAAGAGGGGCACCGCGATTCCGGCGATCAGTCCCACCGCCAGGAAAGACATTTGGAAGCCCGCATCAAAGAGTAGATCCGGTTCATAGAGAAGGAAGCAAAGGGCCGCCCCAGCGACGGCGTTGAAAGCGCGCCGCTTGCGATACACCAGAACCGTCACGAGCAGGAGCACGAACATCCAACTCGCTCTCACCACCGGCAGTCCCGCGCCGACCAGCAACGCATAGAAGATGACAGCGAACAGAGCAACGAAGTAGCGCAGGAGTGGCGGGACCGCCGCCAGTCTCAGAGCGAAGAGTAATACTGCGGCAACAACTCCCACGTGCAAGCCTGAGATGACTAGCGCGTGGTACGTCCCCACGCGCTGAAACGCCGTCGTTGTTTCGCGGTCGAGCAACGAGCGGTCGCCGAGCAGCATCGCCTTAAGAATGGCCTTGCCTTCAGAGAACGCCTCAGAGGACGCTTCGCGAGACGCCCCAGAGTACGTCTCGTCGGGCGCCTCCAGCGGTTTCCCCGGCCGGCCCGAGAGCAGCGCGTCGAGACGGCGTTTCGCCGCGCGACGAACGTTCCACATCGCTGCCTCCCAAGCCTCCCCGCCGCCATCCCCGAGGTCATGAATCGGAGTCCCCGACCGCACGGTCGCCAGCAGATAAATGTCTTGCTTTTCGAGGTATCCTACGCGATCGAAACTCCCCGGGTTGCCGAAGTTACGCGGTCGGCGCAGGCGGCACAGAAACTCGATTCGTTGCCCGTATTCAAGGGTCAGGGGTGGATCCCCCTCCCGCCGGCGTACCGTCACCCGCACGCCACCCTGCGCCACGGTGTCCGCGAAGATCGACTCGACTTCAAGGACGAATTGGTCGGCCAGATCGAGCGGCTCAGTCGGGATTCGGACGTATCCCCGCAGCCGAATTGGGTCGTCAAAGTTGGCCACCTCTTGCTCGGGGTCGTGCTCGTGTTCTGTGACCGAGGAGATCAGCAACGGGTTCGGCAGATCAGGAAGAGAAGCCAACAGCGCGCCGGCGAAAGCGAAACCCGCCAGACAAGCAGGCACCCCCGTTCGCAGCGATCCCGCGCGCCGCGCAAGAACGGCCAGACCAGATAGCAATGTAATGGAAATCAGCGTTTCCCGAAAACTAAAGGTTGCGTATTGCGCGACCGCAATGCCCGCCATCAGAGCCGCCAGCGGCGCAACCAACGGGTAAGTCATGCAGAGGTTTGTGTGCCTCTATCTTAGCGGATGCTTGTGAGCCCGCCCGGGTGTCACACGCGGGCGAAGCGGACGGCTCGAAGGAAATCTAGGCGCTGGCCGCGCCTGCCCGAAGCGGCAGCGTGACGGTAAAAATGGACCCTTCTCCCAGGACGCTGGCAACAGACACATCACCGCCGTTCTTGCGGACAACGTTGTACGCGCTGGAGAGCCCCATTTCAACTCCGACGCGGGTTCCCTGGGTCGAAAAACCGAAATCAAAGAGATTTTTTAGCCTTTCTTCCGGAATGCCGCCACCGCTGTCGGAGATTCGGATGCGCGCCCAGTCTTTGTCACCCTCGGTTTCGATTGTTATCTTTCCTTCTCCTGGAATCGCACGGACCGCATTCGTGAAAAGCGCCATGAGCACCTGGTTCAGCGCAGCGCGGCCAAAAGGAACCACCGGAACGGCGCCGAGCTTCTTGACCACTGTGATCCCCTCGCGCAACTGGTGCTGAATCAGGGAAAGCGTGTTTTCGACACAGTCGCCGATGCTTGCTGATTCCTGTGAGGATTCCTCGGCGGAGAACGCCTTGAGACCACTGACGATCGTCCCGATTCTGAGGCTTGCTTCGGAGATGAGGCGGCTGTTTTCGCGGATTATAAGCACCGCGCGCTGAAAACGCGCGTCCGATCTGACCTCGTCCAGCGTGCTGCTTGTCTCAGTCGCTTCTAAGATCTTTTTGACGCAGCGTTCGAAGTTGTCCGCCGTGCTGTGGACGACGCCGATCGGGGTGTTCATCTCGTGAGCGATTCCGGCCGTAAGCTGACCCAGAGCCGCCATTTTCTCCGACTGAACGAGCTGAGCCTGCGTGGTCTTGAGGCCTTCCAAGGCTGCGATAGCTCTATTTCAGCGCGCTTGAGGTCGGTTATATCCGTGAAGATAGCAACGGTGCTGCCGTCCTCTGTTTTTTGTTCGCTGACCTGAATCCAGCGGCCGTTGCAGCGCTGCTGTAGAATCGGTCCGGAAGGATGCTGGTGCGCGGCGCTTCTTTCGGCGACCCACTCCGCCACGCGCCCCCGGGCTTCGGCCACAAGACCCCGCTCCGCCGTCCGGCGGATGATTTGCTCAAAGGTTTCCCCGAGAACAACTTCGCGATCGGCGTCACGGTTCAGGTCGCGGTAGCGGCTATTGCACAGAACAAGCCGGTCGTCGGCATCGTAGAGGCAGAATCCTTCGGACATCGTTTCAATGGCCTGCATCATGCGGGCGCGGCTGGTGCGAGCCGAAAGCGCGGCCGCTTTCAAGCGGCCATCCACGACAACCACGAAAATGGTCAAAGCCAGGATGAGCGCGGCGGCGAGTCCCACAAGCACCGCCAGCAGCGTCGGCGCCACCAAGCCAACCGGCGCCCCCGGACTATCCCTCGGAAAGAAGTAGACCGCTGCCATGGCGGTGTAGTGCATTCCGGATACAGCAATTCCCATGGTCAGGGCGGCCCCGAGAAGTGTCCGTTGCTTTCGGGCTTTCGTTTGCTTTCCGGCTTTCGCTCTATGGCCGGCCAAGAACTGGATGTAGAGCGCCGCGCTTGCCAGCACCACCGCAACCACGATCGAAACGCCGAACAACACCGGGTCGTAAAACATGTGCCCCGCCATCCGCATCGCCGCCATGCCGGTGTAGTGCATGGTTCCGATGCCCAGCCCCATCAGCATCCCGGCAAACAAAAGCTGGGGAGGGCGGATCTTCTCTCGGGTGCTGACATAGAGCACGACGACACTTGTCACAATCGCCGGCAGCACCGATACCAAGGTGCCCGCCAAGTCATAGCCCACTGCGACCGGCAGCCGGAAGGCTAGCATGCCGATGAAGTGCATGGCCCAGATCCCCACGCCCATTGCCGTGGCGCCCGCGGCCACCCAGAGTCCCTTGGCGCGCCCGGTTTCCGCCGCCGTGATCCGGCCGGCGAGTCTTAGAGCGGCGTAGGCAGCCAGGGCAGCCATCAACACCGACACCGTCACCAGGGCCGGATGATAAGTGCCCACAAGGGCAAGGGTTCGGTCGTGGCTGGGGTCGAGGAATTGAAGATGGTGCATGGCCGTAGTCAACCTCGTGCTCAGGAAGCAATCAATCTACATTCAAACAACGGGCCGGGACGTCAGTCTATTCCCCGAAGATGGGTATCCGGTTGACTCAGGTAGCCTCAATATCTTGTGGTTTGGGGATTTTCTTGGGTTCTGTAACCGGGTGAACAATCATCTTGTAAGTCGCGGGATCCACGGCTACCGCCTGCTGGACGAGCCGATAGAAGAGTTTGCCGCGGCTTTTGGATTTGCGGCGGTTGAAACGGAAGGTGAACTCGTCCAGGTAGTAGTCCAGATGTTTGTGGCTCACGGCGCCCTGATGGGTGCCCAGCAGCCAGCGCTTGAGCAGTGACATCACGCGGTGGACGCGGGGCATCAATTCCGACGCGGACTGCTCCTGCCTGCTGACAACTGTGACCTGATGGACGTAGCCTTCCTTTTTCAACCCGGAGTAACCGGGCCAGCCGTCGGTATGCACCACGCTGCCCGGCTCGATGCACTCCTCCACGAAAGGCAACAGGCTCTCGCCCGAGGCATCCTCGATTCTCTTCATGCGAATCCGGCCGATACCCCGCCCATCCTCTTGAGCGGCTACTGCGATCAATGCTTTGTTTTGCAGGTTTCGGCCCCGCAGGCCCTCTTCGAGCCCGCCCCAGTAGCTTTCATCGACTTCCACCGTCCCGGCCAGCAAATCCCGTCCCGGCCGCACCATGGCGCGCCGCATTTTGTGCAGCCAGGTCCAAGCCGTTTCGTACCTGTTGAGCCCCAACACTCTTTGAAGTCCCAAAGCGCTGGCTCCGGTTTTTTGGGTGGTGACCCACCACATCGCACGAAACCACAACGGCAAAGGGCTGCGCGTGTCCTGAAAGATGGTCCCGGCGGTCACCGAGGTTTGGCGCCCACACGCAGCGCACTGCAGCAGCACTTTTCGCAAAGGCCACGACTTTCCACAACCGCAACCGGACAGCGGAAACCGTCCGGCCAGCGCAGCCGGAACAGATACTCCCGGCAGGCCTCCTCACTGCTAAAACGGGCCTCGAACTCTGGCAGGTTCTGAGGGTAATCTTCCATCTGCCGGCATACTACATCTTGGGGCTACCTGAGTCAACCGGATACCCACCTCCCCGAATATCCCAACGATTTCGGCGTCTCGGGGGGCCAGAGAACACACGCTGGCCGATCCTGGTGGCCCCCCTGCAAGGTCTCGCTGCCCGCACTACTGCAACGGATAGCCCGTCAGAACAAAATCTTTGCCGACCGAGTGGCAGCCGAAGCACCCCGGCACGCCATTCCCGCCGGCGACAATCTCGACGGCATCACGAGTGTTGGTTGTCTCATACCAAAACCATCCCTTGCCACCGTCGCTGTCCGCTCCCGTTTTGACCATCACGGCCCAGCCCATCAGCCGATCGCCTTTCTCGTTGTACATTTCCTTCACGATCGAAGCGCCCGCCGGATGCGAGGCATTGCCGGCCTTGAGCGAAGCATCCATCTTGGAATCGAGAAACACCCGCACCGGCCAGCCGAATTTGGCATGCGGGCCGCGCGAAGCGTGAGCTGCCGCCTCCTTAGCGGGAAAATCTTTAACAGGGTATCCGCTTGACTCAGGTGCGGGCAACATATTGGGGTCATCCCACTTCGCAAGAACGGGGTCGTTGCCGTAGATCGGTGGTTGGGGCGCAATAGACGGCGTACGGCGGCCCCCTACTCGGGGTGCTCTTGTCGGCGCCTTCCCACGACTTGCGGACACTCTAACGCCGTACGGCGCGCCAAACGGCCCTGTCAGCAGCCGGTCCTCACGGGGCCTTTTGGGTGGGACACCAGATATTGGGGGTACCTGAGTCAAGCGGATACCCACCAATCTTTATAGTTGCCGTCCTTCAAGAATTGGAACAGCGCCGCCCTCTCGGTTGGCGTAGCGCTCTCGACGGCAGGCGTCTCGCCGGTCGCCTCCCATGCCGATCTCATGCCGGCTGACATCGTGCTGGCCATCTCTTTGAACGGTTTGGACTCTTTCGACATGGCCTTGCCGCTTGAGGCGCGGGCCGCCCGCAGCACCGGGTAGTACTGTGTGAAGACGAAATCCTCCGCCGCGGCTGCCTCGTGACAGGAATTGCAGGCCGCTGCCGGGAAGGCGTCAGCCACGTCCGCCAGGGGATACTCGTGCCCGAAACTGAAGTAAGCCCAGTTGCCCGGCTCTTTGGCGAAGCGCTTGGAGTCTTTGATCGTAGCCTCGAGGCCAATGAACTCGCCCATGAAAAAGCCGTTTCCGCTGACAGCCTGTTTCGATCCGACGCTGACGAGTTCCTTGATGATCACCGTTCCGTCACGAAACTGTCCTGTCTGCTCGAAGTGGTCGTAGTCGCCCGGATGGATGTAGACATTGTGAAAGTCCGGAAACGGAGCGGCTGGCGGATTCAGTTCATTCGGTGTGAGCGGTGTGCCCACATAGACCCATTTACGGAAGCCCTCAGGGCGGATCAATTGGCCTTTCTCGTTGAATTGGGGTTTCGGTGGGTTGTTACCGCCGGATTGAGCCCAAATCGTCGTGGTGGCGAAGAACCCCGCGGCAACAACCAGCGCGGCGCAAATACGCCAAATGGGCAGCGAGACGCGGACGTCCCGAATAGGGATGGTTAGCATTTTGATTCGATCTCCTTTTCCCCCGTGTGTTTTTTTCTTCTGTGTGTTGAAAAATCCGCCAGCGATCATTGCCGCGGTGTGCTGCAAACCTCCGCCGGTACTGAGGAAACGTGAATGTTCGCGCGCTTATTCCCGACGGCTCCATGATTCGTGAAAAGGGGTGAAGACTCACGAGCCGCCCCTCTCGGCGGCGCTGATGCTAAGCTCGGAAAAGATTGGTGATTCTTGCGGCGACGGCGCAAGGCACCGTGCCAGCGTCACCTCTGAAGTTTCCGCGGCGAACCGGGGCCGGATTTATTCCTCCACGTTTCGCGAACTTAGGCGTCTATCTCTACTGAGAGGGCGTAGCACGCGGAAATGGCGACAGTCGCGGTATCACCGGCCATGGAGACCGAGAGCTTCTCATCGGTAGAAGTCGAAGCGGCCCGTTCGAGCGACGACGAGTTCGTCGATGCGAACATGAAGCGGGTCTTCCGCTTGATCTACCGCGTCGTCGGCAACGTGCCCGACGCCCAAGACCTCACTCAGGAAGCGTTCGTCAAAGCCCTGACCCGCCGTTCTCAACTGCAGGACGCCCAAAAGGCGTCCCAATGGCTGGGACGGATTGCCGTCAACACGGCTCTCGACTTCATGCGCCGCCGCAAACGCGTGACTTTCGAGGAGCTGGACGACAGCCCGGTGGCACCCACTGAGAATCCTGAGCAGGCGGTTCTGCGCGGCGAGAAACGGGCCTATATCGAGGACGGTTTGCACTTGCTCTCGGAGCGAGAGCGGGTCGCCATCATCTTGCGGGATGTCGAAGGGCTGCCGGCCTCTGATGTGGCGCGGCATTTAGGTTGTTCGCCGGCCACCGTGCGGTCGCACATCGCCAACGCCAGAGTGAAGTTTCGGCGCTACGCCAAGGGGCGCAAGCCATGAGCTCATTCTTCCTCAATCATCCGCGAGAGACCGACCTGGCGCTGTTCGCCGGCGGCGAACTCGGACCTATTGCGCGCTGGCGGATTGAGCGGCACCTCGACAAGTGTGGGCGCTGCCAAACGGAAGTCGCGGATTTCTTTCATCTGCAAAGCGATTTGAGCGACCTGGCCGAACTGCCTGCCGTCGACTTTCAGGCCCTCGCCCACCGCATCAAAGTCGCCGCTGCTCAGGCTCAGCCGGAAACCGAACCGGTTTCCGTGACTGGGTGGTTCCGGCAGCCCGCCGCCTGGCGACTAGGAGTGGTTTCAGCCACTGCGCTCTGCGCCTTTGTGGTTTACAAACAACTTCCGCTGGTCAAGACCGGGCCGGAAAACCCCGTTTTCTTTGAGCAGGTCGCGGTCGAAGGCCTCTTGCGTGCCGAGGGTGACCAACTGGGACAGACGGAAGCGTCGGCCCCGGCCGAGGAGGAAGCATTGCGATCCTTCGCCTTTCACCGCTTGGAGGAGTCCGCGCAGAAGGCCGATGTCGCCCAAGACCTCGATGACGCCGAGCACGCGCGCCAGCTGCCTAGCGAGTCCGCGCGGCAAAAGGCAAAGCAGGTGACGGCGCCAGATAGCCAGAGCGTCGCTGCTCCCGCAGCCCGCGTCTCGGGCCGTGCCGATCGCCCCGCTTCGGCGGCTGTCGCAAAGGTCAAACGTACAACGATCAACCGTACGATCGGTGGCTCAGCTGAAGGTCTTTCGTCTGGCATCTCTGACGAGTTGGAAGAAAACCTGCGCACAAACACGGAGCTAGCAAACGCGGGACTCGAGAACGCCGAGCTAGGCGTTAATGAGAAGCTCCGCGCCATAGCCTCTGACACCAAGGTCGCCGTGGTGTCCGGCGAAGCGCAGTTCAAAAAGGAATCCTCCGGCTCACTCCAGGATGGGCGGACCGGCGGGTATCGCGAGCAACCCGAGCTTAACGCGCAACTGCAAGACGCGCAACTACAAGCCGGCCACCTACAAGACGATCAGTCGCGCGACAGCGCATCGCAGCAGCAACCACAACCAGCTCAAGCCCCGGCTTCCGTGCTAGACGAGCTGAAAGAGGCCGACCTCTCCGCCTCGGCCATTCAAGGACGCGGGAGAGCGGCTGTGAAAGAACGCGATTACTTGGGCGGTGACCAGGTCGATAAGAACGCCCCAGCGGACCCAGATAATCAACCGGAGCCAGTCGCCGGCGCCAGAAAACCCGTCACGCTGGCGGTCAACAAGGGACCCGCTGAATCTCGAATCGTCGCGCAGGAAGCAGGTGCCGGCGAGCGGGTCACTGAACTTGAAAAGAGCGGCTTCGCAGCGGGAGAACAGACATCGAACGCCGAGACATTCGCGGACACTCAGTTCTCGGTTTTGCCCGCCGCGTGGAATGATTCGAACACCGAAGTCGGCGTGGCGGCCAACGGCGGCATGATGATTCGTGCGCTGGATTCCGCCACGGGAACGATTACGATTACCAATGTTTATCTACCATAAGAGAGCCCTGATCGCGGTGCTGGCGCTGCTTGGCGCCGGGGTTTCGCACGCTCCGGCGCAGCGGCCCGAGACGTCCGAGACCCGGGTGGTTTCCGATTCGTCCGTGAGAGTGACCGTTCCGCCTGGAGTGCCGCTCTCGATTGCCGCGATCGACGCCGGCGAGACCGAGATCAATTCCAGCGGCGGAGCGCTCTTGATTGATCTGCGCTGCACTCTGTCGGTTCGCAACACAGGCAAATCAGCGGTTCGCAGCGTCAGCTTCTCGGTCTTCACGCAAGAAGGAACCGTCGGCGGGAAAGCTTCGGTCGCGGTGCCGAGTCTGAACGTTGCCTCGGATGGGACCTTCCCGGTTCGCTTGAACTTGCGATTGTTGCGTTCGCTTCCTGCACCTGAAAACGGACTCGTCAACGTTGTGGTTGACGGCGTTCTTTTGGCTGACCTGAGTTTCTTCGGTCCCGACAAGCTCAACTCGCGCCGCCGTCTGATGGTTTGGGAAAGCGAAGCAGGCCGTGACAGGGCTTATTTCAAGGCGGCCCTGGCGGCGGGCGGAAAAGAAAAACTGCGTGAAGAGATCTTGGCTGGCTTCAACCGCCAACAAGACCGCCCCCGTTTGCAGGCCCGGCCCACCGGCAGACGCGGACGTATGCTATCGACCGCGGCCCGAGCTCGCACAGGCAACCAGATTGCACTGGCGTTCCTGGATGTTCCCGAATCACCGCTCGAAGCTCTCAGCGGCTTTGCGATGGTCGATGGCCGTTCTTCAGAGTCGCCGCAAATCACCGTAAGAAACCGCTCGCCCAAAGCCGTTCGGTATTTCGAAATGGGCTGGCTCGTCGACGACGCTGACGACAAACGCTATGCCGCCGGCTCGTTGCCGGGACCGGCGTCCCGTGTTGACCTGGGTCCAGGGCAGTCGGTGTCGACCCATGCGCAACAGCGCTTCGTTTTCTCTCCCCAATCGCGAAGTGGCGACTCACAGTTTGCGATCAAGGGCATGACCGGCTACGTCAATCACGTTGTCTTTGAAGACGACAGCATTTGGATCCCCAGCCGCGAGAGCCTCGAGAAGGCGCGCCTTCTCGGTGTTACTCCTGCTTCTCCAGAAGAGCAAAGACTCACCGACCTCTACGTGAATCACGGCATCGAAGCTCTGATCACCGAACTCGAGCGGTTCTAAATCCCACCAGTCCGCGCCTTGAGCCGCGCGCGTGAGCAAGCGGTTTGCTCGAATCGATTGATCCGCTCGCAACCCACTCCCCCGCGGCCCGTGGTTCCGACGGCCATGACTCCGGGCGGTGGGAGGCCACCGCATCTCCCTAAAATTCCAATGAGCCAACTTCGAGTCACGGATTCGTGAGAGCATTAATCCCATTGTTATCAACAAACGCGTCTGCTCGCGACTTGACAAACGCGAATGTGCCGCTATGCTGAGAGCGGTGAAATGACCGGCCGACAAGCGATCATTCAGAGCGCAGTTCACAAAAATGCCCATTCACAAAAGGCCCGTTCATAAGAGGACGACTAAGGTGAGTTGACTCCGGAAGGGCAAAAACGCGAAATCATGACAGAATCTGCCAAACTCTGCAATCGAGGTTGCCGGTTCACTGCAATAAAAGAACTTACGAGTTTCCTCGAAGCCTCCACCGAGGCGCGAAGGGTCGACAGTTAACGCATATAGTAGTCGCGAAAGACACGAAACTCGCCAAAAAAGACACGGAACATGCCAAGCAAGGCGGAGGGTCGTCGGAACCACGACCGCGGGGGAGTGGTTGTTGCGAGCGGATCAATCGATTCGAGCAAACCGCTTGCTCACGCGCGCGGCTCAAGGCGCGTACGGGCGGCACTAAACTGCGCGCAAAGCAGCCTTTGAGAGAGCTTGCGCCGCTGACCATAAAACTAGTATTCTGTCGCTTCGGGCGTGGCCGCAAGGCACCCCATTCATACGGAAAGGAGAAACTTCAATGACATTTATCGTTAGTTGGTCTCTACCGCAGGCGACCTACGACGCCGCTGTGAGCGGGTTCCTAAAAGCAGGCGGACTGCCACCCGAGGGAATGACGCTGGTTGGACGCTGGCACGGCATGAACGGGGGAGGGATCGCCATCGTCGAAACCAGCGACCCCAAACTCCTCTACGCCTGGGTGGCGGAATGGTCCGACCTGTTGCCACTTGAGGTCACACCATGCCTCGCGGATGCCGAGGCGGGCGAAGTGTTGCAGTCCGTCAAAGGATAGGGCGCGCTGCCATGTCTCAAGATTCTCGCAATGGCTGAGCGGGCCCCAAACGGGCCGGCTGAGCTGTACGCCACGTAAAGAATGGCCAAACTCGAGAGGGCGTAGCACGCTACCACCGAGGGCGTAGCACGCTACGCCGATACAGCGGACCCAGCGAGTCGGAAGGATTGAGCGAGAACCTCTCCTCGATCTCATAAACGGTCAGCGTACGGTTGGGAAACACCATATTCATCGAACGAGATGACGAAGAGGAATCTCATCTATGTTGCCCTCATTGTTCTGGGGCTCATCCACCAGGATTTCTGGTTCTGGGATAACCCCACCCTGATATTTGGCTTTCTGCCGATCGGATTGGCGTACCATGCCTTCTATTCCCTGCTCGCGGCTTTCGTCTGGTTTTTAGCTCTGAAGTACGCCTGGCCCGCTGACATCGAAGCCTTTGCCGAAGGGGATTCCGACCATTCCGAAACGG
This sequence comes from Bryobacterales bacterium, assembly GCA_965224215.1. Taxonomy (GTDB): domain Bacteria; phylum Acidobacteriota; class Terriglobia; order Bryobacterales; family UBA6623; genus CBDCYS01. The sequence continues at coordinate 51,959 of CBDCYS010000031.1, read as the reverse complement.
CAGCCGAATGACCCAGCTCCTCATCATGGCGGCCTACCTCGGCCTGCTGCTTGTGTTGGGCGCGTTGGCCCACCGCTTTTTTAACGGGACCGCGAAGGACTACTTCCTCGCCAGCCATTCGATCGGCCCAGTCTTCCTGCTGATGTCCATCTTTGGGACGACGATGACCGCGTTCGCACTGGTGGGCAGCACGGGCGAGGCCTACCGTACCGGTATCGGCGTCTACGGCATGCTGGCTTCTTGGTCGGGACTAGTGCATGTCGCGGTTTTCTTCTTCGTGGGGGTCCGGCTCTGGGCTATTGGGAAAAGATTCGGATTCGTGACTCAGGTGCAGTATTTTCGCGACCGCTTTGAGAGCAATACGCTGGGCTTGGTCCTATTTCCCGTTCTGGTCGCTCTGGTCATTCCTTATCTGCTGACGGGACTACTCGGGGCCCAGGCGGTCGTGGGTTCGCTGACGCGGGGAGCTTTCCCGGAGGTTTTCGCCTCGACACAAGGCGGGCTGCCGCCGTGGATCAGCGGGCTAGTGATCTGCGGCGTCGTATTGACTTATGTTTTTTTCGGCGGCATGAGGGCGGCGGCCTGGGCGAATACGCTTCAGACCTGCGTTTTCATGGCGGCCGGGATGGTCGCGTTTTGGGCCATCTCATCGAGTCTCGGAGGACTCGAGGCAGCCACCCGAAAGGTGCTAGAAAGCCATCCAGAGCGGCTGATCCGGGGAGAAGCCATCTCTCAACTGCAGTTTCTCAGCTACGGCCTCATCCCGCTTTCGGTGGGCATGTTTCCGCATGTTTTCCAGCATTGGCTCACGGCTCGCTCGGCCAGCGCTTTCCGCCTGACAATCGTTGCTCACCCAATATTCATCCTCTTGGTCTGGGTGCCTTGCGTCTTGATTGGCGTGTGGGCCACCTCGGCCGTCATGCCCGACGGCTCGCTGGTTGTGCCGGAAGGCACGCCACCGAACACCGAGCTGGCTATTATGGTTCAGAAACTCACCAGCCCGGCTCTGGGAGGGCTGCTGGGAGCCGGCATCCTGGCGGCCATCATGTCTTCGCTGGACTCGCAGTTTTTCTGCTTGGGCACGATGTTTACGAATGACATCGTCGTCCATTATTTCGGCAAAGATCGGTTTGATGACCGCCGGCGCGTCCTACTGGCCCGCTGTTTCATCGTTGGGATTGTGGCCTTTGCGTACGCCTTGTCGCTGGCCAATCCGCGAAGTGTTTTCACTTTGGGGATATGGTGTTTTAGCGGTTTCGCCGGCCTTTTCCCGCTGATCTGTGCCGCGATCTATTGGCGGCGCGTGACCCGCGCGGGGGCCTACGCGTCGATCCTTGTCAGCGGGCTTGTTTGGCTGTTGCTTTTTCGTGAGAGTGGGTACGGCGTCAATGGCGGCTTTTTGTTTTTAGGCATGATGCCGGTGGCCACGATGTTCGTTTGTTCGTTGGCGGCTCTGGTTGGTGTTTCGTTGTTGACGGCCGCTCCTTCGGCGGCGACGATGAACAGGTATTTCCCCCGCGGGACGGAAACCGCACCCGCTTTGCGAACGCTAACGGTCCCAGGTGACTGAGCGCCCATGAAGATCGCCTACATCGCCGCCGGAGCCGGTGGCATGATCTGCGGCAACTGTCTCCGCGACAATACGCTGGCGGCCGCACTGATCGAGTTGGGACACGATGTCCGGCTGATTCCGACCTACACCCCGATCCGCACCGACGAAGCAGACGTCAGCCAGCGCCGTGTTTTCTACGGCGGCATCAACGTCTTCCTGCAACAGAAGTTCAGCTTGTTCCGCCACACTCCCTGGCTGCTGGACCGCCTGCTGGACCGGCCCTCGCTGCTGCGATGGGTATCGAAGTTCGCGGTCAAGACCCGCCCGGAAGAGCTGGGCGAGATGACGCTCTCGGTTCTCCTTGGCCCGGAAGGCCCGCAGCGAAAGGAACTACGGAAGCTAATCGAGTGGCTGAAAACCGACCCTCCCGATGTGGTTCATTTGACGAATTCGATGTTCGTGGGCATGGCCCCGGCAATCAAGGACGCGTTGAAGATCCCAGTTGTTTGCTCGCTCCAGGGCGAAGACTATTTCCTCGAAAATCTTCCGTCACCCTACTCGGAACGCGCTTTCGGCAAGCTCCGGGAGATGGCGCCGGCTATCGACATGTTCATCTCTCCCAGCCGCGATCATACAGCGGCGATGGCCCCGCGCCTGGGCATTCCCGAGGGAGATATCCGGGGCGTGGCGTCCGGCCTCAACCTCGAGGATCTGAAACCGGCCGCGAAATCCGACCCAGAAGTTTTCCGGATTGGTTACCTTGCACGCATCTGCCCTGAGAAGGGCCTCGCTCTGCTGGCGGAAGCCTTCCATCTCATTCGAAGCCGCAGGGAGAAAGCAAGTCCTTGCGTTCAACTACATGTGGCCGGCTGGCTCGGTCCCGAGCACAGGTCCTATCTCGAAGACGTTCAGCTCAAGATCAACAGTTGGGGGCTTGAAGAAGACTTCAAATATTTTGGGGATGTTGGCCGAAGCGAGAAAGTCGAGTTTCTGCAATCGCTTGATGTCCTCAGCGTGCCAGCCACCTATCGCGCTCCGAAGGGACTCTATGTGCTGGAGGCGTTGGCCTGTGGGGTTCCGGTCGTGCAGCCCCGGCTCGGGGTGTATCCGGAGTTGATTGAGGCCACGGGAGGAGGCTTGCTCTTCGAGCCCGAGAACGCCGCTCAGCTCGCTCAGGCGATCGAGAGCCTGATCGACGACCGCGCCGAGTCGGAGAGAATGGGACGAGCGGGCCGGGCAGCCGTGGTGGCGCATTTCCACTGCCGCCGCATGGCGGAGGAAACCCTGGCGCTCTACGAAATGTGTTCTACAAAACCGGCTCTACGGAAGAATGGGTGAATTGAACAACGATGGCCTACGAACACGGCGCTGTTGCATGATTCAACTGCGGCGCGAGTGGGGGCGCTTTTCCAACTTCTCGTTCAGGACACCACAGCGCAGGATTTCGGCCTACCCAGCTCGGCCATCCGGTTGAGGATGTGACACCCGATCGCAACTTCTCTCCTTTGTGCTTTGCCGTGCCTCGCCTTCAATCCGCCTCCGAGCACGGACTTGTATCGGAAGAAGCTGTTTTCAACGCGCGCCTGCTGTCGGTAGCCCGACTCCTTCTGCCACTCTCGTCGCCCGACCTGGCGAATCCTCTCAAGAGCCGTGTCACGCTGCGCCCAGGGGCCGTCCGTTGGCCCCGCCGACACCGCAGAGCGACGAGGGGGGATCACAATCACGACGTTCTCTGTACCGGCCGCGCTGAGTTGATCGTAGACTGACCTGTGGTCGTAGGCTCCGTCTGCGGTGAAACGCCGGATGGGAACCTCGATTGTGTCGAGAAGAGCAGGGAGTGTGGAGGCGTCGTCCCGGCTGCTCGCTGTGAGTTCGGCCGCCACAATGAACCCCTCGGCATCCACCCCGATGTGCAGCTTCCGCCAATCCCGGCGTTTCTTTGATGCCTTGTGCTTGTGCGCGTTCCATTCGCCGCAACCCAGAATCTTCAGCCCTGTGGAATCGACGATCAAGTCGATCGGGCCGTCGTAGGATCGGGTCAGGGGCGGCACCGCAACGATTTGGTTCCGGCGCGAGAGTGTGGTGTGGTCCGGGGCCTTGAGGTTGAGGCCCATCAAGCGGAGCAGCGAGTCCAGGAACCCCTCGGTCTGGCGGAGCGGCAGGCTGAAGACGACCCGCAGCGTCAACGCGGTCCGGACCGCGAGGTTCGAGTACCGCCGCTGGCCTCCGCGAAGACCGTTCTTCGGTGGTACCCAGGCGGCAATTGCATCCTCGCTCAGCCAGATCGTGACGTCGCCGCGGCTCCTGAGGCCACGCTCGTACTCCCTCCAGTTCCGGATTCTGTACTTCTTCTTGTACTGGCGGTTGACTCGGCTCGACTTCGCTGCGACCATGACGTTACCCCCCGATCTCTATGATGGACTGGACCCCACCCCCGCCGCTAGCGTGCTCGCTTACACCGATTCATGCACCAACGCCTCTCTGAAAGACAGTTTCCGGGCCTCGCCGAGCTCCCGCGCATACCAATCCAAAACCATGACCACTGTTGCCGCCGCGCTTATTCAACGTCAGGGACTCGTCCTGATCTGCCGCCGACGTGCCGACCAAGATCACGCGGGGGAATGGGAGTTTCCTGGAGGAAAACTCGAACCCGGCGAGACACCTGCAACCTGTTTGGGCCGCGAGCTAGCCGAGGAGCTGGGCATCGAAGCCGTGGTCGGCAAAGAGATCCCGCGCTATCAGTTCCGATATCCAGGCCGCAAGGAAATTCAACTGGTTTTCTTTTCGGTCGTTGAATACCGGGGGGAGCCGGACTACGGCATGTTTGCCGAAGTGCGCTGGGTGCCCGTCGAGCAGATGCCGTCTTTCGAGTTTCTGGAAGGTGACGTGGAGTTCGTGAGGGCACTCGCGACGGGCGGCTTCGACCTGTCAGGCCCAAGTGGGAACTAGGCTCCGGCTCAATTCGGGATCGCCCTCCACTGCGATAATGAAAAGCTATGGATCGCGTGATTTCACCGGCTTCTAGCATTCGCGGAACCCTGCGGCTGCCGGGCGACAAATCGATCTCACATCGCTACGCCATGCTGGCAGTGGTGGCCGAGGGGAGCACCGAGATTGACAACTACTCGACCGGCGCCGACTGCGCCTCGACACTCGACTGCCTGCGCGCGCTCGACGTTCCCATAGACTGTTCCGGCAATCGCGTACTGATCGAGGGACTCGGTCCTGGTGGCCTTTCCGCTCCCACCGGCGCTCTTAACGCCGGCAACTCGGGATCGACGATCCGGATGCTTTCAGGCATCCTGGCCGGCCAGCCCTTCGAATGTACAATCGGCGGCGACGAATCGCTTTCCCGGCGTCCGATGGCGCGGATTATCGAGCCCTTGGAACAAATGGGTGCCTCGATCAGGGCACAACGCGGGGGGCGACCTCCATTGAAAATCCAGGGCGGGAACCTGCGGTCGATCGAGTATCACTTACCAGTGGCTAGCGCGCAGGTGAAAACAACGGTTCTGTTCGCCGGTATGTTCGCCCACGGGTCAACAACTGTTCACGAATCGCTTGCCACGCGGAACCACTCCGAAATTGCACTCCGAGAGTTTGGGGCAGACCTCGAAGTCGATGGGCTGTCAATTCGCATTGCCGGAGAAACCCGTCTACGAGGACAGCGGCTTAGCGTCCCCGCGGACCTTTCATCGGCAGCGTTTTTTATCGCGGCAGGATTGCTACTGCCCGGTTCCCATCTCATCCTCGAAGGCGTTGGTCTGAATCCGACGCGCGCGGCCTTGCTGGATGTCCTGCGCGTCATGGGGGCTGATATCGAGATCGTGCGCAGCTCGATGGTCCACGGTGAGCTGGTTGGGGATATCGAGGTGCGCTCGGCGGCCGGCGGCTCCGATTCCGTCCTCACTGGAGGAGTGATCGACGGTGCCACCACGGCGGGTGTGATTGATGAGATACCAATGCTAGCGGTCCTGGGGGCGGCGAGCCGCGACGGGCTCATCATTCGCGATGCCGCCGAGTTGCGGGTCAAAGAGACCGACCGCATCGCGACAGTCACCGACAACCTTCAGCGGATGGGCATCGCGGTTGACGTTTTTGACGATGGAATGGCGATCGCCGGACAGCAGCGGTATAGGGCGGGGAAGCTCAACTCATTCGGCGACCACCGCATCGCTATGGCTTTCGCCGTCGCTGCTTTGTGCGCGGACGGGCCTTTGGTGATCGAGAACTCCGAAGCCGCATCGGTTTCCTTCCCTGAGTTTTATGAACTACTGGGTTCGATGACTCACTGAACCGAATCAGAATCACCTGGACGTGAGCCTGGGGTAAAACTCTCGATACCGCGCAAATCCCTCACGACTCGACAGCCTCTCCGTCCGGCCCGACGATCGTGATTTGATCGAAGCCCTCTTCCAGCGTAGGCCGGTCCATGGCTTGTGCCATCACTCGCATCACATCTTCGGGGACCCGCCGGTTGCGGCCGGCATTCCGTTTGAGACATACCTCCAGCGGCACATCGAAAAACAGTGCTTCTAGCCGGCAATCGTGGCGACGCCCGATCTCAATGAAGTCACGACGGTGCGACGCGAGCAGGTTTGTCGCGTCGATATACGTCGCCGGCCGGCCCATCCGAAGGCGCAGCTCCAGCAGGAATCTTACGGCACGAAAGATATCGTCCTGGTGACCTTGCGCGTCAACATCGTCAGCTATCAAGACACGAAAGCCATCGCTTGAAATCGGCTCGATGGAGCGCTTCCGGAACCAGGTGGATTTTCCGGCGCCGGGTAGACCGATGGCTATGACGACGCGCTGCGCCGCCGACTCCCCCCTTTTTGACCCGGCCCCTTGAATCTCGGTAAGCTGCGGCTCGGTATGTTGAGGCTCGGCCTGCCGTTCGGTTAGCGGCGCTTCGGGAGACGAGCCCGAGTCATTCTGTTCACAGATTTGCCGGCCGGGCTGGTCAGTTGGCTGCCCGGGGGACTGCCTTCCGCGGGACACGTTCACACGACAAACTTTTCGGCGGCAAGCAGCCGCTCGGCGATCCGCCGCCGCAACGCCACGGTATTGACCGCACGGGCGCGCGTTAGTTTATGCGCCGCCGCGAGATTCTGGTGAAGAGCGGATCCCTCGGCGCAAGCATTCATGACCAGGCTGGCCCCCTGCTGCAGTGTGGCCAGCGCGCGATGGAGCAAAACGGTCACCATGTCGGTGGCCTGCTCACCTCTGCCCGACGCTTGGAGTTTTTCGGCTCTCAGCAATGCCGATTCCGTGGCGAAAACGGCGGTCATCATGTCGCTGATTGCAGCGACGACTTCTTGTTCGGACTCCAGCTCCTTTCCGAACCGCTGGTAGGCAACCCCGGCGCTGAGCAAGGTTGCCTTTTTCGCACGCGAAAGCGCGTCCCGCTCCGGCGACAATTCTTCGCCGCCAGGCTCGCCACCAGAACCTCCAGCGTTCCCTGACCCGGCCGCCAGCTCGGCGACAACGCCCTGCACCGCGGACATCAAATCCAGCCGTCCCTTCGCCACTCTCTTCAAGAGCATGCCCGTCGTGAGCAGGCGGTTGATTTCGTTCGTCCCTTCGAAGATTCGGTTGATGCGGGAATCGCGGTAGGCCCGCTCGACCATGTAGTCCTGATGGAAGCCGTAGCCGCCGTGGATCTGCACGCCTTCGTCGACAATGTAGTCGTACGCCTCCGAGCAGTAGACCTTCGCCATGGCGCACTCGATGGCGTATTCTTCCACCGCTTCCAAGGCGGTCTGAGCGGCGTTGTCATCGTCCCAAGAAAAATCCGCCAGGCGCCAATCGATCATCCCGGGAATACGGTAGCCGATCGATTCGGCCGCAAAGAGACGGATCGCCATCTCGGCGACCTTGTGCTGGATCAAGCCGAATTCGGCGATCGACTTCCCGAAGGCCTTGCGCTGCTTGGCATAACCGATCGACTCGGCGAGAACGTCCTTGCCGCCGCCCACGCAAGCCATTGCGAGCTTGAGCCGGCCGAGGTTCAAGATGTTGAACGCGATGATGTGACCACGGCCAACTTCGCCCAGCAGGTTCTCCACCGGAACCGAGACATTTTCGAGAGTCACCGGAGTTGTCGAGCTTCCCCGGATGCCCATCTTGTGCTCTTCGGCGCCGGGGGTAACGCCCGGCATGCCTCGCTCCACCAGAAAAGCGCTGAATTTCTCACCGTCGACTTTGGCGAAAACCGTGAAGAGATCCGCCCAGCCGCCGTTGGAAATCCACATCTTCTCGCCGTTGAGAATGTAGTGACTGCCGTCGGGAGACAGCTCGGCGCGGGTGCGAGCCGAGAGCGCGTCACTTCCGGCGTGAGACTCGCTCAGGCAGTAAGCCGCTATTCGTTCCCCGCTCACCATGGCGGGCAGGTATCGCTGCTTTTGCTCATCCGTGCCAAAGAACACTAGCGGCAAGGTCCCAATACCGGAATGGGCGCCGTAGGTTGTGGAGAAAGAAGAATAGCGGCCAAGCTGTTCGCAGATGATCATCTGGGTCGTCAGGTCCAGCTCCAGGCCGTCGTATTTTTCGGGAACAAGAACACCTAGCAAACCTAGTTCCGCCGCTTTCCGCAGCAAACCGACCATGAGAGCCGGCTCCTTGTGCTCGCACCGCTCGGCAACCGGCAGCACTTCGTCGGTCATGAAGCGGTCGGAGGTCGCGGCTACTTGACGCTGCTCTTCCGTGAAGTCTTCCGGAGTGAAAACATTGGCCGGGGAAACGTCAGCGATGAGGAACTCGCCCCCAGCCGGTGCCTGGACAGTTGGGATGGGTGGAGACGTCAGCGTTGCCATGATCAGCTCCTTTTTCCAAGGCGTCGCGCTCTTGAATCGTCACGCGCTTTCTCGGTCGCGTACCGTTTTCAAATCCTTTCGAAGATTCCCGCCGCGCCCTGGCCGCCGCCCACGCACATTGTGACCATGCCGTAGCGCACCTGACGGCGCTCCATCTCGTTCAGAATCGTCGCGGTGAGCTTCGCTCCGGTCGCCCCCAGCGGGTGCCCGAGTGCAACCGCGCCACCGTTCACGTTGGTGATCTCCGGGTTCAAGCCTGCTTCTTTGATTACCGCCAAGGCTTGCCCCGCGAATGCTTCATTCAACTCGATCACGCCGATATCATCGAGGCTGAGCCCCGCGATATTCAGCGCTTTCGGGATCGCGACAACAGGGCCGATCCCCATCAGCTCAGGCGGAACCCCTCCGGTCGCGAAGCTCACGAAACGCGCCCTCGGTACCAGGCCCAGCGCTTTTGCCTTACTTGCCGACATAACCAGCGACGCCGCGGAACCATCACTCATCTGCGAAGAATTACCCGCGGTTACCGTGCCACTTGCATGAAACACAGGCTTGAGCCCTCCGAGTATTTCGATGCTCGTGTCGGCACGAACGCCCTCGTCTTTGTCGAAGCGAAGTTTGTGAGTCTTGGCCGTCCCGTTGTCGGCGTAGACAAATTCGAGGTCGAGCGGAACAAGCTCATTGTCGAACTTGCCGCCTTCCTGCGCCGCCAGCGCCTTCTGATGGCTACCGTAAGAAAACTCGTCCTGCTGCTGCCGCAAAATGCCGTATTTCTTGACGACGTTCTCGGCGGTGAGCCCCATGCTGATGTAGACCTGCGGCATCGTTTCGATCAAGGTCGGGTTGGGAGCCGACTTGTGTCCGCCCCTGGGAATCAAGCTCATCGATTCGGAGCCGCCGGCAATAATGACCTGCGCCCCGCCACCACGAATACGTTCGGCAGCCAGGGCGATCGACTGCAGTCCCGAGCTGCAAAAACGGTTGATGGTCATGCCGGTCACCGAAGCGGGCAGGCCCGCCCGAAGCGCCACGATGTGCGCCATATTCGCCCCCTGCTCGGCTTCGGGCATGGCGCAGCCGAGGATCACGTCGTCTATCTCCTTGGAGTCCAATTCGGGAGCGCTTTCAAGAAGAGCATTGATAACCGTCGCCGCCATGTCGTCCGGACGCGTTGTCCGCAACGTGCCTCGCGGGGCTTTACCGACGGCAGTTCTGAGGGCATTGACGATAACAGCGTCTTCCATCGTGGTTCTCCTTATCCGTCCGCGCGGGCCGTGGCGAACCGCCCTTGGTCAGATTCTACCGCATCGCCGGGCCGAGAAAGGGCCAGCGCGTCTACCTATGAGACACGTCAGACCGCCTGCCGGTTGCAGAGACTTCTGCGTCTTGACGGCGCCGCTTCACTCCCCGCCTGAAGGCGTGGACGAGCGGGCGCCGCTGACCCGCCGGCCTCGGGAGAGACGAACCTGCTGCTGGCCGTCCTTACCCTTTTCCGTCCAAGCCACAAAGACGCGCCCCAGGGTTCCGCCGACGACGGTCGGGTAGGAGATGGAGTTCTTGTGCCCAGACACCTGGATGGGAGCCGATGCATCCCCTGAGTCGCTGATCTCAACCAAGTAAGGACCCGCCGGGCTCCAGCCATCATTCTTTGCCGGGTCCCGGCCCTGGAATACGAGCAAGAGACGGCCGTCGTCGGCAATCGCGAGCGATGGGTGATTGGCGTCCAGAATCCCACGGGATACGAGAACCGCCTTGCTGAAGGTTTGCGCCGCGTCATCGGAGTACGCCAGGCGGACGCCCGAATCGCTGCCGTCCCCGTCCGAATACCAGCTCATCCACAGACGGTTTCCTTTTCGCACCGTGCTTGCGCCGGCATGAGGGCAGCCATCGATCTTCCAATTGTCATGGGCCACGCGAACCGGCTCGCTGAAAGTTTCACCGCCGTCGCGCGACGTTGCCACCGCCATGTCGCGCAAGTTGCCGGGATAAACGTGCCGCCACGTTACGTGAACCGTCCCTTTTGCGTCAGCAATCGCCGTCGGGCGGCAGCAAGGGCATACGCCGTGAACCACTGCGACGTTCTCCCCGAACGTCTTGCCGCGATCCGTTGACTTGGCAAGGTAAACAGACGAAGTTCCAGGAGGTCCCATTTCGCGGTCCCGGCCGTCGAGCCAGACGGCGTAGATGTGGCCATTGGGAGCCACTGTCATTGAGGAAAAAGCATTGGTCGAGGGCTTTGGCTTATCAGTCACCTTCACGGGCGGCAGCCAGGTATGACCGAAGGCGGGTGAGCGAGCGACAAGCAGATTCGTCCCCATACCTTGGCCCGTGCTCTCTTCCCACAGCACATATACTTCGATACCGCTACCGAAGGAGAAGGAGGGGCTGTTCTCTCCGTGCGAGCTAACCTTACGCTCTGGGCGGCTGATCACGGTCGGTGGCGCAAACGAGTCCCCGCCATCGTTCGAGATGGCCACGCCGACCTTGGACTCGCTGTGCGGCCCGGTCACGGTGAGAAGATAGACCGACCCCGAAGCCCTGAGCGTCAACTTGGGGTCTCTCGTCGGAACCCCAAACTTACCGAGAGGCTCACTGGGCTCCGACTCGAATCGGTAGGTCACGGATTCGGAGTTTAGTTTCGCTGCCGGTCCAGCGGCAAACACGGTGGATACGCAAAGTGTCGCCAGAATCAATGTCTTGGTTGCCTTGTATTTCATGGTCCCTACTCCTGTAGCATTCTCAAACGATTGCATTCTCAAACTAGAAAACCACCCGCAGCGTAAACTGTGTAGTTCGCGGGTTGAAAGCGTCGATGTAACTTCCGAAATTGGGGTTGAAGCCGATTGGCCGGCCACTTTGCCGGTCGCGCTGAATGCTCAGCACACCGTCGGCTTCGTTGAAATTCGTCGTGTTAAATAAGTTGAAGGCTTCGGCACGAAACTGCACTTTGAAACGCTCGCTGACCGCGAAGTCCTTGATCAAACCGATGTTCCAATTCAGCAGCGTGTCTCCACGCTCGGTGTTGCGGCCCAGCGTTCCCAGTTGTCCCGCAAGAGGTTCAAGTGCCGCCGCCGTATCGAGGCCACCCTGAACCTGTATAGGCCGCACGTTCGCGGAGTCCCTCAAGAGCGTGCCGGCAATATCGTAGATGCGATTGTTGTCGGTCCCGGTCAGGTTGTTGGTTCCGCTGTAGAGCGTGAACGGACGGCCTGATTGCATCGCCGTAATGCCGGAAAACGACCAGCCGCCCAGCCAGCGATTATTGCTCATCCACGGCAACCGATAGATATAGCTGAACGAGAAGATGTGCGGAATGTGGAAGTCCGAGAGCCTGCGGTCGAGATTCAGATTCGATTCATCGATCGGCAGAATGCCGCGATCAAGCCGGGTGTTTCCGTCCGCCAACTCGGAGACATCGTCCAGAAACCTCGAATAAGTGTAAGCAGCCTTGAACGTGAAATCGGAGAAGCGCTGATTCAAGCCAAGCTGCAACGAATGGTAGTTCGACACACCGGAAGTCTCAAGCCGGTTGACCACGCCGACAGTGGGGTCGGGCCGCTCATCCTGCGCGAGATTGTCGCCGCCGTTCGGCCGCCGGGTGCGCGCCAGCTTCGTTCCGGTCGTCCCGACGTAGGCCGCTGTCAAGGTCGAACGCGGGTTCCACAACTCCCTTTCGATTGAGAAGTTGAAATGCTGGGCATAGGGAAGTTGCCGAAGAAGAAAGCTTTGTTGCGCTTGATCGGACCGCCCAGCGTCAAGCCGGGCAAATTCACGCGGCTCTTGGCTTTATCCACCTCAAAGAAATTGCGAGCGCGGGTCGCTGAATTGATGTGATACCAATAGCCGCTGCCATGGAAATCGTTTGAACCCGAGCGGCTGACGAGGCTGACGATCGAGCCGGAGTTGCGCCCATACTCGGCCTTGTAGTTGTGCGTGATCACCTCCATGCACTGGACCGCTTCCGAAGTAATGGCGCGCCTATCGCGTGCTTCGGCCGTCATGCGGTGAGAAATGCGGGCTAGTTCCATTTTGTTTATCCGTTGTTCATCCGTTGTTTGTCGGGCGCCGCTGGGGAGCGTCCCATCCCTTTTCGCAATGTCCGTTCAAGTGGACCGATTTCAAGTGGAGCGATGACGATGGCCGACTCCTGGCAGTCCCGTCGCGGGAAACCGTCATTGAACGGAAGGCCTCGCGGCGCGGATCAGTGCCGCTTTGTCACGGCGAACTGAAACCGTCACTTACCCAAGGTCACCGCTGAGCCTTCGACTAGGCCGCTTGGGGACCGTGGGACGCTTACCTGGGCCGCCTGCCAACGATCGGCTCGGTAGCCGGCGTGGATCGGCACTCTGAGAAACTAGGCTTGGGGAGGTGGACGAAGAGGAATAATAATCGAATCAGGAAGGAAGGTGGTCGGGGACGGCTCTGCGGACTGCTCTCCAAACAGGCCGATCGCGGTACCCGTTGCGGTAGGCACGTATGGCGTTTCGACTCCAGCCGAGAATGGCTCGGTGCGAGTGCCGCAAGACGCCCAGCGCGGCCCGGTTTCCTCTTGGGTGGCCGTCGCTTTAGCCGAACTGCCCGCTGGCTTGCGATGGCAAGCAAGCTGCACTTTTTCGGCCTCATGCGAGTGACCTTGCTTGACGCAATTGGCCGGACAGGTACAAGCGTCGCCGTGCAAAGCGCAATGCGACTCGGGACTCGCCGTCCAATGAACCAGCGCGCCCGCCGGAAAGAGGGCCACGCAGAGAACGAGGGCCGTCAGCGTGTGAGCCGTGTTGGAGAAGCGGACCATCTAGTTCTTCGTTCGTTCCGCGAACCGAGGCAGTTACGAAGCACCTACGAAAAAGACAAGAATCATTGGTAATTATACCGTGCCGATTGATTCAGACTATGTGCTACGTCATACACCAGTATCGCCATTAGAGGAGGCTCCTGATTGCGGAAAGCGGCACCCGTGGACCGTCTCCGCGTGACACTGCCTTGCTAGCGGGATCGGCCAGGTTGCAACAACCCGAACATCGAGGAGTACGAAGCTCGAGTCGCACACTGGGATCTGGACAGGCGGCCCGGCAGCCGAACACCGTAGAGAAGATGGAGTGACCTGTCCAACCGCGAGAGTCGCGGGTTACGCTTCAAACAGATGCGCAGAGCCGCATCGAGGAGGACAGGTCATGAAAGAGTCTAGCGAGTTCAACAAAGAGATGAACAAGTGCAACAGTTACGACAAATACGTCGGGATGGACGTTCACAAAAACAGTATCTCGGTCGCTGTCGCCGCGGCGGGGCGGGGCGAGGCGCATTTCTACGGCAAGATCGACAACCGGCCTGAAGCCATTCGTCGCTTGATTTCCGCACTCGCCCCGTCTGGTCAGAGGCTGCACTACTGCTACGAAGCCGGCCCCTGTGGCTACGGCATTTGCCGGCAGATTCGTGACACCGAACACGATTGCGACCTGGTCGCGCCGTCGCTGACCCCGCGCAAATCCGGCGATCGCGTCAAGACCGATCGGCGCGACGCGCTGACCCTGGCTCGGCTCGATCGCGCCGGCGAGCTCAGCACGGTCTGGACGCCCTCTCCGGAACACGAAGCGATCCGCGATCTGAGCCGCGCGCGCGGCGACTGCAAACTCATCGACAAACAACTTCGTCAACGCCTCGGAGCTATGCTGCTGCGCCACGACAAGCGTTTCCCCGGGCGCAAGAATTGGACGCAAGCGCACTTTCGCTGGCTCGAGACGCAACGCTTTGAGCAGCCGGCCTCGCAGATCGCCTACGAAGAATACGCCGAGGCGATACGCCAGGTGCAAAGCCGAACGGCTTGCCTCGAGCAGCAGTTGCATGATCAGCTGGAAGGCTGGAGCCTGGGAGGGCCAGCGCAGGCGTTGACGGCGCTGCGGGGCGTGGACTGGCTGGCGGGGATGACGTTGCTGGCCGAGCTGGGCGATCTCACACGCTTCGACTCCCCGCGCGAGCTGATGGGTTTCGTCGGGGTGACTTCGTCGGAGAACACGAGCGGAGCGCGACGCCGTCAAGGCGCGATCACCAAAGCAGGCAACGAGGAAGCTCGCCGTCTGCTGCTCGAATGCTCCTGGGCGTATCGCTTCCCGGCACGCCGCTCGCGGCTGATTCAACGCCGTGCCGAGAAGGCGTCGCCCCCAGTCCAAGCGATCGCCTGGAAGGCGCAGGTGCGGCTTTACGGCCGCTTTCGCAAGCTGCGCAACAACGGCAAACACGCGAATGTCGTCGTGACCGCGATCGCGCGGGAACTGCTGGGATTCATCTGGGCAATCGTGATCGAACAGACCCGAACACAACAGGAGAAACAGGGATTGAATGCTTGCTGAACGCTCGAGACGGCCGACAGGGAGACGGCCGCCAGGGAGACCGCCATCGCCCTCGATTGACGTCGTAGGCGACCGGCCGAAACCTGTCAAGGGTACGCTTCGCCGCGGTAACCCGCGCCCTTGACAGAACCCGTCCGGCCGCCAAGAGGCACCTTATACGAGGGCGCTGGCTAGCTGCCGAGGACGATGGCTGCTGAGGGCGATCGCTAGCTGCCAGCAAGCGGTAGCGATAACGATTTTGGTTGCCGGCTTCGGGCGGCAGCCTCACAAGGTAGGACAAGGAGGACGGCTGACTGGAAACTGAGCCTGCCAGGAGAACCCTCGACTGCGCTAGGAAGCGCTTGATGGAGCGACCTTCGTCCGTAGAGTGAGGCAGCTCCACGACGCAGACTACTCTGGCGAGAACCCGCGAATATCAGATGGATCCATCGTCGTAAACGCTCTCTTCCACAGGCAGTTCTTCTTGTCCTCGTTCGTTGGCCAACGCGGAGTTGAGGCTCCGCGCGACAGCAGTCGTGCGCGCAAACTTGACAGGTCACACCATATCAGCGCAGGGCTCGTAAGAGACCTGCGGCCTTTCGTCGGGCCGCACCGGGCGGGTGAACGCAACCAAAAGCCGCAGGTCTCTGGCGAGCCCTGCGCTACAGGTATTCAAAACGCTTTCGCAGGCAACCAGAGCGCTTACGGACGGATCTGGGACATACCCAGGGCTGGTCTCTTCGACTTTGTTTTGGTAGAAGGTCTTATCCGCTTTGGTTTGGGGTCAACGTGATCCATCAACATCGCGGTTCCTCACTTCGGCGGAAGCGACTTCGCGAACTTGACCGATCGCTCCACCCACCCGCGAAGATCTTCGTCGAACTCGTAACCCGCTGGTTCGACATAGACCATGCTCTTGAACGGTTTGCCGGTAAAATCCATCGGGCGTGTATAGGGTTCGGTCAACGCTTTCTCGGCCCCTTTATTGCCCAAGCGCAGCATGAGAGTGTCGGCGTTGACGCCGCAGGACATGTGGCCGTTAGCCATAAATGCCAGTCCACCAAACATTTTCTTTTCGGTGATACCCTTGCGGCGCTTGACAAGAGTGCGAATTCGTGCGGCGAGATCTTCGTTGTAGGCCATCTGTTTGCTCCATCCGGGCGTGGCTAAGGGATCTGATTCGCGGCCGGCGGCGAGCTGAATGCCGGCGTTGCCGCTATCGGAGGATCGAGCATACCCGACAACTCGCGGAGGTCATCGACCAGGATCTCGGGCCGATGCTGCTCAAATGTTTCAGGCTGCAATCCGTAGGTCACGCCACACGAAATCACCCCGGCGTTACGTGCGGTCTCGACATCGACCGCGCTATCGCCGATGATGATGGTTTTCTCCCGGGGCGTAGCCAGTTCTGACATCAAGAGATTCAGCCCGTAAGGATGGGGTTTTTTCGTCTCGAAACTGTTCCCCCCATAGGTTCTCAGGAAGTGGCCATCGAGGCCCAATCTCTCGACGAGCAGGCAACTGAAGCGAACCGGCTTGTTCGTCAGTACAGCCATCTGCTTGCCCATGTCGAGTAGCTCATCCAGCGCTTCTTGTACGCCGGGGTAAAGGCCGGTGTTATCGAGCATGTGCTCTTTGTAGTACTCGTAAAAGAAATGGAGCGATTGCTCAGCCTGTTCGTCGGAGGCCCTGGGCCCCAGCGCCCTGCGAATGAGTGTCGGCGCCCCATTCCCGACGTAAGAATAGATCAACTCATGCTGCAAGGCACCCATTCCCGCATCCTCCAAGGAGGCGTTGACGGCGAGAGCTAGATCGAGCTTGGAGTCGATCAAAGTGCCATCCAGGTCAAAAACGAAAAGGTCCATTTTCATGATCTTTCAGTCTATCAACATCACTTCGGACCTCAGATGAAGGATCGGGGCGGGCTCCGAGCCAACGTAGGGGCGTAGCGTGCTACGCCCGTTGGAGTTCTGAAGGTGCGACACGTTCCGGTAGGATTTCAGTCTGCGTAAACGCAAAAACCTCAATACGTCCAACTCAGTCACCGACAAATCATATTTATAGTCCCTTTGTTTTCAACGAGTTTCTTCTAACCGCTTCTGGTGAGGGTCTACGAGATAGCGTCTAGCGTGTCGCTACACTCTCGTGACACTACGGCTCGCGTACACTTGTCCTCATATGAAGAACTACACCTGCCGTCCTTTCTACCGGCCCGAAAGCGAAGAGCTGAGGTTCCTGCCCGAGGGGCCTCGTGTCCTCCAGAACTTCGGCGGGTCGGAGCCTCTGTTGGGCTGGGTCGCTATCCAATATGGGGTGGACAAGCTGCGCGGGAGCTTCAACCTGCTCAATCTCAGAACGCGCGCGACCAAACCTTCGCGCTGCCGGGGCGGCCAGGCTTCTTTGCCGAGACTTCACAAAGCGGCACCGCAGTAGTAGGCATGGAGCGGCGGCTCGTACTGCTAGACCTGAGAACGGGACGCGTCGAGGAAACCGGCATCGACGTGAGCGACGATGACCGCGTGATTATCAACGACGGAATCCCGATCCCCGGCGGGCTCCTATTCGGAACCAAGCACCTCGAGTTCAGCCGGAAGATCGCGGCGCTCTACCGCTACTATTGCGGATCGAAGCAAGTTGTCCAGCTCGTGGACCAGCAGATCTGCCCCAACGGAAAGTTTTTCCAGGATGGCATCGATGGTCCGGCCGTCATTGACATCGATTCTCCGCCGAAGACGATCAGCCGATACCTCTTCGATAGCGATTTCAAGAAAGTCCTGCAGCACGCGCTGGTCACCCCGCCGGAGTCACTACCAGCCGTGCCGGACGGCATGCGTCCGGGGCCGGACGGCTCGAGCATCGTGGTGGCCTACTATAATCCCGATCCGGTCGATAAAGGTCTGGCGCAAGAGATCCGGCTCTCCGATGGCGCCGTCCTCACGCAATGGACATTCCCCGGCTCGCCTCGCGTAACCTGCCCGGAGTTCGCCAAACTTGACGGCAAGGTCTGCCTCATCTTCACAACAGCCGACGAAGGAATGGACGCCGCCACACGAGCTATCTCGCCGGAAGCCGGCACGCTCTTCTTCGCGGAGACGCCCTTCGAGTCCATGCCGGAGCCGCCTCCGTTGGTCCCGGTGGAATCGTTTCTGCCATGACGATCAGGTAGGGCGCGGGGGATTGCGCCTCGGCACCCAAGCCACCCGAGCGTCCTCCCGGCCGACGTAGGGGCGTAGCGTGCTACGCCCGCGCCTGAATCAATCACGGCCAGCAAGCGCAACGAAGTAGTGGCCCACCTATCGCGCGCTTCGACCTTCAGGCGGTGAGAAAGGCCGGCTAGCTGGGTCTAGCTGTAATCCTGTTCGCTTAGAGCCGGCAAGCCCAGAGCCCTTGAGCCGCGACCGTGAGGGAGCGGTTACTGCGCCGGAGCGATCCGCCGCCCCCGGCCCCAAGGTTGTCACCGAGAGAGCCGTTAAGCCGCGAAGCGGTGCAGGATCGTAGCCCAGCGGTGGAGCGAAGCGGAACTCTGGGTACCCTCCCTGGTGGCGGAAGCCCTGAAGGGGCGGTAGGAAAACAGCCTGCATGACTCTGCTGACGGGCCGGCTTTAGCCGAAAACAATGCAATGAAATTGGGCAATCAACCAGGCCCAAAAGCGGCAAGTGAACAGCTGCGGGCTAGCTGGGTTCTTTTTTCGTGACGCCCCGCGCCCGAATCCGCCGCTAAGAGCCGAGCAGGCGGCCCCCCCTATCTCTCCTAAATTCCAACGAGCCAAATTCCAGTCACGGATTTGTGAGAGTATTAATCCTTTGTTATCAACAAGTGTGTCCGCTCGGGACTTAACATTTACGAATGTGCCCCTATGCTGAAAGCGGTGAGATGATCGGCCGGCAAGCGATCATTCATGGCGCCGTTCACAGACGCCCAGTTCACGAAACGCCAGTTCATGAAAGGACGAAAAGGTGAGTTGGGGCGGAAGGGCAAAAAACGCTAGATGGGTATCCGGTTGACTCAGGTAGCCCCAATATCTTGTGGTTTGGGGATTTTCTTGGGTTCTGTAACCGGGTGAACAATCATCTTGTAAGTCGCGGGATCCACGGCTACCGCCTGCTGGACGAGCCGATAGAAGAGTTTGCCGCGGCTTTTGGATTTGCGGCGGTTGAAACGGAAGGTGAACTCGTCCAGGTAGTAGTCCAGATGTTTGTGGCTCACGGCGCCCTGATGGGTGCCCAGCAGCCAGCGCTTGAGCAGTGACATCACGCGGTGGACGCGGGGCATCAATTCCGACGCGGACTGCTCCTGCCTGCTGACAACTGTGACCTGATGGACGTAGCCTTCCTTTTTCAACCCGGAGTAACCGGGCCAGCCGTCGGTATGCACCACGCTGCCCGGCTCGATGCACTCCTCCACGAAAGGCAACAGGCTCTCGCCCGAGGCATCCTCGATTCTCTTCATGCGAATCCGGCCGATACCCCGCCCATCCTCTTGAGCGGCTACTGCGATCAATGCTTTGTTTTTCAGGTTTCGGCCCCGCAGGCCCTCTTCGAGCCCGCCCCAGTAGCTTTCATCGACTTCCACCGTCCCGGCGAGCAAATCCCGTCCCGGCCGCACCATCGCGCGCCGCATTTTGTGCAGCCAGGTTCAAGCCGTTTCGTACCTGTTGCGCCCCAACACTCTTTGAAGTCCCAAAGCGCTGGCTCCGGTTTTTTGGGTGGTGACCCACCACATCGCACGAAACCACAACGGCAAAGGGCTGCGCGTGTCCTGAAAGATGGTCCCGGCGGTCACCGAGGTTTGGCGCCCACACGCAGCGCACTGCAGCAGCACTTTTCGCAAAGGCCACGACTTTCCACAACCGCAACCCGGACAGCGGAAACCGTCCGGCCAGCGCAGCTGGAACAGATACTCCCGGCAGGCCTCCTCACTGCTAAAACGGGTCTCGAACTCTGTCAGGTTCTGAGGGTAATCTTCCATCTGCCGGCATACTACATCTTGGGGCTACCTGAGTCAACCGGATACCCACCAAACGCTAAATCATGAAAATATCTGCAAAATCCTGCAATTGAGACTACCGGTTCACTGAAATAAAAGAACTTACGAGTTTCTCCGAAGCCTCCACCAAGGCGCGCAGGGTCGACAGTTAACGTATATTGTAGTCGCGAAAGACAAGCAACTCGCCGAGAAAGAGGCCTTTCCGCCCCGGCAGCAACTCGCTACGGCAAGAACTCCAGGAAGCGGGCACCGCATTACCTTCGTGCCGGATTTCCGTGCGACAGACTCCTAGTCGCCGGCGTGAGGAAGGTCTTCGGATCTTCCGCTTCCAGATAGCGGGGAACGAGCGAGCCCGAGCGAAGTATCGGCTTCATACTTACGGTTAGTACCACGCAGTAAGAGGACCTAGGACTGAGCGCGTCGGGTGGGATGGGAGCGAAAATTTAGCAGGTATGTACCACATGCCCCACCAAACCGCCGGACGCGATCAGGCAGTTTGTCTGCGAGTCGCGCGCTGCGACCGATACGCCGCCCGATTTGCGATTAACTCGGCAATTCCGGTCAGCAAGGCTGGCACTTCGGCAGTCTCGACGAGCATGTCGTCTGAGTTGGAAACGCTGGATTCTCCATCAGAAGAAGTGGTCAGGTAGGCCGTGGCGGGCTTGTACTCTTGGCGCTGCGCGAGGCCGATTACTTTGCGGCAGGCATCCGGTGATTCCTGCCGTAAGTTGCATAGAATCAATGCGTATTGTTCATCTTCTATCTTTTCCATGGCCTCGGCGGAGGACGCGGCGGAATCGACCGCGTAGCCGCTCTTATGAAGCACGGCTTCCAAGGTGAGGCGCGCCGGCATATCATCGGCTGCAACCAGAATGCGAACACTACTGGGTGCCGAAAAGGACTCGACGGTCGGCGCCGTTGCGGTTTGCATAACTACTCCCACATCGATTCTAGCCCCAATCGGCCAAAATCCAAAGTAAATTTTTTGGTTCTAGTACTAAGACAAGTAATACTAAGTACGCCAGGCTGCTATTGCGGGGTTGGTTTACCGGGTATCGCTGCAAGCATTTGCAAACTAGTACCGATTGCAATCACAAGCGCCTTTGGCCCCGATGGGCGACCAGCATCTGCTGCCTTCTCGCGCCAAGCCCCGATACCAGCGGGAGCTACGAATCGGCCCGCTTGAAAACCCGGTCGAAAATATAATCGACATGCCGGAGCTGGTGCTGTAGGTCAAAGGCTCCGGAAATCTCATCCGAGGTCAAGACGCCGCTGATATCGGAATCTTGTTGAACCAGTTGCCTGAAGTTCCCCTCCTGCTCCCAGGCTTGCATGGCGTTACGTTGAACCCAGTGGTAGGCTTGCTCGCGAAGGACGCCCTTAGCAGCGAGCACGAGCAAGAGTTGCCCAGAAAAAACGAGCCCGCCGCCCATGTCGAGATTGCGCCGCATGCGGTCGGGGTTGACAACCAGGTTGGCCACCAGGCCGGTGGTTTTGGCGAGCAGATAATCGACGAGGATGGTCGAATCTGGAAGGATGACACGTTCGACCGAGGAGTGTGAGATATCGCGCTCGTGCCAAAGCGCAATGTTTTCGAATGCGGCCATTAGATTGGAGCGCACGACTCGAGCCAGTCCGCAAATCTGTTCACAGGTGATCGGGTTCTTCTTGTGGGGCATGGCGGAGCTGCCCTTCTGAGACTTCGAGAAATACTCCTGGGCTTCCCGCACCTCGGTGCGCTGCAGGTGGCGAATCTCCAGGGCAATCTTCTCGAGCGTCGCGGCGATGAGCGCCAGGGTCGAAAGGTATTGCGCATGGCGGTCGCGCTGAATGACCTGTGAAGAAATCGGAGCCGCCGCAAGGCCAAGCTTTTCGCAGATCCGCTCCTCGGCCTGCGGACTGATGTGAGCGAAGGTGCCGACCGCCCCAGAGATTTTGCCAACGCGAATCTGCTCACTGGCATCATCGAAACGGCGAACGTTGCGATCGGTTTCGGCATACCAGTTCGCCAACTTGAGGCCGAAAGTCGTGGGTTCCGCGTGTACGCCGTGGGTGCGGCCGACGATCACGGTGTGTTTGAACTCGAAAGCGCGGTCATGCAGCACCTGACGCAACTTTTCCAGGGCTGGCTTGATCAGGGCGCTGGCGTCCCGGATCTGCAGGGCCTGAGCCGTGTCGACAACGTCGTTTGAGGTCAGCCCGTAGTGCAGCCAGCGAGAATGTTCAGCGGCTCCGGCCGCGGCCATCTTTTCCGAGACGGCGGTGGTGAAAGAGATCACGTCGTGTTTGACTACGCCCTCGATTTCCTGAATGCGTTCGATGTCGAAATCAGCATGTTCGCGCAATGCTTCGGCGGCCTCGCGGGGCACTTCGCCGCTTTCAGCAAGCGCCTCGGAAGCTGCCAGCTCGACATCGAGCCAGCGTCGGTACTTATTCTTTTCGGACCATATTTGGCCCATTTCCGGTCGTGTGTAGCGTGCAATCAAAACGTAAAAACCTCCGTGGGCTGCGTTTGTTGGGCGACAACAATCTGGGTGTTTCGCGCGGATGCCTGTTCGAGAGCACTCTCGGCAAACAAGCGCGCAATGGCCGGATGATTGTTGGCGTCGCTGAGATGCGACAGAATGACGACGCTTGTCGAGCGGTCAAAATCGGTAGACAAGAAATCCGAGACAGCTTGGTTGGAGAGGTGACCGACCCGGCTCATCACTCTCTGCTTGACGAACCAGGGGTGCGGCCCGACCTTGAGCATATCGAGATCATGGTTAGACTCAATGATCAGCAGGTCGCAGCCGTCGATCTGTCGGCGGACCGACTCCGGCATATAGCCCAAGTCGGTCACCACCCCGACTTTTACGCCCTGGGACCGAAAACAAAAGGCTACCGGGTCCACGGCATCATGGGGAACCGTAAAAGTGTCGATATCGATGTCCCCGATCGTGAGGCGCCGGCCTGCGTCAAACAGTTCGAGCGCCGGTTCAACGCTGTTCCAATCCATCGCGTCATTGGTCAGCGGGGTCATATAGATCGGAGCCTCGAGCCGCTTGGCGAGCTGCGGCAGGCCCGCAACGTGATCGGAATGCTCATGCGAAATCAAGACCCCGTCGATTCGCTTGGGATCCTCCCCGATCGCGGTCAACCGCTTGCAGGTCTCGCGAAAGCTGAATCCGATATCGACCAGCAGGCGCACCTTCTCGGTCGCGATCAGTGTCGCGTTGCCGGCGCTGCCACTACCCAACTGGCAAACTCGAAGACTCGTAGGGCTCTCCTTCCCGTAGCCGGCCAGCTACAGGGGGTCACTGTGATGTCGGAATTCGGCGAGACCGCTTTGATCGCTGAACGGGGACGAACGGTTCGCCTGAGACCAAGAACCTGTTGTACCAGGAAACAGACCAGCCAACAAGCCGGAAGCTCCAAATCCTGAAAGTTTCCGCGAACAACCCGCGCGTTGACGTGTTTCTCCGCACAGTGTTCCAATGATGGCGTGAGCGCGCCACAACTCCAACAACTCTATCGGAAGCTGCCGTCGGTGGATCAACTGCTGGGACGGCCCCGCCTCGAAGCCTTGCTGCGAGGCCAGGGGCACGAGCTGGTCGTCGAGGAAATTCGAGCCGTGCTGGAGGAAACTCGGGCCGCCATCGCCTCTGGGATCTGGGCCGGCAGCGTTGGCTCAAGCGACGCCGAGGCCGTGACCGACCTAGTGGAAGACCGAGTCGTTGAACGGCTAGCCAAGCTCCAACAGCCCTCGCTGAAAAAAGTGATCAATGCGACCGGCGTCATTCTCCACACCAATCTTGGACGCGCGCCGCTCTCGGAGAACGTGGTCGAAGCCATTCGGCGAACCGCCGGCGGCTATACGAATCTCGAATACGATCTGGGCTCCGGGCGCCGCGGCAAACGGGACATCCACGCGGGCGGTCTGCTCGAACGGCTTCTTGGCGCACCGGCCATTGTGGTGAATAACAATGCGGCGGCGGTTTTTCTCGTCCTAAACGAACTGGCGGGGGACGGGGAAGTCTTGGTGTCCCGGGGCGAGTTGATCGAAATCGGCGACGGCTTTCGCATACCCGACATCATGGCTCGAAGCGGTGCCAAGCTTCGCGAGGTTGGCGCGACCAACCGCACTCATATCGACGACTACCGAACGGCGGTCACCGCACAAACGCGGCTGTTACTGCGAGTTCACCGAAGCAACTTCCGCATGGTCGGGTTCACTTCTCGCCCCAGCCTCGATGAACTGGTCGATCTAGGCCGCGAGTCGAGATTGCCCCTCGTCGAGGACCTCGGCAGTGGATGTCTCTACGACTTCACAAAGGCCGGCTTTGAAGAAGAGCCGCCGGTCTCGACTAGCTTGCGAGCAGGAGTCGATCTAGTTACCTTTAGCGGAGACAAACTTCTTGGCGGTCCCCAAGCTGGGATCATCGCTGGCGGCAAGGAATGGGTCCAGCGGGTACGGCGAAACCCGTTGTTTCGGGCCCTGCGGGTTGACAAGTTGACCAATGCCGCGCTGGAGGCGACCCTCGCCGACTACCTCTTCGGGCGATTCGATCAGATTCCAGTCCTTCGCATGGTTCGCGAAACGGCAGCGCAAATAGCCGAGCGTGCCCGCCGGGTTGGGGAGGTGTTAGGCCCGGACCATCGGGACAGATGGGAGCTGACACCCGGGCAATCCGTTCTCGGAGGAGGCTCTACTCCCGAGCAGACCCTGCCGACGACCTTGATCTCGGTTCGCCCCGCGCCCGGGAGATCCATAGCGATCCTCGAAAGCGAACTGCGGCGCGCCAACCCGCCCGTGATTGCAAGATGCGAGAACGACCGGCTATTACTCGATCTGAGAACGGTGTCGCGCAAGGAAGAAGATGCGCTGATCGAGATTCTGCAAGCCTTCCTATAGATCGGGAGAAGCGGGAACTTACAACCGAGATTGGTCTCGGCGAGGAGGCATCGGGTGCCGCCGTCTAGTCGCGCTGGGTCCAACCCGGCGCCGGCGCGCTTAGAATGTCGCCGGCCGGAAGCCGCCGGATCGCGACAACTTGTGCCCGTCGTGAAAACCGGGTTTTACTCAACAAGCTCAGAGTCGGTACCGCTGCCAATCGGACCGATTTGATTCCGCTTCGGCTTCGAAGTCAAGAACAACACGAGCAATAGCACCTGAATTATGCACAGATTCACTTTGCGAGTGTGGCTGCGTTCGTAGCGGGTTGGCGGTCGTCGTGAGGTGGTAGCTCGGCAACTGGTCTTTTGCCTTCTCCGTGTCCGGTTTCCCTTCCCGCCCAGAATCCGCGTCGTCAAAACCTCGCTCGGAAGTGACGTGTTTCCAGTGCGTTACGGCTAGTGCATAAAATTTTATGCATAGCGCATAGCCGGGCTCTCAGATCAGCGCCCTCCCGACCACCGGCAGCAAGCCGCCGTAGGGAGTCGGCTTCCTGCCGCGGAAGTGGTAAGGCGTCGAAGCCCCGATTTTATTGGGCCGCGAGGCCGTCACGGCTGGGCCTTGTTGGACGGGCCTTTGGGAGCTATGCTGTTTTCGTCTGGTAACCATGTGGGTGACTTCCTTGGGGTTGGCTGGCGAAGCTGGAATCTTTGCCAGCCGACCTTTTTACCCCATGTTTTAGGGGGTCCCCAATGGTCCCTTGCGGCTCAGCCCTCCTCAGGTCCACGCCGCAGTGCATAATTCAGGTAGCAGCAGCGCGGCTGCTGAATAAACAAGGGTCATCATTGTCTCGTTCCTCCCATGATGTCGATAAATAACGTCAGATGGGTATCCGGTTGACTCAGGTAGCCCCAATATCGTGTGGTTTGGGGATTTTCTTGGGTTCTGTAACCGGGTGAACAATCATCTTGTAAGTCGCGGGATCCACGGCTACCGCCTGCTGGACGAGCCGATAGAAGAGTTTGCCGCGGCTTTTGGATTTGCGGCGGTTGAAACGGAAGGTGAACTCGTCCAGGTAGTAGTCCAGATGTTTGTGGCTCACGGCGCCCTGATGGGTGCCCAGTAGCCAGCGCTTGAGCAGTGACATCACGCGGTGGACGCGGGGCATCAATTCCGACTTGGACTGCTCCTGCCTGCTGACAACTGTGACCTGATGGACGTAGCCTTCCTTTTTCAACCCGGAGTAACCGGGCCAGCCGTCGGTATGCACCACGCTGCCCGACTCGATGCACTCCTCCACGAAAGGCAACAGGCTCTCGCCCGAGGCATCCTCGATTCTCTTCATGCGAATCCGGCCGATACCCCGCCCATCCTCTTGAGCGGCCACTGCGATCAATGCTTTGTTTTTCAGGTTTCGGCCCCGCAGGTCCTCTTCGAGCCCGCCCCAGTAGCTTTCATCGACTTCCACTGTCCCGGCGAGCAAATCCCGTCCCGGCCGCACCATCGCGCGCCGCATTTTGTGCAGCCAGGTCCAAGCCGTTTCGTACCTGTTGAGCCCCAACACTCTTTGAAGTCCCAAAGCGCTGGCTCCGGTTTTTTGGGTGGTGACCCACCACATCGCACGAAACCACAACGGCAAAGGGCTGCGCGTGTCCTGAAAGATGGTCCCGGCGGTCACCGAGGTTTGGCGCCCACACGCAGCGCACTGCAGCAGCACTTTTCGCAAAGGCCACGACTTTCCACAACCGCAACCCGGACAGCGGAAACCGTCCGGCCAGCGCAGCCGGAACAGATACTCCCAGCAGGCCTCCTCACTGCTAAAACGGGACTCGAATTCTGGCAGGTTCTGAGTGTAATCTTCCATCTGCCGGCATACTACATCTTGGGGCTACCTGAGTCAACCGGATACCCATCTAACGTCAATACAATTATTCCCCCAACGCCCCCCCGGCGGCAATAGGAAACAAGTACTTGAACAAGCTCTCCGTACTCCTTGTCGCTAGGAGAAAAAACCTACGCAGGAATCTAGGAGCTTAGAGGAGGTCCGATGGGCGGAATGTCTTTTTGACCGGTGCACCGCCGGTCTCAGCCGTGGAGCCTGGGGTCATTTTCGAGGCGCATCAACCCGGGCCGCTGGGTGCGCAGACGGCAGGATTGGGCATCGCCGATATCATCTCCCTCAAACCCCGGAGGCGGGTAGCAGATGGAGATCATGCAAAACTTAAGCGGTCGGCTCATAGCGCAAGCGGGCTTCGGCGGTGATTTCCTCTATCCCGGCAATCAGCTCAGCGGCTGCCTGGCTCCAGCCGAGTTTTCCAGCGGCTTCTAGCGCGGCCTTGCTCATGTGCCGCCACAAGGATTCGCTTTCCAAAACATCTTCAATCGACTGTTGCAAAGCATCGGCGTCGTAGGGATCGAAGACAACCACCCCGTCGCCAAGCAACTGCTCCAAGGGACTCTGCTCCGTTGCCACGACCGGAATTCCGCAGGCCGCTGCTTCGACCGCCGGGAGCCCGCAGCCTTCCATCAGCGAAGGCAAAACGAGCAGCGACGAACAGTTCAATAAGTGGACCAAGTCGTCGTCGGGGAGAAAGCCCGGGAATATCACGCTCCCCTCGATCAATGAGCCGGCCAAGCGGCTTTTGAGCTCCCCGTAGCCCGAATAGAAGGGGTCGGTTTGGTAATCCCCTGCCAGGACAAGCACTAGATCTTCGAAGCGCGGCTGGGCGGTTAGTTTCTCGAAGACGTCCAGCAGGCGGGGCAGGTTCTTGTGCGGGCCAAAGCCACCAACGTAAGTCAGCAGCCGGCCGCGATCCGCAACGCCGTGGTCGGTCACCGCGGTGGGCATAGCGGCATCGGCCAAGGGCCGAAACAGCGGATCAGGAGCTTCGCCGACAACTAGAACACGATCCGCCTCAAGTCCGAACTCGGCGATAAGCGTTCGCTTTGCATACTCGGAAACGGTCACGATAAGATCCGCCTGTGCTCTGGCGAGCTCAGATTTCACGCCCCACCACATCTTCCCGGTTTGGTTCGGGAAAACGTGCTGGGGCAGGCGCTCGGCGATCACGTCGTGGATCATCAGAATCTTTTTCGCTCGAGTCACTACAGGGACGTAGCTGTAGAGCGTCGGAAAGATTAAGCACTCGAGATGAGCAGCCGAAAGCGCGCGGCTCATCGACCAGGCATCGGCAGGAGAGCGCCTTCCGTCCGCATTAGCCGCAATGGCTGCCGGGGCGCTAACAGCGACTTGGACTAGCTGTGCGGGCGGCAGCGGCGGCAGCAAACCATCGGGGGGCGTATCAACGAAGAGGACGTATTCGTTCGCACGGTCGAGGCGGCAAACCGCATTGAACAAGGAGCGGAGATGCCGACCATAACCGCGGCGGTTGTTCCAGCAGGTGGCGTCAACACCGATCCGCACGTTTCACTATAGCCCAGAGACTGGAGGATTCAGAAGGGGTGAACCGCTTAGTGTTACCCTCTCCCCGCCCGAATCGGTGGGTTTCCAAACTTCCCATGTGACCGACGCGAACGCTCCTGAAAGGTAACGGCAAACCGAGAGGGCGCGTGACTACGGTGTCGATTCAAGCTGGGCGACGATCTCTTTCAGCAGCCGGCTCAACTGAGGCCTTGCCGCTGCGCCCGCCGCGAGAACCTCTTCGTGCGAAAGAGGCCGCAGAGAGAGTCCGGAGCCCCAGTTCGTAATCAGCGAAATACCGAGCACTTTCATCCCCATCTGCCGGGCCGCAATTGTCTCTTGAACCGTCGACATGCCCACCATATCGGCTCCAATTGCCCGCAGGTATTTGATCTCGGCGGGCGTTTCAAAGTTTGGGCCGAGCACCGCCACGTAAACGCCTTCCAGCAGGTCGATGTCCTGTCCGGCGGCCACTTTCTTCGCCAGATCTCGGCAGACGGAATCATAGGGCTCGGACATGTCAACAAATCGCGGTCCGAAGTTCTCACCCGCGGGCCCCTCGAGAGGGCTTGTGCCTTGCAAATTGATGTGATCCCGAATCAGAGCGAGACATCCGGGCGTCCAAGCCTTGTCCAAGGTCCCCGAGGCATTTGTGAGGATGAGTGAACGAATCCCAAGTAAGCCGAGAACGCGAACCCCGAACACGACGTCGGCTGCCGAGAAACCCTCGTAGAGGTGCGCCCTGCCCGACAAGACCGTGACAGGAGTGCCGGCGATTTGGCCGTGGATCAACTCGCCACGATGACCTTCCACATTCCCTACGGGCCAGTGAGGAATCTCGTTGTAGGGGATCGTGGTTGGGTGTTCGACAATCTCCGGGAGCGCCAGTCCACTGCCGAGGACGACGCCGATTTCCGCTCGGGGAGAAAGACGCTGGGATAAGAACTCCCCAGCAGCGGCGGCTTTGCTGTGTTCGTTGAGCATTGCTCCGTTGCCGACACTTTCGATCCAGGCAGGTCCCCGGCCTCAAAGTCGCCGAGCGAATCAGCGACTCGGCTGACGGCACATCGGGGGCGTTCACCAAGCCCGTGGCCGGCTGGGTCAGCCCGAGATCAGTCCCGCGATGCAGGCCGTCATGAAGTTCGCGAGTGTCCCGGCGAGCATGGCGCGGAAGCCGAGCTTTGCTAGTTCCGAGCGGCGTTCCGGGATGAGCGATCCCACCCCACCGACCTGAATCCCGATCGACCCAAGGTTCGCGAAGCCACAGAGCGCGTAGCTCGCGACCAGAAACGACTTGGGATCGAGGCTCTCTTTGATGGGTCCCAACTGGGCGTAGGCGACAAACTCATTCAAGACCATACGCGTACCGAGCAGGTTGCCGATCGTCGGCGCATCAATCCAGGGGACACCAAGCAGCCAGGCAACAGGAGCGAATACCGCTCCGAAGATCTGCTGCAAACTGCCGGGCGCCCAACCCATGCCGGGAAGCCCGCCGATCCACCCCAGCAGCCCGTTCGCAAAGGCGATCAGCGCGATGAACGCGATCAACATGGCCCCGACGTTAAGAGCGAGGTAGAGGCCCTCGCTCGTGCCTCTAGCAGCGGCATCGATCACGTTGACGCTCGTCTGCTCGGCGCTCGCGGGAATGCTGCCAAGCGTTTCCGGCTCCTCGGTCTCGGGAATCATGACTTTGGCGAGCATGACGCAGGCCGGTGCCGTCATCACGACCGCCGTCAAGAGATGTTCGACGGGAACGTCCCCGATTCGAACGTAGGCGATGAGCAAAGCCCCGGAGATCGTGGCCATGCCGCCGGTCATCACGGTCATCAGCTCCGATGTCGTGAGACGGTCCAAATAGGGCCGAATGGTCAGCGGCGCTTCCGATTGCCCCATGATAATATTCGCGGCCACGTTCAGCGATTCAGCACCGCTGGCTCCCATCACGCGTTGCATCACGACGGCGATCCCTTTGACCACCCATTGCATGATTCCAATGTGGTAGAGGACGGCAAACAATGCCGATACAAAAATGATCAGTGGCAGGATTTGAAAGGCGAAGACCAGACCGGCCGGGCCGTCCGACTTGGCTAGATCGCCAAAGACAAATATGCTGCCTTCCTCGCCATAGGCCATTGCCCGATTGACGACCGCTCCGATGGCCCGAAACAGAGCCCCAAAAGGTGTCTTGAGAACCAGAAACGCTAGAAGAATCTGGAGGCCCAAGCCCCAAGCGACGATAGAAAATCGCACGCGCTTACGATTGACGGAGAGCCCGTACGCAACAGCGAGGATGAAGATTAGCCCCAGCAGTCCCATGGAGGTCACCAAACCAGCGGCGCCCGAAGCAAGAGTCTCACTCAACGCAAGACCGCTACACTACCAGAAACCGCTAAGCCGATTTGACGGGCTACTGTACCAGATCAAGAGCCAAGTCGCGGGGCGCGGGTTGGGTCGAAGACAATCTGAAAGCGTCTTCCACCAGTTGAACCGCGTCTGCCAGCCCAGTCTCTTCTGTGTAGTAGAGGGCGCATAGACGCGAGCCCTCGACCACTTCGTCGCCGACGTTGCACTGCAAGATCACTCCGACGGCGTGGTCGATCTGGTCATCCACATCGTCTCGTCCGGCACCAAGCAACACGGCAGCGTGTCCGATGTCGTCCGCGTTGATACGGCTGATGAAGCCAGCTCGAGGCGAGCTAATGATATGCTCTCCGTTTGCGTTTGGCAGAAGTTCGAATTGAGTGAGAACGTCTGGGTTGCCTTCCTGGGCCGTAATGACGTCACGGAATTTGGCAAAAGCCGATCCGTCGGCAAGCAACTGTTGAGCCTGGTCGCGGGCACTTTCGATCGAGCGAGTGGGCTCGCCTAGATAGATCATGCGGGCGGCAATTTCAGTGGAAAGCCCCACCAGATCGGGAGGACCCTGATTTTGCAGCGTTTGGGATGCCTCCATAACTTCAAGAGCATTGCCAATCGTGAATCCGAGCGGCTCGCTCATGTCGGTGAGCAGGGCCTGCACCCGGATCCCCATGCGTCGGCCGATACTGATCATCAACTGTGCCAGCCGCCGCGCATCGGCGCGGCCCGGGATCAACGACCCGGTCCCCACCTTGACGTCGAGCAGCAGCCCGTCCAGGTTTTCAGTTAGTTTCTTCGACATGATCGACGCCGCGATCAATGCCAAAGAGTCGACTGTTGCTGTGGCATCGCGGAGCGCGTAGAGCCGCTTATCGGCAGGGGCAATTGCGTTTGTCTGACCGGCGAACGCGAGCCCGTGCTCAGCCACGATGTTTTGGAACTCGGGTATTGTCAGAGCCGTTCTGAACCCGGGAATCGATTCAAGTTTGTCGAGCGTTCCGCCGGTATGGCCGATCCCGCGCCCAGTTATCATCGGGACAGCAATGCCCGCCGCGGCGGCGATAGGTGCGGCGATGAGGCTGACCTTGTCTCCGACCCCGCCGGTGGAATGCTTGTCTACTTTCGGCTGGGTTACGGCGCTGAGGTCAATGCGTTCGCCGCATTTGAGCATCGCCGATGTAAGCGCCGTTGCCTCGTTGTCGGTGAATTCGGTGCAGCAGCCGGCCATAAGAAAGGCGGCCATCTGATAGTCTTTGACTTCGCCACGCGCATAGCCGCTAATCAGACCTTCATAGTCCTCAAACGCCAGCTTTTCGCCGTCCCTTTTGCGTCGGATAAGGTCGACAATACGCTCCATAGATGCACACCTGCCCTTCCCTTTCCTCGCGGAAAGCCTGAAAGCCCTTTGTACCTAAACCGTTCAGCCTAACATTCAGCCCCCGAGAGCGCAAGGAAAAAGGGTGTAGCGAAATGAGTTAACGCTTACTTTAAAACGGGCTGACCTGACGGCTCATTCTGTCCTTTCGGGTCTGACGCTAGTTGATTCAAGCGAAAGACTTTTCGCAACCGCGTGCAAGAAATCGATGAGGATAGGCGCTTCGCAACTGGAGATCATCGAGTGTGACGTCCGCTATCTGTGCGAGCACGCCCATTTGCCCTGGGCCGATGAAACCACGATGATCGTAAGAAGTCGTGAAGGGTACAGAATCACACAACACCACTCGCTTTCGGCAAGAGCTGGGCCCGATGCTCAAGCTGGCCGCACCCGTCGTGATCGCCGAACTCGGATGGATGGCGATGGGCGTCGTCGACACGATGATGGTCGGGCGCATCAGCGCTGAAGCCATTGGCGCCGTCAGCATCGGCGGCATTGCTTTTCACACCGTCATCGTCTTCGGCATTGGCTTGCTGCTGGGACTCGACACGCTCGTCTCGCAGGCCTACGGGGCCGGCAAGCTGGACGACTGCCATCGATCGTTGCTGCAGTCCGTCTACCTGAGCCTGATGCTGTCTCCCGTATTGATGGGCCTTGCCTGGCTCTACATCCCGTTCCTGCGAGTGTGGGGCATCCACGGCGCTGTGGAGGCGCAGGCGATCCCCTACATGAAGGCGCTCATTTGGAGCGTCGGACCATTGATGCTCTACACGGCGTTCCGGCGCTACCTGCAGGGCATGGGAGAGGTTCGGGCCATTATGGTCGTGTTGATTTCGGCGAACGTGGTCAACGTCTTGGCCAACTGGGCACTGGTTTTTGGCCACCTTGGATTTCCCGCGTTCGGGACCGCCGGGGCCGGATGGGCGACATGTATCTCGAGAACCTACATGTGCCTCGCCTTGTTCGGATACGTCCTCTACCAAGAGCGCCACTACGAAACCGGACTTTCCCGAGTATCCATGCGAATCGATATAGCGCGAATTCGCTCGCTGCTTAGCCTTGGATTGCCGGCAGCGACACAGATCACTCTCGAGCTGGGGGTGTTCGCGGTAGCCACGACGCTGATCGGGAAGCTCGACGCAGTGTCGCTCGCCTCTCATCAGATCGCGCTCAATTGCGCTGCGGTTATGTTCATGGTCCCGCTCGGAATTTCGTCCGCCGGAGCGGTGCGCGTCGGTCACGCCCTGGGGAGACGCGACATTGCCACGGCGCGCGTGGCGGGTTGGGTGGCGTTGCTGCTAGGGGTGATTTTCATGTCCGGTGCGGCAATCGTTTTCTTTCTCGCTCCGCGCTGGATTCTGCGGCTGTTCACCACCGATGCCGCCGTGCTCTCCACGGGAGTCTCGCTGCTCTATATTGCTGCCCTGTTTCAGATTTCGGATGGGATACAGGTTGTAGCGACAGGTGTCTTGCGCGGTGCCGGCGAAACCCGCATCCCAATGTTGAGCAACTTGGTCGGGCACTGGTTCATTGGCCTGCCAATCGGCTTTGTGCTTGGCTTCTCTCGAGGTTGGGGAGCGCCCGGAGTTTGGGTGGGACTCTGCGTCGGGCTGACTACGGTGGCCGCGGTCCTGCTGGCGGTTTGGAATCGTAAACTCCGCCCGGGCTTCAGGCCAGGCGCAGTGGAGGTCACCAACTAGCCGTGGAAGTAACTGATTGAGCCGCGAATCGGCGCAGGATCGTAGCCCAGGATGCGGCGAACGGAACCCCGGGAAACCCCTCTAGGCAGAGCCCTGAAAGGACGAAGGAAGCTCCCTGCGAAGATGTGGAAATAGCCTATAGGCTGCCGCCTTTTTTCGCGCCCTCGGACTTCCATTACGGGCTGCTCACCCACACTTTCTCGCGCCGTGGCGAGACCTAGTCGATGCTCGCCCGGACTGCCGCGCTTGTTGAACGGTTTTTCCTGGCAATGCTAACCTGTGTCCGTCCGTGCCCGCGAAGAAAAAAAAGGCCTCCAAGCCGCCGCAGGAAACTGTCGCCCCACCGCCTCAGGCCTCTTTCAGACACATCAGCCGCTGGGCGCCGGCCTTCTTGCTGCTGGCAGTTCTGATTTTCTACTGGACGCCGCTCACTTCAACCAATGCCAGCATCCAATGGGATGCGATTGATGTTCACTACAGTTCGCAGAAATACTTCGCCGACAGTGTGGCCGCGGGAGAGCTTCCCCATTGGACGCCATACATTTTCTCGGGATTCCCGTTTCTCGCCGATCCCCAGGTCGGTGCCTGGTATCCGCTGAACTGGCCCTTCTTCCTTTTGGGCGTGACTCCCCGCGCCATCCAGTTTGAGATCTTCTTTCATGCCTTGCTGGCCTGCTTTGGAGCCTGGTTGCTAGCCCGCCGTCTGCTCCAGAACGAGTCTGCTTCGCTGGTCGCGGGTCTTGGCTACGGGCTTTCCGGTTACTTTTCCGCCCACGCCTCACACGTCCGTATGCTGCAAACGGCCGCCTGGCTGCCGTGGTTGCTCCTGGCGGTTCACAAGGGTTCAGAGCCGAAGGGCCGCCGATTTATTCCTCTGGCCGGCCTGGCGACCGGTTCGATGCTGCTCGCCGGCCATTTCCAAAACTCGCTCTACGCCTTGTCGGCCGTCGCGGCCATTGCCGGAATCGAAGCCGTTCAGCGTCCGGCAAAACGCTCACGTTTACTTTTCTGCTTGGCCGCTACCGCAATGATCGCGTTGGGGCTGGCCGCAGTCCAATTGCTGCCATCGGTTGAGCTTGTCGAACATTCGATCCGAGCGGATCTCGATTCCTCGGATAGCTCGGAAGGCGTACTCACCTGGGCGTCGTTGTCTACTCTGCTGCTACCCGACTCGCTGGGAGCGCTATCAGGAAACTATCAGGGCCCGGCCGACATCACGCAGTACTACTTTTACGCCGGGTTCTTGCTGTTGCCTTTAGCGGTCCTGGGGCTGTTGAATCGAGCGCTCTGGCCTTTCGGTATAGGGCTCGTAGCCATGCCGTTTTGGTATGCATTGGGGCCATCGTTCGGCTTGGTGCGGCTGCTTGCAGTGCTGCCGGGGTTCAGTCAGATTCGAGCGCCCGTTCACTGCTGGTTCGTAATTGCGCTCGGGCTGGCGCTCCTAGCAGGAGCAGGAGTGCAGACGCTGAGCCGCAAGGTCAATTTCGCTTATCTCGCCTACGTTTTCGCGGCCGTGTTCCTCGCCGACCTGGCCTATTGGAACTCCAGCAGCAATCCGATGGCGTACGCGCGGGCGAGTTTCGAGCAGGCCTACGCGCCTGCCCGGAAGATGCTGCAAGAAAGCGTGAAGCCGCTCCTCGGCGCTCAGACTCGGCTGCACGCGGCAGACCATGTTACTGCGTTCGGTTCGCTGAATCATCCCCTCGAAGAAAAGATCGAGACAACCTACGGTTACAACCCTCTCGCGCTGAGCCGCTACCGGCGATACCTCGATGCGGCGTCGGCGCATCCCGAGCGGCTCCTTGAGCTGCTCAAGGCGTTGAGCGTCTCTCGCGTGGTGAACGTCGAGCATGACAGGCTGGATGCAATCACGGGAACACTGCCATTGGCCACGTTCCCAGCAAAGATAGTCAGCGTCGCCGGACCCAGCGAATCCGCGGCGGCTTTACAGACGCTTGACCCGTTGACGGCCGCGATTGTCGAGGACGCGCCTGCCGGCTTAGCCTCGGACCCGCGAGGCGAAGTGCTGAGGATCTCGTCCGATCCGCAGTCGTATACGATTCGATACAAGTCCCCGGCTGGTGGACTGCTGCGACTCTCCGTCCCCTACTTCCCTGGCTGGGAGGCGACGACTGCCGACGGTGAAGTGTGTCCCGTGTTACCAGTCGATCATGCGCTGATGGGAATAGCGGTACCTAGCGGGGAGCATGAGCTCGTCGTCGCTTTCCATTCTCGGTACTTCCTGACGGGCCTGCTCATCAGCCTGGCGACTCTGCTCGGCGCTTGTTTAGCGGCCGTGTGGCTGTCCCGGGAACGCGCAAAGCTGACTGCTTGATGGCGGCGACTGCCCGTCCCGAGCTCGCTGTGGTCGCTGTTCCAAAAGGGACGTTGCCCGGTATCGCGTGTTATGATGAAATCACTATCGCTTCCAATCGCCCGCGGCCAACCGGCTGAATACAGTGGCGTCTCTTTCAGAAAGCAAGCAAGCAGAAGCAAGCAAGCAGAAGCAAGTAGGAGAGTAATCGATGGCCAAGGTATGTGTGGTGACCGGCAAGAGGCCCATGTCGGGCAATAACGTCTCTCATGCCAACAACAAAACCCGGCGCAGGTTTTTGCCGAATCTGCAGGTCAAGCGTTTTTGGGTGCCGAGCGAAAAACGCTGGGTCAAAATGAAGGTCAGCGCCAAGGCGATCAAGATCATCAGCAAAGTTGGCATCGATCGAGTGCTTGCCGACATGCGAAAACGCGGCCAGAAGGTATAGATCCAGATACTCCTATTTTCTCTTTCTCTTCGCCTTTTACAGCGGCCCGAACCGCCACCACCTCCCCAAATACTAGTTCCGCTGAGCGTCTCAGTTCGCCGAACAGCCACGAATTCTCGCCATTCAACCGTTTCTCGTAGCCGTGGTACGACGAATCCACTATGCTAATTCGTTATTAGAGGTGTATTGCGCCCGCTCAACGGGCAGAGTACGCCTTTGCGGAACCAGCTGTCACCCCACTTGTTATCACAAGCTGGAAACCGTAGCCCCTTGGAGGAGTTTTGACCGATGCATAGACCTATCAAGTATGTAGAAAAAGGTGTAACGAAGCTCGCCTCAGCAATGTGGAATGGGATTCAGTCCGTAAACCAGCGCATGGATCCCAACCCGTCGTTCACCCCGGACTGGTCCGAAAAGAAAATGCTCAAGTCCTGGGAGAAGAGCAAGCCACCGCTGGGCTGGCCGCGCCAAACCGATTCGCTTTGTCCGAAATGCGTCATCGAGGCACGCGCCTCGATCATCAACGGAGAAGTCGACTACACCGTCCTCAAGGAAGAGAAGGTCGGAGAGATCAAGGCGTCGGTTATCGAACGAGACGGCCAGATCTGGATGGTCAAGGACTGCCCGAAACATGGGCGCGTTGAAGACCTGATGGCCATTGACTCCAAGTTCCTCGAGCACATCGAGGCGAACTTCCCAGGACGCGACATTCGCGCACACAACGACAAGGACCTCCACAACCACGGCAGCAGCACGGTGAAGTTTGGCCG
The DNA here is from genome assembly GCA_965224215.1 of Bryobacterales bacterium. Classification (GTDB taxonomy): domain Bacteria; phylum Acidobacteriota; class Terriglobia; order Bryobacterales; family UBA6623; genus CBDCYS01. Next base: position 15,023 of record CBDCYS010000031.1, on the reverse strand, counting down.
TGGCTCGGTGCTGACAGTCGATCTGACCAACCGCTGCAACATGATGTGCGACCCCTGCTTCATGGACGCCAACCAGGTTGGCTTTGTTCACGAGCTGGAGTGGGAAGAGATCAAGACGGTCCTCGACAACGCCCTGAAGATCAAACCGCGCCGCCAGATGTCGGTGCAGTTTTCGGGCGGTGAGCCGACAATGTCGCCTTACTTCCTCAAAGCCGTCAACTACGCGCGCTCGATCGGTTTTAACAGCGTGCAAGCAGCCACCAACGGCATCGAGTTCGCCAAGAGCCGCGGCTTCGCCGAGAAGGCCGCTGATGCCGGCCTGCGCTACGCCTATCTGCAGTTTGACGGCATCGGCAACGCCCCGAATTCGCATCGCAAGATTGGCAATCTGTTCGACGTTAAGCTCAAGGCGATCGACAACATGCATGCCGCGGGGACCGAGATCATCCTCGTGACAACGCTTGTCAACAACGTCAATAACGAAGAAGTCGGCCCGATCATTCAGTTCGCGCGAGACAACCCTGGAAAGATCGCCTTCATTGCTTTCCAGCCGGTGTCATTCACGGGACGCGACGAAGAGATTACCGACGAGCGGCGGCTGCGCCAGCGCTACACGCTCTCACATCTGGCCCATGACGTCAAAGACCAGATGGGCATCACCGAGCCCAACCGCGATTGGTTCCCAATTTCGGTCATGAGCAGCTTCGCCGATGCAGCCGACGTGGCTCACGGCCCGCAGTCGCAATGGGGACAGGTGAGCTGTGGCTGCCATCCCAACTGCGGGGTTGGCACGGCGCTCATGATTAACAAGCAGACCAAGGAGATGGCGCCGGTCGCCGAGTTCGTCAACGTTCCGCAGTTCGTGCAGGACATCCGCAAGGTGACCGACTCAGCCCGCTCCCCATGGCTGAGCAATCTCCAAATGGGGCTGGCTCTTCTCAAGAACTACAACCCCTACAAAGCGCCCGCGAGCTTTGACCTCAGCGCACTGCTGAAGAAGTTCGACAAGTCTTTCGGCTTGAGCGGAAAGAACTACGGCAAGGGCGTGGCTCGCCGCAACGATCCATGGAACTTCCTGTTTGTCGCCGGAATGTGGTTCCAAGATCTGTTCAACTATGACTTCCGCCGCACCGAGATGTGCATCATTCCCTACGGCACGCAGGAAGGTGAAATTTCCTTCTGTGCCTACAACACGGGAGTGGGGTGGCGCAACATCATCGAGAAGATGCACATGACCTCCTCGCTGAGCAATTGGTATGAGGAGCACGGCAAGCACAAAATTTACGCCGGTGGCCGCAAGGTCGACATGGTTGAGTACGACCATGGCTTGAACATCAATGAGGATCATGCGGCTCGCGAAGCGCAGAAATCAGATGGTCCGGCAAACGCGCACGACGAGAAGGTCATCGCACGCGATCTCAGGCTAGCCGAAGCTAAGGCTCGAGGCGAGGCGCCGCCAGCCGTCAACGGTGGTGTGAGCAAGCAGAAGATCCTCTCGCCGGAAGAAGAAGCTCGCCTCATGAAGATGTATCGTGAGCAAGTTCTCAAAGAGCCGGCGGCGCCGTCATTGGTCCAGATCGGAGGAGCGCTTAAGGGCAATGGCGCCGCTACGAATGGCCACAAGAGCCCCGACCGTGAAGCGGTGGGAGCCAGCGGCGACTAGCTCGCGTAACAACAGTCTCGCTTTGAAACCCGAAAAGCCCGCCGGTTCGCCGGCGGGCTTTTTGAGCGTTCCGTCCCTCCTCGCCGCAATATCCGCATCGGCCCCATCAATCGTCCGGCTCCCGGTGTGAAACACCCTCCGTCTCGATCCAATCCGCTTCCTCCCAGCTCATGCCTTTTCGCCCCGGCACCTTGCGGGTAGGACCGGCCTTATAGAGCGGACACGAAAGAGGCCCATAGCAGAATGTCTCCTCGCGATACTTTTTTCGCTGCGGGTTCCACTGGTCGACGATGATCTCTACCGCCATTCGGCAGCCCCAGATGCACTCCGAGCATTCCCTCTTATAGGTCCCAGTGTTCAACCGCCGGTGCCCGCGTTCGCTATAAACCGGTAGCTCTGGAGGTATCCCGAGCCATGGCGACGAATCATGCTTCTCAACGCGGCTGTGCTTCCGTACCTGGCACTTGCTCACCTTGTATAGTTCAGCCGTCTCCGTTCTGGGATCCGCCACAAGGACACCCCACCCGCTCGCCCGGTCGCCGGCCTGAAACTGGTGTTTGGCGTGAGCGCCTTGACCCACGGCCACCAGGAAATCCCGGCTTCACCGCCAATGGCACCGCGCAGGCACAGCACATAACCCAGGTAGCTATGGCTCAACTGGTCGAAGGATCGCAATAGCCGAATGCGCGGTTGTACCGAGAGAATCACTCCTTCCCAAGAGGTCTTGCCGGCCCCAGCCGCAGGCCCTCTCTGTTCGCGTGTTGAAGTCATCGCTTGCTTCCTTTCGGCCAGCGCCGCCTGGCCCGCTCCAGAAAGGTCGGCTCGCGGCGCCTGGCCGCGCCGGACACAATCTGCTCCAATCCTGCCATGAAACTCTTCTTGCGATAGTGCCGCGCCCGAAGGTCTGCGACGAGCGAGTCCCACTCCGCCTCGATCCCGGCCCTCTCGTAGCACTTCTTTGCGCGGCCGAGATGGCCGATCGCCGCGGCGTAATATTTGCTCTTGCGCGCATCGACAATCCGCATGCCGAGCGCTCTGTAAACTCTGGCCGCGGTTTTCGGGGTGAGGCCGATCGAGCTTGCGCGCCAAAGGCTCGGTCGCGTAGTGGCTAAGCTGCTCTAATTCTTCATTCGTGGCCGTGTCGATGCGAGCGACAAGTCGGCCGACTTCCATTTTCTCCAGCCAGAGCTCAATTTGCGAGGCGAGGTCACACTGCTCCGAAGCCTCCATGGCTTTCTCGTGCCAAGCCTTTCTCTTTGTCACGGGCACATACCGCATCAATTCCTTGTAACCGTGCGTGGAAGGATGCTCGAGAAATTCGATCCAGGCGGATTCGAGCGCATCCTCGGAGCGGCCCAGCTTGACCAGCAAGACCCGTTTCATGTCGCGGAGTTTGTAGTCGGAGAATGAACCGCTAGCGTCCGGCCGCGAGATGTCCAATCCGCGCTCGACCCATTCGAGGGCCTCTTGGGGATGACGGCGACCTTGGTAGATCTCCGCGACAACCTTGCAATCTTCGACCTCGAGTTCAGTTTCCTCGCAGAGCGCGACATAGGCGGCAACGTTGCGCCGCGCGGCAAGCACAGTTTTGAGCACGCCGCACCAGCGCCGCCGTTCGTAGTCGGCCTGACGATCGTCGTTGCCGTTGGTGGCGGTCCCCGCTGCCGTCTTGAACTTGGCACGGGCCTGCCTGCCCAGTGCTTCAAGGTCGTCTTTGTCGAGCACCTTCACGACTTTCCGGTCGAGATCGTGGCAGAAACCGTAAGGATCATCCTGCATCCAAGTCAGCAGCAATTTTGCCGTTTCATCCGCCGCTGCGCCCGCTGCCTGGCGAGCCTTGATCCAGCCACAGAACAGGTCCTGGACCAGCATTCCAAACTCGCCACTCGAATCGTCGATCTCCTCGGCTTTCTCATGGCTGGCGGCGATGAATGTTGCGTAAAGGCAGACCGCCCGGTCCGGCTCAGTACCGGCAATATCTTCCAGCTTGCCCGAAACTTTCTGGAGGCCCTCCACGAACGGCCAAGAAGCCTTGTAGAAGATGAAGCGGCCGGGAGCCAGAGCTGTCTCGATGGCCTGCTCAAGCGGATCGGGTTGCCTGCGCTTTTTTGGACTGGCCCGCATTTCTCAATACCAGGCGAGGGAGATGTGGCGCGGACCCTAGGCCTGCCGCGCCGGCACTTATGTCGGCGCCTTTGCTGCTCACCTCGAACCCGCGTCGGGCTTTACTTGCGCGGCTGTCTGGGCCTCCCGCCGAAGGCGCTTTTCCTCGCGATGGCGGGCCTTCTTCTTCTCGCCGAGGAGGATCTCAACCTCGACAGACAGGACGACATTGGGCCGCTTTTTCTCGAACCGCTCAAAATAGAGTTCCTCGATAAATTCCGGGAGCGGCAGCTTCCAGGACTGCTGCCGGTGGTTATCCAAGCCGCCGAACTTCTTCGGGTTCATCCCCAGTTCGCGGGCCATCTGAATCTGGGCATCTGAAAGGCGGTGACGCTTGCGTGCATCGATCCAAACCTGCATATTCTGATACGCCTTGGTGGCCTTTTTTGACATTCCAAAGCGCCTCGAGCCTAGCCCGAGCCGCGTTTCTCACCGGCTGACGGGCCAAGCACATGACAGGCCCGCCATTACTTCGTTGCGCTTGCTCGCCGTGCTCAACGTACTGTCCGAGTACGCCTCGTTGATCAAGTCGGGGTCGTCAAGCGGCGCGCGCCTCGTACTGACAGGCCTCTCATGCACTTTGCCTCGCCACCCGATGAGAAATGCGGGCTAGAAAAAATCGTCGTCACCCCGCCCGAACGCCAACTCTCCCTCAGCCATCTGCATGGCGTCGAATGCTGCCTCGACGATCTCCTCGTCGTTAGAGCTTGTCAGGTGATTAAGGATTTCACCTGCCTTTTTCGGGCGAATGTTGGCAACGGCATCGATGGCAGCGAGCAGCAAGATCTTGTCCGTATCCTTTGACCTGACAAGGTTGACAACGTGCGGCCAGCTTTCCTCCACCTCCCAGTTGCCGACTGCGCGAACCGCCTCCAAGTGAATCTCGTCGTCTTCGCTGTCGAGCGCCTCCGAAATTTGATCGTCGAAACCACGGACAAAACGCATGCAGAAAACAGCGCTCAGCTTCCACTCCGGGTCACTGTTGGTGTAGGCGGAAGAGATCGCGGGCCGGTGCCAATCTTGCGGGGCACGTACCGCCGCCTCCAGGACTCGCCGGCGGACCTCCTTGGGAACATCTATGTCCATGAAAAGCCCCTGAAGCACACGCTTGATCTTGATGAAGGTGTCATCGGTAATCGGCGCTTCCTCCGGATCGCCGTCGAACGTGCCCTCGTCCGCGGTCTCGAGCGCCGGCCCAAAAGAGATGGCGGCTTGGGCGCGCAGCGCGTCCGGCTCGTCATCGCTGCGCAAGATCGACAGCAAGGCATCGGCCAACTCGTCGTTGACCACTGTGAAGTCACCCGCCAGTTCGGTGGCAAGCAGGCGGTCGGATTCGTCCGCTTGACGATTACGCAAAATCTTGAGGAACGTCTCTGCGGCGTCTTTCGGCCATTCCCACGGAGGCAGTGTCTCGATCGTTTTCAGATTCATTTCTCACCTCTTGCCCTCGGCAATCTGCTCGGACTGTGCTGTTCCCCGACGCCACTGCCGTGGATGCGGCAGCTGCACGGAGCACAGCGCAAACTCCGCTACTGAATATACACCAGCTCGGCAGCACCGCGAGTCGACCCAACCTCACAGCGGGCAGGTACGAGAATCTTCGCCTCCGCGACTCGCGAGTTGCCTGATTTGATCCCATCGCCCAACCGTGTCAAGCTGTGCTTGCGTGCCGGAGTTGCCTGACATCGTCGTTTATATCGAAGCGCTTGAGCAGCGCATCCTCAACCAGCCTCTTGACCAGATTCGCATCGCCAGCCCGTTTTTGCTGCAGACGGTCGAGCCGCCGATTCAAGCCGTCGAAGGCAAACGAGTCCGCCGACTCAGGCGGATCGGCAAACGCATAGCATTCGGTCTCGAAGACGATCTTTGGCTGGTCCTGCACTTGATGATCGCGGGCCGCCTGCAGTGGCGAGAACCTGCGGCCAAGCTGCCGGGCGGACGGCGCGGACTGGCTGGGTTCGATTTCCCTAACGGCACATTGATCCTCACCGAGGCAGGATCAAAGAAGCGAGCATCTCTGCGGCTCTTCCGAGAAGAGAAATCATTGCACTCGCAAGACCCTGGCGGGTTCGAAGTTCTCGGGTGCGATCTCGACGCCTTTGCCCGCACACTTACCTCCGCCAATCTCACCCTGAAACGCTCGCTGACCGACCCGCGATTGTTCAGCGGAATCGGTAACGCCTACTCGGACGAGATCTTGCATCGCGCACGGCTCTCGCCCGTGAAACTGACGAAAAGCCTCGACTCCGCAGCGATCAAACGATTGTTTGACGCCGCTCGCGCCACGCTGGATTTTTGGGTCAGGAAGCTCCGCAGCGAGGCGGGACACCGCTTCCCCGAAAAGGTCACCGCTTTTCGGGAAGGCATGGCGGCTCACGGCCGCTATGGCAAACCCTGCCCTGATTGCGGCACGCCCATCCAGCGCATCCGCTACGCCTCCAACGAAACGAACTACTGTCCGCAATGTCAGACCGGAGGCAAGCTGCTGGCGGACCGCGCCCTGTCGCGCCTGCTGAGGAAAGACTGGCCACGAACGTTCGAAGAGCGAGAGGGACTGACGACTCAGACCGCGACTTAGACGCCTATTTCGAGCGCCCAGCCTCTCTCCCCAACCCCCGCCAGGGTGAGCGACATAATGTGGGGGAATCCTGTCAGGCGGCGGTGGAGAGTCCGCTTGAGATGATTTCCGCAATTCGGGCTGCCAGCGGTTTTCAGCGGGTTTTGGCTTAGCTCACCTATCCTAATTATTAGTCAGATCTCATTTTTCACGAGATGGGTATACGGTTGACTCAGGTAGCCCCAATATTTTGTGGTTTGGGAATTTTCTTGGGTTCTGTAACCGGGTGAACAATCATCTTGTAAGTCGCCGGATCCACGGCTACCGCCTGCTGGACGAGCCGATAGAAGAGTTTGCCGCGGCTTTTGGATTTGCGGCGGTTGAAACGGAAGGTGAACTCGTCCAGGTAGTAGTCCAGATGTTTGTGGCTCACGGCGCCCTGATGGGTGCCCAGCAGCCAGCGCTTGAGCAGTGACATCACGCGGTGGACGCGGGGCATCAATTCCGACGCGGACTGCTCCTGCGGGCTGACAACTGTGACCTGATGGACGTAGCCTTCCTTTTTCAACCCGGAGTAACCGGGCCAGCCGTCGGTATGCACCACGCTGCCCGGCTCGATGCACTCCTCCACGAAAGGCAACAGGCTCTCGCCCGAGGCATCCTCGATTCTCTTCATGCGAATCCGGCCGATACCCCGCCCATCCTCTTGAGCGGCTACTGCGATCAATGCTTTGTTTTTCAGGTTTCGGCCCCGCAGGCCCTCTTCGAGCCCGCCCCAGTAGCTTTCATCGACTTCCACCGTCCCGGCCAGCAAATCCCGTCCCGGCCGCACCATCGCGCGCCGCATTTTGTGCAGCCAGGTCCAAGCCGTTTCGTACCTGTTGCGCCCCAACACTCTTTGAAGTCCCAAAGCGCTGGCTCCGGTTTTTTGGGTGGTGACCCACCACATCGCACGAAACCACAACGGCAAAGGGCTGCGCGTGTCCTGAAAGATGGTCCCGGCGGTCACCGAGGTTTGGCGCCCACACGCAGCGCACTGCAGCAGCACTTTTCGCAAAGGCCACGACTTTCCACAACCGCAACCCGGACAGCGGAAACCGTCCGGCCAGCGCAGCCGGAACAGATACTCCCGGCAGGCCTCCTCACTGCTAAAACGGGACTCGAATTCTGTCAGGTTCTGAGGGTAATCTTCCATCTGCCGGCATACTACATCTTGGGGCTACCTGAGTCAACCGGATACCCATCTTTCACGATTTCGTTTTGATCGGTATCCGGTTGACTCAGGTAGCGCAATATCTTGTGGTTTGGGGATTTTCTTGGGTTCTGTAACCGGGTGAACAATCATCTTGTAAGTCGCCGGATCCACGGCTACCGCCTGCTGGACGAGCCGATAGAAGAGTTTGCCGCGGCTTTTGGATTTGCGGCGGTTGAAACGGAAGGTGAACTCGTCCAGGTAGTAGTCCAGATGTTTGTGGCTCACGGCGCCCTGATGGGTGCCCAGCAGCCAGCGCTTGAGCAGTGACATCACGCGGTGGACGCGGGGCATCAATTCCGACGCGGACTGCTCCTGCCTGCTGACAACTGTGACCTGATGGACGTAGCCTTCCTTTTTCAACCCGGAGTAACCGGGCCAGCCGTCGGTATGCACCACGCTGCCCGGCTCGATGCACTCCTCCACGAAAGGCAACAGGCTCTCGCCCGAGGCATCCTCGATTCTCTTCATGCGAATCCGGCCGATACCCCGCCCATCCTCTTGAGCGGCCGCTGCGATCAATGCTTTGTTTTTCAGGTTTCGGCCCCGCAGGCCCTCTTCGAGCCCGCCCCAGTAGCTTTCATCGACTTCCACCGTCCCGGCCAGCAAATCCCGTCCCGGCCGCACCATCGCGCGCCGCATTTTGTGCAGCCAGGTCCAAGCCGTTTCGTACCTGTTGAGCCCCAACACTCCTTGAAGTCCCAAAGCGCTGGCTCCGGTCTTGTGGGTGGTGACCCACCACATCGCACGAAACCACAACGGCAAAGGGCTGCGCGTGTCCTGAAAGATGGTCCCGGCGGTCACCGAGGTTTGGCGCCCACACGCAGCGCACTGCAGCAGCACTTTTCGCAAAGGCCACGACTTTCCACAACCGCAACCCGGACAGCGGACACCGTCCGGCCAGCGCAGCCGGAACAGATACTCCCGGCAGGCCTCCTCACTGCTAAAACGGGACTCGAATTCTGTCAGGTTCTGAGGGTAATCTTCCATCTGCCGGCATACTACATCTTGGGGCTACCTGAGTCAACCGGATACCCACCTTGGGTTATATTTTCTTTAGGTAATCCCCGCATCGCTGCTGTTCCTGACCGGCGTAGTGCCGCTGGTCGATCGAGTGCCCGGTTCGGCCGCCGGACGGGGCCTTTGCCTCGTCCGCCAGGTGGCCAGTTTCTGTTTCTTCGCCTGGCCGCGTTCCAACACCCTTAAAGAAAACGCGTGAGCAGTTGGGGCGCAGCCGTTAGGTATGGGCCGTCGCCGTATTGAGCGGGCGAGGGGACCATGGGTGACCCGTCAACGCGGGCCGGTGATCACGTTTTTTGAGAACAGTGCCGGTAGTCTTGGCTTCGATCAGGGGGATAGCTGCCCTGATTTCCGGACTCGATGTTTTTCCGCGGAGTCTTACCTGCTGGCATTATACCAGGCGGGTTTTGAATGCTTTGGTTTCTTGGTTTATGGTATTGATTTTATTATGTTAAGGGACTCTTCGGGATGTTGTTTGGCGAGCGACCGCGCAACCCAGGAGGTGTTGTCTGGCGGGTGACCGCGCAGCCCAGGACCGTGGGGTTCGTTGCCGTTCGAGCGTGGCGTGGGAGTCGGACACGGGGTCCCTCTTTGCCTAACGTATTGGATACGTAGGGAAGATCGAGACGCAGGGAAAAGCGCCACAGACAAGGACCCAGCTAGTCGCCGACATCTATGTCGCGCGCCCCCCCCGCCGATAGTCCTCGATTCTGATGTACCGTAAAACAACAATGTCAATGATTCAGCCCACCCCGCGCACGAAGGTTCGCCGTAAGCCCGACCGGGCCGACTATCGGAGAACGGCTGTCGAAGTCATCCTCGATGAGGGCCTGATTTGTCACGTCGCGTTCGTCGCCGACGGCAAGCCTTACCTCATTCCCACCGGCTACGCACGCGATGGTCGCTGGCTCTATCTCCACGGAGCTAGGAGCAACCGCATGTTGCGAGCCATCATCGGCGGCGAAACTTGCGTTAGCATCACGCTTCTGGACGGCTTGGTCCTTGCCCGGTCGGTGATGCACCACTCGATGAACTACCGCTCGGTCGTCATCTTCGGCCAAGGCCAAGAAGTAAACGAACCCGCGCAAAAGTTGCGCGCAATGCGCTGCGTAGTGGAGTACATCATCCCCGGGCGGTGGGAGGATGCGCGCCAGCCTAACGAGCAAGAGTTCGCCGCAACGCTTGTCGTCCGCGTGCCTCTCGACGAATGCTCGGCGAAGGTGAGAACAGGCCCACCGGTTGACGACGAGGAAGAGCTTTCACTGCCGGTCTGGGCCGGGGTCGTGCCAACCGAGCACAGCTGGTTGCCGGCGGAGCCGGACGAGTTAATGAAGGGGCCGACAGAAGTGCCCGAGTATGTTGCGGCCTACGACCGGCCCTCGAAATCTACCTAGACGATCTACCTGAGCGGGCCATCGGCGTTCAAGAGGGCCCAAAACCCTGGCCTGTACGCAGCCCAAGAGCTTCAAACTTCCCGGCTTCGGTAGATCGAAGTCAACCGGCCCGCTGAATCCGCGCGCCGACAGCGGCCAATTTCTCTTCAATTTTTTCATACCCGCGGTCGATGTGATAGACGCGATCGATCACGGTCTGACCTTGAGCGGCCAATGCGGCGATGACCAGGCTGGCGCTGGCCCGAAGGTCGGAAGCCATGACATCCGCCCCGCCCAGGACGGTCTTGCCATGAACCACCGCGCGGTTCCCGTGAAGTGAGATGCGGGCGCCCATCCGCACGAGTTCGGAAACGTGCATGAAGCGGTTCTCGAAAATGTTCTCGACAATGGCGGACTCCCCGTTGGCCTGAGTCATCATGGCCATCCACTGCGCCTGCATGTCGGTAGCGAATCCCGGGTGCTCTTCCGTGACTACATCTGTGGCGCGCAAAGGAGACCCGCCAACAACCCGGATCGTTTCGGGTCCCGATTCGGAAACATCTGCTCCGGCTTGGCGCATCTTAGCGAGGAGCGTTTCGAGATGAGCGGGCCGCACACCGCTCACGGTCAGCTCTCCGCCACGGAGAGCCCCGGCGATCAGGAATGTTCCGGCTTCGATGCGATCACCAATGATCGAGTGACGCGCGCCGTGCAATTGACGAACTCCCTGGACGCGAATGACAGACGATCCGGCTCCCTCAATCGAAGCTCCCATCTGAATCAGCAAGTCAGCCAGATCGACGACCTCCGGCTCCCGCGCCGCATTCTCAAGCACGGTTTCTCCGTCCGCCAGGACCGCCGCCATCAGGATGTCTTCCGTCCCCGTGACAGTGATCCGATCAAACGAGATACGTGCACCCTTCAACCCTCCAGACGCTTCGGCTTGAACATAGCCATGCGTTTGAGAAATCGTCGCGCCTAGTTTCTCAAGGGCGGAAAGATGCAGATCGATCGGCCTAGCCCCTATCGCGCAACCTCCCGGCATCGATACGCGAGCCCGACCCGTGCGAGCGATGAGTGGCCCCAGGACGAGGCTCGAAGCCCTCATGGTTTTCACCAGGGCATAGGGTGCCTCGGGCGAAGAGAGAGTTTCCGCTTGGATTCGATATTCGCTCCCCGTAACTTGAACCGACGCCCCGACGCTTTCGAGCAATCGGGCCATCGTGCGTATGTCGCGCACTTCGGGGATACGGTTGAGGACAACTTCCCCAGCCGTAAGAAGGGTCGCGGCAAGCGCCGGCAAGGCGGCGTTCTTGGCCCCGCTGATCAGGATATTTCCCGAGAGTTCGTGGCCGCCTTCGATGAGGAATTTATCCATGTTGAAAAGACTTGGGAGTCGAGACGTTTGAAAAGCTTGAAGTCGCGACGGTTAGGGACAAGCAATGCTGCTTGTCCTAGCCGCACGTACAAGATGCCTGATCCCTAACCAACCAGCTTCACCGCGAATCTCCACGACCTTGCCGACCCGCCTCGACCGCACTCCACAAGCTATCGCCCGCACTGCGCAGCATCCCTTCCGCCTCGCCGCGGTCAACTTGAAACTTCGCCATCAAGATCGCGGCGCGAACGTTGTCACCCGATTCACCAAGAGCCTGCGCGGCGCGTTCTCGTGTACACTCGGCGACTTCGGCGACAATCCGTCGCCCACGGTCGCGCAACTTTTCGCTATTCAGCTGGACGTTCACCATCAGGTTGCCGAGTACGTACCCCATGCGAACCATGACGGCTGTCGAAATCATATTCAGCACCAGCTTTTGCGCCGTCCCGGCCTTCATGCGGGTCGAACCGGTGATGACCTCGGGACCGGCGACAGGACTGATCGCTACGTCGACTTGCGAGGCCAACTCGCTCTCTGGGTTACCACTGAGCCCAACCGTAAAGACGCCGAGAGATCGGGCATAGACAGCCGCCGCCACGGCGTAGGGCGTTCGCCCGCTGGCCGAAATCGCGACGAGCGAATCGCTTTTCGCCAGCCCCTTCGCGCGCAGATCGGCCTCAGCGCTGTCGGTTCGGTCCTCGCTGCCTTCGCTGGCCCGGAGAACCGCCTCGGGACTGCCGGCGATGACGGCCTGCACACGATCGGGCGGCACTCCGAAGGTCGGTGGGCATTCTGCGGCGTCGAGAACACCGAGTCTGCCGCTTGTTCCGGCCCCGGCGTAGAAGAGCCGCCCGCCGCTTCGGAAACGCTCCACGATAGCGTCAACAGCTTCAGCGATGCGAGGGATTTCCAGCTCTACGGCAGCGGCGACTTTCCGGTCTTCCTGGTTGATGATACGAAGCAGTTGGGGGGTGGCCGCGGTGTCTATTTTCTCGGAGGCGGGGTTGCGCTGTTCGGTCAGCAAAGAGTCCAGCACAGGCACATCGAAGTATACCAAAGGGTTGATTCGAGGCCCTTCGCTGCCGAAGACGATGTCGAATTGAAGCTCGATCGTGTTGAACTGTGGCCGCCACGACGCGATAATGGCTGCTACCCCAACGATCGAAGGAGAGCAAAAGGATGGATGCATACATCGCCGAATTCATGGGAACGGCCTTACTTGTCTTGCTGGGCAACGGTGTTGTCGCCAACGTCGTTCTTCGCCAGACAAAAGGAGAAGGATCGGGATGGATTGTCATCACCTTCGGCTGGGGAATGGCGGTATTCGTCTCGGTTTTCTGCGTCGGCAATATCAGCGGCGCCCATATCAACCCGGCCGTGACGCTGGGGCTGGCTGTCGCGGGTAAGTTCGCCTGGTCCAGCGTGGCGGGCTACGTCGTGGCGCAGATACTGGGCGGGATCGTCGGGGCGACGCTCGTCTATCTCGTCTACAAGGACCACTACGCCGTGACGGATGACCCTGGCGGGAAACTGGCGACTTTTAGCACAGGACCGGCCATCCGCGGCGCGGGCTCGAATCTATTCTCGGAGGTGATGGGCACCTTTGTTCTCGTCTTCGCGGTCTTGTCGATGGTCGCGCCAAGCTTAAGCCTGGAAGGCGGAGTCGCGGAAGCAGCGCTCGGTTTGGGAGCCATTGGCGCGCTTCCGGTAGGGCTGCTCGTTTTCGCCATCGGCCTCTCTCTGGGCGGGACGACGGGATACGCCATCAACCCCGCGCGCGACTTTGGTCCGCGCATCGCCCACGCCATCCTTCCGATTCCGGGCAAGGGAGATAGCGACTGGGGCTATGCCTGGATTCCTGTGGCGGGACCGCTGCTTGGCGGTTTGCTGGCCGCGTTACTTTACTCGGCAATGCAGTGATCCGGAGGAACAAAATGCGAAGACCACAAATACCTGTCTTTCTTGCGCTGACGATCGTCATCCTGATGCCCTCAACGGTAGTTCCATTGCCGGCCCAGCGCGGGGCGCCCGAACCGAAAGTCATCCTGCTTTGGCCCGATGGAGCGCCTGGGGCAAAGGGCAGCGAGGAAGCCGATCAGCCGACGCTCGACGTCTACATCCCTAGCGAGGGCGCGAACGGAGCCGCTGTCGTCGTGTTTCCCGGTGGCGGATACCGCCATCTCGCAGTCGACCACGAAGGCCGGCAAATCGCGCGCTGGCTGAATTCCTTCGGCGTCGTTGCGTTCGTGTTGAAATACCGCCTCGGACCGCGCTACCACCACCCGATTCAGATGGGCGACGCACATCGCGCCCTGCGCCACGTCCGGCTGCATGCCGCTGAGTTTGGGGTCGATCCAAGTCGGCTCGGGGTATGGGGTTTTTCGGCGGGAGGCCACCTGGCCTCCACCGTCGCAACCCACTTCGACCGCGGAGACAAGACGGCTGCTGAGCCGATCGACCGTATGAGTTCTCGTCCCGATTTTGCGATTCTCGGCTATCCTGTCATCTCGTTTACAACCGAGTACACCCACCAGGGCTCGAAGCGACATCTGTTGGGCGACAACCCCGATCCAAAACTCGTACAGCTCCTTTCCAGCGAGCTTCAAGTAACGCCCGAAACGCTCCCAACGTTCCTTTTCCACACAAATGAGGACACGGGGGTTCCCCCTGAAAACAGCGTGCTCTTCTACCTCGCACTCAGGAAAGCCGGAGTGCCGGCCGAACTCCACATCTACGAACGCGGTCGGCACGGGGTCGGACTGGCCCCGACCGATCGGGTGCTCTCCACTTGGCCACAGCGTTTGAGCGACTGGTTGCACTCGCGGGGGCTACTGACACGCTGACGTACTCTTGAGTGTGCGTGATTCCGGCGCGTGCGGATGTTCGCGAATCAGCGCTTTCTTTCAGGCGGAGCAGAGATCAAGGACGTCTGCTGCAAGCTGACACGCCGACACACAACGGTGGCGGATCAGGCGTCTGGCCGCGTCCCATAAGCGGACTCACCTGTTAGCGCAAGATCCGGGCGCATTGATCCAGGAAATCGGCGGGAGTCGTGATGCGCAACCCGGTGCGCTTGGCAACAGCGGGTGAAAAATGCGCGGAATTGCTGCTGAGCAGCCAATCTGGTTTTGTGTTGAGAGCTGCCGCGAGAACCGGGACATCATTCCGATGGCGGATGAGTTTCGATGCGGCCTCAAAGTCCGACTGGGAAACGTGGGGCACACGTTCGATAATCAGGCGTTCGAGCAGCAGCCTGAAATCATTTCGTAGCGATCGCCGCCCGCCGTACTGCTGCCCGATCTTTCGAGCCAAAGCGCGTTCCGTTTCCTCAATCACTATTTCGGCAAGCACAAATTTTAGAAGCGCCGAGCGGCCGAGGATCAGCACGCCCCGAGACGAACTCCACGGCGCGACAAGACCTTCAACGAGAATGCAACTGTCAAGAAACACGCGCGGGCGATTCACGAGACTTTCGTCTTCTTAGTGCCGGTGTTCTTGCCCCGGGTCTTCTTGACCCCAGGCACACGGGTTGCGTGGGCGGGCGTGTTCCCGCGCCGGGGGTAGCGCTGCTCCACAATCGCCGCGCGCTCCACGAGAGTTTGAGCGTTGAGGGACTC
>CBDCYS010000030.1:0-18406 GCA_965224215.1 Bryobacterales bacterium | reverse complement strand
CACGCCGTCGTGGGCTCCGCAGGGGCAAGGTGAGGAGCGGGTTTGACGAGCAGGTCAGCAACGGCCGTAGCGTGCCAGCCCTTCTTCCGCTTCTCCCAGTAGAGGTCCCTGAGCCGGCACGAAATAGAACCCGGCAGCCCGTTGCCGATAAGACGGTTGTTTACCCTCGTAACCGGGATGATCCCGCCGGCGGAGGATGAGATGAACGCCTCGTCGGCATCGGCCAGATCTTCCGGGTTCAGGTCCGTCGTTTCCGCGCTGAGGCCCAGCTCGCTGCACAGATCGAAGACGGTAAGCCGCGTGATGCCCTGCAGCAGGTTGGCCCCAGGAGTAAGCGCCTTGCCGTCCTGGACAATCCACACGTTAAAGCCCGGAGCATCCCTATCTTGGATCCCGCGTTTCGTGTCAAGATTGTATCCTATGGCGGCGCTGCGACAAAGCTGTCTGCCGCAGCAAGTTCCAGCCCCCAGCGGCAAGGCCTTGCAAGGTCCTCGGTGTGTCCCAGCCGGTCCACCCAAACCAGCGCCCAAGGGAGATAGAAGCTCCCGGCCCGGGGACACGCGGAATTGCACCGCGCCTCTGTCGCCAGCCGCTTTGCTTTCCGCGCTGGGATCGCCACAATGGAGATTCCCGATGCGAGTGCCATTCTTCATCGCCCTTTTCGCGTTCTCCGAGCTGAGTCTGTTTGCCGCTGATGGAGAGGACTCGTTCAAGACCCGTTGCGCCCCATCAGGCGGTGGGTTTGCCAGTCGAGATTGGCTCGTTTGAGATTGGCAAGCTCGGAGACCCGGAGTCCGGTGTCGAGAAGGACCCAGACAACGAGTTTTTCTTCGTGAGGGTTGCAGGCGTTGGCCAAGCGGGTTGCTTCATCTCCGGTAAGAGGTTCGCGTTTGTACTGGTAGCGCATAGAGGCGTTGTGCGGCTGCCGTAAATTCTCAAGGATTGCGACAAACTGCCGCAATCTTACACGGGCATCGTACAGGAAACAAAGAACTATGCGCGGCCGAACTGCCGGTGGACCTGGAGACGCTGAGTCCAAAGTGAGGTCAGGCAATTCCGCTATCCTGCGCGCTGGAAGTAGCAGCAACCGGCACTCACGCCGGTCCAGCGAAGCGGGTCGCTGAAACGCAACATTGAGATCAAGGCACACATGAACGAGCTAGCAGATCACCCTCAACGTGAAACTCTGGAACGCAGCATTCCGTTCCGTAATTATGTTGCACTTGGTCTTGGCGCCATTGTTGGTGTCGGGTGGGTGGTGTACTCGGGACAGTGGCTTCAGGCCGGTGGTCCGCTCGGTGCAATGCTGGCGTTTCTTATCGGCGGTCTTTTGCTCCTGCCCATAGGCATGTGCTACGCCGAGATGACGGCTGCACTTCCGCTGGCTGGGGGTGAGTTATCGTTCTCCTACAAAGCGTTTGGTTCGTTCGTATCTTTTTTGACAGCATGGTTGCTCTCGCTGGGGTACGTGGCCGTCACGCCGTTTGAAACTATCGCAATCGGATCGTTGCTTGAAACACTAATTCCGGAGATCGTGTCCGATCCACTCTACTATGTCGGTGTCGGCGCCGAAAAAGAACGCGTTGCGCTATCGACGATTCTGCCCGGGTTGGCTGCTGGCGGTTTCCTCATCCGGGTGAATTACCGTGGCGCCAAGGACTCGGCAAAGTTTCAGATGATCGTTGTCACCGCGTTGATCGCCTGCACGGTGGTCTTCTGCGGCGTCGCTTTACTACGAGGCGAATTGAGTAACCTCCAGCCCTTGTTTGCCTCGACGGAACCGGGTCATGCATCGTTGGCCGCTATCGCATCGGCGATAGTTTCAGTATTGGTTGTCGTGCCGTTTTTTATGGCTGGATTCGACGCGATCCCCCAAGCGGCCGAGGAAGCCGGTGCAAAAGTGGCGCCGAGACAGCTGGGCTTGGCAATCTTGATCAGTATTTTGTGTGGCTCGATATTCTACGTCGTGATTATCCTTGCCGTATCGATCAGTATGCCCTGGACCGAATCATCGCAATTGCCGATGACGACCTCTGCGGTCTTCGAGGCTGCCTTCGGTCTAGTGTGGGCAGCGAAACTCGTCATTTTTACCGCCTTACTGGGTCTCATCTCGACGCTGAACGGTATGTATGTTGCGTCATCCCGTTTGTTGTTCTCGCTCGGGCGTGGTGGCATGTTGCCGCACTGGTTTGCCGGCGTACATCCAATTCACCACACACCCAAGAATGCGTTGCTCTTTGTCGGCGCGATATCCCTGGCCGGCCCATTCGTTGGTAAGTTCGCGCTGGCGCCGATCGTCAACACGAGTTCTTTCGTGTTTACGGTTGCGCTGGCCGTCACATGTGCGGCATCGATACGGCTGCGACAATCAGCGGCTGGTCTTGATCGTCCATACCGTGCGCCAACATCTGCCCTTTACGCCGGAGCGGTTGTGTCAGTCATGCTATTGCTGCTGATGATCCTGCCGCAAAGCCCAGGGCAGCTCGGTGAGCTCGAGTTCCTGATCGTTCTGCTCTGGGTTGTTGCCGGAGCTATCGGATTCTTTTGGCGTCAGTACCGCCATCCTGTGGCCAAGGACGACCGGGACTACCTGGTCCTCGGTGATTTCCAGTAGATGGGTATCCGGTTGACTCAGGTAGCCCCAATATCTTGTGGTTTGGGGATTTTCTTGGGTTCTGTAACCGGGTGAACAATCATCTTGTAAGTCGCCGGATCCACGGCTACCGCCTGCTGGACGAGCCGATAGAAGAGTTTGCCGCGGCTTTTGGATTTGCGGCGGTTGAAACGGAAGGTGAACTCGTCCAGGTAGTAGTCCAGATGTTTGTGGCTCACGGCGCCCTGATGGGTGGCCAGCAGCCAGCGCTTGAGCAGTGACATCACGCGGTGGACGCGGGGCATCAATTCCGACGCGGACTGCTCCTGCCTGCTGACAACTGTGACCTGATGGACGTAGCCTTCCTTTTTCAACCCGGAGTAACCGGGCCAGCCGTCGGTATGCACCACGCTGCCCGGCTCGATGCACTCCTCCACGAAAGGCAACAGGCTCTCGCCCGAGGCATCCTCGATTCTCTTCATGCGAATCCGGCCGATACCCCGCCCATCCTCTTGAGCGGCTACTGCGATCAATGCTTTGTTTTTCAGGTTTCGGCCCCGCAGGCCCTCTTCGAGCCCGCCCCAGTAGCTTTCATCGACTTCCACCGTCCCGGCCAGCAAATCCCGTCCCGGCCGCACCATCGCGCGCCGCATTTTGTGCAGCCAGGTCCAAGCCGTTTCGTACCTGTTGAGCCCCAACACTCTTTGCAGTCCCAAAGCGCTGGCTCCGGTCTTTTGGGTGGTGACCCACCACATCGCACGAAACCACAACGGCAAAGGGCTGCGCGTGTCCCGAAAGATGGTCCCGGCGGTCACCGAGGTTTGGCGCCCACACGCAGCGCACTGCAGCAGCACTTTTCGCAAAGGCCACGACTTTCCACAACCGCAACCCGGACAGCGGAAACCGTCCGGCCAGCGCAGCCGGAACAGATACTCCCGGCAGGCCTCCTCACTGCTAAAACGGGACTCGAATTCTGTCAGGTTCTGAGGGTAATCTTCCATCTGCCGGCATACTACATCTTGGGGCTACCTGAGTCAACCGGATACCCATCTTCCAGTAATTGTGAAATGGTCTCGACGTGCCCGCTAGTCACCCCCATGGACGCGGGGACCCTGCGTACCAGCGAAAGAGGGTGCCGGAGGAGTGGGGTGAGTGATCCTGAAGGTCGATCAACAAGCGGTAGGGCGGGAATTCACGAGCTGACTTCTGCGTAATTATCTACTTGACACAAGGTTATAACCATAGTATGCTATTCTTGTGATCGGGTTGTCTTCTTTCCTTTCAGTTCTTTGTCGTCCTTCTCGTGCGCTACTCGGTGAAGTTCTTCGCGTACCTTCTTCGGGAAGATCCTCCGCATCGCTTCGTCGGTCGTTAGATCCTTCTCTGGTTTCTTTCTGGTCATAGCTATGGCTTCCACCGCAAATATCGATTTGATGACGCTAATGGACCGGTTCCACTCTGAAGAGAAATGCCGCTCCTACCTTGAGGGCTTACGCTGGCCCAAGGGTATACAGTGCCCACGATGCGAAAACGAGAAGATCTCTCGAATCCACAAGCGCGGACAGTTCGATTGCGACTCATGCCGGTACCAGTTCTCCGTTACCGCCGGGACAATCTTCCATGATTCTCACTTGCCGCTTCCCAAGTGGTTCGCGGCCATCTACCTGATGTGCGAATCCCGCAAAGGGATTTCGGCCAACCAACTCAAGCGCACCCTGAAAGTAGCCTACAAGACCGCTTGGTATCTCTGCCATCGTATCCGAGCCGCCATGAAGGACGCCGACACCGAGCCCCTTGAAGGCACCGTCGAAGTCGATGAGACCTGGGTCGGCGGTAAGGCCAAGGGCATGGGCCGGGGATACACGGGGAACAAAACGATGGTTCTCGGGGCTATCGAACGCGATGGCAATATCCGGCTGACGGTCGGCAAGCGGCGCAATCGCGAAACGCTTCACGGATTCATTGAGGAGCACACCCCGGATGCCGAGAACATCTATACCGACGACTACGAAGCCTACAAAGGCATTGGCGATGAGAAAACCAAGCACGAGAGCGTAAACCATTCCGCTGACGAGTGGGTTCGCGGCGATGTCCACACGAACTCGATCGAGGGCGCGTTCTCGCTCTTCAAGCGGTCTGTTGTCGGTGCCTATCATAAAGTCAGCGTGAAGCATCTTCCTGCCTACCTTGATGAGTTCGAGTTTCGGTTCGACAATCGGAACAATCCGTATTTGTTTCGGGACACCCTGCTGCGGCTCATTAACTCGGACTCCCTGAAGTATAAGGATCTAATAGGGAAATCTGCTGATGACAGCACGCACGGAGCTGCTTTATCCGCTTGAGAACCGCGTCCATTTCACTGTGAAATGCCCCTCCAGCCAAATCCATCTCCTGACTCATCTCTCGAATGTTCACCTGTAGACTCGCCTGAAACGATTCTAGACTAGAAATAGTCTGTTGAAGCGGAGCCCCAATAGATCGGATCAGTGGGAGAAGCGACTGAATTTCATCTGGTCCCTGCCGCTTCCGGACCCAATCAGACCATCCGGTTATGCTTTCGATGAGTAGGTCAACGTTGCGCTTTACGGGACCCGAGCGAATCCTCATAATGCTCGCCTGCCGATTGATCTTTTTTGATACCTTTACGACTCCTGCGTGGATCGCGCGGTGCGAGGATGTATCTGGACGTTTTGAAGCATTCGACGCGATCTCGCCCATCCGCTGATTTATTGCCGTAATCTTGGGGATGTCCACTTGTAGTTGGTGAATTGCAGCCTCCGCGTCCTTTCTGAAATCCAAATATCCCTTACGACCAACCGTCTGTAGCGGCTTTGATTTGGAGCGTTGCCAAACGACGACACCAGTGGTCACCAAGACAAGAAACAGGGTTCCGAGCGCACCTAGGCCCAAAAAAACCCATTGCTGATCCGCTCCGGTAATCCAAGCGTATATTGTTCCACCTGCTGCTAACACGGAGTACACCACGCCAGCGTAGAAAGCCTGAAGTATAAAGTTGATAGCCTCATTGGCAATTTTCTGCCTAGCGGATGGCGATAGCATAAAAGCGAGGCTACCACGGCACCCACCCTTGCGTCAAGTAGATATTTACGGACTTCTGGTCATTCGGGCGCATAACGCCTAACCGGAGAAGTGGATCTTAAGCTGGTATCACTTCCGGGATGGGGGGATTGTCGGAAGCAACTCAGCCTTCTTGGACGGGCCAAATCCTGACTAACGGGGTAGCGTTTGCTGATCCCGTCCACATGGACGTATAGTCGTCCGGTCCTAGCGCCGCCGGGCGGCCGGTTCAAGCCGAGATTACTCTCCGGCCCAGTCACTGGGTCGCTTGTTTTCGCCAGCAACGGAAGGGCGGTAGAATTCCCCCAGCGTGATTGGTTGGCTGGAAGCTGGCGAAATATCTCGATCGCACTCGCTTCAGGCTGCCGGGACGGGCGTCCGAGCGGCACCGTCGTCAAGGTTGAACGACCTGGGCCCGGACAACGCCGCCGAGATGTTCGGTCGTATGCACGTCGAAGTAGAGGGCTCCCGAGTCCAGCGCCATCTGCTGAGCCGCGGTCAGCTTGACGACTCCCGATGTTCGCGCCTCACCCCGACGGGAGTGTATCACTGACACAGGTCCAACGCTGCCAGACTCCGCGTGGTGCAAATGCATGAAAAGCACATCGGCATCCGGAACGCCCGAGATCTGTGCGTCGTAGCTGAGCTGGGCGGTAACGGGGTTCCAGTCGAGTTGCAGACGAGCCGTGGCATCGGTATCTATGGGCGGTATATGGTCGGCACCGCTCGCCACCCATTCCACGCTCATTGTCGGGTCAGCGTACAGGCTTGGTGTGCTGGACGGCGGACGGCGGTGATGCGTGATTTGCTCGTATGAGTACGCTAGGCGTATCAGTTCTCCCTCCGACCACGCCGAACCGATCATTTCCAGACCCACGGGCATGCCGTCCCTCGCATACCCTGCGGGAACAACGATTGCCGGGAGCCCGGATATCGGAGCCAGGCGGCAGTTCGAACCCTGCTGCGCAGCACCAACCGGTGCTGCGGTGCGCCGAATAGTCGGGTATGCAATCGCATCCCGCTGATGGGTTTTCATCGCACTGAGCACGGTTTGGCGTACGACGTCTCGAAGTGCGAGAGCCTCGATATACCGAGGATCGTCGAGCCCCGGTTCGCCCGCTACGCGACGCAGTCGAATCTCCAGCGCCTCATGAAACAGCCCAGCATCGAGGATCTCTTGCACTTTGAAGAGGAGGAACAGTACCTCGCAGAGGCGAAGCCCCTGGTTCGAGACGTGGATACCATTCTTCTCGATTGCGGTCTCCGGTCTGAGGAGTGTTTCCGGCTTCGCTGGGAGAACATCAGGGACGGCAATCTGGAAATCCACTTTGGCAAGTCCGGGGCTGCCCGTCGCCGCATTCCCATGACGCCAAGAGTGTCAGCGCTCTTGGAGATGCGCAAAACGCAGGCCACTAGCGAATGGGTTTTCCCGGCCCCCACCAAGAGCGGTCACATTGAACCGTCAAGCCTAAAGAAACAGCACGCCCGAGCCTGCCAAGAGACCAACGTCGAACCCTTCGAGCTTTACTGCCTTCGCCACACTTGCCTGACCCGCTGGGCCCCTCATATGGACCCCTGGACACTGGCCTACCTAGCCGGCCACAGCGACATGAGCATCACAAAGCGGTACATCCATCCTCAGGTCGATACCATTCGGAAAGCGCTCGAAAATGCACGGGGTGGGCACAGAATCGGGCACACAGCCACAATTTCAGATGTGGGCGCGGGGCGACCCTTGCCGCCAATCAACTGATTGCAAATGGGTTATATGGCGGGCGTGGAGGGACTTGAACCCCCGACGGTCCTTTATTCTCTGCAAGTTACTGATTGTTATAGGTGCCCATTCCACCTGAACCACTCAAGATGGACTTGCGGTGTACGTGAGCTGTACACGGGATCACCCCAGAACGATTTAGGCCAAAAAAAAGGGGGGCAAATCGTCGGAGCCCTCAGGTTCGTAGACCCCTTCAGGCGAGCGTGCGTGACTCATGGGACACCGCACCGCCGACTTTGGATGACTATCTTTATCTTCTGGTTATCCACTTTACTCTAGTTGGTGGGCTGGGGCTTGGTGATAATGTCTCGATAGGTCAAGGCCTTACGGAGAACCAACTGTTCGACGAGTCGGTGGAAGATCTTGCCTACGTGGCGGGACTTTCGACGGTTGAAGCGAAAGGTGAATTCATCGAGGTAGCCTTGCAGATGCACTTTACTCACCTTCCCTTGGTGCGTCGCTACCAACCAGCGCTTGAGCAGCGAGGCAACCAGGTGGACATGCGCGAATTCCTCGGCGGCTATCTGCGAGTCTCCCGCTGTGTGGGTGACCCGATAGCGATAGCCGGCTTTCTTCAAGCCCCGGTAACCCCTCCAGCCGTCGCTATGGACCAGACTGCCTGACGCCACACAGTCGGTCACAAAACCCACCAGACTCGGTCCCGATGCGTCGGGGACATGACGCAGACGAATTCGCCCCATTTTGCGGCCCTGCAGTTCCACCGCAACCACAACCAAGGCTTTGCCCACCAGCTCTCGCCCGCGAACGTGCTTCTCCTTGCCGCCCAAGTAAGTCTCGTCGACTTCGACACTTCCGTCCAGCCGTTCCCGACCCAGCCGAACCATCCGCCTGCCGCTACTTCTGCAACATCAGCCAGGCGGTCTGATAGCTGCCCAGACCGAGTTCACGCTGCAAACCCTTGGCGCTCAGCCCTGTTTTCTGAGTGCAGGCCAGCCACATGGCCAGAAACCAACTCCGCAGCGGCACCCGCGAGTTGTGCAGGATGGTTCCCGCCGTGGGAGAGGTCTGGCGTCGGCACCCGCTACAGAACATCGTGCCTCGTCGGGTCGTCCAACCCTTCGTGGCCGAGCAGTTCGGACAAACGAACCCCGCTGGCCAGCGGACACCGAGCAGATACTCGCAGCAAGCTTGCTCGCTGGCAAACCGTTCAGTGAACTCCACCAGATGTTTTGGAAAATCGTCGCTCAACAGACTCGGTCTTCGCCGCCAACAGCGCGAGTCCAAGGATAGCTTGATTCATCACTAGAGTAAAGTGGATAACCAGACTTTATCTTTTCTACGAGCGGGCGGCAATCGGGGAATTCGACGGTGGATTGTCAAGAACGGCAGCAGAGCCGCAATCACTGGACGCGGTCCTAGCCATGTTCGCAACGGACCCCAAAATCAAACGGGAGATAATCAAAAAGTGAAAACCCGCGGCGGCGAAAGACCCGGTGCCGGTCGGCCGAAGAAGGGGGCCAACAAGGTTCTCCAGAAGAAGACCGACCGTTGTGTGACATGTCGGCACTGTGAACATAAGTGGATTCCACGCCGCGACGGCAACCCTTGCCCAAGGTGTCAAAGGCGAGATTGGAAGAAACCCGGACGCCCCAGGGGTTCCGGCGATCGAGCAACCGCCGAGCAAAAAGAACACGTCTCAAAAATGGCCCGGCAACACACCGAGGCAGCCCTAAATGCCCTTCTCAAAATCTGCGAAACCGGATCGAACGAACGGGCAGTGGTCGCCGCAGCGACGGCCATTCTTAACCGTGGTCACGGGCTCCCTCCACAGTCCCAGAAGATCGAATGGGGAGGCGAGGCCGCTATGCGCATTCCGATCGAGTTCATTGATCTGTGTATGGCCCAGAAATGAAGGCGGCAGCGCTGAGTATCAGTAGAATTACGGTCGGAATCAGAACGACCAAAACGAGCCATCTCCAAATAATCGAATCCACTCGTTTGAGAGGAGTTTCCGGTGATTGGTATGGTGGAGAGGCCATGACTGCATGAGGAAGCTTTTCGGCACAAGCTACATCGGAAGTAGTTTCCACCGTGCGGTCCCATCGTGGTGGTTTCGTCTTAGGCTGCCCTGGAGGCGTGCTATCCAGGTCAGCCCGAACAAGAGATAGGCGCCTCCAGAGTCCACACTGTGCCGGATCGTTGGTCCCTCTACATCGACATCGAAGGGTTCAGCGCCCTGTGGGAGAGGGAGAACCAGGTCCTGTGGTCGCTCGGCGAGCTCATGAGGGCGATCTTCCGCCTGGGGTGTCTATGCTACCCGCGCGAGCCCGACCGGCTGTTTGCCCACCAGTTGGGCGACGGGTTCGTCATCGTCAGTGACTTTCACGAAGAGTCGCTTGAGCGATGCGCAACCGTAGCGGTT
This sequence comes from Bryobacterales bacterium, assembly GCA_965224215.1. Taxonomy (GTDB): domain Bacteria; phylum Acidobacteriota; class Terriglobia; order Bryobacterales; family UBA6623; genus CBDCYS01. The sequence continues at coordinate 8,578 of CBDCYS010000030.1, read as the reverse complement.
GCCCTCATGCGGCACGTCGCGGCCAGTGGCTGGCTGGCGCGCGGCGCGATTGCCGAGGGCGAACTCTCCGACATTCAGGGCTGCTATCCGAAGGAGGTACTCGACTCCCTCAAGCGGGACCGGACCGTCTCGCTCGATATGGGCCTCATGACCATCGATCCAGTCATGGGTACTGCGCTGATTCGCGCCGTTGGAGTCGATAAGATTGCTCCTCACGGACCCTTGCTAACCATCGAGTTGTCGAAGAATCCTAGGCTTGGTCCCTCAGTGCCCCTCAGACTCATCGACACTAGGCTGTCATCGATCGATTGGGTGCACATGAGCTCAGACCTTCTTTCCTCGCTTCAGCAAAAGGCGTCCCTCAACTCTCCTAGCCCGGCCGACCTAGAAGCGATGCTCGCCGACTACTGCCGTGAGCATCCTGTTCCAGATGAGTGGCGGGCCAGCGTCCACGACCTGCTTCGCGTGCCGCGGTAAAAGGATGACGCCTAACAGGACGCTACAGGCTGCCACTGCACCGCTCGTCCCAACCGACACCTATTAGTAGTAACTACTTGCAGCGAAGCAGGGTTGCGGCGGGTGGCATTGGTCCATACGACACTGCGAAAAAATTCCGCTGGGGCTTTGCCCCGGAAAAGGGAAAAAAGGGTTAAGGGGAAACAACTTCCTGGGCACAACGGAATCCGAAGCCGTCGTACCTGACGTCAGGTCGTCTCCAGCAACGGTTCGACGCACGCAGGCACTGTGGACCGAAGCCCCACGCCCCGCCGCGCAAAACCCGCAGATCGCCTGATGCTGGACCCTGCGGATCCGCGGCCGGCGAGTACTTATAGTAATCCTCGTCGTACCAATCCCCCACCCACTCCAACACATTACCGGCCATGTCACGCAAGCCGAATCCATTGGCGGGGTACCTGTCCGCAGCGGACGTTCCACCGACGTTTGATACGTAGTTCGCATCCTTGCCGCTAATCTTGCCACCCCGGGGATACTTCAGTCCTTCTTCACCACCGCGAGCCGCGTATTCCCATTCGGCCTCGGTGGGCAGCCGGCCCCCAGTCCAACTACAGTAGGCTTTCGCTTCGTCCCAGGTTACGCGGTTGATGGGATGGGTCTTTTTCCCCCAGCTGCTGTTGAAATCAGGAGCCTCGGGCATCTCGCGGCTCGTAGCTTCGGCGAATTCCTCATATGCCCCTACTGTGACCTCGGTGCGACCGATCCAAAAGTCCTTGGTGATCTGCACGGCATGTCGCGGATTCTCATCGCCACCGCAGCTATCGTCGCTGGGCACGCAGCCCATCTGGAAATCACCTGCGGGGATCAGCACGTACTCCAGACCGTCTCGCTCGTTGCGTGCGATGCTGAGAGGAGGGGTGGTGCCGACCACCCGAATCTCATAAGGGAAGGCGCTCGCGTCGTAGGCGTAGGCGTCGTTGCGAAGCGTGCGGGCTTCCTTCAGCCGGCGACTAGCTTCGGCCGAATCGGTAAAGGGACCGAGAGCCGGGGCGAAATAGGCGTTGACGGCCCAGTAGGTTTTGACGTCCGGCAGATCCGCGCGCAGACGTTCGGTCTCCCGGACAGCGACGGCGGGGTCCTCATGGGACCCGAGGATGATGAGAGAACCGGAGATGTCAGGGACCTCGATGATCGCCGGGTCGGCGAGGCTAGACTTCTCAATCGCTGCTAGGAGCCCGCGCGGATATCTTCTAGATTCTTCCGGCTTGTCAACATCGACCGGCTTCCCAACGGTGACCGTCACGGAGCCGACCGCCTCTAACTCACCTCCAAAGGCGGCGAGGGTGTATTCCGTCGTGACGTCGGGAGAAACCACTACCGAGCCGATTGTCCCGAGCTGCGGCCTGTCCGCAAAGGTCTCGGAAATTGGCTGCAAATCGATCCCGTCCGCCCCTTGTACTTGCCAGCTCAATGTCACTTCTTCTCCGGGCTCCACCACTGACTTGTCCGCCGCAAAGGTCCCGGCAATCGGCTGTGCCTGGGACGGTTCGAGCCAACCGGTGAGCCACCACCCCAGCGCGGCCAGCATGAGCGCCGCACCCGCCTGTGCCATGGGCCGATTCGGCTGCGCGAACCGCTGCAGTAATTGGCGCAGCCCGCCGGGCGTCTCTACCGCCAACTCGGGAACCTGCTCTCCTCGGAGCACCGAGATCAGGACGTGATCTCGCACGGGGCCGGGCCCCGTGCCACTCCGGAAAAGGTTGCGCAGAAGAGCCGGCTGCCACCAGGGGCGCGGTTGAGGCGCGGAAAGCTCCAAGGCGAACCCCTCGCGCTGCTCCGAAAGCGCGGAGAGCAGCAGGTGTTCCATGGCGCGCCGGACTTCCGCAAGCTCCTCATCCGGTAAGGCGTTGATCAGCGAGGCCCGCAGCCAGTCTGGAAAGAATCCAGCCCGCATCCAGGGCAACCGCACCAGCCGCAGCAAGGTTTCTTCGCCGACGCGCTCGCCGATCATGGCTCCGCCCAGGTATAGCGTCAGCCCCCAACGCACCTCGGGATAGACCGAGCACGAGGCCAACCAGCGGAAGCCGTCGCGTCCCAGGTAGCGGCGAAGCTCGGCGACCACACGCGCTCTTTTGCGCTCCGAAGGCACGGTGCGAGCCAGCCAGCGGTCCGGGTCGCTCATTAGCGATGGTGGGTAGCGGCTGCCCCTCGATCGAGCGGGCTCAGCTTGGCGCGGATTCTGAAATTCGTTCGCGACGAACCGCAAACCTTCCGCCGTCGGGGGCGCGACGAGGAATCCCGCGCCTGAGAAGAACCGGGCGCGGGCGGTCACAGGATCGGCTTTATCCCGCGCGGACCCGCTCAGGAAAACCGCCTTGTGTTCCCAGGTGGCAAAATTCTCGACAAAGGCTCCAGGCCGACCCGTAAAGCTGCCAAAGAAGCCCTCGGCGTCACTGAAAATGAGCAGCCGGTAGTCGGCGTACCGCCCGGTGAGGTCCCGTAGCGTCACCGGCTGTGCGTCGGCGGCTTGCACTGGCCTCAGCCAGAGTGGCTCGCCCTCAAACATGTATTCGACGACCGGGACGTGTTCGTCGCGTAGGGTCTGGAGGATTTCGTCGAAGTAACGCGCCCGCTGATCGCGCGCCGAGCTTCTATCGACCAAGACGAGGTATTCCGGCAATGCGCGGCGCTGTCCTTGCGCTAGCGTCAGCATGCCCAAGCGGCGCGCGCTTTCGACGACGGTCTTCTGCGGGTCGATATCGGTGGATTCGACCCAGTGGTGGATTCGCAAACGCTCCGCGGCTAGACGCCAAGCGCGATGCGGAAGCGGCGACGGCAGTTTTCCAGAAACGCGGATCTCCCGGAGCCTGAGGTTCGCGGCCCGCCAGCGGACCAGATGGAGCCGCGGCGTATAGAGCCACAAGGCCCACACCGCGAACAAGGCGGTCGGGGCGGCGGTAACTCCGAAACGGATCCAGTCGTAGTAGCGGACCCAGAAAGCGTCGCTCCCGGGGACCGGTGGCGACTGCAGCGCGACTGAGATTCCTTGCTGTACGACCTCGCCGGTCACGGTCAGGTCCTGCGCCGGCGGCTGGAGACGAATTTCGACCGGACCTTGGGCGATGTCTCGGCTTACCTCGAGCCTGACCGTGAGCTCGCCTCGGGAGGCCTTCAACGGGGTGGGAAGATCGACAAGACGGTACTGCAACTCGAACTGGCCCTCGGAATTCGTCTGTACTGTGGCCCCGAGCCATTCGACTGTCGCGCCTTCGAGGGGAACCGCATTCTCCGCCGTCACAACAATCCCGGAGAGAAGCCGCTCCTGGAGGCTCTGGTAGCGATAGACCCCCACGCTCGCCGCGGTAATGAGCAGGAGCGCCGCCAATACGCCGGCGATCCACTGCCAGGGTTCAACTCGGCTATACCAGGCGCGGTGCTCGGACTTGGCCGGGCCCGGCGCCTGCTCCTCTTAGTCCTCGATATCCTGGAACTCGGGCTGGCGTTGTCGCCATGCCTCATAAACGACGAAGAAAGCCTCCCTCTTCGACGGAGTGCCGCAGAAGATCGCCGCGAGGTAGTTACCGAGTTGCCTCGGGTGGGGCCGCTGCCCGTACGAGGCCAAAGCCGCCATAAGACGCTGTGCCTGGATGCACTGGTCGGCGCCGATCGCGAGCCGGTGGCTTCGCAGCGACTCGACAAGGTCCGCCAGGCGCTCGGCCGTCGGCGGCCGTGCCAACTCTTCTGGAGCTACTGAGCCCATTTCGCAACGTAGTCTAAAGCAGCCGCCTGGTCCTCACGAGTCTTCACCTTCTTCGGCAAGTATCTCGCCGGGAAAGCTGAGGAAGACCTGCAAGAGCGCACAACATTCAGCCATGTCTCGCGGCGTTCGAGTCCGAGCTTGCCCAGAGGCTGATCAGCCGGGGTGGGTTTGCTGAACAATAGCAAAATCTGTGGCGTGACCGTTCGCCAGCAGGAGACGCGACTGAAAACCCTGGGGGCTTCCTAACAAAACTTCATGGTTCCGTGAACTGGAGACGCGGAGACGGAGACGATCGCATTTTTTTGGGAGATCCCTATTTCACGGGAGATCACAAGAAACATGTGATTCTTTATCCGGGATTCAAGGATGCGCCGGAGGAAGAGCCGTTCGGCCTGTTTCATCAGCACCTTGAGGCGATGATCTCGGCCGCTTCGCATCTCTTGTTCATTGGCTTCTCGTTTCGAGATGACTACATCAATTCTCTGTTGAAAAACAATACTGATTCAGCGGCATCCGTAGTCGCGATTGGGCATTCGAAGGTACCTCTTGATATTCCATACCTGGAAGAAAAAGTAAAGTTCATTGGCGGTGGATTCAACCAGGAGTCGGTTAAGGCGGCATTGAGATCGCTCGGGCTTTGACCGACACACGACGGGACGATTCGACCGGCTGGCTCGACACCCCTGTCGGGGGTTCCATTAGGGGTTCCAATTATGGGCAGGTCTTTGAGGTTTGTCCAACCAGACGAGCCTTTAGAATCAGTTAGTTAGGGTTGAACTTAGGGGCCTGTACTGCCTGCTTTGGGAGCAGGAGGTCCGGAGTTCAAATCTCCGCGCCCCGACCATTGTTTTCAGTAACTTATGGACTTAACTCTACTCGGAACTTGTACTATGTCCGTACTATGTCCGTATTTTGCCGACCGCTCAGGATTCCCTTCAAGAACCCTTTTGACCCGCCGTTCCTGGGGGTTGTGACTCAGGCTGATCTCCGTCTGTCGCTCCGACAGGACTTTTTCTAGCCACCACAGTGCCGGAAACTAGGGCCACGTCACGATTCGGCGAGCGCCGCTCTCGCGTAATCCAGCCGATCTGACGACAGTGACATGTCGATGGCCGCCGCCCTGGAACGCAGGACGCTTAAGCACGGTGTTCTGCGTCGCGGTGAGTAAACTGCTGGAGCTTTAGAAGCGCAATATTCGAGTCAATAGCCGTAGCTCGCGGGCCGGAACGGGGACAACCGGCGCTAGCGTAAGTATTGGCATGTCGTCCAGAACTGGCACGAAGAGTCCGCGACCGCGAGCAGGCATAAGCCCCACGAAACTAGACACTTAGAGCCTGTTGCGCCACATACCTGTTGGGATATCCCGTTCGCGTTAACAAACGCCCGGCTAAGCTCCTCCCGAGACAGTCAGCGGAGCCGGAAACTGAGCCGCCTATTGCCACTCCTCTGGCAGGTTTCCGACGCGCACGCGGCGACCGAAATCGCTGAAGCTGCCGTTTGTGAATGTCAACGCAACGGCAATGCCGTCCGGGCCGAACTGGAACTCCGCGACGCTGGGCTCGTCCGGGGCGAAGTCGCTGAGGTCAACCTGTTCGAACTTCGTCTCGGAGAGCGACTTCATGCTCATGGGCGCGACGTCGCCCCACATGGCTCCGATCGCCAAGTACCCTGGCGGGATCTCCGGCGCTTGCTCCGCATACTTGGGGTGCTTCGCCTCGGTGACGAAAAACTGGCCGCGTCCAGGGTCGCCGTAGAGGCCGAAATAGCGTTCCACGTCGTCGCGTGGTTTGCCGAGGTAGAAATCGTCGGCCGCTTCCGGGGCGCCGCCGCCCGAGTCAGCGGGTGCGGAAGCCTCTGCCGCCTCCTTGCCTTCCGCTCGGCCGGCCTCTTCGGTCGCGCCGCCGCCGCAGGCCCCCAGGGCCAGCAGCGCCGCCAGCATGAGGGCCGCGCGCCGATTCGATTTCACTTCGAGCATCCTTGCCTCCTGCGTTCTGTCGGCAACTATCCTACGAAACCGGTGGGGAGACCACAAGCCGACCGAAGCCTGCGAGGCAGAATGTTGTAGCGTGGGCGTTCGTCATAGAGCCTACCGTTCAAACCGCCAGCGAGCAGGACTAAGTCCAACAAGACGAGTCACATAGGGCCCGTTCGCGGGGATTACTATTGATATATCCCGTTCACACCAACAATCCGCAGCCGTCAGTCTGTAACATACTCCAACAAAGCCACTTAGCCCGATTTCACAGGCTAGCTAGGGCACCAAGAGTCCCCTTCTCGCCCATTGGGACGCCTGCGGGGGCGGTAGTCCCTTACCACTTGCTCCTCGCGTGAGGGCTCGTGTAGGTGGAGTATGGGAGTTGTATGGGCGTTGTATGGTTGTATGGGAGTCGGTTGCCGGATAGCCCCGGCCAAGAGACGGACGCTGGCAACAGAGGCCGGGAATGGCTTTGTTTCGTCGAAACAGTGGTCAGGCAGCCTCGCCCGCCGCGTTATCGACTGTGACATCCACGGCAACGGGTACTGCGGAGCGTTGCCCCCCTCGGGCGGCCTGAAGACGCTACAGCTCGTGAAGTGCCTTGTAGAAACTCCGCTCCAGCGTCGTCTCGTAGCGCCGCACCTTTTCCAAGTCAGGCGTCTCAGGCAGGAGTCGCGTCCGCCGGATGTCGTCCAGCTCCCCCTCTAGTCGCGTGAGTACGGCCTGGGCCTCTTCCAATTCACGCCGAAATGCGACGGCCAGAAGGTCTAGTAGTTGGTCCCGGCCGATTTTGCCTTGGCGCGCGAGGGTGTCCAGGTACAGCCGCAGCCGGTCGGCATCCCAAGGCTGATCTTCCTCCAGCCCCGGCAGCTCCACGTCATTCTCCTCAGCCCAGACCTCAGCCTGGTCGGTGATGCGATCGGCCAGTTCCTCGGCGACCTCTTGCGTGCCCGGTAGGTCGGGCAAACGGTTCAGCAGGTCCAGGACGGCTGTGGCTTGCTGGCTTTGCTCGGCTGCCTTGACGAGTGGGTTGTGGTTTGGCCAGCCTCTCGCGTGCTGGCTCACCCAGTTCTCTTCGGCCTTCCGCAAGACAGCGCTCGTCACTGCCTGTTCGTACTGAGCTGCCCGCCCGAGCCGCCAGAGCAACTGGGCGATCCGGCTGGCCAAACTTTCTTCCAGATAGCTCGCCGGTTGGAGGTCGGCGCACACCCGTGCGAGGTGCTCTTCCCAGACGCCCTGCTCTTCGACTCCCGGCAGGACCCCAAGGCGGGACAGGAGACCGTGCTTGACGGCGTTGCGGGCTACGACAGCCTTGCCCTCCGTCGTCTTGGGTCCGGTCGAGCGCTGGGAGTTTTGCCGGTTGGCTGCGAGCTGTTTCTGGGTAATCATGTGGGCGAGCCGCACGGTTTGGAGGCCGCTCTTCCAACAATTATCGCCGAACCGCCGCAGACGCCGCACGTCCGGGGCGAGCACAACTGTTGCGAGGCGGCTTCTGGCGGATTAAGCTGATCCCATGCGTCAGTGCTCAGAATGCAACACGGCGTTCGAGGAACACCGAGCACGTTGCCCAAGTTGCGATTCGACGAGCTGGGTTCAGGTCGCGAGGGCCTCTGTGGCTCGCAGGCCGGACAAAACCGCCGCCTCGCAAGCAGGAGAAGCCCGCCCAGGGCCACGCGTCGTAAAGATCACCTGCGGCTTCTTACTGGTGATCTTGGGCGTCATCTTGGGATATCTCTCAAGCTTTACAGGTGAAGAGCAAAATCTTCTCGTGCGCGTTTTCTACGATGTGGCAGGGCTTATGCTTATCGGAAACGGCATGAAGGGAATACGTCGCAGAACAAGACATCTCACTCAGGGTGTTGTGTTCGTCTTGGTAATCGGCAGCCACGCCCATGTCGGCTTCATTGAAGGCCAACGCGAGTCATTTGAAAGTTCCGTTGAGACCGCTGTTTCAACGGCGTTACAAAACAACCCGCTTCTTCTGGAGACCACGGCTCGGTGTCTTGTCTTCGTAGCATGTGAGCGGTTTCCCCCCACAGCAAATGACATGGGACCTACTGTGCGCTTTCTTCAGGAAGCGGAAGATAGGGGGGTTGCACTTTTGGAAAAAGACGAAATGCAACAGTACGAGGATCTCTCGGTTCAAGCCTTTTACGGGCTACCCGAGGCCGAACAGCAGGAGTTTTTGGACTCGGACGACACGCGGCTTGGCGGGATCGAAAGAAGAGAGCCCCTTCCGCTTGCCGAGGCGACGGAGTTTGTGCAAGATACAGTTCGACCACACAGGCATCTTTGGCTAAAGGCCCTCGAAACCCTACAGCCGGACGAAGTAGAGACACTTCGTTTTCTTTTAAACAAAGCACTTAACCGCTATTTAGACCAGTTTG
>CBDCYS010000029.1:0-47017 GCA_965224215.1 Bryobacterales bacterium | reverse complement strand
CGTTGTGCAAGTTTCGCCAGTAACGGCGCGTCTCGAACGATCAATGGGCCACGGGTTTGGATGACGAACACTTTGGGAGGGTTGTCAATCAGAGCTCCCAGGATACGGCTCATCTGGTGCTCGTCTCCCTCCCCTGGCTGATAGGGATCGACGAGCGGCGAGCAGTAGATCATTTGCTCGGGCCGCACTTGTTTCCGCAAAAGCTCGGCAGCGTTGGACTTAAACGTGGTGAACTGTCCCCAGCGACGCCAGTCTTCCGGCTGCAAGCCCGCTTGAACCCGCATCGTCGGAACGTAGCAATAGGTGCATCCGAAAGTGCAATTGCGCGCCGGGTTCAAGGAGTGTGTAAAACCGGCTTCGGCGATAAAGCCCGACGTCTTGCTGAGTATGGTTTTTGCCTCGGTGTGGCGGAACCGCAGCCTTCGGGGCCCGGATCGACCCTCGCTCTTCTCAACGAGCGGCAACGTCGTGCTCCCCGGTTACCGACCCGAAAATTCGTAACAAGGTTTCTTTGCGGAATGCGAAGACTCGTTGCAGATCTCTCGCCACGAACAGGTAGTTGACCAGCGACCCACCAGACACGGCGTATTGCACCCGATCGCGTGCCAGAGTTCCACCGTTGTGCTCAACGAATGTGTGTTCGTGGATCCAGCGGCGATAGGGGTCGCGACGTTGCTCGTCGACGAAGCGATGGGGAGGTTGCCAGGCGGTTATCTCGCTCTGCCAGCGGATGGGGATCCCGTGCAAGTGCAGGCGATAGTCGATGAGAGCTCCCGGTTTCAATTGAATCGGGCTGGGGGTCAGGACCGAAAACCTCAGCCAGGGCGGGGTTAGGGTAGCAAGATTTCGGGCGGCCGCGAAAAAAGGGAAGACGATGTCGAGGGGCTTCGGCAGCCAAACCTCGGTTTCGATCGTGTGAACTGTCACTTGCGGGACTACGGGTCAGTCTACCAACCCGGGCTGCTGTCAGCTTGTGTGGTCGTGGATGATCTTCCACGCTGTACCCGTCTTTCGCGCCACTAAGGTGAAGATGCCTGAAGCAGGCCCGCCAGCATCGGGGGCCCTCGCTAGTGCGAAGCGGCCGACGACAATCGCAACGTTCTCTGCAACGATGCGCACATCGAGTTCGCTGAAGGTGAGATGGCCCATTGTCGCGCGGTCCGGATAACGGTTTTTGTATCGCGCCAGGATGGCGTTGTAGCCTTTGATGGGTTCGGCTCCGATGTCGGCGGTATCGCCGGACTTCTCATAGGAGGCCATGAAAGCGTTGATGTCACCTCGATTCCAGGCGGCGGACTGGTTTTTCAGTAGGTTTGTGATGGCCTGTTGGTCTGGGGTTTGCGCCTGAAGGTCGACCCTGCTGAAGGAAATAAGGCCGAAGAGAATGGGGCCGAGGAAAATGATGCCGAAGAAAATGGCGCTTGGGGACAATGGAAGGCGGAGCCGGTGTTGAGTCATGATCGATGGACAGGTTAGCACGCCGCAGCTTCGACGGGCCGAGCGCGGACTTCCGTCCACGCCCCTGTCGTGTCAAGCGCGAGTTACTTGTTGGGAGGGGCCGGCGGCGTTAATGCTTTTCCCTTGATCAATTCGCGGGTCGCTAGTTTCATGACCGGCATTCCCATTTGATCACCCAGCTCGGAAAGGGCTTCCAGATCCACAGGGCCGACGATGTTGACGACAGTGAACTCTTGGGCTTCCTCGGAAACCACTGTGATACCCGTCACTTCCTTGTTCTCAAAGAAGGAGTACACGGTGACGGATTCGGGCTTCTGGCGGTCATGCACGTCAATCATCGGCACCCAGCCATCTTCCTCTAGTTGCTTGCGGATGGGTGCTGTGTCTTCGGCTGAGTAGGCCTTCTTTTTGGAAAACCAGAAGCGTCGCAGATAGACGCCCTTGAGACCACTGACGAGTTCCTTGACGGATTTGCTGACACCCTTGCGGACGGCCAATAGTTTCTGGCCCACGCCCAGAGACTCGCCTTCGAGATTCACGCTGACCATCTCGTCGGCTTTTTCCTCCATTTGCGGCAGATCCATGCGAACCTGCGAAGTGGGGCTGAGTGACATTTCGGGCAGAGTCGAAACTGCCCACCGGTTGTTCAGATTGTGCCCAAGCCGAAGAACTCAGCAAGAGTAGCGGAATTAGGTACGCAACCCACACACTTTTCATCGCAAGCCCCTTGTTATCCACTTTTGCATTCCCTATTTCCCGATTTTCGACTATCCGATTCTCGACGGCAATCCAATTGTCTAACGCGACTCCTGCCCGCTGGGCCGCATGAGTGCATCGCGGGTCAGGTTGAGTTTCGCCCCTGCGATCTGCAACGAAAGCAACAACTGTGCATCCGCCCCGTCTGCCTCTGGTACAATCGGCGCGCTCTGCCGGCTCATGTAGACCCCGACGAATAGCGATGCCGCGATGGCTCCGATCATCGCCCAGCGCATCCGGGTATGCTTCTTCGGCGGCGATTGCGCGCGCACTTGTTGCATCACCCGCGCCGTGAAATCGGCCGGGGGCTTCTTGCGAGCGTAGACTTCCCGAAGGTCAGCTTCGAGCGGCTGCATAGCACACCTCAAGCTCCAGATTGTGAGCTTTTTCCCTGAGACGGGCCAGTGCCCGGCGAAGCGTCGTCTTCACCGTATTCACCGGCATGTCCATCGTCGTTGAAATCTCCGACAGTTTCAAATCCTCCTGAAACCGCAAGATAATAACCATTCGCATCTTGTCGGGCAAGGCATCGACCTTCTTGCGTAATGTCGCGGCCAGAAATGGATCACTTTCTTCCGGCGTGTAGCCGGGTTCGATGATGTCTTCCAGCGGCTGATACCGGCGTTGTTTCAGCCGCCGGGTATGATCGATGCATTTGCGAGTGACGGCCTGTCTCAACCAGAAAGACAAGTGCAAATCCGACACGATGCTGTCCAAATTCTTAAAGAGTTCGAGGTAGACCTCCTGTGCGATGTCTTCGGCGAGCGCACGGCTCTGGAAGAAATGAAACACGAGACTGTAGACCATCGACTTGTGCTTGTCGACGATCTCCCGAAATGCCTCCGGATCGCGAAGCGCCGCTTCCACCAAAATTCTAGGCGCTATTTCCATGGGCTCTTGTAGGGGTATACGCATCTCAACCGGGGAGAGGTTCAAGTTGCTGGTAGAAAACCGCTACCCTCTCCCAAATCATATCGAGAATATCGAGGAGCTGGTGGTCGGAATCAAGCAGCTCCAGGGTCACGTTCGGCTTTCCCCAGGAGAACTCCAGCACGGTTTCCGGATCGACGACCTCGTCCAAGCGCCCATGGAACGCCAGCGTGGGTTGCGTGATTTCCGGATTGTCTTCGTACTGCGTAGCATCTTCATAAAGCTGGTAGCCGATCGGCCGAAGATCCGCTTCCCCGTGGTGGTAGACCAAACGGGTGCCCTGGTGTTTCCAGGCATCCATCTCGGCGGGCCCCAACTTTTGCGCCATCCGGCGTGCAAAGGCCATTGCCGGCGCTAGCAAAACCAGAGCCGGAATCCTTGCCGGCGAGCGCGCGGCGTAGAGAGCAGCGAGATAAGCACCCATGCTCGAACCGATCATCATTTGTGGTTGGAGTTCCTTCACCCCTGGTCGATGGCTTCGAGTTGACCGGTGATCGTCAGCCCCTCGAAGTTTCCCCGCGCCAAATCGGGTGTGTGAACTTCGCCACCGATCATGGCGAAATTGCGATAGAAGAACCTAGCCTTGGCGGATTCCGGGCTAGAAGCAAAGCCGTGGAGGTAGAGGATGTTGGACATCGGCGTATGTCGGAATTCTATTCGTGCGCTTGTCGAAGCAGCGGCACTGTGCTAAATGACGACTTCCTTCGTTCATTGCGGCACTATCCTTACATTATGGGGCTATCGCGACCGTGGTTCCGGCCGGACTAGCATTCGGCCCTACTCTGAGAATGATCGGAACTTGACTGTTGATCGCGATTCCGGCGGGGACAAAAGCGTTGATCTGCATGAGGCCGGCAAACCCTGGCGCTCCGGCAGCGAACCCGATTCGGCCCTCTTGGCCTCCGATTTCCACGATCACCCGCTGGACGGGGGATGGGAATGGAGGCTGCGACAGCTTGCCGGTCTGACCAGCAGGGCTGGTCTGTCCCTCGCCGCTGGCGAAGAAGACGATGACTTCTCCGATGCGTGCGGGGTTGTTCACGCCGTTCAGCGTACCGTCTTGATTGAGGGCGACGATCTGGCCAGTGCCGCCGGCAAGCGAGTAGATGCCAGGTGCCGATGCGCCCACGGGGACGACCACGCTGTTGCGGGCGATGTCGTCGACGATGATCTGAATGGCGACTGGATCGGACCCGGCAATTTCGTAGGGTACTTGGACGTTGATCTGTCCGCTGTTGGTGAAGAATATCGGCCCGGGTATGCCGTCGAAAAGTACTTGCACGCCGCCGATTGTCGTGAGCAGGAACCCGTCAAGACCAAGCCCGGCTAAGGCGCCTTGGGCGGGGCCGATGTCCACTCCGAAAATCGAAATAATTTGTCCCGGCGCGATCGCTCCAGTCAAGAAACTTGCTGAGTGGACGACGCCCTCCGCAAAAAATTAACCGGTTCGAGGCGTCGGACGCGCAGGTTCAACCGGTCCGCGAAGTAGACAACCCCTTCGTCATCGACCGCCAGGCCAAACGGGTTGGACAATTCCGCGTCCCGCGCCGGGCCGCCGTCTCCGCTGAAGCCGAGGCGGTTGACGCCTGCAATTCGGTGGTATACACCATCTGGAGTCACCTTAATGATCTGCGCGGATGTCGAAATGTAGGTATTGCCGACGCGGTCGATGGCGACATCGAAGGGCAACTCTAACTCGGCTTCCAGTGCGGCTCCGCCGTCTCCGGAAAACCCCGGCGAACCAGTGCCGGCAAAGGGCTGGATCACGCGATCTAGGCCAATTTCACGGACGCGATGATTTTGGGTGTCCGCGACAAGAAGTGTTCCTTCGGGGGTGACCGCGAGTCCCTGGGGTGAATCGAATTCTGCAAAGGCGGCGAGGCCTCCGTCACCGGAGTCTCCGATTGTTCCGGCTCCGGCGATGTTTGAAATCATGCCGCTCGCAGCATCGACTCGGCGGATACGCTGGCTGCGGGTACCGGCAATAAGAATGTTGTCTTGACTGTCAAGAGCCAAACCGAGGGGGAAAAGCAGCTGGGCTTGCATAGCTGGACCGCCATCGCCGCCGCTTCCAACGGTTCCATCGCCAGCCACGACGGTTGGATTACCCTCCGCATCGAATCGCAACAGCGTGGTTCCGGATATCGCGTGCAAGCGGCCCTGGCTGTCAAAAGCGAGGGCCTCGCCCTGGGCTTCGCCGATGCTCTCGATACTTCCGTCGCTGTTGATACGGCGAATCAAAGCATCCTTGAAATCGCCTACCAGGACGTTTCCGTCGGGGTCGACCGCAACCCCAAGCGGATCCAGTAGCTTGGCGTTGGTGGCTGGCCCTCCGTCTCCTACCCCGCCGGTTCGTCCCGCTCCGGCAACGGTACTTACGGTGCCAATTCGATAGCGGAGAAGACGCCGGCCGAGCGTCTCTACAACGATGAAATCATTGGAGCTTCGCGAGACCATCCATCGAGGATTCAGCAGTTGTTCGGGGAAACTGAGTGTAGAGATGTTGCCCGACACGCCTACCATTCGAACCGTTCCGCCACGCACGTTGCAGATGACGACGTTGCCGGACTGGTCACCAATCACATCATGCGGCTCCGCCAGCGAAGCGGCGACAGCGGGGCCGCCGTCACCGAGGCTGGCGGAACGGCCGTCGCCTGCGATAGTTGAGATTGTCCCGTCCGGGGCAACACGTTTGACCTTGAAGTTGAGCGAGTCAGCGATCAAGAGGGCGGCGTTCCGATCGAGGCCCAGGCCAGTTGGCGTGTTAAGGCGCGCGTCAATGGCAAGGGCGCCTTCCCCCGTGTCACCTTGCTCGCTGTTACCGGCGGCCACCGTGATTGTTCCGTTTGAGAGATCGATCCGCCGAACCTGGTGACGGCCGGGTTCGGAAAAATAGAGAATGTTTTTCTCCCGGTCGATAACGATGTCCTGGGGTTCAAACAGCACCGCTTTGATGGCAGAGCCGCCGTTACCGGGGTCGTTACCGCTCCTGCCTCCGGCAATCGTTGTGATGACGCCACTAGAGTCGATCCGCCGAATGCGTCCATTTAAGCGGTCGACCACATACAGATTCTCTGAGGCATCCAGAGCGACACCTCTTGGTTGATTGAAGAGAGCGTCAAGCGCCGGACCTTCGTCACCGGCTAAGCCTTGATCGCCGGTCCCGGCGAGTCGCGAGATCGTGCCAGCGGGACTGACGCGCAACACAATGTTGAAAAAGCCGTCGGAGAAGTATACGTTGCCTGCATCATCTCTGGCGACGCCTTGAGGGTCGACCAGGCGCGCCTGAGCCGCTTGTTGGCCGTTGTCTCTGAAGCGGAACGCACCGGAACCGACCACGGTCGTGATTCGATAAGGCAATTCCTGCTGCGCAAGCAACCCGGATGCTGCG
This sequence comes from Bryobacterales bacterium, assembly GCA_965224215.1. Classification (GTDB taxonomy): domain Bacteria; phylum Acidobacteriota; class Terriglobia; order Bryobacterales; family UBA6623; genus CBDCYS01. The sequence goes on along the minus strand of CBDCYS010000029.1, from coordinate 40,482 downwards.
ATGAGCCCAACAAGGGCCACGCGCGACAGAGTTACAATGCTCACGGAAAAGTACGACTCCGGTGTCTCAGGGCTGCGCGAGAATCCCGATTTGATTTGAGGCGTGGCCATCCGCGGAAGCGGGCCGAAGCGGGCGCCGAATAGACACTGGCGAACCCATGACAGCGATCCAGAAGCACGTATTTTATCGATAGCACTCATTGTTGATTGATAGGTATTCGTTCACTTGTTCTGCCCAGTTTCAACTGAAATCGGCGCCGAACAACGTGGGTCAATTTCGGTTCCGGAGAGTAAATTAAATGGAGGCCACTTACGGCCACTCTACGGAACCCCACGGCCTGGTGCTGATTTGAAAACAGATCGGGATTCGCTGCAAGACTGCCTCGCCGATCGCGGCTTCGCGATTCGGCGGCTACTCGTTTTCAGCGGCGATGATCTTGGACAATCGACGCTGGTGCCGCTCTTCCTGAGTGAAATGTGCTCCAAGATAAGCCCGAACGATTTCCCGAGCTGTTTCCACGCCGATCACGCGGGCTCCCAGGCAAAGAACGTTGAGGTCGTCGTGCTCCACACCCTGACGGGCGGAATAGCTATCGTGGCACAATGACGCTCGTGCTCCGCGCACTTTGTTCGCCGCCACCGATGCACCGACGCCGCTGCCGCAGATGACGATTCCTCGATCGGCTTCACCGGCAACGACGGCTCGTGCGACGGCTAGGGCGAAGTCTGGGTAGTCATCGGCAGCATTGTATTCGCAGGCTCCGAGGTCGTTGACATTGTGTCCGGCGGCGCGGATTATTTCGGTCAGCTCCGCCTTTAGCGGAAAGCCGCCATGATCGGCCCCGATCGCGATTTGCATCTAGGTCCGATTGTACTCGACAGACGGGGTAGGGGGCCACTTACTTAGATCGCTCTAAGGAATTCGCGGAAGCGCCAAAGTCGATCGTTGATTCCGTGATTCCATGAAGTTCTACGATTTCGCGATGTTCTACGATTGAAGAGTGTGCGGCTTAACCTAATTTGAACTAGCGTTTGAGCTAACGCATCTATATTCGGGCCAGGCCACAGATCGATAGCCCCAATCCATAGCGGCTGAGGAGTGCCGACTCAGGAGCACACAGTTGCCGCGCTTAGCCGCCACCAAATGAACGAACTTTCCTCGCTTGGCGTTATTCTGCTCCTGGCTCTGGCGTCAGGCCACGTGGTGAAACTCCTGCGGGTTCCGGAGGTGACCGGCTATATCTTGGCCGGGGTGGCATTGGGACCATCGGTGCTGGGCTGGGTGAGTTCGGAGAATCTGGCGGCTTTGCAGGTGCTCAGCGAGGTTGCGCTCGGGCTCATTCTATTCTCGATTGGGTCGGTTTTCGAATTCTCGCGGTTCGCGAGCATTGGCCGAACGATTCTCTACTTGACGCTGGCCGAATCAATTCTCGCGGCGGGGTTGGTAACGATGGGCATGTTGCTTGCCGGGCAGCCTTGGCAAGTCGCGTTCCTCCTTGGCGCGGTTGCCGTGGCCACTGCTCCCGCTTCCACTTTGATGGTGATTCGCGAGTGCAACAGTCAGGGACCTCTGAGTGACACGCTGCTCGGAATCATCGCGGTGAATAATATTTTCTGTCTCTCCGCCTACATTGTGGTTGCCTCGATGATCGATTTCACCGCCAGTCTTGGGGGCGCGACACCCATCTTCGAGGCAATCTACGGAGCCCTATTCCCGCTCGTTTGGCAGCTCTTGGGATCGGCGGCACTGGGCTACCTGGTGGGCCTGCTTTTGGCCGGCTGGGCTCGCAACATCGCCGAACACGGCGAAGCACAAATCCTGCTGGCTGGATGCGTTTTGCTCTGCGTAGGGGTCGCCATGCTGCTGGATCTTTCACCGCTTGTCGCGAGCCTCGCTGTTGGCGCGACTATGGCCAACCTTTCTTCCCGTAGCCAGCGCTTGTTTGCCACGCTGACCCGCACTGATCCGCCGTTTTATGCGATCTTCTTCGTCATCGCCGGCGCGGATCTCGATGTTCGACTCATCTCTTCGATGGGTGCCCTCGGAGTTCTCTACCTCGTTGCGCGCGCCTCGGGAAAGTTTTTGGGAGCTGCCTGGGGAGCGCGGCGATTGCAGCTGGAACCGTCGGTACAACGTTTTTTGGGCTTTGGCCTGATGGCTCAAGCCGGCCTGGCTATCGGTATTGCGCTGGCCGTCGACCGTCGTTTCGTGGAGTACCGCGAAGTGGTGACGACCGTGGTGTTGGCGTCGGTTGTGATCTACGAGATGATTGGCCCCATCAGCACGAAGTTTGCGATCGTGCGCAGCGGTGAATCACGTCCGCACGAACCGGTGCCGGAGGGGGCGCTGGATTAGATTAGAACGCCGGGGCTCCTGACCAGAACCCGCAGCCATAATTTCTTCTCCTACTCTCATGGTCAGAGTAAGTGGGCAACCGGCGCGGTCCTCACCCCGGCGTCGCAATTTCGCGGCTCCGCTACGGCAAGCTGCCAATGAAGGCGTTCATTTCGTGCAGCACGTCCGCCTCGTTCGATTGAAAAACACGATGACTTGCATCGGGCAATCGAACCACAAGTGCTGAGGGCAACCCGGTCTCGAAAGCCTCCGCTTGTGCTGTTGTCATCTGGTTTCCGAATTCACTAGCTGCACGGTCGGCCGAACCCGCTGGCCCCCGAATAGGCTGGAGGGCGTAGATGGCAAGGATAGGCGCGCGGATAGCTGTATGCCTCTGCATGCCCGCCTTGATCGCATGTAGAACAGGCGGGATAGCCGGCTGCGGTTGGTCTGAGGCCGGTGGCAGAGATGCGCCTTCCACTTTCGTTTGTAGCCGCTGCAGCGACTTTTCCAGTTCTGGAAGACTCGTTTCCAACAGCTCACGGATCAGGGGTTTTGGATCTCGCGGCATCTTTCCAGGCCTCAACTGCTCCAGCTTTCTTCGTACCTCATTCACTTCGATGTTCAAATGTCCCCGCGAACGGTCATAGTACGCATACTGATAGCCGGCATCGAGGTAGATCAGACCCGCAACTTTCTCGGGGTGCCGAGACCCTATGGAACTCAGCTCTTGGCCACCGAGGGAGTGCCCCACCAGCACTGGGCGGTCGAGGTTGAGGCTGTCAATCACCAACACACGTCGTCACCGAGTCGATCGGCTGAGTAGTTGACGCTTGTTGGTGCGGGAAAGCTTGAGGCGCCGGCGCCGCGTCGCGTAATGCCGTACACATGATACGTGTCGATAAGTTTCGGCGCGAACTCGTCAAATCCGTGACCGTTGTTTCCCCAGCCATGTAGCAGAACCAAAGGCCGTCCGCTGCCACCCCAATCGAGCACCTCCAGCTTGATATCGTTCTCTACGGTTATGAACTGTGCTGGGTTGTGTCTGCCTACCGCGACGATTGTTTGGCTCTGAGCTCCAAATCGAGCGGCACCGGCCGGTCTTGCGTCCAAGTCCCCGCGATTGACGTCCCGTCCTGGCTAATCGTCCCTTCGTACGTGCCTGGAATCCGCCCAAACGTGAGTTTGAGGTTAGAACCTTGGAGCGTCACAGAGTCGACCGCGACACCGTTCGATCCTCCATCTAGAGTGAACTCCGTGGCTTTCCAGCCGCCGTCTATACTCTTCTCGATAGCAAAGGTGACCCGAATTTCGGCGGCGGGCAGTTTGAGCGTGCACTGCCAGTCGCCGGTGATGTCCTGCGCGCATAGAATGCCACACAGCAGCGAAGCCAGCGCCCCGATACACGACTTTGTGCTCATGTGTGATCCCCTCGCGCGGTTTGTGCTATCGTTCTGCGTCTCGACCGGCAGGTCGAAACCGTAGGGTCCGTCTACTTCCCAAGACCCAATTTTTCGGCCAGCCCGATGCGTTGCAGTTTGCCAGTGGGGCCTTTGGGAATCTCATCGAGAAATACCACTCGCCGGGGGACTTTGAAATCCGCCAATCGTTTGGCCGCGAATTCACGAATCTCCTTTTCGGTCGCCTCGGCTCCTTCGCGGAGAACAATCGCCGCCGCTACCTCTTCTCCCAGCTTCGGGTGGGGTATGGCGAACGTCACGGTCTGCAGGACACTTGGGTGATCCATCAAGATCTCGTCGACTTCGCGCGGTGAAATTTTCTCTCCGCCGCGATTGATGATTTCCTTCAGGCGTCCCGTGATGTAGAGGTATCCCTCGTCGTCGAGATATCCTTGGTCGCCTGTGCGGAACCAGCCGTCGGTGTAGGCTGTTGCGTTGGCGTCGGGGTTGTTCTCGTATCCAGCGGTGACATTGGGCCCGCGGATGACGATTTCAGCGGTTTCGTCGGCGCCGAGAATCTCGCCCACGTCGTTCATAATGGCGATGTCCGGCCCAGCTTGACACCCGACTGAACCTGGCTTGCGGGCAGCGGGTGGCAAGGGGTTTGAGGCCATTTGATGGGCCGCCTCCGACATACCATAGGACTCGATCACTGGCGCATGAAACACGTTCTCCAGCTCCGCCATGACTTGCGGGGGCAGCGACGCCGAGGAAGAGCGAATCAGCCGCAGATTCGACTGGTCGGCTATGTCGCGATTGCGCAGTGCGCGCGCCAGAATCGCCTGATGCATCGTGGGAACCGCGGTATACCAAGTAGGCTTGAAGCTGTCGAGCCACCCGAAGAATTTCATGGGGGCGAAGCCCGGGGTGCAGATGACCTCGGCGCCGGCAGCCATGCTGGGAATAACAGCTCCCATCAGGCCATGGATGTGGAACAGCGGCATGATGTTCAGGCAGCGATCTTGGGGGGTCAGAGCGAGAGTCTCGGAAATGTGATGGGCCGAGGCGCAGACGTTGGCGCTCGTGAGCGGCACGATCTTCGGCCGCGCGGTCGTCCCTGAAGTGTGCAGCACCAACGCGATGTCTTCGGGTTCGGAAAACGCGGCACGTGCCGGACCGGCGCCTGGGCCGGGACCGGTTGTCACGTCTTCAAGGGCGAATGCCCCGGCCGGTTCGTCGTCTTCTCGGCTTAGCTCCAGGACTTCGATGCCATTCGCGCGCGCAACGTCAATTGCCGGTGACTCGGCGCCCCTTTGGACGATGAGCGCTTTCGCATTCAGATCCGAGAGGTAAAACTCGAACTCCTCAGCCCGGTAGGCGGCGTTTAACGGCGCGCACGTGGCTCCAGCGGCAACGGCCAGAAAAGCGACGGCGAGATCGGGTCCGTTGGGAAGAACCAGGGCTACGCGATCGCCGCGGCCGATCCCATGACGGTTCAAAGTCGACACGGTGCGGTTCACCTGGGCGAGCAGCCCTTGGTAAGACAAAGGCGGGGAGCTGACAGACGATATAGCGGGCAGGTTGGGGTGTTTCACCGTTCGCGACTGAAGCAGAGCATAGACGGATCGGGGTTGTGAGTTGGAGTCGCTAGAAGAGGGCGCAGCAGACATAACTTGACATTGTAGAGACTCAGACGCCAGATGGTGCGCTACGCGCCCGAGCCCGCGCGCCCACTTTGCCTCGAGCGGACGGTGGGCATTGACTCTTGCTAGAGTCTGGGCATGGCTACACGCACATTTCGGTTCCTCGCCGCATTCTTGATCGCCACCGTTGTACCGACGCTGGCGCAACAGTATGAGTTGGGACCCGACTCGAAGGTTCAGCCCAACGTTCCCCGCGGCAAGATAACCAAGCACGAGTGGACCAGCGAAATCTTCCCGGGAACCGCGCGTGACTATTGGGTCTACGTCCCCGCACAGTACAGCTCATCCGAACCTGCCGCGGTCATGGTGTTTCAGGACGGCCAAGTGCTTGTCGCCACGGAAGACGGGCGGATGATGACCCCCATCGTCTTGGACAATCTGATCCACCAGGGTCGCATGCCAGTCACCATCGGCATTTTCATTCCTCCAGGGGTGGTGCCGGCGCGTGGCGCGGATCAACGAGAGCGCTACAACCGCAGTTTCGAGTACGACGGACTTGGCGATCGGTACGCGCGCTTTCTGCTTGAGGAAATGCTGCCTGAGGTAGGGAAGGACTACAAGCTCACCGATGATCCGAATCTGCGCGGCATCGGCGGCTTGAGCTCAGGCGGGATTTGCGCCTTCACCGCGGCGTGGAATCGCCCCGATGCTTTTCGGCGGGTGTTGAGTTTCATTGGCAGCTACGTCAATCTGCGAGGCGGGCAGATTTATCCTTCGCTCATCCGCAAATCCGAGCCGAAACCGCTGCGGGTATTTCTGCAGGACGGCAGAAACGATCTGAACATCTACTCAGGTTCCTGGTGGATAGCGAACCAGAGCATGGCGTCGGCATTGAAATACGCGGGCTACGATCTCAAGTGGGTCGTCGGAGATGAGGGCCACAACCAACGCCATCCCGGTGCGATTCTTCCGGATGCCTTGGCGTGGTTATGGCGCGACTGGGAGAAACCGATCGAAGCCTCCAAGACTGTCGGAGAACGCCAGTATGTCCAGATGTTCCTCGATCCGGGCGAAGACTGGGAACTCGTCTCGAGCGGACACGAGTTCACCGAGGGGCCGGCAATCGCTCCCAACGGTGACGTCTACTTCACTGACCTTCGGGCGAGCAAGATTTGGAAGGTCGATGCCGGCGGCGAGGTTACGCTTTTCAAAGACAAGACTCACCGTGCCAACGGGCTGATGTTCGCGGCCGACGGCAAGCTTTATGCTTGCCAGGGCGAAAGTAAGCGGCTCGTGCGCTACGGGCTGGATGGAAACCAGGAAGTCATGGCCGACGCCTCTGGCTGCAACGATCTCGTCGTGACCGCGAAGGGAGACATCTACTTCACCGACCCGGCCGGCGGCAAGGTTTGGCTGATTCAGCAGGGGAAAGACCTGCGCCTAGTCGTTGAAGGGCCAGGCGAGGGATCAGGGCGTCAGACAGACCCGCAGGCTGGACCCGTGCGGCCCAACGGCGTGATCGTTTCTCCCGACCAATCGTTGCTGATCGTAGCGGACTCAAGGAGCAAATGGGTGTGGTCGTATCAGATTCTCGGCGACGGCTCGCTGGGGAATGGGCAGTTTACCGTCTCGAAACGTCGGACAGCTCGAGTGTCAGCCGAGCCGACGGCATGACGGTTGACTCGGAGGGCTACCTGTATGTAGCAACCGATTCCGGGCTGCAGGTTTGCGATCAACCCGGCCGGGTAGTGGCTATCATTGCCAAGCCCCAGCCGGGTTCGCTTTCAAACGCGGTATTGCGGGGGACTGGCTCAGCACGCTCTACGCGACGGCGGGGGATAAGGTTTTCCGGCGCAAGATGCGCCGAGAGGGGGTGCTACCATGGAAGCCGGTACAGCCGCCGGTGCCGGGGCTTTAGATCCCCGCCGACTCGGCGTGCCACTGAAACCAGTCTCGCTCCCAGATACTCGGACATGCATGTACGCTCCGGCCCAGCGATTGCGGTATCAGACTGCCGTTCAATCGCCATAGACCGCGTCCACCGCCTTGGCGGCTTCCTTCTGGTCTCCTTGATCGATAATGCCCCGGGCCTACCCAGTCACCGCTTCGCCCCCGAGCTCGTCAACCCTGGCATGTTCGATCAAGGCTAACGACCATCCGGGAGTAATCATCAATCGGTACCGCGCTGACCGACGCGCGAAGCGGCGGTGCATTCCGGCTCTGGTCCCTGGCTGCTACAGTGGTGAGCTTGAGCGGGAACCCATGAAATCGTATCGACGTTGGATCCGGCGGCTGGTGGGGCCATCCCTCCTGAACGGGATCAACCATTTGTCGCATCTTGAAGACCGCCTGTTTGACCTGGAAGCCCGCCGCGCACAGCTAGCCGGAGTGATCTTGCAGGAGCATTTTCGCGAGCTGTTCGCGAAGGACCCGGGTGCGGAATTTCAAATCTTCTCGCAGAACGGCGAAGACGGCATTTTGCTAGGTCTATTGAATCAAACCGGCGCGCCAACCAAGCGATTTGTGGAAATCGGCATTGAGAATGCTCGGGAGTGCAATACGGCGGTGCTGGCTTTTGTGCTGGGCTGGGACGGGCTGATGCTCGAGGCCGATCGACTGGGCGTGGCCGCGGCACGCAAGTTGACGGCCCGCATGCTGCACGGGCGACCTAACTACGTCGAGATCCAGCAGGCGTTAGTAACGCGCGAGAACATCAACGCGCTAATCAAAGCCGAGGATCTGGACGTGTTGTCGATTGATGTGGACGGGATGGACTTTTGGTTGTGGAAGGCATTCGATAGAACTCAGCCGCGCCTTGTGGTGATGGAGTACAACGCTTCTTTCGGCGGCGAAGAATCGATCACAGTGCCCTATCAAGCTGACTTTTCTGCATTCAAAGCACATCCGAGCGGCTACTACCATGGAGCGTCGCTGGCGGCGCTCGAAAAGCTCGGCCAGGAGAAAGGCTACGCGCTGGTGGCCGTGGATACGGCGGGCGTGAACGCTTTTTTCGTGCACGATGCGGCTCGTCCGGAAAACTTGCGCGCGCGTTCTGCAGCCGAGTTGTTCCGCTCGCATTTCATGCGCAACCGCGTGCATTCTCCGGAAGAGCAATGGGCCTTGATCGGGCATCTGTCCTATGAGCAGATCTAGCAGCGTGGGCGCAGTTAAGCGCGTTTGTCGCCGTCCTTCTGGGCGTGCGGCTTGTGCATCCTCGACCCGCCGTGGATTTCGGCATAAGCCGATAGGTCCATCCGCGCGCAAATTCTTCACGCAGACTGCTGTCCACAAGCATTTCTGCGGCCGTGTCCCCATTTTTTTGGCGACAACTCTTGGCGACATCGACGCGCGTTTCCTCCTCGGTGAAGCTCGTTCAAGAACCGTCAACACCGTTCTATTTGAGACAAACACCAACCGTCAGCGCCTATCGGCCCAGTCGCGGGGGCAGAAAGCGGGATATACTGACAATGAGGTGATGGGAGCCATCGGCGGGCCATCACCGCAAGCGGTCGAGCTAACACGTTCACAATAAGGATTCCTTTATGCGGCAAAAACGGCGCTGGTGGCTAGTTGTTCCCCTGACGATATTGTTGTGCGCGGTGATCGGTGGAGTATGGGGTCCACGCACCGGGTTAGCGGCGGCTGCCTCCGAGGATGATCTTCGGGATAACTTTCGACAATTCGCGAAGGTGCTTTCGATTATCGAAAGTCAATACGCCAACACCGTTGACGCCGAGAAGGCCATCTTCGGTGGGGCTATACCCACCATGCTGCGTACGCTCGACCCGCACTCGCAGTTCTTCGGCCCCGACGCTTTCAAGCAACTCCGCGACGAACAAAAAGGACAGTACGCCGGCGTCGGCATGCAGATCGGTATTCGCAACGGACGTACCGTCGTGATCGCTCCGTTTCCCAAGACACCCGCCTACCGCGCAGGTTTGCGGCCTGGGGACGTCATCGCGCAGGTCGACGGTGAAACGACGGAAGGACTCGATACAACTGAAATCGCGGAGAGGCTGCGAGGTCCGGCCGGAACCATGGTCCGCATCGGCGTTGAGCGCCGCGGCGTGGAGGGACTGATTGAACGCGAAGTCGTGAGGGCTCGCATTCCGCGCAAGAGCGTCCCGGTTTCGTTCCTCTTCGAACCCAAGATCGGCTTCGTCAAAATCGAAACGTTCAATGAAAAAACGGGGTGTGAGCTGGATGCGGCTCTGGAAAAACTGGACGAGGAAAATCTCGAGGGGTTGATTCTTGATCTGCGCGGCAACCGTGGCGGACTGTTGAGTGAAGGTGTTTACGTCTCCGATAAATTCATCGACAAGGGACAGACAGTTGTCTCTCATCATGGCCGGGCGTCGGCTGAGCGGGTCTATAAGTCACAAAAAGGAAATGACGGGGTGACCTACCCCATGATCGTCCTTGTGAACTGTGATTCGGCGTCAGCGTCTGAGATCGTGGCCGGCGCGCTACAGGACCATGATCGTGCTTTGATTGTCGGGATGAACACGTTCGGCAAAGGGCTGGTGCAGACGGTCTACCCGATCTCACAGACTTCGGGTTTGGCGCTCACCACCGCGCGCTACTATACGCCCAGTGGTCGCTTGATCCAGCGGCGCTATGACAACGTTTCACTCTACGGCTACTATGCCAGTCCATGCACCGAAGAATTCGTGCCGGCAAACGACCAGGTACGTCTGACTGATCAGGGGCGGACGGTTTACGGCGGAGGAGGCATCACTCCCGACGTGGCGCTGGCGGATCAGAAGTTCAACGACTTTCAGATTAAGCTCCGCCGGGGCGCCACCTTTGCTACATTTGCGCAAGTTTACACGCTTGCCCGTCCCGATCTCGCGCCGGGTTGGGAGCCAACCGACGAAATCATTTCCGAGTTCCGCCAATTCCTGACCGAGGAAGACGTCCAGTTTACGGAGCCCGACATTATTGAGAACATCGACTTCATTAAACGATTCTTAAAGCGTGAAGTTTACATCGCGGCCTACGATCTGGATGAAGGCGAGCGGGTTTACTATGAGCTCGACCCAGAGGTTCAGAAGGGATTGGAACTGCTTCCAAAGGCCGAAGAGCTGCTGAAGAGCGGCAAGAGCCTAGTGGCTCAACGGTAGCCGTTGGCCGCTGCTCTCTCTTCGTACAGCCGTGGAAGGTCGATCTTTCCGGCTGGTATGTATCCCCATTGCTTTTCCGCGACCATCTGAGACTTGGCCTTTGTGGCTGTTCCCACCCATAGGTTCGGCTCGCTCTACACCGGGGTCGATCCGACGCCTCTTGGGGCTTAAGAACTCACCCGCGCTTGCGTGGATCTATTTGTCCCTTGAGGGTTTGCGCCTGGGTATACAATGGCTGCCAGAGCGCCACGACGTTGAGCGCGAGCGGCAATTACAGTGCCCACCATGAACCGAAGGGAATTTGTGTCCGCGGTCGGGTTGGGGTCACTTGCAGCAGCGACGGCCTGTCAGACCCCTCCGGCTCCTGATCGGGCTGCGGCGAAAGTAGTCGTCACGGGCATCGAGATCTTTCGGGTGCGAGTGAACCAACGGGGCAACTGGGTGATTCCCCGGATCCAAACGAGCGCCGGGGTCAGTGGCCTCGGAGATGCCTCCCACGCCGGCCGGGACGACCCTCAGATTGCCAAGCTGCAAGATTTCTTTGAGCGAATCAAAGGCCACGGCATCTATGAGATCGATTGGCTGAAACAACAGGTGCAGCCAGAGATCGCGAAGTTCGGCCGCGCGGCCACGTGCGCCTTTAGCGGAATCGAACAGGCTCTGTTCGACATTCAGGGCAAGGTGGCCGGTGTGCCGAGCTATCAGCTTTTCGGCGGCAAGCTGAGGGAGACGATTCGCAACTACGCCAACATCAATCGTTCCGCCGATCCTCGCGACCCAGCCGGTTTCGCGGCGATGGCCGGCCGGGCCGTCGAGTTCGGTTTCGACGCAGTCAAGCTGGCTCCCTTTGACGGCATGCCGAGACAAGGCAGTGTTTCCGAAATCGCGGCGCACACGCGGCAGGGTATTGACTGCGTCCGCGCGGTTCGCGAGACGATGGGTGATCGAGACGTTTTGATCGATGCTCATAGCAATTTCGATCTGGAGCGCGGACTGGCGCTACTCAAGGAATTGGAACCGTTCGGGCTCTTTTGGCTCGAGGAAGTCTCAGGGCCTTTGGAGAACCTCGCCGCCATTCGGAGGGCGGCTGCTATGGCGACCGCGGGAGGCGAATCGCTTTACGGTCTGGAGGAAAACGTCGAGTACATCACTGCCGGTGCGGTCGACATCCTGATGCCTGACATGAAGTACTGCGGGGGCATGCTAGAGCTGAAGAAGATCGCCGCGATGGCCGAAGGATTTCGCTTACCGGTCTCTCCCCATGGTCCTGCCAGCCCGGTTGGGAACATGGCGGCCGCGCACGTCTGTGCTGGGCTGCCGAATTTCCAGATTCTCGAATTTTCCTTTGGAGAGACTGATTGGCGGGCGGAGTTGATCGATCCTTCGGAGGAAGTTCTCGGCGGCTACATGACAGTTTCCGATCGCCCGGGCTTTGGTATCGAACTCAACCAAAAGACGGCCCATAAGTACGCGGCAGCATGAGCCGGCTTTCGCGCATTCACCGCGCCGACGTTAGCGATCAGAAAGCGAGTTTGCCACTCGCCCGCAATTCGGAGGGCAACAGCGCGGAGTAAATCCCGGAATTCACTGGAGTCGGCACCCCGGACTCCTCGCCGTAACGCACAACGGTACCGGTCTGATATTCCAATTCGGACGGCTCGCCAGCCATCACGTCACGCTGCATGGATGCTGTTGCTTCGGCAGGCAGCCCATCGATCAATTCGAAAGCGCGATCCGGCGCATCATCGCCCAGTGCAACGTTGCGTTTGCGGGCGATCGCGATAATCTCTTCCATCGCGGATCGCAGCATGCGGCGGGTTTCGGGAATTTCTCGCAACACCCCGACAGGCGCGCGCGCAACCGCCCCAACTCCTCCGAGCGAAGTAACGAAAAGGAATTTCTCCCATAACGCCGCTTCAATATCATCTGGAGCCACGACCTTCATGCCGCTAGTCGATTCCAATGCTACCCGGATACGGTCAACCCTTGCCGAGTTAGCTTGTCCGAACTCGCCGAAAATCAGAACGGGCGGGAAACCGACGTGCCGGATACGGGCTGGGGCGAGCCGTGTGCTGAAGATCTTGCATAGACCTCCCAATACATGTTCAGGACCGAGAATCTCAGCCAATTGGCCGTGAGCTTCAATCCCGTTTTGCAGGGGGATGACCACGGTCTCCGGACCGATCAGCGAAGACAGGGAACGCCCCACTTCGCGAACGTGCTGGGCTTTGACAGCCAGGAGCACGACATCGACGGGCCCTGCCTCGTTCGGGTCTGCAACCGCCTTGGGGTGCGCGATTACGAAATCTCCCTGCGCGCTGGTTACCTCGAGACCGCGCGTTTGCAAGCGGCTGAGTGTTTCTCCTCTCGCAACGAAGGTAACGTCGTGGCCAGCGTTCGCAAAGCGGCCACCAAAGTAGCCACCCACTGCCCCGACACCGAAAATCGCGATACGCATGGATTGGTCCTCCTGTGCGGCTTCATCCTAACTGGGCATCCGGGAGCACGCGAACTCCGCGTTGTCTGCCCGGTTTTCGGCAGAACCGTCTTTCGGAAAAACTTCTACCACAACGAATGATAGAAACGATGGTCGTCTGGATGTACGATGGCCTCGAGCGGTTTCGAATGTATGGGCCGTCCGCGCGGAAGAAATTGTCCGCTTCATCGCCGTCGCTCATCTTGGTCCAGGTATTGCTACCATGCCGTACGACGATGTAACCTGAATTATGCACAGATTCACTTTGCGAGTGTGGCTGCGTTCGTAGCGGGTTGGCGGTCGTCGTGAGGTGGTAGCTCGGCAACTGGCCTTTTGGCTTCTCCGTGTCCGGTTTCCCTTCCCGCCCAGAATCCACGTCGTCAAAACCTCGCTCGGAAGTGACGTGTTTCCAGTGCGTTACGGCTAGTGCATAAAATTTTATGCATCGCGCATAGCCAGGCTCTCAGATCAGCGCCCTCCCGACCACCGGCAGCAAGCCGCCGTAGGGAATCGGCTTCCTGCCGCGGAAGTGGTAAGGCGTCGAAGCCCCGATTTTATTGGGCCGCGAGGCCGTCAGGGCTGGGCCTTGTTGGACGGGCCTTTGGGAGCTATGCTGTTTTCGTCTGGTAACCATGTGGGTGACCTCCTTGGGGTTGGCTGGCGAAGCTGGGATCTTTGCCAGCCTACCTTTTTACCCCATGTTTTCGGGGGTCCCAAATGGTCTCTTGCGGCTCAGCCCTCCTCAGGTCCACGCCGCAGTGCATAATTCAGGTGTAATGCTCTCCTGCGCAAACCCGCACGATATTGGGATCGTGATCTCTCAGGAACCAGCTATCGTAGCCAGTGCGAATGTCGCGGAAAGGACGTCGCTTCCACATCTCCCGAGGAAAACACAGCGTCCCTCCCGTCTTCCAGCCATGACCGGAGTGGCGCAACTGCTTTTCTCCCGCCAAAAGAATTAAGTAACAACACCAAACAACTACACTTTTTTCTTGGGCGTTGATAGGCAAATGCTTCACGGCTAATTGCAGAAACTCAGGGTGATAATAGTCGTCGTCGTTGAGTTTCTGCAGGATATTACCTTGCGCGTGCGCCACCCCGATATTCATCTTCGTGCTGGTCAGAGTGGGCTGGTCGAGCCGGACGTAACGCACGCGAGGCAATCCAGAGCAGAGTTTTTCCACAGGCTGCTCTCCGTCGTCAAGGACGATTAGTTCTGCCTGCTCGTAGCTTTGACGCTGAAAACAGCGTATCGCTTGTTCGAAAAAAGCAGGCCGATCTCGTGTCGGCATAATGCACGATACGAGCTCATTAGGGCGGGAGAGAGGTTGCTCAAGCATCAAGAAATCAATCATCGCCAAGCATATTAATTGCTAACGTCAATAGGGTACTATAGAACGGTTCCATTACCGGACCGGGCACTCGCGATGTCGACGCACCTCAGCTCTCCCAGAATCAGCGTGGTAGTAATTGCTCTAAACGAAGGTTCAAATCTTCGACGCACGGTAGAGAATCTTCAGTCCACACTCAACGGCAACAGCGAGATCCTACTTGTGGATGACGGTTCCGACGACGGCTGTGCGGACTACTTGGATGGCGGAGATTCGTCGGTGCGCCTTCTCCGCTCGGATCATCTCGGAGTCGCCGCCGCACGAAACTTTGGCGCCTCCCAAACCAGCGACGATGTCATTCTGTTCGCCGACGCGCATATCACCGTGCAGCCCGGCTGGTGGACTCCCATGGTTGAAGCGCTCGACAACGAATCGGTCGGCGCCGTAGCCCCGGTCATCTCGAACCAGGAGGAACCCCAGTACAAGGGCTTTGGCTTGCGCCTAAAGTCCGCGGATTTGAGTATCGAGTGGTTGCGCAGGCAAGGACAGGATCCCTACCGCGTTCCTGTGCTTCCCGGGTGCTGCCTGGGCATGCGCCGAGAGACGTTCGACGCGACTGGAGGATTCGACGGCGGAATGGTCCGATCCCAAGGAGTCGACAACGAACTGGCTATGAGATTTTGGCTGCTCGGATACGAGTTGTGGCTGGTTCCTCAAGTCGAGGTACTGCACTTGTTTCGCCGCCGACAGCCCTACGAGTTGGCCTGGGCCACGGTGATTCATAACAAGCTTCGGCTGGCGTTCGTTCATTTTGAACAGGACCGCGTCAGCCGTGTAGTTGAAGCACTGCGTGGGAGTACTGGTTTCGCGGCCGGCTCGGCTGGCCGTGGGCGACGCGTCGGAGCGCCGTTCGCTTCTCGCTTCCAAGCGTGTGCGGGATGACGCCTGGTTTTTCGAGCAGTTCGGGCCGAGTTGGTAAGAAGAAGTTGAGCATTTGGAAGTAGTCTTGTGGGGAAGACGTTCAGCGGCGGAGTTTCGGACCCAAACTTTCGCCCTCCTGCCAAAGCATCGCGCCGATGAGCGTGCGGTCTCCCGAATTCGTTGAAGTGCATTGAGAGAGGCGAAACGACAGATCAGGAGGAAGGTGAAACCTGCATTATGCATAGATTCACTTTGCGAGTGTGGCTGCGTTCGTAGCGGGTTGGCGGTCGTCGTGAGGTGGTAGCTCGGCAACTGGCCTTTTGGCTTCTCCGTGTCCGGTTTCCCTTCCCGCCCAGAATCCGCGTCGTCAAAACCTCGCTCGGAACTGACGTGTTTCCAGTGCGTTACGGCTAGTGCATAAAATTTTATGCATAGCGCATAGCCAGGCTCTCAGATCAGCGCCCTCCCGACCACCGGCAGCAAGCCGCCGTAGGGAGTCGGCTTCCTGCCGCGGCAGTTGTAAGGCGTCGAAGCCCCGATTTTATTGGGCCGCGAGGCCGTCACGGCTGGGCCTTGTTGGACGGGCCTTTGGGAGCTATGCTGTTTTCGTCTGGTAACCATGTGGGTGACCTCCTTGGGGTTGGCTGGCGAAGCTGGGATCTTTGCCAGCCTACCTTTTTACCCCATGTTTTCGGGGGTCCCCAATGGTCCCTTGCGGCTCAGCCCTCCTCAGGTCCACGCCGCAGTGCATAATTCGGGTGAAATGAGTGTACGAGCAGCAATCCAAAGTCCAATCGAAAGTGCCTATGGGACCCAAGCACCGCAAGCGATGGATGTTCCCTACGGAACCCAAGCACCGCAAGCGATAGAAGTTCCCTACGGGACTCAAGCACCGCAAGGGATAGACGTCCCCTACGGGACCCAAGCACCGCAAGCGATCGATGTTCCCTATGGGACTCAAGCACCGCAGGCGATAGACGTTCCCTACGGCACCCAAGCACCGGAAGCGCTAGATGCTCCATATGGAACTCAAGCACCACAAGAGATCGATGTTCCCTACGGCACCCAAGCACCGGAAGCGCTAGATGCTCCGTATGGAACTCAAGCACCACAAGAGATCGACTCGCCACAGGGAGCTGGTGTGCTCATCAGCGTCTAGTCCTCGGCAAACGAAGCTACTGGCAGTTGCTGCCCCAGTTGGCCCCGGGGCCGCGCCGAGGCGGGCAACTGTCTTGGCGGAGACTCACTGCGACGAGATGGCTACGTGTCTCGGTTTTCGCGTCCACAGCGGGTGGCCAGGGAAGGCGGTCTGAGGCCCGCCTTTTCCGCGTGACGAAAAGCCGGTCCCCGCTCGCCTGTTGCCGACCCTAACCTTCCATCAAAGAACGGCTAAAGGCCAGAAGGGACGGAGCCACCACCGGATCGGGGAACAGCCGCCGACGGGCCGCATCGAGAACCTTCGGCCAATCCGCGCGAGTAGTGAGCAACACCGGTGTGCACGAGAGCCGGGACGCGGCATCGAGGTCGGCAAAAGAATCGCCAACGACGACGGCATTCGCGAAGTCGATCTCTGGAAACTCTTGCTTCGCATTGAGGAATAGGCCGGTTGCGGGTTTACGGCAGTCACAGGAATTCTTCTCGTGCGGACAGTGATAGATGGAGTCGATCCGGCCCTCCGCCTGCCGAATCTCGCTCAACATGTTCTCATGAATGTCGAACAGATCCTGCTCGCTCATCACCTCTTGAGAAATCCCGCGCTGGTTGCTGACCACAATTAGCCGTGGCACCAACTCGGCCAATATCCTGATCGCTTCGAGTGCTCCCGGCAAGAAGCGGAACTCGTCCCAGGTCTTGACGTAGTCGCCTTCCGGAGCCTTCTCGTTGATCACTCCGTCGCGGTCGAGGAATATCGTCGTCGGCAAAGATGTCGGCATCTTGGTGGCAAAGTGGAGGGAGGGGCCGACTCCAGAGTCAGCGCGAAACTTCCCAAGCTAAGTGTTCCAACTCAGGCGAGATGAGCTTTTCCCACGCTAGCCGAACCGCAGCGGGCGATCCGGGAGTCGAGATGATCACCTTCCCGCGATAAACACCAGCCGTTGCACGGGACATCATGGCCGCTGAGCCGATTTCCTCGTAGCTCAAGGCCCGAAAAATTTCGCCGAATCCGGGCAGGGTCTTTTCGAGATTTCGGTCCAATGCGTCAAATGTCGTGTCCCGCCGGGAAATTCCGGTGCCGCCGTTGAAGAGGATCACCTGCACATCTTCGTCGGCCAGCTCCTTGAGTGCACGTTCTACCAGCGCGGGCTCGTCTTGAATGATTCGCGATGAGTGGACGGTGTGACCGTGGGCTTCGAGCTGTTCCTTGAGGTACTTGCCGTTGACATCGGTTTCGGGAGTCCTGGTGTCACTGACGGTCACAATCGCGGCGATGACGGGGCCCTTCTTAGCAGCTTTGTTTTTGTGTTCACTGGTGCTTGCGGACGGCATCTTTACCAGACCGATTCGCTTGGCCGAACGATCATTGTAATGTATGGCCACAAACGATAGCCTGTGGCGCCGACAGTAGCGCGCAGCCCGTAGTGCGGCATCGAATGGACCCGGGGCTCTTTTTTAAGTGGCGCGCGCCTCCACGCAGGAAGCGTCGGCCTCCGGGCCGACGTTGATGCGCGAGGTGTGCCCTTGCAAAAGGCGGCGGGTCTCGCCAAGCTCCGCGCTGCTTGGGGTAGACAATAACTCAGTGTCTGCGAACACGCATCGGAGCCTGATCGATCACAGGTGACAATAACAGTGTCGCTGCCGAGTGATAATGTCCTAAACGTGCCAAGTAGAAATGTCCTATTGACAAGGTCAGCCTGGAGGGGTGAGCAAGCAAGGACAACTACTAATGACACAACGAGAGCGCGACCGGCTGGTGGCGCTGCGCAAAGCAGACAAAAAACTCATCACGCAAAAGCAGGCCGCCCAGCAGACGGGCCTCAGCGAACGGCATCTGAGGCGGCTGCTGGCGAAGCTTCGCAGCGAAGGCGACCAGGCCGTGGTCCATGCCGCGCGGGGCCGCGCGTCCAACCGCAAGCTCAGCGCCAAGGCGGAAAAACAAGCCGTGGCAATCCTCTCCCAACCCGTCTACGCCGGCTTTGGCCCGACTCTGGCGGCGGAGTATCTCGAGCAGCGCCACGGCGTCCAAGTCGGCCGCGAAACGCTGCGCCGTTGGATGGCCGCCGCGGGCCTGTGGAAGCCCCGCCGCCGCAAGTCAGGACGCCCGCATCCGTGGCGGCCCCGCCGCAGTTGCCGCGGCGAGCTGGTGCAATGGGACACCTCCGAGCACGACTGGCTGGAGAGACGCGGGGAGAAGCTGTACCTGATCGGCATGATCGACGACGCCAGCAGCGAGTTGCTGGCGCGCTTCGTCCGGCACGACTCGGGCGAAGAGAATCGCCGTTTGCTGAAGACGTATCTGGAACAAAACGGCCGACCCGTAGCCTTCTACACCGACCGCGCCAGCCTGTTTGTCAACACGCCCAAAAACAGCGCCGGCGAGGATCCCAAGCTCTTGCCTCCCACGCAGATCGGGCGGGCGCTCCAGGAGCTGGACATCGAATCGATCACGGCCTATTCGCCGCAGGCCAAAGGCCGCGTCGAGCGCAGCTTTGGCACCGCCCAGGACCGCCTGGTGAAGGGTCTGCGGGTGGCCGGGGCCACGACGATCGAACAGGCCAACGCCTACCTGGAAAGCGAGTTTCTGCCCTGGTGGAACGCCACGTTGCGGGTGCAGCCGGCTCCCCCCGACGAGGCGCATCGCGAGCTAGGTCCCGAGCACGATCTGGACTCGGCGCTGAGCCAGGTCGAGACGCGGCGGGTCGCCAACGACTACACGATTCGCTTCCGGGGAAAGAGCTATCAAATCGACCGCAAGGCGATTGTGCCGGGTCTGCGAAACAGCCGAGGGCGGGTGGAGAGACGCCTGGACGGCGTCCTGGCCGCGCGCTGCGGCAAGCACGAACTGGCGCTGAAGCGCTGCGGCGCGCAGCCCCAATCGGAGCGCCCGCAGCCCAAGAGCGCCCAGGCGGAACCCGCTGCGGCAGCGGCCGAGAAGGCTGGCGGCAAAGCTGCCGGCAAGCGAAGCAGCGACTGGATGAAGGACTTCGATCTGAAAGACAGCCCGCCTGTGTGGCAAGCGGCGCAGGCATCCGGCGCTCGGCGAGACGATACGCAGGACTAGGAGTCGCTGCCAAACCAAGACTCTATGCGGAGCGTCCATCGGGCCGATGCGCTGAGTTGGCAGTCGCTGCCAAACCAAGACGCTATGGGGAGCGCCGGGCAAACGGCGCCCAGCGATCGTCGCGTTGGCGAAGCCCAAGGCCTCCGCTCCGAAGCTTCACCAAAGCAATCTCTGTCACGAACAGAAAACCCTCTGACCGGGAGGCCAGAGGGTCGTCTGCTTCAGCCGATTGCTTGGGAGCCAGCTCCATCGCTTCGGCCTTGGGCATCAAGAGCAGGCGCGACCCTGCCCTCAACGCCAACCACTCTACCATCGCCTCTCCAGCCACCTGCCCCAAAGCGGACATTTCTACTTGGCAGCGATTAGGATATTTCTACTTGGCGTTGACACAGGTGACAATAACAGTGACCCGCTGACGGGGGCTTTGCTAGCATGACGGTCATGCAGTTGATGCGCGCCGTTGCGGCGGGATGGTTTGAGATAGAGAAGTTCGTCCCGAAGCTGTGGCGGTTGGCGCGAGAACTCTTCCATGAAGTGATGGGCTTTATCTTCTTGTCGCTGGCGGTGTATTTTATTATTGGGCGCCAGGGGCTTTACCAAGCGTACGGAAAGCTCGATCAAGACCCTGACGGGTTGGGAAGTTTTGTCCTGGTTTTGATCTTCGTCCTCATGTTCGGCGGTTTCGGCATTTCATCGTTCATGCGCGCCAAACGCCTATCGCGTCGAAAGTAGGCTGCGGCGATTGGATGGATCTGAGCCGCAGTCCCTGCATGCACGCCCGGATCGGATCTCCACCCAACCGCGGCAACGCGAAAGAGCCACAGTCTCGTGACCGATACGCCCCCTCTTCCTGAACAGTCACAACAACCGGCTGGACAACCGGTTGAGCCGGGCACCTTCCCCTACACCCGCGGGCTCCATCCCGGAATGTATCGAGACCGCCTTTGGACCATGCGGCAGTATGCGGGATTCGGCGACGCGGTCCAATCGAACGAGCGCTACCGATACTTAATCTCACAAGGGACGAGCGGTCTTTCGGTTGCCTTCGACCTGCCCACGCAGATGGGCTATGACTCCGATCATCCCTTGTCGCTCGGGGAAGTCGGCAAGGCAGGGGTCGCCGTTTGCTCCCTGGCGGATATGGGGCAGCTTTTCGACGGCATCCCGTTGAAAGACGTCTCCACGTCGATGACGATTAATTCCACAGCCATCACTCTGCTGGCGCTCTACGTGACTGTCGCGCGCCAGCAGGGGACCGGCCCCGAGCATCTTCGCGGTACGGTGCAAAACGACATTCTCAAAGAGTACGTCGCTCGCGGCACCTACATCTATCCGCCGAAGGCCTCGATGCGGATCATCATGGACATGTTTGCCTGGGCCAGCCGCGCGGCCCCAAAGTGGAACGTAATTTCGATCAGCGGCTACCACATGCGTGAAGCCGGGGCGACGGCGGTGCAGGAAGTCGCCTTCACGCTGGCGAACATGGTCGCCTATGTCGAGGCCGCGCTCGGGGCAGGGTTGGAGATTGACAATTTCGCGCCTCGGCTTTCACTGTTTTTCAGCGCCGACCGCAATTTTCTGGAGGAAATCGCCAAGTTTCGCGCTGCCCGGCGGCTTTACGCCCGCTTGATGAAGGAGCGCTTTGGCGCACGCGATGAGAGCTCGATGAAAATGCGCTTCCATGTACAGACCGCGGGTTCGACGCTGACCGCCCAACAGCCGCAGGTCAATGTCGTGCGGACCGCATACGAGGCGCTTGCGGCGGTGCTGGGTGGCGCGCAGTCTCTCCACACCAATGCGATGGATGAGGCGCTGGCCTTGCCCACCGAAGAGAACGCTCGACTGGCGCTGCGAACTCAGCAGGTATTGGCTCACGAAACCGGGATTACTAACACCGCTGACCCGGTCGGCGGAGCCTACGAAATCGAGCGCATGACAGACCAGATCGAGGACTACGCCCGCAAATACCTCGACAGAATCGATTCGCTGGGAGGGATGGTCGCGGCAATCGAACAGGGTTTCGTCCAAAGAGAAATCCAGCAATCAGCCTACGAGTTACAGAAGAAGGTGGAGTCGGGCGAGCAAACGATTGTTGGAGTCAACCGATTTCGGGTAGAGGACGAGCCGCTGATACCGATTCTGCGGGTGGACCCCGAACAGGAAAAGCAGCAGGTGGCAAGAGTCGCTTCCCACAAGAACTCCCGCGATGCAGCGAAAGCTCGAGACTCTCTGCGCCGCCTCGAAGACACTGCAAATTCGACGGACAACCTCATGCCTGCCGTGCTCAACGCGGTCGAAAGTGAAGCGACGCTGGGTGAAATAGCTGACGCCCTCCGCGAGGTATTCGGCGTTTACGAAGAGCGAGTTGTTCTCTGAAGTTGCCTTCGCAACGTCAGCCGCCTACTGAACCTTGGCTTCGAGCAGCATACCGTTGGGGTCCACGCGCTCGCGGATCAACTCCACCTGCTCGGGTGTCGGGGCGGGCGTGGTCGGGATGTCATCAGGAATCAGCAGCTCGAATCCGGTGTTTTCGACGACTGTTGCAAGTTCCACGCCCGGATGCAGAGATTCGATCTTCATACGCTTGGTCTCATCGTCGAACCCCAAAACACAGTAATCGGTAAACACCTTCCCCGGCCCGCCCTGCCTGAGGCCGGCGCGTTCCCTGGCGCCGGGGCCATCGAGGTAACCGGCGCCCGAGATGAAATCAACCTTCTCGACGAATTGCCGCTTGGTGTGCTCCATCGTGATGAAGGTTCGTTTCGCGAACGCGCAATGATCTGTCTGAGCCAGCGGACCGACTAGCCGTACCTTGGGCTTGTTGTAGTCTCCGATCGCGACGATGTTCAGGTTGCCGTACTTGTCAATTTGCGCGCCTGAGACAAAGCCGACATCCATCTTGCCGCACTTGAAAACGTCCAAAGCCTCTTGCTCGGGAATCTGAGCCTTCGAGGCCCAATGCACCAGTTCGTAGTCATCGCGTAGCGACGAAGGCAGGGTCTCGAGATCCGGATCGATCAGCGGACCAAACATCGGGGTCAGATTCGGGGCATGGCTGAGTTGAGCCAGCCGGCAGCCAACCACAGGGATGCCGACCGCGCGAATGAACGCCGGGCCGCCGGTGCCAATTCCGATAAAAGCAACTTCTTCGTCGCGCAAGTGACGCGCCACTTCGACCGCCAGTAGCTCGGGGATTCGGTAATCGGCCGGCATCTTAGTGCATCTCCTTGGGGCGCTGGATGGAAAACAAGTGTTGCAGCCCGATCAGGTCCAAATACTGATAGTGTTCCTCCACGTCGAAAACGTAGCGCTTCAAAAACTCCTGGAACTTCGCGGGTGTTCTGGCGTGCTCTTGATAATCGCTCATGAACTTCAAGTCGTAGTCGTAGCGGCAGTCGCAGGCAGTCGGATGAGCGCCGAACGGCAGCTCCAGCACGGAATCGACAAAGAACTTCGGAAGAATGGTCAGCTCCGGATTGGCATGTATGAAATCCTCGCTAACGATCTGCTCGACCGACACGATGACTTTCTTGGCGGACTTCGCGATCAGCGTATCCACCTCGTTGTCCAGCTCCCGCTTGGCGTCGAGCTGAACGTTGCCAAAGCGGTCTGCAACATGCGCGTGAATGATAGCGACGTCGGGCTCGAAAGCAGGAAACACGCAGTAGGGATCGCCTGTGTAGGGGCAATTCATGAACTTGATTTCTTCGTTGTGCTCGTCGAGCCCAGAGCCCAGCGGGGTCTTCGAGGGAACGAACGTCCAGCCCATGCTGCTAGCGCGAAACGCATCAATGGCCGTGCTTTCCGAATGCTCGTAGACTTTGACCTCACCCGATTCAACCGCCCGCCGGAAGTTGTGGGCGAGCCCCAGCATCGCCATCCCGACGTATGCGGTCTTGACGGCCTTAACGCAGCCGGCCCCGATCAAGATGTCCATGTCGATCGCGTTGTTCCAGCCGACTAACGTCAGGTCGCGTTTGTTTTGGCGGATCATCTCGTAGATGAGTGCCATGGGATGCCGGCGCACCAGCGATCCGCCGACTCCGATTGTGCTGCCGTCTTCGATCTGGCGGACCACATCGGCCAGCGTTGTGGTCTTGTCTTTCTTGACAGGTTTCACCGGCATCGTGCGCGTGGCAGTGCTCACTGGATCCCTCCTCGCAACAGTAATCCGTGGGGGTCTACCTTCTCTCGCAGAACTTTCAATTCGTCGTCGTTCGGCTCCGATAGGACAGATGCATCTTCCAATCCGGAAACTTCAAAACTCAGGCCGGCGCTCACGTCATCAGTCGTGCTCCCGGGGAACAAACACTTCACGGCCATTCGCCGATCGTCGCCAGGAAAGTCGAACATTGCCTTGTCGGTCAACACGCGCCAAGGCCCTTGTGGGGGAAGTCCGGCCGCCTCGCGCGCTCCTGGGCCGTCCAAATAGCCCGCCCCGGAGATGAAATCCACATTCTCGACAAAAGTACGCTTGCCGAGGTGGTTGACGATGATATTCCGCGCCGGAGCCGATAGATGGTCGGTCTGAGCGATCGGGCCAACCAGGCGAACTTTCGGCTGCCGCTGATCCCCGATAGCAACCACGTTGAGGTTTCCGTGAGCGTCCACCTGAGCGCCTGATACAAAGCTGACCGTGATCTTTCCCAATGGGTAGCAATCCAGGCAGGCTTCCACCGTGATTTGGGCTTCGCTCGGCCAGTCAATCAGATTCGCGTCCGAATAGTTGCGGGGCTGATAAGCGGGGTCGGGATTAATGATCGGCCCCAGCATGAGCGACAGCCCCGGAGCATGCGTGAGCCGAGCGAGCTGGCAGGCCGCCGTCGGGATGCCCACCGCCAGAGTAAAGGCGCGCCCGCCGGTTCCGAGGCCGACAAAAGCGACATCGTCGTTGCGCAGCTCCCGCGCGATGGCGATCGTCATGAGCTCTTCCGTTGAGAACGCGCTCATGCCTGCCTTCCTTGGCCGTCTGAATGCGGGCCGTCTGAATCGGCGAGACCCACCTTGCGCAGGTAGCCCTGGTGGTCCCCGACGTCCCTGACATAGGTATCGAGGAAGCGCGCGAAATCTTCGGAAGAGCGTGACGCTTCGTAGTAGGCGTCGATGAATTCCAAGTCGTAGTCGTAACGCTTGTCGCAGGCGCAGGGATGAGCGCCCCTCGGCAGCTCGACGACCGCGTCGACCTGAAATCCTGGCAGAACGGTTCGATGCGGCTCATTCATAATTTCGGCCGTATCGACAATCTGTTCCACGCTGACGATGACCTTCTTGCCGCAGCGGGCGACGAATATATCTCCACCTTTTTCCTGCAGATACCGCGCGTCAAACTGCACGTTGCCCTTCGAGTCCGCCGTATGGCCATGGATGATCGAGACGTCGGGCTGGGCGGCTCTTAACAGCGCGATTTTCTCTCCGGTGAAAGGATCCGCGGTCTCGCTGTACTCCCTATTGAACTGCATTAAATCCGACCCCAGCGGCGAGCGGCTGGGAATAAAGGGAAGCCCCATTGCGCCTGCCCGAAAACGAGCCAGAGCGGTGATCTCGGATTCCTCGATGGTGGCAAGTTCGCCTTGCTCGGCCGCCCGCCGGTAATTGAGCGCCAGCCCGTGTTTGAGCATCCCAACGTAAGAGGTCTGTACTTCGCTCACGCACCCGGCGCCGACCAGGATGTCGAAGTCGATGCCATTGTTCCAGCCCATCAGCCGCAGGTCTTTCTTGCGCTGGCGGATCATCTCGTAGATCAGCCCCATCGGGTGTCCCCGATGACTATGGCCGCCGATGGCGACCTGATCGCCGTCGTGAATCAGGGCTACTGCGTCCTGGAGCGACAGAACCTTGTTGGGGGCCTTGCCGTTGGGCGCCTGGCTTGGGATGTTCTGATCGGATGCGTTGGCCATATCAGAAAGGCTCCGTCCAGACGTTTTCGCTCGGATCGATGATGACATCGAGCAGATAGGTGCTTCCCGACGCGGCGGCTTCGCTCAAGGCTGACGGCAGCTCGGCGGGATCTTCAACTCGGCGGCCTTGGGCTCCGAACCCTCGCGTGATCGCGGCGAAGTCGATGTCGCTGAAATCCACCCCGAGGCAGCGTCCCCCAAAGAAGGTTTCCTGCTCTTGCTTGATATTGCCGTAGGCGAAGTTGTCCATCAGAACGATCAGCACGGGAGCTTTTTCGCGCACCGCCGTTTCGATTTCGCTGATGCACATTCCCAGCGAACCATCGCCGATGACGCAGGCCACCAGGCGGTCGGGCCGTGCCAGCTTGGCACCGATGGCGGCCGGGAGCGAGAAGCCCATATTCCCGAAACCGACCGGCTTCATGTAGGTTCTCGGCTCGTAGACGTCGATGAGATTCGTCCAGATGCCCGGGTTGCCCGCTCCGCCGACGATAATTGCATCGCGTGGCAGAGCTTCCCGCATGGCTTTCATCAGGTATTGCGGCTTGATGGGTTTCGCTTGGGACGAGGTGTTGGGGAAGATGCGATTTTTCCAGGCGCGCTTGGCTTCTTGCAGGCCCGCGATACGGGAGCGGCGTTGTTCATCGACGGCAGCACCGGCCGCGGCACTAATCGCATCGCCGCCCTCGGCACCGAGCCGCTGCTCGGCTTCGCACAGTTGGCTAGCAACCGCTGCGGCGTCACCGCTGATACCCACCGTGAAAGGATAATGCCGGCCGATCATCGCCGCGTCGCAATCGATCTGGATCAGCTTCTTGGGTAGCTCGAGTTGCCAGCGGGAAGTCGTCGGTGCATTGAGACTGGCGCCAATCGTCACGAGAACGTCCGTCTCAGCGAGCGCCTTCTTCGTGACCTCGGTGCCGTGACGGCTGAGAGGCCCCAGGGCCTGTGGATGGTCCGCTGGAATGGCTCCGATCCCGTTGTAGGTTGTCAGCAGAGCCGCCCCGGTCTTCTCCGCCAGCCGGATGACGGCCTCGGTTGCTTCGGAGACCAGCACGCCCCGGCCCGCCCATATCGTCGGGGCCTTCGCCTGTTCGAGAAGAGCCGCCGCCTGCTCGATCAGCGCGGGGTCACCTTGCGGACGGCTTTCAGAGCGGTACTGCGCCGGCTCCAGGGGCTCGAACTCGACTTCCTCGCTTTCCAGAATCTCGCGGGTGAAATCCAAATGCACTGGGCCAGGAGAATGTGCCTGCGAGCGGCGAAAAGCCTCCCGCACCGCGTGGGGGATGCGCCCTACATCGGTGACGAGCACGGACCATTTGGTCAGGCTCCGCAGCAGCGCAATGTGGTCTGCCTCTTGCGCGTTGTCACGAGCCAGGTCCTTGCCTCGATTGTTCGCCGTGATCGCAATGACGGGGCTGGAATCGTGCAGAGCGCCCCCAATTCCCGTCAGAAGATTGGTAGCGCCGGGACCGGTCGTCGTCAAGCAGACGCCAGGCCGCCCCGTGGCTCGGGCGTATCCGTCGGCCATATGCGCAGCCGCACGCTCGTCATGAACAGTGATGAAACGGACCTCGGGCGTGTGGTAGAGGGCATCCATTATGCCGAGGGTTTGGCCACCGGGAACCCCAAAGACGAAGGGAACCTTTTCTCGTTGCAGGCAGTCAACAATCGCGCCTCCACCGGTTCGTTTGATTTTGTCTGACAACGTGTGTCCTTTCTATTTCGATACGGGTAAGGATGCGGCGCAGCCAGCGAGTTTGAACCGCTCAGGTAAGCGTAGTTCAAGAACGCGGGCCTGTCGCAAGTTCTAGATATTGGTGTTTCAAGACGCTCTTGCAGACCAGCAAGAACTCTAACGACGGATGCTACCCCAAGGGCTCAGCCGCAAACGTTAAGTTTATTATGGTAACGCACACCCAAACGCGGATGGGAAACGCGGAATTCAGGCAGTGACTGAGTTTCGATCCAGGAGCCGGATGTTTTCTTGCGCCGCGTAGCGAGGCGGCTGAGTGCTGATCGGGCCATCTGGTGGTGAGAAATGCGACATTGTAGGCGGATGAAGGTTTTCCCCATCGACTGGTGCCGTCCGTCATGGCCCCTCATCAGACGTGTGGCTCAGCTCATCCGGAGCGGGGAAGTCGTTGCTGTCCCCACAGACACGGTCTACGGCTTGGCTGCCGACCCTTTTCGGGAGGGCATGGCGGAGCGGATCTTCGAAATCAAGCGGAGGCCCGAGTCGAACCCTATTCTGCTGCTGTTCGATTCGCTGGAGCGGTTGAACGAGGTCGTGCCGGACCTTCCTCCAGCATTCCGAAGAATCGCCGCGGCGTTTTGGCCCGGTCCGCTGACAATCGTCGTGCCGGCGTCGCCATGTATCCCGGCCGCCATCACGGCAGGCACTGGAACCGTTGCAGTCCGCATGCCCGCGGCGCCGCTGGTCCGCCGGCTCATCCGCGCCAGCGGCTGTCCGCTGACCGGGACAAGCGCCAATCTCTCCGGCAAGCCCGCTGCCACGACCGCGAACGAAGTGAAGCGACAGTTGTCCGGGCGCGTCTATCATATTGTGGATGGCGGGCGGTCACGTCTATGTCAACCCTCCACGGTCTTGGACCTCACGTCCGAGCCCCGAATCGTGAGACAGGGAGCCGTGAGTTGGACGGAACTGGCGAAATACCTGGGATGAACAAGCGGGTCACGTCGCGGCCCTATCGAGTAGCCGGCATCCTCGTCTTGTCAGCAGTCACGCTGTTGGCGGTGTATTTCGCGGCAGTCTTCTATCAGGTCAGACAGTACGCCTACTTGGATGAAGCGCGTCCCGCCGACGCCATCGTCGTGCTAGGAGCCGCCCAGTATCGCGGGCGCCCCTCTCCGGTACTGCAGGCGCGTCTCGACCACGCTTTGGCACTTTACAACAAGCAGTTGGCTCCGAGGATCATCACAACCGGCGGCCACGGAATCGGGGCGGAGTTCACCGAAGGCGATGTCAGCCGGGAATATCTCTCCGAACACGGGGTGCCAGCCGAATTCATCACTGCCGAAACCGAGGGCCAATCGACCATGCAAAGCGCGGCGGCAGTAGCCGAAATCATGGACCGCATGGAGCTGGAGTCCTGCATTGTTGTCAGCGACGGATATCATATCCACCGCATCAAGAGAATGCTTGAAGAGCAAGGTGTCACCGTCTACGGCTCGCCGCGCACGCCGGGCGGAGACAGCTCCTGGACTCGCGCGAAATACTATGCGCGCGAGGCGCTGGGCTATATTCTCTGGCGTATAGGGATTCGGGTGTAGGCGCGAACTGGCTAGAGGGCATCAGCTTCCCGAGAACGACGAACTATCCCATCCAGTCTGCCCAGCAAAGGTTCCTATGCACAAGTCCCAGCGGCATAATGCATTAATCCCGACGTCTTAAGGTGATCTTTGGCTAGGGGCAGACCCACCAGTACGATTAAACTAAGGAGAGATTGACGTCCAAAGATTGAGCTACAAAGTCACAGCTGAGTCGTGGCAAGCGGGTGCGCCGGACAAGAGATGCTGTTTTCAATTATTATTCCCGCTCGGGATGAGGAAGATTCGGTAGCCGTCATGATCGGCTTAACGATCGAAGTCCTCGACCGTGAAAAGATTCCGTTTGAAATCGTCGTTGTCGATGATGGCAGCCGGGACGCAACAGCAAGCGTCGTACGAGATCTGTCCGTCTACGAGCGTAGGATCCGCCTGGCGCACTGTTTCGAGCCGCACGGATTCGGAATGGCGGTCCGAAAAGGTCTTCAGGTTTTCCGCGGTGACGTGGCGGCAGTGATGATGGCCGACTTGTCCGATGATCCCGAAGATCTGGTGCGCTGCTATCGCAAACTCGGCGAGGGCTATGATTGCGTCTTTGGCTCTCGTTTCCTGCCGGAATCGAAACTGGTTGACTACCCCAAACATAAGCTCTTCATCAACCGCTTGGCGAATTGGTTCATAAAGGTTTTGTTCCGTATCCCGTTCAACGACACGACCAACGCCTTCAAGCTGTATCGCAGATGCGCGGTGGAGGCGATGCAGCCGCTGATCTCGCGCCACTTCAACCTCACTGTTGAAATGCCGCTCAAGGCAATCGTGCGGGGGTGCAGTTTCGCCGTGATTCCGATTTCCTGGCGAAATCGAACCAGTGGCCTGTCCAAACTGAGAATCAAGGAAATGGGCAGTCGCTACCTTTTCATTACTCTTTATTTGTGGCTTGAGAAACATCTTTCACGGGGGGACTACGTTCGTCAGAACACGACTTCCGCCGGTTCCCATGCTACGTCTCGAACCCATGCCACAGACGGTCGGACCGTGAAATAGCTACGTCTCGCGAAACCGCATTCAATGTATAGCTGCGTGCTAGTGACAGGTGGGGCCGGCTTTGTCGGCTCGGCTGCGGCGGTTGCTGTCACCTGAATTATGCACAGATTCACTTTGCGAGTGTGGCTGCGTTCGTAGCGGGTTGGCGGTCGTCGTGAGGTGGTAGCTCGGCAACTGGCCTTTTGGCTTCTCCGTGTCCGGTTTCCCTTCCCACCCAGAATCCGCGTCGTCAAAACCTCGCTCGGAAGTGACGTGTTTCCAGTGCGTTAAGGCTAGTGCATAAAATTTTATGCATAGCGCATAGCCAGGCTCTCAGATCAGCGCCCTCCCGACCACCGGCAGCAAGCCGCCGTAGGGAGTCGGCTTCCTGCCGCGGAAGTGGTAAGGCGTCGAAGCCCCGATTTTATTGGGCCGCGAGGCCGTCACGGCTGGGCCTTGTTGGACGGGCCTTTGGGAGCTATGCTGTTTTCGTCTGGTAACCATGTGGGTGACCTCCTTGGGGTTGGCTGGCGAAGCTGGGATCTTTGCCAGCCTACCTTTTTACCCCATGTTTTCGGGGGTCCCAAATGGTCTCTTGCGGCTCAGCCCTCCTCAGGTCCACGCCGCAGTGCATAATTCAGGTTGAACAAGTTCAAAGCCACTTCTGGAGTGTTAATATTGGTCACGCTGAGGCACCTTTCGGCGTCACTGAGATAGACTAAGCGCGACCGCCACGGCTCGGGAGCGTAGTAGTGGAAAGTCAAATAGTCAAAGGGTGAAGTTACCGCGATCGGCAGGTGAGGCGCCGGCTTTAGCTTTTCCATCGATGCGAAAGTGCTTCCGCTTAGGAAACCGCGCCGGTAGTCGTTCACGAGATCAGCCCCTCGTCTCGTGCCTTGAAAAACAAACGATGCCGCCACGATGCCCATCACTATCCAAGCAGTTCGCGGTCGCCCGTGCGCGCATCCACGGGTGAAAATGGCATAGAGCCAGGCCAATCCCAGGGCGGCTGGAAGCGAGTATCGAAATACATAGGCGCCAGTCGTCCCCATCACAGCCAGGACGGTGAGGGGCGGCGACAATGTCAAGGCCCACATTGCGACGGTTTCCTCGAATGGAAAGTTGCCCATGGTCTTTTCATTGGTCGGTGTTTGGGCAGTGTTCCAGTTGACTGCCATCAGAAACGGGTAGGCCAGCAGCGAAAGGCCGCTGGTTTTCAAACATTCAAAGTAGAAGGTTGCTAGATGTCCCCACCTCACCGGACTCCAGAACCCCTCCTGGTAGGCTTGGCGTGCTCCCTCGATCAGCGGGAGGTAGAGCAGCACCGTTGCCGAGCCAATGGCCAGCGCCAGCCAAAAAGGCAGATCGAATTTTCGGCGGCGCCAAGTCCGCGCCAGCTCACCGGCTCCGAGGGGGAACAGCGAGAATATGGCGTAGTAGTGGCTTCCCATGGCAACAGCCACCACGCAGGCAAGACCCAGCAGAGCGCCGCGCCTCCCCTGCCCTTCGCACGCCCGCCTCCAAAGCAGCAGCGACAGTACAACGCAAGCCGTGAGCAGAGCATACGGGCGAGCTTCAAAGGAGTATTGGAAAAGGAGCGTCGTCCAAAGAAACCCAGTGGCGATGACGCCGTATAAGGCTCCGATTCGCTCCGCGATCCCAAAAAAGAATGCGTAAGTAGCAATGGCCAACGCCAACAACGACAGCAGCCGCGTGGCGAACTCAGTCTCTCCCAGCAGGCGGTGAAAACATAATGTAAACAGATAGCTTAGTGGAGGCTGTCCGTCGGCGGTATTCTCCAACGCTGCCCAAATCTCGGTCGGGTCTCCCAATCGCGACACGTGGAAAGTGAGAAGTTCATCGACCAAAACGGGGCTATCGCCGCGTTGGCTATGGCAAAAAGGAAGCCGGCCGCGAAGGCTCCAATGACGATCCATCTGGCCCGCGCACCAAGCGAGCGCAGAGAGCTGTACTCCGCGTCAGGCATCGCAACTGACGCAGGGGCCGGGGTGCTCGGATTTGGCGACTGGGAATCGGCGCCGCATATCATTGTCGACGCCGACGACTTCCCATCCTTGCTCGCTAAGCAGCCGGACGCATTCCGAGCCGATCAGGCTTCCCGAGCCGGTAATTATCGCTTTCATCCCGCTCTCCACTCCAGTTTGATGCTGTGTCTTAGTCTCAGAACTACTATCGTACGATCCCCTCCAAGCGTACAGCACTATTTGGAACGCCCTATTCTGTTGCCTGTTTTGCACCACGACACACGGGTCAGACGTTTAGCTGAGAAGAATGCACTAGATTCGGAGCCCCGCAACCCCAGAACGATTTCAAATCAAGTAGAAATGTCCAGTTCGCTCAGACCGCCGGACGGTCCGTCCTTTGCGAGCGAGGCAGGTTCGTTTCGACCACAGCTACAGCGCTCTGAACTGCTGCCGGCGCCGGCCGCGGTGTAGTTTTTCGACTGCGCCAAATGAAGACAGACGTGACGCTGAAGTTCCAGACCGAGCCCACAGAGACACCGAGTACTCCTGCTAGATACCACGGGATGTCTCGGGCGAATAGGAATTGAGCCAACGCCAGATTCGTCAGAGCTCCAATGGAACAAGCCGCATAGAAGGACAGCAGACCGGCAATCAACTTCCATCCGCGGATCTGCCGGTCACGAAATGTGAGCCAGTTGTTCAACAGGAAGTTCAAGGTCATGGCGGTTATAGTGGCGATCGCCTGAGCCGTAAGAAACTCAACGCCGCGCCCGACATATAAGCCGCCCAAGATGCCAACATGAAGCAGGGCGCCCCCCAAACCGGCGAAAACGAACAGCACAAAGCGGAGAGGAATGAAACCTCCGACTAGCTTCTCGGCAATCAAGAAAAGATACTCGACGAGGACCGTTGATTCGAGCTTGCTCTCCCCCCGCTCCCGCTTCCTGAAGCGGTAGGCAACCTCGCCGAGCCTCACCGGCCTGGGTGAGGAGGAAATCAAGTCTACGAGAATCTTGAATCCTGTGACCGACATACGCCGCGCGCTAATGTCGAGAAAGCGCCGATCCAAGACAAAGAAGCCGCTCATTGGATCCTGAATCTCACAGCGGCAGACCAGGCGGCTGAGGAATCTCCCGAAATCACTCAATAGACGCCGCAGGCCCACCAGCGCCCCCATACTGCCTCCGTCGATATTACGGCTCCCGCCAACCAAATCCAGGTTTTCGCCGCGCAGTTTCTCCAGCATCCGCACCAAAATGCCCTCGTCGTGCTGGAGATCGCCATCCATAACCGCTAGATAGGGCGCCGCGCTGGCCATCATGCCCTCAATGCAAGCCGATGACAATCCTCGACGGCCCAGCCTCTGAATCCCTCGCACATGCGGTTTTTGCGTAGATATCCGCCGGACCAGATCAGAGGTTCCGTCCGAACTGTCGTCATCGACGAATGTGACTTCCCAGTCGATCCCGGCCAGCGCGTTTTCTAGGCGAGAGATCAACGCTTCCACGTTCTCCGCTTCGTTGAGAGTGGGGACGACAACACACAGTAAGGCCATGGCTATCCCTTTCCTCGGCGGGAATGCCGACTCAGGCAGGTCCGCCGCCCATTGCCGAGGTCCTCGTTTAGGACCCGTGATATACTGTCGAACGAAATCATTTCGACCCAACCTTGTTTTCGCTCTGACGGACACCGGCGCCGACACTGACGAGGAAAAGCGGCGGCGAGGGTTGCGGATGTCGTTCCCCGTAGTTTTTTATCGCTGGGGAGTCGGGCGTGCTTCCTGGACGGCTTGTCGGTTCCCTGCGGTTTGGGCGGGCTAAACGAGACTTGATGTTTCGGCATCCATGCGCGAGATAGAAAAAGATCACACGGCCCACTGCCTGGTTTGCGGCTCGATAGCGCCGCATGTTGGGGATAAGAACGGATTCCCCTTTTATCGTTGCGGCGAGTGTGCGCTGCTTTTCGTTTGGCCTCTTCCCCAAGGAAATCTGGAAATTTACTCCGAGGACTATTTTGCCGGTGCACGAGACGGGTTCGGTTACGTCGACTATGACCTAGACAAATCCGCCATGACGGATACGTTTGAGTCGTATCTGGATCTGCTGGCCGAGCGTCACCCGCAACTGGGCGACTTGCTCGACGTTGGTGCAGCCACTGGGTTCTTCCTCGACCTGGCTCGGCGGCGTGGATGGAAGACTTGCGGCGTTGAACCGTCCCAGTACGCATCACTCGTGGCCTCTCAAAAGAATTTGACCGTACACTGCGGTGTTCTGGAAGAACTGAATCTGCCAGACGCAAGCTTCGATGTCATCACGATGTGGGACGTCATCGAGCATGTCAACGATCCTAGCGAGTCGTTGAAGGCGGCATGCTGTCTGCTGCGTCCAGACGGGACTCTTGCATTGAACACGCCGGATGCCGGGAGCCTATTGGCCCGCCTGCTGGGGCTGAAGTGGCACCTGGTCGTGCCACCGGAACATCTCGTATTGTTCGGGCAAGAGTCAATTCGAAAGCTGCTCGAGGCGAGCGGCCTTACCGTAACCGCCCTGCATCGAATCGGCAAGCGCTTTTCCATCCAGTATGTATTGCAGACCCTTGCCCGCTGGCAGGGACTCAGTTTATGGCACAAGGCAGCTGACTTCTCGCGTCGCTGGGGCGTTGGAAACTTTGGCATACCCATCAACCTGCGCGACAACATGTTCATCCTCGCCCGCAAAACAGATTAGCCAGCCCGCAAGGCCGCACCTCTGCGCTGCACATGGCTGGTTGAGATGGGCGCAGTCTCTTTGCAGCGTCTAAGCACCTGTTGCGCTTCGCCATCGCTAACCACCTCCAATTCTTCACCCTCCGAACGCAGCCGGGCAACCATCCAACTGAAGCGCCGATTTTTGTGATGCACGACGAAAAAACAAGAATTCTCGGCAAGAAACCGCTCGTAGTCGGTGACGCGAGCGGGGCTCCAGGGCGCCAGCTTGATTAGACTTACGTCGCAACTGTTGGCGGAGGTGAATTCGATCGCGGCTTCCGGATCTGCGGCGTAAACGAACCTTGATCTCAAGGTCGCGGCGGCGTAGTGGTTGTATTGGAGATAGAGTTGCGGCGAAGAGGAAACAATCGGCTCGGAGGAGTTTTTCGTGTCCGACCGGACCTGATCAAGTGCGGCCTCGATCCGTTGGTGGGGCGTCGACTGACCCAGCAACCGAGTGCTTGGGACGAGCCGGTTGACGAGAAACGCCCCGAAGAGCACCGCGCAACCGAACCAAGCTGCTTTGCTGCGTGGTCCCAGCCAAGAACACAGTACTTCGGCGAACATAGCGCTGATGCCGAAAACTGCCGCCAGCGGATAGCGATAGACGAACGCTCCAGTTAAGACTGTGGTGGCTAGCACGTACACTATAGGCGTAGCCGCCAGAGCGTAAAGGGCAGCCCGTTCGTGTGACGGGAACACGCGGGGCCAACTCCTGCCGGGGGCGGTGCCGGGGGAGCGGGCAAAGCGATTCGCGATCACGAGGACAAGCAACGTCAGACACACGGGAATGAATACCGGCGCCAGCAAAAAAATATAGAACCCGTAGAGATCCATCCATTCCACTGGGCTCCAAAAGCCCGTCAGATACTCTGCGCGGACGCCGAGAAGAAGAGGCAAGTGAAGAAGCAGCGCGAAGGGCGACAAACCCAGAACACACCAAGTCGCCCGATCGATCATCTTTCTCACGCGAGTCCGTTCCAGCTCGCCGACAGCAAGCGGCACGACTAGCAGGCCGGCGTAGTAATGGCTGGACATCAATGCCACCAGGCAAGCCGCCAGCCCAGCCAAAGCCCAGTTTCGCCGTTCCCCGGCCACTGCCCGCCAGCAAAGAAACGCGAGACCCGTCAAGCCCATCAGCAAACCATAGGGCCGGGCTTCGTATGCATACTCATAGGCCCAAGTATTCCAAGCGAAAAGAGTGGCCGCGATACCGTAGACCGCTCCCGCGCGGCGGCCCACAAAAACGTAAAGCGCCCAACTCATCGCGCCAACGGCGGCGATGGAGGGCAGCCGGGTGGCCCATTCACCCGTGCCAAACAATGCGTGCGAGGATCTCATGGCAAGATGCAGAACAGGCGGTTGTCCGTCTGCTGTTTGGCGTAAAGCTTCCCACAGCGTACCGAGGTCCGGCAGGAGTGTCACGTAGTAGGAAATCAGTTCATCAAACCACAGAGGCCGCAAGAATGCCTGCAGCGACACGTCCGTGATGTAGCACACCGCGAGCACGGCAGCAGCCGGAACAACAAGCCGGTCGGGCCAAGTTCGCACGCCTTCGGCCACCCCCTCGTCAGGGACGAAGCCAGCGTCTGGAACTTCGGCTTCTTCGATCATCTTGTGCTGGCAATGCAGCGGCGTGTGCTGACGCCGAATGCATGCGCGTTCGGCGGCGAGATCTGCAGGCACGAAACCAAGGCGGCCGCCGCCCGAACGTTGGTGTGAGCAAAACTCAGTCTTATGGTAGCGCTTGAGCGAATTTGTAACACCGAAATACTACGGATTCAACCAGTCCAAAAAGCCCTACCAGAGGCCCGTTTTTTCCTGGAGCCTGGTTCGGACACTAGCCCGCGTTTGTTATCATCGGATGCGGCGAAGTGCGTGAAAGGCGCGTCATTGCGAGGGGCAGCCTGCTTGACCACCCCCATTGGTCAAAGACGCGTATTCGACGGTACGTCCGGCATGACGAGTGCGCTCAACAAAATAGTCGTCGGCCTATCCCATAGCGGCGGTATTGGAGCTAGACTCCGCATCAGGCATGGCAACTGACGGCGGGACTGGGGTTATCGGATTTGGCGGCCGGATGCCGATGATGTTTGACGATCTGTTCGATGATTGCCGGTACATCGAATTCGAGTTCCCAAGCCGGGAAATGGCTCCGGATCTTACTCAGATCGCTGATGTAGCAGATGTGGTCGCCCTTGCGGTTCGTCTCGCTGACCGTGTAGGAAAGTTGGCAGTCCAGCGCGGCGAGCATCTCGACCGTCTCGAGAACAGAAATGCTGTTGTCACGGCCTCCGCCCATGTTGTAAACTTCTCCGCAACGCGGGTTCTGGAAGAACGCCAGGAACAGACGGGCAACATCCCGCGCGTGGATCTGGTCGCGAACCTGTTTTCCCTTGTAGCCGAAGATCGTGTATGGACGACCCTCTACGGCGCACTTGACGATGTAGTTGAGGTAGCCGTGCAGTTGAACCCCCGACTGTTGCGGGCCCGTCAGACAGCCGCCGCGGAAAACGCCGACCGGCATCTGAAAGTAGAGGCCGAACTCCTGGCAAAACAGGTCAGCGGCCGCCTTGGAAGCGCCAAATGGTGAGCGCAAACACTGGTCGATTGACATCGTCTCATCGACGCCGTCTAGCCCGCCCGCGTAGTCGAAGCGGGTCTCCTTCTCGATCAGCGGTAGCTGGTTGGGCCGGTCGCCATAGACCTTGTTCGTGCTGGTGAAGACGAAGGGCGACTCCGGACAGAAATCGTGCGCGGCGACCAGCA
This sequence comes from Bryobacterales bacterium, assembly GCA_965224215.1. GTDB lineage: Bacteria > Acidobacteriota > Terriglobia > Bryobacterales > UBA6623 > CBDCYS01. The sequence goes on along the minus strand of CBDCYS010000029.1, from coordinate 3,327 downwards.
AGTTGTGCGTCCCGACCGTATTGACACCTGAATTATGCACAGATTCGGCGTAGCCATCGTCGATGGAGTTGTGGCGATAGCGGCACTCGTGTCAACTCAGTGATTTCGCAAGTCGTCTTTTCTGCTGTTTCCCGCCCCGTTTGAGCCGCCTCCTGATCCCGGCAGGGCAAAAGCGGGCTGGCAAGCGGCGTGTTCCCAGTACGTTGCGGCGAGTGCATGAAAAGTTATGCATGGAGTGCCCCTCAGCTCAGCGCACCCTCCACCACCGGCGCCAAGCTCGATCCCGGCGGCCCCATCGCCCGCAGCCGTCGCATCAGCCGTTCAAACAGGCCCTTTTCCTGATAATGATCGCTGTAGCTGACACCCGTTCTGCCGGCGTGCCGCCAGATCTTGGCCGCCACGAACAGAAAACGCAGCCGCGCCGTCGCCAGGGTGGTGTGCCGCAGCGTCTCCACGCTGGCCTGGGCTTCGCGGTTGAACAGCAGCAGCCAGCAGTTGAGATTGTAGGCCAGCATGGCCAACTGAAAGTGATTGCGGTTCATGTCAAAGCGGCGCGAGGGATGGGCCGCCAGCCCGGCGTCGTTGTTGGCCTCCTTGATCAGGTTCTCGGCTCCGGCGCGCTGATTGTAAAACCACACCACCGCCGCGATCGGCTCGGCCAGATTGGTGACAAACACGCGGTAGGTGTAAGCGCTGGTGGCGAACAACTGGTATTGCTCGGCCGCGCCGGCCTTGGGCTCGTTTTCGTAACGCAGCGCCAGGAAACGGCAGGCCCGCGCCCAGCCTTGCGGTTGGTAGAGGAATTCGCATTCCGCGTCCGCGTCGGAGCGGGGGGAGGGTTTCCATTCTGCTTGCTGCAAGCGCTCGACCAGGCGCCGCGTTTTGCGCGCCACGATGACGAACTGACAAGCCGCCTTTTCATAGGCCTCCACCGCCTCCCAGCAATAAAAGCCGGAATCGGCCCGCGCCAGGATTTTCTTCACGCCGCCCGGCAAAGTCCGGAAAGCGCTCTCGAGGTGGGCGGCGATCTGTCGGCCCGTGGGCCGGTCGCCGTTGCGCAACCCGCCCATCAGGTATTCGCGCGTCTCGGCCAGGAAGGTCAGTATCGGCTGGTAGCTGCGCTTGCCCTTGTTCTTGGGGTTGTAGCTCTTGCGCCCGCCCATCTGGCGGCCGTAGAGGGTATGCACGGTGGTGTCGGTGTCCAGCGTCACCGTCTCCAACTTCACGTGGGCCGCGGCCCAGACTCGTTCCCGCAGCTGGCGCTGAATGGAAAGGATCTGCTTCGCCACGTTGAGGTGCAGCGAGGCCAGAAAGCGCCACAGCGTGGACTGCGGCGGCAGACGCGTCACTTGCAAGATGCCGGTCAGGATGGGGTCGCGAGCGATGAAGCGGAGTTGGTTGAGCCGCGCAAAGCCGACATAGAGGCCGAGCACGAGGGCCAGCACGAACTGGTAGGGGCTCATGGCTCGGGTGATCCGTTTGGTCGTGAGGGTTTCTTCCAGCAGCGCTTGGAAGCCGAGTTTTTCGAGCAGGGTGGCGACGGGCAGCAAGCCGCCGTAGGGAGTCAGATTCTTGCCACGGAAGTGATAGGGCGTGGCAGCCCCGATTTTATTGGGCCGCGGGGCCCTCGCGCCGGGGCCTTGTTTGACGGGCCTTCGGGAGCTATGCTGTTTTCGTTTGGTAACCATTTGGGTGACCTCCTTGGGGTTGACTGGCGAAGCTGAAATCTTTGCCAGCCTACCTTTTTACCCCATGTTTTCGGAGGTCCCCAAATGGTGCCTGGCGGCTCAGCCCTCACCAGGTGCACCGGCAGTGCATAATTCAGGTGACATCGAAGTCTAAGTAAAGAATCTCGGCCGCCTTGTCGTGCGATGGCTGCGCCGCCGTATGAACGATGAAGTTCGGCCGCTCTTGCTCCACTAGATTGCGGACAGCGTTGCGGTCCGCTACATCGATTGAGTGATGGCGGTAAAGAGGATACCTTTGCCGCAGATCCTCCGTAGTGGCTTTGGTCGATCCTTCCGCTCCGAAGAATCGGCGCCGCATATCATTGTTGACGCCGACGACTTCCCATCCTTGCTCACTGAGCAGCCGGACGCATTCCGAGCCGATCAGGCTTCCCGAGCCGGTAATTATCGCTTTCATCCCGCTCTCCACTCCATTTCGATGCTGCTTCTTCGTCTCAGAACTACTATCGTACGATCCCCTCCAGACGTACAGCACTATTTGGAACGCCCTATTCTGTTGCCTGTTTTGCACCACGACAATCGAAACAGGCGTTTAGCTGAGAAAAATCTGCTTGATTCGGGCCCTGGGCCCCCAGAACAATTGACCCCGCCAGCCACATCGGATACCCTTGACTTATCACTCAAAATAGCGATGATCGGCCAGACTATATCTCACTACGAGATTACCGCCAAGATTGGCAGAGGTGGAATGGGTGTCGTCTACAAGGCGCGCGATCTGCGCCTGGAGCGGTTCGTCGCAATGAAGTTCCTGCCGCGGTCGATCGACGGCCAGGAAGAAGAAAAACAGCGCTTCATCATCGAGGCCAAGGCAGCGTCTTCACTGGATCATCCCAACATTTGTACGATCCACGAGATCGACGAGACGACCGATGGACAGTTGTTCATCGTCATGGGCTACTACGCCGGCGAGACGCTGAAAGAGAAGATAGACCGCGGTCCCATGCGCACCTCGGAAGCTCTGGACATCTGCCGCCAAGTGTCCCAAGGGCTGTCCAAAGCCGCCAAAGAAGGCATCGTCCACCGCGACATCAAGCCCGCGAACATTATCGTTACCACCGATGGCGTGGCGAAGATCTTGGACTTCGGCTTGGCCCGTCTTTCCGGCCAGACCAAAATCAGCGTTCCGGGCGCCCGCCTGGAAACAGCCGCCTACATGTCTCCCGAGCAGATCATGGGCGAGGAGTTGGATCACCGCAGCGACGTCTGGTCTTTCGGTGTGGTGCTTTATGAAATGGTCAGCGGCAGGCGCCCCTTTCAGGGGAACCAGGATGTTGCTGTTATCTACGCCGTTGTCAACGAAGAGCCGGAACCGCCAAGTTCGATCTCGACAGCGATTCGGCCCGAGCTGGAACGAATTATCCTCACCGCGCTGGCGAAGGACCGCAAAAACCGCTACCAGCACATCAATGAACTGCTAGCGGACGTTGAGCGAATTCAGGAGGAAGCCGCGGCGGATGTCACGCAGGCTCTTCCACCGCAGCTTAAAGTCGAGCGGTCAAAACGAAAAACGCCGCTATATGCCGCCCTCGGTGTCGCCTCGGCAACTATCATTGCCGCTGGAATTTATTTCGCGACGAAC
>CBDCYS010000028.1:0-230588 GCA_965224215.1 Bryobacterales bacterium | reverse complement strand
CACTCGGGATGGCGGGGGCGCGGGCGGCAACACGGCGGAGCTCCTTGGCCGCGCAGACTCTCCGGTTACCTTCAAGGACCACATAGGCGTCACCTGACAATTGCCTGACTACGATGCGATCGATTGGAAGAAACCCGTTTATCTCCATGTTGGCCCGCAGCTTGCTAACTTCGAAGTCATCGAGGAGACGCTGCAGAACCTCACTCTGAGTGGACTCGAGGACAATCCTGTCTTCCGGTACGTCCTGCCACCCGCTTCCAGCGAAACGAGGGTTGTTCGGGTCTAAGAACAGCTGGTCAAGCTGGATGTCCTGGGCCTGCAGGTCGTCTCGCAGGGCGTAAGCGTGATCTGGCATCGTTGCACTTCCTTATTTGTGATTTCGCGAGTCAGGAACTGCGCCCGAACGTTGCTGGGAGCGGGCCGAGAGATTGTTGCGAGGCAGCCTAGCTAGCCTGGGGCTAGCCTACAGTTATCGACTCATAAATCCCTTGAGTCTCCATTTTGGCAGCACGCGGCTTAGAGCCGAGCGCTCTAGGCCCCGAGAATGGCGAGTTCGAACTCCGTCCCCTATCGCGTATCTCGTATCCATTTCGAGATCCAAATGCGCCCGACAACCTGGTCAGAAGCGTCCTATTTTTTGGCCGTCGCCCGCCGCGGCTCGTTAGGCAGTTTGCTACCCGCACATTCCGGAAGTGGACGTTTCCACGCTTCATACGCCGCTTGGCGTTCCCTTTCCCAAAAGGCCAGCTCATCTTCACCCTCAGCTATGCGTCCCAAATCTCTCGCAAGCGTGTAGAAACCAGGGCCCGGTCTGCCACGGACGCCGACCGCAACCGCACTGAGCATCGGGCGACCCGCTTGCACTTCGTCCTCTGAGATTTCGCCCAGGACATGGCCGGTCTCAGCTCCCATGTGAGAGCCCAGCAACGGAAGACCCATGATGTCGGCGATGTCCTGATAGGTAGTAATACCCCGGTACTGCGCCGCTCGGACCAGCTCAGCAATCACGTGGAAGTACCTGGTTTTACCCCGATATTTGTCCTTAACGATATTCACTGAATCACGACCTATTCACATATGCGTATCTCGTCGAGATTCCGGGCCAACGGAGACCTAAGACCTCGATCCTTTTCGGTAGGAATCCATCAATTATGCCATATAGATCCTTGCTACCGGCGCTGGGTTGACTGAAGATCCAGAACTCCCGGATCGTCGACCATCTGCGGAAGCGATCCGCGATCGGCTAGCTACTTGCGGAAAGACTGCCCGCCGTCATTTACCCGTCGTTCCGGACTGGAGATAGGATAGAGGAACAGTTCCCCGTCTGTCCCCTCGTGATCGCCCGTCAGGCCGCCGATGGGCCCGCTGCGGCCAATGGCAGAAACCCTTCTTCTTGGTTTTCGAGGCCATGGGCGACGTTCCGGCAACGATAGCCCTCCATCGAAGTGGTACGACAGCTTGAGATCGCCGACGCCCGCCAAACTATTTCCCACGTATTGATGCGGCAGGAAATCGAATTCGCGCGCCAGCACGAAACCAGCTTCCCGCAGCTCCGAGATGAGGTCTTCCCTGGCAATCTTCATGGCCACGGGCGGTCCCACCGGCGTCTCTCGTTTGTAGAAGTCCACGATGGCAAGACGGTGGCCGGGCCGCAGGGCTCTAGACACCTTCGCGAAATAGCCTTGGCGATCCTGGACGTGGTGGATCGCGTCGCAGACAAAGACAATGTCCACCGACTTTTCGCTCAGCAGCGGGTCATTAGAGGCAAGAACTAGGGGGCCGCAAGAACAGCTTTGAGGTTGCTCAGACCTGCGTCCTTGGCTCGTTCGTTCAGATGCTCGCTCGCTCAGATGATCGCTCAGACCTTGGTCGATATCCACCGCGAATACCTTGCCGGCTGGTCCACGGCCTTAAGGAAAAGGGGGTGGGGAACCTTCCCGCTCGTGGCGCGTGCTAGAGTATCAGATGCGAATTTCCGTGGGTTGCGAAATATGCGCGGAGCAGCGGGCTTCGAGGCTTGCCACCGAGCAGCGCGGCAGGATTCCGCTCTGGGACGCAAAGGAAGACAAGATGAAAATGATTCTCCTGGTATTGTCCGCGGCGCTACTGGCCGGCGTCGCCGATGCGGCGGACATTGACGGACGCGCACAAGGAGAGTTGCTGCGAAAGCCGTATGTCAGCACTGTCACCGGAGAAAAGCGCGAGTACGTCTTATCTCTACCCAAGGGGTATGAAACCGAGACCGGGAAGCTGTGGCCGGTGATCCTCTTCTTGCATGGTGGCGGCGAGCGGGGCGACGGAAAGGCCGACCTGGAAAAATTGCTGTTGCACGGCCCTCTCAAAGAAGTCTGGCAGAAGGGCCGCGATCTACCCTTCATCATTGTCTCTCCACAGATGCCGCCACGGGACCGCCCTCGAACACCGCGTCGGGAAGAGCCAGAAGGCGAGCGGGAGCCCCCGCCGATGACTCGTGAGATCACGGGAGAAAAACCGCGCTGGGACCCGCAAGGCCCGCCGCAAGGGTGGTGGGTCTACGAGAAGGATGTACTGAACATGGTCGATGCGACCCTGAAGGAATACCGGGCTGACTCGGAACGTCTCTACGTCACGGGTTTGAGTTATGGCGGGTTCGGCACGTTTCACTACGCGGGGGCGTACCCCTCCCGTTGGGCGGCAGTGGCGCCGATTTGCGGCGCCGCGAATCCGGAGGCCCTGCCCCGCATTGCTGCAGCGAAGCTGCCGATCTGGATCATTACCGGGGGCCGGGACCAAGTGGTGCGGCCCGAGTGGGTGCTTCAGTCGGCGGTAGCCTTGGAGGAGGCCGGACATCCCGACGTTCGGTTCACAGTGCACGAAGACCTACCGCACGATGTCTGGACGCGTGTGTACGAAGGATGGGACCTCTACAACTGGTTCCTGCAGCACCGCCGCAAACAGTAACGCTTTGTTTACGGGTCAGGCTCGCCTCGCCCCTACCAGCTCGCCACGAATCAGGATCGGCCAGCAACCTGCGGCTCATGCGCCATGAAGTAAGCAACCAAGTCGCTCAATAGCGATTTCCTCGACCGGGCCGATAGTACATCCACCCGCGTAGGCGGGGATTATCTCAGAGTGGCTGCAGAGCAGCCTCCGCCCGGAGGCAGGACTAAGCCCCACGAAACGAACTACATAGCCCTTGTCCACGCGATACCTGTCAGAAAAGCGTGTTCTCGTCATTGATCCCGGCGGCTCTACGATTCCGCGGTCGCTGAAGATCGCTGGCCCCTCTCCGTCACTTTCTACGCTATCTAACGTAGAAGGATATTCCCTGGAGGATTCAACGTGACGTCTCCAACTCACTACCGCGCCGAGCACGACGCAACCTTGAGCGTCGATCTAACCTACGAGATCGGCTCGTGGTTGATTCGCCTCGCCAGTCGCCAAACGGCTTCCCGTTCAACATGCTGCTTTCCCGGTCCACCTGAGCTTGAGAAGGCGAAGGAATGGGCCCTTGGTTTGGCTCAATGGCAAGTTGAGCATCAAAATCTGGGATCTCCCATTCCGGAGGAACTCAACTGGGAAGCGGCCGGTTCGGAATGAACCAACGGTACCAATGAACCAGCGGTACGCATGAGCCGCGGATGTGTTTGAAGTGGCTGACGAATTAGCAACACGGGCTGATGAAGACGGGCGGCCCGTTTGGTCCAGCACACGGTATCACTTAGAACTGGTGGAGACGGGCTGAGCGTCCCCGGCGGGTGGAGAGGGGACGATCGAGTTTTCACTTGCACGTGCTCCGGCCCGTAGCCGTCATCCGTGTATGAAAACCTTTGGGCTCATCTCAACAGCAAGCCTGTTCGCATTCATTTCAATCGCGGCGTTTGGGCAGCCCGCGGCGACCCCGGAGACATTCGAATCCGTTTCGGTGACGCTAAGCACAACCCAGTCCCCGGCCCGAGCGGGAGTGCGCATTCAGGGCGAGCGCGTGACAGGAAGCAGGCTGACACTCGAAGAGCTACTGGTGTTCGCTCATGGCGTCCAGCGCAGTCAAATCTCGGGTCCGAACTGGATCTCCACGGAACGCTTCGACCTCACTGCGAAGACAGAGAGTCCGGTTACCTATCCTCGATTGCGGAAAATATTCAGGTGTTGCTGGAAGATCTTTTCAAACTGGTGTCGCACCGCGAAACGAGAGAAGTGCCTGTTTATTGGCTTGTCGTTGCAGAGGGCGGGCCAAAACTCGGTGGCCGAAAGGAGCAGGAGGCTTTCACAGCGGGGTTTGCTGACAAGTCACCCTTTCAGCCTGGCAAGGCAGGACTTTATTCGTACAAGGACCTGCCCGAGCTTGCCGAGAAGCTGGGGGGAGCACCGGGACTCGATCGTCCCGTGCTGGACAGGACCGGAATCGAAGGTCAGCATTGGTTCCAGCTTGAGTGGGAGGCCGGACCCGACACTGCGGGAAAGGAGGCTCTCCTCGCCGCGCTTCCCGAACAACTGGGGCTGAGATTGGAGGAGCAGACGGGGGCGGTTGAAGTCGTTGTTATCGACCGGGTGGAGAGACCTTGAAATACGTCGACACGAGTGTCGACGCCATGGATGGTGGCACGGCACGCTTTCCAGCGTGCGCCACTTCTGCTGAGCGGAGAAGCCAACCGCGGTGGATAGCTCTGGTGTAGCGACCGCTCCCTCACGGTCGCGGCTCCGTAACCACTCCCTGACGGCGCGCTCACGGGTTGTGGTGGTTTAGGCTGTTGGCGGCAATAGTGCTGCCCAGTTGGAGAAAAATCCACTTGCTCGCGGCGGTGAGCGGCTTGAGCGTGGACTTCCGTCCACGCCTTCCATGAGGAGGCTCGTCGTTGTCAAGGGAGGGTTGGGGAGTCGTTTTCGCTGATGGGACGTTCGACCGGGCTTCCATCCGCACTCGTTTGACGTCGCTCTGGACGCGGTGCTCTATGAAGTTCGGTCTCACGACGCTGCTCTCTCTGTCTCGGCCTCTCCCGGCCGGACGTGGACTCGCAGTCGCCGCGAACTCGGTCTGTCCCTTCGCTGTTGCGATTCCTGAACCCTCCCTCAACTCAACGTTCCTACTTCGCGCCGCCTTCCTGAACCTTCTCTCGACTCAGCGTTCCTGCTTCACGCCGCCTTCCTTGCTCTTTTTCGAAACGCTCCTTTCGAAACGCTCCCTTCTCGACATGCCCTTTCTCGAAACGCTCTTTCAAAATCGCTCTTTCAAAATGTTCATTCCCGAATGCTCTTTCTTGAAACGCTTTTCTCAGAACGCTCTTTTCAAAACTCATTGCGCCGATCCTAGATGGCCGGTTTCAGGTTCGTCTGGTAAAAGGGATCGAAGGCCACGTCCTGCCGCCACAGCAGGTGCATCAGCACAGCTAGTTTGCGCGCCACCGCCACGATCGCTTTGCGCTTCGCGCTGGGGCCGCCGCGCGCCGCCAAGCGCAAACCCCAGCGCCGTAAGTCCGAGTCTTCGCCGTGATGTCCCAGAATGTATTGCGAACATTGCACCAGCAGTCGCCGCAATAATCGGTCACCGCTCTTGGTAATACTCAGCTGCGGTGAGCGCTCGCCCGAGTCGCGGCGTTTGGGCCGCAGCCCCATCCGGGGCCCGGCGTCTCGACTGCGCCGTAGCCGCTGCGGGTCGTTGTCCAGGTTCAACACGAACGCCAGCGACGTGATCGGCCCCACACCGCGGATCGATCGTATCCTTTGCGTCGCGGGATATTTCTCCTCCGCCAGTTTCTCGATCTGTTTGTCATAGCGGCGGATTTCGGCGCTGACCTGCTGGATTAGTTGTAGCAACGGTTCGAGCGCGGCCCGCAGCTCGTCCGGCACCCGGGGGCCGGCTTTCTTCACGAAGGCCTCGCTGCTCGAAGCCGGCAAGCGGCCACCGAAACTCTTCACCGTACCGCGCAGACTGTTGATCAGTTTCGTGCGCGTCTCGACCAGCGTTTCCCGTGCTTTCAGCACGGCGCGGTCCCGTTGGATGGCGAGCGAACGCGGCTGCACGGCGTTCAACATCTCGGGCATCCGCAGCCCCAACTCCGCCAGCCGCTCGGCGTCGCTGCGATCGTCTTTCGAGAGCGATTGAGTGATCAGCGCCAGGCGGTGCGTGTCAGCCATCAGCGGCTCGTGCCCCAGCCGCTCGAGCAAGCGGTAGATCCAGTTGGCGTGGCAGCCGGCTTCGAGCACCACCCGCATCGCGGCTCAGCCGCCGAAGTAGCGCTCCAAGGCCGCCGGCGAAGTGCGCAGCTTCGTGCGCTCGACGATCTTGCCGTCCAGATCGATCAAGCAGACATAGCTGTGCTTATCGCCCAGATCCACCCCGGCCACCACGTTCAGGCCTTGCTCGATCATCTTTTGCTTCGACACTTCTCTGAAAGTTTTGCTATTGTTTTTCATGGCTCGTCATCCTCCTTTTTTTCGTAATGGAAAAAACCTGGGATCGCCGCCGCAGGCGGCGAAGCCCGTTTGGGGAGTTTAGCTCACTCCCCGGATGACGAGCCTCCTCATTTCATCTCTGAAGTTACTGTCGAAGTTTTGGGGGCTACTTGAGCAGGGCTTCTAGCTTTGAGCCGTTGCGGATAATCGTTTCGTCTCGTTCCGGGCCGGTGGAAATCGCTCCGATCTCTACTTCGGTTTCGTCTTCCAAAAAAGTCAGGTAGTCTTTCGCCGCTTGGGGCAGATCGTCAAACTCGGTGATGCCCCGTGTCTTGCTGTGCCAGCCGGGGCGTTCTTCGAGTACCGGTTCGATGGCTTCGAAGACATCCGCGCGGTCCGGCATCTCATCGAGCAGTTCACCGCGATAGCGGTAGCCGGTGCAGACCGGGATCGTTTCGCGATGGTCGAGGACGTCCAGCTTGGTGACGATGTGGGAAGTCAGATGGTTGACGGTGTGGACATAGCGGCTTAGCGGGATATCGAACCAACCGCAGCGCCGCGGACGCCCTGTGACTGTTCCGAACTCGCCGCCATGTTCACGCAACGTGTCTCCCTCGGGCCCGGTCGATTCGGAGGGGAACGGACCGCCGCCAACGCGCGTGCAATAGGCCTTGATGATACCGACCGCCGCGTCGACAAAGGTCGGGGAAACCCCCAGGCCGGTGCAAACCCCTCCGGCCGTCGCATTCGATGAAGTCACGAACGGATAGGTGCCGTGATCGATGTCGAGCATGGTGCCTTGAGCACCCTCGAAGAGGATGCGTTTGCCTTCCCGGAACGCCTGGCCGATGTAATGAGCGGTGTCGCAAACGAAGGGCCGCAAGCGCTCGGCATACTCCTGATATTCAGCGATGATGGCGTCAATGTCCCACGGTTCGTGAATCCCCAGCGCGGTCGCGATGATGTTCTTTTCCTCGGCGACGGCGCGGAAGCGTGCGGGGAAGTTTTCGGTGTCGAGAAGCTCTCCTAGGCGAATCCCCCGGCGCGCGATCTTGTCTTCGTAGCAAGGGCCGATTCCGCGGGACGTTGTCCCAATTTTTATCTTGCCCGCCTTGTTTTCCGTGGCCCGCTCCATCATGCGGTGGTAGGGGAAAATCACGTGGGCGCGATTGCTGATAAAAAGGTTGCCCGCGACCTCGACGTCCAGGCCCGTGAGCATATCGATCTCTTTCAGCAACGCCGCCGGGTCCAGCACAAGGCCGTTGCCGATGACGCCCTTCTTGCCGGGGCGAATGATGCCGCTCGGAACGAGAGTAAGGACAAAGCGCTGTTCGCCGACATAGACGGTGTGACCGGCGTTGTGGCCACCTTGAGCGCGGGCGATGACGTCGAAGCGGTCGGAGATGAGGTCGACGATCTTACCTTTTCCCTCATCTCCCCATTGCGTTCCGAGAATGACGATATTGGACATGGAAATCTCTTTCGCTCCCGAGGAAGCGACACACACCTATCGAACGAGCTGTCCGGTGGAATTGAAAGCTGCCGAGTGAAAGCTGTCCAGAAACAAACGCGAAGAAATCGCGGAGGAGTGCTGCTTGCTCTTCAATTCTAGCCGGTCTCGGAGGCGGGTGTAAATTCCCGAGGACGGAGAAAAGCAGGCTCTGTGGTCCACGGCCTTGCGGGGCGAAGCTAGCAGTTCCAGGAATTGCCCACGCCGGCGGCGAGCGCAACCGTGTTGAAGATCTTACGCGTCAGCCTCCTCCAAGGTTTCTGCGCAGCCGGAAATGCCGCCGTAAGGGATACGGCAACAAAGCCTAGCAGCAAGGCATACTCCACCATGTCTTGGGCGGTGGTTTCGTGCAAAACCTTGCGCAGTTTGGCTGTCCATTGAGCTTTCATCTGCTGAGGGCTTACTTGAGGAATGTTCCCTGCAGTCCATTGTCGATCTGCTTCGGTCTTCCCGCCAATCGCTATTTGGTACTGTTTTCACTCAGGCGAACTCCGCGTAAACGGAGGCCGCGAGACCTATGCCTGATAGGGGATGAGCCTGGGCGTTGTGGCACTGCTGGAGGAGGTGGGCGGGGGCCTAGACTTCGACGCCAACTACGGGTTCGGCGGTATTCGGCTGTTTGGCGTAGTGGCTGACGACGTACTCGTTGAGGATTTCGGTGAACTCCTCGACGATCCGGTCGCCCTTGAGGGTGGTCATGAGACGCCCGTCGACGTAAACGGGAGCTTTGGGCTCTTCAAATGTACCGGGGAGGGATATTCCCAGGTTGGCGTGCTTGGACTCGCCGGGTCCGTTGACAACGCAGCCCATCACGGCAACGTTCATCTCTTCCACCCCGGAGTAGTTCGTCTTCCAGATCGGCATCCGGCGGTGCAGGTACTTTTCGATCTGGTCGGCCATGTCCTGGAAAAATGTGCTGGTTGTGCGTCCGCAGCCGGGGCAGGCCGTCACTTGCGGCGTGAAGCTGCGAATCTCGAGCGATTGGAGGATCTGTTGGCTAACGCGAACCTCTTCGGTGCGGTCGCCATCGGGCTTCGGGGTCAGCGAGACGCGGATCGTATCGCCGATTCCCTGTTGCAGTAGGATGGACAAGGCGGCAGTTGAGGAAACAATGCCCTTGGCCCCCATCCCGGCTTCAGTGAGTCCCAGGTGAAGCGGATAATCGCAGCGGGCTGCCAGGTCCCGGTAGACCGCTACCAAGTCTTGGACGTTAGAAACCTTGGCGCTCAGAATGATTCTTTCGCGGGCGAGCCCGTAGGACTCCGCGGCCTCGGCTGAGATGACGGCGCTAAGTACGATCGCCTCCTGGGTAACCGCCTTGGCATCACGCGGCTCGGGTAGGCGCGAGTTTTCGTCCATTAGGCGCGTCAGGAGCGCCTGGTCGAGAGATCCCCAGTTGACGCCGATACGCACCAGCTTTTCGTTGTCGATGGCAACTTCGATCATGGTGCGGAAGTTGTCGTCGTGTTTCTTGCCGATATTGACGTTGCCGGGATTGATGCGGTATTTGGCCAGCAGCCGGGCGCACTCGGGATACTTCTTCAGCAGGATGTGGCCGTTGTAGTGGAAGTCCCCGACGATCGGCACGGTGACGCCGAAGTCCTGGAGAGTCTTGACGATGCGAGGCAGGGCTTGGGCTGCCTTATCGTGATTGACCGTGACCCGGACCAACTCCGATCCCGCCTGGGCCAGTGCCATCGTCTGGTTGACCGTGGCGGCGCTGTCGGCAGTATCGGTATTCGTCATCGATTGGACGACGATGGGGTGATCGCCGCCGATCTTGACGCCACCGACGTCGCAAACGACCGATTTTCTTCTTACGACTGACATCAGATTGGGTTGCGGGAGAACCGCAGGGGGAAACTTGATTCTATCAAGGAGTTGGCCGGCATATCTCAGCGGGATGGTTTGGTGGCGAACGCCTTGTCACCGCCCCGGCACACTCCCTCATCTTTTGAGGTCTATGCACTCACCCAGGGGCGGGTAACGACTTTTGGGTTTCTCTTTGCTCTTGGTAATTTTCCCACGCCAGCGCCGTTAGGAATAGCAGCAGGACATCCTTCGCCAATAGCAGATCACCATACTGCCTCATGCCGCTCCAACCGGCGAGCAGCGGCGAAAAGGCCACTATCGCCAGAGTCCTGTGGGGATAATCGTGCTTTTAAGAAGCTACTTCATCCTCCACCGCTAGACCTTGATACTGCGACGGGGGTATCTTCTTGACTGCATATCTGTCCACCTTGTCGGACTCAGCATAGCAATAGAACGCATGCTAGCTCTACGAACTACTCTATAATTCTTGGAACATGCCGATAAACGGGCGATCAAGGTCCGAACGTACTCAGAGCAGGTAGCCGAAGAAGCGATCGCCGAATCCCCAATGGCCAATGCCGATGAGCTGACAATCGAAATGACCTCGTCAGCAGGCATCGGTCAGCTAGAAGTGGGCCTCGGTCACCCACTCGCAGGAGCTTTCCGGAAAACCATTGAAACTGGCAAACCGCCCGGGCGCTGGAAGTTTTTCTTAGTCGAGGATCTGGCTGATCTGGCGCCGATCGTCGTCGGAACGTTCGTCCATACTCCAGGAAATCGACTCCTCTTCTTTCCGGGAGGATCAACTAAGATCACAACTGACGACCCACATGATCAGTTCAGCGGGAAGCGTCTAGATCACATAACCCTAGACCCTTCCGTAAAGCCCGGAAGGCATGCTTCACACGTCGCCGTTTTAGGGTTGACCCACGAGAAGAGCCGTGGCCTCAACTACACGACAAGGCCTCCCGCTGGGTACGGAGTACCTTGGTTTAGTCTTCTGGTGCCCGACTTGCGGGGTTACCACCAGCTTCCAAAACAACTAAAGATTCACTTCCCACGGTCGCGACCGGACGGCAGTCGCTTCGGCGAACAACTTCTCTCCAACGGGGGTCTGGGATTCGTCCCGCTACCTTCGCACCCCGGTAGCCCTAGTTACATTCAGTTCGATATTTGGGCGGGTCGAGGGGCCGGATGGGAGAGGCTGGGCGACAAGCCCCTTTCCTGGCCGTACAAGCCTGAGCTGGTAGCGAATGCACCTCGAGGGCTGCAAGCGGTTCAAGTGAATCGATTATCGATGGGGTTCTCGCCAACATTGGGGATCGTCGTGAATGTCTGCCGGCCCATTGGCCAGCTCCGTGGTTCAAAAATTTTGAGGCCCAACATCGCGGACCCGGACAACGATGTGAGTTCATCAGGATGACAGTTTCTTCCTCCCGAAAAGAGACCGCCCAGTGAGGAAACTTAGGGGCCACAATTTGTCTTGGTGTTCGACGTTGATCGTTGGTGCTACTTCGTTCCGAGTGACTACGAAAAGGCGCTCTAAGGGCGGGCAATCGTCGGTCGGACGCCGTAGGCGGCAAAGCCAAGTGGGGGAGTTTAGCTCACTCTCCGGATGACGAGCCTCCTCATTTCATCTCTATCAGGCCATCTGAAAGATTCTGCCATAGTCTCCAACGATTTGACTAAGCCACACCCATCTCGCATCGCCGTTCTTGGTAATTTTCCCACGCCAGCGCCGTTAGGAATAGCAGCAGGACAATGGCCGGCACGGCTGACCAGGGCGCCCCCGCCATGGAGCAAAAAAAGACCGGCGGGGCTCCCAGGGCTAGAGCCATCAGCCGGGTCCATAGCTTCTTCGACGAGAACATCGCCAGCCACACCGGCAGCAACAAAATGGACGCATCATAGCCGTAAACATGCGGCGGCACGAGTAGCGATCGGACCAGCGCGACCGATAACCAACGCCAGAGCGGGGCTCCCCTGACACCCACGACAACCAGACCTATCACGAAAGCCACGGATATGCCAGAGAGCAACGGCTGATCGATTCCAAAGTTTTGCGGGATGCTGTGAACGTTAATCATCAGTTCCGGAGAGGGAAAGAGGCCGCGTATATCCTTCGCCAACAGCAGATCTACATACTGCCTCATGCCACTCCAACCGGCAACCAGTGCCGAAAAGGCCACCTCGACCGCCGCCACCGCGCAAAAGCCCTGAACGAACCGCCACTTGCCGCGAAGCACCATCGCTACAGGGACGAGAAACAAGAGGTGAAATTTCATCAGACCTATCGCAAGCAGTGCGCCGGCCGTCAGGTCCTTTCCCCGGTGGGCGGCGACGTAGGCGGCAATCGCGATGACCAGCAGAAAGACGGAGTCCTGCCCGTGCGCGATGCCTACAGCGGTTGGCAGATAGAGCGATCCGAATATGATTGCATCCGGCCCGAAGTGCTGCGATGCCCAGGTCCAGCAACCGATCAATAGCAGAGAGTGAAGAACTAGCCATACCCAGAAAGCGGTTGAAAACGGAATCAACGACAAGGGCGCCAGAAAAGCAGCGTAGAAATGCGGGCGGACGAAGGGGTAGAGTTCCGAGGTTGCGGGTACGAGTTCACGCTCGAGCTGAAGCTGGGTTGTGGGGTCGTAGAGTTGACTAAAGTCGCCGTCCCGCGCGATGGACGCTCCGGTGTAGAGGTTCAGAAAATCACGGACGCGGGCACCCTCGACGAGGAGCGATCCGAGGTCGATCCAAAAGACGGAGAGGGCGACGGCAGCGATCAATGTCCCAATAGGCACGGGCCGCTTTAGGATTGGCATTGGGTTTTGTGGGATGGCGGCTGCTGGCGCGATATTTTATCTAGACTTGCGGCGCGGAGTAGATGATCAGATTGGTCAAGATGGCGCTCGCCGTCGGCGTGAGTGACGATGCGGCAAGCTGAGAGCTTGCGCTACATCGCCGACACTCCAATCGATTGACGGAGCGATGCTCTCTCACGCTGCTGTCAGCCAGCTACGTGTGTGCCGGGTGGGCCGTGGCTAATCTGAACCACGGCCCCTCCCGCCTAAGTATCACCTGAATTATGCACAGATTCACTTTGCGAGTGTGGCTGCGTTCGTAGCGGGTTGGCGGTCGTCGTGAGGTGGTAGCTCGGCAACTGGCCTTTTGGCTTCTCCGTGTCCGGTTTCCCTTCCCGCCCAGAATCCGCGTCGTCAAAACCTCGCTCGGAAGTGACGTGTTTCCAGTGCGTTACGGCTAGTGCATAAAATTTTATGCATAGCACATAGCCAGGCTCTCAGATCAGCGCCCTCCCGACCACCGGCGGCAAGCCGCCGTAGGGAGTCGGCTTCCTGCCGCGGAAGTTGTAAGGCGTCGAAGCCCCGATTTTATTGGGCCGCGAGGTCGTCACGGCTGGGCCTTGTTGGACGGGCCTTTGGGAGCTATGCTGTTTTCATCTGGTAACCATGTGGGTGACCTCCTTGGGGTTGGCTGGCGAAGCTGGGATCTTTGCCAGCCGACCTTTTTACCCCATGTTTTCGGGGGTCCCCAATGGTCCCTTGCGGCTCAGCCCTCCTCAGGTCCACGCCGCAGTGCATAATTCAGGTATCACCCTATAGATCGGCTACCTGAATCTTGTGCCGCGCAAATCCTCGTAAGCCTTTGTCGTCGGTCACTTCGAGCTCAAACTCATAGGCCCCCGTACCATCGACGAACCGAACGGTCGGCGTAGCCGATGTCGGATTCGAGATCTCCGCGATTCCCGGGCCAATACTGCGCCACAGGTAAGTGATCGGATCTCCCTCGGGATCAATGGAATTGGTTCCATCGAGAGTCACAGTCGCCATCCCGGTGTTAGGTGCGTAAACAACACGGTTATTATTGATGATGGCCATCGGCGCCTGGTTGGCGTTTTCGATCGTCACCGTGACTTCCGAAGACACCCCGGAGTTGACTCCATACGCGATGAGCACGTAGGTGGTTCGCACGACCGGGTTGACCGTGACGGACCCGCTGGCCCCTACATCGCCGATTCCGACGATGCTGACCTGCGTGGCGCCTTCGGTGCTCCAACTCAACACCGAGGGATCACCGGGCTCCTTCACGACGGCCGGCATCGCGTTGAACTCCAGTATCTTCGCCGGAGAGCCGTCGGCGGGCGGTAAAACCGTTACCACCGCGGTGGCGTTGATCTCGCCGGCCTCGTTCCGAGCCGTGAGAGTGAAGGTCTTCGTCTCGCTGACCGAAACGGTCGAGCTGCCCGACGATCCAACGTCACCGATCTCGGTGATCGTCACGTCATCGGAGTTGCGGACCTCCCAAACCAGCGTCGTCGTACCGGTGCCCAGCAACTGCGCGGGTGTCGCCACGAAGCGAATGATCTGAGGCGCCTCGACCCGCGGCTCCGTGATGGAAACAGCCACGGATGTACTGACCTCGCCGTGGTCATTCGCGGCGGTCAACACGTAGGTCGTTGCCTCATTCACCGTAACGGTAGCCGTGCCGTTGGGCGCGACGCTACCAATGCCGGTGATGCTGACCCGGTCGGCGTCCTCGGTCTCCCACGCGAGTGTCGCCGTTTCACCCTTGGCTACACTGCGCGGTGTTGCCGTGAACTGGCGGATGCGCGGCTGCGGCGTGAGTACAGTCACCACAAGCGACTGGCTGACGTCTCGTTTGGGATTGCGCGCTATCAACGTAAGTGTCGTGGTCTCCGACAAAGTGATCGTCGAAGTTCCGCTCGTAGCGTCGACCTTGCCAATGCCGCTGATCTCGACTTCCGTTGCGTTTTGAACTTCCCAAACGACCGTGACGGGTTCACCCGACTGAACGGTTTCCGGGGAAGCGGTGAAACGCGTGATCTTGATTTGGCGGTCCAGTGTGCTGACCGTGACGCGGTCCGTATCGGCCGCGCCGCGAGTATCGCGAACGGTGAGGCGGAACTGATATACCTTACCCTCTTCAGCTGTGAAGGATGCTTGTGCCGTATCCGAGCCAGCAAGGCTGATCGGATCGCCGCCAATCTGATCCCAGACGAATGTGATTTCGTCGCCGTCGGGATCGCATGAAGCCGAAGCGTCGAGCGTGACGGACCCGGCTTCCACACCGATCAGATCCGGGCCGCCGTCGGCGACCGGAGCGTCGTTGCCGCTGCGGATGCGGCGCTTCAACACCTCATAACGAACACGCGGAATGTCAACGGGCACGGGCCCGTCGCCTTCCATTTCGTACTTGTTCGGGCTCAGCCACTTGCCGATCTCGATTCCCACAACCACGCGTCCGGTGTTGTCGCTCGAAACCAGAGTTTGGTTCAGTCCGGCCTCCATCGTGAACGCTACCATCGGGGTAATCGGGTGAATGTAGCGGACCGAACCGCCTGGGCGATTGCCGCCACCGGACCGGAACATCGCGCCGACGTTGCCCTCAATCCATGAGTCACCCCAGGCCGCCACCGCAGCGCTGACTCCCGCCTGGTCGACGACCCGCAGGAAGGTCTGCTCGAGCACGTGCCGCTGGATCAGCGCTTCGTTTACGATGGCCCCGTCCATAAACTTCTTGGTTCCAAAGAATCCGACGCAGCCCTTCTTGAATACGTAATCGAGGGTGAGGGCTGCTTGTCCGAGTGTGCCGGTACGTTGAAACTCGTCAAATTTGTCAACCTTAAAGCTCGAGAAGAGTCCGGCCTGGATATTTCCGAGGCGGTTGACGAGACCGATGTCGAATTGGCCTTCGTCACGCCCAAACTGGTGGAAGAACTCTCCTTCAGCCTGCAATGCGTGACGGGACGCGAAAGGCAGGAAGAATCTGCCCTTACCGGAGAATGCGACATTGCCATTCTGGGTATCTGGACCGGCGTTGAAATTGACCGTGGAGTATTGCTTAAGGGATGAAAAGCGACCTGCCTCCCCGCCGCTACGGCTATCCGCTGGACCAGTTCCTTGCCCCGGCGTGCCCGAGATTCCAGAGCCCGACGTTCCGGGAGTTCCCGGTGACCCAGGTGCCCCTGGCGCGCCGGCCGCGGCTCGTTGATCGCCTGGCTGGCCTGCTTCCCCACGCTTGCCCATCGCGTCGCGAAGACCGTCTTGCCCCTTTTTCAGATCCGCGACTTCTTGCTTCAGACCTTCGTTTTCAGCTTTGAGACCTTTCAGCAGATCCAAAACATCGTCAAGCTTGCGGAGAATCTTGTTGCAGCAGTCTTCCTGTTGTTTCGCCAGCTCATCTTGCTTTCTTGCTAGCTCATCGAGTGAATTGATCGCGTCGCCGACGCTTCCGTCGCTGACGACGCGCCCGTCTCCGTCCGCTAAAGTAACGACGACCCTGCGATTCATCCAGCGTCCTTCCCTTGTGTCGTTGCTTGCTTTGGGAGAACCTTTGCCTCGAGCCACGATCGATATCTGCCCGGCGCTGGTTCCATACTTGAGCAAGAAGTCCCGAACGGTCCGCGCCCGTTTCTCCGAGAGAATGTTGTTGTACTACTCCGAGCCGAGACCGTCGGCGTGGCCCTCGAGTTTGACTGTGTAGTCGAGATTCTTTTGGAGTAACTCGGCCAGCCGCAGCAGGCTCGGGTAGCCGTCCGTTAGGATGGCTCGATCAAACGCGAAGTTGATCTCTTCCCAATCCACTTTCGTGGCCGTGGTGGTAAGACCTTGGGCGGGCAACTGGGATGGGCAAAGGCCTAACAATATCACGACAAGGATGAGTTGGGTACGCATGGTGATCACCTTTTAGACAAACGAATAGAAAGCAGATAGAAACCGAAGCAAGAAGGCGGCTCCTAAATGCGAGGCGGGATACCTACAAGGATACACAGATATCGTGAATCAGATCAACCCTTTGACGTTTTTTATTTTGGCCCTGACTGAACGCAACCAGGTATTAATCATTGAGCATGGGAGCGCATATAGTCAGTTGTTTTTTGGTCTAGTTGATCGCCGCGGTTCGCGCCGGGAATGCTCCCCTATCTTGCACATGGCGAGGATCTTAGGGGTAGAGGCGCGCGGACGCATGTTGCTCTCGAGCCATTCACCTGTCCAGCTCGGATCTTAGAAGAGACCTGTATTGGAGCCGTTCACAATGTCAACAGTCGCGGGGTTGGGTGGACGATTTAACGATGGATTCCACTCTTTCCTAGTGTCTTATCTTCGGGGATAATCCCATAAGGCATTAGAAGTTACTCTCTATAACCTTAGACCTTAATATCTCAAGATAGTACCTGAATTATGCACTGCCGGTGCACCTGGTGAGGGCTGAGCCGCCAGGAACCATTTGGGGACCCCCGAAAACATGGGGTAAAAAGGTAGGCTGGCAAAGATTTCAGCTTCGCCAGTCAACCCCAAGGAGGTCACCCAAATGGTTACCAAACGAAAACAGCATAGCTCCCGAAGGCCCGTCAAACAAGGCCCCGGCGCGAGGGCCCCGCGGCCCAATAAAATCGGGGCTGCCACGCCCTATCACTTCCGTGGCAAGAATCTGACTCCCTACGGCGGCTTGCTGCCCGTCGCCACCCTGCTCGAAAAACTCGGCTTCCAAGCGCTGCTGGAAGAAACCCTCACGACCAAACGGATCACCCGAGCCATGAGCCCCTATCAGTTCGTGCTGGCCCTCGTGCTCGGCCTCTATGTCGGCTTTGCGCGGCTCAACCAACTCCGCTTCATCGCTCGCGACCCCATCCTGACCGGCATCTTGCAAGTGACGCGTCTGCCGCCGCAGTCCACGCTGTGGCGCTTTCTGGCCTCGCTGCACTTCAACGTGGCGAAGCAGATCCTTTCCATTCAGCGCCAGCTGCGGGAACGAGTCTGGGCCGCGGCCCACGTGAAGTTGGAGACGGTGACGCTGGACACCGACACCACCGTGCATACCCTCTACGGCCGCCAGATGGGCGGGCGCAAGTGCTACAACCCCAAGAACAAGGGCAAGCGCAGCTACCAGCCGATACTGACCTTCCTGGCCGAGACGCGCGAATACCTGATGGGCGGGTTGCGCAACGGCGACCGGCCCACGGGCCGACAGATCGCCGCCCACCTCGAGAGCGCTTTCCGGACTTTGCCGGGCGGCGTGAAGAAAATCCTGGCGCGGGCCGATTCCGGCTTTTATTGCTGGGAGGCGGTGGAGGCCTATGAAAAGGCGGCTTGTCAGTTCGTCATCGTGGCGCGCAAAACGCGGCGCCTGGTCGAGCGCTTGCAGCAAGCAGAATGGAAACCCTCCCCCCGCTCCGACGCGGACGCGGAATGCGAATTCCTCTACCAACCGCAAGGCTGGGCGCGGGCCTGCCGTTTCCTGGCGCTGCGTTACGAAAACGAGCCCAAGGCCGGCGCGGCCGAGCAATACCAGTTGTTCGCCACCAGCGCTTACACCTACCGCGTGTTTGTCACCAATCTGGCCGAGCCGATCGCGGCGGTGGTGTGGTTTTACAATCAGCCGCCGGAGCCGAGAACCTGATCAAGGAGGCCAACAACGACGCCGGGCTGGCGGCCCATCCCTCGCGCCGCTTTGACATGAACCGCAATCACTTTCAGTTGGCCATGCTGGCCTACAATCTCAACTGCTGGCTGCTGCTGTTCAACCGCGAAGCCCAGGCCAGCGTGGAGACGCTGCGGCACACCACCCTGGCGACGGCGCGGCTGCGTTTTCTGTTCGTGGCGGTCAAGATCTGGCGGCACGCCGGCAGAACGGGTGTCAGCTACAGCGATCATTATCAGGAAAAGGGCCTGTTTGAACGGCTGATGCGACGGCTGCGGGCGATGGGGCCGCCGGGATCGAGCTTGGCGCCGGTGGTGGAGGGTGCGCTGAGCTGAGGGGCACTCCATGCATAAAATTTCATGCACTCGCCGCAACGTACTGGGAACACGCCGCTTGCCAGCCCGCTTTTGCCCTGCCGGGATCAGGAGGCGGCTCAAACGGGGAGGGAAACAGCAGAAAAGACGACTTGAGAAATCACTGAGTTGACACGAGTGCCGCTATCGCCACAACTCCATCGACGATGGCTACGCCGAATCTGTGCATAATTCAGGTAGTACTATTAGGACTCACTCGATCGAGCAGTTTCCTTTGGTCCCAAATCAGACCGGGATCTCGCTGTTTAGTCCGCATTACTTCTAAGTCGGTGTTACTCGGCCAAACGTGGCTCGGAGCGTTCATTGAAGACAACGGCGGCGTTATTGTTCGTGATGCTGAGACGCACGGCCTCGTTGACGGAGGTTCCGACCAACGCTTGCTCGGGGAGAGCCCGCTTGGGAGCGAGCGCATCGAGAATGTGGCGGCGAGCTTCGCGCGCCTCGTCGGCGCTCAGGCCGGCGGTGCGCCGCTGCAGCGAGACGATATCGCGCACTCCCTGGGCGATGGACTCGAACCCGTAGCCCCAGACGTCGGTCTCATACTCGGGGTCCCAACTGTCGTAGGTGCGGAAGAAGTTCGGGTTGTAGTCTTCGTAGCCGTCTTTCTCGGTGATGAAGCGGCAGTTGCGCGCTTTGTGGTCGGCCCAATATTCGCCGTTGGTGCCGTGCAGCATCAGTCCCTGGTTGGTGAGCGCGCTTTCGTTGTCGGAAAGCACCCACGAAGTCTGCACCCACAGAGTGGACGAATCTTCCCACTCGATCACCGCTTGTACCGCGTCGAAAGCGTCCTTTCCATGGGATTTCAGTAGCTTCTTTTGTCCGAAGGCGATCACCTTGCGAGGTTTCAGCCCGATGATGTAGTAGTAGGCGTCCACATAGTGAACTCCAACATATTCGAAGGGCGAGCTGTTTTGAATCCACAGCGCGAAATGCTTGAACGGAATCTCGCGGCGCTCCTCGATCCAGGCGTGGCCGTGCAGCATTTCGCCAAGATCACCATTGCGGAAGCGGTGCCGAGCAACACGCAGCGCCGGGTCGTGCCTCTTGTGATAGGCAGTCAGAACGTACATCGCATCGGCATCGGCCGCTTTCTTGATGGCGAAGAGTTCGTCGGTTTTCAGCAGAGCGGTTTCTGAACGACACAGTGCTTGCCGTGCTGGAGCGCGTACAAGACGACCGGGGTGTGCAGATGGTCGGGAGTCGCAACGAGAACCATGCCGCCCGCGGGGAGGTCGTCGATCGCCTGCTGGTAGCCATCGGGAAACGATGCTTCCGGGTCGGTTGATTCGTCAGGATAGGAGCGGAAGGGCTGATTTGGGTACATCTCCCGGAGCCCGGCAAGCGTCCGGCCACGGCGGGAACAGATGGAGATCTCACCGATCTCGCCGGCGCGCTGGAGCTGGAATAGCGTGGGCAGAACCACCTCGCGAGTGATCATGCCGCCGACGACGATCAAAGCTGGGTAGAGTTCGCTGGGGGTGCTCATGTTTGTTGCTCCTTTGGTGTCATCGTTTCACTCGCCCGGTCTATGCTCGCGCTACTCAGGTGGTGAGCATCGAGTGGGGGCTCTGAACCGAGCCGCTCCCGCAACGAGTGCGGGCCCCTGTTGCACTGACTACACGGAGCGTGATGTCCAACGGGCGCGCACTTCGCACCCCTCGACCGCAACCTCGCGGGCGCCGCTCTGTTTCGGCCGGGTCACGAGGCGACTTTCACGCTATTCGTTTGCCGCCGCCACGGCTTCGGCTAGCGCTTCACGGAACGCGGACATCGAGTCGTCGAGCGCTTCGTCAGTGATCACCAGCGGCGGCGCGATTTTCACCGTGCCGGCTCCGGCGCCCACGGGGCTGAACATCAGCACTCCTTTCTCGATGGATCGGCGAACGATTTCAAACGCCAGTGAAGCGTGGGGTTCGCCGGTTACCGGATCAGCGATCACTACTCCGGCGACAAGTCCTTTCCCGAGGACGATAGCTATCTCTTCCACCTCGGCCTGGATTTGGCCGAGTTGCTGGTGCAGGCGCGCTCCAACTCGCCGCGCGTTTCCGGCCAAGTCTTGGTCGAGAATTGTATCGATGTTCGCCAGGGCCGCGGCGCAGCAGACCGGGTTCCCGGTGTGAGTCGACGTCATACTGCCGGGCGGATGCAGGTCCATGACATCGGGGCGGCCGGCAACCGCGGACAGCGGCAGCGAGCCGCTGATGCCCTTTCCGAAACAGGCCAGGTCGGGGACAATCCCGTAATGCTCAAATCCCCACATGGCGCCAGTCCGGCCGAAGCCGGCTTGGACCTCGTCGCAGACGAGCAACACCTGATGATCGTCGCACCAATGACGGAGCTGGCGCATGTACTCGGGCGGCGCAAAAGCCGCGTCGCCCCCCTGATAGGTTTCGAGGATCACCCCGGCGATTTGAGCGGCCTCGACACCTTGTTCGCTCAGGGACCGCTCGAAAAGGTCGAACGAGCTGTCGCGGCAGCGATAACCGTCGGGGAACGGAACCTGCGCGAAGCCGGGGTCGAGATTGACGATCCAGTTCTTGAGGGCCGGGATGCCCCCGGCCTGCTGCGAACCGAGCGTGCGCCCATGAAATGCGTTATGGAATGAGACGATCGTGGCCTTCGATTCCCCACCGACTTTGACCCCATGGCTGCGGCACAATTTAACGGCGCATTCGACTGTTTCCGATCCAGTCGTCAGCAGGAAGCTTTTCTTGAGCGGCTGGGGCAGAAGTGATTGAAGTTTTTCAATAAGTTCTAGCCGTATCTCACTTGGAAAAAAGTAGTTAGTTAGCAATTCTTTGCTTGCTTGCACGCGTACAGCAGCGACGACAGCGGGCGCGCTGTGTCCAGCATTAGTAACCAAAACTCCAGAGGACCAATCGACCCAGCGGTTGCCCCAGCGGTCATGGATCGTGAAGCCTTCGGCGTGGTCCCAGAAAATCGGCGGCTGGCCCTGCATGGCCTGTGGCTCGACCGCATGAAGGCGCTCGAGCAGCGGGATTGATTCGGGTACCGGGATCGGGGTTACTATGCGGCGAAATGGGGTGTGGACTTCGGGCACTTGCCGCGGGATGAGGTCAAAACCGGGCATGGGTGGAGTACCTATTGGTTCCAGCGATACTCGCCGCTGGCGACGGTTTCCGCCGGACCTTCGAGGATGACGTCATTCTCCTCCCAGCGCAGGTTCATGTCGCCTGCCGTGGTCACAACCTTCACAGGACTCTCGACATTACCCGACAAGATTGCGGCCACGGCCGCGCCGGTCGAACCGGTGCCGGAACTGGCCGTCTCACCCGCGCCGCGCTCCCAGAAGAGGACTTCGATGGTGTTGCGGTCGAGGACTTTCACGAAAGACACGTTCGTGCGGTCCGGAAAACGAGGATGAACTTCGATTTCCTTGCCGAGCCCGCGCCAGTCGAGATCGAGGTTTTCTACCATCATCACGCATTGGGGATTACCGACATCGATCACCGTGACCGAGTGCGATCCCGATTTCGTTTCAAGCGAACATCCCAGATCATCCTCCCTATAAACGGGCTGGCCCATGGACATCTCTAGAAAGAAATGATCGCCGTCGCGGCCGGTCAGCCGGAGCTTCTTCACACCGGCTTTCGTGGCGATGTGGAGAGTTTCCCGGCCCCCTTTCGCCTCGATTAGCCAGGCGGCTACGCAGCGAGTTCCATTGCCGGAAATCTCGGCCTCGCTGCCGTCGGAATTGAAGATGCGGATCGTGGCGTCGACTTCGGGAGGGCTGTCCTTGCCGCGGGGGAACACTACCTCGAGGCCATCGGCGCCGACGCCAAGTTGGCGATGGCAGATTTGGCGGGCGAGCTCAGAATAGAGCCGCTCGGCAAAACCGAGTTTGCGCAGCAGCGCTCCCTCAACAATGAGGAAGTCGTTGCCGACGGCTTGGGTTTTCACGAAGGGTATCGTCACGTCTCTTCACCGGCCTTTTTCGAGCCGTGTTCCAACCGCACTAGAATTTCGTGAACTCCTTGAACTCTTGGTAGCGCGCTTCGATCTCCGCTCGGTTCAATGTGCGCAGCCGCCCCACGCCGAACTGCTCACAGCAAAAACTGCCCATCACCGAACCGTAGATCATCGCCTTTCGCAGGTGGGCGTGTGATGCCTGGTCGATGTTCTCGATTCCTTGGTCGGCAAGATAACCCATGAAGCCGCCGGCGAACGAGTCGCCGGCGCCGGTGGGGTCGAAAACCGATTCCAGCAAGAAACCTGGAGCGATGAAATAGCCGTCTGGACGGAACAAAACGGCCCCGTATTCCCCTCTCTTAATCACGACCGTATGGGGGCCCATCTCATGGATCCTTTTCGCCGCTTGGCGCAGATTGTAATCTCCGGAAAGCAGCCGAGCTTCCTCATCGTTGATCAAGATAAAGTCCCAGTCTTTGATCGTCTCGCGCAACTCGTCTGGTGTACCGTCGATCCAGAAATTCATGGTGTCGCCGCCGACGAACCGTGGGGCCTTCATCTGGCCGCGCACTTGTTTTTGTAGCGCGGGATGAATGTTGCCCAGAAAGGCGTAGGGGGCCGACTGATAAGCATCTGGCAGGTTGGGATTAAAATCCGCGAAGACGTTCAAGTCGGTTGTCAGCGTCGTTCGCTCGTTCATGTTTTGCGAGTAAACGCCGGACCAGAAGAAAGTTTTACCGGGAACCTTTTCAAGACCGCTCAAGTCGATGCCGTGATCAACCAGGACGCCCTCGTCGTCCGTCGCAAAGTCGTCGCCGACGATGCCGACGAGCTTTACATCCGTGAAGTGGCTTGCGGCCAGTGAAATATAGGTGCAGGAGCCTCCCAGCATGCGCTCCACTTTTCCATGGGGAGTTTCGACGCCGTCATAGGCGACAGATCCAACTACGAGTAGTGACATAGTAGTGATTGATGAAGTTCGCAACGATCGCACCCGATTACCGCAATAGTTTCAGCATCGGCATGCCTTCCGTATCGTAATGGTTTAGATGTTCGCGGGGCGCCGCCGGTGTGATCCGCCCGCCCAGATCATTCTAGTTTCCCGTACGCGCTTCTCCCGGCAAGGCGCAAACGCGACTCGGAGCCAGACGACCAACCCTCAAGCCAAATACTTCCCGATCAAGAGATCATACTTCTGCTTGGACTGAGCGGAAATTAGGCGCCGGTCGGTCAGTATCGCGTTTTTCAAGGCGGAGGAATAAGGACCAGGTCCGCTCGGTATATTCTTGACTGCCTCGACTGCGACTGCTTCGGCATGTTCGGCATTTTGCGTCAGGTATTGAATGACCTGATCGACGGTCACCGCATCGTGGTCCGGGTGCCAGCAATCGTAGTCGGTTACCATCGCGACCGTGGCGTAGGACATTTCGGCTTCGCGTGCCAGCTTGGCCTCTTGCAGGTTCGTCATGCCGATGACGTGGAATCCCCAGCTGCGGTGCAGGTTCGATTCAGCGAGCGTCGAAAAAGCGGGGCCCTCCATGCAGCAATAGGTTCCGCCGCGATGAACGGTTACGCCAACTGTCCGGCAGGCCGCCTCGGCGACATCAGAGAGCGCGGGGCAGACCGGGTCGGCAAAACCAATGTGAACCACGATTTCTTCGTCGAAAAACGTGGAGACGCGACCCTTGGTGCGGTCGAAAAACTGATCGGGAATCACAAAGTCGAGGGGCTTCAGATGCTCTTGAAGTGAGCCGACAGCGCTGAAAGAAAGCAGCCACTGGACCCCCAGCTTTTTCATGCCGTAAATGTTGGCACGGAAATTGAGATTCGACGGCATGATGCGATGACCCCGGCCATGTCGAGCCAGAAACGCGACGTTTCGCCCCGACAACTTGCCGACGACGAAGGCGTCAGAGGGATCGCCCCAGGGCGTCTCGACGGTCACTTCCCTTCGGTCGGTGAGAGCCGCCATGTTGTAAAGGCCGCTTCCGCCGATGATTCCTATTTCGGCATCCATAAGGGAGTCATTCTACCAGGGCGTCGCGGCCAACCGCCCCGATGGCACGAAGGGAAAGGACCGGGTCTGGCAATCGAGGAGCCGCGTCAGCCGGCAGCGGGTCAGCCGGTGGAGCGGCTCGAACACGCACGCACCCAAGTGTTCACCCTGCGCACCATCCGATATCCCTCTCCTGAACA
This sequence comes from Bryobacterales bacterium, assembly GCA_965224215.1. Lineage (GTDB taxonomy): Bacteria > Acidobacteriota > Terriglobia > Bryobacterales > UBA6623 > CBDCYS01. The sequence continues at coordinate 205,937 of CBDCYS010000028.1, read as the reverse complement.
CGGATTCAAGTCACGAAGCTTACGGACCGATAAAAGTAGAGAAGCCCCGTCCCACAGCGACAAGCTGGCGGCTGCAGGCTAGTCTATCGGGATCCAGTCAACACTGCTGAAGTCTCATGAACCTTCTTATTGCCGAAGACGACCCAGTCAACGCTCGCATGCTGGAACACATCCTGTAAGGGGCGGGCCACCGAGTCGTCGTGACCTACGATGGCGTCCAGGCGCTAAAGGCCATTGAAAGGGAAAAGTTTGAAGCGCTGGTCACGGACTGGATGATGCCCAACGTGAACGGGATCGAACTGACCCGCAAGGCTAGGGCAAGCGTTCCGATCATCGTCTTCGCGACTTCGCTCGACTCCGACGCAGCCAGGCAATACGCACTCGACACCGGCGCGGACGACTACCTCGTCAAGCCTTATCAGCGCCAAGATTTGCTGGCGTGCCTGGAAAATTGCCGGGCGCGACTGGCCCAGAGTCTTCCCGCACGACCACAGATGCTGATCCGCGGGCCCTCTATGGCGCCCCCTTTCGTTTGCCTCTGCATTGCGGCAAGCACGGGTGGTCCCACCGTATTAACGGAACTGCTGGAGAGCCTGCCATCACCATTTCCAGCAGCGATCGTCATTGTTCAACATGGACCCGCATGGATGCTGGAAAGCTTCGCGCGCCGCCTCTCTGAAAAAACGGATTTCGACGTCAAGCCGACGAGCCATGAGACTCTCCCCGAGGCCGGCAAGGTCTACGTCGCCGCCGGTGATCACCACACGATCTTCGACATCGACACGCTGAGATTCCAAGTCCTGGACGAGCCGCCGGAAAACTTCGTTCGGCCGGCGGCAGACCCTCTGTTTCGTTCCGCGGCCCTCGCGTTCGGCCGCTACTGCATCGCCGTCGTGATGACGGGACTGGGCCGCGATGGCGGTCTGGGAGCCCAATATATCTCCGGGGCCGGCGGACAAATCGTGATTCAGGATCCGGACTCCGCGGTAGCGAAAACGATGCCGCGCACTGTGTTGAATCTTGGAATTCAAGCTGAGGTCCTGATGCCCGAACTGATTCCGAGAGCGCTCTATCGGCTCGCAACGAAATCGGCTGAAGGGTTGGCGGTGCGGGTCTAACCCTATAGGCTAGCCCAGGTCTAGCGCTGGTGTAGCGCGCCTTCCGGCAATCGCCTCTATTCTCGCCGCAGCGCCGCTAGCAGCGGCGTTCTCAATGATGTGCCGACCGCAGCCGCGCCCGCTAGCAGGCCAATCGTGATGATGAGCAGCAGCGTCCCCAACAGTGAAACCCAGGGCGGCTCGGCCATACCGCTCAACAGATGAGGCAGCACCGCAAGCAGAGCCGCCAGGGCCCCGATGACGACACCGAAGACCAGCAGGAATCCGTTCTCCGCCAGCACCAGACATGAGATCGAAGAGCCACCGAATCCCACGGCCTGCAACAGCGCCAGTTCGCTGCGCCGCTCCAGGACGCTGCGAATCATGACAACCGCCAGGCCCAGCGTGCCAAGCAGCAGTCCTAGCCCACCCAGGGTCTGGAAGGTGCTCAGGTAGGTATTCTCGACGATCAAGTATCCCGCCAGGCGGTCGGCGGTGCGGGTGGCGTCGAAGCCCTGATCGGCAAAGCGCTCCTCGAGCAGTGTTCCCGCCTCGGGGGAGTCGGTCTCGACGAGGAATTGATTGTAGCCGCTGTGGCTGGGAAACAGGTCGAGAAAGTTCGCTTCCGACATGATGAGCTGGGATTGAAAGACGCTGCGGGAGAGCAGGCCGGCGATGACGAGGCGACGGGGGCGACCCTGTTCGTCAGTGAAAGTCAGGTCCTTTTCCAAGCCGAGGTGCAGAATGTACTTCACGGAGTTCACGTCGCCAAATACCGGAATCGCGTCACCTGCGAGTTTCTTGTCGAGAAGCAGCCAGGGGTTCGCCACCTCGCGTTCGGTGTCCGCCAGCGTGCCTTGAAACGCGAAACCGCCCCTTTCCATCAAATCGGCGCTGGCCCCCAGCAGGGTGGGTTTCGAAGGGCGATATAGATTCAGACAGCTCGCGTCTTCTCCCGGTTTAGCGCGCAGGGAGAACACTCGCGTCGTTACGGCCTCGTCGCTTTTCTCGAACTCTAACTGATCGCGGTAGACCGGGAGATCCGATTCCGCAATGAAGCGAAAACCACCGTCTCCCGAGTTCAGTGACGGCTCCTGGCTGGTCACATCGTGTCGGTTGAGTGCGACCGCGACAATCACGAATGTAGCGCTGGCGACCAGGCCGGCCGAGAGTACACTGCGCGTCGGATAACGCCGGCCATTCCGCGCACCGAGCTTCGCCAATGAGCCGACGCCCTGCCCGCTGATTACCCCCGCCGACCGGCGCAACAGTATCACCCGGAAAAACGCCAGCGAGGCGACGAGCAGCAACGCACCAACCCCGAAGAACACCGCAGCCGCCGGGACGTCTTCCACCGTAGCCGCGATGACAGCAAGCAGCGCCGCAAGCCCCGCAGAGGTCAGCGCCACGATTCTGGGACGCCGCGCTCCGGCAGCAGACGCTGGGCCATAAGACGCTGCGAAAGACGCTTCTTCCAGAGTACCGGCAAGCATCGAGCGAGGACTCAGCCGCTCCAGCTTCCGCACACCAAGCCAGATGGAAATCACCATCATCAGCAACGACCCGACAGCACCGCCGATCAGGCTGGGCGCGGCGACATGCAACTCCAGAAACGATCCTCCCACCGCGTCACTCCACCAGGTGCTCAGGCCGTGGACCATCAATGCGGCGTAGCCAACCGCTCCGGGCAGGCCTAAAAGGCATCCGACGGAAGCGACAATCGTGGCCTCTGTGAGCAGCAGCCACCGCACCATCGAGATCGGCTGACCGCCCGCGAGCAGCAGTCCGATTTCCTTCGAGCGGCGCTCCACTCCCAGCCGAAACAGCAGCGCCACCAGCATCGCGGCCGAGACGATCAAGAACATGCTGAAGCCGATAAACAGCTCGGAAAAATCAGTCGCGCCGCTCGAAGCATCGAGGGCTTGCGCTTTGACGGGCTGGAACGAGAGGCCATAGGCCGCCCCGTTGAGGTGCCGCATTAATTCTTGCCTGAGTTTGACGGATGCTTCGTCGAGCGATTGACCCGCCGCCGGAGCCACGCGCACCGCCGTCAATTGTCCGAAGCGGCTGGACCAGAGTTTCTTCGCTGTTTCGAGAGAAACGAATGCTTTCGGCGCGGTACGGTAGCTGTCCCAATAGTCTTCATCGATAGCGCGGATCTTGCTCAGATCGACTGGGAAGGGCGGGTCCCAGTCACCCATCCGGTCGGCGTCGCTCATTCCCTCGAACTTCGGAGCCAGATGCTGGTCGGCGGCTAGCCCGGACAGTTTGATGATGCCCGTCAGCGTGAACGTGTGACGCTCCGTCTCCAGCGCACCTTGCTCACCGACAAGGTAGTAGCTGAGCTCGACCGCGTCTCCAACGGAAGCGTCAAGATCCTTCGCGGCCCAATCATTCAACAGAATTTCGTCCTCGCCAAGCGCTGGAGCGGGTTGACCGCTAGCGAGGGGTAAAGGACCGAACGGCTGCCCGGCGGCCGTGTCGATCGCCGTGACGGTCGAGTAAGGGACACCGCGGTCGCCCACCGCGATGTTGTTGGCTAGATAAGTGAGGACCGGTGATGACTCCATCCCCGCCGCGCGCGCCGCGGAGGTGGCCGCAGCGGAACTCGCCGGCTCCAGAACTATACGGTCGGTTTCGATCGAGAGCACGCCTGATTCCGCGCGCGTTTCAAGTGAAAGGTTGAGATCGTCGAGTTGCAAAACCCGCATCAACGACAGATTCAGATCGTGACCGGGGATAGCAATCATCTTCGAGTCCGCGGAGGCAGCCGAGTCAGCGGAGTCGCGAGGCGGGCTGCCGGGCGGTCCTCCGGTATCGTTGGGTCCAGCGAAAATCTCTCCCCCGGCGACGAAAATGGCATTTGCGCGGCCCCGTTGTTCCAACGCTCGTTGCAGCGTCGCCATCGGCAGAAAAACGTTGTAGGGCAATTGCTGGCTCGGGGAGAGGCCGAATCGTCCAATACCCCGGTCGGGCAGAACCGCTGCAACTGTGAGACGAAGGGTTCGCACGTTGTCGGCCTTGCGCCCCATGACCGACTCACTGGGAACTAGCGTATCGGTCTGGAACCGAACCAGAACAGCGTCGCCCGACTTAGCGCCGACTTCCCTAGCTAGCGCTTCGTTCAAGGCGAGTTGGCGGCCCTCGGGCAGCGCGACATCAGTTCCACCCCCACCGCCGTCGCCCCCCGCGTCGGCCCCCGGAGTTTCGACCCGCGCGGTATTGAACAACAACCAGAAGCGCTCGTCAACCCCGTGGATATTGACTCGGGAAGCGCGCGCTCCCGAGTCCGCGGATTGCAAACTTCCGCGAATCAGGACTGCCGGCGCCACGGCGTCGATCGAGGAGTAGATCTTGTCGCCATCCACCAGCTCTTGCGCCAGGGCCTCGCGGAAATAGCGATCCGTGACAAGGGCGTGATCGATCGCGCCAAGCCGGTCAAGGGTGAGGCTGCGAAGGCTGCCGCGAACCGAGTCACCGACCAGCAGAGCTCCCGCCAGCACCGCGGTTCCAACAGCGACACCGAGAGCGACGGCGATGTGGATGCCCCGGTGATAGGCAAGCGAACGACGCAGCAGCAGGCCTGGCGTCATAGGGTGGTCTTCTTCTCCTTGAGCTTTCCTACGCATTCCTTTAACTCACGTTGGAACTCGCCAACTGGGCGGACTTCGCGGAAATCAATCATAGAGCCTTTCTACAGCTTACTTTACGCAGATAATTGCATGATTTGAGAGATCGGTCCAGTGCTGGACGAAGGCTCTTGGCCCCTGTTGACCGCTGGCGCAAGCTCCGCTGCTTCGCGGCGATGGACCGGCGGGATTGCCGGTCCCTACGGCGGTGCTTCGTCGCTTGCAAAGAACTTCGTTGCGGCGGCGGATCGCTGGTGCGGTCGCTCGCCATCGGCGAAGAGCCAAAATCGGTCGCTAAGCTGACAACAGCTTTTCGTGCTGGTGGAGCAGATACTTGTCGGTCATACCCGCAATGTAGTCGCAGACGACCCGATGCAGCAGTTCGACCCCGGCCCTGTTCTGAGCAGCCTGGGTCTGAAACGAAACCGGCAAATGCTCGGGACTTCCGATGTAGAACTGGAAGAGGTCGACCACCTTTTGGTCGGTCTGGCGGCGGTGCTGGTTGAGCTCCGGGGAGTGATAGACCTGGCGGGCCAGCAACTCCTTGAGCTGCTTCGATGCATCGGCTGCTTCCGGGCTCATCACGGCAAGTCTCTCGGGGCATTCTCGAACTTCTGCCGCGTCCTGGACATCGGCTGCCAGGGCCGCCGCCCGGGTTCCCTCGATCAGCCCGGTCACCAGACGGTCGAGCGTCCGGCGCAAAGCCTCGTTGAAAACTTGGCGCTCGGATGCCGCGGGATAGCTCGTCTCGGCGTCGCGCATCGCGCGATCGAATAACGGTACTTGTTTCCGCGCCGAGTCCGCGTCGATCAGCCCGGCGTCGACTGCGTCGTCCAGGTCAGCGCAATTGTAAGTGATCTCATCGGCGACGTCGATGAGCTGAGCTTCCAGCAAGGGCCGCTGTTCCAGAAGGTACTCTTCCAACTCCGGAAAGGACGCCAGAGCGTAGTCTCTGGAATGCTTGATGATTCCTTCCCTCACTTCGAAGCTGAGGTTGAGACCCGGAAATGCCGCATATCGCTGCTCCAGGTTTTCGACAATCCTCAGAGCGTGCAAGTTGTGGTCAAAGCCGGCGCCGAACTGCCGCATCTGCTGGTGGAGTACTTCTTCGCCGGAATGGCCGAAGGGCGGATGGCCGATATCGTGGCTGAGAGCGAGGGCTTCGACCAAGTCCTCGTTGAGTGCGAGAGTTGCGGCGACGGTACGGGCGATCTGGGAAACTTCGATCGTGTGCGTTAAGCGATTGCGAAAATGGTCGGAATGCGGTGAGGTGAAAACCTGCGTCTTGTGCTCGAGGCGGCGAAAAGCGCGCGCGTGAATAACGCGGTCGCGGTCTCTCTGGAAAACGTTTCGGTAGGGATGCGGCGGCTCGCTATAACGCCGGCCGCGAGTTTGATCGGCGGCGAAACGAAGATGGGGTAGCCTACGGTTCTCATCGGGTGGCGAAGCAGAGCGCATGAGAGGTCCGTCAGCCGATCAGAAATGCGGACTAGCTCGGGCCGCTAGGAGCCGTCCAACTCCGTAAGAGTCGCGCCAGCGGATATACCTGCGTCGCCGGGTTGCTTCATCATCTCTTCGAGGATGGTTTTGGCTTCGTCTTCTTTGTCTGTCGCTGAAAGGTAACGGGCCAGAGCCAACTGCGCTCGCGTCTTGGGAACGATGCGCGTGGGGTTATCGATGAGGTGCTGGTAATGGCGTCGCGCAGGCTCATCTTCCTCGCGGCGGGCGTGCATGTCGGCCAGCGCTAGTCTTCCCAGCGCCGCGTACTCACCGTTCCCGTCGACAAGCCCTTCCAGCCGCGCCTTGGCTTCGTCCATCTTTTCCTGCTCGATTTCCAGCAAGGCTAAATAGTAGTCCGCCGCGACTGCTTCTTCACGGCCGGCGTATTCCTTCGTCACTTTCTCTAGCTGTTGGGTGGTGTCGCGAACACGGGCGATCGTGGTCGGAAACGTCACGCCGCCGGGTTGCTCCTCGGTATTCACCTTGCCGTGGTACATCTCAACGGCCTTCTGGAACTCCATCTTGGCCTCGGCGGCGCGGGTGCGCCGATAGCCGGCGTAGGAGACGATGGCAATGATCAGTGCCAGCGCGACTGCGCCCCCAATCAGTAACTGTTTGCGATGCGACGAGACGTAGACGACGGACTGCCCCACCTCTTCGACGAAGCGGTCCTTCTTGAGTTGCTTTCTTGAAATCTTTGCCACGTTAGTTCACGCGCCTCCACATCATTTACCACGGCAGCGGCCTCGACGGGGAGCATCTTGCCCCTGAGCCCAATTCGTCGCCCTGCTCTCACCCGCGCCGATTCTCACCTACGCCGGGCAGCCAGATACCTGACGTCGTCGGCCAACCTTGACTAGCCGTGCATCGGCAGGGCTCTAAAGTAGAGCTTACCGGATCATGCTAGCAGCGGCAAAAAAACCTGTCAATCCGCCTGACAAGAGTCGTACCTCCCGCTGCAAATCTGGGCCTAAGAGAAAAAAGCGGCTTAAGGCCTTTCAGGGTAATGCCGATACTATAGATGGAGGGGTCAAAACTAAGGTAAATGCCTGAATCTTAAGGCAAATACTTGGTGTTTTGACCTCAGGCGTGTATACTCGCTTTGACACCATGCGTGACCTGGAACGGACGCCGCTCCTATCTCAGGACGTCGTAGTCTTAAGTGCGAAGGTTAAGTCGTATATCGGACGGCTGGCGCGGGAACTCGCCCCGGCGGTTTCGACGATAGAGAAACGATGGCAGCGCAGGTTGCCATCGATCTTCGGAGAAGCGGTCAACGGATCTCATCTAAGGGCCCTGGCGGCGATCAATCCCGGCAACTGGTCGGAGGTCCTCGCCGCGGGACGGATGAGTGAGTTCCTCGAGCAGGTAGAGTATCACGGACGCCGCCTGGCCAAACTGGATGTGCCGCCCAATCACGTGCTTGCTTCGCTGAGAGAGTATGAAGACGCGCTGCTGCCGGACCTCAAGAAAATCTTCCCGAAAGACTTCACAAGCTACATCTCCGCGCTCGACCATCTTTACTTTTGCGTCAAGCTCACACTCAACAACGCCTACTATCAGGTTCGTGATCTCGAGGCCCGAGCCTTTTACGAAGTGTTGCAAGACCAGCTTGAGTCCAACAACGTGCCGGACCTGCTGCACAGCGTACTTGAAACGCTGATCCGGACTTTCAAAGCGCAAGGCGGTGTGATTTTACTGTGTGACACCTGAATTATGCACTGCGGCGTGGACCTGAGGAGGGCTGAGCCGCAAGGGACCATTGGGGACCCCCGAAAACATGGGGTAAAAAGGTAGGCTGGCAAAGATCCCAGCTTCGCCAGCCAACCCCAAGGAGGTCACCCACATGGTTACCAGACGAAAACAGCATAGCTCCCAAAGGCCCGTCCAACAAGGCCCAGCCGTGACGGCCTCGCGGCCCAATAAAATCGGGGCTTCGACGCCTTACAACTTCCCCGGCAGGAAGCCGACTCCCTACGGCGGCTTGCTGCCGGTGGTCGGGAGGGCGCTGATCTGAGAGCCTGGCTATGCACTAGCCGTAACGCACTGGAAACACGTCACTTCCGAGCGAGGTTTTAACGACGCGGATTCTGGGCGGGAAGGGAAACCGGACACGGAGAAGCCAAAAGGCCAGTTGCCGAGCTACCACCTCACGACGACTGCCAACCCGCTACGAACGCAGCCACACTCGCAAAGTGAATCTGTGCATAATTCAGGTGACACCTGAATTATGCACAGATTCGGCGTAGCCATCGTCGATGGAGTTGTGGCGATAGCGGCACTCGGTCAACTCAGTGATTTCGCAAGTCGTCTTTTCTGCTGTTTCCCTCCCCGTTTGAGCCGCCTCCTGATCCCGGCAGGGCAAAAAGCGGGCTGGCAAGCGGCGTGTTCCCAGTACGTTGCGGCGAGTGCATGAAATTTTATGCATGGAGTGCCCCTCAGCTCAGCGCACCCTCCACCACCGGCGCCAAGCTCGATCCCGGCGGCCCCATCGCCCGCAGCCGTCGCATCAGCCGTTCAAACAGGCCCTTTTCCTGATAATGATCGCTGTAGCTGACACCCGTTCTGCCGGCGTGCCGCCAGATCTTGGCCGCCACGAACAGAAAACGCAGCCGCGCCGTCGCCAGTGTGGTGTGCCGCAGCGTCTCCACGCTGGCCTGGGCTTCGCGGTTGAACAGCAGCAGCCAGCAGTTGAGATTGTAGGCCAGCATGGCCAACTGAAAGTGATTGCGGTTCATGTCAAAGCGGCGCGAGGGATGGGCCGCCAGCCCGGCGTCGTTGTTGGCCTCCTTGATCAGGTTCTCGGCTCCGGCGCGCTGATTGTAAAACCACACCACCGCCGCGATCGGCTCGGCCAGATTGGTGACAAACACGCGGTAGGTGTAAGCGCTGGTGGCGAACAACTGGTATTGCTCGGCCGCGCCGGCCTTGGGCTCGTTTTCGTAACGCAGCGCCAGGAAACGGCAGGCCCGCGCCCAGCCTTGCGGTTGGTAGAGGAATTCGCATTCCGCGTCCGCGTCGGAGCGGGGGGAGGGTTTCCATTCTGCTTGCTGCAAGCGCTCGACCAGGCGCCGCGTTTTGCGCGCCACGATGACGAACTGACAAGCCGCCTTTTCATAGGCCTCCACCGCCTCCCAGCAATAAAAGCCGGAATCGGCCCGCGCCAGGATTTTCTTCACGCCGCCCGGCAAAGTCCGGAAAGCGCTCTCGAGGTGGGCGGCGATCTGTCGGCCCGTGGGCCGGTCGCCGTTGCGCAACCCGCCCATCAGGTATTCGCGCGTCTCGGCCAGGAAGGTCAGTATCGGCTGGTAGCTGCGCTTGCCCTTGTTCTTGGGGTTGTAGCTCTTGCGCCCGCCCATCTGGCGGCCGTAGAGGGTATGCACGGTGGTGTCGGTGTCCAGCGTCACCGTCTCCAACTTCACGTGGGCCGCGGCCCAGACTCGTTCCCGCAGCTGGCGCTGAATGGAAAGGATCTGCTTCGCCACGTTGAGGTGCAGCGAGGCCAGAAAGCGCCACAGCGTGGACTGCGGCGGCAGACGCGTCACTTGCAAGATGCCGGTCAGGATGGGGTCGCGAGCGATGAAGCGGAGTTGGTTGAGCCGCGCAAAGCCGACATAGAGGCCGAGCACGAGGGCCAGCACGAACTGGTAGGGGCTCATGGCTCGGGTGATCCGTTTGGTCGTGAGGGTTTCTTCCAGCAGCGCTTGGAAGCCGAGTTTTTCGAGCAGGGTGGCGACGGGCAGCAAGCCGCCGTAGGGAGTCAGATTCTTGCCACGGAAGTGATAGGGCGTGGCAGCCCCGATTTTATTGGGCCGCGGGGCCCTCGCGCCGGGGCCTTGTTTGACGGGCCTTCGGGAGCTATGCTGTTTTCGTTTGGTAACCATTTGGGTGACCTCCTTGGGGTTGACTGGCGAAGCTGAAATCTTTGCCAGCCTACCTTTTTACCCCATGTTTTCGGGGGTCCCCAAATGGTTCCTGACGGCTCAGCCCTCACCAGGTGCACCGGCAGTGCATAATTCAGGTGACACCGCATCGCGCAAGCTCCAGGCCAAAGCCTGGGAGGGCATGGACGCTGATTTGGCCGCCTGTTTCGAGACGACATCCAGCCGGGGCTTGGCGGGCAAGATCGCGAAAAGCGGAAAACCGATTATCGTGGTGGACGCCGCCGAAGAGCCTCTAATCACCAAACCCGCGATTCGCAAGGCATTTCGCAGCGTTTGGGGCGTACCCCTCAGCGTTGCAGGCAAGGACACGGGAGTCTTGCACTTAGGCTTCTCGCAAGAGTATCACTGCCTGCCGCGCGAGTTGAAATTGCTCGAAGCCATCTCCGAGCGTTGCGCGCATGCGATCGAGAAAGCGCAACTCATCGAAGAACTACATGACCGCGAAGAGCAAATCCGCCGCCTCGGCGAGCATATGCTGACCGTGGAGGAAGAAGAGCGCCGCAGGATCAGCCGAGAGCTTCATGACGAAGTAGGTCAGTCGATGCTCGTCATACGGCTTTACATCGAGATGGTGCAGAGCGATTTGCCGGCATCCGCCAAACATCTTAACCCCAAGCTCGATGACACGCGGCGGCTGACCGAGCAGACCATCCGCGAAATGCGGCGGCTGATTTCCGATCTGAGTCCGAACGTTCTCGAGCAACTCGGGTTACCGGCCAGCATCCGGCAGTGTGTCACCTGAATTATGCACTGCGGCGTGGACCTGAGGAGGGCTGAGCCGCAAGGGACCATTGGGGACCCCCTAAAACATGGGGTAAAAAGGTCGGCTGGCAAAGATTCCAGCTTCGCCAGCCAACCCCAAGGAAGTCACCCACATGGTTACCAGACGAAAACAGCATAGCTCCCAAAGGCCCGTCCAACAAGGCCCAGCCGTGACGGCCTCGCGGCCCAATAAAATCGGGGCTTCGACGCCTTACCACTTCCGCGGCAGGAAGCCGACTCCCTACGGCGGCTTGCTGCCGGTGGTCGGGAGGGCGCTGATCTGAGAGCCTGGCTATGCGCTATGCATAAAATTTTATGCACTAGCCGTAACGCACTGGAAACACGTCACTTCCGAGCGAGGTTTTGACGACGCGGATTCTGGGCGGGAAGGGAAACCGGACACGGAGAAGCCAAAAGACCAGTTGCCGAGCTACCACCTCACGACGACCGCCAACCCGCTACGAACGCAGCCACACTCGCAAAGTGAATCTGTGCATAATTCAGGTGTCACGAACTTCGGCCGAGGGTTCAGCGGCAAGATAAGGCTGCGAATGACACGAGTGGACAACCTGCCGAGGGGATCCCAGATTATGCTTTACCGCTTGGTGCAAGAGTGCTTCACGAATGTCATCAAGCACTCCTGTGCGGAGAACGTAACTTTGAATCTGAGCCGCAGCAACGGCTTTGTCAAGATGAAGATGCACGATGATGGTATTGGGTTTGATGTCGAGCAAGCCACCCACAAACACGAGTCATTCGGTCTCTCGGGAATGAGGGAGCGGGTGGCCCTGCTGGGCGGCAAAATCGAAATCCAATCTTCGCCGGGCAAGGGGACACGAGTTGAGATAGCTATTCCGGTTTAGGTCTCGGCCGGTTGAGTATGAATACGTAATCAAGTGGGCAAAAACGCAGAGGATTGAAGTACCGACAGAAGCAACGAAACGAGGTTAATCTATGTCGAAAATAAGAGTCTTGTTGACCGATGATCACACTCTGTTCCGTCAGGGATTCATACCCTGCTGGCTACCGAAACTGATATCGAAGTGGTGGGCGAAGCGGCAAACGGCACCGAAGCGGTCGAAAGTGTTGGACCGCTACGGCCTGATGTCGTCCTGATGGATATCGGGATGCCGGGGCTTTCCAGCTTCGAAGCGACGCGCCAGATCAAGAAGATTCGTCCCGAGACGAAGATTCTTTTCCTGACCATGTACGACGATGAAGATTATTTGGTCGAGTGCATGGAGGTTGGCGGCAGCGGATACGTCCTCAAGGACAGTCCGGCTCCGCAACTTCTGGCGGCCATTCGCGACGTCTATCGCGGAGGGAGCTACCTCAGTCCCAAAATGCTGTCGCAACTAGTCGATGACTTCCGGTCGCGAATCAAGACCACGCATCGTCAGCCGCGCTTTGCGACACTGACCCCGCGCGAGAAAGAAATCTTGAAGTTCCTCGCCGAGGGCCAGTCCGTCAAAGAGATCGCGACGCACCTGAACCTGAGTGTCAAGACTGTCGAAGCGCATAAGTTCAACCTGATGCGCAAGCTCGACATTCACAACAAGGCGCAACTGGTTCAGTACGCAATTCAGAAAAAGATCATCAAGATCCCAGTCGGCCCCTAGACTGGTCCTTTTCTTGCTGCACACCGGCGCTCCACGGGTCATGCCTGTCGGGGTTGCCGGTGTAGTGTCTTTTCAGCTTGGCGGATAACCGTCGCGTCTGGTCGCCACAAGAGCGTCACAGGAATAGGACTAGTCCCAAGAGCACCACTGACTAACTTCCGTAGGTCATCAATGCTCTTCAGCGCGCTGAAGCAAGCGATTAGAAGTTCGGCTTCTTTGTCGCCCGCTGGATACGCCTCTTCAGCCGGTCCTTCATCTCCGCAACTACGGGTTGAGAACTCGGCGCCAAGGCGCGGTTGACATATTCCTTGGGGTCGTTCCAGTGGTCGTAAAGCTCCGCGCCGGGCTTGCCGTCTTCGCCCCACTCGGTGTAGCGCCAGCGATTGGTGCGGAGGCTGTAACCCACCGCCCTTGGGCGCAATGGGTCCTCTCGGTTCACGCGGTCGCGCGTATCGAAGGTCGTCAGGGCCGCGCTGTTTCCGATATCCGCCGGGTTTTCGAGTTGCGGCCGCAGGCTGCGGCCTACCAGGTGTTTCGGAGGCTCGAGGCCACACAGATCAGCGAGCGTCGGGAAAAGGTCGACAAGTTCCGCCACAGCTTTGGTCCGCAGGCCGGCGGTCCTCTTGAATTCAGGCACCGAGATAACCAGAGGCACCCGGCCGGAGTTCTCAAACAGAGTTGTCTTCTGCCACAACTTGTGCTCACCCATGTGATAGCCGTGATCGGAGACAAAGACGATGATTGTGTTATCCCGCAGGCCAAGGCGATCCAGGGCATCGAGAATGCGATTGAGTTGCGCGTCCATAAACGTTATCGACACGTAGTAGGCTTGCAGCACCTCCCGCTGCGTCTCCTCCGTCATGGCGAGTTGATACGGACGGTCGACCCAGGCCGAGTGCGGCAAATCGACCAGGTCATTGAGCGGCTCGATCGGGAGCCGGATCATTCGCAACGGATACATCTGAAAATACTTCCGAGGCGCCACGTACGGAGTATGCGGGCGATAGAAGCCCATCGCGATAAAGAACGGCTTGTCTTTGTTTTTCTCTAGCAGGCGATGCACTCCGTGGCGCCGATGCCATCGGTCTGGTCCTGGTCGTCACCTCCGTCCGCCATCCAACTGAGGGTCCCGCCAAGGTTGCCCTTGGGATCGAGGGTGTTGATCAACGACTCGTTCGCTTTGTCTCGGCCACGGGGATTGACCACTTCGTCCCAGGAAGCAGGATCATCGAGGCCATTGGTCCCGATCTGACGCGGAACGCCGTAGTGATAGATCTTGCCGACCCGGGCAGAGTAGTAGCCGTTGCGGCGAAACATCTGAGGCAGCGTCTCCACATCCGGAATCGTGTCACGAAACAAGACCGCGTTGTTGCGGACACGGGTCTGGTCCGGGTAGAGCCCGGTCATGAAGGACGCCCCGGCTGGGATTGCAAACCGGGTATTGGCAATAGGCTTGATCGAACTGAATGCCAGCGCGAGCCAAGCGGTCAATGCCCGGAGATTTGACGAGAGGGTGGCCGTAGGTCGCAAGATCGTTGTTGAGGTCGTCGACGGCGATGAACAAGACGTTGGGTTTGTCACCGGCGGGGAAAGCCCGCAAGGCGGCGAAGAGTAAGAAGAAGACTAGATGTAGTTTCATCGGCGGATCCGCTGGATCTTGCTATCACCTGAATTATGCACAGATTCGGCGTAGCCATCGTCGATGGAGTTGTGGCGATAGCGGCACTCGTGTCAACTCAGTGATTTCGCAAGTCGTCTTTTCTGCTGTTTCCCTCCCCGTTTGAGCCGCCTCCTGATCCCGGCAGGGCAAAAGCGGGCTGGCAAGCGGCGTGTTCCCAGTACGTTGCGGCGAGTGCATGAAATTTTATGCATGGAGTGCCCCTCAGCTCAGCGCACCCTCCACCACCGGCGCCAAGCTCGATCCCGGCGGCCCCATCGCCCGCAGCCGTCGCATCAGCCGTTCAAACAGGCCCTTTTCCTGATAATGATCGCTGTAGCTGACACCCGTTCTGCCGGCGTGCCGCCAGATCTTGGCCGCCACGAACAGAAAACGCAGCCGCGCCGTCGCCAGGGTGGTGTGCCGCAGCGTCTCCACGCTGGCCTGGGCTTCGCGGTTGAACAGCAGCAGCCAGCAGTTGAGATTGTAGGCCAGCATGGCCAACTGAAAGTGATTGCGGTTCATGTCAAAGCGGCGCGAGGGATGGGCCGCCAGCCCGGCGTCGTTGTTGGCCTCCTTGATCAGGTTCTCGGCTCCGGCGCGCTGATTGTAAAACCACACCACCGCCGCGATCGGCTCGGCCAGATTGGTGACAAACACGCGGTAGGTGTAAGCGCTGGTGGCGAACAACTGGTATTGCTCGGCCGCGCCGGCCTTGGGTTCGTTTTCGTAACGCAGCGCCAGGAAACGGCAGGCCCGCGCCCAGCCTTGCGGTTGGTAGAGGAATTCGCATTCCGCGTCCGCGTCGGAGCGGGGAGAGGGTTTCCATTCTGCTTGCTGCAAGCGCTCGACCAGGCGCCGCGTTTTGCGCGCCACGATGACGAACTGACAAGCCGCCTTTTCATAGGCCTCCACCGCCTCCCAGCAATAAAAGCCGGAATCGGCCCGCGCCAGGATTTTCTTCACGCCGCCCGGCAAAGTCCGGAAAGCGCTCTCGAGGTGGGCGGCGATCTGTCGGCCCGTGGGCCGGTCGCCGTTGCGCAACCCGCCCATCAGGTATTCGCGCGTCTCGGCCAGGAAGGTCAGTATCGGCTGGTAGCTGCGCTTGCCCTTGTTCTTGGGGTTGTAGCTCTTGCGCCCGCCCATCTGGCGGCCGTAGAGGGTATGCACGGTGGTGTCGGTGTCCAGCGTCACCGTCTCCAACTTCACGTGGGCCGCGGCCCAGACTCGTTCCCGCAGCTGGCGCTGAATGGAAAGGATCTGCTTCGCCACGTTGAGGTGCAGCGAGGCCAGAAAGCGCCACAGCGTGGACTGCGGCGGCAGACGCGTCACTTGCAAGATGCCGGTCAGGATGGGGTCGCGAGCGATGAAGCGGAGTTGGTTGAGCCGCGCAAAGCCGACATAGAGGCCGAGCACGAGGGCCAGCACGAACTGGTAGGGGCTCATGGCTCGGGTGATCCGTTTGGTCGTGAGGGTTTCTTCCAGCAGCGCTTGGAAACCGAGTTTTTCGAGCAGGGTGGCGACGGGCAGCAAGCCGCCGTAGGGAGTCAGATTCTTGCCACGGAAGTGATAGGGCGTGGCAGCCCCGATTTTATTGGGCCGCGGGGCCCTCGCGCCGGGGCCTTGTTTGACGGGCCTTCGGGAGCTATGCTGTTTTCGTTTGGTAACCATTTGGGTGACCTCCTTGGGGTTGACTGGCGAAGCTGAAATCTTTGCCAGCCTACCTTTTTACCCCATGTTTTCGGGGGTCCCCAAATGGTTCCTGGCGGCTCAGCCCTCACCAGGTGCACCGGCAGTGCATAATTCAGGTACCAATCAACCCAGTGTGTTCCGTGCCAGTCATACAGAAACCGGTTGATTGCGGTTGCCGATAAGGGAGGACCTGAAATTGCCTGCTCACAAATCTTCGCCGGTTGCGTGGATCACCTATTAACCCGCATTTCTCATCGGGTGGCGAGGCAAAGTGCATGAGAGGCCTGTCAGTACGAGGCCCGCCGCTTGACGAGCGGAGGCGTACTCGGACAGTACGTTGAGCACGGCGAGCAAGCGCAACGAAGTAATGGCGGGCCTGTCATGTGCTTGGCCCGTCAGCCGGTGAGAAATGCGGGTTAGAGCAACGGGCTTGGCAACACCCAGCCGCTGCAACGCGGCTCAACCTCACGACGTCGTGATCTCGTCGATCACATTCCCGTGAACATCGGTCAGTCGCCGGTCGATGCCGTTGTGGCGGAACGTCAGCCGTTTGTGATCGATCCCGAGCAAATGCAAAACCGTTGCGTGAACGTCGTAGCAATAGATCGGGTGCTCGGCTGGTTGGTAGGACCACTCATCGCTGGAGCCGTAAATCGTGCCGCCACTGACGCCTCCGCCGGCCAGCCAGCTCGTGAAGCAGAAGGGGTTGTGGTCGCGGCCCTTCACACCCTGGCTGCAAGGCATGCGGCCGAACTCGGTCGTCCAATAGACAATCGTGTCTTCGAGCAGACTGCGGGCTTTGAGGTCTTTGATCAACGCGGCTGCGGGCTTGTCCATGCTCTTGCCCATGCCGCCATGATCCTTGACGAGGTCTTCGTGGCTGTCCCAGTTGCGGCGCGGGAAGCCGTTATCGGCGCCGCTCCAGACCTGGACGAACCGCACTCCTCGTTCGAGCAGGCGGCGCGCGGCCAAACAGCGCCGGCCGAAGTCTTCAGTGATCTCCTCGTCCAGCCCATAAAGCTTCCGGGTTGCTTCCGACTCGCCCGTGATGTCGAGCACTTCGGGCGCGCTGACTTGCAGCTTAGCCGCCATCTCATAGGACTTGATGCGCGCCTCGAGCCGCGAGTCCCCTTCCCTGTCAGCCATGTGCGCGCGATTGAGTTTCTCCAAGACCTCGAGACTCTCTGTTTCGCTGGCCGAGGTAATGAACTTGGCTGACTCAGGAGGAAACAGGTCGTGTATCGGATTCGGGCGTCCGACTCGAATCAGCGTTCCCTGATGCTGGGCGGGCAAGAATCCCGCCGAGTGATTGGCCGGGCCGTTGGGTGCGAAGCCGCGAAGGTCGGGCAAAACCACGAACGACGGTAGATCATCGCTCATGCTGCCCAGCCCATAAGTGATCCAGGCTCCCATGCTTGGAAAGCCTGGGATCACAAAGCCCGTGTTCTGCATGAACGTCGCCGGACCGTGAACGTTTGACTTCGAGATCATCGACGGCAGGAAAGCCATGTCATCGACGCAGCCCGCCAGATGCGGCACCAAGTCGCTCATCCACTTGCCGCTCTCACCGTACTGCTTCCAATCCCAGGGACTCTTCATCACCGGGCCGGCTTCGCTTTGGAACAGCTCGACCTTGCCGCCCGGATCAAACTTCATGCCATTGCGTTTGATCAGTCGCGGTTTGTAGTCAAACGTGTCGCATTGGCTGGCGGCTCCAGACATAAAGAGCTGCACGACCCGTTTCGCTTTCGCCGGATGATGCAACCCGCCGTTGAATTCCGGACGCGGTCCCGCCGTCCCCGCAATCGCGCCCGACTGTCCCAGTAGTTGAGCCAGCGCGATGCCGCCCAGGCCACCGCCGGAATTCCAGAGGAACTGCCGCCGGTCCATCCCTTGACGCATAAGTGCCCGGGGCATGAGACCGTCAGTGCCGAACGGCCGTTGCTCGGAAAGGCACTGGTTACTACGTTTCATATAATCAGTTCGCGCCGCAATAGGCTGCTTACATCCCTGACGCCATGATCAGCGCCTCTTGCACCATGAGATCTTCCCGCTGCGTCACCGCAATGGGCTTATCGCCCCGGACGGCAGCGGCCAGCTCGACAAGATCATCCTCATAGCGCTGGTATTCCGGCAGTTCGACCATGTGCGGCCCCTTCGGATAGGGCCCCGCCGCTTTGGCGAGATCCATTTCGAGAACCGGGCTTTCGATCGGCTTCAGGGTTGCCGTTCCCAGCGTTCCATAGACAGTGAAGGAGCGGTAGCGGCTGGAATTGGGTTGCAGCGCCGTCCCGATGACAATACCCAACGCGCCGGGAAACTCGAACATGGCCACTGTGTTATCCGCCATATTATCAGCGAATTTCCCGTGCTTCTTAAGGAAAGGCGTTACGCGGTCGGGCCGCCCCATCAGGCGGATCATAGGATCGATAACGTGGGGTCCGAGTTCAAACATCTGACCGCCTCGAAACTCTGCCCAAGCAGGCCGCCGGTCGCCGCCAAGCGTCTTGTTGATCTCCGCTTTGACGAGGTAGATGTCGCCCATCCAGCCTTTGCGAGCGGCTTCCAGCATGAGGTTGATGCCGGGATGATGACGCCACATGTAGCCCATTTGGAGAACAAGTTTCTTGCTTGCGGCCAGGTCTTGCATCTCGCGGAAGGATTCGACGTCGAGAGCTGGTGGCTTTTCCAAATGAAGGTGCTTGCCGGCCTTGAGCACCAAGAGCCCGTGACGAGCATGATCGCGAACGGCGGATTCAACAGCGATGACGTCGATCGAGGGGTCGCCCAGCAGCTCCTCGAGCGAGACCAAGCGCACGCCCATTCTCGAGTACTTCTCTTTCAAGCCGGCATCCTCTTCCCACATCCCGACGATTTCAAACTCTGAAGAATTCAAAGCCAGCTTGACCTTGCCTGAGGCGTGCGAGTGACTGCCGCCGAGAAAGCCGATTCTGACTTTTCGGCCACTAGGCCATACGGCCCCGGAAGCGGCTAGTGGGACGAGTGCTCCGGCTATGAAAGTACGACGATCCATCGATTAGCTCCTTTTTGTACGATCGGTTTAGCAGCTGCGGCTCTGCAATTCAAGCTAGCTCAACCTGCGGATTGCGCTGCCACAACAGGCCACGGCAGCTTGCCTCACGTGAGTGCCTGGAATCGGCCAGAGCCCTCCTATAATCCTACGACACCGGCCCGGCGAGCGTCACCTTTTCGGTCGCCGAGGTCGCCGAGATCCTTGCTCAGGTTTCTCGGTAGCCGCGAAGCAGCGTCAGATGAAGAGCAAGCCGACATGCTGACTGCCAGGTGCGCGAGAAGGGTAAGATGGTGATGTCGGCAGCTTCCTGACATGAAGAAACGCGCACCGCTGCAGCTCAGCCTGCCTGAGCCCAAGATGACGGTTGCCCAGCGCCGGGCCTGGATCCGGGATCGTCTAGCAGGCTACGAATACCGTCAGGCCGCGCGGGTGAGCAGACGCAAGGAAGGCGAGAAAAGGCGAGCCGCCGCCAAGATCAACCCGCCCGCCGAAAACGTTGTCCCCGATCCCTCGCCGCTACAACTATCCATTCCAAGGGAGCTCTACCGCAGAGTCAACTAACCAAGGCCGGCTACTCGCCAGAAACAAGGTCTGACGTCAGAAGCGCCACAGCCGCGCGGGCGAAATTGCAAAAGTCGACTGCCTATGGTTAGGCCTTTTGCAACACTTTGAGGGTCGTCCCCTCCACGATGTTCTTAACGCCCTCGCGAAAGCGACTCATGTGGGGGGCGATCGAGTGTGCCCGCAGGGCTTCGAGACTCTCCCATTGCTCCACGATGGTGACGATCTGGGCGTCCAACACTTGCGCAGCCGTTTCGGCATCCGCGTCTATCGTTGGATAGTAGTGGATGCAGCCTTCCTCAGCCAGTACGGCGGGGACGTTGGCTTTGAATTTCTCGATGAACTCTTCTACGTGTCCGTCCTTCACTCTGATGGAGGCAATCACGTCAATCATGGCTGTTCCTTTCTCGCTTGGACTCCGGCGAGCCTTACCGTTGGAGAGCGGACCATTATAGGACACTCGGGTCCAACCCACCGCTAAGCCTTGGCTGGCAACCCGGCGGCAAATCTCCCGGAGCCGGTTTGAACTTCATACGGCCAGGCGCTAAGATGGCCAAGTCGTTAACCTGCTCAGGCCAGTCGTTACTATGCTCAAGTCCGTCGTCGATATGCTCAAGCAAAAGGAAGCGTACCCGATGCGCTGGTTTGTGCTGCTGAATCTCTTTGCCGCTTTCCTATCGGCACCGCTGCTTGGGGACGCCGCGGACGGGCCTAAGAAAAAGATCGTCATCATCGCCGGCACCAAGAGCCACGGCTACGCCGGTCACGAATTTAACGCCGGCTGCTTGCTGCTCAAGCGCGCCTTGGACGCGAACGTCCCTGAGATCGAGACGCTCGTCTATCGCGGCGGCTGGCCAGATGACCCGAAGGCTCTCGAAGACGCCGACTCAATTGTGCTCTACATGAACGGCGGTGACACGCACCCCGTCAATACCCGCTTGGAAGAAGTCGACCGCTTGATGAAAAAGGGCGTCGGACTGGTGGGCCTTCACTACGCCGTCGAAGTGCCCAAAGGCAAGCCGGGCAACTACCTGCTCGATTGGATCGGCGGTTATTTCGAAACGTTCTGGTCGGTGAATCCGCACTGGACAATGAAGCAGCCGCAGCTGGCTAAGGACCACCCGGCCACTCGCGGGGTCAAGCCGTTCACGATCAACGATGAGTGGTACTTCCACATGCGTTTTCGTGAATCGATGGAAGGCGTCGTTCCGATCCTCAGCGCTATCCCGCCCGAGAGCACGCGCAAAAAGGAGTCCTCGATACGGGGCGGCAATCCGGCCGTGTTCGCCCGCAAGGGAATGCCCGAGGTGGAAGCCTGGGCCCGCAAGCGCCCCGACGGGGGACGCGGCTTCGGCTTCACGGGCGGACACACGCACTGGAACTGGGGCCACGATGACTTCCGCAAACTCGTGCTGAACG
Source organism: Bryobacterales bacterium (assembly GCA_965224215.1). Taxonomy (GTDB): domain Bacteria; phylum Acidobacteriota; class Terriglobia; order Bryobacterales; family UBA6623; genus CBDCYS01. The sequence goes on along the minus strand of CBDCYS010000028.1, from coordinate 185,023 downwards.
CTATCGTCTGGTCGGCCGGTGTCGAGGTGCCCGCTGGCGGAGTGTCTTCCCGCACCCCGACGCTAGAAGAGTTGGAAGCCAATCAAGACTTTGATCCGCCGGCGGACTTCGATCGCGAAAGCGTCAAGCGGATGCTCGCCGAGTTTCAGGCGGAATCCCAGCGCAAGTAGCCGGGATGAGCAGCGGCAAGAGAAGGCGCTGCGACACCGCGCTAGACATTCCGGCTGCTTTGCCTCTAACTTATGGATCGACTGTTCGACTTTCAGTTCTCACCCGGAGCCGTTATGAGAAAACTTCACATTGTCCTATTGTCGGTGGCCATGGCCGCCTTATCCGCTTGCGGAGGCGCGGAGGCCCCGCCCGAAAGCGACTCGCCCCAAGCAACCGATCACGGGGTAGGCACCATACTGCGCGTTGACCCTGCGTTTGACGCCATCGTGCCGGCTGACTACAAGATCGAAAAACTTGGTGACGGAATGGTCTTTACCGAGGGTCCGATTTGGGTGCGTGAAGGTGGACCGTACCTGCTGTTCAGCGATGTGCGCGGCAACGCGATCTATCAATGGACCCCGGGCGGGTCGGTCATGCCCTTCATCAAGCCGGTGTTCGAGGGCGGTGTTGGATCGAACGGTTTGACGCTCGACTCCCAGGGCCGTCTAATGATTGCCGAACACGGCAAGCGGCAAATCTCGCGGCTCCCATTGCCGAAAGAAGGCGAACGAGAGACCGTCGTCGACAAGTACGAGGGCAAGCGGCTCAATAGTCCGAATGACCTGGTCTACAAGTCCGACGGCTGGCTCTATTTCACCGATCCTCCCTACGGGCTGGCGAAGCTCGAGGACGACCCGGAACGAGATCTCGATTTCAACGGCATCTTCCGGCTGAGCCCAGATGAGAAGACTCTGGAGCTGCTGAATCGGGACCAGACGCGTCCTAACGGGATAGGGTTCTCGCCCGATGAGAAGACCCTGTACGTGGCCAACTCGGACAGCGCGAAAAAGCTATGGATGGCCTATGACGTGACCGCTGACGGCAAGCTGGAAAACGGCCGCGTGTTCTACGATGTCACCTCGGAAACCGTCGAGGGACTTCCGGACGGGCTCAAGCTCGACAAGAACGGCAACTTGTATGGCACGGGCCCGGGCGGGGTGTGGGTATTCTCGCCTGACGGCACGCACTTGGGAACGATTCAGCCCGAGCAAGTGCCGGCGAATGTTGCCTGGGGCGACGACGGAAAGACCCTCTACATGACCGCGCGCACGGGGCTCTATCGCATCATGCTGAGCGCTGAAGGCAACATGCCGTAGCTCGCTCGGATCGAAGGGGGCCGTCGACTTCCTCGCGAGGCGAGCGCGTGCCGCTCACTGTGACCCTTGGCATGTTTCGTACCTTTCTTGGCGAGTTTCGTGCCTTTTGCGACTACTATATGCGTTAACTGTTGCATTCGCGCGCCCTAGTGGAGGCTTCGAGGAAACTCGTAAGTTCTTTTGTTTCAGTAAACCTGAAACCTCGATTGCAGCATTTTGCAGATATTTTCATGATTCTGGTTATCCACTTTACTCTAGTTGGTGGGCTGGGGCTTGGTGATAATGTCTCGATAGGTCAAGGCCTTACGGAGAACCAACTGTTCGACGAGTCGGTGGAAGATCTTGCCTACGTGGCGGGACTTTCGACGGTTGAAGTGAAAGGTGAATTCATCGAGGTAGCCTTGCAGATGCACTTTACTCACCTTCCCTTGGTGCGTCGCTACCAACCAGCGCTTGAGCAGCGAGGCAACCAGGTGGACATGCGCGAATTCCTCGGCGGCTATCTGCGAGTCTCCCGCTGTGTGGGTGACCCGATAGCGATAGCCGGCTTTCTTCAAGCCCCGGTAACCCCTCCAGCCGTCGCTATGGACCAGACTGCCTGACGCCACACAGTCGGTCACAAAACCCACCAGACTCGGTCCCGATGCGTCGGGGACATGACGCAGACGAATTCGCCCCATTTTGCGGCCCTGCAGTTCCACCGCAACCACAACCAAGGCTTTGCCCACCAGCTCTCGCCCGCGAACGTGCTTCTCCTTGCCGCCCAAGTAAGTCTCGTCGACTTCGACACTTCCGTCCAGCCGTTCCCGACCCAGCCGAACCATCCGCCTGCCGCAACTTCTGCAACATCAGCCAGGCGGTCTGATAGCTGCCCAGACCGAGTTCACGCTGCAAACCCTTGGCGCTCAGCCCTGTTTTCTGAGTGCAGGCCAGCCACATGGCCAGAAACCAACTCCGCAGCGGCACCCGCGAGTTGTGCAGGATGGTTCCCGCCGTGGGAGAGGTCTGGCGTCGGCACCCGCTACAGAACATCGTGCCTCGTCGGGTCGTCCAACCCTTCGTGGCCGAGCAGTTCGGACAAACGAACCCCGCTGGCCAGCGGACACCGAGCAGATACTCGCAGCAAGCTTGCTCGCTGGCAAACCGTTCAGTGAACTCCACCAGATGTTTTGGAAAATCGTCGCTCAACAGACTCGGTCTTCGCCGCCAACAGCGCGAGTCCAAGGATAGCTTGATTCATCACTAGAGTAAAGTGGATAACCAGATTTCATGATATTGCGTTTTTTGCCCCTTCCTGGCCAACTCAACTTTTCATTTCTTTCGTGAACGGGCGTTTGGGAACAACATCAGCGAGCGGCGCTGTGAATGGTCGCTTAGCCGATCATTTCACCGCTCTCAGCATAACGGCCCATTCGTGTATGTCAAGTCTCGATTGGGCACGTTTGTTGATAACAATGGGATTAATGCTCTCACAAATCCGTGACTCAAATCTGGGACGGTTGAATTTTGGGGAGATCGGGGGGCCTTCGGCGTGACTCTGACTGGCGGATTCGTGTGTGGGGGACTACGGTTTGTTCGGTGATTCGTCCCCGAAGTCTTGGGTTTGACTGTCGCAGCCACGATGGTCCGAGCCGCCACCGTCGGAGCCACGACCGCGGCGGAGTGGTTGCTGCGAGTGAATCAATCGATTCGAGCCGAACCGCTTGCTCACGCGCGCGGCTCAGGGCGCGCGGATTTTGCCGCGCCCCGATTCGTCGAGGGACGGCCACCACCGGGCGAACCGTTTGCCTCGTGCCAGATTCCGCGCGCTGGGGCCAAACAAACCGACGAATCGGTTCGCGGCAAGCGTGGCCGCTCACGCCACGTCGGCTGCCTTGCTGCTTGTGGGCTGCCGGTCCGAGACCGGATTCGGTTTTGGGTTTCGCGCACCCCGACCAAAACACAGTGTCTAAGTTGAGATGCAGCTAGGGATCGGCGACAGCCTGGAAGCGGTCGAGCAGCAATCCTTCTTGATCTTGGGATATGTCGAGCGTACCAGGCGTGCTGGCAATCTCTTCGAACATTCCTCGATCAGCGGTACCCAAGCGTAGTTCGTATCTTCCGCCAGGAACGTATATTTCGAATCTCCCATCGCTGTCGATGAGACGGCCATCCGGGTGAAGGGGGGCTTCGCCTCGCCGGGATATACCTGGGGTTCAAAGAAAATAACGAGCTGTTGGTAGGGGAGCCCGCCCACGCCGAGTACGCGCCCGGAGACCTTATACCTGCGGACAGACCGCAGCGTAATCTCCACGGAATGAGACTCGACGTTCTCCGGATAGTCGATTTGGATCTCGGTCTCCAGGTAGCAGATACGGCTTGCGGGGGTGGCTCGATGTTTGGCGGTCAAGTAGTGCTTTCCCGGCTGGACTCTCACGAATAGAAATCGCCCGAGCTTGTCAATCCGGCGGATCAAGAATGGCTTGTTACGACGCGCTTTCTTCCGCGCCGCGGAGAGACCAACCGGTTTGACGGCGACGGTAACGTTTTCGAGAGCATGCCCGAACGTATCGGTGACGTTGACGTACAGCTCGCCGGCATGAGCCGACGACGAGAAGGCGAATATCGAAGCGCACAGGAGCAACAGGGCCATCCTGTAGCGTGATACGTCTGTCGGGAAACTACGGGTTCAGCTCTGCAAACGCGATCCGTTATGCCACGGTTCGGCGTGCCGCGTTTCGAATGCCAATGCTCGGAAGTTACGGAATCCAGCGCGAACCCGGACCCTTCCCCACCCGTTTGACGCTCTATTTGGCCGGCAGCGACATCAGATATTGGACGATCGCCTCCATCTCATCCGGAGAGAAATCGTAGGGCGGCATCAAGCTGTCAGGTGAGAACATTTGCGGATTGCGAAAATGTCCCGCCAGCCACTCGTTCGTTCTTCGTTGCCCAACGCCGTTGAGCAGAGGTCCGGCCTTGCCACCGACTCCGTTGATGATGTGGCAGTTGCCGCACATGTTCATCTGGTAGAGCATGGCGCCTTGCATGGCGAATTCAGGCACCTTGTCCAATGCCAGAGCGTTCTCGGGAGTGACCTTCAGCAAGAAGGCGGAGAGACAGTTCAACAGCGCCGGAGACAATTGAAACGCGGGCATCGGACTGCCCGGAACCACGGCTGACGGATTCCGGAAATGGTCGATCATCCAGTCGGCCGACCTTTTCTGTCCAACCGTGGCCAGGGTCGGCCCCATCTTGGGTTCACCCTCGACGAGGTTGTGGCAGGTAGCGCATTTTTCGCGGCGATAGCAAGCTGCCCCGGCCAGCTCCACCGGTGTGAGTTGCGGCCAACTCTCAGCGGCGGCGAGGGACGACTCGCTTGCCCCTTGCTCCGGCGTGCTGACGATCGCACCGATAGTAAGCCCCGCCCATCCGGCCGCTGCCAGCGTCACGATGCCCCAGGCCAAGGCTCGCTGCCCGACCCTTTTCGCGCTGCCCCGGTCGATAAAAGGCACCAAGAATAGCGCTCCAATCGCCAAAGTCGGTAATATGACTGCACCGACGACCTCCATGGATCCCTCGAAAAATTTCAGTGTTTGAAAAAGAGAGAGGAAATACCACTCGGGCCGCCTGGTTGTACCTGAAAGGGATCTCGACGGGCGATTTCAGCGAAGCGCTGGAGGCCTTGCTGGGGCCCGACGCTCCGGGCCTGTCGGCGACGACGGTGGTGCGGCTCAAAGAAGTCTGGCGACGCGAATACGAGACCTGGTCCAAGCGCGACCTCAGCGGCAAGCGGTTTGTTTACATTTGGGCCGACGGCATCTACCCCAACGTCCGTTTGTCAACGCCAAGTAGAAATGTCCTAATCGCTGCCAAGTAGAAATGTCCGCTTTGGGGCAGGTGGCTGGAGAGGTGATGGTAGAGTGGTTGGCGTTGAGGGCAGGGTCGCGCCTGCTCTTGATGCCCAAGGCCGAAGCGATGGAGCTGGCTCCCAAGCAATCGGCTGAAGCAGACGACCCTCTGGCTTCCCGGTCAGAGGGTTTTCTGTTCATGACAGAGATTGCTTTGGTGAAGCTTCGGAGCGGAGGCCTTGGGCTTCGCCAACGCGACGAGCGCCGGATGCCTGCGCCGCTTGCCACACAGGCGGGCTGTCTTTCAGATCGAAGTCCTTCATCCAGTCGCTGCTTCGCTTGCCGGCAGCTTTGCCGCCAGCCTTCTCGGCCGCTGCCGCAGCGGGTTCCGCCTGGGCGCTCTTGGGCTGCGGGCGCTCCGATTGGGGCTGCGCGCCGCAGCGCTTCAGCGCCAGTTCGTGCTTGCCGAAGCGCGCGGCCAGGACGCCGTCCAGGCGTCTCTCCACCCGCACTCGGCTGTTTCGCAGACCCGCACAATCGCCTTGCGGTCGATTTGATAGCTCTTTCCCCGGAAGCGAATCGTGTAGTCGTTGGCGACCCGCCGCGTCTCGACCTGGCTCAGCGCCGAGTCCAGATCGTGCTCGGGACCTAGCTCGCGATGCGCCTCGTCGGGGTGAGCCGGCTGCACCCGCAACGTGGCGTTCCACCAGGGCAGAAACTCGCTTTCCAGGTAGGCGTTGGCCTGTTCGATCGTCGTGGCCCCGGCCACCCGCAGACCCTTCACCAGGCGGTCCTGGGCGGTGCCAAAGCTGCGCTCGACGCGGCCTTTGGCCTGCGGCGAATAGGCCGTGATCGATTCGATGTCCAGCTCCTGGAGCGCCCGCCCGATCTGCGTGGGAGGCAAGAGCTTGGGATCCTCGCCGGCGCTGTTTTTGGGCGTGTTGACAAACAGGCTGGCGCGGTCGGTGTAGAAGGCTACGGGTCGGCCGTTTTGTTCCAGATACGTCTTCAGCAAACGGCGATTCTCTTCGCCCGAGTCGTGCCGGACGAAGCGCGCCAGCAACTCGCTGCTGGCGTCGTCGATCATGCCGATCAGGTACAGCTTCTCCCCGCGTCCCTCCAGCCAGTCGTGCTCGGAGGTGTCCCATTGCACCAGCTCGCCGCGGCAACTGCGGCGGGGCCGCCACGGATGCGGGCGTCCTGACTTGCGGCGGCGGGGCTTCCACAGGCCCGCGGCGGCCATCCAACGGCGCAGCGTTTCGCGGCCGACTTGGACGCCGTGGCGCTGCTCGAGATACTCCGCCGCCAGAGTCGGGCCAAAGCCGGCGTAGACGGGTTGGGAGAGGATTGCCACGGCTTGTTTTTCCGCCTTGGCGCTGAGCTTGCGGTTGGACGCGCGGCCCCGCGCGGCATGGACCACGGCCTGGTCGCCTTCGCTGCGAAGCTTCGCCAGCAGCCGCCTCAGATGCCGTTCGCTGAGGCCCGTCTGCTGGGCGGCCTGCTTTTGCGTGATGAGTTTTTTGTCTGCTTTGCGCAGCGCCACCAGCCGGTCGCGCTCTCGTTGTGTCATTAGTAGTTGTCCTTGCTTGCTCACCCCTCCAGGCTGACCTTGTCAATAGGACATTTCTACTTGGCACGTTTAGGACATTATCACTCGGCAGCGACATTTGTCCGTTTGGACGATGAACGGCAGTGTTTACTGGTCGTGATGGGAGCGCTCGAAGACGGCCGCAAGCAACTGCTGGCGGTGCACGACGGCTTTCGCGAAAACGAGCTGTCGTGGCAGGAGTTGCTCGAGGACTTGAAACGGCAGGGCTCGATCTGCCGCCGAAGTTGGCGGTGGGCGACGGCGCGCTGGGCTTCTGGGCGGCTTTGAGGAAGGTCTTTCCAGCCACGCGCGAGCAGCGCTGCTGGGTCCACAAGACGGCGAATGTGCTCGACAAGCTGCCCAAGAGCATGCAGGGCAAGGCCAAGCAAGCGCTCCATGATGTTTATCTTGCCGAGAGCCGGGAGACAGCGGAGGACGAGCTGGACCGGTTCAAGAACTTATATGAAAAGAAGTACCCCAAGGCGGTCGAGTGCCTGGAGAAAGACCGCAAAGTGCTGCTGACTTTCTATGACTTTCCGGCCGAACACTGGGTGCACTTGCGGACGACGAATCCGATCGAGTCGACGTTCGCGACGGTTCGATTGCGGCAGCGGCGAACGAAGGGCTGCGGAAGCCGGGAAGCATCGCTGACGATGGTCTTCATGCTGGCCCGCCAGGCCGAGCGCCACTGGCGGCGCCTGAACGGTTCAGAAGTGATTGTGCCTGTCTTAAATGGAAAGAAATTCAAGGATGGTTTGATGGTTCAGGAGAACGCCACTTGACCTCGCCCATCCACAACATTTGACAATATCTCGACACTAGTGCCGCCGAAGCGATGACGGCCGTCCAAGGACATATAGTGGATGCCAGGAAGGACGCTTCGCTTGTCGCAGGCTGTGACAAAAGCTTCGACAACATCCGTCTTGTTGCCGCTGTTGGCGACCGTATGTTTCGTAAACCTGCTTGGCCACAGGCAGTGCCCCGATACGTGCTTTGCCGTGAGGACGGCATACCGCATGCCGGCGTCGCGGGCGGTTTGCACCCATTGGTCTACGTCTAGCGCCTGTGGGTTGTAAGCGCTCGCGAGAGCGATTTCCAGTTCCGACGTCGCGCGAACAAAGGTCTCCATGCCAAAGCAGACAAACATCCCATACCCGAGACCTTCCCAGGCCTTCAGTTTTCGCAAGCTGAGTCGCTGAGCGCCCGGTCCTTCAGGCTTCGAGGAAGGCCTCGATGTCTGAGCCTGCAGGGGGGTGGCAGCGCTACCGGCCAATGCAGCAGCCGGGACGATGAGGCCAGCCCCCGCAGTCTGAACCATGAAGTCCCTGCGGCTTGGATTCACACTTCGCATGTTTCCGGCTACCAAGCATTCCTTCCTGGCTCGGCGAGGCCACAGTATACAACAGGCTCGCCCTAAAACAGAGCTGGGTCCGTTGACAACGATTGACGCCAGCCAACCCGGCCTTGCTATTTCGTTGGATGGCGGTACAGTTCCCGTTCCAGTGAGTCTTCCCTGGGAGCCGGGCAGCACTCACACCATCTCGGTCGACAATGCTGTCCAATTCGGCCTCTCGGACGCGAGCCGCTCGGTGTTCCAGAGTTGGAGCGACGACGGCGGCATCACTCACAACATTACGGTGGGTGAGGACTCTTCGACATTCACGGCGGAATTCACGGAGCAGTATCTGCTCACGACCGAGCCCTTCCTGCCCAGCGGCGGCGACATTGACGCGGTTCCCGGCTCGAGGGACGGCTTTTATGACAGCGGGACCCCGGTCGTGCTGACAGCGGCACCCGGGCCGGGTTTCGAGTTGTCAACGTGGTTCGGTGACTTGACCGGAACAGATAATCCCCAAGCACTGCTGATGAGCGACCAGCAATGGGTTGGCGCTCTTTTCCTGCAATCCAGAGAGCTGCTCTCGGGCGTGCCCATCGATTACTCTCTTCCGGCGGTCTCGGGCCCGACCATCTTTTTCGGTTTGCTCGGCTATCGCGTCAACGTGCCTCCGGGCGCAACCCCCCTCAAAGTCAATCTGATCTCAAGGCCTGGCGGCGTGGATGTCGACCTGCACATGCGCCTGGGAGAGGATCCCATTTTGTCCAGAGGCAGAGTTGTATCGCATCACTCTTCGACAAATCCAACCGGCAACGAGACCATCACCGTAACGCCGAAATCAAACCCTCCATTGCAGGCCGGGACTTACTTTATCGCCCTGGTCGTATGGACGCCAGGCGTTGCCGTGGAGGGCACACTGACCGCCCAACTAGATGCGCCTCCCATCCCGGTGCCTGAGATCTCTCTTTCGACTCCGGCCTTTACATTCACCGCGGAACAAGGAATGAATCCCGCGCCACAGACGTTCGACATTCGCAATTCGGGCGACGGCACGCTGAACTATCAAATCGTGGCTGACCAGCCCTGGCTCTCGGCTTCTCCCAACCAAGGCAGCTCCAGCGGCGAGGCTGAAACGATCCAGGTCTCCGTTAACTCAGAGAGCCTCGAGGAGGGTACGGTCCACGGATTGATCACCATTTCACCCACACCGGCAGCGGCCACAAAGGAAGCGGCACGAATTCTGCAAACCAACTCGACGATCATTCCGGTGACACTTGTGGTGACGCCGGCGACATCAGGAATACCCGGGCCAGAGATCAGCTCGGGAGGCATCATCTTGGCGACCTCGACTCCCGTTGTCGAGCAGGTCTCGCCTCTGGCAATTTTCACCATCTTTGGCCAGGAATTCGCTCCGGAAGGAACCTTCGCCATCCAACCGGAGTTCGACGCCAACGGAGGCATCGCAACGAATCTGGCTGACACCTGCGTCGAAATCGATGGAGAGCGGTCACCGTTATTCGCCGTCCTGCCCGGACAGATCAACGGGCAAGCCTCGCACTTGCTGCAACCCGGCCAGGCGGCAGTCGAGGTGATCCGCAGTTGCGGTACGAGCGATGAGCAACGCAGCCCGGTCGCGACGGTGATGCTTGGGGCGACATCACCAGCGTTCTTCAACTTTGTGAATAACGCTGACGGAAACAACCCGATCGCCACGCTGCACGGTGGCGGACCCAATCGAGTCGGCGAGCCGGGTCTGATCCCCGGCGTAGCGTTTACGCCGGCGCAGCCCGATGAGTTTGTCAGCTTCTTTGGAACGGGATTTGGTCAGACCGACCCGGCACTCGAGAGCGGCCAGATCCCCTCTCAGGCGCTGCCTGACTCCCAAGGTCTGGCGAACCTGATTGGCGACGTGGCCTTCACGATTGCCGGCATCGCGGTGCCTCCCGCGGACGTATTTTATGCGGGCGCCGCGCCATGCTGTGCTGGGCTCTTCCAGTTTGTGGTGCGGGTGCCACCGAATGCCCCGGACGGGGATCTTGCGGTGACCGCGACGGTGGACGGTGTATCGACTCCGAACGGACCTTTCATCACGGTCAGACAGTAGGAGCTGACGCGGAGCGATTTCTGGTGGGGTACTGGTTTCTGTACACGCTAGCCCCTCCCGTTATATGAGGGTCAAGAACCTATTTCTGGGAAACGGCTTAGCGGTGCTACTGCTTAAGAGCTCTTGAAAGGTGTTGCGGTTGGCGGAGTGGACCGCAGGTTTCCACCTGTGGCTCTGATGAGGTTTTCTGAACTTTCTGTTGTGCTTCGCTGGCCCAGGGTTAGGTCGGTTTGACTCCGATCGTTGCCAGCATGCGGCCGGCGGCATCACCGTCGCGCCGGTAGGAGAAGAACTGCCGAGGCGAGCAGTGTGTACACAGGTTGCTGCTCCAGATGTTTTTCTCGGGGATTCCTGTTTCGGACAACTGCTTGCGGTTGGCCGCGTAGAGGTCAATGTGGGGGCGGGCATGAGCGCTGGTGACGCTCGGGTCGAACTGCTCCGCTACTTCGTCCCCTACCTTGAAGCAGCATTTGCCGATTCCCGGACCGACGGCTACCTCGATTTCCTTCGGGACGGAGCCGAACTCTTGCCGCAACTTTTTTACCGCGCTGGCAGCGACCTTTTGCACCGTGCCTCGCCAACCCGCGTGAACCGCCGCAACCGCTCGGCGGCGACGATCGACGAACAGCAGAGCCAGACAATCCGCTGTCCGAATGCCGAGCAGGAGACCCGGCTGGCGGGTGACGAGGCCGTCGGCCTCGTCGGGGCGCTCCGATTGCGATTCAGGGGAATTCGCGACGAGAACCCGATTGGAGTGCACTTGACGCAGTAGCCGCGGTTCCATACGCGAGACCGCCAGTATTCGATTGAGCTCGTTCTCGGCTGGGAGTCGGCGAAAGTCTCCGGCAGCGCTGGTCGTCCAGCCGTGGACGAGCCATGGCAATTCTTGCCAGGCGTGGACCCGGATGATCCCTTGCGAATCCTCGATGAAATCCATGGGCTGGAGTTCATCGTAGCAGCAGCGTTTCGGACCTAACCTTCATATCCGATCATCTGACGGCCGAAGCGCGCTGTGCCGGGGCGAAGCGATGTCGGCAGGAATGGCGACACGGCACTCAAGAATTCGCGCACCCCATCAAGCGGCCCGGTTTCTTCGACCCGCCCTCGTCAAGAACTCTTCGATCCGCCCTCGATAAGAAGATGAGAGAATTGTTTATCTCGGTCGGAGTTGAGCGTAGGAGTTGAGCGTTTTGGATTCGAAACAGCGAGTGTGGAGGCCTGATACCCAAAAGAGAATGCGAGCCGATTGGGACGATCGTGCGCGCGAAAACGCCTTCTATTACATCGCGTCGTCGAAGGACGACTGGGACCCCGCGGATTTCTACGCGTCCGGGGAGCAATCGGTCGAAGAAATCATCCGGCCCGATATGGATGAAATATGCCGCGGGCGATCTCCGGCCAAGATGCGAGTTCTCGAGATCGGCTGCGGCGCCGGGCGCATGACCCGGGCGCTGGCAGGCATCTTCGGCGAAGTACATGGCGTGGACGTCAGCGGAGAAATGGTCGCTCAGGGCCGCGAGCTGCTGGCGGATATCCCGAACGCCCATCTGCACCGAAACAGCGGCGCGGACTTGCAAGTTCTCGGTGATCTTCGCTTCGACTTCGCATTCAGTTTCATCGTCTTTCAGCACATCCCCAGCCAAGCCATCATCGAGAACTATATCCGCGAGGTTCAGCGAGTTTTGCGCCCTGGGGGCCTATTCAAGTTTCAGGTGCAGGGTAGCTCGAAAGTGACTGCATCCGAAGAGGATACCTGGCTTGGGGCTCCCATTTCGCCGTCACTGGCCGAGGATCTGGCTGAACTCAACGGTTTTCAGTTGGTCCGCAGCGAGGGAGTCGAGGAGCAGTATTTCTGGCTGTGGTTTTTGAAGCCGGACCGCCTGCAAATGTGGTGCAAGGCCGCGGAGGCGGGTGGCTGGTTCGAGGGTATGCGGCGGCGTTAGCCGGCGCGGCGCCCATGGGTCACGACACCTCGGGAAGGTCGATTTCACATTGCACAACATTGCAGCCGCAACGATCCCGATGGAGAGGAATTGGAAAAGATGGGTATCCGGTTGACTCAGGTAGCCCCAAGATGTAGTATGCCGGCAGATGGAAGATTACCCTCAGAACCTGACAGAATTCGAGGCCCGTTTTAGCAGTGAGGAGGCCTGCCGGGAGTATCTGTTCCGGCTGCGCTGGCCGGACGGTTTCCGCTGTCCGGGTTGCGGTTGTGGAAAGTCGTGGCCTTTGCGAAAAGTGCTGCTGCAGTGCGCTGCGTGTGGGCGCCAAACCTCGGTGACCGCCGGGACCATCTTTCAGGACACGCGCAGCCCTTTGCCGTTGTGGTTTCGTGCGATGTGGTGGGTCACCACCCAAAAAACCGGAGCCAGCGCTTTGGGACTGCAAAGAGTGTTGGGGCTCAACAGGTACGAAACGGCTTGGACCTGGCTGCACAAAATGCGGCGCGCCATGGTGCGGCCGGGACGGGATTTGCTGGCCGGGACGGTGGAAGTCGATGAAAGCTACTGGGGCGGGCTCGAAGAGGGCCTGCGGGGCCGAAACCTGAAAAACAAAGCATTGATCGCAGTGGCCGCTCAAGAGGATGGGCGGGGTATCGGCCGGATTCGCATGAAGAGAATCGAGGATGCCTCGGGCGAGAGCCTGTTGCCTTTCGTGGAGGAGTGCATCGAGCCGGGCAGCGTGGTGCATACCGACGGCTGGCCCGGTTACTCCGGGTTGAAAAAGGAAGGCTACGTCCATCAGGTCACAGTTGTCAGCAGGCAGGAGCAGTCCGCGTCGGAATTGATGCCCCGCGTCCACCGCGTGATGTCACTGCTCAAGCGCTGGCTGCTGGGCACCCATCAGGGCGCCGTGAGCCACAAACATCTGGACTACTACCTGGACGAGTTCACCTTCCGTTTCAACCGCCGCAAATCCAAAAGCCGCGGCAAACTCTTCTATCGGCTCGTCCAGCAGGCGGTAGCCGTGGATCCGGCGACTTACAAGATGATTGTTCACCCGGTTACAGAACCCAAGAAAATCTCCAAACCACAAGATATTGGGCTACCTGAGTCAACCGTATACCCATCTTGGAAAAAAAAGAGCACCCGCGCAGGCCATCGTGCCATTTGGAACAGCATCGAGGCCGAACGGAACGGCTGTTAGGCGTATACTTGCGGTGAATTGACTTTGACGCCGGAGAGGGGCGAACCGGCTAGCATCGAGAGGAGGTAAGGGTTGACGACACGAATCATTTTGTTCGGCTTGCTGGCGTTGAGCCTGGCAGCGGCTGACACATTGACGTTTCGCGATGGCACGGTGCTGGACGGCAAGTTCTTCGGGGGCAGCTCGCAAGAGGTTCGATTCGTGGTGGACGCGGAACTCCGGTTCTTCAGCCTGAATGAAATTGCGCAGATTACGGTTGGTCCGCCGATGCCGGTGGCGAGCGCGCCCGAGCCGCAGTGTCCTGAAATCCCTGTACTCGAGTGCCCTCCTAGCACGGAGCAAGCTAGCACCGGGCGAGCCAGCACAGTGCGCGCCGCCAAACCGGCTCCGGACCCCGCGCGAGTTGAGCGGCTGGAAACAGCCACCGGAGAAATTCCGCCGGGAACCTTTCTGGTCGTTCGGATGCTGGAGGAAGTCGACTCGAGCCGGCAGGCGGCTGGGCAATCTTACCGAGCCCTGCTGGATGTTCCGGTTGTCGTCCATGGGCAGACGATACTGGCGGAGGGGACAGGAGCCCTGGCGCAACTGACAGTGAGCGGCCAGGCGGGCGGGCCGTCTGTGTACGGCCTGGAGCTGGTCTCGATCACGATCGACGACCAGCAGGTCGCAATCAAAACGTCGCAGGCCGAATTGCCTGACTCGGGAAACCGCAAGCGGGCCACGCTCGGGGGCCTGACCAGGGCGGCAGCGAGGCTTGGGCGTGTCTTGGGCGGTGCGAGCGGAGGACAGGCGGGCGGTACCGCCGAAGAAGTGGGTGACACGGTTGGGGATGTCGCTATCGGAAGCGAGGTACGCGTAGAAGCAGATACGGTATTGCGGTTTTCGCTGATTGGCAGACTAGGGATCAGTGCCTCGACGCAGGAAGACTAACGCTTGGGAGGGGCGCCGGCGAAATGGCGGCGTTGTTATCTTGCTCCTGGTGACTTATCGCTTCGCTACTCAGGATGATGTTCCGTTGCTCGCACAAATGAACGAGCAACTTATTCGTGATGAGGGCCACCGCAGCCACATGACACCTGAATTATGCACAGATTCGGCGTAGCCATCGTCGATGGAGTTGTGGCGATAGCGGCACTCGTGTCAACTCAGTGATTTCGCAAGTCGTCTTTTCTGCTGTTTCCCTCCCCGTTTGAGCCGCCTCCTGATCCCGGCAGGGCAAAAGCGGGCTGGCAAGCGGCGTGTTCCCAGTACGTTGCGGCGAGTGCATGAAATTTTAGGGAATTATATCGAATAGTGCCCAAATTGTCTTGACAATCGCTGCCGTGGGCACTATAATGTAAAACATGATGAAGCATAAAGCGCCAGGAAAACACTACCGTAAGGGGCTATCGCTCCCCCAGTTGTTTAGGATGTTCCCGGATAATGCTACCGCCGAGGCGTGGTTCGTCAAGGCCCGTTGGCCTGATGGAGTGTGCTGCCCACACTGCGGATCGACAAACGTGCAAGATAAAGCGAAGCACAAGACGATGCCCTACCGTTGCCGCGACTGCCGGAAGCGGTTCAGTGCGAAGGTTGGCACTGCCCTGGAAGGATCGAATCTCGGCTTCCAGTCGTGGGTCATCGGCATCTACCTTCTGGCGACCGGACTAAAAGGAATCTCTTCGATGAAGCTCCGCAGAGATTTGAGCATCTCGCAGAAGTCGGCATGGCACTTGGCTCACAGACTGCGCAAGGCGTGGGAAGAGGATGGCTCCCTGTTTGCCGGACCAGTCGAGGCCGATGAGTGCTACGTCGGCGGGAAGCGGCGCAATATGCCGCTGGCGAAGCGCAAGGAGCTGGACGGGCGCGGGCCTGTCGGCAAGGTGGCCGTGGTCGGAATAAAGGACCGCCCAACGAAGCTCGTTCGTGCTAAGGTAGTCTCGAACACGGACAGCGAGACGCTGCAAGGGTTTCTCAGGGATTCGGTGAACGCAGGTGCTAAGGTCTACACTGACGATGCTCCAGTGTATGACAACATGCCGGGCTTCGAGCATGAGTCGGTAAAGCACTCGGTTGCCGAGTATGTGCGCGGGATGGCGCACACAAACGGCGTGGAGAGTTTCTGGTCGATGCTCAAGAGGGCGCACAAGGGCACCTTCCACAATCTCAGTGCCAAGCATCTCCAACGGTACGTCAACGAGTTCGTAGGCCGCCACAATCAACGGGAGTCCGACACGCTGGACCAAATGCAGGCAATGGTGCGCGGGATGGACCAGAAGCGGTTGAAGTACGCCGACTTGGTGGCGTAAAGCGATGCACGCAGAAGTTACGTTAACTACCAGAAACTACCAGAAAGCCGGAACCACTGACGGTGTCGTACCGGGACTCGTCAGCCGCATAGAATGCGGACAGGAGGAAAAGGCTGTGGTCCGAAAAGTCACATTCACGGTCGAGCCGTCTACGGCGCATCACGAAATTCTGACAGTTCAAGATGCGTTTCAGCAGGCAATCGATTTTTTCGATTTACTGACCGACGAAGCTGGCGAGCATGTAGTGTGGAAGCTTGAGATGGCTTCCACAAACAGTCCTTTTACGTGTCAAGGCGAGCCTGTCGATGTTCGGACATGGGCGGGAGCGTACGCGCATGTGGAAGAGCGAGTCAGTATCGTGGAGCGCAACTTCCGCCGCATCGCGGAAGGCAAGGATTTTGATGATGCGTTCCCGCGAGAGAAGATAGAAACTGCTACACGCATGCTCCGTAGAAACACGAATGGCGTTGGGCTGACGAGAGCAACGTTCGCTGAGGATGAGGAAGCAGTTGAGATTTCTCAAGATACCGCTAAGCGGTATTTTGAGCAGGTTCTTACACCCGCAGAATCCCTGCACAGTTATCTGTTTTCCAGAACATCCAGACGTGAGGTTGGCTCCCTGGAAGGGCGGATCGCGGAAATTGGAACCGATTACGACGCTCCGGCGCTACAGATAAAAGAGCACAATACGGGGCGCCCAATATGGTGCCGCGTTAGCCCAGGGAAGGTGCAAGAGATCGGCTCCGAGATGAAAGCGAATGATGCCTGGAGCCGCCGCCGTGTCCGTATTAGTGGAACGCTGAACTACGACAATGACGGCTCCGTATTGCGCGTTTTAAACGGCACCTTTACCTACGTCGACGATGTCGCTCCAGTCGATCTTGATCAATTACAGGACCGCGAGTTCACAGAAGGTTATTCTCCAAGTGAATACCTCGATCGCTTGCGGGAAAACGAGTTTGGCTAATTCTAAACTGAAATATTATTGGGATGCTTGTATCTGGATCACTTTGATCTCGGATCTTCATTCATCGCGCGGCCAAGCCTGCAAATATGTGCTTGAGCAGGCCGAGGCTCGCGAATGCGAAATCTGGACATCGTCTTTCTGCCTAGCAGAAGTGTTCAAACGTAAGTGCGGTAGCGATTTTGTCAGGCTTGCAGAAGAGCGCGACACCGACTTCGAGAACCTTATTGAGCAGGAGTTCATAAATAAAGTTGCTGTTGACGTTGATGTTGGGAAGGTCGCACGCCGCTTACTAAGGCGCTACCCAGGGATCGGCAAGCCTCAAGACGCGATCCATGTAGCAACCTGTCTGCTCAACAACATCGACCAACTCCACACGTTTGACGGCGAGGACTTGCTTGGATTCGACGGACAACTAGAGCGGGTTGACCGGGCTAAGTTGACAATTTGCAAGCCGCCCAAACGACCTGAAGAGCCTCAATCCGAAATGTTCAAAGATGGCGACAGCCGTGAGCCAGAAAGCAAAACAACCACCTAAGCAACAGGAAGTGACGTCCACCTACCAGCCGTCGAAGGCGGAACTGGAAGGCGACGTGAGCATTCATTGTGACCCGAACGACCTGCTGAGAGCGGCCATCAACTACAAACCGCCCAAGCGGAAGTGAGAGGATTGGGCACTATTCGATATAATTCCCAAATTTTATGCATGGAGTGCCCCTCAGCTCAGCGCACCCTCCACCACCGGCGCCAAGCTCGATCCCGGCGGCCCCATCGCCCGCAGCCGTCGCATCAGCCGTTCAAACAGGCCCTTTTCCTGATAATGATCGCTGTAGCTGACACCCGTTCTGCCGGCGTGCCGCCAGATCTTGGCCGCCACGAACAGAAAACGCAGCCGCGCCGTCGCCAGGGTGGTGTGCCGCAGCGTCTCCACGCTGGCCTGGGCTTCGCGGTTGAACAGCAGCAGCCAGCAGTTGCGATTGTAGGCCAGCATGGCCAACTGAAAGTGATTGCGGTTCATGTCAAAACGGCGCGAGGGATGGGCCGCCAGCCCGGCGTCGTTGTTGGCCTCCTTGATCAGGTTCTCGGCTCCGGCGCGCTGATTGTAAAACCACACCACCGTCGCGATCGGCTCGGCCAGATTGGTGACAAACACGCGGTAGGTGTAAGCGCTGGTGGCGAACAACTGGTATTGCTCGGCCGCGCCGGCCTTGGGCTCGTTTTCGTAACGCAGCGCCAGGAAACGGCAGGCCCGCGCCCAGCCTTGCGGTTGGTAGAGGAATTCGCATTCCGCGTCCGCGTCGGAGCGGGGGGAGGGTTTCCATTCTGCTTGCTGCAAGCGCTCGACCAGGCGCCGCGTTTTGCGCGCCACGATGACGAACTGACAAGCCGCCTTTTCATAGGCCTCCACCGCCTCCCAGCAATAAAAGCCGGAATCGGCCCGCGCCAGGATTTTCTTCACGCCGCCCGGCAAAGTCCGGAAAGCGCTCTCGAGGTGGGCGGCGATCTGTCGGCCCGTGGGCCGGTCGCCGTTGCGCAACCCGCCCATCAGGTATTCGCGCGTCTCGGCCAGGAAGGTCAGTATCGGCTGGTAGCTGCGCTTGCCCTTGTTCTTGGGGTTGTAGCTCTTGCGCCCGCCCATCTGGCGGCCGTAGAGGGTATGCACGGTGGTGTCGGTGTCCAGCGTCACCGTCTCCAACTTCACGTGGGCCGCGGCCCAGACTCGTTCCCGCAGCTAGCGCTGAATGGAAAGGATCTGCTTCGCCACGTTGAGGTGCAGCGAGGCCAGAAAGCGCCACAGCGTGGACTGCGGCGGCAGACGCGTCACTTGCAAGATGCCGGTCAGGATGGGGTCGCGAGCGATGAAGCGGAGTTGGTTGAGCCGCGCAAAGCCGACATAGAGGCCGAGCACGAGGGCCAGCACGAACTGGTAGGGGCTCATGGCTCGGGTGATCCGTTTGGTCGTGAGGGTTTCTTCCAGCAGTGCTTGGAAGCCGAGTTTTTCGAGCAGGGTGGCGACGGGCAGCAAGCCGCCGTAGGGAGTCAGATTCTTGCCACGGAAGTGATAGGGCGTGGCAGCCCCGATTTTATTGGGCCGCGGGGCCCTCGCGCCGGGGCCTTGTTTGACGGGCCTTCGGGAGCTATGCTGTTTTCGTTTGGTAACCATTTGGGTGACCTCCTTGGGGTTGACTGGCGAAGCTGAAATCTTTGCCAGCCTACCTTTTTACCCCATGTTTTCGGGGGTCCCCAAATGGTTCCTGGCGGCTCAGCCCTCACCAGGTGCACCGGCAGTGCATAATTCAGGTGGTATCTTTGTCCCGATTAAGCGCGGCGAGCGGGAAGACTACGCCGACGACGGAACTATGACGTTGATCACGACCGAGACTTTTGGAGGCGGGACCGAGGTGACAGACCTTCCGCTCAAGTTCGACGTCAGTCTGAGTGGCGAGATTGAAGTGGACGGCCGCAAGCAGGTGATCTACTCGCCGGCAATGACGTTCGAGGTCGTTCTCGGCTACGGGGTGGATCTACCGACGGAAATGACGCTGCAGGCCGGCCGCGATTTACAGCTCGCAGGGAAAGTCACTCGTGAGCCGGGATTCGATTCGCCGATCAACGTACAGCTCGACGGGCTCCCGGCGGGCGTTTCT
Source organism: Bryobacterales bacterium (assembly GCA_965224215.1). GTDB lineage: Bacteria > Acidobacteriota > Terriglobia > Bryobacterales > UBA6623 > CBDCYS01. The sequence goes on along the minus strand of CBDCYS010000028.1, from coordinate 165,811 downwards.
TGTGTGCCGACTGAGGTCATTTCGGTGAGTGATGACTTCGAGCTGAACTGCACCGCGGGGACAGATGCATTGCCGGGCGAATATGAGGTGACGATCAGCGCTTCATCGGCGCTGCCGGGCTCGGAGAAGAAGAATGTCCCGCTCAAAATGAAACCGATCGAAGCGCGGTTGCTGGTACAGGGTGAGACGCCCAAAGTGGCGCAGGCGGGTAGGTGAGCCGGTTGCGTTTTCAGGAACAACAGCTATCCGGCTCAGGACTAGGGCGGAAGGCTGGTAGCGAAGACTTTAGGAGTGAATGAGGAGGCTGGTAGCGCTACCGGGATTCGAACCCGAATTTGAGCCTTGAGAGGGCCCTGTCCTAACCCTTAGACGATAGCGCCAGCTTTTAATGATTGTAGGACAGCGAGATCCGGTGGTCAAGCGCGGCCACAATCCGTCGATACGGAGACCCTTGCGTTGCGCAGTTGCTGCCGAAACCTGTAGCGCAGGGCTCATTAGAGACCTGCGGCCTTCCGTTTGGGCCGCACCCGGCGGGTGAAACGCAACAAAAAGCCGCAGGTCTCTAACGAGCCCTGCGCTACGGGTGTTCAGAACGCTCTACGTTAGAATGGGGCGCTATGGCTGAATTCCCCGTTGCGATTATCACCGACGAGTTCACGCAAGACTTCGAACATATCTGCGAAACCGCCGCGCGAATGGGTATCCCGGCGCTCGAGGTCCGCACGGCCTGGAATAAGAATATCGTTGACATGTCTGACAGCCAGGTCGGTGAGATCGGGAAGATGGCGAAGGCGGCCGGTCTCAAGATCGTCTCGATCGCTTCTCCGGTCTATAAGTGCACTCTGCCTGATGGAGGTGACATCGACCATCGCTTTGAGCAAGACGCTTTCCACGCGGCCCACACCTACGACGACCAGCCGCGCATTCTCAACCGTGCTATCGAAATTGCCGAACGGCTAGAGGCAAAAATCATCCGCGTGTTCAGCTTCTGGCGCACGACCGACCCGCCTCAGCTCACGGACCGGATCATCGATGCCCTACGGGTAGCGATCAGCGCCGCGGCTCCCAAGGGCTTGATTATCGGGCTGGAAAACGAGCACGCTTGCAATCTCGCGACCGCGGCCGAAGTAGCCCCGGTCATTCGAGCCATCGAGAGTCCTCCCTTCGGGCTCGTGTGGGATCCAGCGAATGCTTACGTTGCGGGCGAGGAGCCCTTCCCTGGCGGCTATGACCTTTTGCCGCGCGGCAGAATCGTCCACGTCCACGCCAAAGACGGTGTCCTGCCCGCGGAAAGTGATCAAATGAAATGGTGCGCCGTCGGAGAAGGCAAAGTCGACTGGAAGGGGCAGCTTTCCCGTCTCGCAGCCGACGGATATGGAGGCATGATCAGTCTTGAAACCCACTGGGGAGGGCCGGACGGGGACAAGTTGGAGGGTAGTACGATTTGCGCCCGGAATCTTCAGAGGCTCGTCGAAGAAGCGGTGTAAACGGCGCCGGCCGGCAAATCAAATCCGGTCGGCAATCAAACAGGAGATGCGATATCAAGCCGGCTTCAGGTCAAAACTTTGGATTACAATAAGCCAAACTGGATCTCAATGTTGGTCACGACCGCAACGCGCCGGCCATCTTTTCGGGCCGGCCGAAACTTCCACTGACGGACGGCTTCCACGGCCTTTTCATCCAATCCCAAGCCCAGGCTGTTGAGCAGCCGGAAGTTCCGAGCTTGCCCCTCGCTGTCGATGGCGACTTGCAGCAGAACCATGCCCTCGTGCCGTGCGATGCGCGCTTCGTCGGTATACTCGGGTTCGACCCGGTCCGTCAGCTCTAATTGCCGTCGAACCTCTACAGACGTGAAAACTTCTGACAGCTGCCCTTCGGGCGAACTGTAGCGGCTCACCCTTTCCTGGCGGACCTTCTTGGCACGGATCAGCAGCCCTTGGGCCTTCTCGCCTTGCTGCAACTTGTTTAGCAATCGGGCGAAGTTTTCAGCCGTGGCAATCGTATCAAGATGATCGCTTCCCAGCAACTTTTCGCGAATGGACAAGGCGTGGGGAAAATAGACTTCCGACTTGTCCAAGCGGGCTTGGTTCTCATAGAGAACGCCGAGATCGTTGATGCTTTGGGCCACATCGACGTGTTCGCGGCCAAGGGTTTTTACGCGCAGCGCAAAGGCCCTCTTGTAGTATTCCTCAGCTAAATCGTATTTGCGGCGGGCATGGTAGTAGCCACCGACTTCGTGCAGGTAACCGGCGTACTCTGGAGTCTCGAGGCCGTGGGCCGCCTCGGCAGCGGTGAGCGCATCGCAGTAGATCGTCTCAGGCTTAGCGAAATCCCCTTGCACACGGTAGAGCCGCGCCATGTGCACCAGTGTTTTCGCTCTTCGTGGGTCGTTTGAAGCGAACCCCGCTGTCTGGTCAAGAGCCGCCTGGAACTGTGCCTCGGCCTGATCGTAGTCGCGAGCTGAAAGCGACTGTTCGCCGGCGGAGATCGCCTGATCCCAGCGGCCGGCTTGGGCGCGCAGCGGTGTGGCTGTGAAGGCGGTAAACAACGCGCCTAGTGCACAGACCAACACAGCGTTTCTGATTTCACCTGCACGCATCATTCTTAAACAACCCGCAACGGACACCCAGGGCGAACGCCAGCGCTTCCCCACGAACCTGAGCGCATCGGCGAGTTCACAGCTTGGCAACAACCTGGGCGTTTCGTCAGAATCCCAAAAGGATATGCCGGCAAGCCCTATCGTTAACGTCCGGCCAACCTCAGCATCCCCTTAGCTTAGACAACCCCCCAATCTATTCCAGTCTACCAAGCACGGAGATCGGGACAGCCCGAATAGGGACGAACAGGACTTCCGACGGAAACAAAAACACAGAATCGGCGGACCAGCCAGGCAAACAAGTTTCGGCGGGAGACAAAAAAGACCGGCTAGAGGCCCTGAAAGCCTAAAGCCGGTCTCGACGATTAGAGGAGATAGAGATGGCAAGCTCCGTCTTCGCTTCCTTCCACCGAACACGGCTTCAGGACTCAGGCGTCACTTGCGCTGTCGACTAGTTGGAGTCACTTGATAGACGGATCGCCGCCAGGTCGGGTTTCCACTGAACTTGCCGGGCCGGCATTTTTCAGTACCAGGTGGTGGGTCCCAAACAGGGCCTGATCTTTGCAACGGTGCAACGGTCTGAAGGCAGGAGGCCGCAGAGTCACAGCTAGTGTAGTGCGTCAGTAATAGCGCACCAGCACCATAAGATATCCGCATAAAAGAGGTAATCCCGTTGAAACGGGCTGAAAAACCCCTGCGCGGCGGCATCCACCAGCCGTAAACGGCTGGCCTATGGAACACCAAGCCGCGTGAACGCGGCTCGATCGCCTGCATCAGGTTCCGCGACTGGGCCGCAAGGTCTCTCTCACTCCCCCGTCTGGCAAGGAGCCGACTCACGATAAGTTGCGGTCTGATTGGCGCACTACACTAGCTTGGGTTACTCCTGACCGGCGGCTTCGCTATGCGTTTGCCAGCTTGTGACCTTCTCGCTGTTCGGAGCAGACTTTGACACCTGAATTATGCACAGATTCGGCGTAGCCATCGTCGATGGAGTTGTGGCGATAGCGGCACTCGTGTCAACTCAGTGATTTCGCAAGTCGTCTTTTCTGCTGTTTCCCTCCCCGTTTGAGCCGCCTCCTGATCCCGGCAGGGCAAAAGCGGGCTGGCAAGCGGCGTGTTCCCAGTACGTTGCGGCGAGTGCATGAAATTTTATGCATGGAGTGCCCCTCAGCTCAGCGCACCCTCCACCACCGGCGCCAAGCTCGATCCCGGCGGCCCCATCGCCCGCAGCCGTCGCATCAGCCGTTCAAACAGGCCCTTTTCCTGATAATGATCGCTGTAGCTGACACCCGTTCTGCCGGCGTGCCGCCAGATCTTGGCCGCCACGAACAGAAAACGCAGCCGCGCCGTCGCCAGGGTGGTGTGCCGCAGCGTCTCCACGCTGGCCTGGGCTTCGCGGTTGAACAGCAGCAGCCAGCAGTTGAGATTGTAGGCCAGCATGGCCAACTGAAAGTGATTGCGGTTCATGTCAAAGCGGCGCGAGGGATGGGCCGCCAGCCCGGCGTCGTTGTTGGCCTCCTTGATCAGGTTCTCGGCTCCGGCGCGCTGATTGTAAAACCACACCACCGCCGCGATCGGCTCGGCCAGATTGGTGACAAACACGCGGTAGGTGTAAGCGCTGGTGGCGAACAACTGGTATTGCTCGGCCGCGCCGGCCTTGGACTCGTTTTCGTAACGCAGCGCCAGGAAACGGCCGGCCCGCGCCCAGCCTTGCGGTTGGTAGAGGAATTCGCATTCCGCGTCCGCGTCGGAGCGGGGGGAGGGTTTCCTTTCTGCTTGCTGCAAGCGCTCGACCAGGCGCCGCGTTTTGCGCGCCACGATGACGAACTGACAAGCCGCCTTTTCATAGGCCTCCACCGCCTCCCAGCAATAAAAGCCGGAATCGGCCCGCGCCAGGATTTTCTTCACGCCGCCCGGCAAAGTCCGGAAAGCGCTCTCGAGGTGGGCGGCGATCTGTCGGCCCGTGGGCCGGTCGCCGTTGCGCAACCCGCCCATCAGGTATTCGCGCGTCTCGGCCAGGAAGGTCAGTATCGGCTGGTAGCTGCGCTTGCCCTTGTTCTTGGGGTTGTAGCTCTTGCGCCCGCCCATCTGGCGGCCGTAGAGGGTATGCACGGTGGTGTCGGTGTCCAGCGTCACCGTCTCCAACTTCACGTGGGCCGCGGCCCAGACTCGTTCCCGCAGCTGGCGCTGAATGGAAAGGATCTGCTTCGCCACGTTGAGGTGCAGCGAGGCCAGAAAGCGCCACAGCGTGGACTGCGGCGGCAGACGCGTCACTTGCAAGATGCCGGTCAGGATGGGGTCGCGAGCGATGAAGCGGAGTTGGTTGAGCCGCGCAAAGCCGACATAGAGGCCGAGCACGAGGGCCAGCACGAACTGGTAGGGGCTCATGGCTCGGGTGATCCGTTTGGTCGTGAGGGTTTCTTCCAGCAGCGCTTGGAAGCCGAGTTTTTCGAGCAGGGTGGCGGCGGGCAGCAAGCCGCCGTAGGGAGTCAGATTCTTGCCACGGAAGTGATAGGGCGTGGCAGCCCCGATTTTATTGGGCCGCGGGGCCCTCGCGCCGGGGCCTTGTTTGACGGGCCTTCGGGAGCTATGCTGTTTTCGTTTGGTAACCATTTGGGTGACCTCCTTGGGGTTGACTGGCGAAGCTGAAATCTTTGCCAGCCTACCTTTTTACCCCATGTTTTCGGGGGTCCCCAAATGGTTCCTGGCGGCTCAGCCCTCACCAGGTGCACCGGCAGTGCATAATTCAGGTTACAAGAAACTTTTCATTGCCTTGCCGAGGTCTTTCGGAAACGTGATGGTGTATTCCAGTCCCTTGTAAAGCCAAAGGATATTACTGATGGCGTCACGCCAGGGGTAGGCGCTTGGCATGGTGTCATAGATGAAGTAGAAGATCGGAGAGCGCGTTTGTCCCACCTCCGCCAATCTTTGGACTGACACCTTCTTTTCGAGAAGCAGCTTCGGACCCAGAATAACGATCGCGTCCGGCTCGGGATCTTGCTCACCGAGATGCTGCTGGAGAACCTCAGTCAGAAAACGAGACCCGCTCTCTTCGTCCTCAAGCAGCGCGACATCGATCATCCCTTCCTCGATCGACTCGATCGCTTCCCCAAGCCCGGGGAAATCGATTCGCGACACACTATCTTGCTCAAAGATTACTCGCTCCTGTTGCATGTTGAAGGCAACCAAACTAAACGTGCCCACGTTGGGCTCGCGAGAAATCGCTCGAACAATAGAAACGATGTTCCGCAGGTCGTATTGCCGCAGCCTCAAATCGCGGGGATCGCTGGGCGTGAAGTTGATGAGAATCTTGACATGCAGCAAATCATCCGCCGCCGAGCGCAGCACGGGCGGCTCGGCTGTGAATAGATCCGGATCTCGTGGCGCAACGGTATAGGCGCCACGCGTCGCTGCGAGGGTATCCAAATTCTCGGCTGTGTTGGTTTCGATTTCCCAATTCTTGGCGCACACGCGCTCCGCGCGGTTTCGCATCAACCACTCCACGCGATAGCGGCCCGGCCCGAGAACGTACTGGCCGGCGAGCGTCGCGTGCCCTTCCGCGTCCGGCTCAATCGCCGGAACATCGGTGCGGTCTACGAAATAGGTATAACTATTGCTACCGTCCAGCGGCAGAATCCGGAAGAGCATTCGCAACTTGTCTCCGGCTCCTGCCAATGCCTTGAGCGGGATCGACACGCGATAACCGGCCAGGAACTGAAGATCAAAGCCAAGCTTGGGCGCTAGCGGGACCACCTGGCAGGGCAAATCGTCCCTGGTCTCGCCGGAACGCAGCACCGCCATGTCGGTGTTGAGAACGTGGAATTGACTGCCCCCGAACGATGAAGGCGCCAGGGTCTGCGAGGCGCAGGGCAGGCTGAGACTCAGCGCAAGAAGATACACCCGCGCACGGGTACTCCGATGGTTCGAGAAGACCATCCGATATTGTCGAATTATATCGAACTGATTCGATGGTGGCTATATGCCGCGGGCTCTAGGCCGCGGGCTCTCGCACGTATCACCATCGGCGTCTTGGCCAGCGGCTTCCTATGACGACCCCACGTTGACGGCCAAGCCGCCAACCGCAAAGCCGGGAGTGGGCACGACTCTTTCGACGTTTCCCTCCGGGTCGAATATGGTCAGCGAACTCCCCGAGACCAAGTAGACACGCTGGTTGTCGCTTCCCAAAAAGACCTCCATGGGAAAAGCATCCAGCTCGATCGTTTTCACAATGTCGTAGGTCTCCAGGCTGACGATGAACAGCAGTCGTTTGTCGTCTTTGATAGCGGCCACATAGGCGCGCCTGCCGTCAACGGTGACCGCCAGTGAGCGGACAACGCCGAATCCCGTGATCTTTTTTGCCACCGAATCGGAAAGGATGTCGTACACCCAGAGGCTGTCTTTGCACGAAAACAGGCCCCGCTCGCCGTCGGCCGTAAAGGCGACCTTGCCAGCTTCCTCGCAGCCGGTGAACTCTCGCAAGGGCGCCGCCGCGCCGGCGTCGTCGAGGGAGAAGCAGTGAATCGCGTCTTCGTCGCGCAAGGCGACGCAGAAATCACGACTGCCCGGAATAAACGAAATCCCGGCCGGGCTGGAATCAGGCGGCAGGTCCATCGTGCGGATAAGGGTCATCGCCGGCACGTCGATGATGTCGATTCCGTCGGGACCGGATTCGAAACGGTTCACGCCTACCGCCGCAAAGGCGCCGTCAGAAGAGACGGCGACTTGACCGCCACGGTTGCTGAGAGCCACCGTGGCGGTCACGGCATTGGCGCCCATATCCAATAATCTCAGGTTATCACGCCCAACCAGGAGTACTTTCCGGCTGCGTGCGGGGTCGGCGCTCGGCGCCGGGCTTGCCGCGCGGCGTTCGCTTGGGGCAGGGCGAAGTTCAAAAAGGTCCTTTGCCGCTGACTCAGGGACTACAGTCGTGTCGCTGCATTCTAAACATCCACCGCCTGAAAGGCTGTGGGTTACGTTTCGACTGAAAGTCGGGGTTGCGGCTCAAGCCGCCTGAAGCTGTCCGGCTCACAGCCGGCTCAAGGCTTGGTGGGCGCTGTAATCTTGAATCCTTCCCCGTCCTCATCCCATTTCTGGCTCTCAATGTATCTCTTGATCGTTTCTTCATCTACCGCGCCCACCGTCGCACAAAAGTAGCCGCGTGCCCACAGATGTTGGCCCCAATACCGTTTCCGCAACTCTCCAAACTCGTCCTGTAATCGCCGCGACGACCGCCCCTTCAGGTACTGCACCAGCTTCGACGGCGCTAGTTGCGGCGGAGCCGTCACCAACATGTGCACATGATCCGGCGACACCGCACCCCGGATCACCGCCACTCCCCTCGCTTCACAGCTCTGCCGGATCAGATCCCGCACCCGCTCTGCCACCCTGCCCCGTAACACCTTGTAGCGGTACTTCGTGATCCATATGAGGTGATATTTGATGTCGTAGACCGAATGCGCTCCTCGCCGATATTCTTCCATCCCCCCATTCTCATCCAGAACTGCTTGAAGCTGACCGCCTGAAAGGCGGTGGGTTTAGACCTGGTGATTGAACTAAATTCAGCTCGTCCCCAGTGGGCCGCCGACAATTTTCGCCATTGCCGTCGCAGATCAACTCGGGCTTACCGCTGAAACAGTAAACGATTTCGTCTTCGTCGAGGGTGTCTCCGGAGATCCATTCATTAAGCGTCTGGGATCGGAATTTTGACAGTCTCGATGTAAGACAGGCGCACAACCCGAAGGCCAAGACCCCGACCATCAACAAGAGCACGATTCTTTGAACCGTCTTTGGAGCCATTGCCCCTCCTTCAGCCGAACCAGCCGCCGGGACTTAACAAGATTGGCGGCCACCGTAGGCCGTTACGTTTTGTGGCGGCCCCAGCCTTACGTCTGGAGCCAATCCGGATCATAGGCGCTAACGGAACCTCACTGTCTTTTGATGAATCGCCACTGACAGCGCGACCCCAAAGTCCAGTCCCTCGGCGCTGAACACTGGAGGCTCCCCCGCCGCGGTACTTCCCAGCGTCAAGAACCCCTGCGAGTGTCCGATGACCGGGCGGCTCGCCGGGAGGTTGGCGAGAACCGCAGCGGGCACATGGAAGCTGGAAGCGCCGTCCGGGGCCACGCACAGGAACATCGCCGACGCGTTGCGGGGCTTATCGACGCTCACGCCCGCGACGACAACCCAGGGGGAGTCCCCCGGCGTCCATTCGAAAGTGACTCCTTCGCCGCGCGCCACCTCGCTGAGCTCACCGCTATTCGTCCATTGAAGCGGGGGGGAGACGTTGGCGTTTACGTCGATGGGGCCGACTCCCGCACCGCCTGTTCCCTTTATCTGGTAGGCGCCCGGGGAAAAGAACAAAGGCTCGTCGGTTTCAGCGCTGATTCCCTGCGGTCCGCCGACCGTCACGTTGTTGTAAACCGTCGACTCGCCCACAACCGTGCGCTCCAGCTCCGCGGCGCCGTTCGGCCCGTTCAGCGTGATCTCGCCGGCGTCGAGACCGGGAGAAGAAACGTACGGGGAAGGAATGCCGCGGACCAGGTCCCCGGCGACTGCATACGCCACGCAGGCGCCTTGCGGCGGCAGCGCGAAGTGAGGATTGAAGGCCAATTCGCCCCCGCTTTCCTGGCGGAAATAGCCCTTGGCGCCATCGAAGGTGAAGGCGACGGGGGCGATGACGCCGGCATCTGCTTCCAACACCGTCCGCAGCATCTCCACCACGCCGATCGTCCCCCCCGAGAGAAAGGTTTCGATGGCCGGATTCTCCGGCTCGGAGCAGCGTTGCTGGTCACCCTCGATGGCCATGGTCACCGTGTTGCTGACCGCCACGCCCGCCACGCGGACGCGCAGGGGCACGTAGCAGCCATGGGGGGCGCTGGCGGGTATCTGAAAGACGAACTGATCCACACCCGAGCAGCACGGGGCGCGGCCCGCGTAGAAGACGTTCGTGACCGCCTTGCCGCCGACGGTGATGGCCACGTCAAAGGGCAAGGTTCCCACCGGCGGCGCCGTGTTGTCGGGGGCGCTGATCGGACCCAGGCCCGTGGCCCACATCGTCACCACCTGCCCCGGCTTGGCGGTTCTCGTCGTGGTGTTGATCGGCTGCACCGTCTGGGAGACGAAGTTCTGAACGATTCCCGGCCCAATGCCGGACCCGGTCGCGGTGAAGATGCCCACGCTGTTTTCCACGACCGTCACGGTCTCGGGGTTGCTCTGTTCCCCGTTGAAACTCACCCGCAAGCTGACGCGCCCCAGCGGCGCGTTCGAGGGCATAATCGCATTCAACTGTCCAGAGGAAACGAAGATCGGTATGGCGCTGACCGTGGAGTTCCCCTGAACGATCTCGATGGAACCTGAATTATGCACTGCGGCGTGGACCTGAGGAGGGCTGAGCCGCAAGGGACCATTGGGGACCCCCTAAAACATGGGGTAAAAAGGTCGGCTGGCAAAGATTCCAGCTTCGCCAGCCAACCCCAAGGAAGTCACCCACATGGTTACCAGACGAAAACAGCATAACTCCCAAAGGCCCGTCCAACAAGGCCCAGCCGTGACGGCCTCGCGGCCCAATAAAATCGGGGCTTCGACGCCTTACAACTTCCGCGGCAGGAAGCCGACTCCCTACGGCGACTTGCTGCCGGTGGTCGGGAGGGCGCTGATCTGAGAGCCTGGCTATGCGCTATGCATAAAATTTTATGCACTAGCCGTAACGCACTGGAAACACGTCAGTTCCGAGCGAGGTTTTGACGACGCGGATTCTGGGCGGGAAGGGAAACCGGACACGGAGAAGCCAAAAGGCCAGTTGCCGAGCTACCACCTCACGACGACCGCCAACCCGCTACGAACGCAGCCACACTCGCAAAGTGAATCTGTGCATAATTCAGGTGGAAACGTTCTGGAAGGTGGTTTCGAGAGGGAATACAGACACCGTGGCCCGAGCCGCGGGACCGATGTCGCGGCCGAAAATCGTGAAGATGGAACCGCGGGCGATCGACCCGCCCGGTACGCCGGGCGGCATGAAGCTCGCTGCATTGAGAACGGCCCGAAGGAATATAACCGGCTCGGCTCGCAAGCCGGCGAAACTTGTCAGCAGCAACAGGCAAACGAGTGGATGCGATTTAGCGACAGTCCGTTTCCATGAGGTCCTCGACATTGCCCGCTCCCAGGTTCTGAAGGTTAACCGGCGTGATCCAAAACTTGCAATTTGGAGTTCCGACTCGGACATGGTACTCCCTTACTCGGGCTGAAGGCAACGACCTTGCACCGTCACGACCTTGTACCGTCAAGAAAGCCGCCACGGGATCGATGGGTCCCCGTGGCCTGTCGCGTGCCGCGACAGTCAGTCAGTGAGAAATGCGGACTAGGAGTCTGTCCCACAGAAAAAGCCAGCAAGGAGTGGAATGTTTTGCATGGAAGGGCGAAACTAGAGGCATGGGGACCAACTACCGGCCTTATGAGCCTGATCAGCCGTTTTTATTTCCGCCGTCGCCGCGGGACTGGCTGCCGCGGGACCACCTGGCCTATTTCATCTCCGATACACTCGATCAACTCGATCTGAGCGCCTTGCACCAGCCCTACGAGGGCGACGGCCGGCGCAATCAGCCCTATCACCCGACGATGCTCGTCAAGGTGCTCGTCTACGCCTACGCGACGGGCGTGTTTTCGTCGCGCAGAATCGCCAGCAAGCTGATCGACGACGTTGCACTACGCCTGCTTGCGGCGGGCAATCAGCCCGACTTTCGCACCATCAATCGCTTCCGTCAGCAACACTTGGAAACGTTTGGCAAGCTGTTCGTCGAGCTCGTGCAGCTGGCCCAAAAGATGGGTTTGGTGAAACTGGGGACGGTGGCGCTGGACGGCACGAAAATCAAAGCCAACGCCTCCAAACACAAGGCGATGAGCTACCAGCGCATGAAGGAAGAAGAGCAACAGCTCGAAAAAGAAATTCAACAGTTGCTCGAGAAAGCGCACCAAACCGATGCCGCCGAAGACGAACTCTACGGCCCCGGCAAAAGCGGCGACGAGCTGCCGCCCGAGCTGCACAAACGCGAGCAGCGGCTCGAAAAGATCAGGGAAGCCAAGCAGGCGCTGGAAGACGAACAGGCCGAAAAAGACAAGCAGCAAGGGCGCCATCCCGGCGACGGCTAAGTGGCTTCGGAGACGAGACCGCAAGGCGGCTGTTCGAAATTCAAGCGGGAGTTCGGTGAGCCAAAGCCGCAAGCGCAACGCAATTTCAGCGATCCCGAGAGCCGCGTCATGAAGTCGAAGCAGAGTTTCCAACAGTGCTACAACGCGCAGGCGGTGGTGGAAGAAGGCCGTCAGTTGATCGTGGCGCGGCAGGTGGGACAGAACGCGGCCGACAACGGGTCGCTCATCGAAATGGTGGATCAAGTGGAGCAAAACACGGGGAGCAAACCGGAGTGTTTGCTGGCGGACGCGGGGTATCGGAGCGAGAAGAACTTTCTGGCAATGGAGGAACGCGAGATCGAGGGCATCGTGGCGCTGCGGCGGGAAAGCAAGGCGGCCCAGGAAGAAAAGAAGCAAAACAACAAGGCCACCGAAGCGGCGAGCGAGCGCATGGCGAAGCGCCTCGAGCAGCAGCGCGGCAAGCAACAATACGCGCGCCGCAAAGGGATGGTGGAGCCAGCGTTCGGATGGGTGAAAGAGGTGTTAGGATTCCGGCGATTTTCGCTGCGGGGTCTCAAGAAAGTACAAGGAGAATGGAGCTTGGTAACGATGGCGTTGAACCTGCGGCGGATGGCGAGGATGGAGGCGCTCCCGACGGCGGCCTAAGCGGAGCGAAGCGTGAAAAAAGCCGCCCACGGAAGCCGCTATCGAGTCACAGAGGCGATGCTGTTGCCGCAACGAAGGATCGCATCCGGATCGCAGCCGGACACTCGCGTTGCCGACCTCAAAAATCCAATCTCGCCCCCGTATTACCTTCGTGCCGGATTTCTGTGGGACAGACTCCTAGGCCAAGCGTGGACTTCCGTCCACGCCTTCCATGAGGAGGCTCGTCATTGTCAAGGGAGGAGTGAGGAACTTTCAGCTGATGGGATGTTGGACCGGGCTTCCATCCGCACTCGTTGGTCGTCGCTGAGGACGCGGTGCTCTATGAAGTTCGATCTAGCGGCGCTGCTCTCTCTGTCTCGGCCTCTGCGGACCGGGCGTGGACTCGCAGTCGCCGCGAACTCGGTCTGTCCCTTTGCGCTGTTACGATTCCTCAACCTCCTTCAATCCGACGTTCTTCCTTCCCTCCTTCAATCCGACGTTCTTCCTTCCCTCCTTCAATCCGACGTTCTTCCTTCCCTCCTTCAATCCGACGTTCTTCCTTCCCTCCTTCAATCCGACGTTCCTACGTGCCTGCTTCGATCCGACGTTCCTTTTTGCGCTCGGGGATTTCGCGGCTGACAGCCGCCACACGAGTGGTCGGCAGGCGGCTCGTTCCGGTTATCCCCTTTCCCTCATATAAGTCCTGCTCTCAGATCGGCCCGGAGCAGTCCAGGGCGCGCCGAGCGCGGCGAAGCGAACCCTGGACGGCGAGGACCGATCTGGAATCCTGCCAGCAGAGGGAAAGGGATTCGCTGCTCGCAGCGGTCTGCTAAGATTCGCATTTCTCAGCGCTAGCCTGCCGCTCGCGGGTTCGTCTGGTAAAACGGATCGAAGTCCACATCCTGACGCCACAGCAGGTGCATCAGCACAGCCAGTTTGCGCGCCACCGCCACGATCGCTTTGCGCTTCGCGCAAGGGCCGCCGCGTGCCGCCAATCCCAGTCCCCAGCGCCGCAAGTCCGAATCTTCCCCGTGATATCCCAGAATGTATTGCGAACATTGCACCAGCAGTCGCCGCAATAATCGGTCACCGCTTTTGGTAATACCTGAAGGTGGGTATCCGGTTGACTCAGGTAGCCCCAAGATGTAGTATGCCGGCAGATGGAAGATTACCCTCAGAACCTGACAGAGTTCGAGGCCCGTTTTAGCAGTGAGGAGGCCTGCCGGGAGTATCTGTTCCGGCTGCGCTGGCCGGACGGTTTCCGCTGTCCGGGTTGCGGTTGTGGAAAGTCGTGGCCTTTGCGAAAAGTGCTGCTGCAGTGCGCTGCGTGTGGGCGCCAAACCTCGGTGACCGCCGGGACCATCTTTCAGGACACGCGCAGCCCTTTGCCGTTGTGGTTTCGTGCGATGTGGTGGGTCACCACCCAAAAAACCGGAGCCAGCGCTTTGGGACTTCAAAGAGTGTTGGGGCTCAACAGGTACGAAACGGCTTGGACCTGGCTGCACAAAATGCGGCGCGCGATGGTGCGGCCGGGACGGGATTTGCTGGCCGGGACAGTGGAAGTCGATGAAAGCTACTGGGGCGGGCTCGAAGAGGGCCTGCGGGGCCGAAACCTGAAAAACAAAGCATTGATCGCAGTAGCCGCTCAAGAGGATGGGCGGGGTATCGGCCGGATTCGCATGAAGAGAATCGAGGATGCCTCGGGCGAGAGCCTGTTGCCTTTCGTGGAGGAGTGCATCGAGCCGGGCAGCGTGGTGCATACCGACGGCTGGCCCGGTTACTCCGGGTTGAAAAAGGAAGGCTACGTCCATCAGGTCACAGTTGTCAGCAGGCAGGAGCAGTCCGCGTCGGAATTGATGCCCCGCGTCCACCGCGTGATGTCACTGCTCAAGCGCTGGCTGCTGGGCACCCATCAGGGCGCCGTGAGCCACAAACATCTGGACTACTACCTGGACGAGTTCACCTTCCGTTTCAACCGCCGCAACTCCAAAAGCCGCGGCAAACTCTTCTATCGGCTCGTCCAGCAGGCGGTAGCCGTGGATCCCGCGACTTACAAGATGATTGTTCACCCGGTTACAGAACCCAAGAAAATCCCCAAACCACAAGATATTGGGGCTACCTGAGTCAACCGGATACCCATCTACCTGAATTATGCACTGCCGGTGCACCTGGTGAGGGCTGAGCCGCCAGGAACCATTTGGGGACCCCCGAAAACATGGGGTAAAAAGGTAGGCTGGCAAAGATTTCAGCTTCGCCAGTCAACCCCAAGGAGGTCACCCAAATGGTTACCAAACGAAAACAGCATAGCTCCCGAAGGCCCGTCAAACAAGGCCCCGGCGCGAGGGCCCCGCGGCCCAATAAAATCGGGGCTGCCACGCCCTATCACTTCCGTGGCAAGAATCTGACTCCCTACGGCGGCTTGCTGCCCGTCGCCACCCTGCTCGAAAAACTCGGTTTCCAAGCGCTGCTGGAAGAAACCCTCACGACCAAACGGATCACCCGAGCCATGAGCCCCTACCAGTTCGTGCTGGCCCTCGTGCTCGGCCTCTATGTCGGCTTTGCGCGGCTCAACCAACTCCACTTCATCGCTCGCGACCCCATCCTGACCGGCATCTTGCAAGTGACGCGTCTGCCGCCGCAGTCCACGCTGTGGCGCTTTCTGGCCTCGCTGCACCTCAACGTGGCGAAGCAGATCCTTTCCATTCAGCGCCAGCTGCGGGTACGAGTCTGGGCCGCGGCCCACGTGAAGTTGGAGACGGTGACGCTGGACACCGACACCACCGTGCATACCCTCTACGGCCGCCAGATGGGCGGGCGCAAGAGCTACAACCCCAAGAACAAGGGCAAGCGCAGCTACCAGCCGATACTGACCTTCCTGGCCGAGACGCGCGAATACCTGATGGGCGGGTTGCGCAACGGCGACCGGCCCACGGGCCGACAGATCGCCGCCCACCTCGAGAGCGCTTTCCGGACTTTGCCGGGCGGCGTGAAGAAAATCCTGGCGCGGGCCGATTCCGGCTTTTATTGCTGGGAGGCGGTGGAGGCCTATGAAAAGGCGGCTTGTCAGTTCGTCATCGTGGCGCGCAAAACGCGGCGCCTGGTCGAGCGCTTGCAGCAAGCAGAATGGAAACCCTCCCCCCGCTCCGACGCGGACGCGGAATGCGAATTCCTCTACCAACCGCAAGGCTGGGCGCGGACCTGCCGTTTCCTGGCGCTGCGTTACGAAAACGAGCCCAAGGCCGGCGCGGCCGAGCAATACCAGTTGTTCGCCACCAGCGCTTACACCTACCGCGTGTTTGTCACCAATCTGGCCGAGCCGATCGCGGCGGTGGTGTGGTTTTACAATCAGCGCGCCGGAGCCGAGAACCTGATCAAGGAGGCCAACAACGACGCCGGGCTGGCGGCCCATCCCTCGCGCCGCTTTGACATGAACCGCAATCACTTTCAGTTGGCCATGCTGGCCTACAATCGCAACTGCTGGCTGCTGCTGTTCAACCGCGAAGCCCAGGCCAGCGTGGAGACGCTGCGGCACACCACCCTGGCGACGGCGCGGCTGCGTTTTCTGTTCGTGGCGGCCAAGATCTGGCGGCACGCCGGCAGAACGGGTGTCAGCTACAGCGATCATTATCAGGAAAAGGGCCTGTTTGAACGGCTGATGCGACGGCTGCGGGCGATGGGGCCGCCGGGATCGAGCTTGGCGCCGGTGGTGGAGGGTGCGCTGAGCTGAGGGGCACTCCATGCATAAAATTTCATGCACTCGCCGCAACGTACTGGGAACACGCCGCTTGCCAGCCCGCTTTTGCCCTGCCGGGATCAGGAGGCGGCTCAAACGGGGAGGGAAACAGCAGAAAAGACGACTTGCGAAATCACTGAGTTGACACGAGTGCCGCTATCGCCACAACTCCATCGACGATGGCTACGCCGAATCTGTGCATAATTCAGGTAGATGGGTATCCGGTTGACTCAGGTAGCCCCAAGATGTAGTATGCCGGCAGATGGAAGATTACCCTCAGAACCTGCCAGAGTTCGAGGCCCGTTTTAGCAGTGAGGAGGCCTGCCGGGAGTATCTGTTCCGGCTGCGCTGGCCGGACGGTTTCCGCTGTCCGGGTTGCGGTTGTGGAAAGTCGTGGCCTTTGCGAAAAGTGCTGCTGCAGTGCGCTGCGTGTGGGCGCCAAACCTCGGTGACCGCCGGGACCATCTTTCAGGACACGCGCAGCCCTTTGCCGTTGTGGTTTCGTGCGATGTGGTGGGTCACCACCCAAAAGACCGGAGCCAGCGCTTTGGGACTGCAAAGAGTGTTGGGGCTCAACAGGTACGAAACGGCTTGGACCTGGCTGCACAAAATGCGGCGCGCGATGGTGCGGCCGGGACGGGATTTGCTCGCCGGGACAGTGGAAGTCGATGAAAGCTACTGGGGCGGGCTCGAAGAGGGCCTGCGGGGCCGAAACCTGAAAAACAAAGCATTGATCGCAGTGGCCGCTCAAGAGGATGGGCGGGGTATCGGCCGGATTCGCATGAAGAGAATCGAGGATGCCTCGGGCGAGAGCCTGTTGCCTTTCGTGGAGGAGTGCATCGAGCCGGGCAGCGTGGTGCATACCGACGGCTGGCCCGGTTACTCCGGGTTGAAAAAGGAAGGCTACGTCCATCAGGTCACAGTTGTCAGCAGGCAGGAGCAGTCCGCGTCGGAATTGATGCCCCGCGTCCACCGCATGATGTCACTGCTCAAGCGCTGGCTGCTGGGCACCCATCAGGGCGCCGTGAGCCACAAACATCTGGACTACACCTGGACGAGTTCACCTTCCGTTTCAACCGCCGCAACTCCAAAAGCCGAGGCAAACTCTTCTATCGGCTCGTCCAGCAGGCGGTAGCCGTGGATCCGGCGACTTACAAGATGATTGTTCACCCGGTTACAGAACCCAAGAAAATCCCCAAACCACAAGATATTGGGGCTACCTGAGTCAACCGGATACCCATCTTCAGGTAATACTCAACTGCGGTGAGCGTTCGCCCGAGTCGCGGCGCTGGGGCCGCAGCCGCATCCGGGGCCCGGCGTCTCGACTGCTCCCGAGCCGCTGCGGATCGTTGTCCAGATTCAACACGAATGCCAGCGAGGTGATCGGTCCCACTCCGCGGATCGAGCGTAAACCTTGCGTGGCGGGATATTTTTCCTCCGCCAGCTTCTCGATATGTTTGTCATAGCGGAGGATTGCGGCGCTGACGTGTTGGATCACCTCGAGCAACGGCTCGAGCGCGACACGCAGCTCGTCGGGCAACTGGGGACTGGCTTTCTTTACGAAGGCCTCGCTGCTCGAAGCCGGCAAGCGGCCCCCGAAACTCTTCACGGTGCCGCGCACGCTGTTGATCAGTTTCGTGCGTGTCTCGACCAGGGTTTCCCGCGCTTTCAGCACGGCGCGGTCGCATTGGCTGGCCAGCGAACGGGGCTCGACGGCGTTCAGCATCTCGGGCATCCGCAGCCCCAACTCGGCCAGCCGTTCGGCGTCGCTGCGATCGTCCTTCGACAGCGATTGGGTGATCAGCGCCAGGCGGTGCGTGTCGGCCATCAGCGGCTCGTGCCCCAGCCGCTCGAGCAAGCGGTAGATCCAGTTGGCGTGGCAGCCGGCTTCGAGCACCACCCGCATCGCGGCCCAGCCGCCGAAGTAGCGCTCGAACGCTGCCGGCGAGGTGCTCAGCTTCTTGCACTCGACGATGTTGCCGTCCAGATCGATCAAGCAGACATGGCTGTGCTTATCGCCCAGATCCACCCCGGCTACGACGTTTAGGCCTTGTTCGATCATCTTTTGCTTCGACACTTCTCTGAAAGTTTTGCTATTGTTTTTCATGGCTCGTCATCTCCTTTTTTTCTTAGTGGAAAAAACCTGGGATCGCCACCGCAGGCGGCGAAGCCCGTTTGAGGAGTTTAGCTCACTCCCCGGATGACGAGCCTCCTCATTTCATCTCTGTTGCTGCATTCCGAACTTTTTAATAATTGAGGCGCCTACGGTGACGGCTCTTTCTTTCTTCCGCGCAGGAGCGGCAGCAGCAACGACAGCAGCGTCGCGACCAAGAAGAACAGCACAATTGGGCGGGTTAATGTCCCGAACCAGTCACCGCGGCTCAAGATCAGCGCGCGCCGCAAGTTGGACTCCATCATGGGACCGAGAATCATACCCAACACAAGCGGCCCCAAGGGAATCTGCGCTTTGCGAAACAGGAACCCAATCACACCCGCCGCGAACATGACCCATACGTCGATCACGGCGTTGTTCAAGGCATAGGACCCGACCGTCCCGAATAGCACGATCGCGGCCCACAGCCAGGCATTCGGCAGCCGCAGCGCCCGCGCAAGCGGCCGCGCGCCCAGTAACCCAATTACCATCATCCCGAGTGCCGCGAATACCATCAAGCACACAATGCTGAACACAAACACGCGATGATCACGAAACAGCAGAGGACCGGGCTGGATGCCGTGAATCAGTAGTGCCCCGATCAAGACCGCCGACGGCGCGTCTCCCGGAATGCCCAGCGTGAGCATGGTCGTCATGGCGCCGCCGATGGCAGCATTACAGGCAGAGCAGCTCGCCGCCAGGCCTTCGATCGCCCCCTTGCCGAACTGCTTCTTGTTGGGTGACATTCGCCGCGCCTGCTCCCAAGCAATCACCGAGCCGATGTCGCCACCGGCGGCCGGAACCGCTCCGACCAGTGTCCCTACTCCAGAGCCGGTCAGCATCCCCGGCAACATCTTTTTCCACTCGGCGGCTTTGGGCCAGATTCGCCCTAGCGCGGCCGGCGGTTTGTCGAGCTTCAGGTGGCGCTCGGAGATTTGAGTCAAGACCTCGGCTAACCCGAAAAGTCCGATCATCACCGGTACAAAAGAAATGCCATCCAGAAATTCGGAGTAGCCATAGTTGTAGCGGGGATAGGCTGTCATCGGGTCGAGGCCAACGACGGCCAGCGTTAGACCGAGCATCCCGGCCAGCATGCCCTTAATGACCTGCTTTCCGGAAACACCCGCCATCAAGCTGATGCCGAACAGCGCCAATCCGAAATACTCAGCCGGTCCAAAGCGCAGAGCAAAGGCGGCGATCGGGAATGCGGCCACGGCGAGGAAGAAAATGCTCGTGAGCTGCCCCATAGCCGAAAGCAGCGCATTGACGCCCAGCGCTAGGCCGGCCTGACCCCGCTTCGCCATGGGGTAGCCGTCCCATGAGGTAGCGATCGAGGCCGGCGTGCCAGGGACATTGATAAGGATGGCCGGGATGCCGCCCCCGGGAATGGCGCCGCCGTAGATTCCGAGCAGCATCGCCAGGCCCTCTTCAGCGGACAACCAAAATGTCAACGGAGTTAGCACCGCGACGCCCATGGTCGCCGTCAATCCGGGAAGCGCACCGAAAATGGCTCCCAGCGTGACGCCGATCGCTAGAAACCCCAGGACCTTCCATTGAAGGACCGCCAAGAGTCCTTCAACCAGATCAGCTCCCATGTTGCCTGCTTTCCATGCTTGTTTCCGCTGCTCCTTTTACGCTACTCCGCGGCGGCGTTTGTTCTCTCACGTTCCTCGTCACGTGTGCATTGCTCAGCCCGAGCTACTCACGCTAGTCAAACGACACGCGCAGGCCTACCTCAAAGGCTAGGGTGACGGTGACGGTCAGAACGACGGCGACAGCGATGCTCGCTTTCCAGTTCTGGCCTAGGAACTTCAGAAATAGTGCCAGAAACACGCCTGTCCGCAAGGCGAACAGCCCCGTGCCCCAAAGTCCCAGATAGAGGGCAGTCAAGCCGATCGCACCGACGATCGCGCCACGGTTTTCGATCAGGAACTCGGCCGCATCGTCGCCCGAATCGGCGGCGCTTGGGCGAACCGCCTGGAACAACAGCGCTCCGCCCAGCAGCAGCACCACAACTCCAATCACTTGCGGGAAAAACCCGGGGCCCGGAAGCCCTCCCAAGCCATCAGGCAATCCTGAGGCAGAGGTGGCCAGGAATCCGCCGAGAGCAACGAAACAGACAGCGACGGCTAGGTTTGTGCGGTTCATGATTTTGTGCGGTCCAGGGATAGATACCCAGCTAGCTCAAGCGGCCCTCGGATGACTGAACGAATACCCGAACAAGCGAAACAGACTCGCCTCGGTACTCTCGGCGACCGTCCATTGTACCTGAATTATGCACAGATTCACTTTGCGAGTGTGGCTGCGTTCGTAGCGGGTTGGCAGTCGTCGTGAGGTGGTAGCTCGGCAACTGGCCTTTTGGCTTCTCCGTGTCCGGTTTCCCTTCCCGCCCAGAATCCGCGGCGTTAAAACCTCGCTCGGAAGTGACGTGTTTCCAGTGCGTTACGGGTAGTGCATAAAATTTTATGCATAGCGCATAGCCAGGCTCTCAGATCAGCGCCCTCCCGACCACCGGCAGCAAGCCGCCGTAGGGAGTCGGCTTCCTGCCGCGGAAGTTGTAAGGCGTCGAAGCCCCGATTTTATTGGGCCGCGAGGCCGTCACGGCTGGGCCTTGTTGGACGGGCCTTTGGGAGCTATGCTGTTTTCGTCTGGTAACCATGTGGGTGACCTCCTTGGGGTTGGCTGGCGAAGCTGGGATCTTTGCCAGCCTACCTTTTTACCCCATGTTTTAGGGGGTCCCCAATGGTCCCTTGCGGCTCAGCCCTCCTCAGGTCCACGCCGCAGTGCATAATTCAGGTTGTAGCAATCAGTTTGTAGTGAAGTTTATAGCAGCTTGCAACCTACTTATTAGCACCCGGTCTTTGGCCCATTCTAAGGAAGCCTTTATCTCGCAAGGGCGCAAAGAACACAAATGCCCGGTCGATATGAACAATGACGAAGCTCGCGTGGAGCCGGGGGTCGTCTTCCCAAACCTGGCGTAGAAGCTCGACCCACGCAACCCACCCATGCCCGCCACAGCCAGCCTCCAAGACATCGGTTGGGTCCTCACTTGCGCAGCCCTCGTCTTGCTGATGCAGGCT
This sequence comes from Bryobacterales bacterium, assembly GCA_965224215.1. Classification (GTDB taxonomy): domain Bacteria; phylum Acidobacteriota; class Terriglobia; order Bryobacterales; family UBA6623; genus CBDCYS01. Next base: position 144,482 of record CBDCYS010000028.1, on the reverse strand, counting down.
TTTGCTGCCTGGAAAGCGTCTCAGTCCGCTCGAAAAACAGCATCAACGTCGCCGTCAAGAACCTGATGGACTTCGGCTTGTCTTCGATGCTTTTCTGGACCGCGGGCTTCGCCATCATGTTTGGAGCCAGTTTTCACGGACTAGCCGGTACTTCCGGCTTCTTTTTTAACGCTTCGTCGGCTCCAAACGAACTCACGTTCTTCTTGTTTCAGCTCCTCTTCTGCGGCACAGCCACAACCATCGTCTCGGGTGCGGTAGCGGAGCGGATGGGCATTCGCGGGTATGTTCTTGTCTCAGCCGTAGTTTCGGTGTTGGTCTACCCCGTCTTTGGCCATTGGGCCTGGGCGGGACCGGAAGGCGGGTCGGCCGCGGGCTGGCTGAAAGAACTCGGTTTCATCGACTTCGCCGGTTCCACGGTCGTGCACTCGGTGGGAGGCTGGGTGGCGCTGGCGGCAGTTGTCGTCGTTGGTCCGCGGCTGGGACGGTTCGGCAAGGACGGCGGGGCGATTCACGGGCACAACCTTCCCCTGGCCACCGTGGGAACTCTGCTGCTGTGGTTCGGCTGGTTGGGATTCAACGGTGGCAGCACGCTTGCACTCACGGGGTCGGTCCCATTGATACTGTTGAACACCACTCTATCGGGTGCCGCTGGAGGCATTTCCGCACTGGGGCTCAGCTGGCGCAAGACGGGTTTGCCCGATGTGCCTCAGGCGATGAACGGTGTTTTGGCCGGGCTGGTCGGCATAACAGCCTCGTGTAATATCGTGACGCCCGTGTCGGCGGTACTTATCGGCACCGCTGCAGGCGCAATCTGCTTCCTAGTCACGACGTTTCTCGAGAAGCTCCACATCGACGACGTGGTCGGAGCCGTACCTGTACACGGTTTTGCGGGCGTTTGGGGCACGCTCGCCGTGGCTTTGTTTGCGGACCCGGCTAAATTCGGCACGGGCTTCAGCCGGTGGGAGCAACTTCTCGTCCAAGCCACCGGGGCGGCTGCCGCTTTCATCTGGGCTTTCGGCGTCGGATTCCTTTTCGTATGGCTCGTGAATCGCCGCCTGCCGTTGCGCGTCAGTTCAGAAGACGAGCGCCGCGGCCTGAACATCGCCGAACATGGCGCCACCACTGAAATCCTCGACCTGCTTCAGGACATGGAGCAGCAGGCGCGCTCAGGCGACTTCGCCGAGCAGGTGCACGTCGAGCCGCACACCGAAGTCGGGCAGGTTGCTAGCCAATACAACAGGGTGCTCGACAAAGTCTGCTCCGAAATCGAGCAGCACCAAGAGTCAAGGGCCGCGCTAGCTGAAAGCGAGCAGCTCATGAAGATGATCATCGACACGGCATTGGACGCCGTCGTCAATACCGATTCCGAAGGGCGCATCACGGACTGGAATCCTCGGGCCGAAACCATCTTTGGTTGGCCGCGATCCGAGGCTTTATCTCGTGACCTGCCCGCTACGATCATCCCGTCAAAGTTCCGCAAGGCCTATGAAAAGGGTCTTCGCCGCTACCTGGCAACCGGGAAAGGCCTGATTCTCAACAAGAGAGTTGAGATAATCGCCATGCGCAGGGACGAGACGGTGTTCCCCGCGGAGTTGACCGTTTCCGCTCTTCACGTGAACGGGCGGGTGTGTTTCAGCGCGTTTGTGCGAGATATTACTGAACGCAAAAACGGCGAACGAGAACTCGCGGAAGCACGTGACAAAGCACTGGAATCCTCACGACTCAAGTCCGAGTTTCTAGCGAACATGAGTCACGAAATCCGCACTCCGATGAACGGCATCATCGGCATGGCCGGGCTCCTTCTAGATACCGAACAAACGGCCGAGCAACGCGAATTCGCCGAGACAATCGCGTTCTCCTCCGAATCGCTGCTAACAATCATCAACGATATTCTCGACTTCTCCAAGATTGAGGCGGGACGCATGACGGTTGAGGCAGCTCCGTTCGACCTCCACCAGACGGTTGAAGCCGTGGCGGAGCTGCTCTCCACACGAGCCGGGGAGAAGGGCTTGGAACTGGTCGTGCGGTTCGCCTCTGATACGCCCAGGCGTGTGGTCGGTGATTCGGGTAGGTTTCGGCAAGTCCTGACGAACCTGGTCGGAAACGCCGTGAAGTTTACCGATCGTGGACATGTGCTCATCGACGTGTCGCCAGTCAATGCCCAGCAAGACAATGCACCGCCAGTCAATGCGCCCCCAGACGATGCACCGTTACTGGATCAAGCCGGCGCCGACGCATTCATCCGCTTGTCGGTCGAAGATACAGGTATTGGCATCCCCGCCAAGAAGCTCGACGACATTTTCGGCAAGTTCACGCAAGCTGACGCCTCCACGACGCGCAAGTACGGGGGTACAGGACTGGGCTTGGCAATCAGCAAGCGCCTGGTTGAACTGATGAACGGCGAGGTGGGAGTGTCGAGCCATGTCGACGAGGGCTCGACCTTTTGGTTCACGTTTCGCACGCCCGTCAGCAAAGCGGCGGAGCCCTCGGAAGCAGCGCAGCACTCGATGCCGGCTCATACGGCGCTCTCGGGTCTCCGCACCCTCATCGTCGACGACAATCGGGTCAACCTGCATGTCTTGGCGGAGCTGCTATCGCGAATGGGACTAAAGACATGCTGCGCGCCCTCTGGTCAAGAGGCTCTTGACGAGTTGCAAAGCGCCCGCCAAAGAGGAGCGCCTTACGACCTGGCTGTCGTAGACCATCACATGCCGGAAATGACAGGCTTGGAGCTGGGGCGCGCTATACAAAGTGATCAAGGACTTTCTGACTCCGTCGCAACCGTGCTGCTCAGCTCTCTCGCAAATGCTGCGTCCCGCGAAGAAATCCAGCAAGCCGGGTTCGCAGCCAGCTTGACAAAACCGGTTCGGGCATCGGCCTTGATGAATACGCTTTCGGCGGCATGGGCTGCTCGTCAGCAGCATTCACCCGAGCAACTGTCGAACTTACAGCAGGCGACGAGCGTCGGCCGAAAACAAGGTCGCCCCGATCCGGACCCGAAACGCGCAGCGCTGCGAATCTTGCTGGCGGAAGACAATTTGGTGAATCAGAAGGTTGCTGTTCGCATGCTCGAAAAACTAGGCTGCCAAGTAGATGTCGCTGGCGACGGAAGAAAAGCGGTTGAGATGTCAGCGCGGGGTGACCACCACCTGATCCTGATGGATTGCCAAATGCCTGAGCTGGACGGATACCAGGCGACCGCCGAAATCCGCCAAAGCGAGGGCTCGAGACGTCGCCTTCCCATCATCGCGATGACAGCCAACGCCATGACCGGTGACCGCGAAAAGTGCCTCGCCGCGGGGATGGATGATTACGCCAGCAAGCCCATCCAGCTCGACACGCTCAGAGACGTCTTGGAACGCTGGGGGCACGGTTCGTCCACCGAATAGCGCCTCGGGTCACGGATTCAGAGGATAAATCGACTTATCCTGATCGGAACCACGATCACCTACTACGGCACAATCGAAGAGCAGAATCACTCTTCAAACGACCAACAAGATGAGTTGAAATGTACGCCTGCGCGGCTTTCTGCGCAAAAAAATCGCCCAAGCCCGGCGTGTGACGGCCTGCCAAGGCGAGGCAAAGGTTTTCCGGGAGCGTCGTCTTTCCGGAACCCGGCCTGCCCAAGACAACACCACGTTCGGCTGCACGGGTAGCTAGAAGCTCGAGGGACGAGCCTGGACCCGTCGCGCAACAATGCGTCGCTGGAGCGGACGCGGCACGCTGCGCCCCTACTGTATTGGTGAATCCCCGCATAGTCGGCAAACCCGCCAAGCGTGTCGATTGGTATCATCTTTAGCGGGCCGGTCGCGGCCAACATGTGGCATCCTGATCGACAAGCGGAGATCGACAGCTGGCGATCGCCCTACAGCGATCAGCCTGCGGGCTTCGGCTGATTGCGGAACTCATTCATCACAGGAGACACCTAGCAATGCGGAAAGATCCAACTCGGCGTGAATTCTTTGCGGCTTCAGCGGGCCTGGCAGCGGTCGGCGCCGGTTGTTCGTCATCGGGCGGACCGGATGCCGGAACGTCCGCGGGCGCCGAAGCACCCGCTGCCACCGAAACGGCGGGGCCTCGCATGAAGCTGTCACTCTCGGCTCGCGTCGCTGAGTCGTTCAGCAACAAGAAAGTCGCTTCGATCAATATGGACGAGCTGATCGCCCTCGGCAAGAAAGTCGGCTACGACGCACTGTGCATGCGGGCGTCGCAAGTCGGTACGCATTCCGAACCCGAGCTGATCGCCGAACACAGCAAGAAAATCAAGGACGCCGGACTGGTTGTGTCGATGGTTACCGGCGATTTCTTCATCCCTCAAAACGATGAGCACGGCCCGGACTGCTTGCGAAACATTACTCCCTACCTCGACCTTGCCGAATCCTTTGGCGCGCCGCTGATCCGCGTTTGCATGAAGAAGGACGAGGATATCGAGTGGGCCGCGAAAGCCAGCGACGAAGCGAACGAGCGCGGCATTCGGGTGGCTCACCAGTCGCATAACTCCAGCCTGTTTGAGACCGTCGAGGGATCGCTGCGGGTGCTCAAGGCCGTGGGCCGCGAGAACTTCGGGATCATCTACGAGCCCGCCAATTGGTTCGTCGCGGGCGAGCAATACGGCAAGCATGGGATTGAGGCGGTTCAGGACTACATCTTTAACGTCTACGTGCAGAATCACCGCTTGAACCCCGACAGCAAGGACACGCTGGGCACTTGGGGCAAAGGCAAAGTGCCGATCGATCACATCGGCATCTGGGAAGAGGGCGGCGTTGATTTCGACGAAGTGTTCGGGACGCTGCATGCGATCGGATACCACGGTTACGTGACGGTTCACCAAGCCTTCGCGGGGCTCATGTCGGTGGAAGACGCGGTGGTCAAGAGTTACGATTACTTGAAGATGCAGACGGTTTGAAGCGGTGGGGCGGATTGTGCTGGCTTGAAAGAATGCTCGGCTTGAAAGATTGCTTGGCTTGGCGGGCTTGACCCCAGGCTTCCGCCTGGGGCGAGCGTGGACTTCCGTCCACGCCTCTGAAGCGCTTTCCGCACACCCCATAAGTTAGAGAAAGACCGGAGACATTCAATGAACACTTCCTCGTGGAAACCTACCCGCCGCAGCTTGGTTCAGGCCGCGGCAATCGTACCCTTCGCGGCTGTTGCCGGAAGCGCCGCCAACTCGGCCGTCAAGGTCGGTCTGCTTGGAGCCGGTGGACGCGGTTCATCGCTAACCGGCTACATGCGATCCAACACGCGCGGGCAACTGGTGGCGCTGGCCGACATCCAGGATTCGCAAATCGAGAAAGCCAAGAAGCGAATTCCCTACAGCGATCTCAAGGTCTACAAGGACTACAACGAGATGCTCGCGAGTGACATCGACGCGGTGATCATCGCGACCCCTGTCTTCAAGCACGCCGAGCATTTTGAGGCAGCGGTCAAGGCGGGCAAACACATCTACATCGAAAAACCCGCCGCGGGCACGATTGCCGATTGCAAACGCATCATGCGGGCGGCGGACTCGGCCGGTTCGAAGATCAATATCACGTTCGGGTTCCAGCGCCGCTACGCGCCGGTCTATCAGCGGGCGAAGAAACTGATCGATTCCGGCGCGGTGGGAAAGATTAACGCGGCGCATGCGCACTTCATCAAGAACCTTGGCGCGCAGCTCGCCATGGGAACGGCCGCGAAGCCAGCGACCGAGCTGGAGCGGGTTCAAAACTGGAAGTACTGGCGGGAAACGTTCGGCGGAGCGCTTGTCGAGACGTTCGTGCATTCGGTCGACGCGCTGAACATGTTCATGGGCGGGCATCCGAGCTCGGCCTACGGCAGTGGCGGGCGGCGCGTGATGACGATCGGCGATCTGCTGGATCACATCGACGTGGCGTTCACTTACCCAAGCGGATTGCGCGCGAGTTTGACGGGTTCGTTCATTGCTTCGCCGAAGTACCGCGACGTGAACGAGGTTTATTTCTGCGAGAACGGGACGATCGAGACGGCGCAGGAATACTGGATCCACTATCGCAACGGTTTTAACGACTACAAAAAAGAAGACTCGCCTCGGAATATCGGGATTGACTCGGTTGTTGCGTTCATCGACAGGGTCGCGGACGGCAAGCTCGAAAACGCCGGCGTGCGTGGTGCGGAGAGCACACTCACGGCCATCATGGGGCAGATGGCGATTGATAAGAAGCGCGAGGTGACTTGGGACGAGGTGATCCGGTCCTAGCCCGCATCAACACCCAGCAGCCCCATGCAAAACCCAGTAGCTCATGCAAACCATCGATAGCGTAACCCTCAGCATCTTCAACAACGCTCTCATCAACGCCTGCCGTGAAATGGGAACCGCGATGATGCGGACCAGCTACTCTCCCATCTTCAATGAGGGGCTGGATTTCTCGTGCATGATCTTCAACACGCGCGCCGAAATGATCGGGCAGGCCGAATTCTGCCCCACCATGCTCGGCTCGGCTCAATACGCCGTCAAATGGACAGTCGAGGAGCTGGGACTCGACTCCTTCGAACCCGGCGACGTCGTCATCCACAATGACCCCTATCGCGGGCAGTGCCACATGCCCGAACACATGGTCCTCAAGCCGGTTTTTTTCGAGGACAAGCTGCAGTGCTTCGTCGCCAACATCGCGCACATCGGCGAAATTGGCGGCATGGCGCCCGGGTCGTTCGCCGCCGATGCAACCGAAATATACCAGGAGGGCCTGCGGCTGCCGCCCGTGAAAATCATGAGCCGGGGCGAGTACGTCAAAGATATCTGGCGCATTGTTCTCGCCAATCACCGCACTCCGAAAACGAGCTGGGGCGATCTGCACGCCATGATCGGATCCCTCAACATTGCCGAAACTCGCATGCTCGAACTGCTCGAGCGTCACGGCGCGGAATTTTTCGAAAAAGCCGCCGATCAATTGCTCGACTATTCCGAGCGATGGATGCGCGCCGAAATTCGCGACATCCCGGACGGAACTTACGAGTTCGCCGACTGCATGGAGGACGACGGCATCACCAACGAGCCTGTCTGGATGCGCCTGAAGCTCACCATTCGAGACGACGAGGTCATCGCCGACTGGACCGATTCGGACCCGCAATCGCTCGGTCCCGTCAACGCCACGTTTGTCGTCACGGCGGCGGCTACCTACAGCGCGTTGCTGCACGTCACCAGCAAGGACATCCCCTTGAACTCAGGCTGCTACCGGCCGGTGCGGCTGGTGACCAAACCGGGCACCGTCGTCAACGTGCGCCATCCCGGGCCCTGCGTCGGCGGCAACACGGAAACCCATCCGCACCTGCAAAACGTCGTGATGGCCGCCCTGAGCCAAGCCATTCCCGAACGCGCGATCGCGGCCGAAGCCGGCACCGCCTGCAATTTCCTCTTTGGAGGCGTACACCCCGACACCGGCGAATACTACACCAATTACCATTTCGACGGAGGCGGCTGGGGGGCCACCGCGTCCCACGACGGCAACCTTGTGAGTTGCCCGGTCAATGGCAACTGCCGCAATACGCCGGCGGAAGTATTGGAATCGAAGTACCCGTTTTTGACGCTGGAGTATAGCGTGCGGCCCGACTCGGGCGGCGCCGGCAAATTCCGCGGAGGGCTCGGAGGAACGCGGGTCTTACGCGTCACCGGGCCGGAAATCACAGTCAGCGCGCTGCTCGACCGTACGAAGACGAACCCCTGGGGCTTGGTCGGCGGCGGTGAAGGGGCCAGCGGAGGACTTTTCGTCAAGAAAAAGGGCGACACGGAATTCCGCACCTTTTCCGAGGTTTTCGGAACGGTATCCCCCACGAAATTCACCCGCATCAAACTGAAAGAGGGCGACGAAGTGAAGATCCAGTCACCCGGCGGAGGAGGCTACGGCCCGCCCGCCGAGCGCCCCGCAGACGCGGTTGAAGAGGATGTTCTCCAGGGCTTCGTCTCGGCGGAAGCGGCAAAACAACTCTACCCTTCGGTGCAATAGTTTCATAGTCGGAAGCAAGTGAACCCGGGAGTCGTGCCGCAAGCACCCGTCCTTGTCGCGTCGAGACTCATCTCGACGCTTGTCTTCGCATGGCTACCGTATCCCAACTCGCACCAGCTTCCGCGAACCACGGGGAACGCGTGCGCCACGTTCAGCGCGTGACCAGTCAGTCCCCCACCAATCCGTCCTTAGGTATTTACTCAAAACCGCCGGGCCCCGTATGGTGGGACTGTTCGGCGCACAGACGGCGTTAAAGATCCGCAAATCGCACCTGCAACGAACCCCGTCACCACCAATGTCAAGCATTTTCATCAGCCACTCGAGCAAAGACAAGACGCTGGCCTACAACTTGAAGGAAAAACTCAGCGCCTGGGGTCACGACTGTTTTCTGGATTTTCAGGGAATTCCCGGCGGCGCGCAGTGGGAACAGGAAGTCTACGACGCCATGCGTCGCTGCGCGGTGGTGCTGGTTTGTGCGACACCCCGAGCGATCGATGACTCGCGCTGGGTCTTCGCTGAGATTGTAATGGGGCGGTACTCCTCCCGCCCGGTCATTCCCTTGATTTTTCAAAAGTGTGAGCTGCCCACGAACCTCGGCGGCACCCAATACATCGACTTCACCCAAAACCCGCAAACCGCCTACCAGCAATTGCGGGATTCTCTGGAAAAACTAGACCTTACGCCGGCTGGTCCGAAGTGGCCCAAGGATAAATCGCCCTACAGCGGTTTGAAGGCGCTCGACGAAGATTACGCGGCGGTTTTCTTCGGCCGTCAAAAGGAGCTGCAGGCGGCGATCACGGCCTTGCGGCCCGGCGGGCAGCGCCAGCGATTCTTGACGATTGTCGGACCTTCCGGCAGCGGCAAGTCTTCGCTGCTGCGCGCAGGGATCATACCCGCGTTGAAGAACTCCGCGATCGACGGCTCACGGGAATGGACCTACGTGCCGCCGTTCACGCCCGGCCAGACGCCTTTTCGCAATTTGGCCGAGAAGCTCAGAGGGCTCGACGCCACCCTGGGAAGTCTCAGGACCATCGAAGCGGAATTGCGATACGACAAGGGGCTTTTCTATAAGCTCCTGGAAGCCCGCTCCGGGGCCGACGGGCAAGTCGTAGTGGTCATCGATCAACTGGAGGAAATCGAGCGCCGAACGCCTCGCGAGGAAGCAGAAAAGTTTCTTGCTCAAGTCGGATCGGCGATAAGCGAGCGGGGTACGCCCGTGATCTTCCTGACCACGTTGAGGGCGGATTTCGTCAGCGCCTGCCTCGGGTTTCCCGAGCTGGCCGAAATGCTTCGCCATGGCACGCAGTTGCTCGGGGTGATGGACCGCGCCGCCTTGCGCGAGGTGATTCTCGGACCGGCCCGCTTGGCGGGTGTCGAGTTCGACGAGGGGTTGGTGGAAGAGATTCTCGATGACGCCGGAAGCGGGGACGCCTTGCCACTGCTGGCGCATGTCTTGGATGAGTTGTGGCGCAAGGGGAAGGGGGGCAGGGACCTTTGAAGATTACCCGTGAAATGTATCGCTCGATGGGCGGGGTGCAAGGCGCGCTGGGAGGGCGGGCGCAGGCGCTCTATGCAAATACACCGGAAACGGAAAGGGAAGCCCTTCGTGCCGCGCTGGTTCAGTTGGCCGACGTCAACGAGCGAGGCGATTTCACCCGCAGGCGCGCGTTCTTGGAGGCCTTGCCGGACGCTGCCCGCCCGGCCGTCGAGCGTTTCGTGGCTGCGCGCTTGCTGATGACCGGCGAGGCCGGCGGCCGCGCAAGCGTCGAAGTCGCTCATGAAGCGCTCCTTCGCAACTGGGACTTGTTGAACGGCTGGCTCGAAGGCGAGACCGAGCGCCTCAGGCTGCGTCGCGATTTGGACCTGGACCTGGCGAACTGGGAATCGCATGCGAAGTCGCCCGCCTATTTGTGGCGCGCCGAGCGCCTTGCCGCCGGACTCGATTTGATGGGGGCCGAAGGCTGGCCCGAGGGCGATAGACGCCGCGCTTTCTTGGGGGCGTCCCGTCGTCTAAACCGTGCGAACTTGCAGCGGGAGTCGGATCAGCTCGGGCACAGGGTGCTGAGCGACTACACCGCGGACCCCGAGCGCGGCATCTTGCTCGCTCTGTTCGCGATTGCCCACTACACATGGACTCCGCGCGCGGAGCTGGCGTTGAACGGCAGTATCGACGCTTCCCGCGTGCGCGCCCACCTGCGGGGGCACGAAGGCTATGTGTGGAGCGTGGCGTTCAGCCCGGACGGGGAGCGGGTGCTGACGGGGTCTTACGACAAAACGGCGCGGCTGTGGGATGCGGCCAGCGGCGAGCAGATCCACGCCCTGCGGGGGCACGAAGGCTATGTGAGGAGCGTGGCGTTCAGCCCGGACGGGGAGCGCGTGCTGACGGGGTCTTCCGACAAAACGGCGCGGCTGTGGGATGCGGCCAGTGGCGAGCCGATCCACGCCCTGCGGGGGCACGAAGGCTATGTGTGGAGCGTGGCGTTCAGCCCGGACGGCGAGCGCGTGCTGACGGGGTCTTACGACAAAACGGCGCGGCTGTGGGATGCGGCCAGCGGCGAGCAGATCCACGCCCTGCGGGGGCACGAAGGCTATGTGTGGAGCGTGGCGTTCAGCCCGGACGGCGAGCGCGTGCTGACGGGGTCTTACGACAAAACGGCGCGGCTGTGGGATGCGGCCAGTGGCGAGCAGATCCACGCCCTGCGGGGGCACAAAAGCTGGGTGAGGAGCGTGGCGTTCAGCCCGGACGGCGAGCGCGTGCTGACGGGGTCTTACGACAAAACGGCGCGGCTGTGGGATGCGGCCAGCGGCGAGCAGATCCACGCCCTGCGGGGGCACAAAGGCTCTGTGAGGAGAGTGGCGTTCAGCCCGGACGGCGAGCACGTGCTGACGGGGTCTTCCGACAAAACGGCGCGGCTGTGGGATGCGGCCAGCGGCGAGCAGATCCACGCCCTGCGGGGGCACGAAGGCTCTGTGTACAGCGTGGCGCTCAGCCCGGACGGCGAGCGCGTGCTGACGGGGTCTTCCGACAAAACGGCGCGGCTGTGGGATGCGGCCAGCGGCGAGCAGATCCACGCCCTGCGGGGGCACGAAGGCTCTGTGAGGAGCGTGGCGTTCAGCCCGGACGGGGAGCGGCTGCTGACGGGGTCTTCCGACAAATCGGCGCGGCTGTGGGATGCGGCCAGCGGCGAGCAGATCCACGCCCTGCGGGGGCACGAAGGCTATGTGTGGAGCGTGGCGTTCAGCCCGGACGGGGAGCGGGTGCTGACGGGGTCTCACGACAAAACGGCGCGGCTGTGGGATGCGGCCAGCGGCGTGCCGATCCACGCCCTGCGGGGGCACGAAGGCTCTGTGAGGAGCGTGGCGTTCAGCCCGGACGGGGAGCGGGTGCTGACGGGGTCTTACGACAAAACGGCGCGGCTGTGGGATGCGGCCAGCGGCGAGCAGATCCACGCCCTGCGGGGGCACGAAGGCTATGTGTGGAGCGTGGCGTTCAGCCCGGACGGGGAGCGGGTGCTGACGGGGTCTTACGACAAAACGGCGCGGCTGTGGGATGCGGCCAGCGGCGAGCAGATCCACGCCCTGCGGGGGCACAAAGGCTATGTGAGGAGCGTGGCGTTCAGCCCGGACGGGGAGCGGGTGCTGACGGGGTCTTACGACAAAACGGCGCGGCTGTGGGATGCGACCAGCGGCGAGCCGATCCACGCCCTGCGGGGGCACGAAGGCTGGGTGAGGAGCGTGGCGTTCAGCCCGGACGGGGAGCGGGTGCTGACAGGGTCTTCCGACAACACGGCGCGGCTGTGGGATGCGGCCAGCGGCGTGCCGATCCACGCCCTGCGGGGGCACGAAGACTCTGTGTACAGCGTGGCGTTCAGCCCGGACGGGGAGCGGCTGGTGACGGGTTCGTACGACAACACGGCGCGGCTGTGGCGGGCCCTGACGCGTGATAAGCTCGTAGAGTTCGCACGCACCCGCGTCTACCGTGAGCTGACCCAAGACGAGCGCCGGCAGTATGGGTTGCCGCTGCGGCAGTGAGTGCCAGAGGACCGGAAGGTTCGAGGGACAGGAAGATGTGAAAAAATCCGGGACTGTGTAGGGGCGTAGCGTGCTACGCCCGCTCCGTCAAGGCGTTCGCTGTGTCCGCAACACTATATTCACTGTCCCTCGCTATTCGCTGTTCGACAACCGAAGGAACCGCTCCCTCACGGTCGCGGCTCCCGCAGGCGGTCGGCGGATGCATGGCCCGGCTAATCCGAATCGCCTTCCGGCCGCCGTTTCCTGCCGGACCCGCGTTTCGTTTGTTCGCGCCCTTCTGTCAACCACTTCGGAGGCCTGCCACGGCGCTTGCCACGGCCACGGGCAAGGCGTTCCAGGTGCATGATGGAGTCAACGACGAGTTCTCGTTCGGTACGGAGTTCGGTAAGGATTCTGTTCACGTCCATGGGTGTGGCTCTTTTCGATGGTGGAACCACACGGACCGCACCGCGTACACTGATGAATAGTCGTTTGCACGGGCACAGTCCGTGTGGCGATAGGCCACGGTCGGTGTTCACTGCACCTTCCGTGGCCGCTACCAGTATAAACCCCTCACTCCGGTTATGTGCAAGAATTTTAGAGAGGATCTCCTGAATTTCGCCAAATGCCGGGCAATACGCTACGCCGCCCACGCCGACAGCCTACGCAGCGGTTCGATTTCAGGCTGCCATCTTCCAAGGAGCCGGTGACGGAGAGTTTGGAGACGGGAGTTCGAGGGGCGCTGCGTTTTACGGATTCGACCAAGGTTACGAACTCGGGGCTTGGGCGTCCGCGTCTTTGTTCATGGCCTGCCGGAGTATCGCGTTCAGTCGAGTCTGATAGCCGGCACCCTGTGATTTGAGCCATGCGAGCACGTCCGCATCCAGCCGGAGTGTGACCGGTTTTTTGATGGGCCGGTAGAATTTGCCGATTTCGGCCAGGCTCCAGTCCTTCACTTCAGGAATGTCGGAGGTGTCAATCTCTTCGTCCGGCATGTTGGCTAGCGCCTCGATCTCTTCAGTTTGGAGTTTCGTGAGTTCGTTTTTCATAGATTCTCCGTTCTTGCGGTGTCGGCTTGCGCGCGGAAATGATTCGTGCGAACTCGTTCTCAGCCACTACCTGGCAAGTATGGGCGACCAGAAGAACGACGCCTCCGGCCATGCCCACGGTCTGCCAGCGCTCTTCGCCTTCTACGACCCTTTCTTTCACGCTGAGCCCATATTTCTCACTGCGTGGCGGGGCGAAGTGCGTGAGAGCCCCGTCAGTGCGAGGCGCGCGCCGCTCAGCGCGCGGAGGCGTACTCGGACAGTCCGTCGAGCACGGCGAGCAAGCGCAACGAAGTAATGGCGGGCCTGTCGCGTGCTTCGACCGTCAAGCGGTGAGAAATGCGGGTTAGGGCATTGGGGTCATCAACTACCAACTTGGCTACACCAAAGCTGAGTTTGTGCTTGAGAGTGTTGCGCCGGATCTTCGCTGGGTCCCAGGAGAAGTCCATACGTATCGTGGAGCGTCGTCTTGTAGTTACATTTATGTACTTACATTAGCATAAGCTCGCCTGGGGGTTGGCAGACTACGACTTTCCTGGAGAGCAGCGGCCAGCCAAATTCACCTGGTGTGATTTCAAATAGGCCAGTCGACTGAGAACGGGTATCCCCCGTGCCGAGCTCTCCTGGCGAGCGACTATCACCCAGCGGTCGTTCGGGATGTGGGGGCGCCAAAAGACCGGCAGCCTCGCGACCGATCCCGAAAACTACAGCCGCCCAAGAGGTTCGGTGTCTGCATGAGGAGCCACTTCCGGCTTGCTGCTCCGAAAGCAGGCTCTCTGGGCGAAAGGGGTGTAAGATGGACAGTGCGTAGTGTCCTGAGTTTTGTGTGTAAATAGGGGAGGCGGCCTGTGATTCTGCGAGCGAGTATCGTGCTGTTGAGAGATCGGTTGTTGAGCAATCGGCTGAGGAGAAGGCTTGCGACGGTCGCGGCGCTAGCCGTCATCACGGCGCTTCTGCCGGCGGCCTTTGGGCAATCCTCCAATCTGGGCCAAATCGACTTCCCTACCTCAGGATCGCCCGAGGCTCAGGCGCACTTCCTTCAGGGCGCTCTCCTGCTGCACAGTTTCGAGTTCGACGATGCGCGCGAAGAATTCCAAAAGGCCAGCGAGATCGACCCCGGATTCGCGATGGCCTATTGGGGCGAGTCGTTAACCCACCATAAGTTGCTGTGGCAGCAGCACGATCAGAAAGCCGGTCAGGCCGCTCTCGAGAAGCTGGCGTCGAGCGCCGAAGCCCGGCTCGAAAAGGCTCCCACCGAAAGGGAAAAAGGGTATTTGCGCGCAGCCGAGGTTCTCTTCTTCGGCAAGGGCGACAAGAAAGCGCGATCCCGAGCCTACGTGGACGCCATGGGACAACTCACGCGCCAGTTTCCCGATGACCTGGAAGCAGCGAGCTTCTACGCCGTAGCAATCCTGGGTACGACCGACGGGGAACGAGATTTTCGAACCTACATGCGCGCCGCGGGCATCGTCGAGGAGGTTTACGCGAAGAATCCTCAGCACCCGGGAGCTGTCCATTATTTGATTCACTCCTACGACGACCCGGTTCACGCGCCGCTCGGCTTGCGAGCCGCCAGGGTTTACGCCAAAATTGCGCCCGCCGCCGCGCACGCGCTGCATATGCCGTCCCACATTTTCGTGGCGCTGGGGATGTGGAGGGAAACCGCCGCGTCAAATGTGGACTCCTGGGCCGCCGCCGACGCCCGTGTCAAGCGCAAAGGGCTGACGGTCAAAGACCGCAGCTACCACGCGCTGTGGTGGCTGCACTACACCTACCTGCAGCAGGGGCGCTACCGGGAAGCTGAAAAGCAACTTCAAATCATGGAAGAGGACGTCGCGGAGTTAAGTGTCCCTATCACACGCCGCCATATGGCTGCGATGCGTGCGGCGCACGTTGTCGAAACCCGCCAGTGGGACATGGCGGCACGCGCGGCCGATTTGGATCTCACGGGGGTAAGGGGCGAGCAGGCTGTCGCCCATTGGTTCGCCAGTGGCATGGCCGCCGCCAAGACAGGTGACGTTCGGGGCGCGCGCCAAGCCCTGGCCGCCCTTCAGAAAATGACCGCGGAGTCAGCCAAAGTCTATGGCTCCCAGGAGCAAGCCGGGAAAGTGATGGATCTGCAGTTGCAGTCGCTCATCGCGTTTGCCACCGGAGGAAAGAAGAAGGCCCTGCAGCTTATCCAGCAGGCCTCGGCCGCCGAGGACAAGATGGCGCTCTCCTACGGCCCGCCCTCGCCCGTCAAACCAACGCACGAGCAGTTCGGCGAGTTGTTGCTTGAACTCAACAACCCGACTGAAGCCCGCAACGAGTTTGAGCGGGCTCTGGAACGGGCTCCCCGGCGCGCTTTGTCGCTATTGGGTTTGGCGCGGGCAGCAGCTGAATCAGGAGATGCTGCTGCTTCGAAAAACGCCTACCGCGAACTCCACGATGTTTGGAGCCAGGCTGACGAGGACCTGCCTGAGCTGAAAGAGATTGCCGGAACTACGTCCGACTGAATAGAACAGGAAGTCCAAGCTTACGGCGGGCCGCGGGACCGGCGCCTGGAGTTCCTGCATTCTGTCGCCACGGGCCTGCGGTTCCAAAGTCCAAAACTCGCGCAACCGTTCACGTAAGACAAAAATATATTTACGCTCCATCCTTTCAAGAACTTACGTCCACCCATCGCCGCCAAACGAACCGAAAAACCGCACCCCGCCTGCTACAATGCGAACAGAAAGTCGGGGGGGAGTGGGCCAGGAGACAACAACAACAAGTGGGGACGCGGGACTTGTCGCAAGCTTCCAGCCTGCCGTGTCGCCAGAAGGGCGACCCGTCTTTGCCCGCGTCACCTCGAAACCCCTGTCGGCATCAGATCAGCCGATGAGTCACCGCAAGCAAATGCACAAAATCTTGGGAAAAGAAGCCATTTTGTCACGGAGCCTGGCACTCGCCCGCGCGGGCTCCGCACCTCAAGTCATTGAAAACAAAAATACTATAGAAATGAACAAAACCTGAGAGGGCCAAAACCAAGGAAAATGCCCTCAGAACCTGGCATATCATGGCATTTCCTGACATTTTGTAACAAAACTTTATATCATCAACTGGCAACCTCTTTTGTTTCAACAACTTTTTAGATCATGAGAAGGTGCATGAGAAGGGAGTGGAAAACGACGTCCTGACATGCCGGCAGCGGGACCTTAACCTTCCCGTGGGCCTGAGAGATGTAGAAACTTCAGGCGGCGGGGGTGGAGCCCTGGCGCGGCACGGCGGAGCCGTACGACACATCAGCAGGGCCAAACTCGTGGCTTGAACAGAAGACTGGCGGGCAAAGATGCCTGCCCCACACACTACAGCAATGACCCAAACCGCTGACGCAATCATCATCGGCGGCGGCGGCATGGGAACCAGCATCGCGTTCCACCTGGCCAGCCGCAAAGCCGGCATAGTCTTGCTTCTCGAAAAGTCCTATCTCGGCGCCGGATCAAGCGGCAAGTCAGGCGCCAACATTCGCCAACACTACTCCCACCCGCTTCTGGTACGCATGGCCCAATCGGGCCTGCGTATGTTCGAGCAGTTCGCCGAGATCGCCGGGGGCCCGTCTGTGTTCACTCGCTGCGGCATGGTGGTAGTGGCGCCTGAAAGCGAACGAGAAAGCCTAGCCGCTAACGTTGGCATGCAGCAGGAACTCGGGGTCAAGACCAGCCTGGTTTCCCGCGAAGAACTGAGGACGATCGATCCCGAGGCGGCGCTGGAAGATGACGAAATAGCGGCATTCGAGTCCGAAGCCGGCTACTGCGAAGCATTACAGGTCGTCGCGAGCTTCGCCTCCGCCGCCTCGCGGTTAGGCGCCGAGATTCACGAGGGCGTGGCGGTCGGGCGAATCGAACTCGATGGCGGACGAGTCACCGGCGTCTCAACCTCGCAAGGTTTCATATCTTCGAGAAATGTTGTGATGGCGGCGGGACCGTGGTCAGCTTCCATCGCGGAGTCAGCCGGAGTGACGATCCCCGTCCAACCCTGCAGAACTCAAGTAGCCCTCGTGCGCCGTCCGACTGATTTCAGCGGCCCGCATCCTTCCTACGCCGACCTCGTCCACCACACCTATTTTCGGTCGATCGCCGGGGACATCACGCACTTAGGGAACATCGATACGCGCGAGGAACGGGCCGTCGTCGACCCCGACGATTACAACGAAGTGGCCGATCGCGAGTTTGTCACGGAAGTACGAGGAAAGCTAAACCGGCGCTATCCGTCCGTCAAACGCGGGGTCGGGCGCGGAGGCTTTTCGGCCCTGTATTCCATCACCCCCGACTGGAATCCCATCATCGACCGCTTGCCCGGAATCGAGGGCGCGTTCTGTGCCGCCGGCTTCAGCGGCCACGGATTCAAGATGTCCCCCGCTGTCGGAAAGTTGATCGCCGAAATGGTCCTCGATGGCAGTGCGCATTCGTTCGACATCCACCCGCTAAGAGCCAATCGATTCGACGAGGGCGACCCGTTCCCCGCAAAGAACGAATACAAGGTAATGGGGTAGGAAACCTTCAGAAGGAATCTTCAGACCCCCGTGCGGGAGCGCGGGAGCAAGCGGGCTTTCTCAGCGTTGATTTGATGGGCCTACGCCCCAGATCCGCTTTTTTGGGTTAGGCAAGGGTTGTAACCGCGAATCAAACCTTGTTGCAATACCCTTTTTGAAGTGTCCGGCCTATGAGAAAACTCCTAGAGCATCGGGCGGTCTTTCCATCTCCGCGCACCCCCTGTGTTACACTGATCCCATGGAAATGGAGTGGCTGTATGCAAATTGACCCCAGCAAGTGCGTGGCTTGCAGCAACTGCGTGCCGGTCTGCCCGATGGGAGCGATCTACGTCGATCCCCAGATCAATCGCGCCACAATCAACTACGACGAATGCGTCGAATGCGGCACCTGCCATCGCATGAGCGGCGAGCACCTCAACCCCACAATGGTGCGAACCGTGCGTAAGCTGGCCAAGATCTTCCGCTTCCGTTTCGAGCCCGAACCCGATGTCTGTCCCACCTCGGCCTTCGTTATGGAAGAGCTTGAATGGCCGCGCATCGCCCGCCGCGTCTTCAGCGATCCACTGGTCGAGCACAAATCAACCGGCATCAAAGGACGCGGCACCGAGGAAGTCAAGACCAACGACGTCGCGCATCGTGTCGAGGTCGGCGAAGTCGGCTACGTCATCGAGTTCGGACGTCCCGGAGTCGGCGTGCGCTTCCGCCACATTCAAAGCATGACGCTGGCCCTGGCAAAGCTGGGCGTCACCTTCGAGCCGAATAATCCCATCAGCCATCTGATGACCGACAAGTCGCAAGGGACCATCCAAGAGGATATTCTCAATGAGAAAATCCTCTCCGCGATCGTAGAAATCAAGACAACGATTCATGATGTCCCCGCCGTTCTCGATACCGTGATGGAGGTCTCGAAGACGATCGATACCGTGGTCGCCGTTGGTGTATCGACTCGCTGCAGTGATGCGGGAGAAGACACCGAGCTCGCCCCCGTGCTCGAAGAGTTAGGCTACGACTTCGAGCGAGCCAAGACCAATATGGGACTAGGCCGCGTCACTAACGTTCAGAAGAAGGAGGAAGTCAGTGACGAACACCTTGCATCGGTACGGTAAAGCGGCCAGCTTCGACGACGATATCATCGTTTTCGCCATTCCGTGTAAAGGAAAGAACGACGAAGGCGCGATCGACAAGCTCAAGACCTTTCTGCGAATTTGCGCCCGCTACAAACCGTCCAACATGGGCAACTCCGCCTTCGGCAGCTACAAGCCTTCGAAAGCATTGCGTCCGACGGTGCACTGGAACCGCAGCACCGACCCCGACTACGAGGCAGTGATTGGAGCGGTCGAGAAGGTTGGCACAGTCGCGGCCGTTTTCAACTCGCAAGAAAAAGCCGAGTCCTGCCTGAAGGACGTGATCGAGGCCGACCTGGGCTTATCGATCAACATCAGCACCTCGGTCGAAGGCGCCAAAGCGGCCGGCGAGTGCTGCGGCATCAACCGCCACAGCGTCGAGTATTCGCTGGGCTTCTTCGACCCCCACGACCACCTGCCCAACAGTCAGGTGCTCGAGCTTTCGACCATGTGCGGCCACGGCATGGTATCGTTCAACTTCGCCAAAAAGATGCTGGACATGGTCCGCGAAGGCCGCCGAACGCCCGACCAAGCGGTTTCGACACTGGCCCGCTTCTGCCCCTGCGGCGTCTACAACCCCGACCGAGCAAAACGCTTACTAGAGGAAGCCCGAACCCGCCAAGCCTAGCCACCCACCGCAATTTCAGATGATCGGACAGAGGCGTGGACGGAAGTCCACGCTCAGCAAGACGAAATCAGGAACCCGCTTCGTAGCAGAAATGGCGTGCCCGTCAGTCCTGATTCTCCCCCAAATTCGATCCTTCACCGGAGCCACCAGCTCCGCAATCTCCGCCAGCAACTCCGCGTCATTCTCCGTCCCAAGCACACGCAAATTCTGCTCCACATGCCGCTGCTTCGACATGCCAACCAGCGTACTGGCGGCGTGCTCGTACTCATAGCAAAACCGCATCGCCACGTCGGAGACCGAAACCCCGCGCGACTTGCAAAGCTCAACCACCTTGGCGCCGGCTGCCTTGATGTCATCGGGCTCCGAGTGCCATTCCGGCGGACCCTTCTCCGTCAACAGCCGCAAATGCAGCGGGGACGCATTGATCAGCCCGATGCCATTCTCGACCGCAAACGGACGCAGGATATCGTCCAGATCGGTGATCATCAGGTCGTAGCGCGCGTAGGAAAGGATCGCATCGACCGGAACTTCCGCCGCCACATCGCGCAGCATTTTGAGGGGCAGTCCGGTGATACCGACGTAGCGAGCTTTGCCGCTTTGCTGCACCTTGCGTGCCGCCGGAACCGCCTCCTCGATGACCTGCCGCCGGTCGCCGAACTCGATGTCGTGAATCTGATAAAGATCGACGTAATCGGTCCTGAGGCGCTGCAACGATTCGTCAATGCTTTCTTCCACACGCTTGGCGGAAAAGTCAAAGCCGTCCACATCATAACGGCAACACTTCGTCGCTAAAACGACCTTGTCGCGCTTCCCTTCAAGCGCCACGCCAAGCCGCTCCTCGGCCAGCGTACGGCCGTAATAGGGAGCGACGTCGAAATAGTTAATGCCATTATCGATCGCGAAATCAACCGCCCTCTGGCCCTCGGCGACTTCGATCTCGCCAAATTCATTCCCCAGCGGGGAGGCGCCATACCCAAGGATGGAAACGTTGAGGTCCGTTTTTCCAAGTTGTCTATAGTCCATGGTTTTTCAAACTTGACGAGAAGGTTTAACCGTAAAACGGTAGGCCGCGACCAAGCAGCGAATAGGTCAGCAGCACACAAGGGAAGCGTGATGTCCAACCCGCCCGCCGGAGCCTTCCAGCGTAGCACTTAGCGGCTTCCTCTCCCCGGCACGGAGTGCTTTGCGACCTATCCGGGTGCATTCAGATTGTGAGCTGACCGATCTGTCCAAGTCTCGTTGAAGCGGCGGTTAGTTTGCGGTGGCGGTCTGCTTGGATTCAGGCGGCGGGTGGTCTTCTGGCAGCCACTCGACACCGTAGGTTTCGGCGACGAAGGCGCGGAAGGTGACGTGGAAGAACTTGTAGGCCCCGCCTGGTTTTTGCAGGAACATCATGGCGGCGGCTTCGTCGAGAAATTTGACATAGTGACGAGGGGCCAGGTTGAGCCATCGGAGCTGCGCTCGGACGGCCCAGGCCACCAGCACTGGTGCAAACCAGAACACGGCTTTGACCGAATCGGAAATAGCGCTCTCGGTGCCGCCGCCCGGGAGGGATAAAAGCCACGCCATCGCAATTGCCAACCCGACTCCGGCGGAGCTGATGTACAGCGCGTAGCGAAGCGAACGCGATGTGCCTTCGTTCGCCGCGCTGCGCTTGCCGGTCTCGCTTGCAGGCTTCAGAATCACGTCCATTCCGCGGACCAGTCCGAGGACCAGCCCGCCGAACAGCCCGCCGAACAGCCCGCCAAACAACCCGCCAAACAACCCGCCGACCAGCCCGAAGACCAGCCCGACCAACAAACCTTGAAGCAACCTATACCGGTCGATGCTTAGGGCGTCGACTGGTGCAAAGTATCTATTTGATGCGCCAAACCTGCCGACAAGCCTGCCGACAAGACCGGCAACCAGCCCGACGCCCAGCCCGAAGACTAGCCCGAAGACTAGCCCGAAGACCGACGCGAAGACCAGCCCGCCAAACAGCCCACCGTACAGCCCGGCGACCAGCCCCACGACCAGAGCTTGAGGCAACCGGCGCCAGTCGAGGGATCTTCTTGACGCGCCCTTTCCGGCGCCCAGCCCGCCGTACAGCCCGAACAGCGGCCCAAAGAGCAGCCCGACGCCTAGCCCTACGACCAGACCTACGACCAGCCCGCTGCCGAGCCCGAAAATCACCTTCGCGGCGCGGCGGTCGCGCCGCGAAGGCAGCCATTGCCAGTCCAAATCTTCCAGCGAAAAATCAGTCTGGTCACGATTCTTCAACTGAGCAGCGAGCCAGCCAGCGAATCATTCTGATGAACTCGACCTCCCTCTTCCTGCTCGCTGCATCATCCTCAGGGAGCCGCCCGGGCCTGCGTTTGTCAAACATTGCGCGGACAAAGCGCAGGTAGAGCCGGCGGGCCGATCCGGCTCGCTCCGCGCCTCATTCCCTTCGACTCCCCCCGAAGCGATGAATAGGACCGTCAGCATCAGAGGCGTTGTCATCAGGTTCCAAAGTTCCGGGTCGTCCCGGAGCGCCTCTCGGACGCGCTGCAACTTGGAGCCATGCTTGTCGAGGTAGCTATCCACCTCATCCCGCCGCAACGGTTCGACCGTGATGGCCCCCTCAAGGTCGAGGCGTGCTGGGAGCTTGCGGTATTCCTCCAGGCGGCAGCAGACAGCCATGGGCTGGAACCCGCCATCGCGCCGGTAGGTGTTGATGGCCGCGACGCAGGCTGCCCGCTGTTCGGCGGCCACTTCATCCAGCCCGTCGAGCAGGGGAACGATTTCATCGTCCTTGACCCATTGCTTGGCGCCGGCGGACGGGGCGCGGTAGCGCTTCACCAGTTCGAACTGAATCCATTCGCCCAACGCGGCCTGCTTCGCCTTTTTCGTCCACTCCGTCCAGGAAGAAAGGTTGAGGATTACCGGGATTGGTTTAGAGGGATCGTTATCCGCACGATCGAGCAGAGCTTTGGCCAGCCCGATTAGTTTGGTCGACTTGCCGGTTCCCGGCTCTCCCAGGATGAGCAGCTGCTCAGCGGCCTCGTCGAAGATCTCTTCGATTGGTTTGTGTCGGGGGACCTCGGGGCCGGCTTCCCCGCCGGTTTGGTTGTAACGGTGGATGCGGGTCAGGACGGCGCGTTTCGGTTCGGTCAGTTTAAGTTCGACGCGGGCCTCTTGATAGAAATTGCTTTCGAGCGGCTTGACCCAATAAGTTTTGATCTTCCTTAACATGACTTCGCGGTCACGGTCGGCGTGGGGTTGGGGGTGTCTTGTTGCTTGCCTTCGCCGAGCCAACGTTTGATGCGGGGGATCCCTACGAGCAGGGTGAGGAAAGAGATCACGAGGCCGATGGGGGCGGTGTTGTCGCCGATCAATTCCCAAAGTCCGCCGATCATATCTCGGAAGTATTGGAGAAATTCGAGGAAGCGATCTAGGATTTGTTGGAGATTCTCCATTTCGTGGAGGCCGGTCTTTCAATTGTAGGTTGCGGTGGGTCCGTTGCCAAGGTTGACGTTTTGATTACAGGCTGGCTTTTGTGTCGGCGGTTTGGCTTGCGCGCAATACAGCAGCTTTGCTGGTTTGGCTTTCGCGTCGAGCCCGTTGAATTGAAACGGGCTGAGGGCCAGTTTGGGCGGGAGCTTTTCTACCGGCCCTATTCATACTCGCAGAATATAGTGTGGTTTTCGGTCACGGCGGGTGCCTTGTTGGAGCGGGCGAAGCACGCTGCGCCCCTACACTGTATTTCGCAATGATGGGTATCCGGTTGACTCAGGTAGCCCCAAGATGTAGTATGCCGGCAGATGGAAGATTACCCTCAGAACCTGACAGAGTTCGAGGCCCGTTTTAGCAGTGAGGAGGCCTGCCGGGAGTATCTGTTCCGGCTGCGCTGGCCGGACGGTTTCCGCTGTCCGGGTTGCGGTTGTGGAAAGTCGTGGCCTTTGCGAAAAGTGCTGCTGCAGTGCGCTGCGTGTGGGCGCCAAACCTCGGTGACCGCCGGGACCATCTTTCAGGACACGCGCAGCCCTTTGCCGTTGTGGTTTCGTGCGATGTGGTGGGTCACCACCCAAAAGACCGGAGCCAGCGCTTTGGGACTGCAAAGAGTGTTGGGGCTCAACAGGTACGAAACGGCTTGGACCTGGCTGCACAAAATGCGGCGCGCGATGGTGCGGCCGGGACGGGATTTGCTGGCCGGGACAGTGGAAGTCGATGAAAGCTACTGGGGCGGGCTCGAAGAGGGCCTGCGGGGCCGAAACCTGAAAAACAAAGCATTGATCGCAGTAGCCGCTCAAGAGGATGGGCGGGGTATCGGCCGGATTCGCATGAAGAGAATCGAGGATGTCTCGGGCGAGAGCCTGTTGCCTTTCGTGGAGGAGTGCATCGAGCCGGGCAGCGTGGTGCATACCGACGGCTGGCCCGGTTACTCCGGGTTGAAAAAGGAAGGCTACGTCCATCAGGTCACAGTTGTCAGCAGGCAGGAGCAGTCCGCGTCGGAATTGATGCCCCGCGTCCACCGCGTGATGTCACTGCTCAAGCGCTGGCTGCTGGGCACCCATCAGGGCGCCGTGAGCCACAAACATCTGGACTACTAACTGGACGAGTTCACCTTCCGTTTCAACCGCCGCAAATCCAAAAGCCGCGGCAAACTCTTCTATCGGCTCGTCCAGCAGGCGGTAGCCGTGGATCCCGCGACTTACAAGATGATTGTTCACCCGGTTACAGAACCCAAGAAAATCCCCAAACCACAAGATATTGGGGCTACCTGAGTCAACCGGATACCCATCTTCGCAATAATCAATAGGCCAAGTGCGCGGATTTGGACGTTCCGGCAAATTCCCGGCGTGTTTTAATGGCGGCATTCCTGCCCTCCACTACGCCACGTTGCGGGCACATCCCTGAGAATACGCGTCGGTCTCACGTCGTGCACAATGAAGTGGCAGGTAGCGACGTGTCGGAATCCAAGAAGAACATCTTGCGCTTGGTCTTTACCGTGCTCCTTACGGTGGGGTCGATTGTCATATCCATCGGCATCATGCTGATGTCGATCCACGGACCCGAGTCCTCGCCCGCTTTCGCACTTGCCTACTTTCTCATCGGTAACGCGATTTGGTGGTGGGCTTTCACGCGCTTTCGGCGAAAAGGCGCACCGCTGTATTACACGCTGCTGGGGGGCGTCGGGTTCATCGCTTTAGGCTTTGGCGCCGGGGCGGTGCCTCATGTCTTCGATAGCGCGTTCGAGGAATACAAGCTGACGCGCACCGTCGTCTCCGATGTACGGGACGAGCTGCTTCTGAGCGAACAAGGGAATCCGATCGGTGTCCGGCTGCGCTTCACGCTTCGATTCCCGATGGAAGACTACTACTGGATCGAACCCCACCTGCAGCCCCCCAACGGGCTCTATCAAACCATTGCGGGTCGCATGCCGGAAAGAGTCCGCCGCATGAGCCCGCTTGATCTGGAACCGATCGCCAAATCCGTCGAGCCCTACCCTCATGCGCTCAATGCGGACCGCGTGGATGACCTGTTTTTCATCGGTGCGTTCTCTCTGCGTTTCAAAAAGAACGTCGATTATCAGTTTACGTTCGACCTGGCTCCGACTTACTTCAAGAGAAAGCCCAAAGAACCCGGAATGTGTTTCGTCGAACCAAACGAGAACAACTGGCCGAACTCACGGGAAGCCTTCGAGGCCCTGATCCAGGTGGACGTCGAGGTTCCTTACCGCGTGAGCATCAACGGGACGACCTACGGCGACCGTTTTCGCGAACCCGGAGAGATGTTGACCAGCGAAAGCTACAACCCGGGGGGTGTTCCACGAAGGCATCCAAGCCGAAACGCCCGGCCCCTGCGCGGAGACCGAGAATTACTATTAGCCCGACCTCCACCAGAAATTCCCCGATCGTTCAAGAAACAGTGCATTTCCCAAAATCCACGCAACCGTTCACGGATAATTTGTTTGATGGGTATCCGGTTGACTCAGGTAGCCCCAAGATGTAGTATGCCGGCAGATGGAAGATTACCCTCAGAACCTGACAGAATTCGAGTCCCGTTTTAGCAGTGAGGAGGCCTGCCGGGAGTATCTGTTCCGGCTGCGCTGGCCGGACGGTTTCCGCTGTCCGGGTTGCGGTTGTGGAAAGTCGTGGCCTTTGCGAAAAGTGCTGCTGCAGTGCGCTGCGTGTGGGCGCCAAACCTCGGTGACCGCCGAGACCATCTTTCAGGACACGCGCAGCCCTTTGCCGTTGTGGTTTCGTGCGATGTGGTGGGTCACCACCCAAAAAACCGGAGCCAGCGCTTTGGGACTTCAAAGAGTGTTGGGGCTCAACAGGTACGAAACGGCTTGGACCTGGCTGCACAAAATGCGGCACGCGATGGTGCGGCCGGGACGGGATTTGCTCGCCGGGACGGTGGAAGTCGATGAAAGCTACTGGGGCGGGCTCGAAGAGGGCCTGCGGGGCCGAAACCTGAAAAACAAAGCATTGATCGCAGTGGCCGCTCAAGAGGATGGGCGGGGTATCGGCCGGATTCGCATGAAGAGAATCGAGGATGCCTCGGGCGAGAGCCTGTTGCCTTTCGTGGAGGAGTGCATCGAGCCGGGCAGCGTGGTGCATACCGACGGCTGGCCCGGTTACTCCGGGTTGAAAAAGGAAGGCTACGTCCATCAGGTCACAGTTGTCAGCAGGCAGGAGCAGTCCGCGTCGGAATTGATGCCCCGCGTCCACCGCGTGATGTCACTGCTCAAGCGCTGGCTGCTGGGCACCCATCAGGGCGCCGTGAGCCACAAACATCTGGACTACTACCTGGACGAGTTCACCTTCCGTTTCAACCGCCGCAAATCCAAAAGCCGCGGCAAACTCTTCTATCGGCTCGTCCAGCAGGCGGGAGCCGTGGATCCGGCGACTTACAAGATGATTGTTCACCCGGTTACAGAACCCAAGAAAATCTCCAAACCACAAGATATTGGGGCTACCTGAGTCAACCGTATACCCATCATTTGTTTTTATATTGTCAATGAAACCAATCACTTAGCAAGGTCTCCCCCGTAAGTATGCCCCAACAGCTTGTTAACCTAAATGTGAGGGGTCAGACAGGGCGATTCATCGACCAGTGGAGTCGGCGGCGGGCAAGCCGCCGAAATAGTCGATACGGGAGGCGGGCAATGAAACACTGGTGTTACTACACGAGGGTCGTCAGCTATCTGGAGCGACTCGAAGCGAATCAAGCCAAGAATACCCGAACTGGAGCCTATTTAGTCTGGAGAGATGAGGACGGCCCGTGGATGGTAGCTGGCCCGGACATCGACTGGTTCCGAGGCGACGGCCCCTGCCCCATAGGGGATCAAGCCGGCCAAACAGACCTGCCGGCACAAGCGGAAACAACAGAGCGGCAGGCGGAAGCCTGCGGTAAGCGTGGGTAGTAGGCCTTCGGTAAGCCTGGGTTGTAAACCCGCCGTAAGCATGGGTTGGAAGCCTGCGACAAGCATGGGTCGGAAGCCTGCGGTAAAGGGCGAACAAACGGCGTACGCATTTTCTGAAATCCGCTCAAATCCGCTCAAATCCGTTCACCGCGAAGAGACACGGCAGAGGCGTGGACGGAAGTCCACGCTCAGTGCCTCAATCGCGCCCTCAATTGCCGCCCCGTCGATCCGCGGAAGCTGGGCGCTTGTGCCGGAGGGACGTAGGTAACGCGCTAGAGGCAGACCTATCGAATTTGCATCGACCCAATCGGCGGCGGTCGAGCTGGCCTGCCTTACAATGACAATTAGCGGACCGGCAGGATCGCCGTGCCTCTTGAACTGCCTCGAAACGGAGGCGGCCCTTCGACACATCAATGAAATCTCCTGCAACGGGTGGGCCCGATTCGTCTTACGGGTTGGGAGCGGCATCGGCCCGGTTGGAAGCCGCATCGGCTGAGCTGGGCGCCGTCGATGGGCTGACACTGCAAAAGAACGTCCAGCTTAGCCGGTACACGCGCTTCGGCATCGGCGGCCCGGCCGATCTGTTCGCCGAAACTTCATCTCCCGGGGCATTTGCCGAGGCAACCGCTGTTTGCCGACGAATCGCGCTCCCGGTTTACGTGCTTGGGGACGGCAGCAACGTCATTGTTTCGGATGAAGGTTTTCGTGGGCTGATTCTCCGCTTTGTTGCGAAGAGCCTGGGCCGCGACGGAGATCGCATCGTGGCCGACTCCGGGGCGCCGCTTGAGTCGTTGGTCAATTTCGCGGTCGACTCCGGACTGCAGGGGCTCGAAACCCTCGCCAGGATTCCAGGCTCGGTCGGCGCGGCTGTTTTCGGCAACGCGGGAGCCTACGGACATTCGATCTCCGAGCGCGTCGAAGAAGTCGACTATTTCGACGGAGAGAGTGTTCTAACGTTCCACAACGCGGCATGCGAATTTGAATACCGGGGCAGCATCTTCAAGCGTCACAGAGACTGGCTGATCTTCCGGACACGGTTCGCGCTGGATCCGGCTGACAGCGAAACGCTTCGCAAAAAGGCACAGGAGATCACGACGATTCGCGACGAAAAGTTCCCGCCAACGATGCGCTGTGCCGGCAGCATCTTCAAGAATTTGCATGTCAAGGATCTTCCGGCCGAGGTTGCCGCCGAGGTGCCCGATCGTGTGATTCGAGCCGGGAAAGTTGCTTCGGCCTACTTCCTCGAGCAGGTCGGGGCCAAAGGGATGCGCAGGGGCGGAATTGAAATCGCCTCCTACCACGCCAACTTGATCTACAACGCGGGCAACGGCACGGCGGCCGAGCTGCGGGAGATCATCGACGAACTCAAAGGCCGTATCCGGGAGCGCTATGGTTTCGACGTCGAGGAGGAAGTGCAGTATGTTGGGGAGTTTTGAGGTCTGATTCTCTCGACAACTTGCCCAGCTTAGTTTCGGTTCGTAGCTTGTTTTCCGTCCTCGAACCTCACCGGCGCACATTCACCCGCAACCCACCTATGCAGCGCCCCGGCGGGCCCGACTGGGCATATTCACGAGCGGTCTCCTCTGGGGGGAGGATTTAAGTTCCGTAATAACCCAAGAACCAGATTAACGCCCCGCCGATGACGGCGCATGCGGTCACCGCGCCGACGACTCCAGAGCCAGCATTTTCTTTTCCGCAGGCGTGGATTGGTGTTCGACCTGTTCAAACATAGTTTCCTCCTCTTCCGACTGCCCATCAGGCAACGGTTGCTTGTCGTTAAAGTTATAGTCGCCTTTTACCGCGACTAGGTTACCACATTCGATCTGGGGCCAGCCGAAAAATGTTCGTGAATCCGCCCACAGACCAGAGGCAAGTGGAACGGGCTCGGGATAAGAACGCCCCTTCGACACCAGCACTGCGGGACCGGCGGAGTTGCGGATGCGGAAACGTTGGCCCGGAGGCCGACTCACGCAGCCCGCCGGGAGGCGCGCGCCACCATCAGGCGGCACGGCTGGCCGAGGAGGCCGCGTTGCGCCTCGCCGTTATGAGTGCTCGGCGGCCGGCAGCGGCTCGCCGTTTTCGCGCACCCATGCGGCATGCAGTTGCTGCAGTCGCTCGGTTAGCTCTCCGCACTTCCCCGCCCCTATGCTGCGGCCGTCGACTTCGAGCACCGGAGAAAGTTCGCCCATCGTTCCCGTGGTAAACATCTCGTCGGCGGTGTAGACCTCGGTCAGCGAAAGGTTGCGCTCGATGAGCGGGATGGCTTCGCGGCGGGCAATCTGGATCACGACGCCACGCGTGATTCCCGGCAGGCAGCTGTCGGCGTGGGGGGTCAGTACCGTTCCGCGCTTGATGAGGAAGACGTTCGTAGCGTTGGTCTCCGACACGAACCCATTGAGGTCGAGCATCAACGCATCGTCGGCACCCGCGTGATTGGCCTCAATCTTAGCCAAGATGTTATTTATCAGATTGTTGTGATGAATCTTTGAGTCGATACATTGCGGGTTGTTGCGGCGAATGGACGAGGTGATCAGCCGAATGCCGGACTGATCGTAGACCGGTGCCTTCCACTCGGCCAGCACAATCAGGCAGGGACCGTATTGATTGAAGTGCGGGCTCATCCCAGAACTCATGCACTCCGTCCCGCATGCCATTGGCTTGGAGGGTCTCGAAGATGGCGCTCTTGATTTTGTCTCGCGAAGGCACTTCGGTGAACGCCATGGCATGGGCGGAGTCGAACAAGCGGTCGAGATGGTCGTCGAGATCGGAGATCCGTCCGTCGTAGACCCGCAGGCCCTCCCACACCGCATCGCCGCCCTGGACCGAGCTGTCGAAGACGGATACCTTCGCTTCGCCGCGCGGCTTCAGTTCACCGCCAACGTGGATCAGGATATCGGCGTTACGGGGATCGGGAAGTTGGGGGGCCATGGGCGGAATCCCTATTCTAACCTGGGTTCCGGCCCTGATCGCATTTTCGTAAAGGAAGTCGTAGTGAGGCTTGCACTCGTCCAGCAACGGCTTCAGCTTCACCGGAAACGGGCCGGTCTTTTCTTTGTACTCCATGAACCCGGTGGATCGATGGATATTGTGGTACCAGTCCTTCGCCCAGGAGCCGTCTTCCGGCTTGGGACCGGCGGGCCAATGGAGCATCGCTTTCTCGAAAGGAATGTCGATTCGCCGGCACAACTCGCGCAAGACACCGTCAGGATCGAGCAGCAACTTCTTGGCGTCCAGAACCGGGGGGTCTTGGCCCAGCGCTCGCAGATCCTTGAGGAGTGCGCTTTGCATGCCCAGGCCCGTGTCCCGAAGGATGGGTTCTTTGACCTGGTTCACCAGAGACGGCAGCATCTGCTGCGGATCCCTGATAAGTAGCACGTTCTCCGTTGCTGAAAGGAACTCGTGGTCAAGGCCGAGCAGATGGTGTGCCATTTGCTTCATGAAGAGCACCGGCCGGTCGCAGGGGCCCTGAATTACATCACGGACTACCCGCGCTCCGTCGAGGTCGAGCGTTTTCAGCAACTCATCACGGCCCGGCTGCTCGGCTCTCGTCAGCCGCAGATAGTGCCCGTAGAGAGGCTCGTCCAGCACCCGGGTGTCGCTCCGCTGGCGGAAGGAGTACATCAGGGCGGTGGAAACGTTGCGGGGGCCCGACCACAAGCAGAGTCTGGTGGTATCGCTCATCCTTGAATAGTTTGCGCGGAAAACCTTGCGCGGAATCGCTTGCGCGTGTGAATACCGCGCTCGCATCAAATCGCCTGCGCGTCTGCAGGCAGTCAAGATCTCGCGGCCGACAATCCGCCGGCGGTCTGACCGAGAAACGCGGGGCGCGAGGGCTTGGCGGATTTCATCTTGCGGCTCCAATATGTGATTCGGGCTCTATTCTATCCTGGATTGGATATGTCACACTAAGTGACTCAGCTAGAGATACGGGGAACATTCGTGGGGAGAATCGATCTGAAAGACGCAACCGGCGTTTCAGGCATGGTGGCCGTTGGAGCGGCGTTATTGCTGAATCTGCTCATCACATCCATCGCCTTTGGTCACGAACCCAAGGCAGCCACCAAGACAACTATTGTCGGGCATATCGTCGGAACCGCATGTTACATGGGCCACGAATCCATGGGAGAGAAACATCTCGCCTGCGCCACCGAGTGCGCCAAGGCCGGAATCCCGTTGGCGATCTTGGAATCGGGCACGGGAAAGCTCTACCTGCCTCTTGCCACCGATCACCACAGCAGCGCCAACAAGCAGCTCATGCCCTACATTGAGAAGGGCGTCCGAGTGAATGGACGGGTGGTTGAAAAGGGCGGATTGAAGGCGATCGTGATCGATACCATCGAGGGCGCCGAACCACAATAGTCCAGAGCGAGCTAACGATTGTTCGCCGTTCTGAGGTTCTGTCTGGAAACATCCCCTCGCCAGTTTCCTAGGCACAATCGACAGAGCTAAATCCTTACCTATTAGACTCCACGCAGACAAATCCGACAGACGAATCGATATGAAATACTCTCTCCTCTCTCTCACCGCGACCGTATTTGCCCTGCTCCTGTGTGGCACCTCCTGTTCTGAAAGCGACCGCACACAGGTTCGCCTGGCGACGCTGTTCAATGACGAGCACCACCTTGGCAAGAAGCTTCATTGGACAGCCCAAGAACTTGAAAAACGCAGCGATGGGCGGTTTGAATGCCACGTTTTCACCGGCAGCACCATGGGCGGGGAGAAAGAAAATCTCGAAGACCTTTTGCTCGGGAATCTGGAAGTGATGAACGGCGGCGGCAGCTATTTGTGGCGCTACGTGCCCGAGGGAACCGTGCTGGAGCTCCCGCTCTACGGTTGGCAGGACCGCCAGGAAGCCCGCCGTGTGATCAAAGCCTACTGGCCCCAATTCACGGAAGCATTGAACAGCAAGGGCTTCCATCCGATCGCTCTCGACAGCCGCGACTATTGGGGCGTCTATTACCGTGAACCGATCGATTCTCTCGATGCGGTAAAGAACGCTAAGTTCCGCGCCGTCAACGCCGATCTGTGGATCGAAATCACCAAGCTCTACGGCGCGGTACCGAACCCGATGCCCTACGCTGACGCCTACATGGCGTTCAAGACCGGTGTCTCCGACGGCACGACGAACTCGGTCGCCGGCGGCGTGGGAGGCAACTGGCACGAAGTGTTGAAGTGCTTTCTCGATACACGGCTGGTCCTCAGCGAAGGGTTCACTGTGACCTCGAAGCCGTGGCTCGACAATCTGCCCGAGGACCTTCGCGAGATTTTCCTGCAAGTGGGCATCGACAGTGAAGACTACAACATGGAAGAGGTCCAGAGGCAGTACGAAGTCAACCGGCAAAAGATGCGCGACGCGGGCGTGCATTTTGTCAACCATGAAGATCTGGACCTCAGCAACCTTCAGGCTCAGGGGATGGCGTTTCGAGACGAGTTCATGAAAAAGCAAGGTCCCGAAGCCTACCAGTTCTTTCTCGACTGGCTGGAGCATGTCGAGAAGGAAACCGGCCGACCGCAACGGCAAGACGCCTCGCTGGAAGCGCTGTAAGCCTCACGATGTCGCGCTACTCGCAACTCACGAAGGCGGTAACGGAAGGCGTCGGAGTATTTCTGTTCGCGCTGATCCTGGTGTTGCAAGCTTCGAACATCGTGTTTCGCTATACGGGCATCTATCCGCCGTTGACTTGGGTCGAGGAGTTCAGCCGGTTTTCGTTCATCTGGATCCTGTTCCTGCTCTGGCACATTGCCGACCGCCAAGGCGAGCATTTTGTTGTTGACGTCGTTCGGGAAAAGCTGTCGCCAGGGGGCCGCAAGGGGCTCGATGTGATGGCTCATGGACTGGCTTTGGCATTTGCCGCGGTCGTGTTGTGGGCCTCTGCTCAATTCATCCCGACGACGATGCTCTACAGCACGAACTCCTTCGAATGGCTACCGATGGGCGTGATCTATTTGGTCATCCCGCTGGGGTTTGTGATGGTGGCCGTCGAGCGCCTCCGCTTGCTTCTCCAAACTTTGCGCTCTTGACCGGGCACCGCTAAAACCGTGCTGACGATCCTGCTTCTCTTCCTGCTGGTATTGGCCCTGGTGGTTCTGGGCGTGCCGCTGGTCTACAGCCTCGGAGTCGCCGCAACGACAATCATTCTCTCGCAAGGGTCGATGAGCACGACCCTTCTGCCCTCGCGCATGTACGCCGGGGTCGATTCATTCGTCCTGGTCGCCATTCCCTTCTTCTTGCTCGCCGCTGAGCTGTTGTCTTCCGGAGGAATCATCCAGCGCATTATCCACGTGTCGCGGCTGATGATCGGGCACCTGCGCGGCGGGCTGGCGCAGGTAAACATTCTCTCGAGCATGGTGTTCGCGGGAATTCAGGCATCCTGCACGGCGGACAGCGCGGCAATCGGCGGCGTCATGATTCCGGCGATGACGAAAGAAGGCTACGACAAGGACGTCAGCGTCGTGGTCACCTCCACTTCGTCATGCTGCGGCCCGATCATTCCGCCGAGCATCTTGATGATCTTGTACGCCTTCCTGACGGAAACCTCCGTCGCAAAGCTGTTCCTCGGAGGGGCTATCCCAGGGATTCTTCTCGGGATCGCGTTGATGGGTGTCACTCACTACTGGGTGTTGAAGCGGGGCTACAAGCGCAGCCGCGAAACGCGGGCGGCGCTGGGAGAGATCGGGCGGGCAACCTGGGTGGCACTTCCGGCGTTGATGATTCCGGGCGCTGTCGTCATCGGTTTGGTTGGCGGAGTCGTTACGCCGACCGAAGCCGGAATCGTCGCTTGCGTCGCAGCCCTTTTCCTTTCCGGGGTGATTTATCGGGAGCTGTCGTTCTCGGGAATCGTTGGCTGTATCCGGCGGGCGGCTCATACGACGGTCACGATTTGGGCTGTGATTGCCGTTTCCAGAGTATTTTCGGAGATCCTTGTCCGAAACATGTTCGCGCAACGAATGATTGAGGCGATTTCTTGGGTGACGGAAAGCCCGCTGGGGGTGATGCTACTGATCACGCTTTTCGTGTTTCTCCTGGGCATGGTGATCGATACGACGCCGCTGCTGATCATGCTGGCGAGTCCCATCCACCAGGCGGGCACGCTGGTCGGAATTGACCCGGTACATCTGGGCGTAATTCTGGTGATCGCGGCCTTGATCGGGACGGTCAGTCCGCCGGTATCTCTGTTGCTGTGTTTGAACTGCGGGATTGCGAAAATCCCGCTCCACGAGACTTTCGGGGTGATCTGGTCTTACTTGGCCGTGATGCTGGGGGTGGTGGCGGTTTGTATCTTGATCCCTGAATTGGTTACGTGGCTTCCGGGGTTGGAACTCTTCCAATAATTCAGAGCCCCGTCAGAGGCCCTAACGCAGGTGCGTGCGTCCGCCGCGGTGCACGACAACACGGGAATGCAAAACGCAACGTTTTTGCTCAAACCAGCGGCACCAGCCGACCATCAAACCGCCGACGGCCGTAGTCTTCGTGGAGATTGACCGAAGCAACCCCAACGCGGCGCGCTGAGAGCTGGTGCTACTTCCTGTCAGGGAATTCGGGGGCGGCAGCGGGTTCTTTCTTCGGCGGCTGACCCGTCACTTGTGTTCCGGGCTCTGAATCTTGCATTCCGGCTATGAATCGGTGGGGAAAAGAGGAGGGTCAAACTGCCGATGGGCCGTAGCCTTCGTGTAGATCGCCGGAGGCAGGCGAGGAATCGCCCGCGTCACCAGCAGTCGCCGCCCGCACCTTCTCCGCTTCGGCTGCGTCGGCGATATCCATGGCACGGGTCTCGCGCCACGTGTAGATGATGCGATGAGCGACGGTGATGTTCGAGAAAACGGCAATCACCCAAAGCACCGGAGCCATGCGGTTGAATAAAGCCCCGATGATGATCAGGACGATTCGTTCCGGACGCTCGAGAAAGCCGACCTTACACTTCGGCATGACATTCTCAGCACGTGCTCTGGTATAGCTGACCAGCACGGCCCCTGTCATTACGATCGCCGTCAACACGATATAGAAGAAACGATTGATGGAGGCGTAGTAGACCAGCAGACCCATCAGCAGAATCAAGTCGGAATAGCGGTCGAGGACGGAGTCCAGGAACCCCCCGAAACGGGTCACGCGGTTGCTCGTCCGGGCGACGGGCCCATCCACCAGGTCGAAGACGGCGCCGCAGAGAACCACGATCCCGGCGGAAGCGAATTCACCTTTGGCAAAAAGCCAGGCGGCGATCCCGTTAATACCCAATCCGATTGAGGTGAGCAGGTTGGGATGGATCCGCGCACCGCTCAACAGGCGCACAATCCCCGACAGGACGTAGCCGCAGGCGCTTCCAATAGCTTGACCGATGGTCATAGATTTCGGGTTAGGCGTCGACTTGGTCGTGCATCGTTTTCAGTTTGAGAATCTCAAATTCTTTCTCGCCATTCGGGGTCTTGATTTCCGCGAAGTCGCCGACTTTCTTGCCCATCAATCCCCGTCCGATCGGCGAGGTTGTTGAGATCTTACCATTGGGTACGTCGCTTTCTTCCGATGTGACCAGATGATACGCGATCTCGACGCCATTGTTCACGTCGTGGACCGTCACGGTCGAGCCCAGCCCAATCGCGTCGCGCGCGATCTTGGAGAAGTCGATCATACTGAGATCCGCCAGCCGCTTTTGAAGTTGTCCCAGCCGGGCGCGGACCAAGTCTTGGCGCTCCTTGGCCGCGGAATACTCGGCGTTTTCGCTCAAGTCGCCTAGCTCTCGGGCTCGTTGGATCTCTTTGGGAAGCTCGTTATGAAGTTCGTACTCGAGAGCCTTGATCTCTTTTTCGAGCTTTAGTATGAATGAAGAGGCCATCGATGTTTCGTGATACAAAAATACCGGCCTCTCAAGAGTGAGCCGGCTTCAGGCAAACCGCTTATACCTCCGATGCATTGAGCCTATAACTGCGCCCGGGAGAACTCGTCGGTCCTTAGTATTATAGCGCTCACCGGTGGGATCAGCCAGAGCTGTATATTCGGTCGCCTAGATTCGCGGGAAGTACCCGTCCACTCCATGTTGTACTCTTGAGCTGATCGACCCATGATGAGCAAGATACGCGGCACCGACGTGGTTTGGTTGTTATTCCTGGGCGCCTTGGCGGCCTTGGTTGTGACCAAGCCAGAGCACTCCGTCTTCGAGTGGCTGGTGTTGCTCGCTCTCGGGGCAATTCAGATTGCCGAAGCCCATCTAGAGCTGAGCTCGGATACAATCGGTTCGGCTCTCGTCATCGGGCTGAAGCTGGCGCTTTGTTACTGGCTCGTCGCGGAGACTGGTGGACTTGAGAGCAGCTATTACTTGATCTTTTGGCTGCCGATCGTCTCCGCGGCGTCCAATCTGGGACTAGCCGGCACGCTGCTCAATACGTTGATCTCTTCGGCGCTCTATCTCTCTTTCCTGTTCTTCGTGGATTTCGAGACGAACTACATACCACCGGAAGGGCAGCGGGAGCTGACGGTGCGGGTCCTGTTTTTCTTCCTCAGCGCGATCCTGGTGAACCGATTTGCCACGGAGAACCGAGCCAAGACGGAACGTCTTGCCCAGGCAAACCGTGAACTAAGGGAAGCTCAAGCGGAGGTCCAACGGTCTGAAAGACTGGCGGCGCTTGGTCAGCTCTCCGCCGGGCTGGCGCACGAGATCAGGAACCCGCTTGGCGTGATCTCCGCCTCGGCCGAGATTCTCAAAAAGAGTGTAGCCGCCGAGAATGAAGTGGCTCGAGAAGTTTCCGGATTCATTCGCAGCGAGGTGCACCGCACGAATGACCTGGTCACGCGATTCCTGAACTTTACCCGCCCCTCTCCCCTGCAAAGGGAAACGGCCAGCCTGAATGACGTCGTCCAGCGCGCCGTCTCTCAACTCACGGAGCAGGTGAAAGGACGGGAGGAAGACATCCAGATCCGAGAGGACCTGCAGGAGCTTCCGAAGTTCTCCTTTGACACCACTTTGATCGAGAGCGTCGTGCTGAATCTGCTGCTCAACGGCTACGAAGCGATGTCCTCGCAAGGGACTTTAACCGTTCGCACGCGCCGCGATGGCTCGATGGCGCGGATCGAAGTCAATGATACCGGGGTAGGCATCCAGCAAGATCAGCTGGAGAACATCTTCAACCCATTCTTCACTACGAAACCCACTGGGGTTGGCTTGGGGCTGGCCATGGTGTCGAAATTTGTTGACAGCCACGCCGGAAAGATTTCCGTGAATAGCAAGACCGGCGAGGGCGCAACCTTTCGTGTTTCCCTACCACTGGATACGTGACCTTGATACATGACTATGTTGAAAAACATTCTGGTTGTTGAGGACGAAGTCAAAATGCTGCGCCTCTTGGAGTTGCAGCTCCAGGGATCCGGCTACAAAGTCTCCATGGCTGATTCGGCGGAGCGGGGCCTGGAGATCCTCAATCAGGACTCCGACAGCGCCAGCAGGTTTTCGCTCGTTCTCACGGATTTACGTCTGCCCGGGATGGACGGGCTGGAGTTTCTCACGAAAGTGCAGGGTACTTTCCCATCGCTTCCCCTCATTGTGATGACCGCTTTCGGAACGGTCGAGACGGCGGTGGAGGCGATGAAGGCAGGGGCGAGCGACTACGTCCTCAAGCCTTTCTCACTCGAAGACTTGATGATTACCATCGACAAGGTCCTTGAGCTGCACGCGCTCCGGGACGAAAACATCAAGCTCAAAACGGAGCTGGGGCGGCGCTATGACTTCGGGCAGATTATCGGCCGCAGTCCCAATATGCAGGAGGTTTTCGACGCGGCCAGCCGCGTGGCTCCGACCCGCACCACGGTGCTGTTAGGAGGCGAGAGCGGCACCGGAAAGGGTCTATTGGCGCGGGCGATTCACTTTCATTCGCCGAGAAAAGACGCTCCGTTTATGAAGATCAACTGCTCGTCCATTCCCGAGAATTTAATGGAGTCGGAGCTGTTCGGATACGAAAAAGGGGCCTTCACCGGAGCGATGCAGTCTCATCCCGGCAAGTTTGAGCAGGCCGACGGCGGGACCGTATTTCTGGACGAAATCGGTGACGTGCCGGGTCCCGTCCAAGTAAAACTGCTGCGAGTGCTTCAGGAACGTGAGTTCGAGCGCTTGGGCGGCACCAAGACGACTCATGTGGACGTCCGTATCGTGGCTGCCACCAATCAGGATTTGCGGGCAGCGCTGGAACAGGGGACATTCCGGGAAGACCTTTACTACCGGCTGAATGTCCTGCCCATCAACCTGCCTCCGTTGCGGCAACGTAAAGAGGACATCCCGTACCTGATTGACCACTTTCTCGAAAAGTGTTCCGCCGATGCGGGCAGCCGCATTAAGGGAATTACCCCGGCTGCCGTGGACAAACTGAGGGCCTATTATTGGCCCGGGAATGTTCGGGAACTAGAAAACATCATCGAGCGGGCGATGGTGCTGGCTCGATCCGATTCGATCGGCGTGGACGACGTGCACCTCGATCAGGCCCGAGCTAGCACGCCCTCTGGAGAAATGGCTTTCTTGCCGGAAGGCATGACGCTTGACCAGTATGAGCAGCAGTTGATCCGGGAGGCTCTGCTGCGCTCGGATGACAACAAGAGCCGAGCGGCGCGGCTTCTAGGGCTGACGCGCAACGCCTTGCGTTACCGGCTGTCGCAAATGGGCGTTGAGGAATAGAGCGTTCATTTCCCTGCCCCATTCCGAGGACCCGATTTCGCCATGGTGAAGCAACCAACGCGGCCCAGGGTCAGCGTTATTCTACCGGTCTACAACGAGGAGCACTTTCTCGAACAGGCCGTCGAATCGATTCTTCGGCAAACGGATTCGGACTTTGAGCTGATCGTCATCGATGACGGCTCGTCGGACAACAGCCGGGTGCTGCTTGAACACCTAGCGGCCGACGATCTGCGAATCAAGACGATCCATCAGAGGCA
The DNA here is from genome assembly GCA_965224215.1 of Bryobacterales bacterium. GTDB lineage: Bacteria > Acidobacteriota > Terriglobia > Bryobacterales > UBA6623 > CBDCYS01. The sequence continues at coordinate 105,904 of CBDCYS010000028.1, read as the reverse complement.
CGCGGGGATCGTGACCGCGCTGAATCGTGGCATGCACGAGGCCAGCGGGCGCTACGTGGCCCGGATGGATGCGGATGACTGGGCGTATCCGGAACGCCTGCGCCTTCAAGCGGGTTATCTGGACCTGCACTCCGATATTGGGGTAGTCGGAAGCCGTGTCGATTACATGGGCGACGCGGGACGCAACCGCGGTCTCGCCGTCTTCGTGGAGTGGAGTAACTCGCTCACCGAATCCAACGACATTGAGCTTTATCGATTTGTCGAAACGCCGTTGGTCCACCCTAGCGTCATGTTTCGTCGCGAGCTAACCGGTCGACTGGGGACTTACAAAGACGGCCGGTTTCCAGAAGACTATGAGTTGTGGCTGCGATGGCTCGAAGGTGGAGTCCGCATGGCCAAGCTCGAGCAAACCCTGCTGAGCTGGCGCGAGCGGCCTGAGCGGCTGACCCGCACCGATTCGAGATATTCCGTCGAGGCGTTCTATCAGACGAAAGCACCCTACATTTATCGATGGCTGGAGAAGCACAACCCGCACCATCCCAACGTGATTGTGTGGGGATCGGGCCGGACATCGCGGCAACGACTCAGATTCCTCACTGATTTGGGTGTACGAGTCGAAACCTACATCGATATCGATCCCCGGAAAATCGGGTACACAATCGAGGGAGCACGGGTAATGACGCCGGACGAGCTGCCGGCCGTGGGCGCGTGTTTCGTTCTGCAGTGGGTGGGGAGCCGCGGAGCACGGGTTGAAATCGAAGCCGAGTTGGCTAGCCACGGTTTCCACCTCGGACGCGACTATTTGCCCTGTGCCTAGTAGGTCATCGGATTCGGAGTCTGTGCAGGCTATCATCGTCCACGCGTTTCCAACTGTTTCCACCTGTTCGAAGCCGTGCTGCAGATACAGGTGCCGGGCGGGGTTATCCTGTTCCACGCTGAGGCTCAGCGCCTCGATGCCCCGATCGGCGGCGAGCTTTTTCAACGCTTGTAAGAGCTGTCCGCCGATGCCCCTTCCGCGTCGCCCTTTCACGACCGCTATGGCAAGTTCGGGCGTGTCGGCGCGGACATATCCATAGGAGAGTGCTCCTCATCGGTCCAAAAACGGTACCAAGCCGCTCCCTCTGGCCGGTTAGCAGCGCTTTCCGCAATCACGGAAGCATCTCCCTCACGCCCCCAACCTTGAAGAAGCTTCGCCAGGTCGGGTCGAGCCAGCCCTTCATCTATCGGCAGCCTCGCGACACCCGGCCGCTAGAAAGCGGCCTCGTATAGCATCTCGCGCAGGAAGGGCAGGTCACGGATAGTTCCTTCGCGGAGGGTAAGTTCCATAGCAGGGTGGGTGCTAGCTCGACGCCTGGCCGGCCACATAGCGGTCCAGCCAAAGCTGAAAGACTAGCAGACTCCATAGGGTCTTGCTGTGGTCTTCGCGACGCGCCAAATGGCTGCTGATCAGGTGTTCGACCGCGACAGGATCGAAGTAACCTGAGCGCCGCAATCGATCGCTTGACAGCGTCTCGCACAAGAGTTCCTTCAGGTCGCCGGATAGCCATCTTGCTAGCGGCAGCACGAAGCCCATCTTTTTTTGTGACAGCACCTGCGGCGGGACCCGGCCGCGCAGTAGTTTCTTTAGCAAGTATTTGCGAGTCAGGCCACGCATCTTTACTTCGGGCGGCAGGCGGTGCCCGAACTCAACAAACTTGTGATCCAAAAAAGGACCTCGCGTTTCCAAGCCGTGCGCCATACTCATGCGATCGACTTTGGCCAGGATGCCGTCGGGCAAGTAGATTCTCGAGTCCATGAACATCTGGCGGTTGATTCCGTCTTGGCGGCTCGCTTGCTCCAGATGCTGTTCGTAGAAACGAAACGCCGGGAGCGCTCCGTCACGGTCCCGCAGAGCCGAGCCGCGGAGTCTCTGCTTGAGATCGTCCGAGATCAATTCGAGCCATTTCAGTTGGGCTCGCTCGGGGGAAAGGTCAACCGCTGACACGAAGCGTTTCGCAAGATTCTCGAAGCTCGCCCTGTTATGAGAGACGGGCAGTTGACGGACTACCCAAGGGATGAGTCGGTGGCTCAGGGCTGCCGGTAGTCTTTGATACCACTCCATGTAACGGCTCGCGGCGTAGTGGTTATAGCCCCCGAAAAGCTCGTCGCCGCCATCGCCGCCCAGCGCCACGGTAATGTGCTCGCGTGCCAACCGGGAAACGTAGTAAATCGGAATCGCGGAAGATTCGGCATAGGGCTCATCCAGATGATGAATGTAGCTCGGGACAATCTCGCTTGCTTCGATTTGAGCGACGAGTTGATGGTGCTCTGTTCCAAAGCGTTCGGCAGTGAGCCGCGCCAATCCGGACTCGTCGTAGCTTTTGTCATCAAACCCAACGGTAAACGTCTTGATCGGCTGCGAGGTAACCTCGCGCATCGCCGCCACGACTGCGGTCGAATCGATACCGCCGCTGAGCAGCACTCCGATCGGCACATCGCTCGCCAGGCGATAGCGGACGGCTTCCTTGAGCATGTCCCAGGTCGCCTCGGCGCGCTGGGCCGGGTTGGACGCAGCGGAGTGCTGGGCGTCCCACTTGGGATCGAGCAGGTCCCAGTATCGGTTCAGCTCGGTTGACCCGTTGCGCTGAACGAGCAGCGTGTGGGCAGGGAGCAGCTTGTGAACGTTGTGGAAGATCGCTCCCTCACCCGGCACGTAGCCGTGGGTCAGATAGTCATCGGCGGCCTGGGGGTCGACTTCGCGTGGAATTCCGGCTGCAAGCAAAGCTTTTAGTTCTGATCCGAAGACAAGCCGGTTGGGGTCGAGGTAGTAGTAGAGCGGCTTGACGCCCAGACGGTCCCGGATCAGCAGCAATTGCTGCCGGCGCTGATCCCACAACGCGATGGCAAACATTCCACGCAGATGTCCGGCAAGAGCCGCGCCATATTCTTCGTAGAGATGAATAATCGTTTCGGTGTCGGACTGGGTGTAGAAATGATGGCCGCGGGCGGTCAGGGTTTCGCGAAGCTCGCGATAGTTGTAGATCTCTCCGTTGAGCACACACCAACAGGAGCTGTCTTCGTTATGCACCGGCTGGTGACCGGTATCGAGGTCAATAACGTTGAGCCGGGCGATGCCGATCGATGCGGGACCGTGGGTGTAGTCTCCCCTGTCGTCGGGACCGCGATGGTCGAGCGTGCGCACCATCGCCTCGGTGTCGCGAGCCTGAGCCGGCTTGCCATCGAAGTTCAGTTGTCCGCAGATGCCGCACATCGAGCCGTTGAGTTCGCGATCCTGCTGGGGTCTGGCGCTTCCACGGCGGGGTTCGCCGTATCTGCGAGAATAGCATCCCTTTCGAGCCGGCCACGGGCCGGGCTACTAATACTGCAGTTTGTCAGGTTGGTAACATTGCGGTTTGCCTGGGTTGGTAATATTGCGGTTTGATTGAAAAGGTCAAACGTTACGAGCTACGCTTTCTGGCGCTTTGCATGGTCCTGCTGGGCGCCGCCGCGGTGTGGCTCATCATGACGCGCCCGACGCATCGTATCGAGGGTGATTTCCTCGAGCGAGAAGACACCCGGCAGGTCGACCAATGGCTGCGCGAGCAAATCCGGTCATCGATCGCCGAGAACCAGGCCCGCGCCTGTTTGACCCTGGGACGGATCGGAGACGCGGGTGCGCTTGACCTGCTGCTGGATGCGACCAATCTCCCGTCAGCACGAGTTCGCGCGGCAGCGGCGTTTGCTATCGGCGAAATGGAAGACCGCCGGACGGCCGCCCGAGAGGGGAGAGAGCCGAGGCAGGTAGCCGCCGATAGGCTCGTCGAACTTCTGCGGGATGACGAGCGCTCGGTCGTAGCGAACGCTGTCGAAGCGCTCGGAAAGATGGAGTGGCTTGCCGCTCTTGAGCGGCTGAAAAACACTCCTGCGCCACTCCCATTCACTTATGCGGCGATGGCGCGCATGGATGCGACCCAAGCCACGCCGTGGATCGCGCAGGGCCTCAGATCCGACGACCAATCCGTCCGCTTGGCCGCGGCGCTTGCGCTGAATCGACTAGCAGTCCCTTTCGATGAGGAGATCACGCGGTTGTTCCTCAACAGGACCAAGGACAGAGACCCGCGAGTCCGCGGCGCCGCTGTCGAAGGGCTGGCGCGGGCGGAGCCATCCGAAAAGGTTCTCGCGGCTCTGACGAAAATGACGGACGATCGTGATCCAAAGGTGCGCATTCATGCGTTCGGGGCGCTGGCCGCGATGGGGCGGGAGGAATCGCTGGAGGTAATCGCCAAAGGACTGGGCGACCCGAACATCAACGTTCGCGTGTCGGCGGTCCAAGCATTTGGAATATTGGGCAATCACCGGGCCATTCAGTTGCTGCAATCGTTGCGATCTGAAGCCAGCCCAATCTCCCAGGCGGCAACGCGAGCGCTGGCTCGCTTTGCCCCCAATGACGAAGAGTCTCTCGACCGCGTCGAGGATGGTGCTCCCAGCAACCAAACGGCAGTGCACGCCAGCGGTACGCCAGAGGTTCGCCTCAACGCGCCGGGGGCGGCGATCCCGGCGGAGGCGATCCCTCCGGAGGGTATCAAAGTTCGTTACACTTCCGCGGACTATCAGCGAATCGCCAGCACTTTAAACCGTCACCTCACAATCCACACGAGCGCCGGGTCTTTCGAACTCAGGCTTGACTACGACAACGCGCCTCTGACGGCTGAGCGGTTTTCTGAGTTGGCCGGCCAAGGCCGTTTCGACGGACAGAGTTTTAGCATCGTCGAGCCGGCACGACTGGCGGGTTTTGACGCTTCGATCCCGGATCAAGACGACGCTACCTCGTCGACCGTGCGATGCGAGATCAATCAGCAGATTTTCGTCCGGGGAAGCCTTGCGATGGTGGCGAACCCGAAGGATTCGGGCGGCGATCGATTCTTTATCTGTCTGCGGGAGCTACCCGAGTTCGACGGGCGTTATACCAATTTCGGACGATTGATCTCGGGAGACAATCTGATCGACGAGATTGCGGGGGAAACGCGAATCCTGCAAATCACCTCGCCATGAACGTCTGCCCGTCCCGAGACGCCGGCCGCAGCGGGTTCAGCGATCGGTTTGGGTTGGCTGCGCGGAGAGCGACCTGAGTGCCAGCAACCGTGCCGTTTTGGCGTAGCTGTTGCCCTCGGCTAGCCTCTGAGCCGTGCGGCCCCGCCTGTCTGTCGCTGTGGGGTCGGCCCCCGCCCGCAGCAGCGCCTTGGCGATTTCGATGTCGCCTTCCGACGCCGCCAGCATCAGCGCCGTCTGTCCGTCGCTGTTGACGGCCGCGAGGTCGGCATCTCGCTTCAGCAGCATGTTCACGATTTCAGCGTGGCGTTCGTAGGCTGCGCTCATCAAAGGCGTCCAGCCCATACTGGAAGCCGCATTCACGTCCGCGCCCCTTGCCAGCAGCAGGTCCACGCATTTTTCGTAGCCACGGAAAGCGCACTGGACGAGGCCGGTATAGCCGTTCTTATCGGTGCCGTCGATATCGGCTCCCTTGCTCAGCAGGAGTTTGATCATCTCCAAATTCCCTTGCGAGGCGGTGTAGCCAAGCGCGGTGCCTTCGAACTCGGATACCAGGTCGGGGTCGGCACCTCGATCCAGCAGCAACGCGACAGCAGTTTTCCCGGCAGAAGCGGCCAAGTGGATCGCCGCCCGCCCTTGAGCGTCCTGTGCGTTGATGTCAACTCCGGCTTGCAGGAGAGCTTCGACAACATCGGTGTGACCGGCCGAGGATGCTTCTGCGAGAGCCCGACGCCCTTGCTCGCCCTCAGGAGTTTCGTGGTAATCGAGAAACGTTTGAACTTCGCTGACTTTTCCGTCGCGGGAGAGTTCGACGAGGTCACCTTCGGGGGGGCTCGAGCAGGCCACAAGGAATACCACGGCCAGCCCGGCAAGCTTAGCCTTGGAAATGGCTGATGTGGGTGACTTCATCACTGCGAACTCATTCATGGATGAGCCGGTTTTAAAGCAACAGTCAGGTACCGGCCAGCGTCCCGAGGGCTTATTCTTGGCGCACAACAAAGTCGAAGCGCGCGGCAGTTCCCCTCCCAGCCGCTTTCGGGCGGATCATGCGAGATGGCCGTGCATACGGATCCGCCGCTATATTCGGGTCCCCTTTGATGTAGAGTTGAGTCGTGAGAATCGGGCCTTCCGGAGCGCTGATCTTGAAATGAATGTGCGCCGGGCGAGAACGATTCCCTACAACGTGGGGCGTGGGAATCAGGGTCCTGAGGCGGTAGAAGTCGCGGTCGTTGGTGTAGAGCCGGCCGCGCATTCCGAAGCCCTCGTTGTCGTACTGGGCTTCACCGTTGGGCTGCAACCCGTCGAGAGCCTGCCACACATCGAGAAGAGCAAGCGTGACCGGTTTGCCTTCGGTATTGAGAACCCGGCCTGTGAGATCCAGGCGTTTACCGGATGCTCCGTCTTCGAATAGCACGGATCGTTCTGGCGCGTCCGGCTTATAGAAGCGACCTTCGATGTCGTCTTCGGTCTCGACCAATTGCATCTTCGGGGCCGCTTCTAGACGCTGGCGGAAAAGAAATGCCGCAGCGCCGGCCAATCCGGTGGCCATCGCTTGGCGCCGGTCCAGCCGTGCTCGGTGCTGGGAACTTGATCGGGAAATGAACGACTTTCGCATCGGCTATTTCTTGCAACTTGCGGGCTGAGAAGGCACATTCCTTACCCACGCACTTTGCCACGACTGCAAGAAAGATGGCTGCCCGATTCAGCAGCCCTGACAACGCCCTGATTATGCAAGTAATGAATACTTTCTAGGAACGCATCCGTCATAGCGGAGCCGCGCCCGCAAGGGTGCGGTCGAGTTCGTGGCTGTCGCGAGCTTCCGGCCGGGACGCGGACACAACGCACGCAGTCGCCGACTCGACCGCACCCGTGTGGCCTGTGAAAAAATCGGTGACACTCCACTTCGCGCGGCTCGGCTTCATCAGAGCACTCGAAGCTGTCCGCCCAAAAAGCTGCCGGTTTCGACCTTGACGATTCAAACTAGATCAGACCGACCGCATGCAGAAACACAAGCGTAATGGCCACGGGGACCAAAAACTTGAGCAGCAATAGCCAGACGGTGAAAAAGAATCCCAGGCTCGTCCCGCTAAGAAAGTGATGGTGGCGGATCTTGTCGTCCATCTTCCAGCCTGTGTAGATCGCCACTCCCAGACCGCCCAGCGGCAGCATCCAGTTCGAAGCAAGATAGTCGAATGTATCGAACCAGTTCCTCCCGACGATGCTTGCGAAACCATCGCCAAACAAGTCGCCCCCGCTCAGCGCCGACGGAATGCCGACAAGAGCGACCATGGCCGTGGAGACGAGCGTGGCTTTGCGGCGACTCCAGCCACGCTCGTCGATGAAATAAGCCGCGGTCACTTCTAGCATCGAAATAGCACTCGTCAGCGCGGCGAATACCAGCAGGCCGAAGAAGGTGAAGGCAAGCAGGCCACCCTCCGTCATCTGGCTCAACGCGATCGGGACCGTGATGAAGACGAGTCCCGGCCCGGCGCTGGGCTCCAACCCGAAAGTAAAGATGATGGGAAACAACACCATGGTGGCCAGAAGAGCGATCAGCGTATCCAAGAACGAGACCGTGATGGAAGCGGCGACGATGTCGTCATCCTCCTTGAGATAGGAGCCGTAGGTCATGATCGACCCCATACCCAGACTCAAGGTGAAGAAGGCGTGCCCCAGGGCTTCGAGAACGCCCGCCGTCGTCAGCTGTTCGGAGTGGAATCCAAAGACAAAATCGAAGCCCTTCCAGAAGCCCTCGAGCGTAAAGGATTTGATCAATAGCGCGACCATCATGAAAAGCAACAGCGGCATCAGGATTCGCGCCCAGCGTTCGAGTCCTTTCGAAACACCGCCGATCACCACCGCCGCCGTCAAGAGCATGAACACGGCATGCCAAAACAAGTTCAACGTCGGAGAAGCGAAAAGAGCGCTGAAGGTTGGCCCGAAGCTCTCAGGGGCAACACCGGCAATTTTTCCCGTGACTGCAAGCCAGGAGTAATGAAGCGACCACCCCGCAACAACGCTGTAGTAGGAAAGAATGACGAAGGACGAGGCGACTCCCAGCCAGCCAAACGAAACCCATGCGCTGCTGCGTCCCGCGAGCTGGCGGAGCGCCCCGACCGGCGACTTCTGGGTGGAGCGGCCCATCAGGATTTCGGCCGCCATCACCGGCAGCCCGACGAAGGCAATACAAACGAGGTAGACCAGGACAAAAGCACCGCCGCCGTTTACGCCGGTGATGTAGGGAAACTTCCAAATGTTTCCGAGTCCGACAGCCGAACCGGCGGAGGCCAGAATAAAGCCGCCGCGCGATTTCCAATGTGCTCTCTCCGCCACAGGGGTACCTCGATCAGGAAATTCCGAAAGGGACTGCTAGTTTAGTTGGTTCCGACTCCCCCGTTGGGCCGCTCAGCCGGCCGGCCGCACGGCAGGGTGAGCCGCATGCGGGGGAGACCGAAAAGATAACACAGTCGCGAAGACGCATGCGGGATTCAGCCTGAGAGCCGGACCGCGCTCACTTTTCAACTGCCTCGGGTGGATCGAATACCTAGACAAGCCTAGGACAACTACGCCCAGTCCTAAGTTAATGGTCTGCTACAGAAATCGGCTTCCAAATGTTAGAATTACAGCAAATGGGCACTCTTGCATTCACTTCACCAACCAGTCAAGAAACAAGTGGCGGGCCGTTTCGCCCTCCCCAGCCAAAGATGATCGAAGAACTGGGTATCGACCAAAACATCTTGATCGACTTGATGCTCAAGATGACTCTGCTCGAGGGGCAGACCAACCTGAACCGCTTGTCCGCCAACATGAAGATCAACATTCAGTTGTGCAGTGCGATCTTCACTCACCTGCGGAAGGAAAAATATCTCGAAGTGAAGGGGATGGTCGGTAATGACTATGAGTTTATGCTTTCTCAGGCAGGACGAAAGCTAGCTCAGGACCGCTACCAGATCAGCAATTACATCGGACCCGCCCCGGTTTCGCTCACCGCCTACACGCAAGCCGTGCGGCAGCAGACCAAGCGGCAGGACGTGAGCCGAGAAAAGCTGCAGACCGTATTCAAGGATCTGGTGCTCGAAGACTCGATGCTCGACCAGCTCGGACCGGCGATTGTCTCGAACTCCCAGATCTTCCTCTACGGGTCAACGGGGAACGGGAAGACCAGTATTGCCGAGCGGCTTGTCCGAGTCTTTGAAGACAATGTCTACGTCCCCTACGCGATCGAAATCCAGGGACAAATCATCAACATCTTCGATACCGTCGTTCATGAACCTTTGGCGCAAGAAGAAGGCGTCGACGGCCGCTGGATCCGCTGCACTCGCCCCTGCATCGCGGTCGGTGGCGAGATGGTCAAGGAGATGCTCGAGCTGCGCTACGAGGAAACGCTCGGCTACTACACCGCCCCGCTGCAAATGAAAGCGAACAACGGCATGTTCATCATCGATGACTTCGGCCGTCAGATGATGAACCCGCGTGACCTGCTCAACCGCTGGGTTGTACCCCTCGATCGGCGCATTGACTTCTTATCTCTTCGCACCGGTGTGACGTTCCCGGTACCCTTCGAGACAATGGTCGTCTTCTCCACAAACCTCGACCCGAGACAGTTGGCTGACGAAGCCTTCCTGCGACGCATTCAGAACAAGATCAAGATCGACGTCGTCACGCCCGAGATATTTGACGGCATCTTGCAAATGGTCTGCAAGAACGAAGGTGTCGAATACACTGTCGAGGCCTCGCGCTACGCCCAAGAACGCTGCAAAGTCAGCAGTCGAACGGCCGTCCTGCGGGCTTGCTATCCCCGCGATCTGGTGGCCATCACCAAGAACATCTCTGACTACGAAGGCAAGCCGCCGGTATTCGACAAAGACCACATCGACCGAGCGGTCGTACTCTACTTCGCCCGCTAGCTTGGCTGCCGGTCGTCGCTCAGGTTGGTTGCCGAAACGAGTCCTGAGCTCCCCAAGCCCGGTGCAACCGGGGAACCAAAGCCGTTCATCCGGTGTCTACAGCTAACAGAGAATGGCGGTTGAAAACCGTTCTCCCCAAAGAGCCTGCGCGGGCCTTTTTCATTGATTGGCCGGACCTAGCTGAACCGTCGCAACGTCGTCTGACGCCGTGCGGCGGCCGGCGGTCCCCTGACTGGAGGAGGCAGGCATGTTCGAGAACACCTTTGTCGGAATCCAAGATGAATCGCACCAACCCTGGACACTCGCCGTTTCGTTTTTTGGTGCAGTGTTTGCTGCTGAGTCTGGGCATTCTCATCCCGCTGCTTTACACCGAGACTCTCCCAGGGGGGCAATGGGTGGCCCAACTTCTGACGCCGCCACCTCTCGCGGCACCGCGAGAGCCGGCACCCCAAGTCGCTTCGGCTGCGCCCGTTCGCCCCTCGCCCATCCGGGTAGATGACATCTTTCGGCAACCAACACGGATTCCCGCCAGCGTGGCGCTGGTTGACGATGGAAGTCGGTCGGCTCCTTCGATCAGTGCGCTGGAGGCGCCGCTCCTGGCGCTGGGACACCCGAGAGGCGTCTTGGGAGGATTCGGCACCAAGGGTCCGCACTCGGCCATTGTGCCGCCTCCGCCAGAACCGCTGAAGCCACCCGACCCGGTGGTCGCCGCTCTTGTCCAGGTAGGAGGCAAGGTCCAATCAGCGAAACTGATCAATCAGACGATGCCGACGTACCCTCCACTGGCGAGACAGGCCAGGATTCAGGGCTTAGTTCGTTTAGAAGCGATCATTGGCGAGGACGGGGCAATTCAAAGGCTTCGGGCAATATCCGGACATCCTCTGCTTGTCCCGGCAGCGCTGGCGGCCGTCAAGCGGTGGCGCTACCGGCCAACGCTGCTGAACGGGCGTACGGTCCCGGTAATTACTCAAGTCGAGGTGCGCTTTACCCTTAGCGGATAGCCGGCACCAGAACGTCAAACATTCGCTCGGGGAGGCGCGCCCGCCGGGCCGTTGGCTATTCTTGGGGCCGATCGTCCGCTGGGCTCGCCAGTACGCGTATTGTCTCGTCCGACGTAAGATATACGCAGGCTCCCCCAAAGCATCGCTATCGGACATGCCGTAGGACTCTGGAGTGGACCAGCGCAATGAAACAGAACGACTCTCAGACGAGGCGCGCTTGGTTGCGCTCCACGGGAATGGCGGCTGCGGGCGTGCTCGCGCGGGGCGATTCACTATCCGCGCAATCGCCGAAGCCCAACGTTCTGTTCATCACGATCGACGACCTCAATGACTGGGTTGGCTGCTTGGGCGGGCACCCTCAAGTTAAGACGCCGAACATCGATCGTCTTGCCGAACGAGGCGTTCTCTTTTCAAACGCGCACTGCCAAGCGCCAATCTGCAACCCGTCCCGCGTCAGCTTCATGACGGGTTTGCTGCCTTCGACCAGTGGCGTCTATCAGCTTGCGCCCGACTTTCGCAGTGCTCCAGAACTGAAAGATCTGGTAACCATTCCACAGCACTTCGCGGCGCACGGCTACCAGACTTACCAAGTCGGCAAGATCTTTCACGGCTCCTATCCAGATGAGGTCTCGTTTCAGAAGAACGGCCCACGACCGGGGCAAAGGCCGCTCCTGGAAGAGAAACTGAACCTGCCCGGCGCGCACCCGCTGTGGGATTGGGGACCTGTTTTCAAGAACGAGGAAATGGGCGACCACCAGGTGGCCGACTGGTTCCTGGACGAATTCCCCAAGATGCACGGAGACAAACCCTTCTTCTTCGCGGTCGGGTTCTTCCGGCCCCACGTGCCGTTGTTCGCGCCGCCAGAGTGGTTTGACATGTATCCCTTGGCGGAAGTCGAGCTGCCGCCGATGCATGCCGGAGACCTTGACGACATACCCGAGGCCGGAAAGAAGTTGACCCACGGCCTGCCCGCCCCACGTCACGAGTGGTTCATCAAGAACAAGAAATGGAGGCATGCGGTTCAGGCCTATTTGGCGACAATCAGTTTCGTCGACTTCCAGGTCGGCCGTGTTCTCGACGCTCTAGAAGCAAGTCCTCACGCAGACAGTACGGTTGTCGTTCTCCTGTCAGACCATGGGTGGCACTAGGGCGAAAAAGAGCGCTGGGCGAAACGCAGCCTTTGGGAGCGATCAACTCGCGTGCCGTTGATTTTTTCGGTGCCTGGAGGATTGACGGAGGCGACGAGCGCCAAACCCGTTGGCTTGGTCGATGTCTACCCCACGCTCGTCGAGCTTTGCGGTCTCAAGCAACGGCCGGATCTCGATGGCCAAAGCCTGAAGACTTTGCTTGGCAACACGGGAGCCACCTGGGCGCGCCCCGCTCTTACGACCTTCGAGAAGAACAACCACGCCCTGCGAAGCGAGCACTTCCGCTATATTCGCTACGCGGACGGGTCCGAAGAACTCTATGACCACCGCGACGATCCCCACGAGTGGACGAACCTTGCCGCGAATACCGAGCACAAAGCAGTAATCGACGATCATCGCCGCTGGCTACCGATGGTCAACAACGAGCCAATTCTCGGGAGTGTCGATTCCGCTGCCGTGCAGTCAGCCAACAACCGTTAGATTCTGAATCGACTGCCGACCTGGATCGCGCGGCGCGAGCTCTTAGCTTGCCGATAACTTGCCGGGCGGGCACTCGTGTCGGCTCTAGCGTTCGCGGAAAACTTCAACCTGAAAAGTCCGGGGATTCCAGCGTCGATGTTCTTGACCGCCATTCCGGTGTAAAATGGAGTCCCCCCCTTCGTACTCCACTATTTCCCGCTGGAGGCTCATTTGACCCGACGTCTGCTGTTCGTGCTTTTCGCTTTGTTCCTCGTGTGCGCCATGATCGACGCGCCTTTGCCCGTGGTGGCGAAAAAGAAACAGAAGCCTCCCCCGCCACCGCCTCCGGAGCCTCCCGATTGCAACGTCACCTACGGCGGCTACTCCCGGCATATCGATTTCTCAGGTTATGTCTGGGCGGTCAAGGACCATGGAAAAACAAAGGTCGGCCCGGGCCCTAATCTTTTCTCCGACGGCACTGATAGTGTCTGGGTCGACTCTGACGGCCGGCTTCACATGCGTATTCGCAAGAAAAGAGGGCGCTGGTACGCAGCGGAAGTCATCAATACCTGCTCGTTGGGATACGGAACCTATCGCTTCTACCTGGACAACGAAGTGCACGATCTCGACCCGAATATCGTTTTAGGCCTGTTTACATGGAGTGACGACGCGGCATTCGCACACCGCGAACTCGACATTGAGGTCGCGCGTTGGGGGAATCCGGCAAATGACAACGCACAGTTCGTCGTGCAGCCTTACGACCTCCAGAGTCACACATTCCGCTTCGCATGGCCACCCGGCGCCCCTCAGAGCACGCACAGTTTCGTCTGGGGGAATGGCAGCGCCAGCTTTTCGAGTCAGGTGGGGCACTTCGATCCTGACGGCCCTCCTCCGGTCGTCACGGCGAGTTACGACTTCTTCGACGCGATTCCTGAACCCGGCGACGAAAAACCCTCGGATCAACCTATGGTTGATGCAGGGGAACATTCCGACCGATGGCCAACAGGCTGAAGTCATCATCGATCGATTTGAGTTCGTGCCCGCGATTTGACTTTCTGCCCGCTCCGCGGCGCTGTCAGTTTGCGCTGACAGCGGTTGGATGGCACCGCGGTTCATCGCCGGCCAGCGTCGAGGAGAACCGCTAGTGTTTGCTCGGCGGCACGCTGCCAGGTGCAACCTTTGGCCTTTTCGAGTCCGCTGGCGACGATTTGCTCACGGCGGGCCAGGTCTCCAAGAACCGTTTTCATCCCCTCGCGAATCGCTTCCGTTGAGGCCGGGTCGAAGAACACGGCCGCGCCGTCGGCGACCTCGCGCAGCGGCGGAATGTCGGAGCAAGCGACCGGCAACCCGGCTGCCATCGCTTCGAGCACAGGAATGCCAAAGCCCTCGAAGGTCGAAGGAAAAACCAACGCTTCGGCGAATTTAAACAGTGCTAATAGTATTCGCCGAGGTTGCCACCCGAGCAGGTGAACGCGATCGTCGAGTCCGCTGCGCTTGAGCTGCTGATGGACGGCGTTCCAGGATTTTCCGGGCAAACCGGCCACCACCAGATGCTCGATGAAACCATGTTCCGCTAGTTGCTGGTAGGCGTCTAGTAGCCGCTCCCAGTTTTTGTGCGGGTGAACGGTGGATACCGCCAGCAAATATCGCTCGCCAGGAAGACCCGCCTCGGCGAGAAAGGACTCCTGGTAGAACGGGTTTCTGCGCAGCCCTAGGAAATCAGGTTCAACGCCGTGATGAACGGCACGGATCTTGGACGCCGGCACGCCGTAGGCCGCGATCACGTCGCGTTTCGAGACCTCCGACGGTGTGATCAGAAAGTGCGAATGGCGCGCTCCCGACCAGACCATCAGATCCCAGGCCCAGCGCTCGATCGCGCCAAAATTGCCGGGCTGCTTCTTGTGTTGCAGGTCGTGGATGACCGTGACCTTGCGGGCAGTTGTAACCAGAGGCGCCGTAAACCCTGGCGAGAACATCACGTCTAAGTGGCGGGAGAACGCCTGCAGTGGCAGCATGGTCTGCTCCCAAAGCAGACGCGCGGGACGGATGCGGGCCGGCACGGGAGCGCTGACGGTCTGAAAATTCCGCGTCCGGGGAGACAGATCCATGCCCGTCTCTCGATTCGTAAAAACGAAGTATTCGTTGCGCTTGTCGATCGCAGCGAGTGCGGAAAGCAGATTCCGGAGATAGATCTCCGTGCCCCCGACGCCGCCGGGAATCAGATAGAGCGCATTGACGCCTATTTTTAATGGACGGGGCATGCCGATTGTAGCGGGCGGAATCGAGACCGAGTGATCTGGCGCGTTCGAAACCATCATGATAGCTTTCGCGGTCCCTGAAGGCGTCGGCCCGGAGGCCGATCCTGCCGGGCGGGAGATGCGAGCGACCTCGGAGCGACCGCCCTTTCGCACTTGCTTGGGAGTCCGCATGATCACCGCAGCGGAGTCAAGAGCCGTTGAAATCCGAAAGGTCTAGGTGCTGCTGAGAGCCGGGCCGCTACAACGGGCTGTGAGCGCGGAGATGTTAAGATCCTAGCTTGCAAGCCCCGCGCGCCTCTGTCATCATTCCTACTCTTTCAGCGGGCGAAAAGCTGGCTCGCTGTCTTCAGTCCCTGCGCAAACAGACCTTCCAGGAGTTTGAAACCATCGTCGTCGACAATAGCGGGCACGGAGCGGCGGCAAAGATTGTGGGCGCCTCTGGCGCAAGACTTATCGAGAACGACTCCAACGCTGGGTTTGGCGGCGCCGTGAACCAGTGCATCGAGGCATCCGAGGGTGAGTTCATCTGCACACTCAACGACGATGCTTACCCAGCACCCGAGTGGTTGGAAAGTTTGATCAGCGCTTGCGAGACGCAGCCCCATGTGGGCATGTGCGCTTCGCAGATTCTTCTGCGGCAACAGCCCGGGCGGCTCGATTCCACCGGACTCGACATCTACGGCGACGGGACCACGAAGCAGCGCCAGCACCGCGAGCCAGGACACCCATCGGGCGCGCCGAGCGAGGCCCTGATCCCGAGTGGCTGCGCGGCTCTTTACCGGCGCTCGATGCTGGACGAAATCGGCCTCTTCGACGCCGACTACTTTCTCTATTGCGAGGACACGGACCTGGGCTTGAGAGGCCGCTTGGCCGGCTGGAATTGTCTCTACGTCCCAGCCGCCGTGGTGGACCACGACTACTCCTCCACCGCCGGACGCGCGTCGGCCGATAAGGCATACTTTGTGGAACGCAATCGCCTCTACACGGTCCTCAAGGTATTCCCGGTCTTTTTGTGGCCGCTGGTCCCCTGGTATTCAACCTGGCGATATGCAGCTCATGCGCTGGCCATGATACAAGGGCGGGGGTTGGCCTCTGAGTTCGCCAAAGGAAAAGAAAAGTGGTGGCATCTTGCGATAATAGTAATGTCTGCTCATTGGAACGTATTGCTCCAGGGCGCTAGGCTGCTCAGTAAGCGTCGCGCCGTCCAAGGCTCGGCGGTCCTGAGCGGATGGTCTTTCTGGCGTCTTCTGCGGCAGCACCACACGAGGGCAATCGACATAGCAACGCAGTAAACCGCCGACCGCTTGAACCTGAATTATGCACTGCGGCGTGGACCTGAGGAGGGCTGAGCCGCAAGGGACCATTGGGGACCCCCGAAAACATGGGGTAAAAAGGTCGGCTGGCAAAGATCCCAGCTTCGCCAGCCAACCCCAAGGAGGTCACCCACATGGTTACCAGATGAAAACAGCATAGCTCCCAAAGGCCCGTCCAACAAGGCCCAGCCGTGACGACCTCGCGGCCCAATAAAATCGGGGCTTCGACGCCTTACAACTTCCGCGGCAGGAAGCCGACTCCCTACGGCGGCTTGCCGCCGGTGGTCGGGAGGGCGCTGATCTGAGAGCCTGGCTATGTGCTATGCATAAAATTTTATGCACTAGCCGTAACGCACTGGAAACACGTCACTTCCGAGCGAGGTTTTGACGACGTGGATTCTGGGCGGGAAGGGAAACCGGACACGGAGAAGCCAAAAGGCCAGTTGCCGAGCTACCACCTCACGACGACCGCCAACCCGCTACGAACGCAGCCACACTCGCAAAGTGAATCTGTGCATAATTCAGGTTGAATACAACTTCGGTGGAACCAACAACACCTTCGTCAATTGTTTTCGATGAGCCGCGATACTTCAACTTTGCTAGTGATCGTCCCAGCATTTAACGAAGAGGGTGCGATCTCTGGTGTGATCCGGTCGGTACGTAAGGTGCTTCCCGAGGTACGGGTCATCGTAATCGACGACGGTTCTTCGGACGACACAGCGCGTGCCGCCGAAAGCGGGGGGGCTGACGTGTTTCGCCTGCCTCATCATCTCGGGTTGGGCGGAGCAGTGCAGACGGGCTATCGCTTCGCGTTCGAGCACGATTACCAGCGGGTGGTTCGGGTTGACGGCGATGGTCAGCACAACCCCGCGGACATCGAGAAACTGCTCGATGCGATGGAGCAAGGCGACTACGACATGGTCAGCGGTTCACGCTTTATGGAGCCGAACGGCTACCCCACGCGGACGATGCGTCGTTTCGGCAGCCTGATATTTTCGTGGATTCTGTACCCAATTCTTGGGAAACATATAACCGATCCAACCTCGGGATTCGTAGCCGTTAACCGCAGAGCCCTGGAGGCATTCAGTGGCAGTTTCCCGCTGGAATATCCTGAGATCGAGGCTCTGGTTGTGCTCAAGCGCAAGGCCCTGCGGTTTAGTGAAGTGCCTACCAAGATGTTCCCGAGGCGTACGGGCCAATCGACGATCAACAGTTGGACAGCGGCTTATTATATGGTGCGGGTGCTGCTGGGCGTCTTCGTAAACGTCATCAAATACGAAAGCCGCTACCATACAGGGACGCGAGGCTAGCACATGGATCAAATCCGCGTCGTCACAATCGTCTTCTGCCTGCTGCTGTTGTTTCAGATTGTGCGGTCGGTTCGCCGGGAGCACATCCGCGTGGAATACTCGATGGCGTGGTTCGGCGTGGCCGTGTTGCTGTTGGGCTTATGCCTATCTAGAACAGCTCTGGACTGGCTGTCTTGGGCGATCGGAATCTATGATTCCCCGCTCGTTCTGCTGGTTGTCGCCGGCGTGCTGTTCCTGTTTATCTTTTTTAGGTCTTCGATTCAAGTTTCCGGCTTGAAGGATCACAATATCGTTTTGGCGCAGAAGATTGGCCTGCTGGAATGGGAACTAAAACGTCAGGGACTTGAGCTCGCTCAACTGCGCGAGCAGAAGTCCGCTGAAAAGCGGCCAGACTCAATGGGAGTGAAAAAACGTGCACATTCTCTATGATGGCACTCCCCTGTTGATGCGCAGCGCCGGGGTCAAGAACTACCACCACTCCCTGCTGAAACATCTTATCCCCAGCATGGCGCCCCACCGCATAAGCTTGTTTCCCTACCTCCAAACGCTGGCGCGTAACAGAAACGACCGCTCCAACTACTCGCGGCTAGAGACGTCGCTACGGCTTGGAGCTGGGCTCGGCTCCAACTACCTGCGCTTTTCGCTCGCGGACCTCGATTTCTCAGGTGCGGATTTGTTCCATGCCACCCAGCATGTTTGGAAGCTGCCACGAGGCAAGTGCCTGACGTCGATGGTTCACGATGCCACGCCGCTCACTTTTCCGCATTGTCATACCGAATCGAACATTCGGTATTTTCAGAACTTCGTCGGCGATACGCTCCATCGCCTGCATCGGGTTCTGGTTCCTTCCAACGCAGTGAAGAATTACCTTGTCGAGGAATTGAGAGTTTCCGAGGCCAAGATCAGCGTCGTCTACCATGGTGTGGATCCGGTGTTTTTCGAGACCAGCGCGTCGAAACACCTTTTGGTCCGGCAGAAGTACAATTTGCCCGACAAATACGTCCTTTTCGTCGGCACGCTTGAACCGCGCAAGAATATCGTGCGGCTCATTGAGGCTTACTCCGCTATGCCGGAGGGACTGCGCAGGGAATATCCGCTCGTCTTGGTCGGTAGTTTGGGCTGGAATTCCGGTGAGATCAAGCGCGCGCTCGCGAAAGCTCCGAAGGTCGTGGTTCTAGGACACGTGTCCCGGGCTTTGCTGGCTCCGATCTACCACGGCGCGTCACTGTTCGCGTTTCCGACGTTGTATGAAGGATTCGGACTACCGCTGCTAGAGGCGATGGCCGCTCGATTGCCGATTGTCACCTCGAACACGGGAGCCGCTCCGGAGGTAGCTGGGGATAGCGCACTGCAGGTCGACCCCCTGAGCGTGGCCCAGATCGGCAACGCCATGGAGAGAATCCTGGGCAATGTGCAGATGTCGAGCGCTTTGGGTGGCGCCGGCCGCCAGCGGGCACGAGCGTTTACGTGGGAAAAGACGGCCACCCAGACCAAAGCGTTCTTTGAGGAGGCTTTGGGATCAACACGGTAGCCTGGGATCGATACAATCGATGCGCCGGGGCGATGACACCGGGGTATCTCTATGCGACCGGCCCTGTTTAGGCGGGGGAGGGCTGCTCGCCTTCCGAGAGTCCCGGAACTCCCTTCGGTTGCGGAGTGTCGGGACGCAGCACTTCCTGTGGGGCCGCTGGCTCCTCATCCACATCGGGTTGAACTATTGCCGGCAACTCGCCGCCGTCGACCAATGTCATCACCTCAGCGCCATCGAGAACTTCCCGTTCCAGAAGAGCCTCGGCAATCTTGACTAAGGCATCCGAGTTCTCGGTGATGATCTTCTTGGCTACGTCGTGGCCGGTCTTGACGAAGCTGCCCATCTCGGAATCGATGCGAATGGCGGTCGCCTCACTATAGTCGCGATGCTGCGTGATTTCGCGGCCGAGGAAGATTTGCTCTTCCTTCTTGCCGAAGGTCAGCGGGCCCATCGCACTCATACCCCACTCGCACACCATTTTGCGAGCCATTTCCGTCGCCTGCTCGATATCGTTGCCGGCGCCGGTAGTCATGTGATCGAGGAACATCTCTTCGGCAATCCGGCCGCCCATGAGAATGGCCAAGCGGGTCCGGAGAAATGCTTTGGTATAGGTATGCTTGTCGTCCAAAGGCAACTGCATCGTCACACCAAGAGCTGATCCTCTCGGAATGATAGTGACCTTGTGAAGCGGATCGGCGTCCGGCAGCAGGACGGCCACAATAGCGTGTCCAGCTTCGTGGTAGGCCGTGTTTTTCTTTTCCTCGTCGGTCAGGATCATCGAGCGGCGTTCCGGCCCCATCATGACCTTGTCCTTGGCCAATTCGAAGTCGTGCATCGTGACGACCTTGCGATTTTGGCGGGCGGCGAAGAGCGCGCCTTCGTTAACGAGGTTTGCCAGGTCAGCTCCGGAGAAACCGGGAGTCCCGCGTGCCAGCACTTGCAAATTCACATCGGTCGCAAGAGGAACCTTGCGTGTGTGGACGCGCAGAATACCCTCGCGTCCCCGAACATCAGGGTGATTCACCACGACGCGGCGGTCAAATCGGCCGGGACGCAGCAAAGCCGGATCGAGTACATCGGGCCGGTTTGTCGCCGCGATGAGAATTACGCCCTCGTTCGATTCAAAGCCATCCATCTCAACTAAAAGTTGGTTGAGAGTCTGCTCGCGCTCATCGTGACCGCCGCCCAGGCCGGCGCCTCGGTGACGCCCAACAGCATCGATCTCATCGATAAAGATAATGCACGGCGCGCTTTTTTTGCCTTGCTCGAATAGGTCGCGAACCCGGCTGGCGCCTACGCCCACGAACATTTCGACAAAATCGGAACCTGAAATCGAAAAGAACGGGACGTTCGCCTCACCGGCAATTGCCCTGGCCAGTAGAGTTTTTCCTGTTCCAGGGGGGCCCACCAGGAGCACTCCCTTGGGTATGCGGCCACCCAATTTCTGAAATTTCTGGGGTTCGCGCAGGAATTCGATGACTTCCTGCAGCTCTTCTTTGGCCTCTTCGACTCCAGCAACGTCCTTAAACGTGACCTTCTTCTGCTGGCTCGTGAGCAATCGCGCGCGGCTCTTACCGAAGCTCAGAGCCTTATTGCCGCCGGCTTGCATTTGCCGCATCATGAAGATCCAGAACCCGAACAGAAGAATGAATGGCGAGGCGTTAATCAAAAAGCTCACCCAAGTCGGCGTGCTGGATTCCTTGACTTCGATGACCACGCCGCTATCTTGCAGAACATCAATGATGCCTGGATAGTCAGCCGGCAGCACCGTGCGCAGTGTATTGCCACTACCCTTGAGTTTTCCGGAGACTTGATTCCCGTTCGTGATCAGGACGGATTCAACGCTCCCCGCCTTGACCTCTTGATAGAATTCCGTGTAGGTGAGGTGCTTTTCACTCGCGGCGTTACCTGTCTGAACAACCCGCCAGAGCAGGACCGCCGTGCAAAGCATCACGACCCAAAAGACTGCTGTCTTCACTGTGGAGTTCACTAGTTTGACTCCTCCGCAACCGCTATTCCTGAATACCCCGTTAAAGCCAGAGGTCCATTAATCTTGACGCGCCTGCTATATAGACGCGCCTAAACATGAATTCGATTCGACCAATCGATCATGCCCGTTCCACTTCCGCAATCTCCAGTACAACCCGGCTGCTTTGGTCGGCGGCATAAGCCGCGGCAACCCCGAATTCGCGGGCCCAAACAATCTGTTCCAACGCCTCGTTCCCCGTCTGACCGCCAGCGACAATAACCGGCCATCTTTCGCGCCGCCAAACCACTATTTTACGTTCCTGGAACAAGGACTTGATCTTCCTTGGCCCCGCCAAGCCACGTGGATGGTAGCAGTCCCCAGCCCGCCAGCTCCGTATTCGCAACGGCTTAGGCACCTTATCCCAGTCAAGGACACCTCGGCAATTCCTATTATAACCCCGCCCGGCCCTAAGGTTCTCTCGGTTATATAACCTGAGTGTAACTAAGGTTGCACCCCAGGGGCCCTCGAAAGATCCCGGAGGTTCAACGGGAAAGCTATAGTCCGGCGCAGCCTTATTGACCTCAGGTGCGGCAGTTGCTAGCCGCAGCTCCTTGAACGAGCGAATGACCCGCAGCGCTGGAAGGTGGACTTGTCCGCTGCCGGTCGACCTCCGCGCAAGCTCAAGAATAGACTCTACGTGCCCGAATCCGATCCCACGCAGGTCGCCGCGAACACGCTTGACCGCCTGTCGCACGAGGCGGCGCGCGGCGGCGCGCGGCAGAGCGCTGAGGGAGCCGACACTTATTCGGATTCCGTCAGAGTCCTCAACAAGATGCTCGGCGGCCAAGCCGGCAAGGATGCCATCCCAATAGGCTTCTTCGTCTTGGGCCCAGCGGGCGAATTGTCCAAGTTGACGAGTGAGATTGGGGTTCCACTCGTTTGTCAGGACAGGCAGCAGCTCATGCCGGATGCGGTTGCGGTCACGATCTAGATCTCGATTACTCCGGTCCTCTCTCCATTTGAACCCTCCAGCATCCAAATAGGCCAGTACTTGTTTGCGGTTGACCCCGATCAACGGGCGGACAATGGCGCCGTCTAACACGGGCCGAATCCCGGCGAGGCCGGCGCTTCCCGAGCCACGCAGCAACCGATACAAAACCGTCTCGGCTTGGTCGGAGAGTGTATGGCCCACCGCGATTTTCTCAAACCGGCCCTCGTCGATCAATCGTGTGAAAAACTCATATCGGACGCTGCGCGCGGTTTGTTCGAGGTTATCGCCGGCCGTTGCGGCGCGGCCCGCCACATCGACCGAAATTGAAACGCAAGGGAGCCCGATCTGGGTACATAGATCGGCGACGAATTCCTGGTCTTTCTCCGACTCACTGCCGCGCAACTGATGGTTGACGTGGAGCACGCCCAGAGTAATCCCGAGGCGGTTACGCAACTCCAGCAGGCAGCGCAACATCGCAACCGAGTCGGGCCCTCCGGAGACGGCAACGCCCACGGTTTCCCCGGCCCTGAGCATGTCATGCTCGGCGATCGTTTGCAGGACTTGCGGGATCACGGTGTCGTCTTAATCGGCATCTCTCATCCGATTGCGAGGCGGACCCAGTCCAGCAGCGGCATCACGGCTAGAACGTCACTTCGGTCTGGGTAAGGGCATCGTAGTCGATGCCGTCTACTTGGAATCCGAAGAGATTGCTGAACTCCTTGCGGAAGGCAACAACATCCGAGATCTCCGGGAGGTTCTCAGTTGTCACGCGGCTCCAAAGCTCGGCGACCTCCGCCTGCACGTCTTCTTGCATTTCGCGGTCGTCGAGACGAATCAGACGGTCGTCATCGGTGACAACCGATTTCCCGGCTGCCAAGTAGTCGAAACATAGCCGGGTGATCTGCTCGATGCAGCCTTCATGCGTACCCCGCTGTTTCATGACTCGAAAAAGCAAACTGATGTAAAGCGAGACGACGGGAATCGCCGCCGACGCCTGGGTGACGACGGCCTTGTTGATGGAAACCCAGGCGTTCCCACCGATTGCAGAGGCAAGCCGAGTGTCAAGCGAGTGGGCCGTTTCCTCTAGATCCTTCTTTGCGGCTCCAATCGTCCCGTGGTGGTAGATGGGCCAGGTCAGCTCGGGACCGACATAGGAGTAAGCCACCGTCCTGGCACCGTCCGCGAGAAGGCCCTCGCTCAGCAACAATTCGATCCACAGTTTCCAATCCTCGCCACCCATCACCGCGATGGTGTCCGAGATTTCCATTTCCGTAGCCGGCTCTATTGTAATTTCTTTGACCTCGGCGCTAGAGAGATCCACCGTTTTTCCAGTAAATGGATCGCCAATCGTCTTCAGCGCTGAGTTGAAAATTTCGCCTGTGTGGGGGTGCGTGCGGCGGGGAGAAGCCAGGCTGTAGACCACCAGGTCAACTTTCCCCATGCCCTGGCGGATGAGGTCGATTGTTTGCTGCTTGCCTTCATTCGAGAACGCATCAACGTTGATCCCCTCCGCCCACAGGCCGGCTTCCCTTGCCAGGCGGTGGAGTGCGGCGGTGTTGTAATACCCTGCCGAAGCCGTTCGATTGCCATCCGGAGGCCGCTCGAAAAATACTCCGAGAGTCTTGGCGTCGAAGCCCCAAGCTGCGGCGATGCGAGTTGCCAGCCCATATCCGGTGGAGCTGCCGAGCACAAGTACGTTCTTGGGGCCGCTCGCGCCGGCCGGGCGAGCCCGGACAACCGCGTCAATCTGGCGTTGGATGTTGCGGGCGCAGCCCCCCGGGTGGGCGTTGATGCAGATGAAACCTCGGGAGCGTTGCTTGACGATCTGTTGTGGCATAGGGTGGGGTTAGGGCGGCAGGTGGCGTACTTGGTGGTCGTGCTACTTCGTCGTACCTAAGCGTAGCCGCTCGTAGAACCACGAAACAAGTTGGGCTCGCTTCGCCGCTTTGCGTGTCTGTCACGGACTCCGCGAAAACTCAGTGTCCCATGGGTGGGGCGTTGATTCAAGCTCAAGACGGCATCAGGTGTGGGTCAGGTAGTCCATCCGGCCGCCGTCCGCCATCAGGTACTGCCCTGTCATGAAGCTCGTTTTGTCGGAAGCCAGAAACGATACGACGTGCGCGATATCTTCCACCTCGCCTGGGCGGGCCATCATCGACCGGGATGACACGGTTTCGAGAATCTGCTGCACTTGCTCGGGCGGTTTTCTTCCGGTGGTCATCTCAGTGATAGTGAATCCAGGCAGAACCGCGTTGACGGTAATCCCATGCTTGCCGAAGTCAAACGCGAAGCGCTTCGTCAAAATCGCTACCGCCGCTTTGGTCGCCGCGTACATCGTGGTCCCAGGGAAAGCGGTGCCCATGGCGGCATTGGACGAGAGGTTGATGATGCGGCCATACTTGCGCTCGATCATCGACGGGATGACGGCGCCCGTGCAGTAGAGCACACCCTTGACGTTGGCTCCCCACATGCGGTCGAGGTCTTCCTCCTTGTAGTCGAGCAGCTCGCCGGGGATCAGCAATGCGGCGTTGTTGACAAGAATGTCGATGGGGCCGAGTTCTTTGGTGACCCGTTCGACCATGGCTTCGACCGCGGTTTTGTCGGCCACATCGGCTTGGACCGTGATGGCTTGCCCCCCGTCTCGCTGAATCTCGTGGGCTGTTTGTTGCGCGGCCTCGGCATTTGCGCGGTAGTTGACGGCCACGGTGGCGCCATCTGCCGCCAAGTTCTTGGCGATGGCTCGGCCAATGCCCCGCGAAGCGCCTGTAACAAGAGCGACCCTGCCCTGCGCTATATCAGAACCCATGTTTGCCTCCGGTTGAGCGTTCTATCTAGAAAAGGCGCGCGCGTCTCTGGCGAGCCCTGCGCCACGTGGTCTGCATTTTCTTTGACTGCTGGGCTCCAGGTAAAAAGAAAGCCAGTGGACCTCAGGGATAGCAGATTCCGCACAGCAGGTTTCGCCGCCGCGGATTTTGGCAACGATGTGGCGGGCAGTTTGTCATGACCTACAGACCAACGCCAATCCAGACATATGATATCGAACTGGATAACGACCTTCACGAGCTGGTCAAACAGCTCGCCCAGAGCAACAATGATCACTGGGCGCGGCAGCCATGGACCATGGGTGGACCTACGGTCCCGAGCGCGACGATCAGAAGGAGACACATTCCGGCTTGCTGCCACATGGCCAGCTCACGGAAACAGAGAAGGGGTACGATCGGACTTCCGTGATCGAAACGCTCAAGGCGATTATCGCGGCCGGTTACAAGATCAGGCGGAAGGACTCGTAGCCCAAGCCTTAGCCCTACGCAAAGTTCGTCTTGTTTTCGACGAAAGCGTTTTCGACGAGAGCGGGTTCGGTCGGAGCCACCCGAAGTGTTTTCCTGGCCCTTTCCCGCCCGCGCGGAAACAAGACACCTCGTAAAGCCCGCAATCCAGCGTCATACGATAAGATGACAACATGTTTGGAGCACTTTGGCGCGCGGTGCGGCCCCTGATCCTTTGGGAGTACAGCAGGGGTTCGTGGCAGTACGATTTGCTGGCGATTGCCATCCTTGTTTTCATCTTTCTTACGCCTCGCGGGTTCTTTAACGATCAGCCTCGCCTCCCGAGCGTTCAACAAATTGAAGCGCTATCGGACCATCCTGAAACGATGGTCTTCTGGGTCGAGCCTTTCGTGATCGACGAGACTCCCGCCGATGAGATCGACGACAAGCTCGCGGCTCTGCTGCGACAGCGAACGGGCAAGAACCTTCGGGTGACCGATACTCGCCCGTCAACGGATGCCGAAGGGGAAATTCGAGCCTACCTCGTCTACGCCCGCCCCTGAATTTGAAATCCACGGAAACGTGCGGCTTGTTTTCAAGGTCATTATGATAGTGCGGATGCTTCTCCCCTGGCCTAGGAACGGTTTGAAAAAACTGAAGACCCGAGTCTTGAGCCCCACGTCAGCTCGAGCGGAATCGTTGGTCTCGAGACAGTTGTCATCCTCCACTGGCAAGGCCAAACGCACGCGACACGTTGCTGGATTTGCCTTTCCCGCTTTTCTGCTCGTTCTTCTAGCGTGGCCGGCCCAGGCGGTCGAACTCGATACACTGCTGGCGAATATGGACCGCGCCTCTGACGCCTACCGCGGGATGCAGGCTCAGGTGAGTTGGATCAAGTACACCGATATCGTGGAAGACACAAGCACGGAAGAGGGCGTCATTAAAGTTCTGAAGGACGAGAAGGGGCAGGTCAATCTGCTCATCGAGTTCGAAAAGCCTTACCCCTACTTCGTTTCGATCCAAGGCACGAAAGTGGAAATCTATCGTCCCCGCATCGCGACGGTCGAGGAATATGACGTGTCTAAATCGAAGGACACTCTCGAGCAAGCGTTGCTGCTGGGCTTCGGAACGGCCGGACGCTTTTTGAGCGAACATTACGAACTCAAGATTGCGGGTGAAGAAGAGGCGGCGGGAGAGGCCGCGGTGAAACTGGAGTTGGTTCCCAAGACAGAGAAGATGCGGCAAAGCATGTCAGGCCTGGAGATGTGGATCTCGAAATCTCGGTGGCAGCCGGTTCAGCAGAAGCTCTACGGGCCGAATCCCGGGGACTATCGCCTCTATACCTACACGGACATTACGTTGAACCCGCCGCTCAAGGATTCGGCATTGCGGCTGAAGATCCCGCGCAAAGTCAAGAGGGTTTTTCCGCAGAGATAGCGGGTCATTCTTGGCGAGGCCGCGGCGGCAGCCGGTCGACCGCACTCTCAAGCATCTCGGCCTCGAGATGGAGGGGAGCGCTGAACCTTGCCGTCGTATAATCTTTGAAGGAGCCCCACGATGCCAAGTAAGGGAAGTTTCGGCGCCTATCTTGACTACGCCCAGCGCGACACTAGCGCCAGCCCCCGCGCTGCCTCAGGCTCATCGAACCTTCGTTTCTTAAAGGTCTTGGCTGACGCTTCGGAGACGAAGTTGCCGATGAGTGTTCTCCTTGAGTTTAGTGGGCTAGATCCGATTCTTTTTCGAGCTGCCCTGAGAGAGCTGAGAGATGCGGACTACATCTCCATCTCAGGACCGGCCTTGGACGAAGTGGTTCAACTCACCGACGGCGGTGCGGAAGTAGTCAAGCTGACTCAGCACTGAAAAGTGATGGAGATCCTTCAGTGGCTCGCTGCAGCCGTCCTTGGGGTCTTGTAGGGGGAGCCGAGCTGGTTTCGCGTTACCGTGACGCCCCAGCGGGCGCCCTGAAGACCCCACCCGCCATTCTCTACGTCGGCATCAACTTGGCTGCCTCGATGGCAGCGCTGGCACTCGTTCGTACCTTTGGATGGAAGTTTGGCCTTGAGGCTAGCGACGACTCCCTGGCTGTTGGTTGGACGCAGGTACTGGTTGCGGGCGTCGGCGCTATGGGGTTATTTCGAACTTCCCTGTTCACTGTTCGGGCCGGTGACCGAGACGTCGGTGTCGGTCCCAGCAGCTTCCTGCAGATTTTTCTCACCGCCGCTGATCGCCAGGTAGATCGCAGCCGAGCTCAGGTGCGGGCAGATACGGTCAGCATCGTCATGAAGGACGTGGACTACGAGAAAGCGTTCGCGGCACTGCCGCCTTATTGCTTGGCCCTCATGCAGAACTTGCCAGACGAAACGCAGCAACAACTGCGGCGGGCGCTCGAGATTTTGGATAGAGCGGACATCGACCCCGACGTCAAGGCGCGCCTGCTCGGGCTCGAATTGGTGAACGTCGTGGGAGTAGACGTGCTGAAGACTGCCGTGACTTCACTGGGTGAGGAAATTCGCTCCACGGCATCACCCGCGTAGTTCACTTCTAGACACAGCGACCGCCGTCAACCTCCACCGCAAATACGCCTGCTCGGTTTCGTTTCCTGTCAGACCCAGGGCCCTTCGGTAGGCCGCTTCCGCCTCGCGGTTTCTTTGCAGGCGCCGCAACAATTCGGCTCGTGCCGAGTGATAAAGATAGTAACCCTCCAGCTCCCCGGACTCCCCTAGCTGGTCCATCATGGCCAGACCTTTCTCCAATCCATTGGCCATGGCCACGGCGACGGCTCGGTTGAGCGCTACAACCGGCGATGGATTGAGCTGCTGAAGTGTTTGGTAGAGTTTCTCGATTTGGACCCAGTCGGTTTCAGCCGGCGTGCGAGCCTCGGCGTGAAGCGCCGCAATTGCGGCTTGAAGCTGATAGGCCCCAGGGCGGCGCTGTTCTAAAGCGGACTCCAGGGCGGCAAGACCTTGGGCGATCTGCCCACGATTCCACAGGCCCCGATCTTGTTCTTCTAGAGTGACCAGCTCTCCCTGCGCATCGGTGCGCGCTCGGCGGCGCGAGTCTTGCAGCAGAAGCAGAGCCAGCAACCCCAACACTTCGGGCTCATCCGGCATGAGCTCACGCACGACATCGGCCAGGCGAATCGACTCGTCACAAAGGTCGTGACGGGTCAGTCGCTCGCCCTCGGTCGCCGAATATCCTTCGTTGAAAACCAGGTAGATGACCGCCAGTACCGCTGCCAGGCGCTCGGGCAACTGGTGTTCGGGCGGGACCCGGTAAGGAATCTGGGCGTCGCGGATTTTGCGTTTGGCCCGCACCAGGCGCTGGGCTAGTGTGGCTTCGGGAAGCAAGAAAGCACGCGCGATCTCCGGAGTGGAGAGGCCACCGAGAGTGCGCAGCGTCAGGGCGACCTGGGCCTCTCTGTTGAGGGCTGGGTGACAGCAGGTAAAGATCAGACGAAGACGATCGTCTCCAATACCCGTTTCGAGGGCATCCTCGTCAACCCCTGTCGAGCTCGAGTGTTGGGACATGGTTAACTCCAGGTCCTCTTGCTTGTCCGACCTCGTCTTTTCACGCCGCAGACGGTCGATGGCTTTACGCCGGGCGGCCGTCGTAAGCCAAGCCGCGGGGTTGTCGGGAATCCCGTAATGGGGCCAACGGTCGAGAGCGGAGACGAGCGCGTCCTGCATGGCGTCTTCGGCAATATCAAAGCTGCCGAACGTTCCAATCAAAGACGCAATGATCTTGCCGTGCTCACGCCGGAACACTTCTTCGACGGCGTTTGTTGTCATTGCCATCGAACGCTACGATCTACAAGAAAGACCGCGTTCATGCTAAGCCGCTACGTTCTCCACTAGCCATTGCTGCAGCGGATTGGCTTGCTTGTAGCGGGCAATGCAGTACGCAACGGCTTTGTCGCCGAGCAACTCTTTCGGCGCCTTTTCCGCGCGGCCGACGTGCATGGCATTGTAGAGCAGCAAGTCGGCGTTTGGATGGTCGGGATCAAACCCCTTTGGCACTCGCTTGTAATGAGGCTCGGGAGGACTCCCGACCCCGTCACTCGCGACTTTATCCAAGGCGGTCCGAAGTTTCTTCGCGGTCTTCGGGTCGGCTGCTGCGGAGCGATAGCGGCCCAAGTGGTCCTTATCAAAGCCACACAAGCCGGCCCCCAGCTCTAGCGCGTCCGCCGTCAACCGAAACAAGAACGACGGTCGATGGCGGTCGAACTCCGGTCCCTGGGAAAACATGATCTGTAGCGATGCGCGGTAGGGCGATTTATCCTTCGAGAAGCGCACGTCGCGGTTGATTCGCATGATCGATCCGTTGACGCGCGGCTCGGCGTGAACGTCGGCTGAAATGCGCTTCAAATGAGGACCCATGGCCGCAACAAACTGTTTTGCTGGCTCGATATACAACGAATCGTACTCTTTACGGTGCTCGTCGAACCAGGGCTTGCGGTTGTTCTGCTCCAGTTCGGCGAGGAAAGTAAACAATTGCGGGGAAAATCCCGTGAAGGGGGCAGCATTCGACATAAGAACCTCCTGTATGTGAAAGACAAAGATGACTTGCCGGCGGTGGCCAGCTAGGGCGCGAGCTACTCCTCCGGCTTCGCGAACGTGAATTCCAGGATGGGACGAATCTCGACCGACCTCCCATCCGCACCGGGACACTTCGCGGCCAAATCAATTGCTTCGTCGAGGTCTTTGCATTCGAGGAGATAGAAGCCGCCAAGCTGCTCCTTGGTTTCCGCAAACGGGCCGTCCGTCGTCATGGTTTTTCCATCTTGCAACCGAACCGTCGTGGCGGTCGCGATCGGCTGCAGCGCTTCCCCCGCCTGCCGGTGACCGTTCTTGCGGAGCCCCTGATCGTAGTCGGCCCAAAGATCGAACGTGGCTTTTTGCTGTTCAGGGTTCTGTTCGCCCGGTTCCTGTTCGGTGTAGTAAATCAATAGTGCGTAGCGCACGTGTTTTCTCCTTTTGGATTTATTCCAGCCCGGCTTCGCTGAATTTTGCCAGGCTATCCAGACGACGGCTGGAGAGATGCGGATTCGACATCCATTGCAAGTTTTTTTGCGCGGGCCTCGATCACCTCGACGCAACCTGCTTTGCTGATGGGTCGCAATTCGACCGCATCGGCTGCGGTTCCCAGCTCCAACCTCACCGCTCGCGCGATCTCAAGAGCCCGCGCGTAGCTCTCGCACTCGATCGTCGCAAGGCCGGTCAGTTTCAGCTGGCCGTCCGCGATCGCTCCAGAGGCAACACGCGCCTCTCCGTCGCGCACAACGACGGTGGTGGCATTCGCTGATTCTTGGAGGACTACAGCGGCGCCGAGTTCACCGCCGACTCCGTGGCAATCCGCGATCCGATGCCAGCCGTCTTTTAGTGGCGAATTCCCCGATCCATAGAAGCTTTCGGTAGTCGCGTAAACCAAGAGCATGTAGAGCATGATTGAAATTTCTCGGGGTTAGCGACTATCGCGCGTTCTCGATCCAGACCGCTGCCCAAGCGGCCCGTCCTGGCGCGCCCTCTCTCTCACGCCACACAAAGCTGACGTAGAAAGGGTCTCGGTGATAGCGTCAGGCCCGGAGAGGCACTGCTCGCTGCTCGTGACCAATCGACGGTGCCCAAGCGCGCGCCTCCAGACCATAGGAGGGCCGCCGTGGGCTGGCCCTCATCTCACAGATTCCAGACGGGCTCAGGGACCGATGCTGAAACGTCCCGGGAGGGAATCGGAAAGCGCTTTGGAACCGCAATCAGGATGCCCCCAGCCGCTTTCGCTGACCGTGTGACCTGTCGCTGGATCGACGGTCGTGTCGATGATGTTGTTGTCGTCGCCGGTCGGGCTCACACCGGTGGGCACATGGTCGAGCCCCATTTCATCGCGAGTCCTCCAGGCAACGATGTGATCGGTGCAGGAAAAGTCACCGCTCACGCCGAGTCCGCCCACGACGTCGCCATTGTCGGAGTAGAGAGCTCCTGCTTATACGGTTGTTTCAGCAAGCCCCAAGATGTTGGGGTGGAGGTCATCGCGTCTTGTCCAGGTCACGCGCGCGGCGGATGTGGGCGTAAGGCGTAGGAGCGTGTTGAGTTCCGAGACCGAGGAGGGTTTGGAAGGCTGCCATTGGGGTCTTGCGGTGGTTGTGTCGAAACACGAACTCATCGAGGTAAACCTGAAGCTGAGCGCGGCTCACGCCGTGGTACGTTCCGGTCAGCCATTGCTGCAGGTTGCCAATGGCACGATCCGCCAGCGGCACCACCGACTTGGCGCCTTTCCGCAAGTCAGTCCGGTGAGGTTGCGGACGAGAGACGTGTTTGTAGCCGGCCTCTTCGAGGGCGGTAAAGGTCTTCAGACCGTCTGTGTAGATGGTCGAGCCGGGAACAACGTTCTGGGCAAGAAACCTGTCGATCGTCACCTTCTTGAAGTCTGGAATAACGGACATGCGAACGCGCCCGGAGCACTTCCCGCGTTTCTCAACAGCGACCATCACAAGGGCCGCACGGCGCCCCTTCAGTTGCCGGCTGCCTCGCAAACCTGCTTGCGGGCCGCCAATCCAGGTGTCATCGACCTCTACTTCTCCGTGCAAGGGCTCGCGAGCTGCGTTCACCATGGCCCGTCGCAGTTTGTGCAACATCATCCAGGCGGTTTCGTAGCGCGACAGGCCGAGCTGACGCTGCAGTAGCAGCGCCGACGCACCTCGTTTATCAGTTGTCATCAGGTACGCAGCCCAAAACCAAACCGTCAGCGGGGTCTTCGTATTGTGGAGCACCGTTCCTGACGTCAACGAGACCTGGTGTCGACACGCCGCGCACTGCCACCGTAGTTTCTGCTCGAGAATGTAGGCCTGCCGATGCCCACACTGAGGACAAAGGAACCCGTCGGGCCAACGACAAGCAGCCAGGTACTTCTGGCAAGCCTCCTCGGTCGCGAACTCCACCTGAAACTGACGCAGACTCTTCGGAAACCGCGACCGGGCCACGCCCTACCCTACATCTTGGGGCTTGCTGAAACAACCGTATAAGCAGGAGAGAGCTAGCCCGCCGCCAAATGCGTTGACTCCGCCGATTCGCTGGCCAACCATCGGATCGTTCGGCTGTCCGAAAAGTTCGGGGTTGCCTCCGTAGGCCGCCGACTGATTCACTGGATTGCTCTCGAGTAGACCGAACAGCGAGCCACCCGGCTGGACCGCGGAATAGAGGTTTGCCGTGGACAACGAAAGGCCGGCTGCCCCACGACGCGCGCTCGCTGGCAAACTGAAAGCGTTGGCCGCATTGGCCTTTTGCGCGGAAACAACCCGGCTCCCGGGCCACTGATCATCCCGGTCGACCCCGGTAAACGCCACCGCACAAACGACTCCGTCTCGATTGACGACCGTTTCCCACATATTATTGTTGAGGCCGCCGTTACGGCTACTGCTCAACCCTTTCTTCAAGGCGGCTTTGAGGCGAGCGTGAGTCGGCAGGTTCCGGCAGGCGTTCTGCGCCGCTGGATTCTGCGCCATGGAGGTGAAGGTCAAGCTCATCGTAAAGGCGGCGGCGATCGCCGCAGGTGATTTCAAGATTCGGGGGACCATGATTCTCTCCTAAGTTCTCGATCGATCTGAGTGGAACTGAGTTTGCCTTTTCGGGCCGAATATTGCGTAACTGCTTCTAACGTGTCTGTGCAGTTGCCGCCTTTCATCTAGTTGGAGCCCGAAAGTGCTACCAAAATACTAACATCCATCGACAGTCTGAACAGCTCCCCGCTGATGCCGCCGCCAGTTTCTGGCGTGACCGGCAGTCGCCTGAAGTGCGGCTTGGACCCAACAAAGCCGCGGCCGCATGGGTGCCGTCGAGGTTAGTTTGTACGTCGGGGCCGCCATCGGAATATGGTCACTGCCTAGCTGGACCGCTCCCTCGCTGGCGCGGCACGGTTTAAAACCCTTGCCCGAGGGACCGCCTGAAAGCGGCCGGTTTCGACCTAGCGGTTGAAACTGAACAGGCGAGTTGTGGCTATTTTCTGCCACGCAGCTCGATGCGGCGGTCACACTTGCCGCACACCGTATAGTCGAGCGGAAAGTCGGGGCCAAGTTGGATGGTTTGCCCACAATTGCAGCGAAAGGCGTCCCATCCATCGTCGCGCCGGGTGTATTCGAGCTTGGAATCACCCGTCGCCTGAGCTTCGCCGGTCAGCGGCCAATCACCTTCGACTGATTCGCCTGAGGCGTTCTGCCCCGAAACCGGTTCCGCCTTTGGGACGATGTTCACCCTGGCGCAACGCGGACATTCAACCTGGTCCCTATGAAACTCTGGCGGCACCTTGATGCGCATCCCGCAGGCGCACGGCAGCAGCGTATAGAGCGCAAATTGATCGAGCAAGTCGGCAACTTCGCGTGCTCGTGCCACGCCCGAATCAGTCTCTCCAGGCACTTCCTTAAATGGAGTGCGCGCCAACACGCTTTGGTCTGATTGCGCCGCCGCTTCCAGCGCTTGCAGCCGCGCCTTCTGCCCCTCAATCTTTCGATAGGCGGCTTCATAGTCAATGTAGCCGGCGCGTCCGCCCATGCTGCGCAGAATCTTAATGCGGGATTCGGTGGGAGGGTGCGTCGAAAACCAGCCGCTGGCCGCCATGGCCTGCAGCGGGTTCACGATGTAGAGCGGCGCCAGTGCTCCGGTCACCTGCCCCGACGGGACATCCCTATTCTGGACTGCCAGCTTTTCGAGCGCCCCCGCCAAACCATCTGGGAAACGAGTGAAGCGCGCGGCCGAAGCATCAGCCAGGTATTCGCGCTGACGTGAGCAGGCCATGTAGAGCAGCCGAATCAAAATCGGCGATATGATCGCGAGGACGAACACGAGCAGCATCAGGTAGCCGCTTCCTCCTCCCTTTGAGCGGCTGCGTCTGCGGCCCGCACCGTAGTAGGCGCCGCACATAAATCCGCTGCTCAGCATTTCCACTGTGCCCGCGAGCACGGCGGCGGTGGTCATGAACTGGATGTCGAGATTCTTGACGTGGGCAATTTCATGCGCGACGACGCCTTGCAACTCGTCCCGATTCAGCAGGCGCATTAGACCGGAAGTAACAGCGACGGCCGCCTTTTCCGGCTTCCTCCCGACCGCGAAAGCATTAGGGCTGTAGTCTTCCACAATGTTAGATTCGAGGCTGCTGGGGAAGGCCGGCGGCAATCGTCATCTCTTCGACGACGTTCCAAAGTTGCGTGTGGTGGTTTTTTTGAATTCGCCGCGCCCCGGCCGAGTGCAACAGCAAGCTATCGCCTTGAAAAACGGCCACGAGCCACATCACAAACCACAGGAGCAAGGCCAGCAACGCACCAACCGCGGCGGCGGTCAGAACTCTTTCGGGCGTCGGCTGCGGCCCTGAATACGCGGTGCCGTAATAGAGACCTAGGGATGCCCCAAACGTCACCAAGACCGCACCCATCAACAGGATGAGCCAGGTAGATCTGCGACGATTGGCTGCGATGGCTTCCCACATGAGTTGAAACGGGCGACCGTCTTCACCCGGCCGGACAGAGGCGTGGACGGAAGTCCACGCTCGTGCGCAGCACGCTAGACCCTACATCGGCGGAGTGACCTCACGTCCAACTCACGAAAACGAAACCTGCGGCACCTCGCGCACGGCTTCGTCTTGGATCTCGAAGAAGTCCATCGCTTTGAAGTTGAACATCCCGGCAATCACATTCGTTGGAACAACCTCGGTTTTCGTGTTGTATTGCATCACGGAGTCGTTGTAGTGCTGGCGCGCGAATCCAATTTTATTCTCCGTGGAGGTCAGCTCTTCTTGAAGCGCCAGGAAGTTTTGGTTGGCTTTCAAGTCGGGATATTGCTCGACGACCAACATCAGCCGGCCGAGCGCGCCCGTCAGCGCCTGTTCCGCCTGCGCTTGCGGACCCACGCCTTGGGCCGATGTCGCCTGCGATCTCGCTTGCGTCACATTTTCCAGGGTTTCCTTCTCGTGTGAGGCATAACCCTTGACCGTTTCGACGAGGTTGGGTATCAGGTCATGTCTGCGCTTGAGCTGAACGTCGATTTGCGCCCAGGCGTTCTCAACGCGCTTCTTCATGGTGACGAGTGTGTTGTACATCCCCACGCACCAAGCCAAGATCAGCCCCAAAATCACAAACGGAACGATCAAGAAAACCATAAGAGTAACCATGAACTCCTCCTCCCAAAACCTCGAGGCGAACCAATGTAGGGGCGTAGCGTGCTACGCCCGAGCGCGGACTTGGGTCCGCGCCTCTGTCAGACACTACGCCGGTCCGCCGCGACTCAAACTCGCCAACTTCATCTCCGACGTGGCGCGGGCCCCCAGGCCTGCCGCGTCGACACTTTTGTCGACGCTTGTGCTGCACACCCAGCAC
The DNA here is from genome assembly GCA_965224215.1 of Bryobacterales bacterium. Lineage (GTDB taxonomy): Bacteria > Acidobacteriota > Terriglobia > Bryobacterales > UBA6623 > CBDCYS01. The sequence continues at coordinate 70,369 of CBDCYS010000028.1, read as the reverse complement.
CAAGTTCAAGCCCCGGCGCCGCACTCCGCCAAACCAAACAATTGCGGCCTAACCGCTCGCGTCCCTCTTTCTGCCGTAAAAATCGCTGAAAAAGCCAGCCACTGCTCCTTCTTCACCTGTTTCAAATGCACCGATCAAAGATTCCATCTCACCGGCATCGAGCCACAAACCGTGCCCGGCCGGGCAGCGGTCGAGCTCAACTGCCGATGTTCCCTCGACCTGCACAATCTTCAATTTGCGCCCGCAACGAGGGCAGCGTCGCTTCCCGTGGCGCAATCCCCGTGCTTCGCTCAGCGCACGGGATAGCTCGCCTCGGGGCGTTCCGGCCCGGCCGGCGATCAGCTCCAACTCCCCTGCATCCAGCCAAACCCCACGGCAATCGACACAGCGATCGATCTCGACACCATCGAGTTCGAAGGCAACCAGTGGCTCAATGCATACCGGACACATAAGAGGAAAGCGTCTTGCTCTTTCAAGTTTAGCTACTTGGATAGCGTAGAATTAGCCGACATAGCGGTACAATGTCTCCAGCATGGTCGGCCAAACCATCTCGCACTACAAGATCACCAAGAAGCTCGGCGAAGGCGGCATGGGTGTCGTCTATAAGGCCGATGACACGAAGCTGGATCGCACGGTCGCTCTCAAGTTCCTCGCCCCGCATTTTGTTGGAAAACGAAGAAAGCCGCCGCCGCTTTGCGCGAGAGGCAAAGGCCGCCGCAGCACTGGACCACCCCAACATTTGCACGGTTTATGAGATCGACGAAGTCGAGGGCCGCATGTTCATTGCGATGGCCTTCATCGACGGGCCGGGGCTCAACGAAAAGATCGAAACGAGTCCGCTAAACATCCACCGCCTGAAAGGCGGTGGGTTACGTTTCGACTGAAAGTCGGGGTTGCGGCTCAAGCCGCCTGAAGCTGTCCGGCTCACAGCCGGCTCAAGGCTTGGTGGGCGCTGTAATCTTGAATCCTTCCCCGTCCTCATCCCATTTCTGGCTCTCAATGTATCTCTTGATCGTTTCTTCATCTACCGCGCCCACCGTCGCACAAAAGTAGCCGCGTGCCCACAGATGTTGGCCCCAATACCGTTTCCGCAACTCTCCAAACTCGTCCTGTAATCGCCGCGACGACCGCCCCTTCAGGTACTGCACCAGCTTCGACGGCGCTAGTTGCGGCGGAGCCGTCACCAACATGTGCACATGATCCGGCGACACCGCACCCCGGATCACCGCCACTCCCCTCGCTTCACAGCTCTGCCGGATCAGATCCCGCACCCGCTCTGCCACCCTGCCCCGTAACACCTTGTAGCGGTACTTCGTGATCCATATGAGGTGATATTTGATGTCGTAGACCGAATGCGCTCCTCGCCGATATTCTTCCATCCCCCCATTCTCATCCAGAACTGCTTGAAGCTGACCGCCTGAAAGGCGGTGGGTTTAGACCTGGTGATTGAACTAAAACTCAAAGATGCCCTGGATATCGCGATCCAGGCCGGCCAAGGTCTCGATGAGGCTCATCAAAAAGCGATCGTCCACCGCGACATCAAGCCGGCCAACATCATGCTTGTCGAAAGGGGCCGGTCCCAAACACAAGTCAAGATCACCGACTTCGGCCTAGCACAGCTTGCCGGAAGCTCGAAGATCACCCGCGATAACTCAACCCTCGGCACCGTTGCCTACATGTCACCCGAGCAGACACAAGGCGAGAAGGTAGACCACGGCACGGACATCTGGGCGTTGGGAGTTGTGCTCTATGAAATGATCTCGGGACGGCTACCGTTCAGAGGTGAGTACGATGCGGCCGTCATGTTCTCGATTCTGAACGAAGCGCCCGAGCCCCTCACAGGGTTGCGAACCGGGGTTCCGATCGAGTTGGACCGGGTCATTGACAAGGCCCTCGGCAAGTCGCCCGGGCGACGCTACCAGCACATCGACGAGATGCTGGCGGACTTGCGCTCCCTACGAGACGGGCTGGAATCGGCACAGACGAAACCCGCACCAGTTCCGGCCAAGCCTCCCCCTGCCAATCGACGCGCTGTCTATGCCGGTCTCGCGGCGCTCGCAGCCGTGCTGATATTGGTTGGCGCTTATTTATCGGGTTTCTTTGGTTCTGTGGAGCAGCCAGTCCAGACTACCCTGCAGACGATTCCCCTAACGAGCTACCCCGGCCTGGAAAGGCTGCCGGTGCTATCGCCCGACGGCAATCAGGTGGCCTTCGTTTGGAACGGTGAGAATCAGGACAACGATGACATTTACGTCCAGCTCGTCGGTGCCGGGCGGCCCCTGCGTCTAACAACTGATCCCGCCGTCGACACAAGTCCAGCTTGGTCTCCTGACGGTCGTTACATCGCGTTTCTCAGAGCTTCTTCAAGCGGAGCCAACGTAATGATGGTTCCGGCTCTCGGTGGCGCGGAGCGTAAACTCGGACAGTCCGAAATCCTTAACACCGGAGCGGGATCGTTGGGCCAAAAGTTGTCTTGGTCTCCGGACGGAAGTTACTTGGCGATCTCTGTTGGATTGGGAGAAAACGCGGGGAGTCTATCTCTGCTCTCGATAGAAACGGGGAAAAAAGAAAGTCTTTCCCTGCCGCCTCCAGGCGCTATGGACGCTGCTATTTCTCCCGACGGCCGATTTCTGGCCGTCTGGGTGGGCATAGCCACTGGGCATGTCGCGGCAGCGAACCTTCCTTCTGGCGAGGACGATGAGATTGAACTCCGACAGCTAACCTTCGACGTCGCATCCATCCGGGGCCTGGATTGGACGGCGGATAGCCGATACATCGTCTTCTCTTCCAATCGAGCCGGCAGTCAGAACCTGTGGAAGGTGGCTGTATCCGGTGGTGAGCCCGAACGCTTGTCGCTTGGCAGCGGAAGCGCTTTTAATCCCTCGATCGCTCGACAAGGAAAGCGTCTGGTTTTCGAAGAGAGGGTTTTCGACGCAAACATCTGGCGTACACCTGGACCTAACTGGGGGCAACACTCCGCGGACAAGAGCGAATCGAAACCCAGAGCGTTTCTCGCCTCGACGAGATCGGACGGATCGCCGCACTTCTCCCCGGACGGCGAAAACATGATGTTTGCCTCGGACCGCTCAGCCATGAGAGACATTTGGATCAGCGATAGCGACGGTACTAATCCTCCAGTTGACTTCGCTCGGGAGCTTCCTGGCGGATAGCCCGCAGTGGTCGCCTGATAGCCGGCAGATCGCCTTCGATCTTACCCTCAGGGCAAATGAAGTTTCCCTTCATGTGGTGAGTGCCGAGGGAGGCGCTCCAAGACGCATGACCAGCGGGCCAAACAGGGATATTCGGCCCAGCTGGTCTCGCGATGGGAAGTGGATCTATTTCGGCTCCAATCGCGGGGGAGGCACCGGAGAGTATCAGGTGTGGAAGGTGCCGTCGGCCGGAGGAGACCCGATCCAGGTGACCAAGATCGCGGGACGAGAACCCTACGAGTCATCGGATGGCAAGTTTGTTTACTATTCCAAGACTTTCGGCGTCACTGGAATTTGGCGGGTCCCCGCCGATGGCGGCGATGAGGTCCAGGTACTCGATCATGGGCGCCAGGGCCGCTGGGCCCTGCTGGACGATGGCATTGTTTTTGTTGACGCCAACCAAGACGACAACCAAACGAGCATTCAGCTCTTCGACTTCGCCACAAAAAAGATCTCCACTGTCACCACTTTGCCCGAAGACACACGTCTATCGGGTCCTAAGCAAATCACGGTGTCTCCGGACGGCAAGTGGATTCTTTACGTCAATCGAGATCACATGCAAAGCGACATCATGCTGGTCGAGGATTTCGAGTAGGCGCTCCACTCGACGAGCTAACGCAATACCTTCGCGAGGCGATCGAACGTTGTCGGTCGGTGGAAGGAAAGCATCTTGCTCCTTCAAGTTTAGCCCGCAGTTTCAAAAGCCGCGCAGTTTCTAGCCAGTCGGTTTCGAGGCCACGAACGCAAGTGACCGGTCGGAGCGAGCACCCAATCCACTCGGCCCCCAGGGAGGCTGACCGACGTCTTTTTCGTTCGACGTTTTTTCGTTCGACGTTATACTAGGTGACTCCTGCTTATACGGTTGTTTCAGCAAGCCCCAAGATGTTGGGGTGGAGGTCATCGCGTCTTGTCCAGGTCACGCGCGCGGCGGATGTGGGCGTAAGGCGTAGGAGCGTGTTGAGTTCCGAGACCGAGGAGGGTTTGGAAGGCTGCCATTGGGGTCTTGCGGCGGTTGTGTCGAAACACGAACTCATCGAGGTAAACCTGAAGCTGAGCGCGGCTCACGCCGTGGTACGTTCCGGTCAGCCATTGCTGCAGGTTGCCAATGGCACGATCCGCCAGCGGCACCACCGACTTGGCGCCTTTCCGCAAGTCAGTCCGGTGAGGTTGCGGACGAGAGACGTGTTTGTAGCCGGCCTCTTCGAGGGCGGTAAAGGTCTTCAGACCGTCTGTGTAGATGGTCGAGCCGGGAACAACGTTCTGGGCAAGAAACCTGTCGATCGTCACCTTCTTGAAGTCTGGAATAACGGACATGCGAACGCGCCCGGAGCGCTTCCCGCGTTTCTCAACAGCGACCATCACAAGGGCCGCACGGCGCCCCTTCAGTTGCCGGCTGCCTCGCAAACCTGCTTGCGGGCCGCCAATCCAGGTGTCATCGACCTCTACTTCTCCGTGCAAGGGCTCGCGAGCTGCGTTCACCATGGCCCGTCGCAGTTTGTGCAACATCATCCAGGCGGTTTCGTAGCGCGACAGGCCGAGCTGACGCTGCAGTAGCAGCGCCGACGCACCTCGTTTATCAGTTGTCATCAGGTACGCAGCCCAAAACCAAACCGTCAGCGGGGTCTTCGTATTGTGGAGCACCGTTCCCGACGTCAACGAGACCTGGTGTCGACACGCCGCGCACTGCCACCGTAGTTTCTGCTCGAGAATGTAGGCCTGCCGATGCCCACACTGAGGACAAAGGAACCCGTCGGGCCAACGACAAGCAGCCAGGTACTTCTGGCAAGCCTCCTCGGTCGCGAACTCCACCTGAAACTGACGCAGACTCTTCGGAAACGGCGGCCGGGCCACGCCCTACCCTACATCTTGGGGCTTGCTGAAACAACCGTATAAGCAAGAGCTGACTAGGAGACCGCTTGATGAAGATCCGCGCGATTGTGCATGAAGCCGAGGAAGGGGGTTATTGGGCCGAAGTCCCAGCTATTCCCGGTTGCGCCACGCAAGGAGAGACGCTTGACGAGTTGACGCAAAACCTTCGTGAGGCGATCGAAGGTTGCCTGTCGGTGGATGTCGCACCACCAAAGAAAACAGCCAGGGACCGTGTCGTCGAAATCGCTGTCTGAGACTGCGCGTGTCCGGCAAAGAACTGCCGAGGGTTCTTAAAGAGAACGGATGGCGTCTGCTTCGGGTCCGCGGCAGCCACCACATCTATGGAAAACTCGGATCCGAAGTCAGAATATCGGTGCCGATTCACGGAAATAGACCGTTGAAAACCGGGCTCTTCAAGCGCTTACTCAAGTTGGCTGGCTTGGCCGAGAACCGCTAGGCTGGTGGCCAGGGGCGCTAGCCACGTCCCGCCGGAACCGGGTGTGCCTTCATCAGCAACTCCGCCACCGGACACCCATGCAACCATCCTCCAATACAAAACTCCCAACCGTCGGCACCGGCGAATTCCAATATCAGCCCGTCCCTGGTTGGGAACAGCTACCCGAAGACTGGAGCCTCGTCGAGGTCGCCGGTCTCGCGTCGGATTCCCAAGGAAATGTCTACGTCTACAACCGCGGCGAGCATCCCGTGATCGTCTTCGACCGCGACGGGAAGTTCCTGCGCTCCTGGGGGGAAGGAACTTTCAACCGGCCTCACGGGCTGCATATCGGTCCTGACGACTCGTTGTACTTGAGCGACGACTGCGATCACACGGTCAAGAAATACACCGCCGGCGGCGAATTCTTGATGACGCTCGGGACCAGCGGCGAGCACAGCGACACCGGCATGACGGATTTCGACTACCGGCAGGTGACGCACGGCGGCGCCCCGTTTTACTATCCAACGAACGTAGCCCTCGACGCCGAGGGGGCGCTCTACATTACCGACGGCTACGGCAACGCCCGGGTCCACAAGTTCTCCGCGGAGGGCGCGCTGCTACTCTCCTGGGGTGAGCCTGGTGAGGGACCGGGCCAGTTCAATCTGCCGCATGGCATTGCAATCGACAGCAACGGACGCGTCTACGTGGCTGATCGCGAAAACAGCCGCGTCCAGATCTTCCAGTCCAACGGTGAATTCATCACGGAATGGACGGACACCTCCCGGCCCATGCAAGTATTCATCGATTCCCAGGACAACGTATTCGTGGCGGATGTCGGCCGCAAAGTGGGACTCTTCCCATGGCAAGAAGCCGGCCCGAACCCAGTGGGCGGCCGTGTCAGCATTTTCAACTTGGCCGGTGAACTGCAAGCCCGCTGGGGCGGCGGCGAGAACCCCGGAACCCCCGGCGATTTCCTGGCGCCACACGACATCTGGATCGATTCCGACGGTAGCCTGTACGTCGGTGAAGTTGTCTGGTCCGCCGCCGGCAAACATGGCCTGGGACCGCCCAACTGCCCGTCGCTGCACAAGTACGTTCGAGTGTAGAATTAATCTCCCGTAGAGAAGATGGAGTGACCTGTCCAACCGCGAGAGTCGCGGGTTACGCTTCAAACAGATGCGCAGAGCCGCATCGAGGAGGACAGGTCATGAAAGAGTCTAGCGAGTTCAACAAAGAGATGAACAAGTGCAACAATTACGACAAATACGTCGGGATGGACGTTCACAAAAACAGTATCTCGGTCGCTGTCGCCGCGGCGGGGCGGGGCGCATTTCTACGGCAAGATCGACAACCGGCCTGAAGCCATTCGTCGCTTGATTTCCGCACTCGCCCCGTCTGGTCAGAGGCTGCACTACTGCTACGAAGCCGGCCCCTGTGGCTACGGCATTTGCCGGCAGATTCGTGACACCGAACACGATGGCGACCTGGTCGCGCCGTCGCTGACCCCGCGCAAATCCGGCGACCGCGTCAAGACCGATCGGCGCGACGCGCTGACCCTGGCTCGGCTCGATCGCGCCGGCGAGCTCAGCACGGTCTGGACGCCCTCTCCGGAACACGAAGCGATCCGCGATCTGAGCCGCGCGCGCGGCGACTGCAAACTCATCGACAAACAACTTCGTCAACGCCTCGGAGCTATGCTGCTGCGCCACGACAAGCGTTTCCCCGGGCGCAAGAATTGGACGCAAGCGCACTTTCGCTGGCTCGAGACGCAACGCTTTGAGCAGCCGGCCTCGCAGATCGCCTACGAAGAATACGCCGAGGCGATACGCCAGGCGCAAAGCCGAACGGCTCGCCTCGAGCAGCAGTTGCATGATCAGCTGGAAGGCTGGAGCCTGGGAGGGCCAGCGCAGGCGTTGACGGCGCTGCGGGGCGTGGACTGGCTGGCGGGGATGACGTTGCTGGCCGAGCTGGGCGATCTCACACGCTTCGACTCCCCGCGCGAGCTGATGGGTTTCGTCGGTGTGACTTCATCGGAGAACACGAGCGGAGCGCGACGCCGTCAAGGCGCGATCACCAAAGCAGGCAACGAGGAAGCTCGCCGTCTGCTGGTCGAATGCTCCTGGGCGTATCGCTTCCCGGCACGCCGCTCGCGGCTGATTCAACGCCGTGCCGAGAAGGCGTCGCCCCCAGTCCAAGCGATCGCCTGGAAGGCGCAGGTGCGGCTTTGCGGTCGCTTTCGCAAGCTGCGCAACAACGGCAAACACGCGAATGTCGTCGTGACCGCGATCGCGCGGGAACTGCTGGGATTCATCTGGGCAATCGTGATCGAACAGACCCGAACACAACAGGAGAAACAGGGATTGAATGCTTGCTGAACGCTCGAGACGGCCGCCAGGGAGACGGCCGCCAAGGAGACCGCCAGGGAGACCGCCATCGCCCTCGATTGACGTCGTAGGCGACCGGCCGAAACCTGTCAAGGGTACGCTTCGCCGCGGTAACCCGCGCCCTTGACAGAACCCGTCCGGCCGCCAAGAGGCACCTTATACGAGGACGATGGCTAGCTGCCGAGGACGATGAGCTGCCAGCAAGCGGTAGCGATAACGATTTTGGTTGCCGGCTTCGGGCGGCAGCCTCACAAGGTAGGACAAGGAGGACGGCTGACTGGAAACTGAGCCTGCCAGGAGAACCCTCGACTGCGCTAAGAAGCGCTTGATGGAGCGACCTTCGTCAAGGAAGCGCTCGGTTGAACGACCTTCGTCCGTAGAGTGAGGCAGCTCCACGACGCAGACTACTCTGGCGAGAACCCGCGAATATCAGATGGATCCATCGTCGTAAACGCTCTCTTCCACAGGCTGTTCTTCTTGTCCTCGTTCGTTGGCCAACGCGGAGTTGAGGCTCCGCGCGACAGCAGTCGTGCGCGCAAACTTGACAGGTCACACCATATCAGCGCGGGGCTCGGAGAGGCCCGCGGCTCCCGTAGCGCGACTCGGAGAGACCCGCGGCCTTTGGTGCGTCGGCAACCGGGCTGACACAGCTCAAGCAGACACTTCAGAGCCGCGGGTGGAAACCCACGGTCAAGTTGCCCTCCGGCCCAACATAAGGGCGTAGTGTGCCCCGTGCGTAAGCGCGGGGTCAACGAGAGTCTCCGGCGGCCCGGCCCTGCGGGAAATTGACATCCTGGAAATTGACTAGAAGGATGCCTCGCGAATCTCCGTATGGACCGATCAGGACCTGGACCTGCTCCGGCCCGCACGGTATTCTAAGAAGTCAGTGCTCTAACCCGTGCTCAGCTCCTCATTCTGAGTCTCCACCGTCTCTCCCATGCACGTCAAGAAGCTCCGCCTGCTGACCCCCGGGCCGACCCCGCTCTACCCACCCGCCGTTCGCGCGATGGCCGGCGCGGACATCCATCACCGCACGGCCGACTTCCGTGAGCTTTACAAACGGGTCCTCGCGAACCTGAAGCACTTCATGGGTACCGCTCACGACGTGGTTCTGTTCACAGCCTCGGGAACCGGCGCCATGGAAGCGACCGCATCGAATTTATTCTCCGCGGGAGACAAGGTCCTCGTCGCGACGGCCGGGAAATTCGGCGAACGCTGGGTCCAGATCGTCGAGGCATTTGGCCTCGACGCAACAGTCCTCGAAGCACCCTACGGCGATGCCGTTTCCCCGCAGCGGGTGGCCGACGCCCTGAAGGCGAACCCCAGCATCCAGGGTGTTTACGTGCAGGCGACGGAAAGCTCGACCGGCGTTTCCCATGACGTGAAAGCGATGGCCAGAGCCGTTGCGGAAACAGACGCAATCCTAGTAGTCGACGCGATAACCGGACTCGGCACATCGCATCTCGACATCGACGGCTGGGGGATCGACGTAATCATCGGCGGCTCCCAAAAAGCGATCATGATTCCCCCAGGGCTTGCCTTCGCCGCATTGAGTCCCAAGGCATGGGCGCGCTGCGAATCAGGCAAGCAGGGCTATTTCTACTTCGACCTGCGGAAACACCGAGGAGCCGCCGAAACAGGCGAATCCCCGTTCACCCCCGCAACCTCGCTCCTCCTTGGCCTGGACGAAACCTTGCGTTATATCCGCGAAGTTGGCCCCGCGAACCTCGTTGAAAACGCCCAATTGCTGGCGCGCGCCACGCGTGAAGCCGCCGTGGCGCTTAGGCTTGAGCTCTTCGCGAAGGCCAAGCCCGCGGGCGCCTTGACCGCGATTAGCCCACCGGCCGGCGTTGACTCCGGCGAAATCGTCAGGCAGTTCCGCGACCGCTTCGGATCCATCATTGCCAACGGTCAGGGTTCGACGAAGGGCAAGACATTCCGCATCGCTCACCTCGGATATTTCGATTTCCCCGATCTGTTTGGCGTCATCGCGGGGCTGGAGATCATTCTCCAATCAGTAGGTCACCCGGTCGAGTTCGGCGCCGGCGTCAGTGCCGTGCAGCGTGTTTACGCGGAGGCCGCTGAGTCCAACGAAAACTGATCCGCCCCGCCCGTGAAATCGTGAACAAGAAAATGAAAGTCCTGATCACCGACCCCATCTCACCCGGCGCGCTCTTCGTTCTCGAAGCGGAAGACACCTGGGACATCGTCACGCATCCAACTGACTTCACCCAGCACCTCGCCGACGCTGACGCCATCGTCTGCCGTAGCGCCACGAAGATCACAAAGGAAGTCCTCGACCAAGCTCCAAAACTGCGTGCCATCGGACGCGCCGGAATCGGCGTCGACAACGTAGACGTGGAAGCCTCCACCGCCAAGGGTGTGGTCGTCATGAACACGCCGGGCGGCAACGCCATCTCGGTCGCCGAGCATACCCTGGCCTTGATGTTCGCGCTGACGCGCCTGGTGCCTCAGGCCAACGAATCGACCAAAGCCGGCAAGTGGGAAAAGAAGAAGTTCATGGGGACGGAGCTGAACGGCAAAACGCTCGGCATCATCGGACTCGGGAACATCGGCATGCAGGTCGCCCGCCGCGCCCGTCCGCTCGGCATGACCCTCGTTGCTCATGACCCGTTCGTCTCCCGCGAGCTAGCCAAAGACCGCGGCGTCGAGCTGCTCACCCTCGATGAACTCTTCGCCAAGAGCGACTACATCACGCTGCATCTTTCCGTCACACCCGAGACGGAGCGTCTGCTCGACAGCGATGCTTTCGCCAAGATGAAGGACGGCGTTCGCCTCGTCAACTGCGCCCGCGGCGAACTGGTTGATCCCGAGGCGCTCGAGGCCGCCCTGAAGTCAGGCAAGGTCGCCGGCGCGGCCCTCGACGTATTCGCGCAAGAGCCGCCGACCGCCTCGCCCTTGCTCGGTTACGACAACGTCATCGCGACGCCCCATATCGGCGGCTCCACGGAAGAGGCGCAGGAGACAGTCGGGGTTCGCATCGCCGAGCACGTTCGCGACTATCTCAACAGCGAAGTGGTCACCAACGCGGTCAACATGCCGTCGATCAGCGCCGAGCAGTACGGCAAGCTGCGTCCTTATCTTGACCTTGCATCGCGGCTTGGCTCCTTCGTTGCGCAGATCGCCACGGCCCGTCCTCAGCGGGTCAACATTACCTATTCGGGCAACCTCCTGAAGGAGAATACGTCGCTCATTCGCAACGCCGCGCTGACGGGAATTCTGAACCGCTTTCTCTCCCAAAAGGCGAATCTGATCAACGCCGCCCAAGTAGCCACCGAACGCGGACTGGGGGTTAGCGAGAATCACCGCACGCGTACGCAGGGCGCCGGCTCGCTCTCGCTGGTCCTCGCCACCGAGCAAGGCGAACGGGCCGCCCAAGGAGCCGTCTTCGCCGACCAGTCACCGCGTCTGATCCGTGTCGACGGGATCAATGTCGAAACCGCGCTCGACGGCCACATGGTTTTTCTCAAGAACGACGACGTGCCGGGCGTGATCGGCCGCCTGGGGACGATCCTGGGAGACAACCAGATCAACATCGCCGACTTTTCGCTCGGCCGCCGCGAACCTGGGCCCGCGCCCGGGCAGCCGGCCGAGGCCATCGCGGTCATCCGCATTGACGAAGCCCTGCCGAAGGACGTCCTCGACCAGCTCATCGAGCTGGAAGCGGTCAACTTCGCCTGCCCGGTCGAATTGAAGTAAGAAGCGACCCGCACCTGGCTGCGTGTTGGCAAATCACCACCTTGTAGGGGCGTAGCGTGCTACGCCCGTGAAGCTGCCTGGCACGGGGCGGGCGTAGCACGCTACGCCCCTACGGGGCCGGATTTGCGAATTGGGGCAGAAAGTGGCCTTTTTTCGACGACTTCCTTGGCTTTTCCGAGCACTATATGTGTAAAACTTGACTCTGGCAGCCGCGACACGAGCTTGGGGGATATTCGTAAGTCATTGCATCTAAGTGAGATAGCGAAATCCATTGCAGGATTTTGCAGAAAATTTCATGATATAGCGTTTGATGGGTATCCGGTTGACTCAGGTAGCCCCAATATCTTGTGGTTTGGGGATTTTCTTGGGTTCTGTAACCGGGTGAACAATCATCTTGTAAGTCGCGGGATCCACGGCTACCGCCTGCTGGACGAGCCGATAGAAGAGTTTGCCGCGGCTTTTGGATTTGCGGCGGTTGAAACGGAAGGTGAACTCGTCCAGGTAGTAGTCCAGATGTTTGTGGCTCACGGCGCCCTGATGGGTGCCCAGCAGCCAGCGCTTGAGCAGTGACATCACGTGGTGGACGCGGGGCATCAATTCCGACGCGGACTGCTCCTGCCTGCTGACAACTGTGACCTGATGGACGTAGCCTTCCTTTTTCAACCCGGAGTAACCGGGCCAGCCGTCGGTATGCACCACGCTGCCCGGCTCGATGCACTCCTCCACGAAAGGCAACAGGCTCTCGCCCGAGGCATCCTCGATTCTCTTCATGCGAATCCGGCCGATACCCCGCCCATCCTCTTGAGCGGCTACTGCGATCAATGCTTTGTTTTTCAGGTTTCGGCCCCGCAGGCCCTCTTCGAGCCCGCCCCAGTAGCTTTCATCGACTTCCACCGTCCCGGCCAGCAAATCCCGTCCCGGCCGCACCATCGCGCGCCGCATTTTGTGCAGCCAGGTCCAAGCCGTTTCGTACCTGTTGAGCCCCAACACTCTTTGCAGTCCCAAAGCGCTGGCTCCGGTCTTTTGGGTGGTGACCCACCACATCGCACGAAACCACAACGGCAAAGGGCTGCGCGTGTCCTGAAAGATGGTCCCTGCGGTCACCGAGGTTTGGCGCCCACACGCAGCGCACTGCAGCAGCACTTTTCGCAAAGGCCACGACTTTCCACAACCGCAACCCGGACAGCGGAAACCGTCCGGCCAGCGCAGCCGGAACAGATACTCCCGGCAGGCCTCCTCACTGCTAAAACGGGACTCGAATTCTGTCAGGTTCTGAGGGTAATCTTCCATCTGCCGGCATACTACATCTTGGGGCTACCTGAGTCAACCGGATACCCATCTAGCGTTTTTTGCCCTGGCAGACGCAGTCTTCCGTTTTCTTTGATTTGCGGATAATTTTTTCGTCAGTCGATTGATTCACCGCTCTCAGCATAACGGGTCATTTGCGGATGTCAAGTCCAGAGTGGGAAAGTATATTGAAAACACAGGAGATATATTTTTTGATTTCCGTGAACGGGTTTTGATCTTTAGCCTTGAGGGGCAGGAGAAGCAGGCTCGGCGTGTCGATGGGTTGTGGCAAATCACCACCCCATGATGCGAACCGAGCCGCTGCGGGCGAACAGAGCCGCTACGGGCGAAAGAGCCGCGAAGGTGCAAACAGAGCCGCGAAGCAGCGAACAGAGCCGCGAAGCAGCGAACAGAGCCGCGAAGCGGCGAAAGAAGATCAGCCTAGGGCGCAAGCCCTAGGGACCCGAACGACGCAGACCCAGCTCTGAAAGGGCGACACCTCACCTGTCTTGGGCTCCTTGTGCAAGCGGGAACATTTAGAGCATCTTTATCGACGAGGCGTCTATGATTCAGTTCGTGGGCCACTGATTGCCGGATCTACTGGGTGTCGCCTCGAACGGGCTGGCGACACGCGACAAAGATGGCACAAACCCTTACCAGCATTCTCCTCCACGTCGTTTTCTCGACCAAGAACCGCGCGCCAGACATCCGGCCTCCCACCCGAGAACGCCTGTGGCGGTATATGGCCAGTATCTTGACGTCCTCTGGAGCCAAGGTCCACATTATCAATAGCGGCCCCGATCATGTCCACATCCTTTTCACTCTTCCCCCGACCGCCTGCCTCGCGGATCTAATGCGCTTGGCCAAGACGAATTCTTCCCGTTGTCTGCGGCAGCAGTTTCCATCCCAACGCGGCTTTGCTTGGCAACCAAGCTATGCGGCGTTTAGTGTCAGCCACTCAAAGTTCGATGGGGTCTTCGAGTACATTGCTCACCAGGAACGGCGCCACCGCAGCCGGTCGTTTGAAGAAGAACTCGTGTCGTTATTGAAGAAGAACGAACTCGAATTTGAGGAAAAATACTTGTGGTCGTAGCGCTCGACCCGCGCGGAATGACGCCCATAGGCCCGCATCCAAGAAAGGACGACGAGAGAAAGACGCAAGGCGGGACGGTGCGTGTCGCCCTTTCAGGGCTTGTTCTTGTTTCGATTTCTTTCCTAGGGCTTGCGCCCTAGGCTGATCTTCTTTCGCCGCTTCGCGGCTTTTTCTTTGACCGCATTCACCGCTGCCTGCGAATTAAAGAACAAACGGCAGATCGCTATGTACCTGTGCTGAAGCTTGACGAGAAGGTTACTTCCGGAAATCAGAAGAGCCTTATGTGGGAAGTATCACACCGCGGTCCAATTTCCGGGCCTCGAAGGGCTACGAACCGAGCAGCTTAGCGCTGAGATGGCCCCGAGTCTGGATCCTGTGCAGTGCTGGGTAGCCTGGGAATCTCGAGATCGGAGCTTGGGAGCACGAGCATGCTGACAAAGTTCGCGACTTGATGATATTCGGATTCCGTAAACTCCTGCTCCATTTTCTTGGCGAAGGCTGGAAATAAGTCGCCCACGCTGTTTACCCCCGCCGCTAGCTCCCGTATCCTTGTCAGCGCTTTCTCCCTTTCGGCCTTTGGGGGGCTTGTCGAACTTGCGTTTCCATCTGACGATGAGTCGGGAACCGTGTCACGGCCGTAGATAGCACGCGGAGTTTCCTGCAGGATGCCGGATGGCCACTGGTTGAGCTTCTCCAGCCAGAAGAGCATTCGCATGAGCTGTTTCGGATCTTCCGGAACTCCCGTTTCACCCGACTGGGCACGTTGAGCTCCAAAGACTTTCAGCAACCGATAGCTGTTTAGTAGTCGAATGAGCTGTCTGGGATTATCGAGACGATACTCGGGCAGCAACTTCTTGAAGAGCTCCTGTTCGTGGGGTGTATCCTCAAGCACCTCTTCCAAATTGACGCGGGAGATTGGCTGTCCAGGGGTTTCCTTTTGGTCCCCTCGACTTCTTGGGGACCACCGATAGGTGGAGCGTTTCGGAGGTTGGCTCGTACCTGGCGTCGCGGCGCCGCCGGCGAGCGTTGAACCCGTTTACTCGTCGTCCCCGGCGGCCTGCGGTTTCGATTGCTACGGTGTGGACGCGGCGACCGGCCTATTGGGTTTGTCCCTTGTCTGGCGGACCCCTTCGAACAGGACCTGATCGGTGAATTTGAGCAGCTTAACGTCGCTCGGTCTCTCAAGACGGATCGGGATCTGGATGATCTTACCCAGGTAGTCCCTAGCGATGTCTTCCTTAGTTCTATGTCCCTTCGCTAGATCTTTGTACTGCTGAGCGACAGCGTTGAGGGCGATACGGTGGTCGACGCCAATGAGGATAATCACCTGTTGGATGCTCATCACGAGCCGCAAGGCGTCCAAAGTCTTTCGGATGCTGGCAGGCTCGCACCGGTCGAGATCATCAACGAACACGACCATGCGCTTCTTGGGGTGCTTTCTCGTCCCCAGCTCGATCTGACAAAGGGTGCTGATGTGGTCTTTGAGGACCGGAATCAGCCCGAGGTGCTCTCCGTATTTTGGGAGTGAGAGATACGTTCGCAGTTGGACGCTAAGGGGATGCTGATAGCCGCGCCGTAGACCGCGCAGGATCCAAACGAAATAGCCAAGATAGATCCTAGCACCGCCGGCCCCGAGAAGCCAAAGCGCTCCCTGCGCGACCGCATTCTCGTTTGGAACGTTCTCGGGGAGCAGCCCCGGAAGATTGCGACCAAGAAGTAGGCAGCCGACCGTGGCGACAGCGAAGAAGAATATGTGGGTTGATAGCACACCCCGATGCTGCTTAAAGGCAAACCGGACCCGCAGCCACAACTTCTTGAAGGTACCTTTGTTGTATGTGAGACCCTCGACCGTGGCTTGCGCCAACGCAGCGGGCATGTTCTTTGTGTGTTCGTACTCCCAGGCATTGAAATCAACGAACCGGAACTTTTGTTTTTCGCCATTTTCGAGCCGCTTGCGGAGCAGCCCCATCACCGTGCTTTTGCCCGCACCCCAATCGCCTAGGAGCGCGAGAGTCACGGGGGTATGCTGCTTCGGATCTTCGAACATTGCTCCTAGAGCCTCGACAAGATCCTGACGGCCAAGCCGATCGGTTTCCGCCGGCTCCTCGGCGCGGACGTTGGGCCGGCCAATGGTTTCGGGCGGCACGGTGGCAGCTAGCGGAGCACTAGGAGTTGATTTTGGCGCGTCCTCCGACTTTGCCGCAGCTTCGCTCGGCCGCTTTGGTGGAATGCCGGCGTCTTGTAGGGCTTGCCGGTACGCAGCCAAGATCGACTGCGCATCGGTTGTGTCGAGGGTCTCGCCTGGGAACAGTGAACTCAGATCACCGTTTCCCCGCAGGTCGAGATAGCTTAGGTTTTCGGCAGTCGGGCGACGGATCCAAGTCTCGAGTAGCGCCCGCGCGCCCCCGTCTCCGATTTGGTTGTAGCTGAAGTCGAGCGAGGTCAGGGCCGTGAGCGAGGCCAGCGCCCCCGCGCCCTCGTCTCCGATTTGGCTGCCATACAGCCCGAGCGAGGTGAGGGCGGAGAGCGACGCCAGCGACCACGCGCCCTCGTCTCCGATCCGGTTGGCGCTGAGGTCGAGCGAGGTCAGACTGGAGAGCGCGGCCAGCGCACGCGCGCCCTCGGCTCCGATTTGGTTGCCGCTGAGGTCGAGCGAGGTCAGGGCGGAGAGTGAGGCCAGCGACCGCGCGCCCTCGTCTCCAATTTGGTTGTTGAAGAGGTGGAGCGAGGTCAGGCTGGAGAGCGACGCCAGCGACCGCGCGCCCTCGGCCCCGATTTGGTTGTTGAAGAGGCTAAGCGAGGTCAGACTGGAGAGCGCGACCAGTGCACGCGCGCCCTCGTCTCCAATTTGGTTGCCGCTAAGGTCGAGCGAGGTCAGGGCGGAGAGCGAGGCCAGCGACCGCGCGTCCTCGTCTCCGATTTCGAGATCAACCAATCCAAGGGAGGAAAGCTTCGTCATCCTCGGAATAATCCGCACCAACTCTTTCGGCAAGGCTTCAACGACGTAGACGGAACCCGGAGGCAACGCCCTCACAACGCGATCCCACCCTGCAGCCTGGGGAGAAATGAACGAGAGGGCAGTCCAGCTCTCCTCCCGCGCTTGTTCCAGCACCTTTGCCAACTCGGCAGCGGTGATTTTTTGGAGCTGGGTCTTTTTGGGCTGGGCCGATGGCGTTTCCATGGCAATCACGATCGGGCCTAGCAGCCCGCGGTTATTTGCACTTCCGGATACCAGCCCCGCAGGACCCCTCGCGGTCCAGCCGCGAAGCGGAGCCGGAAGCAAGGAGCCGGAAAGCTACGGCATCCTATAGAGGTACAAGGTCCACGGATCGTGTAGAGGTACAAGGTCCACGGATCGTGCCCGTCCTGAGCCGGGACACGTTTCTCCCCGACCGCACGCCAGCCGGGAATCGGATCCTTGACTGAGACGACCCTTGCGCCCTTTCTAAGCTGTCGTTTTAGGACGGGCGCGAGTCGTTCCCAGGCCTTCGGTAGCAGATACCCGGTCACGACCGTAGCCGAGCTGACGTCCTGGTTGAAGATATCCCCTTGGATCACGCTGGCTCTGCCCTCTAGTCCAAGTTCCCGGATGGCCGATGTGGTCCGCTGGCACAAATCTTCGTTCCACTCGACTCCGACCGAGCGAGCGTGAAACCTTTGGGCTGCGGCTAGAACGATTCGCCCGTCTCCCGAACCCAGGTCGTAGACCAGATCCCGCTTTCCGACCTTGGCAAGCTTGAGCGCGGCGTGCACTACGTGGACAGGAGTGGGGACATAGGGACCCAACCAGTTCGGGTCGTCTAGGCGCTCTTCCGTGGCATGGGCTTCGCTGGAAACCTGAGCTGGCAATGGGCCGGCGTAGGTGGCCAGCGCGGTGAGAGCCAACGCCATTAGGCAGGTGCGGATCGGTTGCATCGGAATTCTCATGTTCAGTAACAGCTTAGCGGGCCGCCACGGGGTCTGGAGGCGAGTTCGGGCGGAGCTTGTCGACCGACCCCAAACTTGTCGACCGGCCCCAAAAACAACCGGCCTTGGGAAACCCAGCAACTAGAACGTGGCCTCACGCCTGCTCGGAGCGTGGATTTCCATCCACGCCTTCCATGAGGAGGCTCGTCATTGTCAAGGGAGGAGTGAGGAACTTTCAGCTGATGGGATGTTTGACCGGGCTTCCATCCGCACTCGTTGGTCGTCGCTGAGGACGCGGTGCTCTATGAAGTTCGATCTAGCGGCGCTGCTCTCTCTGTCTCGGCCTCTTCGGACCGGGCGTGGACTCGCAGTCGCCGCGAACTCGGTCTGTCCCTTTGCGCTGTTACGATTCCTCAACCTCCTTCAATCCGACGTTCTTCCTCAACCTCCTTCAATCCGACGTTCTTCCTTCCCTGCTTCAATCCGACGTTCCTACGTGCCTGCTTCGATCCGACGTTCCTTTTTGCGCTCGGGGATTTCGCGGCTGACAGCCGCCACACGAGTGGTCGGCAGGCGGCTCGTTCCGGTTATCCCCTTTCCCTCATATAAGTCCTGCTCTCAGATCGGCCCGGAGCAGTCCAGGGCGCGCCGAGCGCGGCGAAGCGAACCCTGGACGGCGAGGACCGATCTGGAATCCTGCCAGCAGAGGGAAAGGGGATTCGCTGCTCGTAGCGGTCTGCTAAGATTCGCATTTCTCAGCGCTAGCCTGCCGCTCGCGGGTTCGTCTGGTAAAACGGATCGAAGTCCACATCCTGACGCCACAGCAGGTGCATCAGCACAGCCAGTTTGCGCGCCACCGCCACGATCGCTTTGCGCTTCGCGCAAGGGCCGCCGCGTGCCGCCAATCGCAGTCCCCAGCGCCGCAAGTCCGAATCTTCCCCGTGATATCCCAGAATGTATTGCGAACATTGCACCAGCAGTCGCCGCAATAATCGGTCACCGCTTTTGGTAATACTCAACTGCGGTGAGCGTTCGCCCGAGTCGCGGCGCTGGGGCCGCAGCCCCATCCGGGGCCCGGCGTCTCGACTGCTCCCGAGCCGCTGCGGATCGTTGTCCAGATTCAACACGAATGCCAGCGAGGTGATCGGTCCCACTCCGCGGATCGAGCGTAAACCTTGCGTGGCGGGATATTTTTCCTCCGCCAGCTTCTCGATATGTTTGTCATAGCGGAGGATTGCGGCGCTGACGTGTTGGATCACCTCGAGCAACGGCTCGAGCGCGACACGCAGCTCGTCGGGCAACTGGGGACTGGCTTTCTTTACGAAGGCCGCGCTGCTCGAAGCCGGCAAGCGGCCCCCGAAACTCTTCACGGTGCCGCGCACGCTGTTGATCAGTTTCGTGCGTGTCTCGACCAGGGTTTCCCGCGCTTTCAGCACGGCGCGGTCGCATTGGCTGGCCAGCGAACGGGGCTCGACGGCGTTCAGCATCTCGGGCATCCGCAGCCCCAACTCGGCCAGCCGTTCGGCGTCGCTGCGATCGTCCTTCGACAGCGATTGGGTGATCAGCGCCAGGCGGTGCGTGTCGGCCATCAGCGGCTCGTGCCCCAGCCGCTCGAGCAAGCGGTAGATCCAGTTGGCGTGGCAGCCGGCTTCGAGCACCACCCGCATCGCGGCCCAGCCGCCGAAGTAGCGCTCGAACGCTGCCGGCGAGGTGCTCAGCTTCTTGCGCTCGACGATGTTGCCGTCCAGATCGATCAAGCAGACATGGCTGTGCTTATCGCCCAGATCCACCCCGGCTACGACGTTTAGGCCTTGTTCGATCATCTTTTGCTTCGACACTTCTCTGAAAGTTTTGCTATTGTTTTTCATGGCTCGTCATCTCCTTTTTTTCTTAGTGGAAAAAACCTGGGATCGCCACCGCAGGCGGCGAAGCCCGTTTGGGGAGTTTAGCTCACTCCCCGGATGACGAGCCTCCTCATTTCATCTCTGTTGCTACTCCTAGCTGCTCATCAGCCTGATCCATTGCTGGCGGAAGGCGATCCCCGAAATTCCCATGAAAAAGACGCAGCTGCCGACCAGTCCGGCTTGCAGGTACCAGGGCGGCTGCAGCTCGCGGGGAAGCATGGTGCGGTTGAGATAGAGCGCATGGAGCGCCGACCCGCCCAACCCGATATTGCGCAAAGTTGTCGTCACGATCGCCAGCATCAAGGGGTCCGGGGTGAGCCGCAAGGCGATCAGACCCCAAATGCAGTAGGTGACCATGATTGTGTAGTAGATGTTCTTGACTTGATGCCCTTGCAGGCTGCGCGCCCGGCGGCTGCCGGTCCAGATGACATCGGTCCACCGCCGGGTGATGCCGTCGATGTCGGAAAGCTGTCCTGGGGCGAGAACAATGAAGCCGCACAGCAGCGTGAGGAACCAGAAGACGTCGCCGGCGCGCTCGGCAATACCGTTCGCGGTCATCGCAGCGGCGGCATGACCTTCCACTGTCGCGCCAAAGATAAACTCGCGCGACATCAGTGACGGCAAGGCCATGCCGAGCACACATCCCACAGCCCATATAGCCACTTGATCGCGAACAATATGCTTGATCCATCCCTTCCAGCGCTTCATACTCTCCTCGCCGATCGGGAAGATTTTTCCCACGTGCGAGAGTGTCACCTTCCTGCCTCCGATCAAGCTGGGTATGGCGCCGACGAGCGGCCCCATGCCCCATCCCTTTTCACGGGTGTAGTTGGAGAAATTCATGTTGGTCAATCCGCCCGCCCCGGCGACGGCAGCGAAAGCGGCCAGAGTCGCCCAGTCGAGCTCACCTTCCGGCAAGGAGCCGAACTTTAAGAAACCCGTGAAGACGTCGATCCAAGTTTCACGGCTGACCAGGAAGATTCCAATGAAGGTGAGATAGCCCAGCACCAGGACGATCTTGGTGACCATCACGCGCTCAATCGCGTTATAGATCTTTCCGCCGAAAACCAGCGGCACGAAGGCGACAAGAAAAATGACATAGCCGAGCGTTCGAACCAGCGAGTCGTCCTCTGGACCGCGCAGCCGGCCCAGGATTGCCGCTGCCAGCGGCACTGCGGCGTTTGAAGCCAAATAGGGCCAGATGCCGCCCAGGTCTGCCATTAAGTAGAAAACGGCCCAAAACTTGGGACCCGGCCAGGTTCGAAGAAACCCCACCATCACCGGCTCGCCAGTGTAGAGGGTATAGCGCATGATGGCCAGGTTGTAAAAGACCTGAAAGCCGATGCTCAAGGTAGCCAGCCACATGAGCTGGCCCCCGTAGCGGGCTGTCACGATCGGTCCAAACAGCCATTCGCCGCCGCCGATGTTGGCCCCGGCCATCACGAGTCCTGGACCAATTAGCGCGGTCCAGCTCTTCCAGCCAATCTTTGGGGGGGCGGGAAGCTCGGTCGTTTCCCAGGCTGGGAAATAACTCGCGACTTTCTTCTGCAGAACTTCTTCGTCTTGGCTGAGCATCGCGAAAATCATAGCAAATGCCCAGCGGGTTCACAGCTTCACGCTGTGCCGCTCAGGTGCCGTGAAGCTCATGCGCCGTGAAGCTCAGGTAGGAGCAGAGGTGGGCTCGAGCTTCATGATCTTCAACGAAAGCGCCAATCCCAATAGCGGAAGACAGGCCAGAACCCAAAACACCGGCTCGAGTCCCACGCGGTCCGCCGTCCAGCCAATCAAGGGGACGAAGATCATACCCGCCACGCCCCAGGCGAATCCCATCATCAGTCCACTGACGGTTGCCGCCTGAGAGGGGATCAACTCCTGCGCCATGACAACGATTACAGGAATCGTTAACAGCAGGAAAGTTCCTCCAATGAACAAACTGACCAGCGAGACCCATCCTGTCGTCGCGACGAAGAGGGCCAAGAACGGCGTCGCGCCGGCCATCGAAACGACCATGACCTTGGGTCCGCCAATGCGATCCGCCAGACCGCCTCCGAGAAAAGAACCTGCGGCCGCGCTAAAGAGACACACCGTCAACGCCAGGCTCGTTTCGCGGAAAGTGAAGCCGCGGTCGGTATACAGATAGACCGTCAGGAATTGAACCAATCCGACCTGAACGATGGACCTAAGTACAACAAATACATAGTGAAATGTGAGAGGCTTCCAGTAGTGCTTGAGCAGCGCAAAGTCCACCCCGCGCCGCTTACCGCCCGCGCTGCTCGGGGGAGGCAGTTTCCAGAACAGGATCACGGAAACGACCAAAGCTGGAATGGCCGCCAAGCCCAGTGAATCAGCACCGGCCCACTCGATCACCGTCGAAAAGAAGGCCGGCCCGGCCGACAAACCCAGCGTGCCACAGCTGACGAAGATCGCGACCGCAAGTCCGCGCCGCTGACCACCGGCGACCGAAGCTTCTTTTGTGCTGAAAGGATGAAAAGCCGCCACCGCCAGCCCGCCCAGAAACGCCAGCAGCAGCAGCATAGGAAAGCCGCTCGCAAACAGCAAACTCGAGAGAATGACTCCCGCAATGCCCGGGCTCAAGACCGCGAACATGCGACTGTGAACGCGGTCGGAAAGCATACCGAAAAACAATTGCGTGACCGCGGAGGAGAACAAGAAGACTCCCCCGATGATGCCTACTTGCGTGAGCGATAGCGCGTATCTTTCGATTAACAGTGGCTGCAGCGTGGCGATGATACTCGAGTAGAGATCGACCATGCTGTGCCCGAGGGACAGCATCACGAGCGGCATCATGGCCACCGACGCTCGCAGGCCCGCGGTCGGGATAACATGCGGCTTTGTGACCGGCGATCCAACCGGCTGCGGGGCCACTGCTTCTGGTAAAAGAGTGCTGCTCATGACGCTAGTGCCTGCGCTCCGCGTGTCAAGCGGAGTCTGTGTCGACCAATTCGGCGGATTGCCCAAGAAGAGCCGGGATACACCCGTCTCTCCGCCGCGTTCGTCAAAGTTTGGGCTTAAGCCGACGCGTTACATCCGAGACTATAGAGGGAAGAAACGCTGGTTAAAGCAGGAGTGTCTGGGCGGCACTCCGATTGTCCGACCAAGACTTCCGACCAAGACTCATGATAGTTCAAAACGTTGCAATAGAAGCAGGCTCGCATCAGTCCATCTCCAAGACCCGCGCAAAACACTCCTTCAGCTCATCCAGCGCGAGCCCGTTTGTTTGATGAAAGAACTTCTCATAGAGTTCCCAGACCATATCCAGAACCTGACCCTTTGTCAGCTCCTCACCCGTCCACATCAGTCTCAACGGAAGAGGATCGACGCCGGCGATCAGCGGTGGTTGCAGGTAGGGACAATCGAGAAGAGTGGCGCCAAAGTGCTTCTGATACCAGCCAATTCGCTTCCAGCAGGCGTCAGCCGTCGTGTTGTACAACGCGGCGTGCCGAGGATCCTCCACTTCAAAGATCCTGTCGTTCTTTGGCAAAAAACGAAAGAGAGCGTCAGCCACTCCTCGACGGCGACGTGATTCGGTGACGCCAATGTAGGCGAGAAAATCTTTGGGCCCAGAGAGGACGTGCGTCCGTGCAATGGCGATGGTCTGGCAGTTTTCGTGTGCGTGAAATGCCGTGCCAACTTTCGCCCGCAAACTCTCGACGATAGCGGTGCGTTTTTCGCGCTCCACTGCAAGCGCAAAGCATTCCTCATAAATCTCCCACCAGAGCGGGTTCACGCTAAGCTCGTCAGCATTGAGTTGCCCGTACTCGATGGTCTCCGGTGTCATACGCCTCGTCAGGGGCCGTCGACTGACCGTCCGCGCCGGTTGCCGAACAGGTTCCCGGCGAGCAAGAGCGCAACGCTCACGAGCAGGATCGCGGTGGCGAGCACGTTGATTTGAGGAGGGATTGCCACCCGCGACGCTCCGAAGATCTGCAGCGGGAAAGTCACCGTGGATCCCGAGTTGAAGAACGTGATGATGAAGTCATCGATCGACAGCGCGAAAGCCAGCAGTGCCGCCGAACCGGCTACCGACGCTGCGTTGGCCCTGAAAAAGAAAAGTGCGTACAGCCACGCACCTTTCGATGGATACATGGCAGTGCGGAGCGACAAGCGAAAGGGAAAGATGACGAAACGAACCCAACTTCTCAGCAATCCGCCAGCGCAAACCTTCTTCAACGCCTTCGGCAGCGCCAGCCGGCCACGCCGGGAGCACGCCGTGCCAGCATTCGTGTCGGCGTGATACCGCCCGGCTCTCACCCAGTCCAGCCTTGGCTTCCTCTGGGTGCTCAACGCTCGCAGGCCAAGCGGCGGCGAGCCGGGCAGCAGCGAACGCCCCAACCAACAGCCGAACCGGCTGCCGACGAGCCACCTTGACCACAAAAAACCGCTCCTCCCCCAAGAAACCGTAATACCCCCAACTCGGTCACGGATTTATAAGAGAAGTAATCCCAATGTTATCAACAAATCCGCCTGCTCGGGACTTGACATACGAGAATGCTCCGCTATTCTGAGAGCGGTGAAATGATCGACCGGCAAGCGATCATTCAGCCCCGTTCACAAATGCCAGTTCACAAAAGGCCGGTTCACGAAAAGGCCAGTGCACGAAAGGCCAGTTCACAAAAGGAACGCAAAGGTGAGTTGTCTCCCGAAGGGGCAAAGAACGCTTTTTCATGACAATATCTGCCAAATCCCGCAATCGAGATCGCCCGGTCACTGAAATAACAGAACTTACGAGTTTCTTCGAAACCTCAACAAAGCGTGCGGAGTCGACAATTAATGTATATAGTAGTCGCAAAAGACAAGACAGTAGGCAAAGTCGGGGACGGGGCTACCACTTTCCAATGCATTGCCGGGCCAGCCACATTCACCTGGCTTGGTTTCAAACAGGCCGCTCCTTTTAGGACCGGTGTCCCTGCCCCCGCAACCGAGAATCTCGGTGTGGCGAACGACCGTTAGCAACGGTCCTTCGGGGCGAGGGGTGGGCCCAAGACCGGTCGCTTCGCGGCCGGTATCTCACAAAACACCACCTCACCAACACCCTTCAGCGGACCGACGACCGTGGAATGAAGGAAGAAGGGGACAGCTCTCCCATTTGGTTCTTCGGCACCGTCAGATCAGAAACGAGACTGGAAATAGACACGGCCCCTAGCAGTCCGCAGCGGAAGTGGCTGCGGGCGAAAATGGGGGACCGCCACCGATTTCCGGTCGCCGAACTGCCTTGTTTTCAATGCCAGTCGCGCGGAAATCGGCTGGCTGTCTCTTTTATTCGCCGCCCTCGGACTTTCACCACGGGCCCCTAGGCTACGCGGTCACCCGCCAGACAACGCCCCAGGGTTGCAAGGTCACCCGCCAGACAACGCCCCTGGATTGCGCGGTCACCCCCCAGGCAACACACCGGGGGGCCACCCTTAACACAATAAAATCAAGATGGGTATCCGGTTGACTCAGGTAGCCCCAAGATGTAGTATGCCGGCAGATGGAAGATTACCCTCAGAACCTGACAGAGTTCGAGGCCCGTTTTAGCAGTGAGGAGGCCTGCCGGGAGTATCTGTTCCGGCGGCGCTGGCCGGACGGTTTCCGCTGTCCGGGTTGCGGTTGTGGAAAGTCGTGGCCTTTGCGAAAAGTGCTGCTGCAGTGCGCTGCGTGTGGGCGCCAAACCTCGGTGACCGCCGGGACCATCTTTCAGGACACGCGCAGCCCTTTGCCGTTGTGGTTTCGTGCGATGTGGTGGGTCACCACCCAAAAGACCGGAGCCAGCGCTTTGGGACTTCAAAGAGTGTTGGGGCTCAACAGGTACGAAACGGCTTGGACCTGGCTGCACAAAATGCGGCGCGCGATGGTGCGGCCGGGACGGAATTTGCTGGCCGGGACAGTGGAAGTCGATGAAAGCTACTGGGGCGGGCTCGAAGAGGGCCTGCGGGGCCGAAACCTGAAAAACAAAGCATTGATCGCAGTGGCCGCTCAAGAGGATGGGCGGGGTATCGGCCGGATTCGCATGAAGAGAATCGAGGATGCCTCGGGCGAGAGCCTGTTGCCTTTCGTGGAGGAGTGCATCGAGCCGGGCAGCGTGGTGCATACCGACGGCTGGCCCGGTTACTCCGGGTTGAAAAAGGAAGGCTACGTCCATCAGGTCACAGTTGTCAGCAGGCAGGAGCAGTCCGCGTCGGAATTGATGCCCCGCGTCCACCGCGTGATGTCACTGCTCAAGCGCTGGCTGCTGGGCACCCATCAGGGCGCCGTGAGCCACAAACATCTGGACTACTACCTGGACGAGTTCACCTTCCGTTTCAACCGCCGCAAATCCAAAAGCCGCGGCAAACTCTTCTATCGGCTCGTCCAGCAGGCGGTAGCCGTGGATCCGGCGACTTACAAGATGATTGTTCACCCGGTTACAGAACCCAAGAAAATCTCCAAACCACAAGATATTGGGGCTACCTGAGTCAACCGGATACCCATCAAAATCAATAACATAAACCAACAAATCAAAACCTGAAAAACCCGCCTGGTGTAATAACACCAGGTAACACCCAGCGGAAAAACATCGAGTCCGGAAACCAGGGCAGCTATCCCCTGATCGAAGCCAAGACAACCGGCACTCTTCTCAACAAACGTGATCACCGGCCCGCGCTGACGGGCTGCCCATGGCCCCCTCGCCCCGTCAATACGGCGACGGCCCGCGTGACCGTTGCGCCCCAACTCAGCCGTTGAAGCGGGACCCGGCGTCAGAGGAGGCCGGGCGAAGAAACAGAAACCGCCCACTTGGCGGACGAGGAAAAATCCCGTCCGGCGGCCGATCCGGGCACTCGATCGACCCGCGCGGAAATCACATGAAGGAAACTTTATCTTGAAGCGGGGCTTGGCCGAAACAGAGCCGCGCCCGCGAGCGTGCGGTCGAGGGTAGTCAGGTCGGGGGTAGCCAGCACGTCCGACCCGCGGAAATCATGTTAAGAAAATATAAACGAAATCGCGAAAGATGGGTATCCGGTTGA
The DNA here is from genome assembly GCA_965224215.1 of Bryobacterales bacterium. Lineage (GTDB taxonomy): Bacteria > Acidobacteriota > Terriglobia > Bryobacterales > UBA6623 > CBDCYS01. Next base: position 43,557 of record CBDCYS010000028.1, on the reverse strand, counting down.
CTCAGGTAGCCCCAAGATGTAGTATGCCGGCAGATGGAAGATTACCCTCAGAACCTGCCAGAGTTCGAGGCCCGTTTTAGCAGTGAGGAGGCCTGCCGGGAGTATCTGTTCCGGCTGCGCTGGCCGGACGGTTTCCGCTGTCCGGGTTGCGGTTGTGGAAAGTCGTGGCCTTTGCGAAAAGTGCTGCTGCAGTGCGCTGCGTGTGGGCGCCAAACCTCGGTGACCGCCGGGACCATCTTTCAGGACACGCGCAGCCCTTTGCCGTTGTGGTTTCGTGCGATGTGGTGGGTCACCACCCAAAAGACCGGAGCCAGCGCTTTGGGACTGCAAAGAGTGTTGGGGCTCAACAGGTACGAAACGGCTTGGACCTGGCTGCACAAAATGCGGCGCGCGATGGTGCGGCCGGGACGGGATTTGCTCGCCGGGACAGTGGAAGTCGATGAAAGCTACTGGGGCGGGCTCGAAGAGGGCCTGCGGGGCCGAAACCTGAAAAACAAAGCATTGATCGCAGTGGCCGCTCAAGAGGATGGGCGGGGTATCGGCCGGATTCGCATGAAGAGAATCGAGGATGCCTCGGGCGAGAGCCTGTTGCCTTTCGTGGAGGAGTGCATCGAGCCGGGCAGCGTGGTGCATACCGACGGCTGGCCCGGTTACTCCGGGTTGAAAAAGGAAGGCTACGTCCATCAGGTCACAGTTGTCAGCAGGCAGGAGCAGTCCGCGTCGGAATTGATGCCCCGCGTCCACCGCATGATGTCACTGCTCAAGCGCTGGCTGCTGGGCACCCATCAGGGCGCCGTGAGCCACAAACATCTGGACTACACCTGGACGAGTTCACCTTCCGTTTCAACCGCCGCAACTCCAAAAGCCGAGGCAAACTCTTCTATCGGCTCGTCCAGCAGGCGGTAGCCGTGGATCCGGCGACTTACAAGATGATTGTTCACCCGGTTACAGAACCCAAGAAAATCCCCAAACCACAAGATATTGGGGCTACCTGAGTCAACCGGATACCCATCTCGCGAAAAAATGAGGTCTACCAATAGGATAAGCGAACATAGCCAAAACCCGCTGAAAACCGCTGACAACGCGAATCACGGAAACCATCTCAACGGAAGTCGCAATGAGGTCTTGGCGGACGCTACGCCCCCTTCAGGACTTCCCTCACCCGCCGGGCGACGGTCTGGTGATCACCCACGAAAGTCGGGGACATCTCTCGTGTGAAAACATCAATCTAGCGCCGGATAAAACGGGAAAGCTTCCAAGCCGCCCGACGAGCAGACCCGCAGGGCATTCTACGCCAGTTAACTGGCCAGTTGCTGGCGGTGCTCCGTTGGCGACACCAAGAAGAGCGATCGCTGGGCAGGAGCGTTGCGGGCGATCGAGAGCAATTCCGGGTAGCGATCTAGCAGTTTCGGAGGCACCGAGACGCGTTCGCTGGACACCATATCCATGAGCTGAAGCGCGTTGACGACCGCCTTACCCTGGAAGTGATTATTGGTCACAACGAAGGTGGTGGTGGTTTGCTCGGCGACATTTCGGATTCGCTGGGACCACTTTTCGAGTTGCGCCGGCGAATAGAGGTAGTTGTAGCGCGCTTGAACTGCGGTGAGCCCGTCAGTTCGGCTCGCGTTGTCTTGAAAATTGAACCACTCGTGGTAATTTCGGCCGTGCAGGCGCACGTAACCAATAGAAGAGGTTGCGTAGTCGGTCGCGGGAAAACAGTGATGCAGATGAGGCTGGTCGATATTGGCAAATCCGATTTCGTTTTCGGTCAGCACGCTGAGGGCCTCTTCTGAGTTCCAACTGGCATGCCGCAGCTCGGCTACCAAGGGGTAGTCATGGAAGGTCTGTTTGAGCCTTCGCAAGTATTGTTGGTTCTCCTGGCTGTAACGGAACGACCAAGGGAACTGCATCAGCAAACAACCGAGAAGCCCGTTCTCCATCAGCGGGGCGATGCCGTCGCAGTATGCGCTGACATCGTGCTTGTTCAGAATGCGCTCATGAGTGAACGCCTTGTAGAGTTTGGCGGTGAATTGGAAGTCTGGATTCCCCGCAATTTTGTTGACCCATAGTTGGGCCAGCTCCCGCCGCGGAGGACGATAGAAGAACGTGTTAATTTCGATCATCGGAAAGAAGCGGGTGAGGTATTCCGCTTCATGAAAGCCCCTCGGGCGCGGTGATGGATAAACAACGCCCTTCCAATCGTCATACGACCATCCGGCTGGCCCTATCTTTATATTGTTTGCCACGTTCGTAACCTTTCGCTTTTTATTCGCCTACCTAAAGCATACCCCGAAACGCCTATTCCGTCAAGAGTTTTTTTCGGCGAAGCTATACATTCGACCAACTTGGACCCACCTTTGGACCCGCTTCCGACCCACTGCAATAAACGACAAACCACCGGCGCGACCCGCCCTACCCCGACTGCTAGACTGGTGCCGATTGGACATTGAACCCAAAGATTCCACTCCGGTGCTGGAAGCCCGCGACATCGTCAAGGACTTCGGCGGCACCCGCGCCCTGGACCACGTGAACTTCACAGCCCGGCGAGGCGAGGTTCACGCGATCCTGGGCGAGAACGGCGCCGGCAAATCAACCTTGATGCAGGTGCTTTGCGGTGCGCTACAGCCTGACCATGGGACGCTTCATCTCGATGGCCGCCAGGTGCGATTCGGCAATCCCCATGAAGCCTTGGAGTCGGGCGTTTCCATTGTCCACCAGCAATGCACGCTGGTTCCCGAGCTGAGCGTCGCCGAAAACGTTTTCCTCGGACGCCCGCACAGAACCACGCTCGGCCTCATTGATTGGCCCACGCTCCGCTCGGAGGCGACCCGGCTTTTAGCGCGGCTCGGCTTTGACCTCGATCCGGGAATTCAAGTCAAACAGCTCGGCGCGGGCGACCGCAGAATCGTCGAGATCGCCAGGGCACTCGCGGTTTCGGCCAAGGGTCCGATCGCGAAGAATCTGATCAAAGTTCTGATCATGGACGAGCCCTCCGCCGTGCTAGGCCCCAGCGAGCTGGAAAGGCTGTTCGAGATCATCCGGCGGCTCAAGTCCGAAGGGACGACGATTCTCTATATCTCGCACCGGCTAGAGGAGATTTTCACGATCGCCGATCGAGTCACCGTTCTGAGGGACGGCCGCCTGGCGGGTGACTTCGAAATCGACGAGAAAGTGGATCGGGAATTCCTCGTCAGCAAGATGGTGGGCCGTCAATGGTCCGAGCAGGTTCCCGACAAACCGGACAGCCACGGCCGGGAGCTTTTGCGAGTCGACAACCTCACGCGCGAGGGCGTGTTCGAAAACGTCAGCTTCACACTGCACGCCGGGGAAATCGTTGGTCTCGCCGGCCTGGTCGGCTCGGGACGCACCGACGTCTGCAAAACGATCATCGGCGCGACTCGCCCCGGCGCCGGGAGCATCCAAGTAGACGGAAAGCCGGTCGAGATCAAGTCCCCCAGAGAAGCCCTCGCCCATGGCATTGCGTATCTGCCGGAAGACCGGTCTGGCGAAGGAGTCGTCGGTTGCCGCAGCGTGGGCGAAAACATCACGCTCGCCATCGTCAAGCATTTCGCCAAAGCGGGGGTCCTCAGCGACAAACGCGAAAATCAGTTCGTGGCGGAGATGATGCAGAAGACGGACATCCGGGCCAGCGGGCCGCAGCAAACGGTCGCCAGCCTCAGCGGAGGAAACCAGCAAAAGGTCGCCCTAGCAAAATGGCTGAGCACGCAAGCAAGGATCTTCCTGCTGGACAAACCCACGGCGGGAATCGATGTCGGGGCCAAGCGCGAAATCTACCGGATGATCGCCGACCTCGCCCGGAGCGGCGCCGCGGTTCTGCTCGTGTCGTCTGAAATTCCAGAAATCCTTTCCATGAGCACCCGAATCCTGGTGATGAGCCAGGGCCGAATCGTGAGCCAGCAGGGCAGCGAAGAGGCGACCGAAGAGAGCGTGCTGAGCGCCGCCATCATTTAATTTCAACCACAGGCACTCCAATCACCAGGTCGGAACCCCGAACTTTCAGGCAGTCAGCTCGAGCGAGGGTTCAACAGAGCCGTACCCGCAAGGGTGCGGTCGAGTCCGCGCGGCTCTCTCTGGCAATGACCGCATTCCGACGGCGACCCCGACGCATTGACGACCCTCGACCGCACCCTTGCGGGCGCGGCTCCGTTTCGGGGAAGCCACGGTGCGGGCAGGACGATTGCGTTCTCGACATCCACCTTCTCTACGCTAGACTGGGACAGTCGTGATCGGCTCCACCATCAGCCACTACAAGATCCTCTCCAAGCTTCGAGGGCGGAATGGGTGTCGTCTATAGGGCCGAAGACACAAAACTCAAACGTCCTGTTGCCCTGAAGTTTCTTGCTTCCCACCTGCTGGGCGCGGAGGAAGAAAAAGAGCGCTTCATTCGCGAAGCGGAGGCCGCGGCGGCGCTCGATCACCCCAACATTTGTACCGTCCACGAAATCGACGAGGCCGAAGGGCAAATCTTCATTGCTATGGCCTACTTGGAAGGTGAAACGCTCGCCAAGAGGATCGAGGCTGGTCCGTTGAAGCTGGGCGAAACTTTGGACTTCGCCATCCAACAGCAAAAGGGCTCCAAGAGGCCCACGCCAAGAGCGTTTTCCATCGGGACATCAAGCCGGCCAATCTGATGATCACCTCCAAGGGAACATCGGAGCAGCTTGTCAAGATCATGGACTTCGGGTTGGCGCAACTGGCCGAGCGCTCCCGGCTCACCCGCACGGATACGACGCTGGGCACGATTGCCTACATGTCGCCCGAGCAAACGCTGGCGACCGGCACGGACCACCGCACCGATATTTGGGCGCTGGGCGTCGTGTTCTACGAGATGGTCGCGGGGCTGCTGCCGTTCCGGGGGGAGTACGACCAAGCGGTAACGTACTCGATCACGAATGAAGAACCGGAGCCGTTGACCGCGCTACGCACTGGCGTGCCGATGGAACTCGAATGGCTTGTCGCAAAATGCCTGGCGAAGAAAACTGAGGAGCACTACCAAAACGCCGGTGATCTCATCGTCGATCTCGCGACCCTGGGGAAAAAGATCGAGTCGGGTAAGTCGACGATCTTGCGCCCGAGCGCGCCGGTGGTGAGCCGTGTGCGTGCGCGGGGTTCGGCTCCTTTGCAAGCAGAGAGCGCTGGAGCTAGAGACGAAGGAGTGCCTGGCACTACCGAGACTTTCTCTACCTTTGAGGCCACGCCGGACGGCGGGCCGCAGGCCCTGCCCGGCACGGCTGGACCCGTGCGTCACGAGCACGAGGCGGGTTCTCGGGCTACTCGCGAGCGGGTGTACATGGCCGCTGCGGCTGTCCTCCTGATGTCGTTCCTCACCGTTTCGTTCGTTCACTTCCGTCAAACGACACCACCGCTGCCGGTGCGACGATTCGCCTTCAGCCCTGAAAACTTCCTCGCGAATGTGCCCGGCCGGGCGGCCATTTCACCGAACGGCAAGCACATCGCCTATCTCGCTGGAAGTAACCAAGGGACCATCTGGATACGCGATCTGCAGCGGGAAGAACCACGCGAACTAGCCGACACCGAGGATGCGGAAAGGCCGTTCTGGTCGCCCGATAGCAAGTTCATCGGCTTTGCCGCCGGTGGTGAGCTGCGGAAGATCTACCTGGACGGGGGGCATCGATCAGCCTGTGCCCATTGCCCGCAGCGGGATTTCGGGGAGGGGCCTGGAGTCTCGACGGCGAAGTCGTAGCTTTTGCCGCCGGCGGACCGGCGAGCCTCTATCAAGTCTCCGCGCACGGTGGGAAGACCGAGCGACTATTCGGGAGTACGGCAAGAAGCCTCACCAACCCGCATTTCTTGCCTGAGCGAGGCGCGGTCCGCCCTATCCTTTTCGAAGTGGGACGAAGCGAGCCTAATCGAGATCTGGCTGTCGGGGACCCTGAGACGGGCGAGTGGACGCTTCTGGGCAGAGGGGCCTATCCAGTCCATTCCGCGAGCGGTCACATCCTCTACCAAACGAATCGTTACGAGAGCGGTTTATGGGCCTTGCCGTTTTCCATCGAGACGCTGCAGTCGACTGGGGAGGCCTTTCCCGTCGCTGAGGGCCTGGGCGAGCCGACGGTGGGCGCGGACGGGAGTTTGGTGGCTACCGACTCTTTCAGCCGGTTACAGCAACTGGGCTGGAGAGACCGAGACGGAAAACAACTGGAACTCGTTGGCCAGCTACAGGAAAGGATTAGTCAACCCTGGCTTTCGCCAAACCAGCAGCGGGTGATTGTGATGGGGAGAGAAGGGGACACAACGGACGTGTGGGTGCACGAACTGGCACGCCCGGTCAAGACTCGGCTAACGTTCGAGCAAGCTGATACTGCTAGGATGGACGCCTTCCGAAGAGGGAATCGTATTCTCCGCCCGCGGAGAGAGGAATTTCGATATCTTCCAGCGCTCTGCGGATGGGACCGGCGAAGCCGAGCTGCTGGTGAGTTCTTGGACGGCTGATGGCAAGTATTTGGTGCATCAGCGGAGCTCTTTGCAAACAGGAACCGATATTTGGTATCTGGAGCGCAACGCGCAAGGCGACGGCTTTGATGCCCACCCATTTCTAGAGACTCGTTTCTCGGAGGCCGCGGGTCGCGTGTCCCCCGACGGATTTTTCCTCGCGTACATATCGAACGAGTCCCGGCCAAACGACGTTTATGTGAGGTCGTTCCCGGACGGCGCTGGCAAGCTGCGGATCTCCCCCAGTGGGGGCGTCCAAGCCCGCTGGGCCAAGACCGGCACGGAGCTGTTTTATGTCGAGGGAGAGACGCTGATGGCGGTGTCTGTCTCGACAGAAAACGGCTTTCAGGCGGGCTCACCCAGGCCGTTGTTCCGACATGCCGGATTTGGCACTCGACCAGCAACGAACTTTGACGTCTCGGCTGACGGGCAGCGGTTTCTCGTGGTCGAATCCTTGGGTGAAGAGGCGGAAGACCAGCAGGCCATTCACGTCGTCCAAAACTGGTACGAGGAGTTCCGGGACCGCGAACAGGATTAAACCTCACGAAACGAAAGGGGTAGCGCTCGCCTGAAGACTCCTAATAGGAAATCCGGTTCGCACTCGGGATCTGCGTCCAAACCCCCCGAACCGAAATCCGGTCACTCGAAAGAGTTGCAAATCAAGCCCTTGCCGGCCCGGTTGTCCGAAAGTAGTTGACAAGGCTTGTTCCCGACAGGTATCTGAATCAGGATAGAATTGGACCGTTGTAATCGGCCAGACCATCAGCCACTACAAGATTCTCTCCAAGCTTGGCGAGGGCGGAATGGGTGTCGTCTACAAAGCCGAGGACACCAAGCTCGGGCGCCCGGTCGCACTCAAATTCCTAGCTCCTCATCTGCTCCAAGATGAAGACGCCCGCAAGCGTTTTCATCGCGAGGCTCAAGCCGCCGCAGCACTGCATCACCCGAACGTCTGCACGATTCATGAGATCGCCGAGGCCGACGGGAAAACGTTCCTGGCGATGGCGTGCATCGAGGGGGAGAGCCTCGACAATACGATCGAACAAGGTCCGCTGCCGCTGAAAAATACCCTGGAGATTGCCCGCCAGATTGCCTTGGGTCTGGAAGCCGCGCACGAGAAGGGAGTCGTACATCGCGACATCAAGCCGGCCAACGCAATGGTCGACGCCAAAGGTCAAGTGACGGTCATGGACTTCGGTCTCGCACTGCTGACCGAAGGCTCGAAGCTGACCAAGCTCGACACGACGGTCGGCACGGTAGCCTACATGAGCCCGGAGCAGGCGCAGGGCATCAAGGTCGATCATCGCAGCGACATATGGGCCTTGGGCTGCGTGCTCTACGAGATGACCAGCGGTCAGCGGCCGTTCAAGGGCGTCTACGACCAGGCGCTGCTGTATGAGTTTGTCCACCAACAACCCGAGCCGCTGACGGGGGTGCGCAGCGGTGTCCCCATGGAGTTGGAATGGATCGTCGACAAGTGCCTCGCCAAGAACCGCGACGAGCGCTACCACGATGCCAGGGATTTCATCCTCGATGTGACCACCCTGATCAAGAAGCTGGCGTCGGGAGGCTCGACCATCGTGAAAACCCGTGTGGGGTTGGGCGAGGGTGGCGCCGGAGCTTCGTCTCCAAAAGGTGCTTCGGGTGCGGGAACACGGCAGGTCGTGGACACTTCCCCGTTGGCCAGCCACCCCTTGGTCAAATATCACGTTGTCGAAGAAGTGGCGAGTCGCGGCGACGTTGTCGTCTATGAAGCCGAAGACATCGACCGCAAGCGCTCCGTATCTATCCGGATCTTGCCGCGCGAGGCGGCCCGCAAGGTCGAGGGCCTGGAACGCCGCTACCCCTTGCTGCGAACCGGCCTTCTCGTAGCCTGCTCCCTGCTAATCGTTGCCGCCGGGGTGATTCTTTCCTCGTGGCTCGGTTCGCCTCAGGAAGGCCCCGAAACGCCCCTGCGCCGATTCGCGTTGCCGGTCGAAGGAGTGCAACTCCAGGTGGCGATCTCTCCCGACGGCCGGCACATCGCCTACACGACCCGCCTGGGTCCAGCCAGCGAGCTGTGGATCTGGGACCTCGACCGCCTCACACCACGCAAGATCGAAACCGCAAGCGCAGCCGTCTATCCGTTTTGGTCGCCGAACAGTGATTTCGTGGCTTTCGGGGCAGTGCAGCTGCAGGGGGAGCTGAAAAAGGTTTCCGTGCACAGCGGGCCGGCATCGACCATCTGTTCTACACCGCAGGGTTTTTTGGGGGGGACTTGGAGTCCGGATGGCAACTCTATCGTCTTTAGCTCTAGGTCTGACGTTGGAGGCGTCTTTGGGCTCTATGAAGTGCCTGCGCAGGGTGGGACAGCCAAGCTCTTGTTCGAGCCGGAGGAGTCGGAACAGCAACTACCTCACTGGTCCCGCCATTTTTTGCCGAACCAGGGCGTCAACCGCGGTCTTCTTTTCACGAGGGGGTCCCCGAGCAATTCCGAGATCGTTGTGCTCGACCTGGAAAGTGGGCGCCAAGACCTATTAGCCCCCGGCTACTGGCCTGTCTACTCGCCCACGGGCCACATCGTCTACCAGAGCGAAAGCGCCCTGTGGGCCTTGCCGTTTTCCGCGGAAACCTTGCGCTCCACTGGGGAGCCGTTCCCAGTCGCGGGAACTGGGTCGTTTCCAAGCGTCTCGCGCGACGGCACAATGGTCTACCTCCCCGGCGACGAGACGGGCCTCGAGCAGTTGATCTGGCGGGACCGTGCAGGCGACAAGCTCGGGACGATCGGGGCGCCCCAGCCGCTAATTCAATTCCCCGTTCTGTCCCCCGACGCCAGCCAGGTCGTCGTCCAGGCGCGCGAAAACGAGAACGGCGACGTCTGGGTGCACGAGGTGGCACGGGGCCTCAAGCGCCGTCTGACGTTCGATACAGCAAACGATGCCCGGCCCACCTGGACGCCACGGGGAGACAAGATCAGTTTTTCGTCCATTCGAAACGGAAATTTTGACGTCTTTATCAAGCCGGCCGACGGCAGCGGCGAGACCGAATCTTTGCTTGCCACGCCGGCGAATGAGTGGGGGTTTGAATGGAGCGCGGACGGGAAATACCTGGCGGGTTCGGGCGGGGGAAAGTTGTGGTACCTGCGCGCGGAAGAGGGTGGCAACGGGTACAAGAAGGTAATGTTTCTCGACACGTCGTTCGATGCAGTGGGTCCCGACCTCTCGCCGGACGCGAAATTTCTGGCCTACACATCGAACGAGTCGGGCCGGTATGAGGTCTATGTCCAGCCCTTCCCCGATGGAGGCGCGAAGTGGCAGGTTTCGACCCAGGGCGGCACAGGGCCGCGCTGGCGCGGCGACGGCAAGGAGATGTTCTATGTCGAAGGAGGCACCCTCATGGCCGTCTCGGTGACCACCAGCCCGGCATTCTCAGTCGGCGCCGCCCAGCCGCTGTTCGAAGACCAGACGGCGTTCGAGGGCCGAGGCCAGCAGTATGACGTCACCCCCGACGGGCAGCGCTTCGTGGTGGTCGAAACGCTCGGAGACGCCGGCCAGGCTATTCACGTGGTCGAGAATTGGTACGAAGAGTTCCGCGACCGGGTCTCGTACCAGGCAAGGTAATCGTGAAAAGTCTTGTTTGCTTTGTAGCCGAATTGCGCTCCAAAGTCCCGATCGCCACCAAACGAACTACGGTAAACGCGCGAGGCCACGTTGGCCCGACCGAGAAATCCTGATGATAGCTGGAACTTGCGGAACCGCTCGAACGATTGGGACGTTGCGTTCTTCTGGGCCGGGGCGAGTGTGAGGGCAGTTTCCTGGTGTTGCCTGCGGTTCTTGCCTCGCATGCATTCAGGCTAGTAAGGGGCTGTTGGGTTTTGTTTCGCTTTTCGTTCGCCTTTGCTGGAGGTGCGGGCGATTCTGGTTGTAAGCCCGACGGCCACATGGGACTATTTACGGCGGTTGACAGTGGTGAGATACTGAGAGCAGAGGGCAGACATGAAAGCCATTCCAGACGAACTCGCGAAGGAGCAGGCAGCTTTCGACGAACTGCTGCCCTCCCTTCTCGGGGACCACCGCGGACAATTCGTGGTCGTGCATAGCGGCGAAGTGATCGATTTCTTCGAATCGTACGGTGAGGCGTATCAGGCCGGGCTCGATCGATTCGGTGTTGATGAGATCTATTTGGTCTCCATGGTTCAGAAAAAGAAAGCCGAGCCGGCGTCATTATCCTGGGAATTTGGATTGCTGGCGTAACCCATGGCTCGTCGCAGACGTTTGATTCGAAAGCGCCCGCCGCAGCCCCCCACGGGAACTAAACTCCCTTACCCTCCCGGCTTTCTGCAGTCAACGGGCCCAGTGCTGAAGGTGGGCGTTTCTGTGCCGGAAGCGGAAACCGTTGCCCGTGCATCACTCGGCAGGCCGATTCCAGAGCGGGTTGTAGGCTTAGTGTTGATCGACACAGGAGCAACAAAGACGTGCGTGTCAAACGAAGCCGCACAGAGTTTAGGTCTTAGACCGTTGAGAATTGCCGACGGGCTCGGGGCCGGCGGCATTCACCGGAATCCAGTCTACTTCGTACGATTTGAAATAGGTTTCGTTGATGCCAAGACAGGTCTGGGGCGCACTCTTTCATGGGAGCAGGAAGCGCAAGGGATTCCGAATCTCGAAGACGCCTCGAAACAACTGGGTGTCGTAGTTGATGGGCACCGTTTGGATTACGTCGCCTAGATGGGCCGGGACATCCTCGCACACGCAGATTTCACGTACCACGGACCGAGCGGGACTGTCGAAATACACTTCGACATGAAGTCCCTGCAGGCACATCCTTCGCAGCAGTAGAGCCGAACACCACCTTCTACCGCATCCTCGGCATCACTGGCTCGACTACGCCGCCGCCACGAGCAGAACTGATTCGGAAGAGGCTACGGAGGCGCGCGTGCTGGGCGCGTCTCTGTTTCGGCCAAGCTGCGGCGCAGGCTGAACGACTGCGTTCTCAACATCTATCTTCTCCAGCGCCCGGTCGCGCTCAAGTTCCTTCCCTCCAACTCGCTTGGCGAAGAAGCTAAAGCAAGGTTCCTACGCGAAGCTCGCGCCGCCGCCGCGCTGCAACACCCCAATATCTGCACCGTCTATAAAATCGACTAAGCTGACGGGCGGCCCTTCATCGCGATGGCCTACTTGGAGGGCCGCGAGCTGGCGATGGAAATCGAGGAGGCTCCACTCGGCGTCGACCGATTGCTGGACCGGCTCCCTTCGTCTTCGCGGCGGCATCCGGGATCACCCTCCGCAATAGAAGAACGGGAAGTCAATGCTAAGCATTTGGCTCCTGGCACGTAAGTTAGAATATGAACATGATTGTCAACGCTCGAATGCCCTGGCGGGTTTTCCTTCTCGTCACTTTGATCGCGACGGCCGCGGCAGCTCAAACAGGCTCCGAGGCGCTGAACCTCGGAGTGTCGCCGGGGGAACAGGCCGAAGCAGGCGCCGTTCCGCCCCCTAGCAACGCGCTCGACAAGGACGACCTCGAGGTTTACTTGCGGCATCTCTACATGTGGCGACCCCAGGTCAAAGTTGAAATCGGCGATCCCAGCCCGGCTGTGATTGACGGTTTGCTCCGGATCGAGATCAGAGCCTCCTACAAGATGGTTGCCCAGAACAAGATCCTTCTGGTGAGCAAGGACGGCAAACACATCCTAGACGGCAGCCGTTATGAAATCGACAAGAACCCGTTCGTCGAGAACTATGAAAAGATCGACGCCATGGGCGCGCCCGGTTTTGGAACCGAAGGGGCGCCTGTCAGGATTGTCGTCTATAGCGATTTTCAGTGCCCTTTCTGCGCCAAAGAAGCCAAAATGCTCCGCACTCAGCTCACCAAGCAGTATCCCGAGGAGGTGCGGGTGTACTACCGAGATTTCCCGCTGGCGAAACACAAATGGGCACAGCCCGCGGCCATCGCCGGGCAATGCATCCAGGAAGCCGACCCGGAAACCTACTGGCAATACTTCGACTGGATTTTTGAAAACCAAAAAAATGTCACACCGGAAAACTTCAAAGACAAGTTCACCGCTTTTTTGACCGGCACTCAGCTTGACGCGGCCAAGGTAGGTGAGTGCTTCGACGGCAAGAAAACTGAAGAAAAAGTCAAAGAATCAATGAAAGAGGCCGCTCGCGTCGGAGTGACCGGCACGCCCTCGCTGTTCATCAACGGCCGGAAGGTCGGCGCCGTCGAGTGGGCCAAACTGAAACAGATCGTGGACAACGAAATCGCGTATCAGAAGATCGCCCACAATGCCGGTGATGACTGCGGCTGCGCCATGGCGCCGGAGCTGCCCGGCCTCCAATAAATCCCTGTGCGAATATTAACTGGAAATTCATACCCGCGGCTCATGCGTGGCGGGCTGGCGCTGGCATTCTCGATAGCCTCAATTGCGGCTGCCGCCGGTCTCGAACAAAAAGCCGACCAAGCCCGCTACATCGAGCACGTTCAGTTTCTTGCTTCTCCCGAACTAGAAGGCAGAGCGGCCGGCACCCCTGGACTCGAGCAGGCGGCCGCTTACATCTCGGGCCAATTCAAACAGGCAGGACTGGAACCTGGCGTCGACGGCCATTCGTATCTGCAGCCTTTCACGGTCACCACCGGCGCCAAAATGGGACCGAATAATCGCTTGGCCGTTCATACCGGCGACTCCGAGCACAGCCTGAAGCTAGGTGAGGACTACGTCCCAGTCAACTTCTCGTCCGCCGGTACGGTGAGTGGCGCGGTTGTCTTCGCGGGCTACGGAGCCTCCGCCGACGAGCGTAGCTACGACGACTACATCCACCTCGACGTCAAGGACAAGATCGTCCTGTTGCTGCGATATGAACCGCCGCAGTTTGGCGAAAAAGACGGCAAGGCACAGCGCCACACCCACCATTCCCACCTCATCAGCAAGGCCATCAACGCCCGCAACCGCGGCGCCAAGGCTGTGCTGCTCGTCAACGGCATGCTGGGCGACAAGGACGAGGACACCCTGCTGAAATTCGGCGGCATTGCCGGCCCAGACGATGCCGGTATTCTGATGGGTCACCTCAAGAATGCGGTTGCCGAGAAGTGGTTTGCCGATGCGGGCAAGTCGCTGAAAGACGTCCAGGCTGCCATCAACAAGGGCCCGCAGCCGCAATCATTTTCGTTTCCCGAATCGATGACCATCTCCCTCGAAATAGACGTAGAACGCCGCCAGGCCACAGTCCACAACGTGGTCGGCTATCTGCCCGGTAAGACCGACGAATACATCGTGATCGGCGCTCACTATGACCACCTTGGCCTCGGGGACCAGAACTCGCTGGCCCCCTCTCAGATTGGCAAGGTTCACCACGGAGCCGACGACAATGCTTCCGGGACAGCCGGGTTGATGGAGCTGGCGCGTTTGTTCTCCGCGCAACGGGAGAGCCTCGAACGCGGCCTTCTATTTTTGGCTTTCGCGGGAGAAGAGATCGGCTTGATCGGTTCGTCACATTGGGTCAATCACCCCACCCGTCCCATCGAGCAAGCCGCCGCCATGCTGAACATGGACATGGTGGGGCGCATCAAGAAAGACAAGGTCTACGTCGGCGGCATAGGAACCGGGTCCACGTTCGAGTCGCTGATCGAGAAGGTCAACGGGAAGCACGGATTCAAGCTCGACCGTTCCAAATCAGGCTACAGCTCGAGCGATCACACCTCGTTTGTCGCGAAAAATCTCCCCGTACTTTTCTTCTTTTCCGGACTGCATTCCGACTACCACAAGCCATCCGACACCTGGGACAAAATTGACGGCGAGTCGGCCGCGCGTTTGGTCGACATGGTTGCCGAGATTGCAGGCGAATTGCAGGCCGCCGGCGAGCGCCCCACGTTCGCCAAGGTCGCTCCGCCGGCGCACGGGGGAAGACCCGGAGGTGGTGGCGGAGGGTACGGACCTTGGTTCGGCTCGGTACCCGATTTCGGAGAAGTGGAGATCGGCGTCAAATTCGCCGACGTGACCCCGGACTCGCCCGCCGCCAAGGCCGGACTTGTGGCCGACGACATTCTGATTCACTTCGGCGACAAGCCGATAGAGAACCTCTACGACTTCACCTACGCCCTGCGGGAGAGCAAGGTGGGCGATGTTGTTGAAGTGAGAGTGCTGCGCGGCGGCGAAACGATCAACACCGAGGTCACGTTGGAGCGGCGACGTTGACGGCGTGGCGGCACACCTTCCAGTCCCCGATTCTTCCACAGCCCCTGAAGGGAGGGGTTAGACGCCACGACGCGCCTCATCCGAGGGCTAGTTGGAACTCGTCCGAGTTAAGGAAGAAACTCCGGCGCCTCTGGAACCGACCCGTTGAAAGTCACTGAATGAGAATGGCAAGGGAGGTCCTTTTCGATCATCTCCTCGACGACGCTCCCAAACGCTCGGGTCTGACACTTTGGATTGCAAACATGGCGCGGGAAAGCTCGCCGAAACCAGGTGGCAACCTGACGCGTGGCGACCTCCAGATTCTCCACGGGTGCAGCGACAGAAAACGCCCTGCCGGAAAGCTGTGCCTTCCAATCGCCTGACTCCTCCCGTAAGACACACAGATGGACGGTCTCGCCGGAATCGAGAAGGTGATGGACACCACTAATTGAACCGGCCTGATTTCCTATCTGAGTTTGCCCCACGTCGCACCAACTTTGGAAGTCTTACTACCGTTATGTCAATTGTACAACCGTAGTACCTGAATTATGCACTGCCGGTGCACCTGGTGAGGGCTGAGCCGCCAGGAACCATTTGGGGACCCCCGAAAACATGGGGTAAAAAGGTAGGCTGGCAAAGATTTCAGCTTCGCCAGTCAACCCCAAGGAGGTCACCCAAATGGTTACCAAACGAAAACAGCATAGCTCCCGAAGGCCCGTCAAACAAGGCCCCGGCGCGAGGGCCCCGCGGCCCAATAAAATCGGGGCTGCCACGCCCTATCACTTCCGTGGCAAGAATCTGACTCCCTACGGCGGCTTGCTGCCCGTCGCCACCCTGCTCGAAAAACTCGGCTTCCAAGCGCTGCTGGAAGAAACCCTCACGACCAAACGGATCACCCGAGCCATGAGCCCCTACCAGTTCGTGCTGGCCCTCGTGCTCGGCCTCTATGTCGGCTTTGCGCGGCTCAACCAACTCCGCTTCATCGCTCGCGACCCCATCCTGACCGGCATCTTGCAAGTGACGCGTCTGCCGCCGCAGTCCACGCTGTGGCGCTTTCTGGCCTCGCTGCACCTCAACGTGGCGAAGCAGATCCTTTCCATTCAGCGCCAGCTGCGGGAACGAGTCTGGGCCGCGGCCCACGTGAAGTTGGAGACGGTGACGCTGGACACCGACACCACCGTGCATACCCTCTACGGCCGCCAGATGGGCGGGCGCAAGAGCTACAACCCCAAGAACAAGGGCAAGCGCAGCTACCAGCCGATACTGACCTTCCTGGCCGAGACGCGCGAATACCTGATGGGCGGGTTGCGCAACGGCGACCGGCCCACGGGCCGACAGATCGCCGCCCACCTCGAAAGCGCTTTCCGGACTTTGCCGGGCGGCGTGAAGAAAATCCTGGCGCGGGCCGATTCCGGCTTTTATTGCTGGGAGGCGGTGGAGGCCTATGAAAAGGCGGCTTGTCAGTTCGTCATCGTGGCGCGCAAAACGCGGCGCCTGGTCGAGCGCTTGCAGCAAGCAGAATGGAAACCCTCCCCCCGCTCCGACGCGGACGCGGAATGCGAATTCCTCTACCAACCGCAAGGCTGGGCGCGGGCCTGCCGTTTCCTGGCGCTGCGTTACGAAAACGAGCCCAAGGCCGGCGCGGCCGAGCAATACCAGTTGTTCGCCACCAGCGCTTACACCTACCGCGTGTTTGTCACCAATCTGGCCGAGCCGATCGCGGCGGTGGTGTGGTTTTACAATCAGCGCGCCGGAGCCGAGAACCTGATCAAGGAGGCCAACAACGACGCCGGGCTGGCGGCCCATCCCTCGCGCCGCTTTGACATGAACCGCAATCACTTTCAGTTGGCCATGCTGGCCTACAATCTCAACTGCTGGCTGCTGCTGTTCAACCGCGAAGCCCAGGCCAGCGTGGAGACGCTGCGGCACACCACCCTGGCGACGGCGCGGCTGCGTTTTCTGTTCGTGGCGGCCAAGATCTGGCGGCACGCCGGCAGAACGGGTGTCAGCTACAGCGATCATTATCAGGAAAAGGGCCTGTTTGAACGGCTGATGCGACGGCTGCGGGCGATGGGGCCGCCGGGATCGAGCTTGGCGCCGGTGGTGGAGGGTGCGCTGAGCTGAGGGGCACTCCATGCATAAAATTTCATGCACTCGCCGCAACGTACTGGGAACACGCCGCTTGCCAGCCCGCTTTTGCCCTGCCGGGATCAGGAGGCGGCTCAAACGGGGAGGGAAACAGCAGAAAAGACGACTTGCGAAATCACTGAGTTGACACGAGTGCCGCTATCGCCACAACTCCATCGACGATGGCTACGCCGAATCTGTGCATAATTCAGGTAGTACATAATCATCCTATAAAGTTTCCGTCTTTACAGAAACAATATTGATCATTACGTGGAAACTGGGGAATCAATTCTATAAAACCTCAGCGGGCCGTGGTCAGTCGGCGAACCACTCGTCAACCTTTGTCCGCGCCTGTTCCTTTATTTCGGGAGAGATATTCGCCGCGACTATTCCAATGGCGGCAATCAGGACGGTCAGATCGTCCGTATAGCCGATGCCCGGCAGCAGATCGGGAATGATGTCGATCGGAGAGATAAAGTACGCCAGGGCTCCGTAAATCACGCCCTTCGCCCCGACCGGTGTATGCGGCGACTCGGCGGCATAGTACAACTGCAAGGCCGTCTCGACCACATTCTTTCCCGCTGTCTTGGCATAGCGCCGGACCTTTTTCCAGAACTGATCCTCGGAATAGCGACCGCGGTACTTCTCGGCGTTGTAGGGCAGAACAGCCTTAGGATCAGCAGGGTCGCTCATGTCTTTGTCCTATCAGAAGTTTCACGTAGGGTCAACTTCCTGATTTGCGGTGGAGGGGAAACATGGCCTGGAGAGGCAGCGATGCTTGGGGGGAAATCGGCTTTCATAATGCGCGGCTCGATGCTTGGGCTCGACGTTTGGTCTTGCCGGTGGCCCGGGGGTTGGAGTGGCGGCTTCGATCCGCTGGTTTGACGCGCTAGCTTGACCCGTCACTTGCGTTCTGGGCTCGGCTACTTCACGGTCCACAGGTAGATGGTGCTGCCGACCATATCGATGCGTTCATCGGCGGGCCATTTTGGCTCCATGTCGAAGCTGTGGGTGAGGATCCGCGCGCCGCGCCGAAGTTGCCGCCACAGAATAGGGCGGAGTTTTTCGTTCATTGGCTGCAATAGATAGGTGATGACTACCGTCGCATCTCCAAGATTTGCTTCAAACAGGTCTTCGTGGCGGGAGGTCACCCGATCGCCTACACCGGCATCCACTGCTTTCTGCCGCGATTTCTCGATGAGTCTGTGATCCAGTTCAATGCCGACCCCTCGCGCGCCATATTGCTTGGCCGCCGTGATCACAACGCGTCCGTCGCCAGAACCGAGGTCGTAAACGACATCCTCTGGGCCAATCTTGGCTAGACGCAGCATACGGTCGACAACTCGCTGCGGGGTGGGGGCATAGTGGACATCGGGTGACCGCAGCTCTTTCTCCTGGCCGAAAGACGGTGGCGGCCATAGCAGGGCAACTAGGCCGAGCGAGAGAATTGCAACTAGTGATTGCATCAGGACTCCTCGATTCATTGTCGCGCAGCATTCGCCCGAGCGGTATGGCACAGCGCATCGCGCACTCGTCGAAAGAACCTCAATACGGCTAAATAAAACACCCGCAATCTTGGGCTGTCCCGCAGCCAAACTACCGGTAGCCTCCGGGGCCGACGCTGCTCGCCGGGGGGCGCACGCCACGTCGGAACGTCCGCCCTTGAGAACATGACCCGCGGCTTGCTCTTTCTCCGGGAAAACAACGGCAATTAATTTCCCGCGGAGCGGGACAAGAGATCTGATCGTGAGTATACTTCTCTTATGCCGACAATCAACATTACTGACGCTCTTGGATTCGCATTCGACGTCACGCCGAACCCGCTGTCGGGAATCGGCAAGTACCTGAGAGGCATATTCCAATCCGGGCTCCCGGAACTGGATCTAAATTTCCTCCGCACCAAGCCTCTGAGCAACGTAAAGCTCAAGAAGCTTTCGTCTTCGTTGGACTTCAAACAAGGTGTCCCTCTGCAGGCTGACGACACAACCTTTTCGGTGAAGGCGGGCCTCTCGGGAGAGTTGCGAGTGATTGCGGTGCCGGGAACAAAGCTGTTCCCAGAAGACCTGTTTGATGATCCCGTCACGGTAAAGGAGTCGGAAGCCTACGTTGGGGTGGGCTGGGCGGTGAGCGTCGGACTCGATGCTGAAAACAAGACTGGCGTCGGGAAGTTCGGATTCGGGGCAAACGAGCGCGTCGACATAAGGAACTTCGCGCGCTTCCCTTCGTCAAAGGAGTTTCTGCCGGCTATTTCCCAGACGATCAAGGACTTCGAAATTCCGGGGTCGGTCGGCGACTTAGATGATCTCGCAAGCGGAACTGTCGCAACGGTCGACGGCAGCGGAGCGCTGAAGTTCGCGGTCGCCGCAAACGTTTCGACAGACACAACCCTGCTGGCCACAGGAGCGATCGGTGACGCCTTCGGCTCTTTGGGTTCGGCAGCGAATATCAAGCTCAAACTCGGCGCGTCGTTGGGCATAAGCGCGAACTATTCCCTTTTGACCAGCTATCAAGTCCGAATCCAGAAGGTGAACTCAAATACCGTCCGGCTGGGTTACTACCGAAAGAAAGGGTCGAATTTTAGATTCGCACTGGACGCTGTCGGCGGGCTTTCCGCCCAGGCAGGTCCGGTCGACCTGCTCGAAGAGGCAGTGAAAAGGTTGACGGGAGATGAGACCTACAACAAGGAAAAGCTAAAAGCGGCCGGGCTCAGCGATGAAAAACTCGGGGAGCTAGATCGGGTGATCAAGCAGACAGTTGACCACCGCTTACAAGCCTCGTTGGGTGTCCAGTTTCAATCGGCATCGTCGGACGATCTTGCTTTTCTCTATGAGATCAGGCTTTCCAAACTGGACCAAGATGGCGTTGACGCCGTGCGGCTCGCGCTGGACGGTGATCTTCGGGAACTGACCGGGGTCAGAGACTTTAGTCAAGTGGATACCGGCAGCACCGACGTGTTGCCGGGCATCAAGTTGATCCGCAGCATTACGACATCGGTGCGCGAGGAGACGACCCGGTTTAAGTTCAACTTTTTCGGGATTTACAACTACATGTCGCTCGAGAAACTTCTCACGAAAAGCAGGATGGTTCGTGTTGGGGATAGCGTGAACATCGTTGATGAAGCCACCGCGAAAAGAATCAACCTCAAGATCAACAACCTGGAAAAAGCGGAGAAGAAACTGAGGCACTTGATGTCGGAAAGCGTCATGGTCACCGCTGCCTACGCCTGCAGCCTCGACCAGGCGGGCGCGCCGGATATCGAGATCAAGCACGACTACTTTGAGATGCACCAGGAGACCAATTTCTGGGCAATGAAGGACAACCTTGATGTAGCGCAAGCACTCGGACTGATCACCGCCCAGCGAAAGCAAGACGGATTGCAGCTAGGACCCAAGTTTGGATTTAGCACCTTACTCGCTGAAACCACCGTCGACCATGCCCTGGCGACACAACTGTTTCTTCAAACAGATGCGGCGGGAAACTTTGTCGGCCGCGGCCGGGATGCCTACGAGAAAGCCGGGCGAGATGCTTTCGTGGCCCTGCTGGATGGGGATCGAGCCAACGAGTACCGCCTGCCTCCGATGCGGGATGACGATCTGTGGGCGAGAATGAAACCGCAGGGACCGACAGAGGCTTCGGGCTTCATTACGCTCAGCGATTTCCGTTCTATCCGCAACGAATCTCCGAAGGTTCAGAACATCATCGGAGACTATATCGTCATCGTATGGTGGGCGGAATCGATGGCGAAACTCGGTGAGAGTTTAGCCAAATTGCGGAACTTCTTAAAGGCGAATCCCGCGGTAGAACCTATAGACCCTCGGTTCCAACGATTGCGTCAGCAAGTGGGCCGGACCATCAAGAACGTCGTAAAGGATACGAAAGAACGGTTCGGCGACCCGTGGGGATTGATTGCCATGGATCGGGCGGGCAACAAGAAGGGGCAGGCTCGGGTCAAGGTGACAAACGAATTCATCAGCTTTGACGAGAAGCGGGTTTGATGAACGAGCGACGCGGCTGGTGGTATCAAAACGCAGACTCGCGACGGGCATCAGTTCTTGGTTTCGACTTCCACTCGGTTTTCGACCTTCGCCTGAAGAACGACCTGCTTGCCGGCGCCGTCCGCTAAGGTGACCTTCGTTGCCGCAGCTATTCGCGCAGCTTCCTGTTTGGCGCTGGGATCCTTCACTGCTCCGCTCAGGTAGGCAGTGAGTTCAAAGACGCGAACGTGGATCAACTCATTGCTCGTCGCCTCACTCTCGCGCAGGTTCTCGGATATGGCCGCTTGCAAGATTACGTCTCTCGGAGAAGCGGAATCCGGGTGCATATAGACGTCCACGCCGAGGTCGACCCTGGCGGGGCGCCCACCGCAGGCGCCAAGCAGAACCGACGATGCAAGCAAGGTGAAAAGCCAAGTCTTTTTATTCATGGTTCGTGTCCTGTCCGTTCGCTATTCGTTGAGTCGCCCTCAATCGTCGTCCGTCTCCGGAACCATTCCCGGTAGTAGGGAGAAGAAATCCCGCAGCCCGTAGCGGGGAGTCTCCCATTCTTCTCTTCTCCAATGAACTCGAAGGTCACCGTCAACATCCACTCTCTCTGTTGAGAAAAGCTCCAGCCCCTCCAGCCTGAGCAGCAACGGTTTGGTGAGGATTTCTCCCTTTTCTACTTGGAAGTCGAAATCGAAGTCGCGATAGAAAACCGATTGTGGAGGGCTAGTCATGCGAATCTTCGCAATGAATCTGTTCAAGAAATCGTTCAACGCCTTGATTTGTGTGTCTGTGGTCACCTGAACAACGCCGGGCACGGCTTTGTTTTGTTCCGATCGATGGAACTGGAGCCGCATGTCGAGCTGGTCGAAGCCGTCGACGCGCGAGGCGTCGATCATCAGGTCCCGCATTGTGTTCCCGCTCAGGGGGAAGTCCTTCGCAAGAAAACTCACTTCTCCAGAAAGCTGATCTTCGACGAAGGGAATGTGTTCACCCCGCGATGCTAAGCCGAGCGCGCCGGCTTGAAAGTTGCTGAGAGACAGGCCGGCACTGGTGGAAACCGCGGCGTGGTCATCAAACCATTGCACATCGGTTTGGAGCACGCCTTGGGCCTTGCCGAAAAGGACACGCGCCGAAAACGGGAAGTTCAGTTGCAGACACTTTGAATGCCCGACGGATAGCCGCAGTGGTTCGAGAGGGAACAATATCTGTCGCAGTGAAAGCGGTCCCGCTGTGAACTGTTCGCTGTCGATAAGAGAGACGGCGTTGGATTCGTCAACAGAGCGCGGGTAGCTCTCCCACAACTTTTCATAGTGCGCCGTGTCCCAAAGTTGCTGCTGGCCTACTGGGGCTCTTTTCAGCGCGTCGTTGAAGGCGATAGCGAAGGGCAGCTGCACATCGAACCGCTGCTCCGATTCGCCGGCGAGAGACAGTTCGACGGGAGCCGAGACCCGCCCTTCAGCAACGAGATAGTTTTCGTGGGCCTTCGAAACGACGACTAGATCGCCGGACAGTTTCAGGCGTGAGTCGTCTTGTTGCTGTTCCGTTCTCCAGCGGATGTTTTTGATGTCGGCGGCCAGTGCCAGGTGAAGTTCGTCCTCTTCCCGCGTTTCGTTCTTTGCGCGCAGTTTGAACACGCTGCGTGACGGCAGATTCGACAAACGAAAGTCCCAATCGAGATCCAGCGAATCGTTGCGCCGCTCGTCGTCGGAGCTCCCGAAAATCCGCTGGGCGTTCTGAACGTGCGACCGCATGTCCCGCCCAATCGCAAGAATCCTTTCGACAACAGGGCTAGCCGGGGGCTCCCCGCTATGGAGCGAGCCCTCGGCCCCGACACGGAGCTCTAGCTCGGCACTATGGCTATTGCCTTTCCGATCTGATGCTTCGATTCGCAGCGCCCGAATACTCGCATCGATCTTTGTGGCGTTGCTCTTCGTGGTATCGCTCAGGTCGGCGTGAAAGCTAAAGGTCGCCGACCGCGGTAAATCATCGGCAGCAATCGCCAAGCGCACCTTTTCAATGAATGGAGGTGCGCGGTTCTCCGCTAGACTGTTTTCCTCCGGACGGGGCACTTTCGTGAAGTCGAGCGAAACCAGAGGCCCCGGGGAGATTCTCAGGTCAGCATCGAGCGAAACAAGCTCACGCTGTTGGAACGCTACTTCCCCTGCAAAATGCTCGATCCGGGCCGTGGGTGTGATCCAGCTCAGGTCGCAGCCGATATGGCCGAGGAACGGTTCGAGAGCGGGTGCGAGTTGGTCCAATCGAACGTCCTGGGTCAAAGCGAATTCAGTCCGCTCCGGGTGTTGATTCAAGCGCAGACCGGCGAGTGGAATGTTGTTCGTCCCACTGACTGTTGTAAGAATCTGCGGCGACTCATCCGAGATGACCAGGTTGGCCCGAGCGCTCAGGAGCCCTTTGCGGTCCAGGGTGCGGATATCTGAAACATCGAGTTGAAGCTCCAGTTCTGCGAGTCGCGCTAGGGGCAGCGAGAGCCGCTGAAGCAGGCGCTCTGTGTGGCCGATACGCAGTCCGGTGCCGGAGGCATTTTGGACTCGAAGATCCGGGTCTCCCTCGTCTGGCAACGAGATTTGAATTTGAGGCCCGCTCTCGCCGTGCAAACTCAGGAACGGCTTCTCCGGATTTGCCGGCCATGCGCCCTCGATTCGGAACGGGTTGAGTTGCGGAGCGTCGCGGCCGGTGCAGAGTTGTGGGAGCTGGCTGAATCCCAGGGAATCACTATCAAGAGGCAGGCTGTTGATCGCGCCTTTCGTGTTGAGATCAAGATTCTCAACCTTAGTGAGTTGCAACGAGCCCGGCACTGCAGGCAATTCGATATGGCCCCAGCCGCTTTGGAAGGTGACGTTGGGTAGAGGTGAGTCCTCCACCCAGTTGACCTCCACCGTGATCTCCAAGTCGTTAAGAGACACCTGAGCTGGTCCCTGGTCCAGGGCGAGTTTCGGGATCAGAATCTTGCTGTCCAATCGCTCGCCGAGTTTGGCATCAACTGAAAGCTCGAACAGCAGCTCGGTCGGCTGCTGCTGGTTGAGAGTTTGTTGGAGAACGAACTGCTGGTTGGAAACCTGGACTTCGCCTTCTCGGAGGTCAGCCGTGAACTTGAGCGGCGGCTCCATCGCCAGGACGGTGTCAGCCGACTGGGGCGCTTCGCCGGGCGTCGAACGATTCAGCGAAAAGCTGATCTCGCCGTCGAACTCGCGCGGGATCGCTTCCGAGGAGGTTCGTCCTGAGATCTTCAGCTCAGCCACGGGCAGGTCGGCCTCCAACCAAATCGCAGGGTCGGCGCCCGTTTCCGCGTTCCGGCGCCCGGTTACGGTGAGGTTTTCGAGCCGTGTGTCGAGTGAGGTCTCGCCTGACCCCGCATCAAGATCGCGGCGAAAGCTGATCGTTGCCTTCGCGATTTTCGCGGAATAGCTTTCATCGTCTTCCGTCGTGCTGACGGTGACTCGGTCAGTAGCGACAGAAAAACGCTGCTCGCCTGAAGGAGTGCATGAAACAGGAATAGTTGCACTGAGGTTGGTGGAATCGACTGACACGCGGGAGGACCCGAGAGGGGCTTCGAGACCGTGAAGTTGAAACTGGGAAACAATCTGCTCCCCGAGCGAGAACTCGCCGCTGCCCGCAGCCACCTTGACGAGTGATCGATCTCCACTTTGGATGCTTCGAATGTGACTTGCCTCGATGTCGCCGTCGGCGGTGAGTGCAATGTCACCTGAATTATGCACAGATTCACTTTGCGAGTGTGGCTGCGTTCGTAGCGGGTTGGCGGTCGTCGTGAGGTGGTAGCTCGGCAACTGGCCTTTTGGCTTCTCCGTGTCCGGTTTCCCTTCCCACCCAGAATCCGTGTCGTCAAAACCTCGCTCGGAAGTGACGTGTTTCCAGTGCGTTACGGCTAGTGCATAGCCAGGCTCTCAGATCAGCGCCCTCCCGACCACCGGCAGCAAGCCGCCGTAGGGAGTCGGCTTCCTGCCGCGGAAGTGGTAAGGCGTCGAAGCCCCGATTTTATTGGGCCGCGAGGCCGTCACGGCTGGGCCTTGTTGGACGGGCCTTTGGGAGCTATGCTGTTTTCGTCTGGTAACCATGTGGGTGACCTCCTTGGGGTTGGCTGGCGAAGCTGGGATCTTTGCCAGCCTACCTTTTTACCCCATGTTTTCGGGGGTCCCAAATGGTCTCTTGCGGCTCAGCCCTCCTCAGGTCCACGCCGCAGTGCATAATTCAGGTGTCAATGTCTCCACTGCGGAAGCGCGAGTGCGTTGCGTATTGCGCGGTGCATTCTTCGGGGTCGAACCCAACCAATCCTTGAACGTCGAGTTGGGCTTCACTGGATTCCAACTCGGGGAGATCCGCGACGGTTACAGTTTCTCCGGATCCTCGAAGTTCGAGATTCAAATCAAAGGTCGCTCGCGCAAGCTGCTCCGCGCGCTGCTCGAAGAAACTTACGCGCTGCAGTTCCTGCCGCAAGTAGTGACTTGCCACTTCACCAGAAAGTTCGATCTGCGCCTGAAACTCTTCTATCTGCTGATTCTCCAAGTCGATCGTTGCCCCAATATCGTGAAGCGTCGTGTCGGAGACGGTTACCGTCGCCAACTCTCGATCAGCGCCCGCTTCGGTTACCCCCGAAAGAGCAACAGAAGATTTTGGGATTTCTATAGCGGCAACAGCCAGAGACAGCCCACCGTCAGAGTCTTCGGCAAAAGAAGCTGCGATGCCAGAAATTGTAGTTCGTGGACTCGTCAAGTTCGCCTGATAGGTATCCTCGCAGCGCTCGACCCCGGCACCGACCGACGTGTCTGCAAGTTCCAGAACGTCGACATGGAAGGCCGAAGGAAGATCAGGAGGCGGCGGCAGCTCAAGACCCTGCAGCGCCAGCGCGGGCAAGATCAGAAAGGCTGTAGCGTCGACCGCAAAGGGCTCCCATCGCTGATACCAGAAGTCGGCGTCGTGATAGACTTTCCTCCGCAAAACGACCGCCATCGCGAGCGACGCTAGCACCGCGACCACAAGCAGCCAAAGCAGTGGCAGAAACCAGCTCGCCAACGCGAAAATCAATACCGGTGGCAGAACGGCTGCCAAACCAAGCAAGAGGTGTCTGCCAACGCGGCTAGGCCACGCCCCATCAGCAGTCCAGTAAATCCAAATCGTAACAACGAGCTTCACCAACAAAAGGACGGCAACCAAGATCCAGGGCAACCAGCGAAGATCGGTTTGCAATTGCGCAATCAAAGCGGGAACGGCCTCCAAAAGCGCCCGGATCGGAAGCCCGATGTCCCCTCCCGCCGAGAGCTGCGACTGAATCTGTTCGCATATAGGGACGCTCGCGTCTCTAGCAGGTATCTGAACATTGACATTAGACACATTGATCTGCCCAAGGCGGAGCGACTGCTCGGAGCGAATAAGCGGACTGGTCAATACCTCCGCCACCCGAGCCATGGGCCCGCCGGCCACCGGAACCGCTGGGACCTGTAGCTCACGAACCCGCGCGGTCAACTCCCCTGTTGAGAACTCGATCGCCGCAATACTCGCGGACAGCGCACCGTCCGGGTCACCGAACCGAATCTCGCTGATCTTTACTTCGCCGCCCGCCAACCCGGTGCTCTTGGCGGCAAACAAATGGGGTTGGCTCCGAGTCCCGACGTTGAGCTGGTCGATCAACAGGAGGCCCTCACGAGCAAAGTAAAATCGATCAAGCTCCAAATGGAGGGGATCCGCCGTCTCCAAGTCGAACGTTACTCCTTCGGCTTCAATCTGAAAGTTAGAAATCCGATCGAGGTACCCAACGCGAAGCGAATCGATCTTGTAGGTAGCGCCGTATCTGCTTGCAAGCCAGGGGGCCAATCCGGAATTGACCAACCAGTTTGGCAACGCCCAGTTCTGACGGTAGGAGACAAACGCAAAGCCGAGCGATCCTACAATCGCCACGACGACGGCAATAGACAGCACTCCCCGAATCTTGTGCCAGATTTCGATTCGGCGCTCGCTTGTCATTCGGGATTCAAGACGACCGGACTTCGCTTGTCGGGTCCGCTGATTTCGAGGGCGCCATCGACTCCCCATGCCCGAGCAAATCAGCCGTCGCCGGTTCCCCGGTAATTCCCTCAGCTACCATCTCAGACAATGCAGAGATCGTTGCGGTTGGATTGGAGCCGAGCGACGTAGGCACGAGAGAGCCGTCCGCTACATAGAGGCCTGTATACCCGAAGACCTCGCCAAAGTTTTTGCGATCAGCGCTGGTTACGCCGTTCGTCTCGTCCGTGCCCAGGCCGCAACCGCCCAGCGGATGAACGGTGCCGTTGCGGCGAAGCGGTCGTGTCCAAGTGAGCAAGGGCGTGAAGAACCTCGCCCACACCACTTTGCAGAAGGTCACACCCGACTCGATGATCGCCTTGTAGAGTGGCATGCTGTTCTCGAAGGGCCAGTCGAGCCGAAGGCGATTGTCGTCGCCTAGAGTCATCGTGCCGTCAGCTTCGTCAACCCCCATGTCAAGGAAAACCAATGTTCTGTCGGTCGATGAATCTCCCATGACCCCGCGGATCATTCCGCCCATCCGGCCACTGTTCCTGCCTGTCGTCCAGCGCTTCACGAAATCGACGACGGTCGGAACGATCTGCGCGAGGCGCGAAAAGCCAGGCCGGAAACCTTCTATGAACCACGCGATCGCAGTCGGGTAGGCGGCGTCCTCTACCAGGAAGGCCTGATCCCGTTTGAAGTTCTCGTACAAGTTGTAATCCGTGTACTGCGTAATGACTGGTCCGTAATGCGCTCCTACGGGAGCCTCGCTTCGCAGCCCGAACGACAGGAAGTCACCGTTGCCGGAGAAATTTCGGCCGACCGCGCTGCTCACCCGCGGCAGAGTGCGGTGGTGATCCCTGCCGCGCAATAGAAGCTCGGTGGAACCCAGGCTTCCGGCGGAGATCACAACGCGTTTGGTGAGCACCGACGGCAGATCCTTATAGCCGTTGATCGCGCTGCGTTGCTCCTTGATAGTCTTCTCTTGAAGATTCCAGAAGTAGACCCGGTAACCATGGGTGCCATCGGCGCCTGGGTCATCCGCTCCCTCTTTGGTCACTGGGATCACGGCTTCAGCCAGGTGCTCCGTACGAATCTCCGCCCCATAGTGGTGTTCGGCCGCATGCAGGTAGTTGAGGTCGAGCGTGTTCTTGGAGTGATAGTTGCACCCGATCATGCATTCGCCGCAATAAACGCAAGACGTTTGAACAGCTCCGTAGGGATTTTTCTTCTGGAGGCCGATATCCGCAACCTCACCATGAGGGTACTCGCCGAAAAACACGTTGATCTCGGCTAACGAGGATTTGCGGCCTGCTTTCTTGGCCACCTTGCGAAACAGCTCCGTTCGGATCACCCGCCTCCTGGAGTCAGTGGGCAAAACACTTTCGTCATTGGGATCGTAGCCAGGCAACGGTCTCGACCCCAGCACTTCCTTCGCGACTTCGTAGTAGCGGTAGAGCTGATCCCGAGTGCAAGTTGCCGGCCAGCGCGAGTCTTGAAAGATCTCCTCTGGAGGCAAGAGGAAGACATTGGCGTAGATCAGCGACCCACCACCCAGCCCGGCCGACTGAATAACGTCCATGTGGGAATAGGAGCGGATGTCGAACAACCCATGCAGCTCTTCATTACGCAGCTCATGAAATGAAGTCGCTCCTTCGAACAGTTGTTTGATCGACCGCTTCAACGACCACGGGCGCGGCTCTTCGGGAATACTCCAAACATTCCGGCCCAGTTCTTTGGGAGCGCGCGGGAAAGAAGCCAGCGGATATCTCTTACCTCGTTCGAGAACCAGTACCTCGCCTGGCCACTTCATGCTGAGGCGGCAAGCGTTGATGGCGCCGCCAAACCCGCTGCCAATGATGACCGCTTCTCGTTTCGTTTCGTCCAACGGAACCTCCTTGCTAGCCTGCTTTCACGGGCGCTTGCGCGTCTCCGGCTTCCATGTCGCGCTGATGAATCATCCTGAAAGCGATGCGTTCAGCCAGCGCACTGATCGTCAAAGACGGGTTGACGGCGAGCGCCGACGAAATGATCGATCCGTCGACTACGTATAGATCCGGGTGCCCGAACACTTCGCCATCCGCGTTGACAACACCACGATCGGTGCTTTCCGCGGTGCAGCAGCCGCCCAGCGGATGAGCGGTAAGCAGTTTTCTCAAGGGCCATTTCCAGAGCAAGCTGGGCAGGAACTTTCCGTCCAGGCTGCGGCTCAACTGCTTCATGCCGGCTTCCATTTCGCGGAACATTGCCTTGCTCCTCCGAGGGCGCCAGTCGATATCCACCGCACCCTTCTTGAGACGCAGACGGCCATCGGCAGCGTCGGTGCCCATTCCCCAAAAGGGCAGCAGGCGGGTCGTCGCGCCTCCGCGAAAAAGCCTGTCCGCTTCGAAAGCAACCCTTCCGGTGCCGATTCCCAGGGCATCACGGACGTAGCTCTTCAGCGCCCGGGCGAGATTCGCGAGCCGGCCGGAAGTGGGAAGTGTCCCTTCCAGCATCCACATGAAAGGGTCAGGGAACCCCAGATCTTCGATGAAAATGCGGTTGCTCTTTGTGGAGAAATCCGCTCCCGCGGTAATGCTGGGACCGCGCCCAGGATCGATCGTGCGGTCAGCGCGGGCCGCCATGGCCAGCAGGAAATCGCCATTTCCAGAAAACCGCCGGCCCAGCGCAACGCTGAGGTTCGGCAGCGTCTGGTGAACGTCGCGGCAACGCAGCAGCAACTCATTGGACCCGACCGTTCCCGCGGCCACAATCACCTTGGCTCCGATCACCGAACCGGGATCGTAACGAGCGGGCCGCTCAGGATCGAGGCGGCAAAAATGGACCCGGTAACCTTTGCCGTGCACAGGTTCAATCTTGTCCACTTCATTGAGGGGAAACAGGTCGGCCCCATTTTGCTGGGCCAGCGGAATGTAGTTGAGGTCCAAAGTGTTCTTGGCGTGCTCGGCACATCCCAGCATGCAGTTGCCCGAGTAGTCGCACGGGTCCTGGTCAATGCCACTAAACGGATTCTTCCGCTCCGGACCTGTGTAGACCCCGATCGGAACTAATTCACCCAGCCGCCCGGAGAGTCTCGCAGCATCCAAAAACGCTTGGGTTCTGGCTGGTAGCGTTCGCCCTTCCGGAGGACTCAGAGGCTTTGACTCGGGCATCCTCTCCGCGAGCTCATAGTAGGGATCCAGCGTCGTGCGGTTGATCGCGGCGGGCCAAGCATCCTGTTCGAAAATCTCGGCCGGCGTTCGCAGATGAACGTTGAAATAGTGAAGAGAACCGCCGCCTACCCCGCAACCTTGTACGACATCGATCCTCTTGAAAACCTTGTACTCCAGAAAGCCGAAGCTCTCTCCCTTCCTCCAGAACGATTTGGAGACCTCTCCAGGAGATCGCGGGAAGTCCGTTTTGTCCCATTGGCGGCCGCGCTCAAGGATACAAACCGATCGCCCCGCCTGCGCGAGGCGGCACGCCGTAACGGCCCCTCCGAACCCGGAGCCTATAATCACGACATCGTAGGAATCTTTCAAGTCAGTTTCTCAGCGGCAGTTTGGCCTGACTAGATACGCGAAATCTGTCCTGAAGACGGGACGAGGCCACCGAATAAACCCGGTCGTCACAAGGTTTTCAGATACTCCAGCAGCGCCCGCTTTTCCTCGTCGATCAAATCGGTGCCGTAGAGATGACCCTGATTCCCGTTCGCCTCTACCGCTGTGTCGAATCTCGTGAACGGCCGGCCGGCCTCCTGCTCCACATCCGAGACGAAGCCCACGCCGATGGGATCATAGACGTCATACCCGCGATAGAAAACCTTTGGACGCAGATCGGGCGGCTCCAGCAGATCGCGCAACGTCGGCACCGACCCGTTGTGCAAGTAGGGCGCCCGGATCCATAGACCATCCAGCGGCACCGCGACGTAACCGTTGGTTTTCACGAAGCCGTTGAAATCCCAGTCTTCGTCGCTGGCGTACTCGTTGTAAGCCTTGGCGGAGGCGGCGGTCCACATGTCGAGGCGATGCCGGTCGGTGCCCACTTCTCCAAGCGGAATGACCGTGCCCGTGAGCTCTTCTCCAAAGTCGTGGCAGGTGGCGCAGTGTTGTTTGTAGACCGCCTCTCCTTCCGCGGCAAGAGTCTCGTCCACAGGGAATGGATATTTCGGAGGAGGCAAATCCATCAGCCACGACTCGATCTTATCGAGTTCTTCGATCGGGATCGAATCAGGCGTGGCGCCGTCACCAATAGCCGAGCTGCGGGTCACTTCCGGAAGAACAGCGCTCAGTCCATCCCAGTGGAACGAGAGGCCTAGCCGTGGGCGCAGATTCCAGATCGGCACCATATCCGAGTTACCGATCGTTCCGTCAATCGGCTGGCCGAGAACCCGGTACTTCACCGGATTAAAGGGATCGATGCGGCCGTGTCCCCAGTCGGGAAGATCTTCACTCCAGGCAAATTGCTCTTTCTGTTCCAGCAACCCCTGTTTGACCCGCGGAATGATGACGTAGCGATAGAGCATCCTTTCTATCCAGCTGAATTCGTAGACATACTCCAGCGCGTCCATAATGGCGTCGGGAGTGAAACGCGCGTCATTCGCGCAATCGATCAAAAAACGCTGGTAGCCTTGCGGGTTGAACTGATGACTGGGGCCTCCGGAATAGATCGTTGGTTTTTGCCCCGCATCTGTCCGAACCGTGGCGACGTGACAGAACGCGCAGTTGATGGCGACGCGAGGAAATCCGATCGTCTTTTTTGAGAACCCGATCGGCATCTCTTGCCCTTCTTCCCAAGTCACGCCTAGGGATACATATCCCCCAGGGCCTGGCAATTTCTCTGGGAACATGCGGGGCAGAACCAGCCAAATCCAGTAGAGAAGGCCCTCCTGCTGCTCGCCACCGATCGAGCCATATTTGAATTGTGCCTCGGTTGATGTAAACGTTTGCGGAACTACTCTGAAAAGATTGAACCAGCCGACCGTCACGAGGGTGAGAATCGAAACGGCGGCGATTGCCCCGACGATCTTTCGTTTCCTTTTTCGCCCCGCGGCGAACCTCGGAGCGTTTCTTTCATCTCGCGTTCCCATATGCAATAAGAACCATTGCGACGCTCCGAAGACCAGGTCAGCCAACGCCAAACGCAATAGCTCGCTCTGCGCTCCCAGTTGAACCATCGCGGCGAAAAACGCCACGCCTGCAAATCGCGAAAAAATCGCTAGCCAGGCCGCTGGGCGATAACGGTCTGGATCCACCGCGCTCAGGACATAAAACAGGCTAAGCAGGATCAGCAGATTTCCTGAAAAGCTGACCCAGACCGTTGGTTCAGCCGCTTGCAATCCCAGCAAGGACAGGATCTGATCGGGAACAAGAATAGTCAGCGCGGAGAAATAGATATTGACGGCGATGCCGAGCCAAACTAGGCGGCTCTTGCTTATACGGTTGTTTCAGCAAGCCCCAAGATGTAGGGTAGGGCGTGGCCCGGCCGCCGTTTCCGAAGAGTCTGCGTCAGTTTCAGGTGGAGTTCGCGACCGAGGAGGCTTGCCAGAAGTACCTGGCTGCTTGTCGTTGGCCCGACGGGTTCCTTTGTCCTCAGTGTGGGCATCGGCAGGCCTACATTCTCGAGCAGAAACTACGGTGGCAGTGCGCGGCGTGTCGACACCAGGTCTCGTTGACGTCGGGAACGGTGCTCCACAATACGAAGACCCCGCTGACGGTTTGGTTTTGGGCTGCGTACCTGATGACAACTGATAAACGAGGTGTGTCGGCGCTGCTACTGCAGCGTCAGCTCGGCCTGTCGCGCTACGAAACCGCTTGGATGATGTTGCACAAACTGCGACGGGCCATGGTGAACGCAGCTCGCGAGCCCTTGCACGGAGAAGTAGAGGTCGATGACACCTGGATTGGCGGCCCGCAAGCAGGTTTGCGAGGCAGCCGGCAACTGAAGGGGCGCCGTGCGGCCCTTGTGATGGTCGCTGTTGAGAAACGCGGGAAGTGCTCCGGGCGCGTTCGCATGTCCGTTATTCCAGACTTCAAGAAGGTGACGATCGACCGGTTTCTTGCCCAGAACGTTGTTCCCGGCTCGACCATCTACACAGACGGTCTGAAGACCTTTACCGCCCTCGAAGAGGCCGGCTACAAACACGTCTCTCGTCCGCAACCTCACCGGACTGACTTGCGGAAAGGCACCAAGTCGGTGGTGCCGCTGGCGGATCGTGCCATTGGCAACCTGCAGCAATGGCTGACCGGAACGTACCACGGCGTGAGCCGCGCTCAGCTTCAGGTTTACCTCGATGAGTTCGTGTTTCGACACAACCGCCGCAAGACCCCAATGGCAGCCTTCCAAACCCTCCTCGGTCTCGGAACTCAACACGCTCCTACGCCTTACGCCCACATCCGCCGCGCGCGTGACCTGGACAAGACGCGATGACCTCCACCCCAACATCTTGGGGCTTGCTGAAACAACCGTATAAGCAGGAGGCGGCTAAACCATCTCTTATATTTGTTCATCTCATCCTCGCGCGCTTGATCCTCGGGTTAGCGGAATGCCAGGGCCACCTGACCGGAACCGGCCTGAAATACGAACGCGTCAAAACTGCTTCATGTACTCAACCACCGCATCTTTTTCGCCGGATGACAGCTCGATGCCATAAAGATGTCCCTGGTTTCCGTTGCCGGCAAGCTGCGTATCATATTTGAAATAATGCCGCTCTCCCTCTTCCGCGACGTTCGATACGAAGCCCACTTTCTCCCGATCAATCACGTCGTAGCCGCGATAAAACACTTGCGGACGCTCGTCTGGGTGGTTCAATAAATCCCTCAGTGTCGGAACCGACCCGTTGTGTAAATAGGGGCCTTGCAGCCAGATTCCATCCAGCGGCAGGTTGCTATATCCGTTGGTCTTTTTGAAGCGTTTGAACCGCCACGGATAGCCCGCGTAAAGCGTGTTCTGATTGGCGACAAGAGCGGAACTGTAGGAATCGAGGCGATGAGGATCGGTTCCAATGTCCGTGATGTCCGCAACCTTACCCACGTATTTGCCCTCGAAGTTTCTTCCGTCCTTCCCGTGGCAATCGGCGCAGTCACGCTCGTAAAGCGCCTTACCTTGCGCCGCGAGTTGACCATCGACTGAGTAGGGATAGCCCGGTGGCTCCAAGTCCAGCAGCCATTCTTCGATCCGCTGGATTCGGGGAAGATCAATCGTGGCGGGCGTCACTCCCGCCCCAAGTGCCGCGCTCTTGTTCCGTTCTTCGACGGAGTCGTTGTTGCCGTCCCAATGCAGCTCCATGCCGATTCGTTTTCGCTGGTGCCAAATCGACGGAAGGTCTGAGACACCTATGATTTCCTCGTCCGGAACCTTGTCCATGGGGAAGTTGAGCTGCAGTGCTTTATAGGGGTTAAAGGTGTCAACCCGCCCAGGCCCCCAGCGGTCCGGTTGGCGGGCGGTAAAAGCGATTGTGTTGCCGATCGCAAGCAGCGCTTCGCGAGTTTGCGGAATCGCGACGTAGCGGTAGAGAAGTCTTTCCAAAACGTTGAGGTCGCCGATCTTCTCGATCTCCGGCATCATCGCGTCCGCCGTGAATCGCTCATCGCTTCCGCATTTCTGCAAGAAGAGAACCAATCCCTGCAGGTCCATGGTGTTGGCGGGCATCCCGGTATAAACCTGCCGCTCGCTTCCCGGCGTATCGCAAACGGTGCCAGTGTGACAAACTCCGCAATTGAGCCAAGCACGGTCGATCAACACGCGACGCTTGGAGAAGCCAACAGGCAGGTCTCTGCCCTCTTCCTGAACGAATCCCAGTGATGCGTAGCCCTCCCCCGGCAGCTTGTCGGCGAACATGACAGGCAAGACTTTCAAGATCCAATAAGGAACGCCCGTTGCCGGCTCGCTACCAATCGAGCCGTACTTGAAGTGCTCCTCAATTTCGCTGTAATCAACCGGGCGATCGGGGTTAAATTTCCAAAAGAAATACGCACTCAGGACGATGAGGACCGCCAGAAGTATCAGCTTGCGCTTTCGGCTCCGTCGGCGGATTTCCTCTTCCACCGGTGTCAGGGGAGTGTTATTTCGCATGGATCATCGCCTCCCGTTCATAGCTTAAATGCCCGTCTCGGCCAAGCAACTGAGCAACCCAATTGAATCCCTCATACTGCAAGCGAAAAGCTTCCAGCCAAATGCTGGTCACCCATATTCCTAGGATGTGCCAGCCGCCGCGGTCCGAACGTCCCAATCACCAGGCGGGTCATAAACCGACATAACCTCTTCCATCATCTGGTCATAGTTCTCAAAACGGGATTCTTCATAGCACCCCAGCGGATAGGTCGGGGCATAGACCAAGCACTTATTGCAATGGGTGCAAGGGCGGTCGGGCAGATCTTTTCCGGCTCCAAACATCTTGACGAGATCGTTATTCGCAATCAGAGCTCGCGCGATTGACACGACATCGCATTGCCCATTTTCGAGCACTTCCCTGATGTAAGAAGCCCGTTGGAACCCTCCCGTCACGATCACGGGGATGTTCACCGCCTTCGTGATCGCACTAGCTTCATCTACGCTGACGCCTTCGATTGGCACGCCTTTCGCGAGGCGGTTCCACAGCATCAGGAACAGCGGCCGCAGCAGGCGCCGCCGGAAGAAGTTGTAATTGCGATGGGTGTCGACCCCGCTGGGAAGCAGCGTCGGGTAGGCCCTCACGGCGTGCTCGAACGGAAAACCCCCGATCGGATTCAGCGGATGGGGAAACATGCTGCCCGTCGAAACATGAATGGCGTCGATGCCGGCTTCCTCCATCCATTGGCAAACTTGAATGGATTCCTCCAGAGTGTTGCCTGCCCGTCGGAGCGGGTTGATGACGTTGTCGTGATCGGTCGCGCTGATCTTCACCTGAAAATGGTAGTTGTCGCCGACCCTTTTTCGAACGGCGCGAATGATGTCGAGCACAAACCGAGCCCGGTTCTCCAGCGGCCCTCCGTATTCGTCGTCTCGGTCATTGATCGCCGAACTGAGAAACTGGGTGATCAAATAGCCGTTCGCTCCGTGAAGCTCGACGCCATCAATTCCCGCTTCCTGGGCCCGCCTGGCGCCTTCCGCGAATAGCTCAACCGTCTCATGGATCTGCTCGATCGTCATCGCCTGGCAGAGGATGCCGTGAAACGGGTCGCGATTGTTGGTTGAGCTGAGTACTTTGCGCTGCATGTTCTCGACGCCGCCGATATCCTGCTGCCTTCCCGAATGACTGAGCTGAAGGATATAGGGGCAATCGTAGGCGTGCACCGTATCCGCCACCCGGCGCCAGAACTTGATGCGTTCATCCTTGTCGATGCAAGCGTAGTTCGGCAGAATCCTGCCCTTCGTTGTTACGGGCGCATAAGAAGAGATGATCGCCCCCACCCCTCCTTGAGCAAATTTCTTTTCCCAGTTGATGCGGGCCTGACCGCCGGAGCCGTCATAGTTGCCGAACCGGCCGGCGAGATTCGACCGGAAAACCCGATTCTTCACCGTGAGATTTCGAAACTTCAGCTGGCGAAAAATGATGTCGTCTGCCATATCATCGTCCTTCGGTCGGATTCAAGTCACGGGCGAATTCGACTGTCAACGCCAAGTAGAAATGTCCGCTTTGGGGCAGGTGGCTGGAGAGGCGATGGTAGAGTGGTTGGCGTTGAGGGCAGGGTCGCGCCTGCTCTTGATGCCCAAGGCCGAAGCGATGGAGCTGGCTCCCAAGCAATCGGCTGAAGCAGACGACCCTCTGGCCTCCCGGTCAGAGGGTTTTCTGTTCGTGACAGAGATTGCTTTGGTGAAGCTTCGGAGCGGAGGCCTTGGGCTTCGCCAACGCGACGATCGCTGGGCGCCGTTTGCCCGGCGCTCCCCATAGCGTCTTGGTTTGGCAGCGACTGCCAACTCAGCGCATCGGCCCGATGGGCGCTCCGCATAGAGTCTTGGTTTGGCAGCGACTCCTATCCTAGTCCTGCGTATCGTCTCGCCGAGCGCCGGATGCCTGCGCCGCTTGCCACACAGGCGGGCTGTCTTTCAGATCGAAGTCCTTCATCCAGTCGCTGCTTTGCTTGCCGGCAGCTTTGCCGCCAGCCTTCTCGGCCGCTGCCGCAGCGGGTTCCGCCTGGGCGCTCTTGGGCTGCGGGCGCTCCGATTGGGGCTGCGCGCCGCAGCGCTTCAGCGCCAGTTCGTGCTTGCCGCAGCGCGCGGCCAGGACGCCGTCCAGGCGTCTCTCCACCCGCACTCGGCTGTTTCGCAGACCCGGCACAATCGCCTTGCGGTCGATTTGATAGCTCTTTCCCCGGAAGCGAATCGTGTAGTCGTTGGCGACCCGCCGCGTCTCGACCTGGCTCAGCGCCGAGTCCAGATCGTGCTCGGGACCTAGCTCGCGATGCGCCTCGTCGGGGTGAGCCGGCTGCACCCGCAACGTGGCGTTCCACCAGGGCAGAAACTCGCTTTCCAGGTAGGCGTTGGCCTGTTCGATCGTCGTGGCCCCGGCCACCCGCAGACCCTTCACCAGGCGGTCCTGGGCGGTGCCAAAGCTGCGCTCGACGCGGCCTTTGGCCTGCGGCGAATAGGCCGTGATCGATTCGATGTCCAGCTCCTGGAGCGCCCGCCCGATCTGCGTGGGAGGCAAGAGCTTGGGATCCTCGCCGGCGCTGTTTTTGGGCGTGTTGACAAACAGGCTGGCGCGGTCGGTGTAGAAGGCTACGGGTCGGCCGTTTTGTTCCAGATACGTCTTCAGCAAACGGCGATTCTCTTCGCCCGAGTCGTGCCGGACGAAGCGCGCCAGCAACTCGCTGCTGGCGTCGTCGATCATGCCGATCAGGTACAGCTTCTCCCCGCGTCCCTCCAGCCAGTCGTGCTCGGAGGTGTCCCATTGCACCAGCGCGCAGCGGCAACTGCGGCGGGGCCGCCACGGATGCGGGCGTCCTGACTTGCGGCGGCGGGGTTTCCACAGGCCCGCGGCGGCCATCCAACGGCGCAGCGTTTCGCGGCCGACTTGGACGCCGTGGCGCTGCTCGAGATACTCCGCCGCCAGAGTCGGGCCAAAGCCGGCGTAGACGGGTTGGGAGAGGATTGCCACGGCTTGTTTTTCCGCCTTGGCGCTGAGCTTGCGGTTGGACGCGCGGCCCCGCGCGGCATGGACCACGGCCTGGTCGCCTTCGCTGCGAAGCTTCGCCAGCAGCCGCCTCAGATGCCGTTCGCTGAGGCCCGTCTGCTGGGCGGCCTGCTTTTGCGTGATGAGTTTTTTGTCTGCTTTGCGCAGCGCCACCAGCCGGTCGCGCTCTCGTTGTGTCATTAGTAGTTGTCCTTGCTTGCTTGCTCACCCCTCCAGGCTGACCTTGTCAATAGGACATTTCTACTTGGCACGTTTAGGACATTATCACTCGGCAGCGACACACGGGCGAATTCGACATGCACTCGCCGGTAAGCGCTGATAAAATACCAGCCCAAGAAAACGTTCATGGGCGGGTTAACGAATAGACCTATCCAGCCGAACGTAGTCAGGCTGTCGGCGACGTAGAGATAGGTCCAATCAGAAAAGACCTCGGTGAGGCGAATCCCCGCGATCACGGTGAGCCAAAACGGCTGAACCTCCCACTTCTTTCGCGCGATGAGCTGAAACAGCGGGAAAGCCGCCCAGACAGCTCCTGTTCTCAGTAGCAGGCCTTGCGGGTCCACATAGGGCGCACCATGGATGAACCTGTACCAGGTCTCGGGCCAGATCAAACAGGTGGATGATAGGACCACATCGTAGATCACCAGCGCAAGTAAAATGAAGTTGATTTTGCGTCTGAAGCGCCGGTAGGACTCTGAGTCTGGAACCATGAGATTCACCTTTGTGTCGAATTAGCTCAAATCAGCGGCGCCGCGCGCGTTCGTTCCAAGGCAGATTCTCCACAACCGGACAACGGCCCGCGATTGAGAACATCCTTCCGTCAAATGGTAGTGCTTGTTGGGCGTTGATGCAAGAGTTTTCTGGCCCTCGGAAAAAGAACCGCCTCATCCGGCGGATAGTTCTACTTTATTGGCCCGTTATGCGCAGGTTCCTCGCGTGCAATCATAAGGACAGGATTAGAAGTACTACGTAAGGCGCAAGTAAAAGAAGGATAGCACTGCAGCCGAAGCAGTTCACAATACCTCATGGGGCCGCTCACGCTACACGATAACGCCCAGTTCTATTAGCGTGCAATGCTATTGGCACACGATATTATTGACGAAAAGGGAGATCACCGGTGAACGAGGGTATTCTGATTGAATTCGAACGCGCCGGCCAGCTAGTGCCGGTGACGAGTTTCCGCTCGACACAACCCAACCCGCACGAGAATGGAATCATCTTGGACGGTGAGACCAGCCAGTTCCCGCGAGGGTTTATGCTGAACCTGCGCCCGCTGGGCGACCCGACGAAACTGGCCTTCAAAAGGGTCCAGCGCAACCATGACTGGCTATCGCGCAACATTTTTCAGCTAGAAGCCGCGCGGCAAGATAACCGGTTGCGACTGGAGGGGGTTGACGCCGAGGCACTGCCTCCCGGGAGATACGAGTTGAAGATGCGGCTGAGCGGCATGCAATTCGTGCAAACAAAGCAGGAGATCAGCATCCAGAAGAATCAGTCAAAAGTGGTTCGCTTTCGAGAGAAACCAGCAAAGCAAAAGCTAGCTCTCAATCGCCCGATCGATTCGTTTGATAAAGAGTCTGTCAGAATTCTGCGTCATCGGAAATCACGGCTGGACGGCACGAGCGCCGAGGACTGGCTGGAGAATCGCCCAGGTCAAGACCGCCGGAAGGCGCCCCTGTTGAACATGCTGGCGAAGCTAGCCGCGCTGCCAAGTGTCCCCAGTTCCCTGAATCGTCACGTCCAGCAGGTGTTTCACGCCGAGATGGATCGCATCTACGCGGCGGTGTCGGTAGACTTCCACAAATCTGTCAGGCGCACATTCACGAAAGACGCCACGATCCACTCGACTCATCGGCGGCTTCTGCTACGGATTCCACATCGCCGTGCAGACGAATACAAGCTGACAAGTTACCGAGAGAAAGCGCCCAGCTCGATGCAAGTCGTGATCGCCGAGCCGCCCTTGGATGTGGCCGACCGTACCCACTATGCTGACCTGGATATCGACGAAGCCAACCCGGGTTGGGATTTGGCTCGCTTCATTCTGCATGTCGGCGACGTTCTCGATCCCAGAAAGACGAATCATCTAGATCTGAGGAAGACTCTCACTGGCGGAACAACCAGCGACTTCCTCTACTACGACGTGGTCAAGACCTAATTGAAATCCCTCGCAACAAGCAACGTCGCCAGATCTGTCCTCGTAGGGGCATTGTGCGTCGCCGTTTCCGCTTGCGGGTTGCGGCGCCCTCCGTCCCAGGGCGACCCGGCCATTGTTCGGCGCACTCAACCCGGCCAGCCCGACAGCGGCCCTGGCGGGAAGGACTACAAGCACGACAATGTGTTGGTCATTAGCAAAGATGAGAAACCCGACGGCTTCGCGCTCTTCATTCCAGACAGCCCCAAACCGGAAACGGCCGATGTGGTGGTATTCCTGCACGGCTTGGCCCAGGTGAATCCCAAGATGTACGGCGGCTGGATCGAACATATGGTGCGCAAGGGCAACATAGTCATCTACCCGCGCTATGAAGTCCCCCTTACGCCAAAAAAGGAGTTTGAAGCGAACGCTGTCGAGGGCATAAAGAAGGCCTTGGCTGAACTGGAGACTCGCTGCGAAGTCCAGAGCACATGTGTCAAGCCTAACCTGGAGAACCTGGCGGTCCTCGGTCATTCCTACGGCGGAGCCTTATCGGCCAACGTCACCGTGCGGGCCCAAGAACACGGCCTCCCCAAGGTCAAAGCCTTGATGGTGAACCAGGGCTGGTATGGCTCAGACATTGGACTGGATGAGGGCTACGGCGCTATGTCCGCGGATACAAAGCTGCTCATTGTCACCTGAATTATGCACTGCGGCGTGGACCTGAGGAGGGCTGAGCCGCAAGAGACCATTTGGGACCCCCGAAAACATGGGGTAAAAAGGTAGGCTGGCAACGATCCCAGCTTCGCCAGCCAACCCCAAGGAGGTCACCCACATGGTTACCAGACGAAAACAGCATAGCTCCCAAAGGCCCGTCCAACAAGACCCAGCCGTGACGGCCTCGCGGCCCAATAAAATCGGGGCTTCGACGCCTTACCACTTCCGCGGCAGGAAGCCGACTCCCTACGGCGGCTTGCTGCCGGTGGTCGGGAGGGCGCTGATCTGAGAGCCTGGCTATGCGCTATGCATAAAATTTTATGCACTAGCCGTAACGCACTGGAAACACGTCACTTCCGAGCGAGGTTTTGACGACGCGGATTCTGGGTGGGAAGGGAAACCGGACACGGAGAAGCCAAAAGGCCAGTTGCCGAGCTACCACCTCACGACGACCGCCAACCCGCTACGAACGCAGCCACACTCGCAAAGTGAATCTGTGCATAATTCAGGTGTCATCGGTTCTACCGACGTGATTGTCGGACCACATTTCGGCCGCAGACTGATGAGGCCAACACGGCTGGATCCCCGATTCAAGAACCTCGTGACTCATCGCTTGGACAAACACAACCCGTTCGAGCCGATCAACTCGGGTCATGACGAGCCCCTTTCACTCAACAAGACGTTCGACAACGGCGAAATCACGCCGCTGATTGCGCTCGCTTTCCCTTTGACCCGGACGAATACTGTGGACTACTTCTGCTATTGGAAACTCGCTGACGCTCTTCTGAACTGCACCTTTCGCAGCTCGGATTGCGAGGTGGCCTTCGGCGACACCAGAGAGCAGCGCTTTATGGGCTTCTGGGGTGACGGCCGACCGGTGCGAGAGCTGAGAATAAAGCGCCCCTAGTGCTCCGAACCGCGGCTAAGTCTTGAATTCGTCCACCATCGATTGAAACTGGGCGGCCATCTCCGCCATCGAGTGCGCGGTATCCAGAGACTCCTTTGAGAAGCTTCTCCTACGTTGCGGCCGATCTTCGATGTCGTCACCGTTTGCTCCTCGACCGCGGAGGCAATTGTCGTCGAGATCTCGTTGATTTGGTTGATCACGGCGGTAACCTGGTTGATAGCGGAAACAGCTCCCTCGGTGTCTGCCTGAATCGCCTCGATCTTCTGGCTGATGTCCTCGGTCGCTTGCGAGGTCTGCTTGGCCAGCTCTTTCACTTCATTAGCAACGACCGCAAAGCCCTTGCCCGCTTCGCCAGCCCTTGCCGCTTCGATAGTGGCATTGAGGGCCAGAAGGTTGGTTTGCTCGGCAATCGAGGTGATCACGCTAATGACCTTTCCGACTTCAGCACTGGAGTCGCCTAGCCGCTTGATGGTCTCGTTGGCAGAATGAGCGGTTCCAACCGCATCGCCGGCAACTCGCGTCGCCGCCGTGGTGCTCTTGGAGATTTCCCGGATGGAAACTTGTCCTCTTCCAGGTCTTTGTAGTAGCTATGGGCAGGTTGTATTCTTCCGCTCGCGCACTGCTCAAACCATTCCTCGCCCTTTACGCTACGGCCGATCAGTCCAGAAGTATCCAAGGGCCTCCCGGCATGATCGACCGTGTTGGCGGTAACGATGCTGCCGTCCATGTCGGCGATGATCATCAGGTCGTAGATGCCATAGTTCTCGGTAAAGAAATTGGCGACCGCTACCGCCTCCTCGCGGCTGCCCCGGGCGTCTGGGTTGGCTGCAAAAGCCTGGACGTCGCCGTAACGCTCAAACAAATTGCGGTCAATAGCGTCGATGGCGGCCTGCGCCTGCAGGAACAGCTTCTCACCGGCTCGCGACTCCAGGCTGGCATGCGATCGCTGGTAAGCCAATGTCCCGACCGTTACCAGCGGCACGATCGCGAAGCAGACAAAGGCGGTGATC
Source organism: Bryobacterales bacterium (assembly GCA_965224215.1). GTDB lineage: Bacteria > Acidobacteriota > Terriglobia > Bryobacterales > UBA6623 > CBDCYS01. Next base: position 946 of record CBDCYS010000028.1, on the reverse strand, counting down.
AACTTCTGTTTTAGGCTCTTGAACGACGTGTAAGGCATACTCCCCTGTCAAACTCCATCACCGAAAAAAGATCACTGAAACCCTTGTGCTGGCCCTGGAAATGAGCTGGCAGCACAGTCTGGCGATGTGGGCGGCCAATCACGTTCGGTAGTCTCGTGCGTAAAGTCTCCTTGCCTTCCATCGCGTGAAGCGGATCGGCTGGAGGTTAGATCTTGAACTGGCCAACCACCTCTTTCAGTTCACCCGCAACGCTCGAAAGGGCCCGAGCCGCCTCCAGAGTTTCGTTGGCCCCCTGAGCCGTGTTCTGGGCCGCCGTGGCAACCCCTGAAATATTGCTGCTGATCTCACCCGTGCCTTTCGACGCTTCCTCGACGCTGCGTGTAATTTCGCTCGTGGTGACCGTCTGCTCCTCAACCGCCGAGGCGATTGTGGTCGAAATCTCGTTGATTTGATTGATCACTTCACTCACCTGATTGATGGCGGAAACAGCTCCTTCCGTGTCAGCCTGAATCGCCTCGATCTTCTGGCTAATGTCCTCGGTGGCTTGTGAAGTTTGCTTGGCCAGCTCTTTGACCTCATTGGCGACCACCGCGAACCCCTTGCCCGCTTCACCCGCACGCGCCGCCTCGATCGTGGCGTTGAGAGCAAGCAGGTTCGTTTGCTCGGCGATCGAGGTGATGACGCTAATGACCTTGCCGACTTCGGCACTGGAATCGCCGAGCCGCCTGATGGTTTCGTTGGCCGACTGCGCGGTTCCAACCGCCTCGCTCGCAACGCGAGTCGCCGAAGTCGTGCTCTTGGAAATTTCCCGAATCGAAGCCGACATCTGGTCCGCGCCTTGAGTGACAAACCCGACGTTGGAGCTGACTTGCTCGCTAGCTGCTGAGACGACGCCGGCTTGCGTGGATGTCTCCTCCGCGTTGTTGGCGAGCTGCTGACTGACCGA
>CBDCYS010000027.1:0-96863 GCA_965224215.1 Bryobacterales bacterium | reverse complement strand
TCCGCGGAAAAGGAGCCGGTCAGGAGCGGACCGTGACCAGCAACACGGCGACCACGCTCCTTGTTGAACCCAGCTGGGAGGTCGAGCCTGACGAAAGCTCTGTTTTCGTCGTCTCAGAAAACACATGGCACTTCGCGGGCCGCGCGCGAACCAGCCCGGCACGCTTTGAGATCCCTAATCGGCGGGACAAGATCGTTCAGATCACAGGCCGCTCGGCCAATGCACATAACGTTGAATCCCTGGAAGCCTGGGGGTCATCACTCGCTGGCGCATTGGCGGGGGGGGCTTGGCGTTTCAGACAACGACGTGCCTCCGCAGCCTGCCTTCGTCGTATCGGCTGCTGCTGACGGTATGCTGGAGTTCGCTGGAGTTGGTTTTCCAACTCTCCAGAACACGCAATCGATCTTCACTGGCACATTTTCCCTGCATTTTCGGCGTGAACTTGAGGGGCCGAGTTCGAATCTTCTTGCGGCTGCGGTGTCTGTTACCGACACCTCGATTACGCTGTCGCAACCGGGGTCTGCTCAGCCCGGCGCCCTCGTTCAGGTAGAAAGCGAAATCCTGCTGGTCGACAGTATCCAGAATGGTGGTACACAATCACGGTCCAGCGGGGCCAGTGCATGAGCACGTCGGCCACTCATTCGATCAACACACGTCTCTACCACTTGGAGACGCGCACTGTCGTCGTTCCGTTCGAGAAGTCCTTCTTCGGGACGCCAGCAGGCGCTGCTTGGAGCCACTCAGTGTGGGAGCCGAATATTCGCCTCGCCTGTGTCGATTTTGGGTTAACGAACGTGTTTGACCAAAGCCCGCTTATTACAAACAATTATTCGCAATTAGCCGACAGCGGTCTTCGAACCCTACACGGTGGGCAGTTCAACTTCCAAGTTGAGGGCTTGCTCGCGATTCTCAACGACGCTGTGCCGACAGTCTCCGTGCAGGACGCTCTATCGATTCGAGACGTTTACGCTTCGGTCAAGCAGGCTCCAACCGGTTCTGGCATTCAGCTTCAGATAAATCAGGACGGAGTTCCTGTTACAACGTTGTCGATTGCCGCGGGTCAGACGATCGGCGTTCCGACCAACGGAGCTGACCTGCCTGTCTTACAGTCTGGTGCCAATCTCACCCTAGATATCCTTGCTATTGGCGCCGGATTCCAAGGCGCTGATCTAACGGTAACCATCCGTGTCTGAAAATATTGACAAACTCCGGCCAGACCGCGATCTGCAAAGCTACTTTTTTCGTCCCTCCGCAATCGCAGCGTTTAGCAATTCCAGTACCAGTGTGCCGGTTCAGCCGGAACGGGAGAGAGGGCGCTCCGCGTTCGTGTAGATGCCGCCCTGCGGGCGGGGATTTTCAAGGCATCGGGGTCTTTCGATCCGATGGGGTGGAGCGTGGGCGCGAGACGCTCGTTCCCGCGCCCGTGATCAGCGTCTCGATGAGCCCGCCGGGCTATCCCTCGGCAGGGTTGCTTCCCAGCAGAGCCCGCTTCCGTTTCACCCGGCAACGCCATTGTAACTCCAAAAGTCAGACCGCCTGGCGACGGCGCAACTGACGTTGCTCTCGTGCCCGCTCCAGCTTGTGGTCTCGCGCGGCGTGAATCTGTTCCCTTCGTCCTGCCAGCATGTCCGCCGGCGTCACGAACCCGATCGCGCTGTGCAGACACACCGTGTTGTAATGCACGACATAACGCTCGATCAGCCGCCGCGCATCCTCGGGCGTCAGCGGCACGCCCGGCCGAATGCATTCGCTCTTCAACGATTTGTGCCAACGTTCCAACTTGCCGTTGGACTGCGGATAATACGGCGACGTTCTCACGTGCGTCATTCCCGAAATACGGATGAATTCCTTGAAGTCCTTGGCGATAAACTGCGGCCCGTTGTCGGAGATGATGCGTGGTTTGGCATCCGGATATTTCTCCTTGGCGGCCTCGAGAATGATCTCGACATCGGCTTCCCTCATCGCCTCGCGCAAGCCCCAATGCACAATCGCACGGCTGTAGCCGTCCAGCACGCTGCAGAGGTAGTAGAACGTGCCCGAGATGTTGATGTAGGAAACATCGATATGCCAATGCTGATGCGGTTTCAGGGGCTGTTGGAAGCCCGTCCCTTTCAGCGACGTTTTGCCCCTCCACTTGCGCAGCAAGCCCGCCCGGCTCAACACCCGCCAGACGCTCGACGGGCTGACGGCCACGATGTCGGCGTCGAGCATCATGAACGTCAACCGCCGGTAGCCTTGCAGCGGATGCTCGCGATAAAAGTCGAGGATGGCCTGCTTCTCCCACTGTTCGAGCCAGAAATCTCGGGGAACCCAACCGTTGTGCTCGTTGACGCAGCCGTAGCGCCGGCGCCAGGAATAGAACTTGCTCGGCGCGATGCCGAGCCACTTGATAAAACGCCCGGCACCGATCTCGGTCTTCTCGGACCAGCGCCGCACGAAATCGACGATCTGGTCGCGCACGTCGGGCGGCGTCCAGGTTTTGGTTAGAGTTCCCCAAGACTTTTTTTTAACGCCATGTGCTCGGCCATCAACTCGGCCAGAACTTCGTCCTTGGTCTGGATCTTCTTCTCTAGCCGCTCGATGCGTTCCTGTTCGGGCTGGCGACTGTGGCGGTTGTTGGTCTGGAAGGCAGCGGCTCCGTTTTCAAAGAATTCTTTCTGCCAGCGGTAGAACACCGTCGGCTGCAGCGCCAACTCGTCGCAGATCTTCGAGACCGGCTCCTTGTCCACCAGATGCCGCCTCAAAATAGCGACCTTCTCTTGGGCTGTGTAGTGCTTTCGTGTTTTTTTCATGCGTTCCCTCCGTTAGCTTAACGGCGGAACACTGTTCTCCATTTCCAGCTGAGGCGGGACACCAGCGGCTTTACCCTGTCCGGATCGTGGAGACAACAATTCGACTGGGCAGTTGTTGAGTGGAACAAGCACAACGTTTTTGAACACCCCTTGTTACGAAACCTTCCCGGACGGTGACCTCAGCGGGCTCACGCTCAGCTATCGGGAGCAGCGAACAAATTGTATTCTGATGGACTCGTCGTTGTTCCCAACAGTCGACTGGCCGTACCTCCGCATTTGGGCTGAAGACGCCGGCGGTCAGGAGCAGTTATACCGGGCACGCCTCTCCGAGAATGCAACCGCGACTCAGGGCAGTTTCGTTTCCGCACAAGCAACTTTCTCACTGCAGGGGGTGCTCACGGCAGGGGACGTCGTTGAGCTAGCGTGACTCGATGAGCATTACTTTCACACCATTCTGGGCACTGACACGGTTGCATCTGTCCTGCAAACTTTGAGCGACAACATCAATGCGTTGTCCACTACTGTTTCATCCCAACACTCAGGTGGCGCCGGGACTGTCACCCTCACGAATTTGAAACCGGGAGAAGAAGGAAATAGGCTCGGAGTCATCGCCAATGTCAGTGGCGCCCAGTCCGAAACATGGTCCCCGGTAGATCAGACAATGACCGGCGGCGCGTCCCCAACAGAGTGGCAAGTTGATCTTGATTTCGCCAATCTCCAAGACCTCGGCGGGAACCCCATTCCGACACATAACGTCCGGAAAATGCGCTGGACCTACTCGGCTGCGGTGCAACAAGGAGCGTACTCCAGGAGCGAGTTTGAGGCTTTGGTGTCTAATTGGACGGTCACCGGGACGAATCGCACATACCAAATTGCTGCCCAACGCAGTCGGCGATTCGAAGACAATGGCGCTCTTTACTCTGGCGCATGGGCACAAAGTCAGGGCAACTTTTCCGGCGGTACCATTCAGAAAACGAACCAAATCGGGGCCAATGTTACTGTCGGCTACAACTCACCAATCAATCATAGGCTCTATCTGGGGACCCGATACACTTTTGAATCCGGGACCGTTTCGGTCGCCATCGACAGCGATCCGCCTCAGGTTCTTGACCTGTTCGTGCCTGCCGAAGACTTCCTGGCGCGAATCGACCTGGGCCTTCATACTCCTGGTCCGCATACAGTTGTAGCTACGCTCACTGGCGCAAATGCGGGCTCTGCCGACAACTCTTTTTACTTTGACTGCGTCGAGGAGGCGATCGAAACTACCGTGGTTGAGGCACAAGCGGTGCGGGCGAGTGAAACCCTTGCTACCGATTGGGATACCGATCACTCTCTGGCGATCTCGCCGGAGAGAGTTGCCTGGAACCTAGAAATGCTGGGTTTCAAAGGTCTTGCCAATCATTACGCCGGAGCCATATTGTTCTATGAACTGGTGAACAGCGGCAACGCCTATTCCCAGGGCACGATCACTTTTCAAGGTGCGCCCGTCTTCAGTCAAAACGTCCAGGTTGTAATCGATGGAACTGTTTTCAGTCGCTTGACTCTGAGTACGGATATGATTGAGAGCGTTACAAAAGCCTTTGAGTTTTTGATCAACGACGGGGCTACGGGTGTTCGAGCCTCCGCATCCGGCGATGTGCTGACGATTTTTGCGCGGATAATGGGAATGGCCGGGGATAGTCTAACTCTATCGGCCTCGCCAGCCAGCGGCAGTTTCCAAGCCATCGCCAGCGGGTCCAATTTGTCCGGTGGAGTGGACGGGCAGTGGATCACCGATACCAACTCACTACCCCGCTTGAATCGCGCCGCGCGAGACTGGCATCGCGACTATTTTTTGGCTCTCAAGACCCGTGGCATTGATGCTGTCGCCGCTTTCAGTATGGAGCTTTCTCACGCTGACGATTCGCTGGTAGCAGGGCTTGCACAACGGTACCCCGACGGCTCGCCGGTACTACTGACGACGCCCGCCGTGCAGACCAACTTCTCCCCGACCAGTTTGGATTTTTGGAAGCAGGCTTACCTGGAAATGGCGCAAATGCAGGACGAAGCCCTAACAACCCCTTATCTGCAGTTCGGGGAGGTTCAGTGGTGGTACTTCCCAAACGCTTCCGGGATGACTTTTTACGATGACTACACAAAGACCGAGTTTCAAACCCAGCATGGCCGTGCCATCCACACTTTCACAAGCAACGATGACTCGCCGGACCCGTTTCCCGAGGAAAAAACATTCCTGCCTAGCCTAATCGGAAGCTTTACTTCGGCGATCCGCAGTTTTGTCCTTGCGACTTACCCACAGACAAAGTTTGAAGTCCTTTACCCTCACGACGTCAACGATCATCTACTAACTCGCGCCGTGAACTATTCCGATGCGGATTGGACTTCTGGCAACCTTGAGGTATTAAAAACAGAAAACTTCACCTACCCCGGCTCCAGAGATATGAATAAAGCCCTCGAGTCGATCCGTTTTCCGCAACAAAAAGGGTTCGCAGTTGGCCAAGCGGCTCACCTGGTCGGCGTCTTCAACGCTTCCGAACCCTGGAACTGGGAGCGCCGCCTTTCAAGATCAGAGGGAGTAACAAGCGTCGTTTTTTGGGCGTTTGACCAATTCTCAATGATCGGCTATTCGCTTCCCCTTTATGATGGCGTCCGCCGAGCTCAATTCCTAGGTCGCGCATAGTATGAGAGAACACACCGACTTCAGCTTGATGAAATCGATCTCCGATTCGTGTCGCTCCGATATCGATAGGTCGACACGCGGAGACGTCGAGGAACACGCGCTGCTTGCAGCGCTCGCCGCCAATTGCTCGGGTGGATACATCAAAGCTTGTCGTTACTCTCCCGCGCTTCATGATGAGCTATCCAAGCGTCGAAACGCCACCGGTCTTCGCTGTCTCTCGTGCCCCGACGTGATCTTGGGCAATAACTTGAAACATTTGCCGCGAGCGGCGACACGGGCCGGTGCCTTGCCCGCTGGCATCGTTTCACGGTTCCACGCTGGTCACGGGTTTTCACTGCGTCCGCTGGAGTATTTCCATCGATCAACTACTTGAATACTCTAGCCACCGCGAGTTGGCTTCGCGATAGCGGCGTTTCAATGTATTTGGGACGCCTGCGTATGCGGTTTGATATTTGCCGCTGGATTCTGAAACAGGAGCGAAATTAGGCAGGTAGTGGCGCCGCTATGTCCAAGGTAAGTGATCTCCGTCAACTGCGGGTTCGGCTTGGAAAAGGCAACCAAATAATGGCGAAACAATTGTTCCAAACCCTGGTCCTGGCAGCGGCCTGTGCTCCATGTTTATGGGGCCTCAGTGTCACCTGAATTATGCACAGATTCACTTTGCGAGTGTGGCTGCGTTCGTAGCGGGTTGGCGGTCGTCGTGAGGTGGTAGCTCGGCAACTGGCCTTTTGGCTTCTCCGTGTCCGGTTTCCCTTCCCACCCAGAATCCGCGTCGTCAAAACCTCGCTCGGAAGTGACGTGTTTCCAGTGCGTTACGGCTAGTGCATAAAATTTTATGCATGGCGCATAGCCAGGCTCTCAGATCAGCGCCCTCCCGACCACCGGCAGCAAGCCGCCGTAGGGAGTCGGCTTCCTGCCGCGGAAGTGGTAAGGCGTCGAAGCCCCGATTTTATTGGGCCGCGAGGCCGTCACGGCTGGGCCTTGTTGGACGGGCCTTTGGGAGCTATGCTGTTTTCGTCTGGTAACCATGTGGGTGACCTCCTTGGGGTTGGCTGGCGAAGCTGGGATCTTTGCCAGCCTACCTTTTTACCCCATGTTTTCGGGGGTCCCAAATGGTCTCTTGCGGCTCAGCCCTCCTCAGGTCCACGCCGCAGTGCATAATTCAGGTGTCAAGGTTCTGTCCGTCGACCATAAGGCCGGGGAGATCACAATGCTCTTGCCAATGCACAATGCTCACGTAAGGGCGATATTAACCCGAGACGAACCCGAGATTCGAGTCCGCCTGAACGAATTCTACGACGCGCGTCTTGTAGCTGGCAAAGTTGACACCGTCAAGCGGAACATCCTTCGAATCAGTATTCCGGAACAACGCCCCGCTTTCTTTCGAGTTGACAAGGTCACGTTTCTCGAAAAGTAGCTCCGCATCGTTTGGCTGGGCGATTTTCGATTCAAACTGGCGAACTCGTGCCAGCACAATGTTTTCCGTCTGGCGCGCTCCTTCTTAATACCACTCGCGCAGCCGGACCTCGACTCCCGGCTGGCTCTTGAGCGCATCGACAAAGATCTCTAGATCGGCCCCTCGATAGTGGTACGGATACACGACTTTCGGCCCAAAGCCCGTAACTCCCTCTGCCGCTTCCTCTGGAGTCATCGTGTACGGCAGATTCATGCAAACGAAAGCCACATCGATATCCTTCAGCGCTTTCATCTCTGGGATCGCTTCCGTATCTCCCGAAAAATAGATCCTCTTGTTTCCGACGTTTAGGACATAACCGTTGCCGCGCCCCTTATCGTGATACAACTTACCGGCTTCAGGCCCTCTTTTGAGGTTGTACATCGGGATCGCTTCGATCTCTACCCCGCCAACGGTGATCTTTTCGCCGTTGCTTATGGCTTTGGCTTCTGTCACCGTCTTCGCGACAGCTTTCGGCGCCACAATTACGGTGGCGGATTTCTTGATCGCCGCGATCGCTTTCGGGTCCATGTGGTCCCCGTGAATGTCTGTGATGAGAATCACATCTGCTTTCGGTCGTGAAGAATAGTCGCCCGAGCTCCATGGGTCTATGTGCCAAGTTTTCCCATCGATCTCAAGCATCACACTTCCGTGGTGAATGGGAGTAATGCCCACGTTTCCTTGGCTAGTCGTGACAACATCAGTGGCTGCCCAGCTCAGGCAAGGGATTAGTGCCAACAAGAATCGTAACTTCATCAACGTATCTCCTTGCCTGAATGCGGCTGTTCTCATCGAATCGTCCCCACTGCCTATCGCGTGGGGAGTATTTGCGAGTACTAGACAACTCCGCCAAACCCCACCTAAATAACTCCGCGCTTGCCGCCGCTGCCGACAAAACGCGGGTCTACTAGATCTCGGTCGTCCTTCTGGAAAAGTCGCCAATTGTCATAGACAAGATCGCCCACGTAGTAGGCGTCGCGGTTCAGGCTGTGCTTGTCAGGGAGTTCCTGTGCACTGCCCGGGTTCTTAAGCTGCGGGAACATCACGAAATCCATATAGGTAAATGCATGGAAGTACGATCCGTCGAAAGCTAGTTCAGAGATCACGTCGGGGCACTCCCGTCGCATGACAATCGCAGCCTGCTCGGCGGTCGGATCAGCGGGCATTTTCCCGATCTGCTCTTCGATATCCTGAAGTTCCCTCCGGACGGTTTCGTGCCCTTTGAGCTTCCAGGCACGCAGTCTCCTAAGAAACCGGCGCAAACGAAAGGATCCGAACAACACCAGGACCAACGCCACCAGCAGTTGCACATACTTGCGGAAGAAGCCCAGGTCGTCCCAGGAAACGTTTGCACTCTGAAGCCAATGGGCGAAGATCACAAGTCCCACCGCTCCGATAGCCAAACCACCAGGCAGTTTCTTGCCCACAACGTAGTTCTTAAAGAACGCCCGGAGCTGCGATACTGTCACGCGCAACGCATCGCGGGCCCGCGCAGCCGCATAGACGGATTTCTCCCATTTCTGGTGTACCATCGTCGGCGGATAGTATAGGACGAAGAGTTTGTCGGTCGGAACTTCTGTCTGTGAAAAACAACACTTCATAAGACTCCAAAACCGCCTAAAAAGCAGTCCTTCCTAGCAAGATATCACACCGCCGGACTAAGCGCTCGATCACTAACGTTCATTGGGTTGCCCCGCTGCCGATCCGATGGAGCGGCGTTGGTTTGTTGCCCTTGTTCGATCGTCGACTCCCCCCCGGCGTCGCCAGAGGGTGATCGAGCAGATGTGGGGCCTGAAACCCTCCCCAGCAATTGAGGGCCCTTGTCGGCTACAATTGCAGGCACGTTGCATTTGCAGCAGTTTCGAATCCACACAGGAAGGAAGGGTCAACATGTCTATTCGTTTACCGATCGTCGCCGCGCTGAGCGCGGTCTTGCTTGCCTCAGTTGGGGCGTCCGCGGCTCATCACGAAGAGCAGCAATACCTTGAGTTCAGAACCTATCATCTGAGCTCGGCTGATGAAATGCCGCTGGTCGATGTCTATTTCGAAAAGGGATTACTTCCGGCGCTGAAGCGCCAGGGAATCGAGTCGGTAGGCGTGTTTACGGATCAAACGCCAGAGGGCGCCCCGAACGTTTACCTGCTAATCCCTTACGATTCGATCGGGCAGTTCTCCGAGATGCAGGGCAAGCTGGACGCGGATGGCGAGTACCAATCCGCAGCCGCCGCGTACTTCAGCACGGCTCAGAAGGAGCCGCGCTATTCACGGATTGACTCCGAGCTGATGCTTTCATTCAAGGCGTTCCCGCGCGCGGCCGTTCCCGCACTGCACAAGCAAGGCAAGCTGCGGCTATTCGAGCTGCGCAGCTATGAGAGTCATTCGGAGAAGATGGGGGCCCTCAAGGTGGAGATGTTCAACTCCGGCGAGGTGCCGATCTTCCTCGACTGCGGCATTCAGCCGGTCTTCATGGCTCGCGTGCTGGCTGGTCCGAAGATGCCGAATCTGACGTATATGACGGTCTACTCGGGAGAAGAGCAACTCGAGGAAGGCTGGGCGAAATTCGGCAAGCACCCCGATTGGGACAAGCTAAAGCAGGTCGAAAAGTACAAGGGTACGGTGTCGAAGATCCACAAGACGCTCCTGGTGCCGCGGGCCTACTCGGGTTTCTAAGCTGCTGACCGTCCCGAGAGGTAGCCCGGATCTCTCGTAGTCGAGAAGTCGCTGGTGTCCCCTTCGGCCCCTTCTGTCCCCTTCGGCCCCCTTAGGCCCCTTCGGCCCCCTTCGGCTCCCTAGGGTGCCTGTCGTCGGCCCCTGTCCCGTCGGACCTCAAAGGTAATTAGGGTGCCTGTCCCCGTCGGCCCTCTTCGGCGCCCTTCGGCGCCTGGTCCAAGTGGCCCCACCTTCGATTCGCAAACACTCGCCGAAGAAACGGGACTACTTATCACGCTTACTGCCATCGAGGACGGGCCAGGGGTCACTATTCACCACTTCCCCGTCTAAGTCAGATCGGCTATACTGACGGCGCTCAACAAACCTGAACGGAGGGCTCGACATGGGAAAAAAGCGGTTCCGGCGCACCATTGCAAATACCGAGGCTAGGAGCGTACTGGCTGAACACCCGCTGCTCGCTGGCCTGCTAGATCGAAAGCCTCCGCCGGTGCAGGCTCTGCCGGACGCTCCGAAGGCCGCCCAAGCAACCGCCGAGTGCGCTACGTTCGATGCCCGGGTGGCGCCCGTTGCGCGACTCCACTACCGCCAGGCCGTCGAACTAGCCCCATTGCTAAAGGGCCTCTTTGAACAACACCCGCAGCGTGGCGAAGGTTTCCCCACGCTGTCCTGTACCGGCATCCGGACTGATGGCATCCAGGTATCTCTTGCCCTGGACCTCCTTTTCGAGCAGTCCTGGCAGTATCAATCTATCTCGATAGCAGACCTGCAGACCACGATCTCCCTGGCCCCAGGCGAAGAGTTGACCCTCGAGTTCCGAACTTCTCAACGCAAGACTCTTGAGCAGACCACGCTGGACTCTGTCGAGCAAATTGATTCGCTCGAGTCCACAACGACCGACAAAGACATTGTCAATGTGGCACGGTCGGCATCCCGCTCGAACAACTGGGAAGGTGGATGGTAGCGGTACACTCAGCCTGGGGAAAATCCTATCCCTCAGTAGTGGCGCTTCCAGTTCAGGAACTGTGAGCCGAACAGCTTCCCGATCCATACAGCGTGTCCACGAGTCCAGCCGACGGTCCTCAGAGACGCTGAAGAATCTACACAAAGTGGAAGTGAAAGTGTCCCGCCTCAGCTGGAAATGGAGAACAGCGTTCCGCCGTTAAGCTAACGGAGGGAACGCATGAAAAAAGCACGAAAGCAATACACAGCCGAAGAGAAGGTCGCCATCCTGAGGCGGCATCTCGTGGACAAGGAGCCGGTCTCGAAGCTCTGCGACGAGCTGGCGCTGCAGCCGACGGTGTTCTACCGCTGGCAGAAAGAATTCTTTGAGAATGGAGCCGCTGCCTTCCAGACTAAGAACCGCAGCCATCGCCAGCCCGAACAGGAACGGATCGAGCAGCTGCAGAAGAAGATCCAGACCAAGGATGAAGTTCTGGCCGAGTTGATGGCCGAGCACATCGTGTTAAAAAAAAGCCTTGGAACTCTAACCAAAACCTGGACACCACCCGACGTGCGCGACCAGATCGTCGATTTCGTGCGGTGCTGGTCCGAGAAGACCGGGATCCATGCCGGGCGTTTCATCAAGTGGCTCGGTATCGCGCCCAGCAAGTTCTATTCCTGGCGCCGACGCTACGGCTGCGTCAACGAGCACAACGGTTGGGTTCTCCGGGATTTCTGGCTCCAAGAGTGGGAAAAGCAGGCCATTCTCGACTTTTATCGCGAGCATCCGCTGCAGGGCTACCGGCGGTTGACGTTCATGATGCTCGACGCCGACATCGCGGCCGTCAGCCCGTCGAGCGTCTGGCGGGTGTTGAGCCGGGCGGGCTTGCTGCGCAAGTGGAACGGCAAAACGTCGCTGAAAGGAACGGGCTTCCAACAGCCTCTGGAACCGCATCAGCATTGGCATATCGATGTTTCCTACATCAACATCTCGGGTACGTTCTACTACCTCTGCAGCGTGCTCGACGGCTACAGCCGTTCGATTGTGCATTGGGACTTGCGCGAGGCCATGAGGGAAGCCGATGTCGAGATTATTCTCGAGGCCGCCAAGGAGAAATACCCGGACGCCAAACCGCGCATTATCTCCGACAACGGGCCGCAGTTTATCGCCAAGAACTTCAAGGAATTCATCCGCATTTCGGGGATGACACACGTGAGAACCTCGCCCTACTATCCGCAGTCGAACGGCAAGTTGGAGCGTTGGCACAAGTCGTTGAAGAGCGAATGTATCCGGCCGGGCGTGCCGCTGACGCCCGAGGATGCGCGGCGGCTGATCGAGCGCTATGTCGAGCATTACAACACGGTGCGGTTGCACAGCGCGATCGGATTCGTGACGCCGGCGGACATGCTGGCAGGACAGCGGGAGGAGATTCACGCCGCGCGAGACCGCAAGCTGGAGCAGGCGCGGCAGCAGCGTCAGCTACGCCGTCGGCAGGCGGCTTGAGTTTTGGAGTTACAATGGCGTTGCCGGGTGAAACGGAAGCGGGCTCTGCTGGGAAGCGACCCTACCGAGGGATAGCCCGGCGGGCTCATCGAGACGATGATCACGGGCGCGGGAACGAGTTTCTTGCGCCCACGCTTCAACCCCATCGGATCGAAAGACCCTGATGCCTTGAAAATCCCCGCCCGCAGGGCGGCATCTTCACCACCGCGGAGCGCTCGCTCTCCCGTTTCGGCTGAACCGGTACAGATGGGGAAGGACGATCGGAAGTGGTGATGCACTGCCCCACACCACAGGTTGTATCCAGGTCAGCCTTTTATCGTGACTCAATTCAGTTCCGAAAGCGCACACTTCGCATGTCCACGAAATAGCTTGATTGTCTAGATTATTGACCATGCCCGCTTGGCAACCGTGTTGAAATACTGTTGATTCAAAAGAGTATTAACCGTTCTGCTGCGTTTGGTCACTCAGTTTGCGCAACGGATAGTTGTACACTATTGAAACCCCAAAGGAAGTCAGAATCATGTCTAAGAAGGAAAGCTCAATGACTGAAGACAGCAAGCAGACGAAGAAAACCGAGTCCAAAGGTAAGCGGTGCAACGCTATCGGACGACGTCCTCGAACAGACAAGCGGAGAAAATCGGAACATTCGCGGGCGGAATCAGACTCGCCGTTTGGAGGGACAGTAGACTCAGTTCAGACGGAGAGGACCTGCTGATCGTGAACAATGGCGACGGCTCGGATTGAGGGAGAACCGTCGAGCGACCGACTGAAGACCGACGATCGGCGATAAGCGTCCTGATCACCCTCCCGCTCATGCCTGATGAGACGCTGGCAAGGGCAAAAGGCTACCCTATATATTACGCGAAGGTGGGTATCCGGTTGACTCAGGTAGCCCCAAGATGTAGTATGCCGGCAGATGGAAGATTACCCTCAGAACCTGACAGAATTCGAGTCCCGTTTTAGCAAGTGAGGAGGCCTGCCGGGAGTATCTGTTCCGGCTGCGCTGTCCGGACGGTTTCCGCTGTCCGGGTTGCGGTTGTGGAAAGTCGTGGCCTTTGCGAAAAGTGCTGCTGCAGTGCGCTGCGTGTGGGCGCCAAACCTCGGTGACCGCCGGGACCATCTTTCAGGACACGCGCAGCCCTTTGCCGTTGTGGTTTCGTGCGATGTGGTGGGTCACCACCCAAAAAACCGGAGCCAGCGCTTTGGGACTTCAAAGAGTGTTGGGGCTTCAACAGGTACGAAACGGCTTGGACCTGGCTGCACAAAATGCGGCGCGCGATGGTGCGGCCGGGACGGGATTTGCTCGCCGGGACGGTGGAAGTCGATGAAAGCTACTGGGGCGGGCTCGAAGAGGGCCTGCGGGGCCGAAACCTGAAAAACAAAGCATTGATCGCAGTGGCCGCTCAAGAGGATGGGCGGGGTATCGGCCGGATTCGCATGAAGAGAATCGAGGATGCCTCGGGCGAGAGCCTGTTGCCTTTCGTGGAGGAGTGCATCGAGCCGGGCAGCGTGGTGCATACCGACGGCTGGCCCGGTTACTCCGGGTTGAAAAAGGAAGACTACGTCCATCAGGTCACAGTTGTCAGCAGGCAGGAGCAGTCCGCGTCGGAATTGATGCCCCGCGTCCACCGCGTGATGTCACTGCTCAAGCGCTGGCTGCTGGGCACCCATCAGGGCGCCGTGAGCCACAAACATCTGGACTACTACCTGGACGAGTTCACCTTCCGTTTCAACCGCCGCAAATCCAAAAGCCGCGGCAAACTCTTCTATCGGCTCGTCCAGCAGGCGGTAGCCGTGGATCCGGCGACTTACAAGATGATTGTTCACCCGGTTACAGAACCCAAGAAAATCCCCAAACCACAAGATATTGGGGCTACCTGAGTCAACCGGATACCCATCTACGCGAAAATCAATAATTGGGGAACGCAGGTCTTGAAATGCAATGAAAAGAACGTTGTGCTAGTGAGTGGCGTCTCACACAGCAACGACCGGTGTCCTTTGGTGCGGATAAAACAAACAGGAGCAGCCTTTTCGGCTGCTCCTGCTCAAACTCTTAGCTGATCAGCACCCGTCGGTGCTCTTCACGGCTAGAAGTAATACTTCAGCGCGAATTGGATATTCCTCCCTGGTTGGGAGGTTAGGAGTCGACCGAATTGCGAATTGCTAACCCTCCGTTCGGGATTGTTGAATTGAGTGTGGTTGAGCGCGTTGAACATCTCAAAACGGAAAGTGATGCGCTGCCTTTCCGTAAGGTCAAAGTTCTTGTGCAGGCCCATATCCCAGTTAAACGCCGATGGACCCCTCAAGGCGTTCCACCCAAGGTTGCCAAATGCCCTCCTTGCCTGCGGCCCGTCGATGTCGAACGCAGCTCGGTTCAGCCATTGGAGCGTGTTTGTGTTGGCGGGGGTATGATCGACACCGGCGACTAAGTCCGGCCGGTCCTCCCTCCTGGAGCTATCTCCGATGAGATCCCTGTCAGCTAAAACGTTAATCGGCGTCCCGGAGCGCCAGTTCATGACGCCCTGAAGCTCCCAGCCGTTAAGCAGTCCGCGAGCGAAGCTCGATCCCCAATCACCCTGCGGCAGTGGATAGGAATAGACGACAACCATGTAGTTCGTGATATTGCTCCCTTTCGGTCCATAAGAACCAGCAATATCGCCTTCCCAGTCAGTCGACGGTCTGCCAAAGGAATTCTGAATATCGCGGTTGCTGTTATGCGTCGTATCGGTTGTGTAGTAACTCATGGTCTTGGCCCACGTGTAGTAAAAGTCAAGGCCCGTTCCATTATGGAATTTCTGATTCAGCTTAAGTTGCATGGAGTTGTAGAAATTTCGGCCGTCGTTCTCGCTGAACCGGATGTTGCCGATCCCTTCGCGGGCACGGATTCTCGTTCCGCTGGTTCCAGATTCTGCCAAACTACGAGTATCCAACGTGTCACGGTTGAACCAACGGGTTCCCCAGTTGTTGACCGAGCGGGTCCCGACATAGGAAGCCTCCAGAGCCATATCAGGATTGACGGCATACTGGAGGCTGAAGTTCCACATTCCTGCGTACTCATCATCATTATTGGCATTGATGATGTTGCGGCCCAACGAGCCGAAGATATCCTCGACCCGAGACGGATCCGCTCTGATTGGGCCTTGAATTGCGTCGACATCGAGCGGGAACGCAGCGCATGAAGCATCGCAAATGTCGGTCGGTAGCTCGTCGGTGTTGATTGATGTGAAATATGGGATTTCGGGGTGCTCGAACGCCATGTCGAAGAAATGCATGAACGTAGACGGCATGTAGCTGATGCCGCCGCCTGCCCGCAATACTAACTTCTGGTTGCCGAGCAAGTCCCAGACAATGCCGGTTCGGGGGCCGAAATTGTTTCTATCGGCTTCCCACATCGGAGCGCCCTGTTCACGGAACCCGCCGAACGGATCCGCGCCGGTGACGTTCCAAGCGCCCACCAGCGGTGGAGTGTACTCGTAGCGCACCCCGATATTCAACTGAAAGCTGTCAGTGATGCGCCAGTCATCCTGGACGAAGAAACCACGGTTGCCGTTTTTCAGATCTTTGGGGCTTACAAACACCATCCTGTATTGACGGGGAGTGTCCGCGAGCATGTTGGCGATATTGCGGTACGTAGACGATGTTTTAGTACTGAGTTGCAAACGGCTGCTGCGGATCTCACGAATCTCAAAGCCGGCTTTCAGCGTGTGGCGGCCCTTTACCATCGTGATGTTGTCGGCCACCGTGTACGTGCTGGTGATGTAGTGAATGCGGCTTAAATAACCGACTCCGGGACCTCCCCCGTCCACACTAATACCCAACAGAAGTGGGTTCGAACCGTTCGAGTCAGGCGTTCCGTCAGCGAGTCCCTGCCCGCCTACCGTAGTGCGGTTGAGGTTGACATGGTTATAACCAATCCGCAGCTCGTTGAAAACCGTCGGGGAGAGCGACCAGTTGTCCTGGAACACCGCGTTACGAAAGCGGTTCGGGAACGACCTCGGGTGCTCAGGGGTAATAACGGGTATTAGAAGGTCCTGGTGATTCCAATTGAACCGGCCCGTCAGCCGGTGGTCGCCCATGTTCACGTCAACACGGGAGAGCGTGGTGTGCTCGTCGGTCTTACGGGACGCGTTTCCCCGGTAAAATCCAAGAAATTCACGGTCCACGAGCGGCTCCGTCGGCAAGGGCTCCTTGTTTAAAGTATGGAGCATTGCGGGGTCCAGGAGTCCCATGGTAATCCGGTCTTGTACCGCAGACCGGAGGGCAGCGTTAGCAACGTTGTTTGTAATCTGGGTGTTGACGCGGGTGGCGGCACCCTCGTAGTTGAAAAAGCCGAACACACGGTTCTTAACGATCGGCCCGCCAATGTTACCGCCGAACTGGTTGTAGCGCAGCGGCGGCTTCCCCAGGCCGCTTCTGTTGGAAAAGAAATCGTTGGCATCGAGTTTGTCGTTTCGGAAGAACTCGAATAGCGTGCCGTGAAGCTCGTTGGTGCCTGACTTCGTGGTGATGTTTACGACGCCGCCGGTGGCGCGTCCGTACTCCGCGGAAAAAGCGCCTCCAGTAGTCTTGAACTCCTGAACTGCATCAACGCTGACGGTATTAATTCTGGCTCCCCGGGTGCCAGCACCGCCCGCCTGATCGTTTGCCGCCGCCTGGTTCTCGCCGAAGGTCATGTCGACACCGTCCAGCAAGAGATTGTTGCTGAACGCACTTGCGCCGTTGAACTCCAGGCCGCCGCGGCCACCTGTCGAAGTGCTCGGCGCCGCTATCGCGCCAGCCTGGAAGCCAACAACCTGCTGCCAGTTGCGCCCGTTTAGCGGAATCCCGTCCAGCCTGCGCTTGGTGATCACAACGCCTAGATCCGTCGTTGTCGTATTCACCAGTGGCGCCGTATCGATGACCTGCACCGACTCAACGACTGCGCCGACAACAAGCACCAGGTCGAAGCGCGGACGAGTTCCGGCGTTCAACTCGAAAACTGCGGTAGTCGCAGTTTGAAAACCTTCCACCACGGCCTGCAGCTGATAGGAACCGGCAGCCAGCAAGGGGAACTCGTAGTAGCCCTCTTGGTTGGTGGATACCTCTCGTTCGTCGTTCGTGCCTACGTTCGTGACGGTAATTGTAGCGCCAACTACGACCGCTGACGTTGGATCCCTAACGGTTCCGACTATCGAGCCGCCTCCGATCTGAGCATGAAGATCTGTAGCGACCATAGCTAGCAACAGCCCTGCCGCACCAGAGCACAGCAAACCCGTCGAAAACACTTTTGTCATAATAACCCCTTTCTCCTCCGTCCAGAATAGTCGCACGCTCAGGCTATTGAAACTACCTGAGCAGCTCCCCACCATTTTCGTGCATCGTTGTGACCGGCGAGATCATCAGCAACTCTCCTCTGAGCCTCGCTCACACCGACACCGATCGTCGCAGGTATACTTAAAGATACCTCTTTTGACAGCGCCCTGTCAAGGACTTTTTTCATTCGTTCCACATGTGGAACGTTTATGGAGGGTATGCGAGGCGAAGGTCGTCGCGGCATGAAGTCACTCTAATGCCCCTATGTGAAGGGCCAGCAGGCTGGGTGCTCAGAGAAAACGAGTCGTCAGAAGCGCCAGGACGAACGGACGAGAAGGGATTTCCATCGCCCGGTGGGCGACGCCTCAGAGACGTTGGAAATGTGGTTTTTTGGGGCGTTCTCAGAGCTGTCAGACGTGCTGGGGCCGGCCCGAAGGCGATTACTGGGGCGCGGAGGAGGGGCTCTCGCGGACCGTGGGGTACTTGATGCCGAGCTGCTCGAGGTACGTGTCGTACTTCGAGGGGTCGTAATAGAAGGCTTTCATGCGCGGGCGATACTGCTCCATGATCTTCTGGTTGAGCCAAATCGCCGGTTTGTCATCGGGACGGAGAAAGCTCTGATACTTTGTGTCCTTGGACTGCACGTTCCGGAAATAGTTCCAGGCTTGGTTGACCAGCTCGGGGTTCACCAGAAGATCCAGCATCGTCATCGCCTGTGCCTTCGCGCCTGCAATGACTCCCTTGTGCGCAATCGGCGTGGCCATGGCGATGGCGTTCGCCCAGTGGTGTCCCGGGCCGCCTCGAACATTGGACGGGAACCGCAACGTCACCGTCGGGACTGTCCAGGAGATATCACCGATGTCGTCAGACCCGCCGCCCTTTGGTCCGATATTGCGACCTCGTGCGTCCTCGCGATCCGCATCTTCGCGAGGGTTCCTCAACTCTTGAATCTTGACGGCAAGTCCCCTGACGGGAACGTTCAACTCGCTTTGCAGAGCCCTGGCCAGTGTCTGGTCGTCTTCCGACCACTGCGGCAAGCCGACTTTTTTGATGTTCTCGTACATCGCCTCGGCAATCGGTTTGTTAAAATGCCCGGGCCAGGCACTGCCGAGCAGCCGCGAGGTCATGGTCGTGTCCGTCATCAGCGCCGCGGCCTTGGCTATGTTGTCGCCAATGCGCCACAGATCCATAATGTGCTCATAATCGGCTTCGCGGTGGAAATACCAGACGGACGCGTTCGAGGGCACAACGTTCGGCTGGTCGCCGCCATTGGTAATCACGTAGTGCGTCCGCTGAGCCAAGCGTAAGTGCTCGCGGCGGAGGTTCCAGCCGATGTTTGTTAGTTCCACCGCGTCGAGGGCGCTCTTGCCGCGCCAGGGGGCGCCCGCTGAGTGCGCACTCTCGCCCTTGAAGATGTATTCGACGGACACCAGGCCATTACCGGTCGTCGGGCCGTAGGAAACGCTCAAATTCGAGCTGACGTGCGCGAACAGCACAACATCGACATTCTGGAACATGCCGGCGCGGACATAGTAAGCCTTCGTGGCGAGTTGTTCTTCCGCCACGCCGGGCCAAAGTTGGATCGTTCCGCTCAGGCCCTCACGCTCCATCACCTTCTTCACAGCGAGCGCGGCGATGATGTTCATCGGCACACCCGAGTTATGTCCCTCACCGTGGCTCGGTGCGCCTTCGATCACCGGCTCGTGCCAGGTCACACCAGGCTTTTGAGAGGCCTGGGGGATACAATCGATGTCGGATCCAAGCGAAATGACGGGCTTGCCTTGACCCCATGTCGCGAGCCAGGCCGTGGGAATCCCCGCGATGCCTCGTTCGATCTGGAAGCCTTCCTTCTCAAGGATGCCGGTCAGGTACCTGGAGGTTTCGAACTCCTGAAATCCCAACTCGCCGAAGCTAAAGACGCTGTCCACCATGACCTGTGCCTGTTTCTTCATGGTGTCGATTTGGCCCCTCAGGTCCGCCTTCATGGCTTCTGCTTTTTCCGGTGAGACCTTAGGCTGTGCAGCAGCCCAGACCGCAGCCATCAATAAGGAGAACAAAAGTCGTCGCATCAAAAGAACCTCCTCAGCGAACGCAGGTGATTCCGCCGATCATGGCGTTTACCCTCGCTGCCACTCTCCTAGCTTGCCTTGCCGACTTGTCTGGCCGCAAGTCTCTCCCGCCTTGTGCGCCTTGTGCGCCTTGTGCCCCTTAGTCTGCGGCGATGACGCCCAAGCCGTGATCATAGAGCCGGTGGTGGAGCGCGAATACATCGAGTCCGAAGTCGGTCTTGGGGTCGCGCCAGACGGTGTGGCTGTGATTGCTCTCGTCCCGCGTATTGTCGTATTCGATCAGAAACGCCGGGCCTTGCACCCGGTAGTAGTGGCCCTGGCGGGGTTCGGTGGGGCCCGCCCAGGCGAAATAAATCTGATCAGTATCCTCGACGGTTTTCATGCGCCTAGCTGCGACGTCCGCCGGGACGTTCGCGGCGTATTCCGCGATCAAGCCCATCAGTGCGTCGATTTGGCGGCGGCTCATCTTTGAGGCCTGCAGCCCGCGCGGACTCCCCTCCAGTTTGGCCCTAACATCGACTCCAGTCAAAATCTCTTCATAAGCCACGTCATCGATGAGCGCCTGCTTACGCTGGTCTTCGCTGAGGGACTTCACTAGACTCCGTGCCAGATCCTCCTCACGTCCCAGCGCACGCAGGCCCGTGCTCAGGCCTTCGCGCACTTCGTGGGGGTGGGCTCCGAAAAACAGTGGCGAAGTGCTGATCAGCGTCCCGTCCTTCATTGTGAAACTCAAAGAGACGTGATGCCCTTCCACGCGCAAGCCCCACGTGCTGCTGGCGGACGGCTCGCCGAAGAAACAGTAATAGTAAAGTTCTGTGTCGTAGGAAGCGCTCGTTTCGCGCAGGATCTCCTCAAGGCTCATGATAGTAACGGCTTTGATGAAACCTGCCTGGCTGAGACTCGCGCTCAGCAGAGCGTCCGCCAGCCGACGCTGTGCCGGTGCCATCTCTCTGTAGGCGACCCCGGGACGGTCATGCTTGTAAGTTCTCTTGTAGCCGCCATCCGGGAAGAAATGCCAGCTCACCCGTTTCTGATCGCTGAACGGGAGGACAGTTTTCGCTTTCTGCTCCTCACTTAGAGATGCGAGGAAGTTCTTGGCCGTCCGCACCAAGACCTCTTCCGTTCTCAACTGTTCGTACGCCGTTGTGATGCCGGCTGCGCAAAGCAACAATGCCGCCATGCGAATCTGGACGTGTTTAGTCGTCATAGCTTCCTCCGTGGGATCTGGAATTGCCGACCCTGTATACCAGGATTCTCCTTTTGCACCTGGGCCAGCTACAGTATACATCCACACAACCCTCTGTGGGTTTCTCTGCAAGATCGACGAGCAACAATTTAGGAATGTCTCACCGCACCGGGTGGCGTGCCGCTGTTGGTGCGGACGCTGCGAAGCCTCGATGTGCCCGGCAGCGTCCGACGCCAGGTCGCGATCAAGAAGAGGCGTCGCGGCTTCGACGAAGCCAGCTATGTCGAAAGCTTCGTTGGGGGAGGTGTGTTCACCTCAAGCCAGATCCCACCGGTCCAGCAGTGCCGGCTGCGTCTGCCAGGCCTCGATGGGCTCCCCCAGAAACGCCACCCGCCTCGTACGGCCCGACAAAACCCCAGACGTCGCCCAAAACCCCTGCACCACTCCTTTTCGGCAATCTGTTCACCATGTCGCCGGTATAAACTTTTCACTTTGTCCCGCGTAGAACAACCGCGTGCGCGCTATGCCGAGACTCCGCCATCCCCCCATTGTCATAAACCGCTGAAAGCTGACCGCCTCTAGTGCTAGGGATTACGGCAGGGCCGCGTGTCGCATTTTGGTCGTTGCGAAACGACCCGGTCGGTCTGCGAAATCACCCACTAATCGCACCGGACCGCTACCGAAGCCTGGCGTCGTGGTTCGGTGCATCTCGACGGCTGTGCGTAGGCGTCCCAGTACGAATCTCCCGGTGAGCGGTAATCGGCCGGCAGTCTGTCCCAGTCCTCGCGGGTCATCCGATTCAGGTCATACACGACCTTGCCATCCCGCGGCGTTAACTCACCGCAGCCGCTGGTTGCCTTTCGAGCGTGCACCCTCTGCATACGGGGCGCGTTGCTCTGGAACCAACTGGGCGAATCGGACCAGCGTATATCACTAAAGGTGGCGGAGGTGGCGGTAAAGCTACAGCATTTTCTCATCGAAGGATGAGCCTGAAGACGGGGGTTGGGGCTTTTTGAGTCGCTGGGGCTCCTTTCTGGTTTTTTGGTTTTGAGTTTTGGGAAGGGGAGAATCGTCGTCGGGGTTGTGGAAATGTGGGAATCGCGGAGCGATTTCCAAGGGCGGTGGGAAACGAAGGGAAACCTGGTTTTGGTTTTCCTCGTTTTCCATCGCCCGTCATTTCCACAGCCCTCTTCCTGCTGTTCAGCACGGCGTGTTCGCGGAACGGAAACTGGCAAACAGCTTCTGCTTGGCTCGCTGCATCCGGCGGGCCGCCGCCGTGTCGCTTTCGGCCTGGGCAAGGCGGCCCAGAGCCTCCAGCCTCTGCCCTGGCTTGAGATAGCTGGCGGCCTCGGGCAACTTCTCGAAAGATTCCCAAGGCGTCTGGTAGTGGCGGTACACCCGCTTCTGCTTGCCTTTGGCGTCGGTCTTGATCTCGGGCTGTCCGCAGGGCCGGTGGAAGTTCAAATAGGGGTTGAAGTGCTGTTGGTAGAAGCGCTGGATGCGCCCCGCGTGCGGCGCCGCGATGTACGTATATCCCATGTGTTTGCGGATCACCGCGCCGTTTTTCGATTCCACCAAGCCGTTGTCGTTGGAGTGCCGCGGACGCGACTGGGTCTGTTCGATCAGCAGCTTGTTCAATAGCTTCTCCACCGTGCGATTGAGGAACTCGCTGCCGTTGTCGGAATGGAAGCCGCGGACACGAAAGGGAAACTGCTCGATCATGGCTTGCAGCAACGGCTCCAGCCAGGCTTCACTGATCGCGGGCGTGGCGCCGACCACTTGCCACTGGGTGACTTCATCCACGGCATTGATGTGGTAGACGCCCTTGACGCCATCGCGATCCCCTTGATGCACTGTATCCACTCGCAGAAGGCCGGGTTGGCCTTGCGGGTCGGGCCGGCGCCGCTCGCCGATCGACACCGCCCTGGGCCGGGTCTTGGTGAAATGCAGCCGCCGCTGGCGGTAGGCTCTGCGCCGCCGCAGGCGATAGATCTGGGCCACCGAGATCCCCGCCAGCCGCTCGTATTCGCGCTGCTGGTACTGCTGGTATTCCCGCTCGAGGATCTTGCGCGTGGCCGGGCCGCTGAGGGTTTCGTGGGCCTCGTCCTCCGCCGCCAGCAGTTCGACGTCGGCGGGCGTGTACTTGCGGGCAAAGCGATGCCGCCGGTAGCGGGCGGGTTGGAGTTCTCCGCCCTGCCGGTACTGCTGGATCAGCCGCGTGATTTGCGCCCGACTCAGTCCGGTCATCTTGACCAGATACTGCCGCAGCAGCCCTTTGGCGGCGCGGTTCTGGCGGCTGTAGCCGTCCTGGCGAAGCGTGCGCGCCACCCACGTGTAGATCTCGGCCCGCCCTTTGCCTTTGAATCGAATCTCCTCGCTGGAGTGGAGAAACTGCTGGATCTGTTGCAGGTTCAGCTTGCTGGCGTTTTGCACTTGGATAGTCAATTCCCAGCATGCCCACTCCCCGATCCTTCAGGCTCATCTTGAGTGAGAAACAAACTCCTCGTTCAGGCTCACCTTGCATGAGACAAGACTACATGTGGCGGTAAAGCAATGTCGCTGCCGAGTGATAATGTCCTAAACGTGCCAAGTAGAAATGTCCTATTGACAAGGTCAGCCTGGAGGGGTGAGCAAGCAAGGACAACTACTAATGACACAACGAGAGCGCGACCGGCTGGTGGCGCTGCGCAAAGCAGACAAAAAACTCATCACGCAAAAGCAGGCCGCCCAGCAGACGGGCCTCAGCGAACGGCATCTGAGGCGGCTGCTGGCGAAGCTTCGCAGCGAAGGCGACCAGGCCGTGGTCCATGCCGCGCGGGGCCGCGCGTCCAACCGCAAGCTCAGCGCCAAGGCGGAAAAACAAGCCGTGGCAATCCTCTCCCAACCCGTCTACGCCGGCTTTGGCCCGACTCTGGCGGCGGAGTATCTCGAGCAGCGCCACGGCGTCCAAGTCGGCCGCGAAACGCTGCGCCGTTGGATGGCCGCCGCGGGCCTGTGGAAGCCCCGCCGCCGCAAGTCAGGACGCCCGCATCCGTGGCGGCCCCGCCGCAGTTGCCGCGGCGAGCTGGTGCAATGGGACACCTCCGAGCACGACTGGCTGGAGGGACGCGGGGAGAAGCTGTACCTGATCGGCATGATCGACGACGCCAGCAGCGAGTTGCTGGCGCGCTTCGTCCGGCACGACTCGGGCGAAGAGAATCGCCGTTTGCTGAAGACGTATCTGGAACAAAACGGCCGACCCGTAGCCTTCTACACCGACCGCGCCAGCCTGTTTGTCAACACGCCCAAAAACAGCGCCGGCGAGGACCCCAAGCTCTGGCCTCCCACGCAGATCGGGCGGGCGCTCCAGGAGCTGGACATCGAATCGATCACGGCCTATTCGCCGCAGGCCAAAGGCCGCGTCGAGCGCAGCTTTGGCACCGCCCAGGACCGCCTGGTGAAGGGTCTGCGGGTGGCCGGGGCCACGACGATCGAACAGGCCAACGCCTACCTGGAAAGCGAGTTTCTGCCCTGGTGGAACGCCACGTTGCGGGTGCAGCCGGCTCACCCCGACGAGGCGCATCGCGAGCTAGGTCCCGAGCACGATCTGGACTCGGCGCTGAGCCAGGTCGAGACGCGGCGGGTCGCCAACGACTACACGATTCGCTTCCGGGGAAAGAGCTATCAAATCGACCGCAAGGCGATTGTGCCGGGTCTGCGAAACAGCCGAGTGCGGGTGGAGAGACGCCTGGACGGCGTCCTGGCCGCGCGCTGCGGCAAGCACGAACTGGCGCTGAAGCGCTGCGGCGCGCAGCCCCAATCGGAGCGCCCGCAGCCCAAGAGCGCCCAGGCGGAACCCGCTGCGGCAGCGGCCGAGAAGGCTGGCGGCAAAGCTGCCGGCAAGCGAAGCAGCGACTGGATGAAGGACTTCGATCTGAAAGACAGCCCGCCTGTGTGGCAAGCGGCGCAGGCATCCGGCGCTCGGCGAGACGATACGCAGGACTAGGAGTCGCTGCCAAACCAAGACTCTATGCGGAGCGCCCATCGGGCCGATGCGCTGAGTTGGCAGTCGCTGCCAAACCAAGACGCTATGGGGAGCGCCGGGCAAACGGCGCCCGGCGATCGTCGCGTTGGCGAAGCCCAAGGCCTCCGCTCCGAAGCTTCACCAAAGCAATCTCTGTCACGAACAGAAAACCCTCTGACCGGGAGGCCAGAGGGTCGTCTGCTTCAGCCGATTGCTTGGGAGCCAGCTCCATCGCTTCGGCCTTGGGCATCAAGAGCAGGCGCGACCCTGCCCTCAACGCCAACCACTCTACCATCGCCTCTCCAGCCACCTGCCCCAAAGCGGACATTTCTACTTGGCGTTGACAGCACCGCTACGGTCTGTATTTCGTGTAGTCGAGGGTTTCGGCTATACTTCTTCCGAGCACGGACCCATAAACTCCCGAGCCGTGTCCTGGGCCAGATTCGTGAACCGCAAGCAAGGGTGGTTGTCTGTGCAAAGCGGCCCGGTGGAAGAATTGGTGACGAGCGGAGGCGGTGATGAACTGGAAGCAGAGAATCGTTGTCTGGATTGGGCTGGTCCCGATCGTGGCGATGGGGCTGTATCCGCCATGGGTCCAGGAGTTCAGATATTCTGGCTTCCCATTCAGGCACCAGACATATTCTTGGATCTGGCGACCTCCCGGAGCGCCAGGAATTCACGCCCCCGTGGTACCGCACACGGCAGACTATGATGATGCTGAAAGCATTAGGGGAAGAAGGCTAGGGGCTTTCGAGTCCGCACTGAAGTCCCCGCTTTACTGGGAGACTGAAATAAGCATCTCTCGATTAGCGGTCCAGTGGGCGGTGGCTCTTTTCTTCGTGCTTGGCCTTGCCTGGTCTCTGAGCGACCGGAAAGCAGCCAGGAGCCGAGACGAGGAAACAACCGTTTAGAGCTAGTCCACCTGCCCCCCGCCGGGTTGATTCCTAGACTTCATTGGTCGTAGTATACAACTAGAATAGTAGTATTCAACTACGTTTTTTACAGTTGATTACAGGTAAAACTTAAAGTGAATTGGGCTGGAAGCTCCCGCCAGTCTTGCCGTGCTGGCCAGACAGAAACGGCTAGGGGGCTGCTAGACTCAGTGGACGTAGGGGGTGCGGCTAGGGTGAGGTTATCATGGGGGCAGGGGGCGGTTCCAGGTGGCTCGACCCAGCGCCGCAGGTTCATTGTCGGCTTCTCTCAAGGTCTGCGATTCGTGCATCTACGTCAGCGGTTTCGATGGCTTTCCTGTGGACCTCCAACAGCGCATCAGCCCCACGGCGAACGGTGAACGCTAGCAGGCGATGGCTGGCCAACCCTGATGCCTACCGGGGGCTCTTGCGGCTTGTAGGGCACCGCATGAAGACGCGCTGAGCCCCTTGCGACGAGGGTTAGAAGGGTTTTACTTCCTCTTCGTCGGTGACAACCGTTCACGCATTGCCTTTCCGCCTAGCCCGAGAGTCTTACCCACGCTCAGCACGATATCTTCTTTCAGGTTGTTCTTTCTTGGGATGACGATCGGGCGACTCAATCCCGGTTTCGTCATGATGTAGTGGTCACCCTTTTGCCGGCTCGCAGCCTTCCCCTTCGCAAATCTTGACGAGTTCTTTCCACTTAACCGCGCGCACGAGCAGCTGCCCCTAGCTGCTGAGCGGCAATGTAGGCGGGGATGATGCACTCAATGTAGTCGGACCCTTTGCGGTGTCCGAGAGAAAACGACATCCCCGTCTCAACAAATGGGGGTTGCGGTTGCCTCACGACGCTGATAAAGTCAACCCCCTCAGGGGCTTCTTCGTCGGGCGGCAGTTTGTTATATCCCAGTTCTTTCAGTGCTCCGTTGAGCACACCCCGTTCAATGCAGGACTCAAACCAGAGCGCAACAGCCTCCCGGAGTGATTCGAGGGCTCCTTTCCTTGTTCGGTCTTGGGTCATGACGTCGATGCCAGGACACCACACAACCCACTCCCGTCCATCTCTATGAAACCAAGCTTGGAGCCTTACGTTGTATCTGACGACGTCCCGTTGCATTCGACCGTGTTCTCCCAACCTCATCATGCACTCAAATAGCAATTACAGTCAACACCAAAAAGTATTCTTCCGGCGCCCACGCCGTCATTCTACCATCCGGTGTCAAGCACCGGCCCGTTTCCGAGCCGCTCTGAGGCGTTCACGTCACTGGGAGAGTTGTTGCCAGCTTGGGGCAGGATGTGGGACGCTTGAGGCGGCTTGAGTGCAGCATGGATAGGGAAAAACGGGTGCGCGCCGCCGTCTGACCTGTGTCCATGTATTCCCGCTTACGCCTTTGGTGACGGGTTTAGCCAAAGTGACGGGTTGTGACAGGGTTTTGGGTATAACCGCCTTGTCTAAGCCTTCGTAAGATATATACGGAAAAGCCGTCACAACCCGTCACCCGTCACTTTTTTTCAGTCCGATCCCGAAGTAGATCGTTCCGCTGTTCGTGTGCTTCTTTGCGAACCCCTTCTCCGCCAGTCGCTGAGCAAACGCTGTCTCGGTCAACAAGTCCTTCTCACCCGCTTCAGTCGCCCAGCGCCGGTACTCTTGGTACAGTGGCCGGGCTTTGAACTGGCAATACTCACCGGTGATGCCGCACTCGCTGATGAAGCGGCCAACCTGGTCGTTCTCTTCGCGATACTCAGCCGTCGCGCTGGTAACTTCCACCGGTGGGCGCAGTCGGTCCCGTTGCCACTCGATACAGCCTTGGACGGCAAAGTTCAGGACGAAAGGCAGTTCATCGAGCAGCTTTTCAGCTAGGTGCCCATCCTGCTTGTCCTTCGGGATTGTCACCGTGAACGGCACCAGGCGAATACGTCGCCAGATGGCGTGATCTGTGCCGCGAATCGCGGGCTTATGGTTCGTGGCTAAGAAGCATTTGAACTCGGGCTTGAAGTCGAACCATTCCCCCCGCATGTAGCGGGCGGAGATCGTATCGCCGCCGGTCATCTGCTTGATGCGGGCTTCGGCAAGGTGTTTGCCCTCTTCGGTTTCCACAGCCGCCACGAACCGCCGCCCCTTCAGCCGCGCCAGATCGTTCGGGATTCCCTCGTGTCGCTTGGCGATCAGAGTTTCCGGCGGTGTGAACATGCCGTAGTCTCCGGCCAGCGCTAGAATCGTCTCGATCAGAGTGGACTTGCCGTTCTCGCCGCCGCCCCACGTGATAAAAAGGCATTGCTCGGACGTGTCGCCGGTGATCGCATACCCGATGGCGCGTTGGACAAACCGGATTACGTCTTGATTCCCGGCGAAGATATCGTTTAGAAATATCTCGAACAGCGTGGCCTTGGCTTCCGGGTCATGGCGAACGGGCGCCAGTTTGGTGATCAGATCTTCGCGCCGGTGTTCCCGCAGTTCGCCAGTCCGCAGGTCCAGGGTTCCGTTATTGACATTCAACAGCCACTTATTCCGGTCGAGTTGCTCCGGCAGAACTACGATATCGAGCTGACTCGCGGCCAGTGCGATCATCGCATCCAGCTTCTTCTTCGCTTCGTACGAGAGCGCATGGCGTACAAGCCGCTCACGTTCTTTGCTTTCCTTGATCGAGCCAGCGACGTCGTACAGTAGTCGCACGGTATCCGCGGCCCGTCGAACGACAGCGCCCGTATCGTCTACTTTCCAGCGTTTGCCATCCCACGCGAGCCATTTATGCCATGAGTGGGAATAATGAAGTTCCCGTCCGTACCACTTCACCATCAACTCGGCAGTTGCCAAGTCGGTGAATCGAAAACCATCCAGATCCGCCGCTCGGGGATGTTGGCTTGGGCTGGCGATCCCGGTCGGCTCGGGCGGCGCCGGTACATACTCGGGAGCTGCCGCCGCCAGCCCGTGTAATTCCTTGGCCGTCCCGCCCGCTCCGATCCAGTCGGACACATCCTTGCCGGTCGGTAGAGAAACTATACGAAGCGAAGCCGCGACACCCTGCAAGCTCGTAGCAACGGACTCCGCGTGCTTCCGTCCCGGCTCGTCTGCGTCGGGGATCACGTAGACTGTCTTGCCTTGGAAGTGCTCACGGTACTCGTGACGCCACTTGCCAGCGCCGCCCGCGTTGCAGGTGGCGACGAGTCCGAGCCTTTCGAGTGAATAAACGTCTTTTTCTCCTTCAACTACATAAATGTTTTCCGATTTCAGACCGGAAGGCAAGCGGTAGGGAACCAAGCGGATACCTTTAACGTTCCATATCCAACCGCCCTGGCCATCCGGTCTTCGCTGGCGAAAGTCCTTTGGCTCGTACCGGACCACTTGAAACAGCAGGGTTCCGTCTTCATCTTGATAGTCGTAAGTCGCGGTGACCTGCTTTTGGCTCTGGAGCCCATTTGACGAAAGGGGTCTACCGATGATCGCCTCGATGTTTCCGAGAGCTGTCCTGAAATCGCAATTGCTGAGTTCCTGCTCTAATCCGGGGATGTCCCATCCACGACCGCACTCGCTGTGACAGTGGGCATGGCCCGTATCCGGGTCAACGGCAAACGAGTTGCGTTTTCCGTCGTGCACCGGACAGGCCGTACGCCACTGCGAGTCGCGTTGTGGCATCGCAGGTAGCCGCGCACGAAAGTACGCGGCCACCTCGCTGGATTCAAGTTGGATCATGACTCAGAAAGGCACGTCGTCGTCGGTAATGCCCAACTCCTCGGCCTTACCATTCGCAGCCACGACTGCCGCCGGGATTGGTTTGGGAGCTGTAGACGTTTTTCCACCCGGACGGATCAACGACATCCCGAAACGCTTAAATTCGCGCCCGGCCCGCGTTTCACCTAGACCAAAATATTCGATCATGCAATGGTCGCCGGTCTGCGGGTCCTTTTGCCGAACCAGGTCCGCAAGCACCTTGCTCGAGCACCAGACCGGTACGGTTTCACCCTCCTCGGTCGAGATGTGCAATACCTCGACCTCATCGCCGCGATCGGTGGATTCAAGATTGCGGCGCACGATTGTCCCGACAAGCTGGTCGCCCTCAGTTTGTGGCTTCCAGGCCCGGACCGGGTCGCGCTGTTTTTCAACGTCGGCAGTTAGCCGATCTTTGATTTCTTGTGGTATATTTGGCATTGGTAATTACCCTCCTTTTTTTCTCCCTGGCGAATTGGATCTTCGCCAGGGAAACCTTTTCTGTGTGTGCGGCTTATCTGCCGCTTCGGTCCTGCTCCTGCTGCCGGAGCCATTCCTCGATCGCCTTCCTCGGCGGTCGCAGCCATTCACGGTTCGCACCAGGTCAAGAATGCTACCCGTGCTGGTGACGAAGTCGAAAAAGACATTCTTGTCTTGATTCAATGAGACGCTGTAGCCGTCGCCATCGCGCCAGAACGCCTTGCCCCGCCCGTAGCGCAGCGGACCGCCACCAACTGCGGCCCAGACGCTCACAATCGACGCCTGGTCGATGATGTCGCGGGCGGTCATGCCGCCCCCTGCGCTCGCGCCTCCGCCTCCTCCTGATGGCGAGCGACCCACTGCATGAGTGACCCGGCTGGAATTCTGACGGCTCGTCCTATGCGCACGCTCGGCACCTCTCCAGCCATAACTAACTGGTACATCTTGCTCCTACCGAGCGAGCACAGCTTCGCGGCTTCATCTACCCGATACAACAGCTTGTCGTCCACTTCGGATGTCCCCCTTGTTGTGTTATTTCTCTTGCGGTCCACTACGGACTTAGTGTAAACTATCACTATAATGGTTCGACAAAATGAACATACCGGCACGAGAGAGAAACTCGAAAAGGTCCTCAGGACGAAACTGAAAGATGGCATCTGGGGGCTACTGGTCAGTGACGCTTACGTCCACGAGTACGAAACAGGGCCGCTAGACATGAACGGGCTGGCTGACCGCGCGAGACAACTTCTGCAAGGGTACGGGGAACACGTGCCGGGACAACATCGGCCCCCGAAGACCGTGAGAGTACCGAAGAAGAAATCGCGGGACAGGACTACCATGACCCGCGAAATCGCGGTATCGATACTCGTCGCTAAGCTTGCGGCTCAGGACGAGTGGGTGCAGACTTTTCGCAAAAAGGTGCTGGACGGTGAGCGGGTTGCCGACGACGGTGCGCAAACATGGATTCTGAGTAAAGGCGCGCTGGACGGAGTCATAAATATCGAAGACTTCCCTGACCAGCTGTACTTTCCGTCTCCCACCGAAGACGCCCGCCACAGCATCTCTGTGGTGAAAGGTGGTCTGTTGGACAAGCTGCGCCTTTTGAGCGAGCACCTGGAAAGGCAGTTTGGATGGGACGCCGCGCAAGCTACAAAGTTTGTGTTGACTGATGCTCCCCCGCTGGTCAGCGAGATAACGGGGGACTTTAAGCGAAGGGAGGTTTCCGGGACCAGCCGGATTGAACTCAGTATCGACCCTGCTGCTTCACCACGGCAAGTAGCGGAGTACTATCGCCTCGTTCGCAATCAGATTGTGAAAGGACGGCACCGAAGGCAAGAAGAAAAGCATTTGGAGCTTGCTGTCTTTGACACCTATCGACCGAAGGGAGAGAGCACCGCCAAGAGGTTGGCGCAGTGGAATCGCGAAAACCCCAAGTGGCAATACGATGTAAAAACAAATTTTCTTCGAGCCAAAAAAGTCGCACGGGAGAGACTTCTTTCTCCCAGGTATCTAGGAGGATGAAAAATGCAAAAAAGGAAACGCGGACAAAACGAAGGTAGCATCTACAAGATGGCTGACGGTCGCTGGCGGGCAGCCGTTAGCGTGGGTTGGAGGGACGGCAAGAGGGTGCGGAAAGTCTTCACCGCAAAGACGCGCAGAGATGTTCAAGACAAGCTCACGATCGCCCTTCGGTCCCGGCAGCTAGGCTTGCCGCTGCCCGGCGAACGTTAAACTGTGGCCAATTTCCTGTCTGATTGGTTGAGGGAGTGCGCCAAGCCGAAAGTTCGGCCCAAAACCTACGGCAGCTATTCTTGGATCGTCAATCACCATCTGACTCCAGGATTGGGTCGCGTCCGGTTGGCCAAGCTGAACCCGCAGCAGATCCAAACGTTCCTGAATGGAAGAAGGCAAGGCGACCTGAGTCCGCGAACGATACAACACATCCACGCGGTTCTCAGAGTCGCGCTTGGCCAGGCGGAGAAGTGGAACCTCGTTACTCGAAACGCTGCGGCACTCGTCGATACCCCCCAAGTCCGGCGACCGGAAGTTCAGCCGATGACTCCCTCAGAGCTTCAGTCGTGCCTCGACGCGATCGGCGGAGATCGACTCGAAGCACTCTTCATCCTCGCCGTCGCTGTCGGGCTACGGCAAGGAGAGGCACTCGGGCTTCTCTGGGATGATGCTGTCGATCTCGACCAGGGGACTTTGACCGTGCGCTATGCGCTTCAGCGCGTCGATAAGCAGCTCATTCTCGTCGAGCCCAAGACGCTGAAGAGCCGCCGAACGCTGCACCTACCCCAGTTCCTGAAGGCTGCTCTTTTGCGCCATAGGGCTATGCAAGAGGAGGAACGCTTGGTGGCTGGCTCACGCTGGCGGGAGACTGGGTTCGTTTTTACAACCAAGATCGGCACACCTCTCGACGGCAGCAACGTAACAAAGCGCTTTCAAAGACTCCTACAGAAAAACGGCATGAGACGGATGCGGTTTCATGATCTCAGGCATGTTTGCGCCAGCTTGCTGCTGCTCAAAGGAGTGCATCCACGCGTGGTTATGGAAACGCTGGGCCACAGCCAGATCAGCCTTACGATGAACACGTACAGCCATGTGATCCCCGCGCTTCAGAAGGAGGTTGCGTCGCAAATGGACGAGATTCTGAGCCCAGTGGCTACCAACGTGGCTACCCAGGAGCTACCGACGAGGGTGAACTAAGCCGTAAGCTATTGAAAAGATTGGTGGGCCCTGTAGGATTTGAACCTACGACCGACGGATTATGAGTCCGCAGCTCTAACCACTGAGCTAAGGGCCCCGGAGTATTTCCCCGATTCTAGCATGTGGTTCGGAAACGGCCATTCCTTGTTCCATTGCCTTCCATTGCGAATAGGCGCGATCCGCACATTACGCAGTGCTGGCCAATCCGAGTTGTTCTCAATGTCCCGAGCGCGGCGCTCGGACGATTTGGGATGGGGGTACATATAATAATCCAGATGGCCTGCCCTCTCTGCGAACAACGCAAGCCAAAGCGCTTTTGTCCCGCCACGGGCGGAAAGATCTGTTCGCTCTGCTGCGGGACGGAACGGGAGGTCACCATCGACTGCCCCTTCGATTGCCCCTATCTCGAGGAGAGCCGCGAACGGGATTATCAAGGCAACCTCGATCCGAAGAACTTCCCGCACAAGGAAATTCGGGTTGACGAACGCTTCTTGGGCAAGCACGAAGAGTTGTTGACCGCCCTTGGGCGAGGGGTTTTCGAAGGGACCCTATCCGTCGCCGGGGCAGCGGATCGCGATGCTCAGCAGGCCCTCGACGCACAAATACAGACCTACAAGACACTGTCGAGCGGAATCCATTATGAGAGTCGGCCCGATTCCCTCTATGCGCGCTCGGTCTACTCGAACCTTCGCGACACGATTCAAGCTTTTCAGCAGGAGGAAACCCAGAAGTTCGGCTTCGCCCGAACGCGTGATTCAGACATCGTCACGATCTTGGTGTTTCTCTATCGCATGGCTCTTGATCGAGACAATGGAAGGTTACACGGCAAGGCCTTCCTGGACTTCCTGCGGCTCCATTTCCGGGTCGCGGGGGAGCCCGAACAGAGCTTGATCGTGCCCGGCGTCTAGCCCGCCAATCCGCGCCGAAGAGGCCGGGCAAGCGCGACTTCCACTACCGCACCGTGAGAAAAGCGGGCTAAGCTGAAGGCTAGCTGGGTTCTTTTTTCGTGACGCCCCGCACCCGAATCCGCCCCTCAGAGCCGCGACGGCGGCCCCCGATCTCTCCAAAATTCCAGCGAGCCAACATCGAGTCACGGATTTGTGAGAATATTAATCCTTTGTTATCAACAAATATGCCCGCTCGGGACTTGACATTTGCGAATGTGCCGCTATGCTGAGAGCGGTGAGATGATCGACCGGCAAGCGATCATTCACAGCGCCGTTCACTGACGCGAGTTCACGAAAGGCCAATTCATGAAAGGACGAAAAGGTGAGTTGGGGCGGAAGGGCAAAAAACGCAAATCATGACAGAACCTGCCAAACTCTGAAATCCAGGTTGGCGGTTTACTGAAACAAAAGACTTACGAGTTCCTTCGAAGCCTCCACGAAGGCGCGCAGGGTCGACAGTTAACGTATATTGTAGTCGCGAAAGACAGGAAACTCCCTGAGAAAGAGGGCCTTTTTGCCAGGCAAAAACTCGCTACGGCAAGAACTCCAGGAAGCGGGCACCGTATTGCCTTCGTGCCGGATTTCTGTGGGACAGACTCCTAAGTACCAAATGCTAAACTGATCCTTTAGTGGAACGGTTGGAACATGCCGGCGATGGCGTTGGGCTGGTTGTATTCGCTCACGGGTCGAGTGTTGCCGACGCAAACGAGGCTGTGCGGCGCGTGGCGCGCGAGACCGCAAAGCGATGCGGATTCTCCCTTTGGGAGCCGGCTTTCCTCGAACAGGCTGAGCCCAACCTGATCGCGGCCGTCGGTCTGTTGGCTGACAGGGGAGCCAGGAAGATCGTGGTCGCTCCCTATTTCCTCACGATGGGAATTCACCTGCAGAGAGACCTGCCGCTGATCGTCGAGCAGGCCTCTCGACTGCACCCCAGCGTGGAAATTGCCTGCTCACCGCCGCTGGACGGACATCCGGCGCTAGTCGAGATTCTGGCCGCCCGCGTCGACGAGGTGCTGGCGCCATGACCGAGGACCTCAAGCCGCTCGCGGTTCAAACAGCACGGCTTGTTCGCTCGGAAACGCTGACGCCCGAAGTGACCCGGATGGAGTTTGAGGTCCTCGATCGGTCGCCGTTTGATTTCCAGCCCGGTCAGTACATTTGCATGATGAAGGAACACGAAGGAAAGGAAAAGGAAGGAGAAGTAGCGCGCCGCTACTACTCGATTGCGTCCGCCCCCAACGGCACGAATCGCTTTGAGTTGTGTGTCGGAG
This sequence comes from Bryobacterales bacterium, assembly GCA_965224215.1. Classification (GTDB taxonomy): domain Bacteria; phylum Acidobacteriota; class Terriglobia; order Bryobacterales; family UBA6623; genus CBDCYS01. Next base: position 62,254 of record CBDCYS010000027.1, on the reverse strand, counting down.
GAAGCTTCCTTGCCGAGCCCGAGCCTGGTGTGTCAGTCGGGCTGGAAGGGCCGGCCGGAAACTTCCTTCTGAGAGACCCGCTGAGAAAGTCGGTTTTTCTAGCTCATGGAACGGGGATTGCGCCGATTCGCGCGATGCTGCGGCACCTTTTCGTGGACGGAGATCTAGCTCCGGAACGTCCGCCGATGACGCTGCTATTTGGCGCTCGGACGCTGGAATATCTATACTTTCAGGAAGAGTTTGAAAAGATCGAGCGGGGGCATCCGAACTTTCGGTTTCGCCCCACACTCAGCCGGGCAGACAATGGTTGGAGCGGCCGTAAGGGCTACGTTCAAGCTCATTTGGAGGAAGCCATCGGAAACGACGGCCCGGAAGTGGACGTCTACTTCTGTGGGTGCCCTGAGATGGTCGCCGAAGTTCGCGCACAATTGCTACAGCGAGGGTTTGACGAAGACGCAATCATTCACGAGAAGTACTAGTAGCCTGCATTTCTCACCACGTGGCGAGACGAAGTGCGTAAGAGGCCGGTCAGTACGAGGCGCGCGCCGCTTGACGAGCGCAGGCGTACTTGACAGTACGGCGAGCACGGCGAGCAAGCGCAACGAAGTAATGGCGGGCCTATTGCGTGCTTCGGCCGCCAGGTGATGAGAAATGCAGGCTAGGAGTCTGTCCCACAGAAAAAGCCAGCAAGGAGTGGAATGTTTTGCATGGAAGGGCGAAACTAGAGGCATGGGGACCAACTACCGGCCTTATGAGCCTGATCAGCCGTTTTTATTTCCGCCGTCGCCGCGGGACTGGCTGCCGCGGGACCACCTGGCCTATTTCATCTCCGATACACTCGATCAACTCGATCTGAGCGCCTTGCACCAGCCCTACGAGGGCGACGGCCGGCGCAATCAGCCCTATCACCCGACGATGCTCGTCAAGGTGCTCGTCTACGCCTACGCGACGGGCGTGTTTTCGTCGCGCAGAATCGCCAGCAAGCTGATCGACGACGTTGCACTACGCCTGCTTGCGGCGGGCAATCAGCCCGACTTTCGCACCATCAATCGCTTCCGTCAGCAACACTTGGAAACGTTTGGCAAGCTGTTCGTCGCGCTCGTGCAGCTGGCCCAAAAGATGGGTTTGGTGAAACTGGGGACGGTGGCGCTGGACGGCACGAAAATCAAAGCCAACGCCTCCAAACACAAGGCGATGAGCTACCAGCGCATGAAGGAAGAAGAGCAACAGCTCGAAAAAGAAATTCAACAGTTGCTCGAGAAAGCGCACCAAACCGACGCCGCCGAAGACGAACTCTACGGCCCCGGCAAAAGCGGCGACGAGCTGCCGCCCGAGCTGCACAAACGCGAGCAGCGGCTCGAAAAGATCAGGGAAGCCAAGCAGGCGCTGGAAGACGAACAGGCCGAAAAAGACAAGCAGCAAGGGCGCCATCCCGGCGACGGCAAAGTGGCTTCGGAGACGAGACCGCAAGGCGGCTGTTCGAAATTCAAGTGGGAGTTCGGTGAGCCAAAGCCGCAAGCGCAACGCAATTTCAGCGATCCCGAGAGCCGCATCATGAAGTCGAAGCAGAGTTTCCAACAGTGCTACAACGCGCAGGCGGTGGTGGAAGAAGGCCGTCAGTTGATCGTGGCGCGGCAGGTGGGACAGAACGCGGCCGACAACGGGTCGCTCATCGAAATGGTGGATCAAGTGGAGCAAAACACGGGGAGCAAACCGGAGTGTTTGCTGGCGGACGCGGGGTATCGGAGCGAGAAGAACTTTCTGGCAATGGAGGAACGCGAGATCGAGGGCATCGTGGCGCTGCGGCGGGAAAGCAAGGCGGCCCAGGAAGAAAAGAAGCAAAACAACAAGGCCACCGAAGCGGCGAGCGAGCGCATGGCGAAGCGCCTCGAGCAGCAGCGCGGCAAGCAACAATACGCGCGCCGCAAAGGGATGGTGGAGCCAGCGTTCGGATGGGTGAAAGAGGTGTTAGGATTCCGGCGATTTTCGCTGCGGGGTCTCAAGAAAGTACAAGGAGAATGGAGCTTGGTAACGATGGCGTTGAACCTGCGGCGGATGGCGAGGATGGAGGCGCTCCCGACGGCGGCCTAAGCGGAGCGAAGCGTGAAAAAAGCCGCCCACGGAAGCCGCTATCGAGTCACAGAGGCGCTGCTGTTGCCGCAACGAAGGATCGCATCCGGATCGCAGCCGGACACTCGCGTTGCCGACCTCAAAAATCCAATCTCGCCCCCGTATTACCTTCGTGCCGGATTTCTGTGGGACAGACTCCTAGGCTAGGCCGGAACAGAGCCCAGCGCCCAAGCGAAGGTTCCACTTTGTGCCAACCGACACCGTCGCAAAGCCACCCTTTGTCCGGTGCTCGGCAGTATCCAGGTAACGCAACCATGAAAAAACTACTTTTTCTCACAGCAGTACTCTCTATCCAACTGTTGCTCACGCCCGCCTACCTCAAAGCCGAGGCCAGCATTGACGACGTGGAAAAGCAGCTCAAGGCGCTCGGAGACCACATCAACGCGCTGCTCGATCGTACGGATGAGCTTTACTGGCAGTTCAAGCCCACCGGGCAAGTGCATTCCATAGGGGAAGAGATGGAGCATCTCTCGCTGGCCCATCAGGATCTGCAGGGTGTGTTTGCAAGAGCGCTGAAGCAGGGAGTTCAAGCCGAGAAGGCAAAAACGCTCTCTGGCAAGGAAGAGTTTCTGCGGGAGCGGATGCTGGATCCCAAGAACAAGGCGGAAAGCTACAAGGTGAAGAACATCCTGCAGAGCAAGGCCGAAGTCGCCGAGTATTTCAACCAGGCGCATCGCAAGGCTCTCGAGGTGATTCGAGCCGTTCCCGATCCTAGCCTTTACGTTTTCAAACACCCGTCCGCGACGTACGGCGAACTAACCGGTCTGCAGTGGCTCTACTACCTGGTCTACCACGGCGAGCGCCACGCGATCTGGCTCGACAAAATGCTGAGTCACCCCGAGTTTCCGGGCGCGAAGAACGGCAGCTAGAGCCCAGACCAGAGGGCACTTACCTTAGCGCGCGAAGTAACCCGTCCTGGCGCGCACGGTCACTCCGGGCCGGTTCACTTTTACCTGCAAGTCGCGCCAAACCCCGTCGAAGTTTTGGTTCTCCGGGTAGTAGGCGACGCCATAAACACTTCGCAGTTCCTGGCCCACTTGGGGGAAGACGGGCTGCAGATCTCGTATGGAGAGCGCCGGGAATAGTTTCCCGCCGGTGGCTTGCGCGAGTTGCTGCATATGCAGGCGGCCTTTCTGTGACCAGCCTCGTCCGAAGCGTTCGCCCGAACGCAGAAAGACGGGGTAGATGAGCGCGTTCATTTCGGCGGCGGCGCGTGTGAGCTTCCTGATCGAAACACGTGACGGCAGCTCCTGCTTGCTGACGCGATTGTCGATGCCGTCGCTGATGATGATCAGAGCATTGCGCTGGCCGGGGCGCGACTGCAGGTCTTCGGCGTAGGCCAGGGCGATCATGTCGTAGAGCGGCGAGGCCCCGGACACCTCGGGCAATCGTTCGATCGTCTGAAGCAGCTCTTCGCGCGCATCGGTGAGCCGCGAGACAACGTGGAAGACGCCGCCGGCCAGAGCGTAGACCGCTATCCGGTCGTTCGGGCTGGCGAGCGAGATGAAGCCCCGGGCGGCTTCTTTCATAGCCGCGCGGTCAGGTTTGGTGCTACCGCTCAAATCGAGCAGAATCGCCAGGTTGAAGGGAATATCGTCCGATCCGGCGAAAGTCACCTTCTGTGGCGCGCCGTCTTCGATGATCTCGAAATCTTCAGGAACAAGGTCCCCGATGGGACGGCCGCCCGCTCCATAGGCGGATACCACGAGGCTGACCATCCTCACGTCCGAGCGAAAAACAGGGTCCTCGGCCGGCGCAATCGGCTTCCCGGTTTCAGGCAGTTTCGCCGCTGGCCGGGCGGGGAGCTTGGCGGGAGCCTCGAGGATCGCGTTAAGTATCCGCGGCGCCTGCCAGGGAAACTTGACCGGGGAGTCTTCGGGAATCTCGAAGTCGGTCAGCTTGATTTCGACTGGGGAGTCCGCCTTGATTCTCACCTGACCATAGGCCACGTCCCAGTCGGCGAGCGCATCCCGCAGCGTCCAAATCGTGCGCTTCTCGGTAACTTCGATCTTTCTCTGCGTGAACTTAAAGCCTGGCGGAAGAGTGATCTTGGGCGGCTTTTTCTCGGCATCCAATCGAAACCGCGTCGCTCGCCAGGGAGCACTAATCGCCAGCCCGCCGCTCTTGGTTTGCAAGTTAGCCCGCCGCAACATTCCGGCGACGGTAATGCTGCCGTGTTCGGTGGAGGCATCGAGGGTGTAGTCGAACGGGAGCAGGATTTCGAGATCGATGGGCTCCTGGTCCTGCGGTTCGCAGCGGACAAAGATGACGTCACGGTCGCGGGTAATCTTGATGTCGTCCTTCGTCGCTTTGCGCTTGATTCCTTGACCATGGACCTGCAGGCGAGCCCCCGTTGTTACCTGGACGCTGATGCCCCCGACGGGATTGTTGACGTTGAGGGTAGCGGCGATCCCGGTAAGCTGCGCCGAAGCGAGCAAAAAAGGAGCAAGAATCGATGACGCGAATTTGGACATGGTCCGCCCGGGAACTTCTTTCATGCTACAGGGGGGCTGGGTGAAGTGGCTGTGCTGTTGCCGACGGTCCTTGTATTGTTGGGCATCTATTGTCGGGTACCTAGCGCCGTGTACCCGGCACATCAACCTTCACTTTGAAAAGCGTCTTTCCGGCGGTGACGTACAGCGTCTTCAGGTCGGGGCCGCCGAAGGCACAGTTTGTGATCGTGTCTTCCGGGATCGGAACAAAGTCTTTCAGTACGCCCTGGGGCGTGATCACGTGGACCCCGCACTTGGTGTCGAGCGTTTCACTGGTGCCACGTCGGCGGTGCAGCCCCGCTGCTACGTAGAGGTTGCCTTCGCTGTCGATGGTCATGCCGTCACCGCTACGTCCGGGATAGAAGTTGTAGTGAACGCGCATGTTCGCCACCGTGCCATCGGCCTGCAGATCGTAGGCGCGAATCATGCGGGCTCCTCCTTCGTCACCGTTAGCCTCGATCAGGTAGAGGGTCTTGTCATCCGGGGAGATGACAATTCCGTTTGGCATTTCGATGTCCGGTGCCTTGATGATCTGTGCGACGGTCCCGTCTGGATCGATCCGGTAGACGGCATGCACGGGGACTTGATCAGGAGCCACGATTTCGCCCGGGCGGTCGGTGAAATAGATGCGCCCTTGGCTGTCGATGGTCAGGTCGTTGGTTGAATTGAGGCGCTTGCCTTCGAAGCGGTCCGCTATCACCTCGATTTCGCCGGTCGAGAGGTCGGTTCGCGTCACTCGCGCCTTGCCCAGCTCCGCGCTGCTCCCTTCGCAGGCCAGCAAGCGCCATTGGTCGTCGAAGATCAATCCGTTGGCATGGTTGCTGGGCTGCCGGAATACGGTAACGCCGCCATCCACCGGCAGCTTCATGATGCGGCTGTTGCGAACGTCGGTGAAATAGACGTTGCCCTCCTGGTCGACAGTCGGCCCCTCGGTGAAGGCGACTGTCGTGGCGACCTCGACCCGAGCGCTGGAAGCAGCCGGCTCGGCGCTGCTGGCCGACTCCAGGGGGGGCGGCGCGCTGGCGCAGCTCATCAGAATCGTCGATGCTACAATGGTCAACCCGGTCGCTCGAATCACAGTTCCTCCAATCGTAATAGGGTTCGCGGCTACAGTATACTCTTCGGGGGCTGGTGGTTATTTGGCGTTCGTTCCGGCAAGCGAGGGAAAAACTTTCATGGCGCAACTCAGAGCCCCAGGCGCAAGCCTGGGGTCTGGAGTTTCTACATTCCGCTACGTGGGGCAGGCATCCTTGCCTGCCATATCGCACCCGCCAGGGTGCGCCCCAGGTGGAAGCCTGGAGTCCACAGCCGCGACACGCGACGACGATGTCGGTTTCAGAGCGCCGTCTGATTCCAGCTGATCCGATGCCGGGTGTGGTCCGACACGAGCGGCGCAAGATCACTCGCGAGCAACGCAACGAAGGATCAGCCGACGGCCGTTTTGGCCCGGATCGTTGAGGAACCGGTCGCTTTCAAGGAAAGGGTAAAAATATGACGGATGAATCAAAACCCCTGGTCGGGGTCGTTATGGGAAGTAAGTCGGATTGGGAAACGATGAAGTATTGCGATGAGATGCTGACGCGTTTCGGTGTGCCGCATGAATGCAATGTTATGTCGGCGCACCGCACTCCCGGCATCACGACGGAGTATGCGTCTTCGGCCGAGGCCCGCGGAGTTCAGGTGCTGATAGCGGCTGCCGGAGGTGCTGCCCACCTGGCGGGCGTAGTGGCTGCTCACACCCTGCTGCCGGTTCTAGGAGTCCCGATCCAAAGCGCGGCCCTCAACGGACTGGATTCGCTGCTTGCGACCGTTCAGATGCCCGGCGGGATTCCCGTTGCGACGCTGGCGATCGGAAAGCCCGGGGCGGTGAATGCGGCTCTGATGGCGATCCACATTCTTGCGAATGGCGACCCTGTGTTGCGGCAGAAGCTGCGGGCTTTTCGAGAAGAGCAAGCCGAGAAGGTTCGGCAGGCAACGCTGGATTAGCGCGAGCAGCAGGGAGCGGCGACGTGGGGGCACACTGAAGGGGAAGCTCTAAAGCACATTCACGAGGTTGTGCGGACGGTCGTCGAGGAACTTCTCAGAGATGGGGAATCGATCCCCACAGGTGCGGAATCCGCGAAGAAGCGCCCGTATCGGTCACGGTATGAGCAGTAAGGGCATCGAGAGGTCCCGCCTGCGTTCCCTCACCGCTCCCCAGCTAGCGTGGAGATTATCCCGAAGAAACTGATAAACTTCTAGGGGTAGGGGCGAATTGTGGAACCCTTGAAATCGTATTGCACCGCGACCGGCAACGAGCCACCGGCTGACCCCAGTCGTCCTTCGCCCGTTCGTTTCAGCACTCGGCCCCGTCTGAGCTCTTCCATCGGAATCACCCGCCCGCGGATACGCCGAATTCCCATCGGCATTATCATTAGCGGCCCCGGTTAGGGGCTCTGGAAAAGGATTCAGAGGCCACTCGCCGGGGGAAAGACAAACCGGCTAGTGGCTTTTTTGTTTTTACATGCGCGCGTGCCTATCGGAAAATGCGCATCAGGAAAAATAAGGTGCCGAAAGACTATTCTGCCGGTGTCACCGATTCTCCGCCGCGCCGGAGAATGCAGGCGTACGATGTGCTGCGCCCACACGATTCAAGAGAATCGAGCAACGACTTGCACCCGCGGAGGTGCGTTGAAATCACATGAGTGAGCCGAAGTTTCAAAAAGCCCAATCCATCGTCAATTTCCCAGAGAGTGAAGCCTCGATTCAACGCTTTTGGGAAGAGCACCAGATCTTTGAGAAAAGCCTCGCCCAGCGCAAGGCTGCCCCGAAGTTCATCTTCTACGAAGGTCCGCCGACAGCCAACGGTCTGCCTCACAACGGCCACGTTCTCACTCGCGTGATCAAGGACATTTTCCTGCGCTACCGCACCATGCGGGGTTTCTACGTTCCCCGCAAAGCGGGTTGGGACACGCATGGGCTGCCGGTCGAGGTCGAGGTCGAAAAAGAACTCGGCATCCACGGCAAGGCCGCCATCGAGGAGTACGGCGTAAAGGATTTCATTCTGCGATGCATGCAGTCGGTGTTTCGCTACACCGAACAATGGGAGCGAATGACCAGCCGGGTCGGCTTCTGGGTCGATTTGGAAGACGCCTACGTCACCTATCACAAAAGCTATGTCGAAAGCGTCTGGTGGGCGCTCTCCGAGCTGTTTCGCAAAGGCTTGCTGTATCAAGGCCACAAGATTGTCTGGTGGTGGCCACAGGGTGGCACCGCGCTGTCGGCGGGCGAAGTGGGACTCGGTTACAAGGAAGTCCAAGACCCCGCCGTCTACGTGGCGCTGGAGCTGGAGGATGAGCCTTCGACCTTCCTGCTGATTTGGACGACGACTCCCTGGACGCTGCCGTCGAACCAGTACGTCGCAGTGCGCGAAGACTACGACTACGTGCAGGTCGTCGACGGAGAACACCGCCTCATCGTGGCGGCGGCGCTGCGCGAAACGATTGCAAAGAAACTGGGCCGCGAGCTTTCCGTTGAGAAGGAATTAAAGGGAAGCGCTCTGCTTGGCCGGCGCTACAAGCCGCCGCTCGACTACTTCCACCAGCAGTATCGAGACCTCGAAGTCGAGCGAAAAGACGGCAGCAGACACCCCGCCCTATGGACAGTCCTGGCCGCCGATTTCGTCGAACTCGACACCGGAACAGGGCTGGTCCATGAGTCCCCAGCTTTTGGCGAGGTCGACTATGACCTTTTCCGCAAGACGCGCGCGGAATACAAGAACGGCGACGAGATCCCGCTGCTCTGCCCAGTGACTTCGGAAGGCAAATTCACCGCCGAAACTCCAGATCTTGAAGGCATGTGGGTCAAGGACGCCGACCGCCACATTGTCGCGAAACTGAAAGAGCTGGGCATCCTGCTGCACCGCGAAAACTACCGTCACGATTACCCCTTTTGCTGGCGGGCCGACGACGATCCGCTGATACAGTACGCGCGTCCAGCCTGGTTCGTTCGCACGACGGAACGTATTCAGGACGCCATCAAGAACAACGACAAAGTGAGCTGGCTGCCCGAGCATATCGGCACCGGGCGCTTCGGTGATTTTCTGGCCAACAACGTCGACTGGGCCCTGTCGCGCGAGCGCTACTGGGGCACCCCGCTCAACATCTGGGTCAACGACGAAACGGGCAAGATGCAGGCTCCCGCGTCCGTGGCCGAGATCGAGGCGAAGAATCCCCATGCATTCGACCATTTCCACCGCGACCGTGAGCAAACCCCAGAGCTTTCCGAACACTTGATGGTCCACAAACCTTGGATCGACGCAGTGAGCTGGATCGAGCCCGGCGAGCCTGGCGTCTACCGCCGTGTTCCTGACGTGATCGACTGCTGGTTCGACTCCGGGTGCATGCCGTTCGCGCAGCAAGGCTTTCCGCACCAGGGGCGAGAGCGCTTCGAAGAGGCCTTCCCGGCCGATTTTATTACCGAAGCGATTGATCAGACCCGGGGCTGGTTCTACTCGCTGCTGATGGTTTCGACATTGGTGTTTGATGACGAGACCCAACAGCGCTACGGGCTCGAAAGGAAACGCGAGTTTCCTCACCCTTATGGCACCTGCATTGTGCTGGGACACGTGACCGATCCCGCGGGTAAGAAGGAGTCTAAATCGAAGGGCAACTTCACGCCGCCCGAGGCCATCTTCGATCGTGTAGCACAGGAGTTCGCGGTGGTCGGCAGCGAGCAAGCGGAGATGAAAGTCGAGGACGGCGAGGTATTGCTGGGCCGCGAGGAGATCGAGGCGCTGGACCTGCACCCCGGTGTCCAGGTGAAGCTTTTCACGAACTCGGATGACGCAGCCACTCTCGTGACCGTTCGCCAGGGTAAGAGGATGCCTCGGCGCGTGGCCGTTCTGTCGTCTGGGGACTGCGAATCGCTCGGTCTCGATAGCAACCCGAAGGGTCTCGGGGTAGAACCGAATGCAGTCGTGCGACTGGCCGACAACCAGCGAATTACGGTCGAAAGCACTACAGGCTCCGCACCGGGGGCCGACGCTTTCCGCTGGTTTTTCTTCGCGGCCAACCCTCCCTGGTCCTCGACCCGGCACTCGCTCGGTAACGTTCGGACGCTGCAGAAGGAGTTTCCTCTCAAGCTGCGAAACGTCTATTCGTTCTTTACGATCTACGCCAACATCGACGGGTTCGATCCGGTTACGTCGAAGGGGCGCCCGGTGGCCGAGAGAGCCTTGCTTGACCGTTGGATTCTTTCCGAGGCGGCGATTCTTGTGGGCCGGGTCAGGGAGTTGATGGATTCCTATCTCGCCTATGAAGCCGCGACCGAGCTATCGGGTTTCGTGGACGCGCTGTCGAATTGGTATCTGCGCCGCAGCCGGCAGCGCTTTTGGAAAAGCGGGCTCGACGACGACAAGCAAGACGCCTATGCGACGCTCTACGAGGCGATCGTGACGGTGACGAACTTGGCGGCCCCGTTCGTCCCTTTCATGGCGGAGGAGATTTACCAGAATCTCGTGCGCGGGCCATTCGGCGGCGAGCGGGCCGAAAGCGTTCATCTCTGCGATTACAAGACCGGCGACGAGGCGCTGATCGACCGCAAGCTGTCGCAGGAAATGGCGGCTGTCCGCAACATTGTTTCGTTGGGGCTGCGCGTGCGGACCGACCACAAGTTGAAGGTCCGGCAGCCGCTCTCGCGAGCCGAGATCATTTTGCCGAACGAGCAGCAAGGAAAGGCGCTTGCCGGCTACGCCAATCTGATCGCCGAGGAACTCAATGTCCACGAGGTCGTCTTCGGCGGCGAGGGCCAGGAGCATGTGCGCTATCTCGTCAGGCCAAACTACCGGCGACTCGGGCCGCGCTTGGGCAAGAAGATGCCGGCCGCCAAGAAGGCTTTTCAATCCGTGGACGCGGCAGAGCTGAGGCGGCAACTGCTTGACACGGGCTCGGCTTCGATCGAGATCGACGGCGAGCCGCTAGCACTCGAGTCCGAAGACGTCGAAGTTCAGGTCGAAGCCGCCGAGCACTACGCTGCCGCGGGAGACCAAACAACCGTTGTGGTTCTTCAGTGCGAGCTGACGGATGAACTGCGCGACGAGGGGCTGTATCGTGAGCTGCTGCACCGGGTCCAAAACTTGCGCAAGGAGCTTGACGTCGAGTACACGGAGCGGATTCGGCTTTGGATCAGCGGTTCAGAGCGGGTGCGGGGAGTCCTCGAAGCCAGCCGCGATCATTTCATGAGTGAAGCCCTCTGCAAATCGCTGACGACTGCCGGCGAGGTTCCCGAAAACGGAGAGCGGCGCGAGGCCAGCGTCGACGGGGAGGAAGTGGTGTTGGTATTGAAGCAGGGTTAGCCTAGGGTTAGCCTGCATTTCTCACCACGTCGTGAACACTTCCGACCCGATCGGTCCGCTGTAGGGGCGTAGCGGGCTACGCCCTTTCCGCCAACCCCTTCACTAGCTAGCCGCAATACTCTTCACTTAAGTATCCTGACGCACGATGCGAAGTCAGTCCGCTCACGGGACAGCGCGCCAGGTGGTCGCAGTTTGTAGCTGCTCATCTTGCGCTTGACGCCACGCGGACGTCGCATCCCCCGGCTCGAGTGCACGCGCTCGTCCAGGAGTTCCCTCAAGACCGCCTCATCAAACGCTTCCTTGTCCCGAGGGGGGGATCGCGACCGCGCGGGCCAGCTTGCGTCGTACGACCCGCACCGCATGCAGGTACGATAATCGATCCGGATCTTCGTCGGCGCGCAGCGCCGCCTCGTGCATCAACCCGCGGATCGCGAAATGCGCCATCAGTAATCCGTAGAACTCTTGCCGCACCAACTCCGGCGTCTTGCTGCGCAGCACGATCCGCGCGCCGCGCAGATGCGTCTTGAGTTCGTCGAGCGCCCCCTCAATCTCCCAGCGTTCCGAGTACAGCGCCGCCAACTCCACCGCCGGCGCTTGCGCCGGTCGGCTTCCGAGGCGTAGATCGCGCTGCGGTAGGAGCCATCGGCGAAGCGCTCGAGCACGTCCAAGCGCAGATGTTTCTTGGCTCGCCACAGCAGGTGCGCGCCCGTCTCGCGTGCTTGCCGCCACAGCTGATAGCCGAGGAAATTGCGGTCCGCCAAGCACAGCATGCCCTTCGCGAGCGCCGGCAGAACCTGTTTGGCGAGCGTGATCTCGCCCCTCGCGCAGGGCCCCATGCGGCTGGCGAACAGCACGTGCGTGCCGTTCTCCAGCAACGAGACGAAGCGCAGTTGCGGGAACGCGCTGGCTCCCCGCGAGGCGCCCGGATAGCCGAACGCCGTGCGGTTGGCGGCCTGATCGGCGACATCGAGCGTCGAACCGTCGAGCGAAACCAAACGCCATTCCCGATAAAACAATCCGCACGTCTTTTTCGTCGCCAACGGTCGCACCAACTCGTCGTGCAACTGCTCGACCGGCTCGACCCCCAATCGCGAACGGCCTTGCGAGATCCCCGAATCGCCCGCCACTTTGAGCGGCGCAGCGGGATCCTGCAGCCACTGCAATCCTTCCAGCAGGCAACGCAGCCCCTCGCGGTAGGACGACTGCATATACAGCGCCAGGGCGATGACGTAGTAGACCATGACAGGTGCCGGCAAGTCGCGTTGTCGCCGCGAGGCCCGGCCGCAGTCTCGCAAGACGCGATCGACCGCGTGACGCGGGAACCAGTGCGCGATCACGCCCAAGCTGATGTAGTCGGTAATGCGACTGCCGGGCGGCAGTGCTGCTCTCGTTCGTGCCATCTGAGACCTCCTGTTCTCCGAAACAGTATGCCACAGAAATGTTCTGAAGTGAAGAGTATTGGGGCTAGGCCCGCATTTCTCGCCACCTGACGGTCGAAGCACGCAATAGGCCCACCATTACTTCGTTGCGCTTGCTCGCCGTGCTCAACGTACTGTCTGAGTTCGCCTGCGCTCGTCAAGCGGCGCGCGCCTCGTACTGACGCGCCTCTTACGCACTTGTCTCGCCACCTGAGCACGGGGCCTCGGTACCCGACGTGGCGCGAGCCCCCGGGCTTGCCGCGTCGAGACTCATCTCGACGCTTGTTTGGGCCGCGAGTACATGGGACGGCCTGCTGTCGGCGACGGAAAGCGCGGAACAAAAGCCGCGAAGCGGCAAAAGAATAACAGCCTAGGGCGTCAGCCCTAGGGAAACGAACCATCACATTGCTAAGCCTTGACAGGGCGGTACTGCACCAAGCCGCAACAGGCATGGATCCGAGATGACCCCTCCGCTCCTCGTCCGGCACTTGCGGGACAGACTCCTAGCAGTGCGTGGCGGAAGAGGCTCCAGGCGAAAATGGGGTGGCTCATCCGAAATTCTACGAGGTGTCCTTAAAGTGTCCTTGTCGCGGGCGTTTTCAAGTTCTCTGATGTGCCGCTCTAGCTTCGCTGCGGCTTCATGCAGGTCCCGCGTCCTTACGATGTTGTAGCGCTCAAAGACTGACCGCGTCTTGTGCCCTGAGATTCGCATCGCGACGGCTTCCGGCACTCCGGCTCGAACCAGATTCCGCACTCTGGTTCTGCGCAGATCGTGAAACAGCTTCGCCGGCTTGTTTCGGGAAAAGTCCCACAGGCTCTTCACAGGGTCGCTTTCTCGCATTTGCGGCCCGCTTTGCGGCTTCTTCCCAAGCACCTCGGAAGTCTCTGATTCTTTCCCGGCCATCACGAGTGAACACCCATTCACATTGTGGCCAGTAGTGCCGGCGTCTTTCACTGATCATTAGGATCATCTCGTACAACTCACCGAAAAGCGGCAGAGTCCTCGGCTCCCCATTCTTCGTTTGGTCGGGGCCGAGGTCAACGATCCGTTCGCTCAGATCAAACTGGTCCCATCGAAGGCGGATGATCTCTCCTTTACGGCACCCTGTTAGGTAGCCGAAGGTGATGATCGGCCGCAGCGGTTCAGGCAGCTCTGACCGCAACGCAACAAATTCGTGATGTTCAAAGAATCCCTTTCGAGGTGGCGCTTCAGGCAAGTGGGGGATTCGCGGGATCAGCACAACCTTTGGAGGGACATCCTCACGACCAAGTGAGAACGCCCGCCGAAGCTGTGCCAGTTCACGGTTGATCGTGCTGTTCGAGACGCCCTGCTCTCGCCTGTGTGCCATGTAGGTGTCTATATGAGACGTTCCCAACACGGCGGCTCGGATGTCCCGAAAGAATGGTCTCAGGTGGCCATCCACGATCTCAGCCCACTCCAGAGACTTCGGATAGTGTCGTTGGTAGTGCTTCAGTCTGTCGTCGAGCAGCTCGGAAACGAGCACCCGTTGGGCGCTCGGTCCCGCGTATGCTCCCGTGTCGATTTCGAGAATCCGCTTGCGCAGCAGCGCTTCCGCGTCCTTGTACCGCTTGCTTTTGCTGCTCTCGCGTATCTGCTTTCCGTTGACGTAGTACTCGATCGTCCAGGTCTTCAGTTCCGCGAGGTCTCCGTCAGGTAGGCGCTTCTTGCGCCTGTAGATTCGTCCAAACTGAGGCTTGCGTGGCATGGCTCGAAGGATACTACATCTTTGCTGAGTCGATCCAGCGGTCGAGATCCCGCACATCCAGGAAAACCCTGCGGTCGTGTCTGACCACGGGAATCGCGCTAGCGGAGATCAAATGCTGGACGCTCGTTTTCGTGCGTCCGAGTTAGGTAGCCGCCTGCTCGACTGTCAGTAAGCGCGGGCGAATAGCAGGTCCGTCGGCTCCCTGAGAACCCTCCGTCCGCAGCTTCCGCGCCAGACGGCCAGCCAAAGCGTCAATCAACACGTCAAAGTTGAAAGCGTCCCTCATAAGTTGATCAGTCCTCCGTCGGTCATCCAATTCATCAGTTCAAGGCTCCGTAGATTCACTAATTGCAATCAGGCACCAGGCTGGCGATTCCGGCGATGTCGATCAGTGATTCCGATCTGATGGCGATCAGTTCGGAGCGAAGCGACGCTGGTGTGTTCATCTTCTTCGAAGTGATCGGCTTCGGTCAAGTATCGGGGTCGTTTTCTCCCCGGATCGGTCAGTCATCATCATCTCGTTTCTCCTTTGTTTTGGGTTGCTGAGCGCCGATTTGGTGGCGCAAAGTTTGCGGGACCAACCGGCACGGCCGCCGAGTCTCGCTGCCAGCTCTGTTCGAGGCGGTCCACCTTGTGGCTCAGATAGGACCAGTACAGGTGATACCTTCAGATCCTCCAGCTCACGGAGCAGCGCGGTGAAGTAGTGCAGGCTGGAGATGAGTGCTGCCCTCGGATGGTTGAGCAGTGCGATGTACTTGCGGGCGCAGCCGAGCAGATAAGCCCGCTCGATGCGCTCCAGCGGTACGTGACGCTGATACAGCTCCACAGCAAGCTTCTCGTCGGCCGCGCTGAACGTCCCTTGGACGCAGGCCCGGCTCGGCAAGAGCTGCCGGACGCGTTCGATGTAGCGGGTCTGGTCGCAAACCGGTGTCCCAGAGAGCTGCTTGTGGTACGGCCAGAAGCGATCGGCGATCTCGATCGAACCCATCTGGTGCTGGTTGGCAGCAGCTTGAACCTGACACACGCCCTGGCGGCTGAGCTCATTCAGATAGCTACTGATGGAGCGAGGACTCTTGCCCAGCGAGTGCGCCAAGCGGCTATGACGAAACCGCAGCCGAGCGCTGTGGCGCTCAGCATGAAGACACACGTAGACATACAACTTGAAGGCGCCGTCGGAAAGTATCCCTAACGCCTGCTGCATCTCGCGCCCGGCGGCGAACCAACCCGTGGAGTGCTTGAGGGTAAGGCGCGGTTTCACGAGTTCACCTCCTCACTCGCAGCTTCCTTGCGGGCCCGCTTCTTGCGCATCGATTCGCCCTGTAGCTCGATGCGGTGGGCGTTGTGCACCAGACGGTCGAGAATGCTGTCGGCCAGGGTGGGATCGCCGATCTGTGCATGCCACTTGGCGACCGGCAACTGGCTGGTCAGAATGGTCGAGCGCCTCTGATAACGGTCGTCGCAGATCTCCAAGAAGTCCCGCCGTTCGACGTCGCCCAGCGGTGCCATGGCCCAGTCGTCAACGATGAGGACTTCGATGTGAGCCAGCCGCAGCAAGCGGCGCGGCAAACTGCCGTCCGCGCGGGCCACGGCTAGGTCACGGAACAGTTGGGACGCACGTGTGTACAGCGCGGTGAAGCCATCGCGGCAAGCTTTTTGCGCCAAAGCACAGGCCAGATAACTTTTTCCAATACCGGTCGGACCTAAAAGAAAAATGTTCTGATGCTGCCGTACCCAGCTGGACTCGCTGGTAAGGCTGCGCAGCAGCCTGCGGTCGAGACCGCGCGCATGGCGGAAGTCGATGTCTTCGACCGCCGCCGAGAGCTTGAACTTAGCACCAGCCAAGCGACGGGCCAAGGCGCGGTTTTCTTTCCAGATCCACTGCTGGTCGACCAGCAAGCCAAACCGCTCCTCAAAGCTGAGGCTGGCGATATCGGTGTCTTCTTGCTGCTGGCGGAAGGCGTCCGCCATGCCGTTGAGCTTCATCGTGTAGAGCTTTTCCAGAGTCTGTTGAGTCAGCATCGGTTCTCCTCTCGGGTGGCAAGATCGAGTGCTTGCAGCAGGGCGGGTGGATCGAAGTACTGCGCCCCGCGAAGGTTGGCGTGCTCGACGGGAGCACGCTCGGGCGGTGATTCGTCGAGGGACTGGCGGTCGAGTCCGTGGGCCAGCATCGACTTGAGGCTTTGATAGGAACAGGCGTCGAAGCGCAGAGCGCGCTTGGCGGCGGCCTCGACGCGCTCGGCGGAGTAGGTCTTGCTGAGCCGCAAGATGCCCAAGCAGGAGCGATAGCCCATCTCCGGATGAGGCTTGGCGTCCAGGATCTTTGCAAACACTTGCGCAGTGGAGAGACCGACGGTCTGGGCCCAATCGATCAACCGGGAAGGCGTCCACTCCAGGTGCTGCTGATGCGACTTGGGGCGGTGTTCGTGAACGGTGGTTTGACGATAGGACTCCCGACTGCGCACGTGCGAAGCCACCCGTTGGCCACGGTGGAAGATCTCCACGGTGCGGTCGGCCAAACGGACTTCGACCTGCCGGCCCACCAGTTGATAGGGAATAGAGTAATAGTGGTGCTCGATCTCGACGTGGTAATCAATGTTCACTCTGGCGGTCTTCCACGCGGCAAACTCGTAACGCTCGACGGGGAGGGGTTTCAGAGCCGGCCGGTCAACAGATTCGAACAAGCTGGCGCGTGAGCCCGAGCGTTTGCGGAACGGGCGCTGGTTGACTCTCTCGAGAAGTTCGGCGATGGCTTGGTTGAGCTCGATGAGGCTGGTGAAACGGCGGTGACGTAGCGCCGCGAGAATCCAGCGTTCGACCAGTTGCACTCCGGCCTCGACCTTGGCTTTGTCGCGCGGCTTGCGTGGACGAGCGGGCACAACGGCCACGCCGTAATGTGCCGCCATCTCTTGATAGCTGCGGTTCAGATCGGGTTCGTAGCGGCAGGCGCGGCTCACCCCGGCACGAAGGTTGTCGGGCACAACGATCTCTGGTACGCCGCCGAAGAACTCGAAGGCGCGCATGTGCGAGCCGGTCCAGTTCGCCAGATCCTGACTCCAGGTGGCTTCGGCGTAAGTGTAAGAACTGGCCCCGAGGACAGCAACAAAAATCTGCGCTGCACGGACTTCGCCCGTCTGGGGGTTCTCGACGGCAACCGTCGCCCCGGCGTAATCGACGAAGAGCTTTTCGCCGGCGCGGTGTTGCTGGCGGAGAACAACGTCGAGCTTGCGACGCCAGCGCTGATAGAGTTCGCAGAAACGGCTGTAGCGGTAGCCCTTGGGATCAGCCTCGATGTACTCTTCCCACAGCAACTGCAAGGTCACATGTTTGTGCATTTGCAGTTGCTCATGAATCGCGGCGAAGTCGGGTTCGGCGCGGCGCTGACCCCGATGACCCGGTGGCGGCACCGCACGTCCGCCGAACAAGCGCTCTTCGAGCTGGGCCTCGTCGCAGTCGGGCGGCAGAGGCCATGGCAGACCGGCGGACTCGGCCCGCCTCAGGTAGTCGTGGACAGTGCTCTGCCAGATCGAGCAGCAGCGGGCGATCTGGCGCTGCCCGAGTCCCAGCTCGTAATGGAGACGGAGAACTTCTTTGGTCTTGCGCATGGACAATCTCTTTTGCGGCACGATGTTTCCTCCACTCATCAGTGGAGGGCATCGCGCCGCCGGATCGTCCAGCGTCGCTCGCTCCCTCGCGGGAGAGCCCGGCTCGTTCGTCTTACCGAGTCGCGGGTGGTCTCCTCAACCCGATTCCGACCTCCCGATCACCATTCCGAAAACACCCGATCAGTGATCGGCATCCCGTCGGAATGCTGATCGGCATCATCCCGGAATCGTGATCGGCTTCATCCCGGAATGCTGATCGGCTTGTCCCGGAATCCGCACAGGCAGCGCACCGAGCTGCGTCGCTATTTCCTGGTACCTGTCCAGATGCTTCATGAGTTCGTGCAACTGATGCAACACCTGGCCATTCTCCAGCTCGCCAAGAGCCGCTTCAAGATGTCCCACTGTCATCATCCGGCGTCCCACTATCAGCCTCCCCCTCCCCGCTATATCGCTTCTCCCAGTCCTTCTGCTCCTCCTCGCTCCAGTCCGCGCACCACGGCCCGCGTCCTTCACAGCCCAGCTCTTCGTCGCTTAGCTCAGGTAGTGGGTTGGGCTCCAAGCAGTCATCCGTCCACTTCTCTAGGAACCTGTCCTCCCTCAGGAAGTCCGGTGCTGTCGGCAGGAACTTCACGAGTCGGCTACTCCGCTTTATGCGCTCGACTCCGGCCATGATCGTCTCCACCGAGTGCCGCTGCACAGCCTCGGCGAACTCCGTCTCGACGAGGTATGCGTTGAGTCTGTCGGGCCTTGGGTAGGCTTCCCGGAACTCGGCGACAGCCGTTTCCGAAACGCCTTCGGTTGGGTTTCCGTCCAAAGGGACTATAGGCTTTACTGGGGTGGAAGAAGAAGAGTTGAGTTTCCGTTAAACGTCCGTTAAATGTCCGCTGAACACCCGTTGCCTCGCTACTGCCGATGCCTGGCCAGCCTTGCTCGCTAACTCCCTCTTTCTCTGCTGCTTAGCCCTCTCCTCCAGTAGTCGGTCATTGAAAAGTCGCCCGTCCAGTGGTTGGAACATGCGCCTCACTCATTGGATCAACTTTGCGCCCTTTCGATGGTCGGCTTTAGATAGGCGCAAAAGTACCTTGTCGTCGTCCGGTAGCCCGCAGTCGTCCGCGAGCCACGCATGACACAATAGGTCGATGTAGACCCCTTTCTCGGCTGAGCTCATCGCCGCTACCCGCTGCGAACTGAGCCAGTCCTTCGGATAGAACTGAAATGCAGGTGACTTACTCACACTTTCCTCCTGCCACGTTTCTTTGATCCACACTCCCGCTCAAAGAAGAGCCTCCTAGACGGCCTAGAGCACATTCTCTTGAGGCTAGGCGCACCACCTAAATGTCGCCCCGAGCTATCCTTGGGTCAAGCGGCATTGGATCATTCCAAATCGAGCCACTACGCCCACGCGCACAAAGACCTCACCGGACTCGCTCGTTACCTGAAAAGGTCGAGTGTGCCCAGTTGACTGATTTCGATTAAAGTTTTCTCGGTGAAGTTAGAACTTGGAGTCGGTCTTCCACCGAAACTCCAAGACAGAGTTGCGGTTGAACCTGAGACTGCCGAGGACGTGCGTACCGCCCCCGGCAACTTTTCGTCCCTCGCAGCCTTGTAGATCGTTTTCTGGCTAAAACGTGTCAGGCCCGCAATCCAGCGTGCTGCAACTAGCTGGGGACGCGGTGAATTGTTTTCCTTATGTTGGGTATCCGGTTGACTCAGGTAGCCCCAAGATGTAGTATGCCGGCAGATGGAAGATTACCCTCAGAACCTGACAGAGTTCGAGGCCCGTTTTAGCAGTGAGGAGGCCTGCCGGGAGTATCTGTTCCGGCTGCGCTGGCCGGACGGTTTCCGCTGTCCGGGTTGCGGTTGTGGAAAGTCGTGGCCTTTGCGAAAAGTGCTGCTGCAGTGCGCTGCGTGTGGGCGCCAAACCTCGGTGACCGCCGGGACCATCTTTCAGGACACGCGCAGCCCTTTGCCGTTGTGGTTTCGTGCGATGTGGTGGGTCACCACCCAAAAGACCGGAGCCAGCGCTTTGGGACTGCAAAGAGTGTTGGGGCTCAACAGGTACGAAACGGCTTGGACCTGGCTGCACAAAATGCGGCGCGCGATGGTGCGGCCGGGACGGGATTTGCTGGCCGGGACGGTGGAAGTCGATGAAAGCTACTGGGGCGGGCTCGAAGAGGGCCTGCGGGGCCGAAACCTGAAAAACAAAGCATTGATCGCAGTAGCCGCTCAAGAGGATGGGTGGGGTATCGGCCGGATTCGCATGAAGAGAATCGAGGATGCCTCGGGCGAGAGCCTGTTGCCTTTCGTGGAGGAGTGCATCGAGCCGGGCAGCGTGGTGCATACCGACGGCTGGCCCGGTTACTCCGGGTTGAAAAAGGAAGGCTACGTCCATCAGGTCACAGTTGTCAGCAGGCAGGAGCAGTCCGCGTCGGAATTGATGCCCCGCGTCCACCGCGTGATGTCACTGCTCAAGCGCTGGCTGCTGGGCACCCATCAGGGCGCCGTGAGCCACAAACATCTGGACTACTACCTGGACGAGTTCACCTTCCGTTTCAACCGCCGCAAATCCAAAAGCCGCGGCAAACTCTTCTATCGGCTCGTCCAGCAGGCGGTAGCCGTGGATCCGGCGACTTACAAGATGATTGTTCACCCGGTTACAGAACCCAAGAAAATCCCCAAACCACAAGATATTGGGGCTACCTGAGTCAACCGGATACCCATCTTCCTTATCTACCCCGAAAAGTTCTTGTTTCCAGCCGTACTCTGTATCCCTGTAGAACTCGGTGCGCTTCCGCTCGTGTACACCCCCAAAAGAATCCAATCTCCTCTTTTGGACCTGCAACTATACTGTAACACCTGAATTATGCACAGTCTGGTTATCCACTTTACTCTAGTTGGTGGGCTGGGGCTTGGTGATAATGTCTCGATAGGTCAAGGCCTTACGGAGAACCAACTGTTCGACGAGTCGGTGGAAGATCTTGCCTACGTGGCGGGACTTTCGACGGTTGAAGCGAAAGGTGAATTCATCGAGGTAGCCTTGCAGATGCACTTTACTCACCTTCCCTTGGTGCGTCGCTACCAACCAGCGCTTGAGCAGCGAGGCAACCAGGTGGACATGCGCGAATTCCTCGGCGGCTATCTGCGAGTCTCCCGCTGTGTGGGTGACCCGATAGCGATAGCCGGCTTTCTTCAAGCCCCGGTAACCCCTCCAGCCGTCGCTATGGACCAGACTGCCTGACGCCACACAGTCGGTCACAAAACCCACCAGACTCGGTCCCGATGCGTCGGGGACATGACGCAGACGAATTCGCCCCATTTTGCGGCCCTGCAGTTCCACCGCAACCACAACCAAGGCTTTGCCCACCAGCTCTCGCCCGCGAACGTGCTTCTCCTTGCCGCCCAAGTAAGTCTCGTCGACTTCGACACTTCCGTCCAGCCGTTCCCGACCCAGCCGAACCATCCGCCTGCCGCTACTTCTGCAACATCAGCCAGGCGGTCTGATAGCTGCCCAGACCGAGTTCACGCTGCAAACCCTTGGCGCTCAGCCCTGTTTTCTGAGTGCAGGCCAGCCACATGGCCAGAAACCAACTCCGCAGCGGCACCCGCGAGTTGTGCAGGATGGTTCCCGCCGTGGGAGAGGTCTGGCGTCGGCACCCGCTACAGCACATCGTGCCTCGTCGGGTCGTCCAACCCTTCGTGGCCGAGCAGTTCGGACAAACGAACCCCGCTGGCCAGCGGACACCGAGCAGATACTCGCAGCAAGCTTGCTCGCTGGCAAACCGTTCAGTGAACTCCACCAGATGTTTTGGAAAATCGTCGCTCAACAGACTCGGTCTTCGCCGCCAACAGCGCGAGTCCAAGGATAGCTTGATTCATCACTAGAGTAAAGTGGATAACCAGATATGCACAGATTCACTTTGCGAGTGTGGCTGCGTTCGTAGCGGGTTGGCGGTCGTCGTGAGGTGGTAGCTCGGCAACTGGCCTTTTGGCTTCTCCGTGTCCGGTTTCCCTTCCCGCCCAGAATCCGCGTCGTCAAAACCTCGCTCGGAAGTGACGTGTTTCCCGTGCGTTACGGCTAGTGCATAAAATTTTATGCATAGCGCATAGCCAGGCTCTCAGATCAGCGCCCTCCCGACCACCGGCAGCAAGCCGCCGTAGGGAGTCGGCTTCCTGCCGCGGAAGTGGTAAGGCGTCGAAGCCCCGATTTTATTGGGCCGCGAGGCCGTCACGGCTGGGCCTTGTTGGACGGGCCTTTGGGAGCTATGCTGTTTTCGTCTGGTAACCATGTGGGTGACCTCCTTGGGGTTGGCTGGCGAAGCTGGGATCTTTGCCAGCCTACCTTTTTACCCCATGTTTTCGGGGGTCCCAAATGGTCTCTTGCGGCTCAGCCCTCCTCAGGTCCACGCCGCAGTGCATAATTCAGGTAACACTTGTGTCAAGCAGTCCTGGTAAATCCTGCCCAGGACACGCCTTCTGGGGTGATCCCCCAGCAAGGTTGGGGTACCGTATACTCACGAAAACGGCTATTGACAAATACCCCGCCTGTGGAGATCTCGCCATTTTCGGCCATGATTGTACACCTGCAAGTGAAAATTTGCAGAAAACTTATACCCCTGCCTGCGGTCAGCGACGGTTAGCGTGAAGGTATTCGGTTTCAGCGTGCTATCGAGGCTTTCGTGGGGCACTGGCGGGACGGAGAAGCAGCATCAACTCGCCCCCCTCACTTCTCGGCTCGCATTGACTGGCAGCAGTCTTTCTCATTGCCCTCTTAGGGTGGCCTTCTGGGGACGCCTCTTTCACCGCGACGCGCCAGGATGACAAATTGCGGTTGTAGTCCGCGCAGCAGAAAGACTCGATGGACCGAAAAACCTTCGTCCTCCAAGTGATTCAGTCGCGTTTCGAGTTCGGAAAGGCCGTTTGCCTCATCGACGACCCAGGTACGGGTCTCGTTCAGCGCTTGTTCGTTTTCTGGGTTCATTGTGGACTCCGTTTGGTTGGAGCCCACACGGTTTTGGAGAGAATAGGGGGTAGCAGCCCTAACACGCTCATCCCGTGTGGGGTTGTAGGCCCTCGGGGGTGTTGGTAGCACCCTCGGGGGCCGCTAAAGGTTAAACATTGCCCGCCGGTTCAGCGGACGCTCAGTCCGGCCTCTGATCTTTCGTCATCAGCTTGAGGTAATCCCCGGCTTCCCGCTCGAAGCTCTTCCGATTGCGTTCCACAAGCTCTACGAGCAGGGCGCTAACACTGGCCCTGCCCCCTTTCGCGGCAGCGCGTTTGAAGGCCACGGCCCGCAGCAGCAGCCAAGTGGATTCCGGCATACCGATAGAACTCGTGACAATCCGGCTGGCGGGCATTTGTTGCCGGGCTTTTTTCTTCATCACAGCCTAGAATACCACTTGACCGTTGATTAAGCAAGTGCTATTCTCACTATTGATAAGGGAACGTTATCGATAGTCAGACGAAGAGAAACACACCATGGAAAACGCTCTGTCCCTCACTAAAAGCCAGCACGCGGACTCGCTTGCCGTTGCTACCCGGCAGGCCAACAAATTCATCAGCCAAGCAAAAGCACCAAGCACCGTCCGGGCGTACCGCTCGGATTGGAGACACTTCGAGGACTGGTGTGCCGAGCGCAAACTAACATCGCTTCCCGCTTCCGTTGCAACACTCGCAATCTATCTTGCGAGGCTCTCCACCTGCGCCAAGGTATCCACGCTGGAGCGTCGGGTTACGGCCATCTCGCAAGCTCATCAGATGGCCGGCCACCCCTCGCCCACCAGCGATATCAAGATTCGCACGCTCATGGCCGGGATCCGCCGGTCGAAAGGGACCGCACAGGACGGCAAGAAGCCAGTCCTCACTGCGGATATCCGCTCGATGATCGCGGCCCTGCCCGATGGACTACTCGGCTTCCGCGATCGGGCGTTGCTGCTTGCCGGGTTCGCCGGCGCTTTCCGGCGCTCGGAATTGGTAGGGCTGGACGTGGAGGACCTGAGCTTCACAGACGACGGCCTAGTGGTCACCCTACGGCGGTCCAAGACCGACCAAGAGGGCGAAGGCCGCAAGGTTGGAGTTCCCTACGGGTCGAATCCTGAGACCTGCCCGGTGCGGTCGATGAGGGCTTGGCTAGAGGCGGCCGGGATCGACTGCGGCCCCGTCTTCCGCCCGGTCAACCGCCACGGCCAAATAAAGCCACAACGACTGACGGCCCAGAGCGTCGCGCTGGTGGTAAAACGCTATGCGGAGACGTTGGGGAAGGCCGCTAGCACCTACGCCGGCCACAGTCTACGATCGGGCCATGCCACGCAAGCGGCCGCCAACGGCGCAAGTGAACGCAGCATCATGAACCAGACGGGACACCGCTCGTTGAAGATGGTGCGTCGCTATATTCGGGAGGGTAGCTTGTTCCGGGAGAATGCTGCTGCTCGGCTCGGGCTGTGAAGAAAACAGTAACCACCGGCCGCTATCACCTCGCCAGTACCAGCGTCGCGCATCTCGAAACCAGTTTTAAGCCACTCGTGACCGTATAACGTAGTATCGCAGGGTACTGTGTTGGTTTTATCGCGGTGGGATGTCGGTATTTCGGTGCCGCTGAGATCGGCGGGAGCCAGATGGCGCCGGAGCTGACCTATGATCTGCTTACGCGAGGGGACGACGAGACGCAGCGGATCTTGGACAACGTAGTTTCTTTGATCGTGCCTTCGTTCAACCCCGACGGGCAGATCATGGTCACCGACTGGTACCGCAAGATGCTGGACACGGAGTACGAAGGCTCGAATCTGCCGTGGCTTTATCACAAGTACGTGGGGCACGACAACAATCGTGACGCCTTCCAGGCGAACGTGGTGGAGTCGCAGTATGTTGGAAAGATTCTGTTCCGCGAGTGGAAGCCGCAGGCATATCTGGACCACCACCACATGCGCAGCTACGGCGCACGGATTTACGTGCCCCCCTACGCTGAGCCGGTTCGTCCGTATGCGGACCCGCTGGTGTGGCGCGAGATGAGCTGGTATGGCGCTCACATTGCCTACAAAGAGGAGGAAGCGGGGCTTTCGGGGGTGATTAACGCGGCGATATACGCGGGCTGGGGGCATTTTGGCTTTCACTGGATCACGCCGTTCCACAACATCGCGGGCATGCTGACCGAGTCGGCGAGCGCCAGCCTGGCGACGCCGCTCTATATTCATCCGGAACAGTTGCGAGGCGGCAGGCTGGCGATGCCCAGCTACGACATGCAGACGACGTTTCCCAACCCCTGGCTGGGCGGGTGGTGGCGGCTGAGGGATATCGTTGAGCGGCAGAAGGTCTCGGCCTGGGCGCCGTTGGACTTGGCCGCGCGCAACCGGGAAACGGTGCTTCGGAACGCCTACCTGAAGGCCAAGAGACATACCGAGCGCGGGGCTGCGGGCCGGCCGGCCGCGTACGTGATTTCGGCAAGCCAACACGACCGTCTGACGGCCGTGAAGATGGTTAACAAGCTGCTGGGCCAGAGTATCGAGGTCATGCGGGCGCAAGCGGGGTTTGTGGCGGCGAATGGCATGAGCTACCCGGAAGGGTCCTACGTTGTCTCGTTGGCGCAGCCCAAGATGGGGCTGATTCGCTATTTGCTGGGGCGAACGAGGTATCCGGACAATGAATGGACGCGGAACGGGGACGGCTCACCAAAGCGGCCTTACGACATGGCGACGGACACGATGTTCGAGTTCATGGGGGTGCGAGTCGATGCGCTCGACGAGACGGGTGAGGCCGACCTTCAGAAGGTGGAGGGTGAGATCCAGTCGGCGGGCACGGTGGCCGCCGGCACAGGCGGGTACTCGTTCGACGGACGGTTCAACGACAGTTTCAAGGCGTTGAATCTGCTGCTGGAGAAGGGTGCTTCGGTGCGCCGCGTGGATCAGCCGACGGAGGGCTTGAGACCTGGAGATTTCCTGGTTGTGCGCGCGCAAGCGTCCACCCTCGCCGAAATAGCCAGGGAAACCGGTGTGGACTTCGCCGCGTTTTCGGGAGATGTCAGCGAAGGAACGCACGATGTGAAGCGCCTTCGCATTGGTATGTATCAGCGCTATCTGGGCGGCAACATGGACGAGGGCTGGACGCGCTGGCTGCTGGAGCGGTTTGCGTTCCCCTACACGTCGCTGTTCGACGCCGAGATCAAGAACGGCGGGCTGCACGAGAACTATGACGTGATCGCAACCTCATCGACGCCGTCGCGCGAGAGACGGGGCAGCCGAGTACCAGGTTGCCGAGAACCGCTGGCCGGGTTGCTTCTCCGGGAGATTGTCGTAGGCTCACCCACAAGATGACTCGTCTGGTTCTTCTTTTCTTGGGGCCGTGTCAGCTTGTGATCCGTTAACTTGACAATGCCACCACCAGGTATCCGGTAGTGGTACAATCTCCCTATCGATGGTCGGCCGAACCATGCGGCCGCTGGAGCTTGAGGCGCAGACCCCCCAGGAATGGGGACCGTGCCCCGGTTGACCGGGGCGATGGCATCGGCAGCTTGGTTTGCCGCAACGCCCCGAGGTGCTGGTGATCGAACCGGGGCGCAGATCGCCCAGCTCGCTGATCTGGTGGATGATTTGAGTGCGCTGTTGCTGCAGTTGCTCGAGGGAATCAGACATGGAAGCGGCCTCCTGGTTCCTAGCGTAATAGATACGCAAGGATATAGGCCACAATAAAGAAACTGCTGAAATGCTCACTTTATGTCGCGCACCCCCAAACCATCTCGCACTACCGCATCACCGAGAAACTCGGCGACAATGGGTGTGGTGTACAAAGGTTGGGGATACGAAGCTCGACTAATAATGAATTAGGGACGGCTCTTTGGGTTAGAAAAAGCTTCTGAGTAGTGGGCTCAGATCAGCTGTCCACCAAAGCCACATGGCGGCTCATGACAGCTTCGCCGGTTCTAGGCCGAGATGAGACGCTTCGGTCCCGGTCTGGTGGTGGCGGCCGCGTTCATCGGCCCAGGGACCATCACGACAGCAAGTGTAGCCGGAGCGCAGTTTGGCTTTAGTTTGCTTTGGGCCATCGTATTCGCGGTGGTGGCGACTCTCGTGCTGCAGGAGATGTCCGCCCGCCTCGGCTTAATCAGCGGTCAGGGTCTTGCGGAAGCTCTGCGATCCACGTTTAACCAGCCCGTCTTGCGCGGGGCGACGACCGCTTTAGTCATCGTGGCGATCGGCTTTGGCAACGCCGCGTACGAGGCAGGCAATATCCTCGGCGCGGCGATGGGGCTTGAGGTCCTCAGCGGTCTCCCGCGAAGCCTGTGGGCTCTCACGGTTGCTGCCGGCGGGGCATGGGTGCTTGCTACGGGAGCCTATCGGTTCATTGAACGTTTCTTGATCTTGCTTGTGGGACTCATGGGCCTCGTGTTTCTTCTGACGATGCTGCTTGTACAACCCGACGTCGAAACCATGATGGTGGGAGTGTTGATTCCAAGCATCGAGCCGGGAGCCTTGGTGACCGTGATTGCGCTGATTGGTACGACCGTGGTTCCTTACAACCTTTTTCTCCACGCCAGCTCCGTTCGAGAAAAATGGCCTGATCCGATACCGAGGGAGCGGGCACTCAGCGAGGCCCGATGGGATGCGGCGCTTGCCATTGGCATCGGCGGCGTCATCACGATGGCGATCACAGCCACTGCGGCCGCGGCATTCTTTGACAGCGGCGTGGAAATTCGAAACGCGGGCGTTATGGCAACTCAGCTCGAGCCGCTGTTGGGTCAGGGCGCCAACTGGTTTTTTTCGATGGGCTTGCTGGCAGCAGGGCTCAGCAGTACGGTGACTGCTCCGCTGGCGGCGGCGTACGCCATCACAGGAGTGATGGGATGGAAAGGCGGGCTCCAGGACCGCGGGTTTCGCGCCGTCTGGATCACGATCGTCGCTATCGGAGCCGCCTTGGCGGTGACCGGCACACGCCCGGTGGCGGCCATTCTTCTTGCTCAAGTGGCCAATGGCCTGATGCTCCCGGTGTGCGCGGTGTTCTTGTTGCTGGTTATGAACCGTGGCGATCTCTTAGGGAAATACAAGAACGGTCCAACGGCGAACATCCTAGGTTGGACCATTGTCTTACTGATTGCCAGCATGAGTGTCTTCCATTTGACGAAGGCGCTCGAGTGGGTCCGGTGAAGCAAGCCTCTCCAAACCGTCGATTCCGTCTGTGCTGGAACCACTGAGGTTCCTTCCATCTCCCCTGCGACGATCCCGCAGGGATCCGGAGGTTGGTTCAGATAAGCGGCGAAGTAGCTGTTACCGTCAAGGGTCCTGACGCCTCCACTGTCACCGGGCCTCGGAGTAGAAGGGGCGTTTACTTCCACCTCCATGAAGCCATTCACATCGGCGGTACATTGGGCGAGAGCCGGGGCCGCTGGCCCTGCAGAAGACTGCGTCAAAGGTAGGTTCGTAAAATTCGACCTCCCGGTCCGCCGCCGAGCTCCGATTGGCAAAGAGATGGAAGTCAAAAAAATAGGTGAACGCAAGACTTGCAATGAGGACTAGCGATCGGGGGCCCGTGGCCCGCCGATGGTATAGGCCTGATGGGCGTTCCAGTGCAACGATTCTGACCAGGATTTTACCCATCTGCCACCAGCTGCAAGGCCGTTTCCCAGTAAGCTAAGATAAACAGACCGGCGCGTGGTTGACGGCAAAGGCGATTGCCTTGCAAACCCTGCCGGCCGGGTTATCAAAAAGCAATCTGTGCGCAGGAGGTGTTGCTTGAGAGGGCGGAATCTGCTAGTCTTGGCCGCCGGCCTAGCGGTTCCGCTTGCGGCCCAAGAAGGCACGGGTCCGCAACCGTTCCACTTCCCCGCAAGATGTGGCCAGCCGGGGGCCGCATTTTCCGCTCTCACTGTGCGAACTGCTGTGGCATCGACGGAAAGGACAGCGGACGCGGCCCTGATCTCGCTACCGGAAACTTCCGGCACGGTGGTATCGATCAGGACCTTTACCGTACGATCTCGGCAGGAATCCCAGGGTCGGAAATGCCGGCTATCTTTTTCGCAGGCTGGCAGATGAGGCAGATCGTCGCCTTCGTGCGGTCACTGAGCGAGAAATCGAAGGGCATCCAGCGCCCCGGAGACGCCGGCCGCGGTGCTGGTCGGCGGCAACGGAGGGTGTCTCCAATGCCACATGGTGGGCGGCGAGGGCGGCCGCGCGGGGCTTCAGAGCCACAAGATCATCAAGAAGTCGGCGATGCCCTCTTACGAAGGGGTACTCAGCGAGGGCGAGATCGATGACATCGGGGCGTATCTGGTGAGTCTACGACGAAAGGTGGTGAGCCGATGAAATCGTTTCGTCTGTTCATCTTGCTGCCGGCTTGC
The DNA here is from genome assembly GCA_965224215.1 of Bryobacterales bacterium. Lineage (GTDB taxonomy): Bacteria > Acidobacteriota > Terriglobia > Bryobacterales > UBA6623 > CBDCYS01. The sequence goes on along the minus strand of CBDCYS010000027.1, from coordinate 33,231 downwards.
GCCGTGGCGCTGTCTGCTCAGGTTACTTCCGAACGTCTCCTTAACGCCGAGAACGAGCCCGAAAACTGGCTCACCTATTCGGGCAGCTACAAGAGTCAGCGATTCAGCAAGCTCAATCAGGTTCAGCGCGAAAACGTCAAGAACCTCGAGCTGCAGTGGGTCTTTCAGTCTGAATCTCTTGACAAGTTTCAACCGACTCCGCTTGTCGTCGACGGCGTGATGTATCTCACGCAGCCGCCGAACGACATCGTAGCGCTGGATGCCGGTACCGGCAGGGTCTACTGGAAGTACTCCCATAACCTGCCCCAAAGGGTCAACGTCTGTTGCGGGCGCGTGAATCGCGGCCTGGCGATCCTGGGAGACACCCTGTTTATGGGAACCGTCGACGGGCGTTTGATGGCTTTCGACGCCAAAACGGGCGCGGTCAAATGGGACGTCACCGTCATGGACTACAAGGCCGGCTACTCGATCACCCTGGCGCCGCTCGTCGTCAAGGACAAAGTCATTATCGGCACGGCCGGCGGTGAGTACGGCATCCGGGGATTTCTGGAAGCCTACGAGGCGACCAGCGGCAAAAAACTTTGGCGTTTCTACACGATCCCCGGACCCGGCGAACCCGGTCACGAAACTTGGGAAGGGGATTCCTGGGAGCGTGGCGGAGGGTCAGCATGGCTGACGGGCTCCTACGACCCCGAGCTGAACTTGATCTACTGGGGAATCGGCAACCCCGGCCCCGACTGGAACGGCGACGTCCGCAAGGGTGACAACCTTTACACCGATTCCGTCATTGCGCTGAATCCCGACAACGGAAAGCTGCAGTGGTACTACCAGTTCACCCCGCACGATCTGTGGGACTGGGACTCGGCGCAGATCCCGGTGCTGGTCGACCGTGAATTCAAGGGCCGCCAACGCAAGCTGATGCTGTGGGGTAACCGCAACGGCTTCTTCTACGTTTTGGACCGCAAGACCGGCGAGTTCCTGCTCGGCAAGGCGTTTGTGCACCAAAACTGGGCGAAAGGTTTGGACGCAAAGGGCCGGCCGATCAAAATCCCCGGCATGGGACCCAGCCGTGAGGGCACAAAGGTCTATCCAAGCTCCATGGGCGGGACCAATTGGTACTCGCCCACCTATAGCGGGCGGACAGGGCTCTTCTACTTGGCCGTTTGGGAGAGCTATCCCGGCGTCTACCACAAAGGCGATCCCACCTACACTCGAGGCAATCGCTACGTTGGCAGCCTGCCGCAGGCAGTCTATCCCGATGTGTTGGGGGAAGAGGAACCCGGCTATGGTGCGGTTCGAGCCCTGGACCCCGAGACCGGCGATGTCGAGTGGGAATTCAAGATGGTGGAAGTTTCCGAGAGCGGGCTCATCTCCACGGCGGGAGACGTACTGTTTTCCGGCACTATGCAAGGTCAGTTCATCGCTCTGGACGCCTATTCAGGCAAGTTGCTCTGGAGAGTCAATCTGGGCGGGCGGATGACCAACTCGCCCATGAGTTATATGGTCGACGGCAAGCAGTACATTTCGGTGGGCGCCGGCCACTCTTTATTTACATTTGCGCTGCGAGACTGAGCCGCAAAGCTCCCCAATCTCTGACGCTGGGACCGGCCTAGGTCGATGACCGCCTGAAAAAGTTATTTCACCACCCGAGAATGTTTTGGCCTATAATAGGCCATGCGCCTATCGTCGTCTCTCCGTTCGCCTCTCCCAGCGGGACCGTCAAGATCTGCGCCAGTTGCTGCGGAAGGGAATCCAGCCCGGGCGCACCGTATTACGGGCGCTGACGCTGCTGCAGCTCGGTGCCGGCCAGACAGCTTCCGGGGTGGCCAGCCATGTTCAACTCACCTCCAAGGCGGTGCGCGAGATTGGACGGCGCTATGAACCAGGGAGGCCTCGAGCGCGCCCTCCACGACAAACAGCGGCCCGGGGCGGCGTTGCTCGGGGCCAGCGAGAAGCAGCGCATCATCGCCATGGTGTGCAGTGATCCGCCGGCGGGGCGAGCGCGCTGGACGGTGCGGCTGATCGCCCAAGAAGCGGTCAAACGCAAACTCGTGCTGCGGGCCGGGCGAGAAACCATTCGGGTACTTCTTGAAAGCCACGACTTCAAGCCGGGCCGTCGGCGTATCCCTGACCTGAAGACATTGTAGCAGGAGACGAGTTCGTGGAAAGATCGTGTGAACCGAGACCAAGTGAAGATTAACTGGACGTTCGACCGCAAGGCTGCTCGGAAAAACTTTGACTACAAAAAGAACTCTTCTAGACGGTCAGAGACCTAGTCGTCTGAAAGAGGCAACAACCCTTGGCCGGTTCCTGGTCTTTGTAAGCCTTCAGCGCAGGAGGGCTGCTAAGGTTTAGTTCTAGGGTGTCCGCCCCACAGCCGGTCCCAGCGAGGCTCTTTGAGATGCAGGCAACGAAACCCACACTTCTAGCGCGCGATCTCGACCACCTGATCCACCCCTTGCACAGCCCCAAAGCTCATCAGGAGGGCCACGTCTGGGTAAGTGGCGAGGGCGCTCTCTTGGTTGATGCTGATGGCCGGCAGTACCTCGATGGTCTTTCCGGGTTGTGGAACGTAGCGGTGGGCCACGGCCGCAAAGAACTGGCCCAGGCCGCTAAGCAGCAGATGGAAGACCTCGCCTACTGCTCAGCATACGCAGGCAGCTCGAACCCTCGCGCCATCGAACTGGCCGAGAAGCTTTCCGCGTTGGCCTACCCTTCGATCACGCGTTTTTTCTTCACGTCCGGGGGTGGGGAAGCCAGCGAGACCAGCTTCAAACTGGCACGTTCCTACTGGAAGTTAAGAGGGTATCCCACGAAAACAAAGGTTATCTCCCTCGAGTGGGGCTACCATGGGCTCACGCTCGCGGCGATGAGCGCGACCGGCATATCCAGCTATTGGCCTCTGTTCGAACCCCGCGTGCCTGGCTTCCTGCAGATTCCCTCTCCGTACCCTTATCGCTACGAAGCGCCCGCCGGAGTAAGCCCAGGGGTCGCCGCAGCGGACGAATTGGAACAGGCGATTTTGAGGGAGGGCCCCGAAACGATCGCTATGTTTCTCGCAGAACCGATCCAGGGATCAGGCGGTGTCATCGTTCCTCCGGACGACTATTTTCCCCGTATCAGAGAGATCTGCGACCAGTACAACGTCTTGTTGGTGGCCGACGAGGTGATCACTGGATTTGGACGGACGGGGAAGTGGTTTGCCCTGGAGCATTGGGGAGTGGAACCCGACGTGGTGCAGTTTGCCAAAGCGATCACATCCGGCTACTTTCCACTTGGCGGAGTCGGAGTCACCGAGGGGATTGCCGAGGTGCTCGATCATAGCAAGTCACCCTGGATGCACGCCTACACCTATAGCGCCCACCCGGTCGGTTGTGCCGTGGCCCTGAGTAATCTGCACATTCTCGAACAAGAAGGCCTGGTCGCCCAAGCGGCCGAAAAAGGAGCCTACCTGCTAGCCGGATTGAGAGCGGCGCTGGCCGACCAACCTCATGTCGGGGATATTCGGGGCAAAGGCCTGATATGTGCGGTCGAGTTTGTCAAAGACAAATCGACCAAGGCCGAATTCGAGCCTGAAGAGCAAGTTGGCGCGAAGCTCAACACCGAAGTCCAGAGGCGGGGCCTGTTCAGCCGCCTGCGAGGAGATGTCTTCAACCTCGCGCCGCCCTTTGTCACCACCCGCGAGCAACTCGACCGCATTGTCCAGATCCTGTCGGAGTCGACTGAAGCGGTATTCGGCTAAGCAGCAATCAAAGAGTTCATGCCAATTCAAATGCTCAAGAACTGCCAAAGCGTCTGAGGAACGCCGGGGTCTGTGGATCATCCTTCCTTTCGCGGTGGGTCTTACGAAGGTGCCCCGGACCTTCAAGCATGAAAGCGATCACATACGAGCCAGCACCGCCTGGGCCGCGTTGTGGCCCGGTGCTCCCGTCACCTCGCCGCCGGGGTGCGTGCCCGACCCGCACAAGTAGAGCCCCTTGATGGGCGTTCGATAGTCCGCCCATCCGGGTAAGGGGCGGTCAGAAAGCATCTGTCCCGGCAAAATGTCCAAGTGGCGGATATTCCCGTCGGTCATCGCGATCCGTCGGGAGATGTCTTCCGGTGTGAATAAATCCCAGTCCACTATGCACTCTCGAATGTCAGGCGCGTAGTTCGCCAACTCATTGATCAGTGCTTCCCCAACCTCCTGGCGCCTCGAATCCCACGACGCGTTCCGCACGTGAGAGGGCTGGTACGTTACCCAAACGGACATTACGTGCTCTCCGGACGGAGCCAACGTCGGATCGAGGACCGAAGGAATCTGGATTTGCATCAGAGGGTAGCGGGTTGGTATTCCCGACATGGCGTCATTCCAGCTCGCCTCGATCGCATCGACACTCGGCAAGACGCGAATCATAGCAAGGCTCGTTTCGTCGAGTCCCGGCCGGAGAAAACGGTCAAAGTCAGGCAGGCGCTTGAGAGCGGCGTGAAATTTCAGGGACGCCGAACGAGTCTTGAGCGACCGCACCTGGGAGACGAACCCACTGGGCAAATTCGATTCGTCGACCAGACGCAGAAAGGTCGACTTCGGGTCGGCATTCGACAGCACAAGAGAAGTGATGAGCGATTCACCGTTCTCTAGCTCGACACCACGGACGCCCCCTTGCCCAACCACTACTTTCTTCACTGGGGCGTCGGTAAGGATCGTCGCACCGGCGGACGTGACCGACCGGGCCATTGCCCGGGTGATACTTCCCATTCCGCCGCGTACGATCCCCAGATCCTCGTGTGCCGTATGCAGATTGGTTTTGAAATAGGCCTGTGCGAGAGCGCTGCCCGGCTGGCTAATCTGCCCATAGTCGGGACTCCCAACCGCAGTGGCAGCGACCCGTTGGTCGCGGAAGTACGCCCCGGCGAGGTCCCGTGCTGATGTTGTTCTCAGAGTCTCAAAGACCTGCTCGTCGGGCGTACCGCGCACATCCGAGGCAACCTCTCCGACCGTCGGCGCCGGCCTCAAAAAGTAACGCTTTAACAGGCCGCCCGCTTGCTCGCAGAACCGAATCCACCTCGGGTAGGCCTCGGCGTCGGCCGCAGGGACACCTTGCATGCGACCGATCTCCGCGCTGGTCTTTTCGGCGTCGTGCCAAGCCCAGTAGTGGCTCCCGTCCACGAATAGAAACAAGGAAACGGGGTCTATTGGGTAGATGTGGAGGCCGTGCTGGCGAAGTTCTAGATCGTCGATGACCTTTCGTTCCAGCATGTGGCAAATGTAGGAGCAAACGCTCAAGCGGAAGCCCGGAAACAGTTCCTCCGTGACTGCGGCGCCTCCGACGACACTCCGGCGCTCCAACACCGTCACCTTCAGCCCTGCGCGCGCCAGGTACCAGGCAGCCACAAGGCCGTTGTGGCCGGCGCCCACGATGATACAGTCCGTGTCCGTCGTCATCGAGTTTTCACTCTACCTAACCCGGAGCTTCCCAGTCACAGGGCCGAGTCATCGTTGGTCGCGCTCACAAGAGTGAGGAACATGGCAACACTTTCTACCAGGACGCAGCCGGCGTCTATTTGCCGAATGACAACCCTGCGCTGAGAAGACTCAAACAACGAGGCGGAGGTACAGGGAGGAAAGGAGTTTCCCGCATAAGAGCGATCATCTTTTTGCCTGTTGACCCCAGCTGGATCAAGGACTGGCCGCTATCACAAAGGCGACGAGAACGGTCCAACTCAGTATTAACAGTCATTGCTGGAGGCGGTAGATTATGCCGAAATTGCCGACGATGGCGGCCGCGCACAGGAGCAGGGCGAAGAGGCGGAGCCTGATCGGATGGCTCATCTGGGGCCTCGGAGAGGTTTGACGGCGACTCTTGGCGACTCGGAAAACGTAGTGACAATTTTATTTAGTATGATCGTAATCTGGTTATCCACTTTACTCTAGTTGGTGGGCTGGGGCTTGGTGATAATGTCTCGATAGGTCAAGGCCTTACGGAGAACCAACTGTTCGACGAGTCGGTGGAAGATCTTGCCTACGTGGCGGGACTTTCGACGGTTGAAGCGAAAGGTGGATTCATCGAGGTAGCCTTGCAGATGCACTTTACTCACCTTCCCTTGGTGCGTCGCTACCAACCAGCGCTTGAGCAGCGAGGCAACCAGGTGGACATGCGCGAATTCCTCGGCGGCTATCTGCGAGTCTCCCGCTGTGTGGGTGACCCGATAGCGATAGCCGGCTTTCTTCAAGCCCCGGTAACCCCTCCAGCCGTCGCTATGGACCAGACTGCCTGACGCCACACAGTCGGTCACAAAACCCACCAGACTCGGTCCCGATGCGTCGGGGACATGACGCAGACGAATTCGCCCCATTTTGCGGCCCTGCAGTTCCACCGCAACCACAACCAAGGCTTTGCCCACCAGCTCTCGCCCGCGAACGTGCTTCTCCTTGCCGCCCAAGTAAGTCTCGTCGACTTCGACACTTCCGTCCAGCCGTTCCCGACCCAGCCGAACCATCCGCCTGCCGCAACTTCTGCAACATCAGCCAGGCGGTCTGATAGCTGCCCAGACCGAGTTCACGCTGCAAACCCTTGGCGCTCAGCCCTGTTTTCTGAGTGCAGGCCAGCCACATGGCCAGAAACCAACTCCGCAGCGGCACCCGCGAGTTGTGCAGGATGGTTCCCGCCGTGGGAGAGGTCTGGCGTCGGCACCCGCTACAGCACATCGTGCCTCGTCGGGTCGTCCAACCCTTCGTGGCCGAGCAGTTCGGACAAACGAACCCCGCTGGCCAGCGGACACCGAGCAGATACTCGCAGCAAGCTTGCTCGCTGGCAAACCGTTCAGTGAACTCCACCAGATGTTTTGGAAAATCGTCGCTCAACAGACTCGGTCTTCGCCGCCAACAGCGCGAGTCCAAGGATAGCTTGATTCATCACTAGAGTAAAGTGGATAACCAGATGATCGTAATTTATCTGTTGATGGGTATCCGGTTGACTCAGGTAGCCCCAATATCTTGTGGTTTGGGGATTTTCTTGGGTTCTGTAACCGGGTGAACAATCATCTTGTAAGTCGCCGGATCCACGGCTACCGCCTGCTGGACGAGCCGATAGAAGAGTTTGCCTCGGCTTTTGGAGTTGCGGCGGTTGAAACGGAAGGTGAACTCGTCCAGGTGTAGTCCAGATGTTTGTGGCTCACGGCGCCCTGATGGGTGCCCAGCAGCCAGCGCTTGAGCAGTGACATCATGCGGTGGACGCGGGGCATCAATTCCGACGCGGACTGCTCCTGCCTGCTGACAACTGTGACCTGATGGACGTAGCCTTCCTTTTTCAACCCGGAGTAACCGGGCCAGCCGTCGGTATGCACCACGCTGCCCGGCTCGATGCACTCCTCCACGAAAGGCAACAGGCTCTCGCCCGAGGCATCCTCGATTCTCTTCATGCGAATCCGGCCGATACCCCGCCCATCCTCTTGAGCGGCCACTGCGATCAATGCTTTGTTTTTCAGGTTTCGGCCCCGCAGGCCCTCTTCGAGCCCGCCCCAGTAGCTTTCATCGACTTCCACTGTCCCGGCGAGCAAATCCCGTCCCGGCCGCACCATCGCGCGCCGCATTTTGTGCAGCCAGGTCCAAGCCGTTTCGTACCTGTTGAGCCCCAACACTCTTTGCAGTCCCAAAGCGCTGGCTCCGGTCTTTTGGGTGGTGACCCACCACATCGCACGAAACCACAACGGCAAAGGGCTGCGCGTGTCCTGAAAGATGGTCCCGGCGGTCACCGAGGTTTGGCGCCCACACGCAGCGCACTGCAGCAGCACTTTTCGCAAAGGCCACGACTTTCCACAACCGCAACCCGGACAGCGGAAACCGTCCGGCCAGCGCAGCCGGAACAGATACTCCCGGCAGGCCTCCTCACTGCTAAAACGGGCCTCGAACTCTGGCAGGTTCTGAGGGTAATCTTCCATCTGCCGGCATACTACATCTTGGGGCTACCTGAGTCAACCGGATACCCATCTATCTGTTTATTTATTGGATATAGTGCAGTACGATTCTAGTGTACCGAGTCGTCCGTGTTCCTGTGCGCCCACAAGTCCGGTCATCACACCTACCTGCGCCTGGTGGAGTCTTATCGCCTGCACGGCCAGCCCCGCCAAAGAGTCGTCGCCCGCTTGGGCCGCCAGGGACCTGTTGGCGCCCCATCTGGGCAGGCTACCGATGCGGTCGGAGCCGTACCCTATCCCTCTTTCGTCGAGCTCCCGCTGGAAAGCTCGTTGTGTTCCGTAGCACGTAGCATGTACCATGTTGGAGTCGGATCGTACCACCGGAAATCCTGGCATGCATTTTCGTGCCTCGGACTGAGGCTTGTGCTGTCCGTCGTATTTCCGGACCGCTGGCGATGATCGGGAACGCCGCGACGCCAGGGTAGAGCAGCAGTTCATCTCCTTGTTGGTAGAGAACCCTAGCCTTTATCCTCAACTCGGGTGAATCGCTAAGAGGTGAGCAAAACAGCTTTCCTGGCTCAAACACGTTGCATCAACAACAAAGGCTCAGTGCGTCTAGGAATCGATATTGGCGGAACCTTCACGGACCTTGTCGGCATTGGCGACGATGGAGCCCTCACAATCCGCAAGGTTCTTTCGACAACTGATGACTACAGTCGTTCGATCCGTCAAGCCTTGCCGGAGTTGCTGGATGCCTGCGGATCCCCCGCAGGAGCGGTACGCGAGGTCATACACGGTACAACAGTAGCTACCAACGCTATCCTTGAACGGAAAGGCGCGCCAACAGCACTCATCACCACCCGAGGATTTCGAGACGTGTTGGAACTCCGGCGAATCCGCATGCCGGAGCTTTATAACTGGCACTGGGACAAGCCGCCTGATTTGGTCGAGCGGCGCCTTCGGTTTGAGGTGACGGAACGGATCGGCGCTCGGGGCGAGGTCCTGACCCCTCTGGACCTGGATGAAGCATCGCACCTGGTGGAGGAGATCATTGCTCGGAAGATTGAGTCCTTAGCGGTGTGTCTCATCAATTCCTATGCGAATCCCGCACATGAAGAAGCTCTGGCACAGTTGATTCGTAGTCGTCACCCGAGTGTCATCGTGTCGATCTCGACGGAAATCCTACGTGAGGTGAAGGAGTATGAGCGTACGGCCACCACGGTGGTGAATGCTTATGTTGCGCCAATCGTGCGGGGCTACATTGAATCGCTGAGCCGGACGCTGCGCGATCTCGGTATCGCTGCTCCGCTGCTGATCATGCAGTCAAACGGGGGAGTGATGACGGCGGAAGCTTGCCTGCAGCGGCCCGTCTTCATGATCGAATCCGGCCCTGCCGCCGGGGTGATTGCTTCCCACGCTTTGGCGACCCGGCTGGACGTCCTGAATGCCATAACGTTCGATATGGGTGGAACGACCGCGAAAGCCTCGATCATCGAAGGAGGTAAGCTGAGCACGGCTGCCGAGTACGAAGTTGGTTCATCTCTGTCACTCGTCAGTCGGCTGATCAAAGGAGGCGGACACCTGGTTCGTGTCCCCGCTATCGATGTGGCCGAGGTGGGCGCGGGAGGGGGCAGCATCGCCTGGATCGATGAGGGTGGTGCGCTCAATGTAGGTCCCGAGAGCGCCGGCGCTTCACCCGGACCCGTTTGCTACGGCCAAGGTGGCAGCCGGGTCACCAGTACCGATGCCGATCTCATCCTTGGGTATATCAACCCGGACGGGCTAGTGGGGGGCGCACTGGAGCTTGACCGGGCTCAGGCCGAGGAGGCCGTCCGCAACGAGATCACTTCCCCCCTCAGCATGGATCTACTGGGGGCCGCACATGGCGTCCACCTGATGGCCAACTCGAACATGATGCGTGCGGTGCGTGCGGTTTCGACCGAGAGAGGCCGTGACTTGCGCGACTACGTCCTGATCGCCTTTGGCGGAAGCGGGCCTGTTCACGCTTGTCAGATGGCCCTGTCGCTCGAGATGGAGGAAGTCATTGTTCCTCCCCATCCAGGTGTGTACAGCGTATTCGGCCTGTTGTCGGCTGACATCACACATTCCTACTCCCAAACCTATCTCAAAAAGAGTCGCGAAGTGGACTTGGCGACGCTCAACGGCCTGCTTACCCGCATTGAGAAGGAGGTCTTCGAACTGTTACGCAGCGAGGGCTTCGGGGAACAGGACATCCACATTGACCGCCACGCGGACGTGCGCTACTCAGGGCAGTCCTACGAGTTGATAGTTCCGATCCCTTCTGGCGTCCTCAATTGGAGTTCGATCACCGACATCGAGAAGGCTTTTGACGCCGAACATGAAAGGACTTACGGACACCGGGGCGGCGCGGGAGAGGAATACACCTTTGTGAACTTCCGCATCGTGGGCCGGGTCCGCAAAGAGACGGTTTGTCATCCGCCCGCTGCTGCTAAGGGCTTTGAGCCAACGCATCGAAGCCGGCGTGCGTATTTCGGTCCCAGTCATGATCTTCTCGAAGCGCCGGTTCTGGGCCGAGCCGACCTTCGACCCGAGCGGACTGAGGGGCCTCTCCTTATTGATGAATATGATTCGACCACGGTAGTGCCACCCGGTTGGGGGGCGTGGCTGGATCTGCACGGTAACATCCGAATCCGGTCGGGAAGTTCATAATGAGTCAACCAATCAATGAACAGACACCCATGCAAGGATCCCAAAAGCCAGCCAATCAGCAGGTCGACCCGATCACCCTGGGGCTGATTCGCAACTACCTGTCGAGCGTCGCGGATGAGATGGCAAACACGGTCATCTTTGTTTTTCACACGGCGTACTCAACCATCGTCCGCGATTGCATGGACTTCTCGACGGCGCTTTGCGACAGGAGCGGTCAAACCATTGCGCAAGGGGTGACCATCCCGGTGCACCTAGGCTCCGTGCATACAGCTCTCGGCTACGTTATTCGCCAATATCAGGGAAGGATCTTCCCGGGCGATATCTTCCTGATGAATGACCCCTTCCAGGGTGGAATTCATATCCCAGACATCTTCGTTTTCAAACCAGTGTTTTGTGAGGACCAGTTGCTCGGGTACTCAGCCGTAGTCTCACATCACCTCGACTTGGGAGGGCGTGTTCCCGGCAGTGTGGCGTGTGACAACACCGAGATCTTCCACGACGGGATCCGCATTCCACCGCTGAAGCTCTACGAGCGGGGTGTCGCCAACGAAGCCATCTTTCAGTTACTGGAGAAGAACATCCGTGTTCCGATTCAGACTTTCGGCGATTTGCGCTCCAACCTGTCGGCCTTACGCATGGGCGAGAAGGGGCTTCTCTCGTTGGCAGGGCGGTACGGCGTGGAGTCACTCGAAGTCTACTTTGCCGAACTGCTCAACTATACCGAGGCTATGGTCCGTGCTGAACTTCGGACTTGGCCCGACGGAGAGTACTCGTTCACCGACTATCTCGACGATGATGGTGTCGATGCCGGTGAGATACCCATCAAGGTCAAGATGATTGTCGAAGGGGATTCTCTCACGGTCGACTTCACCGGCACGTCTCCGCAAGTAAAAGGGGGGATCAACTCGCCTTACGCCTTCACCATCTCGTGCTGCGGTTACGCAGTGCGATCGATCATGCAGGCCGATATCCCGAACACCTCGGGCATGTTTCGGCCGATTCGAATCATTGCTCTCGAGGGCACGGTTGTTAAGCCGGTGATGCCGGCTGCGTCGGGCATGAGAGGGGTCGTCGGTTTTCGCATGGCAGACGCGCTGTTCGGCGCTATGGCGCAGATCGTTCCGCACAGGATTCCGGCTGCCGGTGAAGGCGGAAATTCGTTGATCTGCATTGGGGGCTACGACCGCGAGCGAAAACCCTTCATCATGTCCGACGTGATTTCCGGCACTTGGGGGGCACGTCCCACTAAGGACGGTATCGACGGGCTCACCAATCCCGGCTCGATTATTTCGAACATACCCGCCGAGTTGATGGAACTGGACTACCCCGTTCGAATCGAGCAGTACGCATTGACTCGGGACACGGGAGGCGCCGGCAAGTACCGGGGCGGAGTTGCCATTATTCGGGACTGGCGCTATGTGGGCGACGAACCTGCCAATCTGACGATCCGCTCCGACCGACGCGACCACCCCCCTTACGGCCTGTCCGGCGGTCTCAGTGGCTCTCCGTCTTCAAACGTTGTCAACCCGGGTACAGGGAAAGAAAGGATCCTGCGGACCATGGTTACCGACACTCTGCAACCGGGGGATCTGATTCGTCACATTCAACCCGGCGCAGGCGGTTGGGGAGATCCTTTTCAGAGAGATCCCACTGCCGTCGAGCGCGACGTACAAGACGACAAGGTGTCGATCGCCAAAGCGGAAGAGCTCTACGGCGTCGTGATCGATTCCGAAACACTCCAGCTTGACAGGCAGGCCACCCAAGAGCTGCGTCTAAGGCTTCGTGCCGAGGGTAGCTAGCTCGTCGTGATCAGAACAGCAATCTGGTCTGCAAGGACCATCGGATAGCGCAAGGGAGGTGAGCATATATGGCAATCTTCCCGTTTCACCAGGGCTGACGGCTGATCCATTCGATGCAATCGTAACGGTCCGTCGCATCGTCGACGTCTAGTCCGCGTCTAGTCCGCATTTGTCCCCGCCTGACGCCCGAAGCACGCGACAGGCCCGTCATTACGTCGGTGTGCTTGCTCGCCGTGCTCACCGTACTGTTCGAGTGCGCGAGCGTTTTCCGGAGTTGAGGGGCTGAGCGGCGCACGCCTCGTACTGACGGGCCTCTCACGCGCTTCGGCTTGCTACACTGGTATGAAAAGCGGGCTGGTGTTTTTGGGGGAAATTGTAGATAATTATAGAAATGTTCTCGGTATTGGGTTTGTTCTTTCCTTTCGGGCGGGCCTGGGATTGGCGGGATTTTAATCGCCAGGTCTAACCCAGCGTCTTTCAGGCGGTCAGCTTCCAGCGAGGGTTCTGAACAGAGCGGCGCCCGCAAGGGTGCGGTCCACTCTGGCAGTGACCGCATTCCGATGGCGGTCTCGACACACTGACTACCCTCGACCGCACCCTTGCGGGCGCCGCTCTGTTTCGGCCAGGTCGCTTCAGGCGACTTTCAGTCGCACACGAACCTACCGGCAGGTGGTTTCTGGGCCGGTTTGGCTGGACATGACCGTGGTGTTTCTTGTTGACACAGGCGGGCCGGCGGCGGCATCACGGGTTGGCTTTCCCACGGCCCTTGCGGGCTCGGCGGCGCGGGGTTTCTCACCCAGGGTTCCGCTTCGCTCCACCCATGGGCTACGATCCGGCGCCGCTCCGTGGCTCGGAAGGCTCTCAGTGAACAGTATTGGCCCTAATCCGGCCCTAACTAACAGGGACTAACGGTTACATCCAAGAGAGAACTCATTTCCCTCAATTCTCAGAGCGGGGGCCTCTAGCTCACTCTTAGCGTCTCACGACACACCTCATCGGGGACCGCGATCGGATTGTTGCCGCTGTCGAGAAACTCCACCGTTGTGAAAATAAGCTCGGAGTTGCCGGTATTGGTCAGGTCATGGACCATGAATTCACCCGGCCCGAAGGGCAGATGCCGGGTGCTGCCAGCTTCATAATTGAAGGTTTCCTCTCTGCCGTCGTGATAGCGGGATAAGCTTTGTCCAGAGGTGACTGCTGTCCAGAAATAGGTCAGGACATGACGGTGAAAGCCGAGTCTTTCCCCGGGCTTCAAACGGATTGACCAAACCCGCACACGATCGCTTTCGGAAACCAGGATTTGGCCCACGCGCCCGTTGGACTGATCGCGGACAAATTCGGCCTTCAGTGCATCGTTCCAGTTATCCGGGGGCTCGATGATACGTTCTGCAGATTGAGCTGTCATAGTAACCTCATTCAGATTGTGGGGGCGCTGAGTCCGACCCGAACCACGAGACTCCGGCGGCGCGAACGGATAGGCGTGCTCACAAACAACCCACTTCGAGAATGTGTCCTGCGTTGATTATGCAACAGTTCTGTTTCGTTCCTCACGGCGCACCTCATCGGGGAGCTCGATCGGATTATTGGCGCTATCGAGAAACTCCACCGTTGTGAAAATAAGGTCGGAGTCACCGGTATTGTTGAGGTCATGGACCAGGAATTCACCCAGCCCGAAGGGCAGATGCCGAGTGCTGCCAGCTTCCAAACTGAAGGGTTCCTCGCTGCCGTCGTGATTGTGAGAAAAGCCTTGTCCAGGGGTGATTGCTGTCCAGAAATAGTCCAGGACATGACGGTGAAAGGGGAGTCTTTCCCCGGGCTTCAAATGGATTGACCAAACCCGTACACGATCGCTTTCGGAAAGCAGGACGTGACCCACACGTCCGCTCAACTGATTCCGGACAAATTCGGCCTTCAGGGCATCATTCAAGTTATCCGGGGGCTCGATGATACGTGTTGCAGATTGAGCTGTCATAGTAACCTCATTCAAATTGTCAGAATCACACCACAACCTCCGTCCCGTTGATGAACTGGCCATGGCCGGAAGCCAGAAAGGCGGCTAGGGCTACGACTGTTGGGGGCGCCCGAGCCAGCTTGCCGGGTCGCAGTTGCGATCGATGATTAAACCGTCACACCTGCGACGACTACAAAACATCGTTCCGGGGATGAGTCGCGTGGAAAGGCGGCCACAGCTATTTTTCAACAACATAGCGGGCAACGTAACGTGTGCCGCAGTGGCGAGCTATACATTCCTCAGTTTCGAGAGGCCCGCGAACATGCGAACGAGAATACTGTGAACGTCACGGCAGAGCCCAGTAGCTGAGGAAGAGCCAACAGCCCTCAGCAATACACAACGATTGTCCTTCCCCTCTCCTGTGCCACACTCCTAACCCGTTTCTGAAGCGTCGTCGAGACCTGCCAACGTCAGGGCTCGCGTCATTTCGGTGAACCCTAGCCGACAGTAGCCGACAGAGGATCTACCTGAAGCCGAATGTCGGTTTCGAGGCGTCGTGTGCTCGGCTAATTGTCCGGTTTGCCGAGTATGCTGCCACTCGACCTGGAATCGGAGCTAAGTTACTTTATCGGAAGATGTTACAATCTGGAGAGCGTCGATTTCTGGTGGTAACGGGATATCACAACAGGTATCCGCGAACGAGTCCTATGTGGTTCGTTTCGGGGGACTTAGTCCTGCTCGCGGTCGCGGAACTCGGCGAGCCTATTTTTCGGTGATGTGGATCGCGGGTGTGCGCCGCTACTCTTCTTCCGCAACAACGCTCTCCACCGTGACCGAGCGCCCATCCCCCGAGACGTCGTAGCGCCAAGGCTTACAGCCCAGACTAAGGTCTTTGAACAGCGGGCCGCACTTCGCGAACACCAAAGTCTTGACTCGCGTTTATGTTCGCGCGGCACCACCGTTAAAGTCTGGTTTCCCCATGGTCCAGTTCCTGAGCTCTTTGGCGTCGCGGGAATTAGTTCGACCCGGTTATCAGCGGACATTTCTAGCCGTGCCCGCACTTGCCTGTTGAATGCGTGCTCGTCCAGGGTTAGTATCGTCATGGCGAATCGGAAACGCATGACCCGTTCGCACCAAGGAACACAGCCATGACGCAAGACAACGAGCAGACTGTCGATCCCTCAAGGCAAAACCCCCGAAGTGGCTCTCCACTCGAGTCGTGGAAAGAAATCGCTGCCTATCTCAACCGCGACGAGCGAACTGCACGCCGATGGGAGAAAGAAGAAGGGCTCCCCGTCCGCCGGCACCAGCATGGCTCACGAGCGAGCGTCTACACCTACGCGAGCGAACTGGATGCTTGGCGCGCGGCGCGCAAGCCGAAGGCTGCCGAGTCAGAGTCGCCTCTACGCGGGCGGCGGTTTGTCCCCGCGCTGGGAGGCGGCCTGGCGCTGCTGGCCCTCGCCGCAGCCATTCTGCGAGGACCGATCCTCAACCCGCCCGACCCGCTGGCCGAGGCCGCAGGCTCAGGAGTCATCGTCCGGCAGGTTTGGACAGGACCGGATGTGGACACCTTGGGAACGGTTTCGCTGGACGGTCGTTTTCTCTCTTACGTCCATTGGGCGACGGGAGACTTGGGGATGCGGGACTTGGAAAGGGAAGAGAACCGCTTGCTTACCTCCAAGGGTTCGTGGGACGTATCCGAAAACTACGCCGAATCCTCGGCGATTTCACCCGACGGCAAGCAGGTTGTCTATGCCTGGGGTAATTGGGACCCGGATGTGGGCTTCTATGAACTTCGACTTGTTGGAACTGACGGCTCCGAACCCCGGTTGCTATATCGTAACCCAGAGGTCCCCTACCTCAAGCCGAAGGGCTGGTCGGCTGACGGCAAGCTGATTCTGGCCACGTTCTTCACAAAGGACCGAACCACCCAACTCGCGCTTATATCTGCCGAAGATCAGTCTGTCCACGTTGTGAGGACGCTCAACTGGGACGATAACGTCGAGGCCAGCCTTTCGCCTGATGGACGCTATATTGCCTACGACTTTCCCAGGGATGGCCCTCAGACGGCTCGCGATATCTTTCTGCTAGCGGCGGACGGAAGCCGCGAAATCTCCTTGGTGCGCCATTCGGCCAACGACTTTTCTCCGATCTGGACCCCTGACGGTGAGCGGGTTATGTTCGCAAGTAACCGCACAGAAACGCTAAGTCTATGGGCTGTTCCGGTCGCGGACGGTCGGCCGCTGGGAGAAGCCTTGCTGCTGAAACGCGACGTAGGATTGAAGAGGCCGCTAGGTCTCACTGACACAGGCGCCCTCTTCTATGGTCTCGGCTCCGGCCGGGAGGATGTGTACGTAGCCTCGCTGGGTCTCGACTCGGAAGCTGTACCGGCAACTGCCGTCCGCGCGACCGAGCGCTTCCTTGGATCGAACCGTTCCGCTGAATGGTCCCCGGACGGCAGGCATTTGGCTTACTTCTCGCGTCGAAACGCGAAAGCCTCCAAAGTGCTCTGCATTCAGTCCCTCGAATCCGGAGATTATCGAGAACCTCCCCTCAAGCTCAGTATAAGCGACGGCGATGTCTTGACCCAGCCGCGCTGGACCCCGGACGGAAGCGCGCTGGCGATTCGGGCCAGCGACCGGCGCGGACGCCAAGGCATCTTTCGTGTCGACGTCGAGACTGGAAAAGAAAGTGCGCTGGTGTTGAGCGGACCGGGGGAACACCTCTCCAAGCATTCCTGGTCACCGGATGGGGAAGCAATTTTGTTTCGGCGGACGCGTCAGGGTTCCAAGTTCGAGCAGATCATCACGCGGAACGTTGAGAGCGGCAAAGAAAAGGAGCTCCATCGGACTCCCGATCGTTATTCCATTTCCGGGCTAGCGGTTTCCCCTGATGGCCGAGAGTTAGCTTTTATTCAGAATGCAATCGGCGAGCAAGCCTTGAACGTGATGTCGCTAGCAGAAGGATCCAGCCGCGAAATCACCCGGCCAGAGAACCGTATTTTCCAAAACTCGCTTGCTTGGACGCCCGATGGAAGCCGGCTGCTGTTCGGTACCTGGGAGAACAACTCGAGGAGCCATATTTGGGTGGTCTCCGCCGACGGTGGAGAAGATCCCCGAAAGCTGGATCTGGAGCTTTACAAGATCGAGGGATTGAGTGTCCACCCGGACGGGGAGCGCATCGCCTTCACCTCCGGGGTCTATGACGAAGAAGTCTGGGTCATGGAAAATTTTCTACCCGAGTTGAGAGCGGCGAAATGATGGAGAACTTCCTGCCCGAGGTGATAGCAGCAAAATGAGCGACGTGGCGGAAGAAGTGTGCCCCACGTGAGGTTGTCATATTGAAAAGAATCTTTGCTGAAGCAATGGTGGTAGTCGTGGGGACGCTGTGCTTCCTCGCGCTCGCCGCGACGGTGGGCATTCCCACCAAGGACCGTAATCCGGTAAGGGCCGTCATGGGGATCCGGGAACGATGAGACAAGGTGTCGTTCGACTCGTCGCCTATCTTTCGTTGATCCTAGTCCCAGTGTCGGAGGCTTTCGCCGAGTTTCGTCCCCCGCTCGGGCTCGACCTCTACCGCCCGATCCCCGAAGACAATCCGCCTACCCTTAAAAAAGTAAAGCTCGGCAAGAAACTGTTTGGCGACAAGCTCCTCTCCCGTAACCGTAGCCTTGCGTGCAGGGGTTGCCACCAACCGAAGAAGGCCTTTACGGATGGCCGCGCCAAGCCGGTGGGAGTTTACGGCCGCCGGGGAAACCGCAGCGTCCCGACGCTGGTTAACCGCGCCTATGGCCGGGCGTTCTTTTGGGACGGGCGCACATCGACTCTTGAAGAGCAGGTCGTCAAGCCCATAGAAAGCGAGAGCGAGATGGACATGACGGTCCCGGAAGCCGTTGAACGCCTGAACCACAAGCGCCGCTACCGGAAGATGTTCCGGCAAGCCTTCGGACGGGAAATCAACGGCGAAGATCTAGCGCGGGCGCTGGCCAGCTACGTCCGGACGATCCATTCGGGCAACTCGCCCTTCGACCGCTACATCTATGGCGATCGGAACGCCTTGTCAAACGAAGCCCGCCGAGGGTTGAAGGTCTTCCGAGGAAAAGGCAACTGCACCGTCTGCCACATCGGCCCGACTCTTACGGACGAAGAGTTCCACAACACCGGTGTCGCTTGGCGAGACGGCAAGCTTCAGGATGAAGGCCGCTTTGCGATCACGGGCGATTCCAACCAAAGAGGCGCATTCAAAACTCCGACCCTGCGCGAGGTTGCCCGCTCTGCTCCGTACATGCATGACGGCAGCCTCGCCACTCTCAGGGATGTCATCAACTTCTATAGCGACGGCGGCCGCAAAAACCCTTACCGCGACAAGGAGATCCGGCCGCTCAAGCTAACAAGTCAGGAAAAAAGTGACTTGCTCGCCTTCCTGAAGTCTCTGACAGGCCGTGTCAGCGAACGATTCTGATTAGCGACCCATCCACGGATCAGCTGATCACTTCCGTCCAATTCTACCCTGCTGCGATAGGTGGTGGTAACACCTTAGGGCCGTATCGGCAGTGATCCGGCGAGAGGGTGTCCGGGGAGGGCCGAGGAAACGACCCGCCGGAGCATTGCTGATACGGTTTGTTGCAGTAAGCCGGCCTCGGAGATTCCTTATGGGAATTCAATAGTTGGGAAGTGTGCAAGAGACCCGGTGAGAGGGCTCACAGCGGTGTGGCCGGTGTAGGAATCAACAAAGGTTTTGCAGGTGCAGTGCATGGAATTGGACCTTTGCGTTCAGATGACGTAGGCAAGCAGGACGGTCCGGACGCAGCACTATTGAGCGGTGCCAGGCGGCCGTTGGAATCGTCGTGGATTCGAGGCAGGCGCGGTGGGGTTTCATGAAGAATCGATCGGATCGGGCAGCGTGAGTTTGTGCCGGCGCGTGTGCAACTCAAGCACCGAAAGCCATTCGACAATGCGCAGGAAACCTTGGCGGCAGAGGGGACAACGGCGCTCGACAGCTTGCCGTTGTTTGCTGCTCAAGATGGTCGCCGCGTCGGCTGCGGTTGCAGAAATCTGCAGCAGTTCACGGCAGCGAGCCAGCTCAGCCGAGCGATGGCGATTCGCGAGGAAGCCGTAATACCGGATCTTGACGAAGCCGCGCGGCAACACATGCAGCAGGAAGCGCCGGGTGAACTCGACCGCATCGAGAGTCATTGTCTGGATGCGATTGCTCTTTTTCGCGTTGCGCCAGCGGAAGCGAACGCGACCTCTTTCCAGCGACTCCAGCCGCCCGTTGGAGATGGCCACGCGATGTGTGTAGCGGGCCAGATACTTGAGCACATGCTGGGACCGTCGCAGAGGCGGCTTGGCATAGACAACCCACTCGCTCTTCTTCAAGCTTTCAAGCCAAGCATGGAAGCGGGCGGCCTCGGCGAGTTCGCTCAAGCGTCCGAAGAACCCCAACTCACCCTGGGCAAACGCTTGGCGCAAGAAGGCCAGCATTTTCCCACGAAAGAGCCGGCTCAACACTCGCACCGGAAGGAAGAACTTCCTGCGGCAGCGAATCCAACGTGAGCGATCCAAAGAGATGCCTCCGGCCGGAACCACACAATGGATGTGGGGATGGTAGAGCAAGCTTTGGCTCCAGGTATGCAAGACCGCGAAGAAGCCGATTCGTGCGCCGAGGCGTCGAGAGTCGGCTGCGATCTCCAGCAGTGTCTGAGAAACGGCACGAAATAGCAAACGGTAGAAGACCCGTTGATTGTGCAGATCCAGCGCCGCCAGTGGTCGAGGAATTGTAAAGACGACATGGCAGTAGCGCACGGGCAGCAACTCCGCGGCCCGCTCGGCGAGCCAGCGGTCGCGGGCCGTGGACTGACACTTCGGGCAGTGCCGGTTGCGACACGAGTTGTAGGCAACGAGGTGGTGCGAGCAAGAATCGCACTGCTCGAGATGGCCGCCCAGAGCGGCCGTGCGACAGACGCCGATGTCGTGGAGAGCCTTGCGTTGTTGCGGGGAAGCGTAGCGCCCGCAACGCTCGAGGAACTCCTGTCCGTGTTCGCGAACCACATCGGCCACTTCGAGCCGATGGGGTCTCACCGTCGGCGGCCGTCCCCGTCGTCGTGGAGAATCTCACGGATCGCCAGATCTTCCAAAGGGCTGGTGGTTGTCTTTAGCCTGTGCTCGGAGACGTGCAGGTAGCGAGCCGTAGTCTTGAGGCTGGCATGCCCCAGCAGAACTTGGATCGTGCGCAGATCCGTCCCGGCCTCCAGCAGATGGGTGGCGAAGCAATGCCGCGACACGTGCGGACTCACCGCTTTGTTGAGGCCGGCTTTGCGGGCGAGTTCTTGGCAGATTTGTCGAACTCCCGAGGGTCGCAACGTCGCGCCGGGTATGCGGCCGGGGAACAGCAACAGCTGCGGTTGGTAGCGGCGCCAGTAAATGCGCAGCAGTGCGAGAAGCTTGGGCACGAACATGACCTGTCGCGGCTTCTGTCCTTTGCCTTGGCGAACCTGAATCAGCATCCGCTGGCTGTCGATGTCGCTGCTTTCCAGCCGCAGCGCTTCGTCCAAGCGCAGCCCGGCGCCGTAGAGGGACCAGATCCTTGGAGGCCACCACCTCGCCTGCTGCTTGCCGCGCAGATGATTGTTGTTGGACCGCGGCCGGCTGCATCCCCGCCGCACTCGGCAAGGGCGTATGTTGCGCCCGAGCCACCAGGACCAATGACCTGCTAATAGTGTGCGGGCCTGAGTGGGCCCTATCGGAGGTTTTCGGTTGGATGTCGGTACTACCCGTAGTGCCGGTTCGCTCAACGCCCATATGGTAGGCTCTTCGTTTGCTGGACACAACGGTTCTCAACCTTGTGACTGGTGAAGCAGCAGAAAAGCAAACCGTCGGGGACACCATGTCCGCCAAGTATTTTTCTCCCAACTACGCGACGGCACGGACCCAATTCCGAACCGCAGTGGAGAAGGCAGGCGGGCGGTTGAGGGCGCTGCAAATCGATGCCAAGGGTCCGAATGGGGAAGATTTAACAATCGACATCGCGTGGTTTGGCGCGGAAACGCCCAAGCGTGTGCTCGTGCATTCGAGTGGGCTACATGGCGTAGAGGTATTCGCTGGCTCTGCCGTCCAGCTACAGTGGCTGGACGAGGGCATTCCGTCCACATCCTCGGATTCGGCGATTATGCTGGTCCATGTGCTGAACCCGTTTGGAATGGCCTGGCTCCGAAGATTCAACGAAAAACAGCGTTGACTTGAATCGAAATTTCCTCGGATCAGGAGAGTCATACCGGGGTGCCCCAACGGGTTACGACAAGCCTGACCCGTTCGTGAACCCTCCCAGCCCACCTGGTAGGGATCTGTACTACGCTCGTGTTCTTTGGCTCATTGCCCGGCACGGCATGTCACCCCTCAAAGAAGTGATTGCGGGGGGACAATACGAGTATCCCAAGGGGCTTTTCTTCGGCGGATCGAAACTCGAAGAAGGACCTCGCAAGGTCGAGGAATTCGTGCGCGAGCGTCTGGGACCATCCGCCGAGCATGTAGTAGTCGTTGACGTGCACACTGGGCTGGGGCCATTTGCCTTTGATACTTTGTTCGTTCACGCTGATGACGAAGGTTCCAGGACCTACCAAGTAATGAAGAAAACTTTTGGAGTGCACATTGCGTCCTTGGACCCGAATCGCGGCCCGGCCTACAAAGTAAAGGGAGTCTACGACTCCATGTATCCCCGCGTCCTGCCGGCTGCGGAAGTGTTTTTCCTTTGCCAGGAGTTCGGTACCTACCACGTAGTAAGGGTTCTGAGAGCGCTCCGCGCAGAGAATCGCGGGCACCACTACGGAGATGGGATGGTTGATCACCCGACGAGGAATGAACGAAGGGAGAAGTTCTCTCCGGATGATCAGCCTTGGCGACAAACCGTCTTAGAGCGAGGCAGCGAAGTAATCGGCCAAGCGACGGGCTTAGCCTTCGGTAATTGAACCGGCATGCACCGTCAAGCCGCCAGCGGCTTGGGGACTCGACGGTGATCCGTGCTTTTCGTCGTCGGAGTCGAACAGATGCGAGGACGGGCGATCCTATTAACGAACACCCAGTGCGCCGCGTCGTGGGGACGATAATGCCGCCGCGCGGGATAGATGGCGAGAACAAGCCGTAGGGTCGGGAACTGGCGCGGTGGCCCGTCAGGACCTGGCTTGGCTGTATCCGGGGTTTCCCCCTTCGTGCCCGGTTAACCGTGTCCGTGGCTCCGTTTCCAGCTCCCGCCACCTCGCACGCAGCATGAAGATTGCCTTCACTACGCGCTCCTGCACACTTCACGACAAGGTTTATGAGACCTATCCGATCGGAGTTGCTTTCGACGACAGCTCGGGAGCCGTCATCCGAATCCAGGTGTCTGCTCTCGCCATTGACTACTCCACCGCTTCCGACCGAGGCCTTGGGTTAACGCCAAGTCCGTTCAGCCTTCCCCTTGCCGTATAGTCTTCGTCTCAGATCCTGCAGACTACCGGACGCTTTTATCATTTCGCCCCTGCCTCACTGTGTTGACCAAGACTTCATGTGCAGCAAGGCTCCTTCGCTCCACGGGCGTTACCCCGCTTCCTCACTACTACGAACCTAGTCGCCATCCTCTCGCCTTCCACCGATTTCCTGGTTTTCGCCAGTTATACGGCTTCCCTGCTCCGCCAATTTCTCGACGGGACGAGGAGGGCTTCTCCAGTTGCTTAGCATGCCCTTGTCACCGTGCTGTCCCTAGCACCCCGCCGGAGTGAACTGGCGCTGCAGTCAGTCTGCGCCAGGCCATGCTGCCTTCACCCGTGGAAAGAGGGTTCGGCCTCCGGGGTTTTAGCTTTTCGAGGCCACCTATGGGTTCACTTTTGTTACGGCCCGGTGACTTGCTCACCATCCCAAGGATGGCTTTGTCAGTTGGCTTCATCGGCTTCGTTTCCTCCACACGGATGCAACCCAAGCTACGGGGCTCTGACTTTTACCCCGGTGGGACTGTCCCCCACTGAACATGCCAGCCTTGACTGGACACACGTAGGGTCGGGAACTGGCGCGGTGGCCCGTCAGGACCTGGCTTGGCTGTATCCGGGGTTGCCCCCTTCGTGCCCGGTTAACCGTGTCCGTGGCTCCGTTTCCAGCTCCCGCCACCTCGCACGCAGCATGAAGATTTCCTTCACTACGCGCTCCTGCACACTTCACGACAAGGTTTATGAGACCTATCCGATCGGAGTTGCTTTCGACGACAGCTCGGAAGCCGTCACCCGAATCCAGGTGTCTGCTCTCGCCATTGACTACTCCACCGCTTCCGACCGAGGCCTTGGGTTAACGCCAAGTCCGTTCAGCCTTCCCCTTGCCGTATAGTCTTCGTCTCAGATCCTGCAGACTACCGGACGCTTTTATCATTTCGCCCCTGCCTCACTGTGTTGACCAAGACTTCATGTGCAGCAAGGCTCCTTCGCTCCACGGGCGTTACCCCGCTTCCTCACTACTACGAACCTAGCCGCCATCCTCTCGCCTTCCACCGATTTCCTGGTTTTCGCCAGTTATACGGCTTCCCTGCTCCGCCAATTTCTCGACGGGACGAGGAGGGCTTCTCCAGTTGCTTAGCATGCCCTTGTCACCGTGCTGTCCCTAGCACCCCGCCGGAGTGAACTGGCGCTGCAGTCAGTCTGCGCCAGGCCATGCTGCCTTCACCCGTGGAAAGAGGGTTCGGCCTCCGGGGTTTTAGCTTTTCGAGGCCACCTATGGGTTCACTTTTGTTACGGCCCGGTGACTTGCTCACCATCCCAAGGATGGCTTTGTCAGTTGGCTTCATCGGCTTCGTTTCCTCCACACGGATGCAACCCAAGCTACGGGGCTCTGACTTTTACCCCGGTGGGACTGTCTCCCACTGAACATGCCAGCCTTGACTGGACACACTTCCCACCACCTATTCGTCCAAAGCCTCGCTAGCCGCCTGATTAGACTCGGTTTCGGTCTACTAGGCCGCCGGCTGCGGAAATTCCGGCATCGGATTGCTCAATGGGAAATTATTTCTCGACATCTATGCGGCGGCTCTCGTTCTCGTTGGCACGTTCCAGAATTTTGTAACGCTAGATGGTTGAACGGATCATCGACCGTTTGGCATCGGGTTCGCCGTGAACCGGATTTTGTCGCGTTAGTGGCGAGTTTTCACCTGCAACGATACTCGCGCCGATGAACTTCACCCGACGCAACGTCGGAACTGTGTGGATAACCGGGAAATGCGATACTGGCCCCGTAGGCTCGATAACCATGCATCCGAGCAGATCGAATTCTGCCCGACAATGGGTTCTCACTGAAATCGCGGTGTCGTTCGATGACGACTTGAGGCTCGGAGGGCTGCAAATAATGTTCTGCAACTACTGTGGTCGCGAACTTCCTAAGGACGCGAATTTCTGCCACGAGTGCGGCAGGCAGACTGATAGCCGACCGGATCACCCGAAGACTGTCGCTCCAGCTAAAACTCCCGCACCCAACAGGGACAGTAGTACCTGAATTATGCACAGATTCGGCGTAGCCATCGTCGATGGAGTTGTGGCGATAGCGGCACTCGTGTCAACTCAGTGATTTCGCAAGTCGTCTTTTCTGCTGTTTCCCTCCCCGTTTGAGCCGCCTCCTGATCCCGGCAGGGCAAAAGCGGGCTGGCAAGCGGCGTGTTCCCAGTACGTTGCGGCGAGTGCATGAAATTTTATGCATGGAGTGCCCCTCAGCTCAGCGCACCCTCCACCACCGGCGCCAAGCTCGATCCCGGCGGCCCCATCGCCCGCAGCCGTCGCATCAGCCGTTCAAACAGGCCCTTTTCCTGATAATGATCGCTGTAGCTGACACCCGTTCTGCCGGCGTGCCGCCAGATCTTGGCCGCCACGAACAGAAAACGCAGCCGCGCCGTCGCCAGTGTGGTGTGCCGCAGCGTCTCCACGCTGGCCTGGGCTTCGCGGTTGAACAGCAGCAGCCAGCAGTTGAGATTGTAGGCCAGCATGGCCAACTGAAAGTGATTGCGGTTCATGTCAAAGCGGCGCGAGGGATGGGCCGCCAGCCCGGCGTCGTTGTTGGCCTCCTTGATCAGGTTCTCGGCTCCGGCGCGCTGATTGTAAAACCACACCACCGCCGCGATCGGCTCGGCCAGATTGGTGACAAACACGCGGTAGGTGTAAGCGCTGGTGGCGAACAACTGGTATTGCTCGGCCGCGACGGCCTTGGGCTCGTTTTCGTAACGCAGTGCCAGGAAACGGCAGGCCCGCGCCCAGCCTTGCGGTTGGTAGAGGAATTCGCATTCCGCGTCCGCGTCGGAGCGGGGGGAGGGTTTCCATTCTGCTTGCTGCAAGCGCTCGACCAGGCGCCGCGTTTTGCGCGCCACGATGACGAACTGACAAGCCGCCTTTTCATAGGCCTCCACCGCCTCCCAGCAATAAAAGCCGGAATCGGCCCGCGCCAGGACTTTCTTCACGCCGCCCGGCAAAGTCCGGAAAGCGCTCTCGAGGTGGGCGGCGATCTGTCGGCCCGTGGGCCGGTCGCCGTTGCGCAACCCGCCCATCAGGTATTCGCGCGTCTCGGCCAGGAAGGTCAGTATCGGCTGGTAGCTGCGCTTGCCCTTGTTCTTGGGGTTGTAGCTCTTGCGCCCGCCCATCTGGCGGCCGTAGAGGGTATGCACGGTGGTGTCGGTGTCCAGCGTCACCGTCTCCAACTTCACGTGGGCCGCGGCCCAGACTCGTTCCCGCAGCTGGCGCTGAATGGAAAGGATCTGCTTCGCCACGTTGAGGTGCAGCGAGGCCAGAAAGCGCCACAGCGTGGACTGCGGCGGCAGACGCATCACTTGCAAGATGCCGGTCAGGATGGGGTCGCGAGCGATGAAGCGGAGTTGGTTGAGCCGCGCAAAGCCGACATAGAGGCCGAGCACGAGGGCCAGCACGAACTGGTAGGGGCTCATGGCTCGGGTGATCCGTTTGGTCGTGAGGGTTTCTTCCAGCAGCGCTTGGAAGCCGAGTTTTTCGAGCAGGGTGGCGACGGGCAGCAAGCCGCCGTAGGGAGTCAGATTCTTGCCACGGAAGTGATAGGGCGTGGCAGCCCCGATTTTATTGGGCCACGGGGCCCTCGCGCCGGGGCCTTGTTTGACGGGCCTTCGGGAGCTATGCTGTTTTCGTTTGGTAACCATTTGGGTGACCTCCTTGGGGTTGACTGGCGAAGCTGAAATCTTTGCCAGCCTACCTTTTTACCCCATGTTTTCGGGGGTCCCCCAAATGGTTCCTGGCGGCTCAGCCCTCACCAGGTGCACCGGCAGTGCATAATTCAGGTAGTAAAGAACCCTGGAAGCGTCCAGTGGAAGCCCGCTGGTTGCCAGGTGACGCGGTGGAGGGGGATAAAGTCGGTGGGCAGCAGCAGAAAACAATTATCGTGTGGTGTCTCGTTGCCGTGGGCATCATGGGGACCTGCATTTTTGCCGTCTCCGGCCCCGACGAAGGGATCGTCTACTTGAAGGGGAGAAACGCACTGAACAAGGGCGTGGTTTCCTTCGGCCGCGCGAACTATAGTGTTGCGGCCGAGCATTTTGAAGAAGCGATCGCCGCAGATCCGGAGCTGCTCGACGCCCGTCAATACTTAGCGACGGCTTACATGAGTCAATTCATTCCCAGTTCGGATTCCGAGGAAAATCTTGAACTCGCCAGCAAAGCTCTCGAGGGTTTTCAGGGGGTGCTTGATCACAATCCAACTGAAGCTCAAGCCATCTTGGCAATGTCCAGTATGGGTTCACTTTACTTCAATATGAAGGAGTTCGATCAGGCACTCGAATGGTATGGCAAGTTGCTAGCGATGGGCCCGAATAACCTTCAGGCCCTCTACGTGAAGGGTGTCATCGCCTGGACCCAAATCTATCAGCCTCGTCTTGAGGTTCGGGCGATGCTAGGGATGGGGCCGGAAGATCCTGGGCCGATCAAGGACAACGAAGCCAGGATTGAACTCGCGGAAACGAACCTGCCGATCATTGAATACGGAATGAAAAGCCTGGAAACCGCCATCAAAATCGATCCGGACTATGATGACGCCATGGCGTATTTGAATCTGCTCTACCTTGAGCGCGCCGATATTTCCGAGACCAAAGAGAAATACGACGAGTACCGTGAAAAAGCTGACGATTGGGTTCAGCATGTCTCCAATGCCACATGGTGGGCGGCGAGGGCGGCCGCGCGGGGCTTCAGAGCCACAAGATCATCAAGAAGTCGGCGATGCCCTCTTACGAAGGGGTACTCAGCGAGGGCGAGATCGATGACATCGGGGCGTATCTGGTGAGTCTACGACGAAAGGTGGTGAGCCGATGAAATCGTTTCGTCTGTTCATCTTGCTGCCGGCTTGCGCCGTGGCGCTGTCTGCTCAGGTTACTTCCGAACGTCTCCTTAACGCCGAGAACGAGCCCGAAAACTGGCTCACCTATTCGGGCAGCTACAAGAGTCAGCGATTCAGCAAGCTCAATCAGGTTCAGCGCGAAAACGTCAAGAACCTCGAGCTGCAGTGGGTCTTTCAGTCTGAATCTCTTGACAAGTTTCAACCGACTCCGCTTGTCGTCGACGGCGTGATGTATCTCACGCAGCCGCCGAACGACATCGTAGTGCTGGATGCCGGTACCGGCAGGGTCTACTGGAAGTACTCCCATAACCTGCCCCAAAGGGTCAACGTCTGTTGCGGGCGCGTGAATCGCGGCCTGGCGATCCTGGGAGACACCCTGTTTATGGGAACCGTCGACGGGCGTTTGATGGCTTTCGACGCCAAAACGGGCGCGGTCAAATGGGACGTCACCGTCATGGACTACAAGGCCGGCTACTCGATCACCCTGGCGCCGCTCGTCGTCAAGGACAAAGTCATTATCGGCACGGCCGGCGGTGAGTACGGCATCCGGGGATTTCTGGAAGCCTACGAGGCGACCAGCGGCAAAAAACTTTGGCGTTTCTACACGATCCCCGGACCCGGCGAACCCGGTCACGAAACTTGGGAAGGGGATTCCTGGGAGCGTGGCGGAGGGTCAGCATGGCTGACGGGCTCCTACGACCCCGAGCTGAACTTGATCTACTGGGGAATCGGCAACCCCGGCCCCGACTGGAACGGCGACGTCCGCAAGGGTGACAACCTTTACACCGATTCCGTCATTGCGCTGAATCCCGACAACGGAAAGCTGCAGTGGTACTACCAGTTCACCCCGCACGATCTGTGGGACTGGGACTCGGCGCAGATCCCGGTGCTGGTCGACCGTGAATTCAAGGGCCGCCAACGCAAGCTGATGCTGTGGGGTAACCGCAACGGCTTCTTCTACGTTTTGGACCGCAAGACCGGCGAGTTCCTGCTCGGCAAGGCGTTTGTGCACCAAAACTGGGCGAAAGGTTTGGACGCAAAGGGCCGGCCGATCAAAATCCCCGGCATGGGACCCAGCCGTGAGGGCACAAAGGTCTATCCAAGCTCCATGGGCGGGACCAATTGGTACTCGCCCACCTATAGCGGGCGGACAGGGCTCTTCTACTTGGCCGTTTGGGAGAGCTATCCCGGCGTCTACCACAAAGGCGATCCCACCTACACTCGAGGCAATCGCTACGTTGGCAGCCTGCCGCAGGCAGTCTATCCCGATGTGTTGGGGGAAGAGGAACCCGGCTATGGTGCGGTTCGAGCCCTGGACCCCGAGACCGGCGATGTCGAGTGGGAATTCAAGATGGTGGAAGTTTCCGAGAGCGGGCTCATCTCCACGGCGGGAGACGTACTGTTTTCCGGCACTATGCAAGGTCAGTTCATCGCTCTGGACGCCTATTCAGGCAAGTTGCTCTGGAGAGTCAATCTGGGCGGGCGGATGACCAACTCGCCCATGAGTTATATGGTCGACGGCAAGCAGTACATTTCGGTGGGCGCCGGCCACTCTTTATTTACATTTGCGCTGCGAGACTGAGCCGCAAAGCTCCCCAATCTCTGACGCTGGGACCGGCCTAGGTCGATGACCGCCTGAAAAAGTTATTTCACCACCCGAGAATGTTTTGGCCTATAATAGGCCATGCGCCTATCGTCGTCTCTCCGTTCGCCTCTCCCAGCGGGACCGTCAAGATCTGCGCCAGTTGCTGCGGAAGGGAATCCAGCCCGGGCGCACCGTATTACGGGCGCTGACGCTGCTGCAGCTCGGTGCCGGCCAGACAGCTTCCGGGGTGGCCAGCCATGTTCAACTCACCTCCAAGGCGGTGCGCGAGATTGGACGGCGCTATGAACCAGGGAGGCCTCGAGCGCGCCCTCCACGACAAACAGCGGCCCGGGGCGGCGTTGCTCGGGGCCAGCGAGAAGCAGCGCATCATCGCCATGGTGTGCAGTGATCCGCCGGCGGGGCGAGCGCGCTGGACGGTGCGGCTGATCGCCCAAGAAGCGGTCAAACGCAAACTCGTGCTGCGGGCCGGGCGAGAAACCATTCGGGTACTTCTTGAAAGCCACGACTTCAAGCCGGGCCGTCGGCGTATCCCTGACCTGAAGACATTGTAGCAGGAGACGAGTTCGTGGAAAGATCGTGTGAACCGAGACCAAGTGAAGATTAACTGGACGTTCGACCGCAAGGCTGCTCGGAAAAACTTTGACTACAAAAAGAACTCTTCTAGACGGTCAGAGACCTAGTCGTCTGAAAGAGGCAACAACCCTTGGCCGGTTCCTGGTCTTTGTAAGCCTTCAGCGCAGGAGGGCTGCTAAGGTTTAGTTCTAGGGTGTCCGCCCCACAGCCGGTCCCAGCGAGGCTCTTTGAGATGCAGGCAACGAAACCCACACTTCTAGCGCGCGATCTCGACCACCTGATCCACCCCTTGCACAGCCCCAAAGCTCATCAGGAGGGCCACGTCTGGGTAAGTGGCGAGGGCGCTCTCTTGGTTGATGCTGATGGCCGGCAGTACCTCGATGGTCTTTCCGGGTTGTGGAACGTAGCGGTGGGCCACGGCCGCAAAGAACTGGCCCAGGCCGCTAAGCAGCAGATGGAAGACCTCGCCTACTGCTCAGCATACGCAGGCAGCTCGAACCCTCGCGCCATCGAACTGGCCGAGAAGCTTTCCGCGTTGGCCTACCCTTCGATCACGCGTTTTTTCTTCACGTCCGGGGTGGGGAAGCCAGCGAGACCAGCTTCAAACTGGCACGTTCCTACTGGAAGTTAAGAGGGTATCCCACGAAAACAAAGGTTATCTCCCTCGAGTGGGGCTACCATGGGCTCACGCTCGCGGCGATGAGCGCGACCGGCATATCCAGCTATTGGCCTCTGTTCGAACCCCGCGTGCCTGGCTTCCTGCAGATTCCCTCTCCGTACCCTTATCGCTACGAAGCGCCCGCCGGAGTAAGCCCAGGGGTCGCCGCAGCGGACGAATTGGAACAGGCGATTTTGAGGGAGGGCCCCGAAACGATCGCTATGTTTCTCGCAGAACCGATCCAGGGATCAGGCGGTGTCATCGTTCCTCCGGACGACTATTTTCCCCGTATCAGAGAGATCTGCGACCAGTACAACGTCTTGTTGGTGGCCGACGAGGTGATCACTGGATTTGGACGGACGGGGAAGTGGTTTGCCCTGGAGCATTGGGGAGTGGAACCCGACGTGGTGCAGTTTGCCAAAGCGATCACATCCGGCTACTTTCCACTTGGCGGAGTCGGAGTCACCGAGGGGATTGCCGAGGTGCTCGATCATAGCAAGTCACCCTGGATGCACGCCTACACCTATAGCGCCCACCCGGTCGGTTGTGCCGTGGCCCTGAGTAATCTGCACATTCTCGAACAAGAAGGCCTGGTCGCCCAAGCGGCCGAAAAAGGAGCCTACCTGCTAGCCGGATTGAGAGCGCGCTGGCCGACCAACCTCATGTCGGGGATATTCGGGGCAAAGGCCTGATATGTGCGGTCGAGTTTGTCAAAGACAAATCGACCAAGGCCGAATTCGAGCCTGAAGAGCAAGTTGGCGCGAAGCTCAACACCGAAGTCCAGAGGCGGGGCCTGTTCAGCCGCCTGCGAGGAGATGTCTTCAACCTCGCGCCGCCCTTTGTCACCACCCGCGAGCAACTCGACCGCATTGTCCAGATCCTGTCGGAGTCGACTGAAGCGGTATTCGGCTAAGCAGCAATCAAAGAGTTCATGCCAATTCAAATGCTCAAGAACTGCCAAAGCGTCTGAGGAACGCCGGGGTCTGTGGATCATCCTTCCTTTCGCGGTGGGTCTTACGAAGGTGCCCCGGACCTTCAAGCATGAAAGCGATCACATACGAGCCAGCACCGCCTGGGCCGCGTTGTGGCCCGGTGCTCCCGTCACCTCGCCGCCGGGGTGCGTGCCCGACCCGCACAAGTAGAGCCCCTTGATGGGCGTTCGATAGTCCGCCCATCCGGGTAAGGGGCGGTCAGAAAGCATCTGTCCCGGCAAAATGTCCAAGTGGCGGATATTCCCGTCGGTCATCGCGATCCGTCGGGAGATGTCTTCCGGTGTGAATAAATCCCAGTCCACTATGCACTCTCGAATGTCAGGCGCGTAGTTCGCCAACTCATTGATCAGTGCTTCCCCAACCTCCTGGCGCCTCGAATCCCACGACGCGTTCCGCACGTGAGAGGGCTGGTACGTTACCCAAACGGACATTACGTGCTCTCCGGACGGAGCCAACGTCGGATCGAGGACCGAAGGAATCTGGATTTGCATCAGAGGGTAGCGGGTTGGTATTCCCGACATGGCGTCATTCCAGCTCGCCTCGATCGCATCGACACTCGGCAAGACGCGAATCATAGCAAGGCTCGTTTCGTCGAGTCCCGGCCGGAGAAAACGGTCAAAGTCAGGCAGGCGCTTGAGAGCGGCGTGAAATTTCAGGGACGCCGAACGAGTCTTGAGCGACCGCACCTGGGAGACGAACCCACTGGGCAAATTCGATTCGTCGACCAGACGCAGAAAGGTCGACTTCGGGTCGGCATTCGACAGCACAAGAGAAGTGATGAGCGATTCACCGTTCTCTAGCTCGACACCACGGACGCCCCCTTGCCCAACCACTACTTTCTTCACTGGGGCGTCGGTAAGGATCGTCGCACCGGCGGACGTGACCGACCGGGCCATTGCCCGGGTGATACTTCCCATTCCGCCGCGTACGATCCCCAGATCCTCGTGTGCCGTATGCAGATTGGTTTTGAAATAGGCCTGTGCGAGAGCGCTGCCCGGCTGGCTAATCTGCCCATAGTCGGGACTCCCAACCGCAGTGGCAGCGACCCGTTGGTCGCGGAAGTACGCCCCGGCGAGGTCCCGTGCTGATGTTGTTCTCAGAGTCTCAAAGACCTGCTCGTCGGGCGTACCGCGCACATCCGAGGCAACCTCTCCGACCGTCGGCGCCGGCCTCAAAAAGTAACGCTTTAACAGGCCGCCCGCTTGCTCGCAGAACCGAATCCACCTCGGGTAGGCCTCGGCGTCGGCCGCAGGGACACCTTGCATGCGACCGATCTCCGCGCTGGTCTTTTCGGCGTCGTGCCAAGCCCAGTAGTGGCTCCCGTCCACGAATAGAAACAAGGAAACGGGGTCTATTGGGTAGATGTGGAGGCCGTGCTGGCGAAGTTCTAGATCGTCGATGACCTTTCGTTCCAGCATGTGGCAAATGTAGGAGCAAACGCTCAAGCGGAAGCCCGGAAACAGTTCCTCCGTGACTGCGGCGCCTCCGACGACACTCCGGCGCTCCAACACCGTCACCTTCAGCCCTGCGCGCGCCAGGTACCAGGCAGCCACAAGGCCGTTGTGGCCGGCGCCCACGATGATACAGTCCGTGTCCGTCGTCATCGAGTTTTCACTCTACCTAACCCGGAGCTTCCCAGTCACAGGGCCGAGTCATCGTTGGTCGCGCTCACAAGAGTGAGGAACATGGCAACACTTTCTACCAGGACGCAGCCGGCGT